>NZ_JBYZMO010000001.1:0-1475897 GCF_058216335.1 Rhodoferax sp. SPJ21
TTCAGAAGGCCCGAATCGGCTTCGAAGCGAGCAGTCTGACCTTCGTTGCGCGCCGAATCCTCAAAATTCCGGCAACGGCGGGGTCGGCGTGCATGTCGGTGGGCGGTATTTCAGCAGCCTGTTAGGCCGCAATTAGCGGATCTGGACTATTTTCCCGTTGCGTATCTGGGTCAGAAAAACACGGTCGCTGGCCTGGTGGTTGTCCGCTGAAAAGTTGATCGCCATGCCGTCCAAGTCCAAGGCACGCATGGACTCAAGGCTGTTGCGCAAGGCCTCTCGTGAAAGCTGAGGGCCGGCCTTTTCTAAAGCCAGCACCAAGAGTCTGGCGGAGATACACGCCTCAAAACTGGTGAAATTCAGAGGTGCATTCAGTTGTTGCTTCAGGGCCTTGCGGCAACTGCCCACAATTTTCCAATCGCTGTTATCCCCGGGGTAAGGCACAACCTGCGAAATCAAGACCCCTTGGCCGGCATTGCCCAGATTTTCCAGCAGCCTTTCGGTGCCGACAAAAGACAAAGTAGCAAATTGCGCCTTCACCCCCAATCCTCGCGCCTGCTTGATGAACTCCACGACGGGCGCATTGGTGCCCGCCAGCACGATCGCGTCCGGCTGCTGCTCCACCATCGTGGACAGAGCCATACGAATGGCGGTGGTATTGCGTTGAAAGCTGCCAGTGCTGTGGACCAACATACCGTGCCTCAACAACGAACGGTCTACACCGGACAGCACAGACAAGCCAAAACCATCATTCTGGTAAACAACCGCAATCTTTTTGGCCCCGTTGGTCATCAGCCTGTCGACCAATGCATCAACTTCATCCCAATATGAAGCGCGTAGGTTGAAAACCTGGCGCACGATGGGTTTTCGTAAGCTTTGCGAGCCCGATATGACGCCGATCAATGGCACATCCTGCTCGCCTAGCAGAGGCAAAATCGCGTTGACTGTGGCAGTCCCCACGTAGCCAAACAAGGCCAAGACCTTCTCATCGTCGATCATTTGGATGGTGTGCTCAAGCGTTTGCTCGGGCTCATAAGCATCGTCAGCAACACGCAGAACGATCTTGCGGCCAAAAATGCCGCCATTGGCGTTCACCTCATTGAAAACAGCGCTTGCCCCCTGCAACATGCCTTCTCCCATGAAACCGACGGGCCCGCTACGCGCATTCACCATGCCGATACGAATTTCATCCGCGCGGTCCGAAGATTCAGCATGGGTCGGACAGACGAAGCCGAACCCCAGTCCCAGCCCGACTGCAAGCCACTGCTTAATAAAACACGAAACCCTTCTAAATTTAGCCATGGTTACATCTTTCATCCAAGCATGCACGCACCAACTCTTTAAAATAATAACATCCAGGGCATTAACTGCCAGCAACAAGCCCAGTTAATATCAAAAATATAATCAAATTTGATGATGAAATTAATTTAGTATCAAAGTATGCTAAAAAAATTTAAAAAAAGTAAGCATCAGACACCACTCAAGCGCAGCTTAAGCATAATTCTCGTGTGGCTGAGCATATCAACATTGAGCCATGCAAACGATAACACCTTGAGCCGAATTGCAGGCACCGGACGTATTGTTCTTGGCGTCAGTGATTCAGCTATTCCTCTCAGTTATCTCGATACATCGGGCACACATATTGGCTACCACCTCGACATCTGCTTACGATTGGTCGCGGCAATACAAAAACGCTACGATCTGCCGCAAATTAAGGTAGTCACAGTACCCACCAACCTGGCGACGCGCTTTGCATTGTTGGACAACCGCACGATAGACATCGAATGCGGTAGCAACACCGTCAACACATCCTCGCTCCAGCAAGCTCTGCTTGCGCATGCCACCATGGTGTTGGAGATTCGCGTAATGACCCAAGCCGACAACAAGGATCTGAGTATTTCCAATCTTGGAGGCAAAACAATAGGCTTGGAGGCTGGCAGTTCGGCAGCTGCATCGCTACGCGCCTTGGCCCGCAATGGTGCGCAGAAGGTCAAGGAAACCTATGCACGCCAAGCAAAAGATACCTTTGCGCTACTGACATCAGGACGCGTAGATGCTGTTGCCTCCCCCACTCCATCTCTGCTTGCGCAACGCGCACTTTCCGTAGATCCGTCTCACTACGTCTTGGTGGATGGCGTGCTGCGTACAGATCCAATTGCCTTGATGTTTCGACTCCAAGACGAAGAACTGCAAGCGCTGGCAAATGAAGTAATAGACAGCATGATGAAAACGGGCGAAATGGCTCGACTGTATGACAAATGGTTCATGCAACCCATTCCAAGCCTTCCTCAAGCACTAGGAATACCGATTCCGCAGAAGTTACGTGAACTATTTGATGCCCCCGGTAGTGAAATGAAAGACATCTAATATAAATAGAAATTTCTGCCCCGTTAGAAATTCTCAAATCACCCTACAAACCCGAAGAAAATTGCCATAGCCACATTGCATAAAGTTACATACAGCTGATATATTCATTTGCACATAGATTTAAAAAGTGTGCAGCGATGAATACTTCAACATATAGCGGTATATATGGAAAGCGCATTACGCCGCTTGCGAAGCAATTAGCGCTCATAAGCCTTTTCGCCGCGCTACCGCCAAGCGTCGCCCACGCCGCCAGCGCTACCGCCAATTTCAACGTCACGGCCACCGTTGCCACCTCATGCGCAGTCACTGCAACCGAAATGGCATTCGGCACCTACGACGGTGGCTCCGCTACCGATGCCACCACAACGTCCACCATCAACGTCAACTGCTCATTGCTGACGCCGTACACCATCAGCCTGAACAACGGTAGTTTTGCCGCAGGCTCGACAAGGCGCATGGGCAACGGCACCTCTCGACTCACATACGAGATCTACCGCGATCCAGCAATGACAGGCATCTTTGGTACTGTGGCCGCGACACTGGGCGTATCCGGCGTAGGCACGGGTGTTGCCATCCCAAACATCATTTACGGGAAAATTCCCAAAAATCAGAATGTCGCGCCTGGTAGCTACTTAGACCAAATCACGGTAACGGTAGATTACTGAGATGTTGCTTGGCGTACATCGACTGCTGCACAGCGCCGCAGGGCTCGCGCTAGTCCTCCTTAACGCTAGCGCCATCGCGGGTGGGCTTACCATTTTGCCCACCCGGATTGACTTTGGGGGGAACCGCGGCGTGCAGTCCGTTCTACTCACCAATACCAGCGCGCAAACAATCACGGTGGAAACGCAGGTCCAGGTATGGCCCGAAGGTACTCAAGGCCAGTTGGATAACGACGTGGTGGTCACCCCCGCAGTAGTCACCCTGCCGCCGAACCAACGCATGCGCTTGCGAATTGGCCTATTGAGGCCAAGCAAAGGTGAAACGGAACGCGCCTATCGCTTGTACTTCACGGAATTGACATCTCCCGCGCCGCTGCAGCAGGGCATGGGCATAGGCGTGCGTTTACGTATAGGCATACCCGTATTTGTCGCGCCTGAAGAATCCAAACCACAAGCACTGAAATGGTTCGTTCATAAAGAGGCTGATAGCTGGCAGTTGATTGCCCAAAATGACGGCAACATCCATGTCCGAGCTGCGAAGTTGGCGCTTGTTAGTACATCTGGACCCATTCGTTTAGAACTACCCAGCAACTACATACTGGCGCGTTCGGCATTGACCATACCGTTGGGCGACAAGCTTCCTCCTGACTCCCGTGTACGTTGGCTGGAGGGTGACGATGAGCGCGAGAGCGCACTCGCTCTGCAATAAATCCGCTTACCGGCTGGCACTGCTAGCCCTGTGGCTACTACCGTTAAAAGCCTTGGCGCAGTACACGGAACCGGCACCTGCATCGGTTGAACCCATCGTAGTAAGCGTCGTATTAAACGGTACGTTATTGACAGAATCCCAGCTTTTATACCGGCAGCTAGGCCCCGCAAACACACGCATTTGGATACCTGAAAGCGAAGCTAGCAGCTGGCGCATGGGTCTTGCAGGGCGTGATACGCGGACGTTCGAAACAATCACCCACGTCGGCTTTTGTGGCTCGCAAGACCGCTGCTTTTATGACGAAGCCAGCACCGTGCTCACGATCACACTAGAGAACAGCAAGTTGCTACCACTGCGCATAATGCCGGCGCTTACCGAAACGGGTGAAGCAACCGAGGTCACATCCACAGGCGGATACCTCAATTACGACGTGGATACATGGCTCACCAGTTACCCTGGTGCATCGGCTCTGCTGGAGGGACGCATATATTCACCCCATGGACACGGAAGCATACGTACCGCCGGGGTTGTCATAGGAGGTTATGGCTCCCGCACGCTGACACAAGCCGTATGGCAAGTGGATCGTCCGCGCTCAGGCTACTCCATACAAGCAGGCAGCATCTCCGTGCCCGACACGTCATTAGGTGCCGGATTACCCCTGACAGGACTGCGCATTGGCAGCAATGCAAGCCTAAGCCCAAGTACTAGCCAAGTGTTGCGCCCGCGCATAGACGGATTAGTTGATCGCTCTCAGCGTACCGATGTTTTCATAGATGGCATGTTTCGCCAAACCACCCAAGTGCCTTATGGCCCTTACAGCATAGAACTGCAGCCGCAGTTCCCCGGCCTCGGTCACATGGACATCATCAGCACCGATGTAAGCGGCGTACAAACGCATAGCAGCGTGCCGTACTACTACGCGCCAGAAATGCTTACACCGGGCGCTAGCGAATGGTCGGCAGATGTGGGTGTCCTCGCCAGTGATGGTCGCAGCGTTGGATCCAGTCCGCCTTTAGTGGCCAGCGCAACATTGCGGCGCGGCATCAACCGGGAACTCACGCTACAGACCCAGGTACTTGCCGCAGACGGTGCAGCCCGTTTAACGCTTGCCGCAGAGACAGCATCGCCGCAAAGAGGCGCCTCCTCTGCAGGCGTTATCTGGCAACGTTCAGAGGCACAGCCGCAAGGCAAATGGTGGCTGGACGTAAACCATGATTACGCCACACAGGAGTTTTCTGCGAACATCAGAGCGGAACAGTCGCTGAGTGGCTGCTATTCAACTGACTTCACCGAGGTGTTAACAGATCGCCTCTGGCGCGCCTGCAGGACGATCAGCTCAGGCATAAGCTTCAACCTGAACAACCGCTGGTCTATTTCGGCAAGCATCGACGACCGGCGCGAGAGCAGAGAACGCAAGACCAACGTATCGTCACTCAGCGCCCGCATGCAAACCGGCCCGCGTAGCCAATGGGGCCTGTCCCTGCAACGCATAGCCATTAACGACCAGGTCACTACAGGCATCTACCTCGTCTGGTCTCAGCCGCTGGGCAACAACTATGACGGGCAGCTCAGTCTGCAACAACGCTCCCGCGAAAAAGCATCCTTGGGTTGGAGCGTCCAGTCAACACCGCCGCCCGATGCGCAAATGGACAACCAATGGCTCCAAGCCTTCGGCACTGTGGGTGAACAAACCAATATAGGTGCCCGCTGGAACAAGCGTGGCGCAGAGGCAGACTGGCGAGTGGCGGCCCAGGTTGATAGCAGAGGTCTTACCTCGACCTTGGGCGTATCCGGTGCTGTTGGGGTCGCAGAAGGTCGCTACTTTATGTCGCGGCGCATCAACGACGCCTTTATCGTGGTGGACGTGGGCCTACCCAACCTACCGGTTCTGCTAGACAACCGCGAAGTTGCCCGCACCAACGACAAAGGCTGGGCCATTGTGACCGAGGGGCGCTCTTACCAACCCAATAATGTCGGAGTGGACACCTCGGCATTGCCTATCGAATACGCCATGCCGCGTGACCAACAAAACATTGTGCCCACCAGCGCGGCCGGAGTGTTGGCACAGTTCGACCTCAGCGATGGCGGCATCTCTGTACCCGTGCGCGATGCGATGGGCAATTTGCTGCCAGCAGGCGCCAAAGTCAGCATTTCAACGCAACGGCTACACACCGCAGTGACGTCACGCAGCGAAGTATTTTTCGAGCGTTCGGACCGACCGGCAGAAGTCACCATCGAATGGGGTGGCAACCGCTGCAGCTTTAATTACAAGCCACAAGACGATATTGCCGGAGGCTATTTATGCGCAACATTGCCCTAATCTGCATCCTGATTTTGACGCCGCTCACCAGTTCGGCTGTTGTCTGCACGCTGCTGTTGTCAGGCATGGCGTTCGGCATCTACAACTCGATATTGCCCTCATCTACAGACACCACAAGCACAATCACTGTCTCATGCATTCCTGGCGGCTCCTCGCTCACAACCAACTACACCCTGACGATAGCGGGCACCGGTATCAACAATGACACGACCCGCTCTATCGTCTATTTAGGCAACAGGCTGTACTACCAAGCCTACAAAGACCCTAGCTTCAGCACGGTGTGGGGCAACACAGCCGGTACAGGTCTCAGCAGCAGCGTCACATCTTCAGGGGCGCTGGTGGCGGGGGTCAAGGTACATAACGTCTATTCGCGCATCCAATCGCTTCAAAACGTGAGCGCCGGACTGCTCTACTCGGGCAGCCTGAACGTCACTTTGAGCTACTGAGCAAGCTGGCTCGCCAGAAGATTGCGCCGTCTTTCCGGCGATTGCCGGCGATCCAGCAGCCATTGCGCGAACGCCTCTGCGGTCATGGGACGGGCAAAGTAATACCCCTGCATCTCGTCGCAAGCCAGGGCCTTCAACTGACCGGCTACCTGCTCCCCCTCCACACCTTCCGCCACCACCCTCAGCCCCAGGGTATGGCCCAAGGCAATGATGGCGCGAACAATCGCCAAGTCCGTAGGGTCAGTCAACATGTCGCGCACAAAAGATTGGTCTATTTTCAACTTGTCGATTGCAAAACGCTTGAGGTATGCCAGGCTGGAATAGCCTGTCCCAAAGTCGTCAATGGACAGCTGTATGCCCAAGGCCTTGAGCGCCGCTAGCTGCTCCTCGGCCAGGTTGGTGTTGTCCATCAGCACGGACTCGGTAATTTCTATCTCCAACGCTGCAGGCATGACCCCATACTGCAGCAGACAACTGCGCACTTGCTCAGCAAGGTCGCCATCAGCCAACTGCAGTGCAGACAGATTGACCGACACATTCAGCGTACCCAACCCCTGCCCATGCCAACGCGCCAACTGCGAACAAGCCTCTTGCAGCACCCAGGCGCCAATCGGCCGGATCAAGCCCGTCTCTTCAGCCAATGCAATAAAACTGGCAGGAGGCACCGATCCAAGCTCCGGGTTATCCCAGCGCAGCAAAGCCTCCACTCCCACAATATCGAGCGTATTGGCATTTACCTTGGGCTGGTAGTGCAGGCTGAACTCCCCCAACTCCAGCGCCTGGCGCAAGTGCTGCTCCAATACCAACCGGTGCTGGGCCAGCTGTTCTATCTCGGGCTCATAAAAGCGCAGCATGTCGCGCCCCGTATTCTTGGCCACATACATGGCTGCATCGGCCCGTCGCATCAGCTCATCCAGATCCGTGCCGTCCTCAGGGTACAGCGCCACACCCACACTGCAGGACACGTGCAAGGCATTGCCCTCGATGTGGTGCGTCTGCCGAATCAGCGGTATCAGGCGCTGTTCGACCATTTGTTGCGCCTCGCTGCGTTCAACAATGCCGCGCAACACGATCACATATTCATCGCCACCCAGCCGGCTGACCGTGTCGCCAGCCCGCACCACCTGCGTTAGCCTATTGGCCACGGACCGCAGCACGCCGTCGCCGATATGGTGACCCAAGGTGTCGTTGATGATCTTGAAGCGGTCCAGATCAATGAACAGCACCGCAACACGATCGCCGTCGCGCTGCGCTGCTTGCAAGGCTTCTTGCAGCCGCAGTACGCACAGCGCACGATTGGGCAGCTCCGTCAATACGTCGTGCTGTGCCAGATACTGCACCCGTGCTTCTGTGCGCTTGCGGTCGGTAATGTCTACGGATATGCCGATGTACTGCGATACCGCCCCCAAACGCGAGCCGTCCCGCACGGCCGAGACCATCAACCAGGCCGGATAAGTTTCGCCCGAACGCTTAAGAAAGTTCACCTCACCCTGCCAGGCATCGCGCTCCTGCAAAAAGCCATCCAGGTGTTGCCCCAAGGTTGTGGCCTGCGGCCCTTCGATCAAAAACCCCAGGTGCTCACCAATCACCTCGTAAAAATCGTAAGAGGTGCTGCGGCAAAACGCCCGGTTCACACTGAGTATTTTTTGCTTAGAGTCCATGATGATGATGCCCTCCGAAGAGGCCTCGAACACCTTGGCCCACAGCTCCAGGCGTTTCTCCATCACCTTCAGCACATTGATGGGCGTGAACGCCGTCAACACCGCATCCCGCCCCTGAAACTGCAGGCGGCGCGCTGACAAAACGGCCCAGGACGGCTCGGCAGCCCCCAGCCAACGCACCTCGAATTCGTCCACCTTGCCCTGGTCAGACAGGTGCTGGAAAAACCGCGCACGCACGCCATGCTCCAGCCCCGTCACCCAAGGGTCACGGGTGGTGCCGCCCAGCCACAGCTGGGCCGGCGCATTGGCGTGCAATACCTCGTGGTCGGGCACGGAAGTCACGACAAGGGCAATCGGGATAGCCTCCACCAAAGCCTGCTGCGCCTGGGCTGCACGGGTGCTAGCCGCCGTCTCCTGCTGCACCATGCGCTGTTCGTCCAACTGCGCCAGCATGCCATTGAAAGCATCAACCAGTTGACCGATTTCATCACGGCTATGCCATTGCGCACGTCGCGTATGGTCACCGGTCTGGCGCACAGCGTCCGCTACCAAAGCCAGCTGCTTTAGCGGCCGCGATATCTGTCGAGCCACTGCGTACACCAGGCTAAGAATGCAGGACAGCAGCAGCAGTGCCGTGCCCAGGTGCAGCCACATGCGGCCAAACAGCATATCCACGCGGTCATGCAGCAAACGGTCCAGATCGGTTGCCGTGCTCGCCCAGGCCGTGGCCATGGCATCCAGCGTCTCGGAGTAATGGACGCCCAGCTGCGCCAATATCTGGGGGTCCGGGTTGCCATCGGCCAGCTCTTGTACGGCAGACAAGAATGCGCTCAGCCTTTGTTCGAGCAGCTTGCGTCCGTTTTCCAGAGCGGCGCGCTGTAGCGGCGTACCTGCAGAAAATGCCTGGTTGTAGTCGGAGCGGATCCCCAGGGTCACGGCATCCAGCCTGCCAGCCAGTATCAATAGTTCGGTGCGCCGGTCCGTCACACCCGACGGGATCTTGTCCGCCGCAGGCGCCTTGGGCAGTATGCGCACCGTGTCGTTGAGAACCTCCAACAACTCCGGAAAACGCAGCACCACCAGGGACATGGCGTAGTAGCTATCCAGGTCCGGGTCCAGGATCAGATTCGACTGGTTGCCCACCGTGGTGAGCAACTCGCGGCCTTGCCGCACCATGCCTTTCAAAGCATTTTGATGCTCCGACTCGTTCACCCGGGCGGCAATACGCCATGCGGAAATGAACTCCTGGCTGGCCTGGGTGGTTTTCAGCTCTCCGTCCAGGCTTTCACGCAATTGCTGAAATCGTTGCAACGCTACTTCATTCTGCCCACTCTGCGATGGCAGAAACGGCAGCATCAATACATCTCGCACCGCCACACTGTATGCCGTGCCCCGGATCTCCTTGCGGGTGAAATCAATAGACAGGTATTTTTCGTGGATCAGAATGCTGGACACATAAATGACCGCGGTCAGGTCCAGCAGGTAAATCAGCGTGAGTTTGCGCCCCACGCTCAGGCGCCCTAGCCAACGAGTAAACCTGTTGGTCAACGCCATGGCGTTAGGCGGGCTCCGAAATCAAGACGCGGAAAGGACTGCCCCGTTGGGCAATCCTCTCCAGAAGTGCTAAGTAAGATGCCAGTTCTCCGCCGCTCAGTTGGTGGTGGGAACCAGAAACTCGCGGCTGATGTGCGCTCCCAGCTCATTCACCCGGTCCAGGAACTGGGTCAGGAAGGCATGCAGGCCAGTCGCCAGGATTTCATCGATGCGGGCAAACTGCAAATCGGCACGCAGCTTGCCGGCGCGGCGCAGTGTCTCGCTGGCCGGGTCGCTCGACACCAGCAGCAGGTTGTTCAACACCTCGTTCAGGCTGCCGTGCAGCGAGCGCGGCATGTCGGCACGCAGGATCAGCAGCTCGGCCACGCGCTCGGGCTTGATCACATCGCGGTACACCTTGCGGTACACCTCAAAACCCGAGACGCTGCGCAAAATGGCGCTCCAGTGGTAGAAGTCGTACTCTTGGTCCTTCTCATTGGCGGTGCCAAAAAAGTCGCTTTGCACCGCATGGAACTTCACGTCCACCAGGCGCGCAGTGTTGTCGGCGCGCTCCAGGAAGGTACCCAGGCGCAGGAAGTGAAAGGCTTCATCCTGCAGCATCGTGCCCAGGGTTACGCCGCGCGACAGATGCGAGCGGAACTTGACCCATTCGAAAAACTGCGCCGGGTCATTTTCAAACTCGCCGGACTTCAGCATGCGGTTGACTTCCAGCCAGGTGGTGTTCAGCGTCTCCCAGACCTCGGTGGTCAGGGTACCGCGCACCGCGCGGGCATTCTCACGGGCCGCACGCAGGCAGGAGATGATGGAGGACGGGTTTTCTTCGTCCTTCACCATGAACTCCATCACCGACTGGGAGGTGATGGCGCCGTGCTTTTCGGTGTAGGGGTGCAGCAGCTCGCTGATGGACAACAGACCTTGCAGGCCCACCTGGGCGACTGCGTTGGACTGGGGCAAGAGCGCTGTTTGGTAGTTGATATCCAGCATGCGCGCTGTGTTCTCCGCGCGCTCGGTGTAACGGGACATCCAGAATAAATGGTCAGCGGTGCGTGACAGCATGAAGTCGTTCCTTGTTCTGTGTGTCTACGTGTCTACGATTGGGATTGGCTGTGCACGGCAGGCACGGTCGCGGGGACAGAGTCGTCCTCCAGAATCCAGGTGTCTTTGGTGCCGCCGCCCTGGGACGAATTCACCACCAGAGAGCCATCTTTCAAGGCCACGCGGGTCAAACCGCCGGGCACCATCTGCACTTCCTTGGCAGACAGTACAAACGGCCGCAAATCGATGTGACGCGGCGCAATGCCGGACTCCACAAAGGTCGGGCAGCTGGACAGGCTGAGCGTGGGCTGGGCGATATAGCCGCTGGGGTTGGCCAGCAGCGCGGCGCGGAACTCCTCGATCTCGGCCTTGGTCGATGCCGGCCCGACCAGCATGCCGTAGCCGCCAGCGCCATGCACTTCCTTGACCACCAGGTCCTTCAGGTTGGCCAGGGTGTAGGCCAGGTCGTCCTTGTTGCGGCACATGTATGTAGGAACATTGTTCAGGATGGGCTTTTCACCCAGGTAGAACTCGATCATCTTCGGCACATAGGGATAGATGGACTTGTCGTCTGCCACACCG
The DNA here is from genome assembly GCF_058216335.1 of Rhodoferax sp. SPJ21. Lineage (NCBI taxonomy): Bacteria > Pseudomonadati > Pseudomonadota > Betaproteobacteria > Burkholderiales > Comamonadaceae > Rhodoferax > Rhodoferax sp. SPJ21. The sequence goes on from NZ_JBYZMO010000001.1 coordinate 11,334, forward strand.
GTACCCACGCCGTTGCAGATAGTCACATTGCCTGCACGGTAGGCTGCCATCAGGCCGTCGCAACCCAGGGTCGAGGTGGGGCGGAAGACCTGCGGGTCCAAAAAGTCGTCGTCCACCCGGCGGTAGATCACGTCCACCCGCTTCGGGCCACGCGTGGTGCGCATGTAGCAGAAGTTGTCCTTTACGAAAAGGTCTTGGCCTTCGACCAGCTCGATACCCATTTGCTGCGCCAGGAAGGCGTGCTCGAAGTAGGCGCTGTTGTACATACCAGGCGTCAAGACGACGACTGTAGGGTCCGCTGTGGCGGCAGGGGCCGAAGCACGCAAGGTTTCCAGCAGCAAGTCGGGGTAATGGGCCACCGGAGCCACGCGATGGCTGCTGAACAGATCAGGGAAGAGGCGCATCATCATCTTGCGGTCTTCCAGCATGTAGCTCACGCCGCTGGGCACGCGCAGATTGTCTTCCAGCACGTAGTACTCGCCGTTACCCTGGGCATCGGGGGCGCGCACGATGTCCACACCGGAGATATGCGAATAGATGTTGTTCGGCACGTCCACACCCATCATCTCGGGGCGGAACTGGGCGTTGTTGATCACCTGGTCGCGCGGGATGATGCCGGCCTTCAGAATGTCCTGGTCGTGGTAGACGTCATGGATGAAGCGGTTCAGCGCGGTGACGCGTTGCACCAGGCCTTTTTCCATGCTGCCCCACTCGTGGGCAGGGATGATGCGGGGGATCAGGTCAAACGGGATCAGACGCTCGGTGCCCGAGCCGTCCTCGTCCTTGGCGCCGTACACGGCAAAGGTGATGCCGACGCGGCGGAAGATCATCTCGGCCTCTTCGCGCCGCTTGGCCATCATGTCGCCCGGCTGCTTGGCCAACCACGCGTCATAAATCTTGTAGTGATCCCGGATCTGCTTTCCCTTAGAGAAAAACTCATACGGTAGCGATGTATACATTTCGTCAAATTTCTGCATAAGTTTTCATCTCCTGAAACCAAAGAATAGCAAGTAACGAGCCATGTTGACGTGCAAATGGGCAACTCGCACAAATTAAGCGCAAACGCTGGGACCTATGTTCGCCGCATCCATCGTAACGACATTTCAGAGCGCTCCATCTGCCCATGGGTGCTGCCAGTAATGCGGCGCTTGCTGCCGCTCGCAAGCCACGCGCTGCGGCGCCACCGACTGCCAGGTGGCCGCCCCACAGTGACTGCTGTCCACCACCTGGATGCCGCGCTCCTGGTAGCGCGCCAGCACCGGCGGCGCGGGGTGGCCAAAGCGGTTGCGGTAACCTGCCTGCACCAGCGCAAAGCGGGGCCGTACCGCGTCCAGAAACGCCGGGCTGCTGGATGTCTTACTGCCATGGTGGGGCACCAGCAGCACGTCGGCCCGCAGGGCGTCCGCCCCGCCCACCAGCCGCGCTTCCTGGGGTTGCTCAATATCGGCCACCAGCAGGGCGGTGTGTGCGCCGTTCGACACGCGCAGCACACAGCTCAGTGCATTCGGTTTGGCAGGACTGGCGTAGTCGCCCGCCAGCGGGTGCAGCACGTCAAACCGCACACCGTCCCAGTCCCAGCCCTGCCCCGCGGCACAGCGCGTGACCGTGCGCACTGACTGCAAAGGGTGGCCGGACTCGATGGAGCTCAGTAGCTCCGCCTTTGGCTGCAGTGCCAGCACCGAGGCCGCGCCGCCGCTGTGGTCGCTGTCGCGGTGACTCACCACCACCGTATCCAGCGTCTCGGCCATGGCGCGCAGCAAAGGCAGCAGCACGCGCTGACCGGCATCGCTGTCCTGCCCCCAGCGCGGGCCCGTGTCGTACAGCAGGCTGTGGTGGGCGGTGCGCACCAGCACGGCATTGCCCTGGCCGATGTCAGCCGCCAACAATTCAAACTGCCCCTGCGGCGGACGCGGCGCCTGCCACAACAGCACCGGCAGCAGCATGGGCACACCCAGCGCACGCAAGCTCCAGGGCAGTGGCAGCACCAGAATCAGGCCACCCAAAACGCCTGCGGCGCCTATCCATACTGCGGGAGCAGCTACCGAAACCGTAGCAAACGGCAGCTGTACCAAGTACTGCAGAACCCAACCCAGGCCATCGATGCTGCCGGCCGCCATCTGCCACACCGGCGGCAAAAGCACACCCAGCATGCACAGGGGCGTCACCACCAGCGTCACCCAGGGAATGGCCAACAAGTTGGCCAGCAAGCCCACCACCGACACCTGCTGGAACAGCAGCAGCGTCAAAGGCGTGAGCGCCAGCGTAATCGTCCACTGCTCACGTAGCATGGAACGAAATCGACCTCCAGCGCTGACATCACCTGCGCCAGCAGCTCCCAAATCTGTAGCAAACAGCACAGCCACCGCGACGAAGCTCAGCCAGAACCCCGCCTGCAGCAAGGCCCAGGGGTCGATCGCCACCACCACCGCACAAGCCAGCAGCCACACCGAGGGCCAGGGCCAGCTGCGGCCACTCAGGCGCAACACGCCCACCGTCGCCAGCATCCATACCGTGCGCTGCGAGGGCACGCCCCAGCCACTGAATACTGCGTAGACCAACGCCAGCAGCAGGCCGCCCACCAAGGCGACCTGTGGCACCGGTAGCCACAGGCCGGCACGCCAACCCAGCACATCGCTGCGCCGCCACAGCCACCCCACCAGCCCCGCAGCGATCCAGGCAAACATGGTCACATGGAGCCCGGAGATCGACATCAAATGTGCCACCCCTGCCGCCCGGAACATATCCCAATCGGCCCGCTGGTGGATTACATTAAAGTTCTGCTCCGTGACAAATAGTTCTGCTCCAGCGGTTTTGTGACAAATAGTTCTGCTCCAAGCCCTGAAATGCGGCCCCGCTAAGTGACATTAAAGTTCTGCTCTAGCGGCCTAAAACCCGCATGAACACCCACTTCTCGGAAATTCCCAAGCTGGAAATTTGGAGTTCTGAATTCGGCAGCTTGAATTCGTGCCAAATCTGCTCTTAAGTCGCGATGACGCGAAAACTCTGCAAATACGCAGATTCAGGGCAAAAAACGCACGAAGTGACAAATAGTTCTGCTCCAGAATTTCAGGTGACATTAAAGTTCTGCTCCAGCGCCTCCCCCTCCCAAAGCGGCCTACAGGCCCATCAGTTCTCGCTGGGAACCTCAAATAGCTTCGCGACTGGAACACTCAAGACGTCAGCAAGTTTTTGAACGTTGTCAGTCGTGGCATTCGCAACCCGACGCTCCACTTGACTGACGTAGGTCCGGTGAAAGCCTGCCATCTCCGCTAGCTTCTCCTGCGATACCCCCAACTGCATTCGATGTTTTAGAACATTGGCTGCCAACAGCGTGCGTGCGTCAGGCACCTTTTCTTGCTTTTTCATTCCTTAAGGTTGCCTACATACCGCCCTAAAATCTACAGCCGTTATATCTACCGTTCATATATCCACTGTTTATACATCTACAATGCAGGCAAATTGCAGCAACTCGGTGCACGTTTTTCTACGAAGTTAACGATGTCCGCTGCTCAAGTAGTACACACGGCAACCCCAAAAATTCACCTCCAAAAAAGGAAACAGCGGCCTCATGGAAAGCGGGATTCAGACAGTTAAACGGTACGCGCAGGAAGAAGATGGCACTAGATGCGAAAGTCTGAATTGGATGGCAGCCGAAGTAGTTACAACTTCGACTTGGTTCGTCGTTGAGTGCGACCAGCACGTCGCAGGGCAGCCAAAAACCAAAAGGTGGGTCACCACGTCCATACACATCGCGGACCTATTGCTTACGGGACGCCCGTCCAGTACCTGGTCGAAGGTCCTTGTATGCATGCACCAGCCGACTAGAAATACTGATTCAACCGTCTTTGACGAGGTATCAAGCGCTTATCAATCGGATGCTAATGACCTCTTTCTCTTTCAGCTTGCGAATGGGAAAAGTTTTATTACCAGTGCAAACGACTCCCCTCCGGCCACGGAGAAGGTTCAGGAACTTCGACTTGTTTATAAAAGTCGCCATAAATAAACAAGGTGAACTTGCCCGCTATCTTGACCCTACTGAATGAAAGAGCCTTATGACAGATAGCTCTCGAACTAGCTCCAAAGAGTTAGTGGTAAGCAAGAGAGTTGCTCCCATGGTGAAAACGTGAAAGGAGCGAATGGTCGTTTGCTGTATCTTGACTTTGATGGAGTTCTGCATCACGAACGGGTGTGGCGGCACCCGTCGAAGGGCATCCGCTTCCCCGCACCAGACGGTTACACCCTCTTTCAGCACTCCGCTCTGCTCGAAACGCTCTTGCTTCCATACCCCGATGTACGAATTGTGTTGAGTACCGCGTGGCAGTGGCACTTTGGCTATGCAGGCACAGCAAAAAAGCTCTCGCCAGGCCTCCGTGTGAGGGTCATCGGAGGAACATTCCACAGTGGCATGAATAAGGACTTGCTCATCGACCTTGGGCGTGGAAATCAAGTATGGCGCGACGTCTGTCTACGCAAACCCAGGGCATGGCTGGCACTCGATGACGATGCCGAGAGCTGGCCGGACTGCTGCTCTGAAAACCTCATACAGACAGACCCACACGAAGGACTTAGCCCCCTATCAGTTCAAGCTGAACTTGCCTGCAAGCTGCAGGCAATGTGTGCATGAATTTCCTCTTAGTAGACGAACTTACGCCCAATACCCATGAAACCTAACACTTTTGAAAACGTCTCTGAAAGTCCCGTAGTCGACATATGGCGTACCCTCTGCACACTCGCGATGCGCGATGCCGCCCGCCCAGAAAATTCACCTCTCTCGCGGGCAGGGGCCCTGTGGGACGCCGGGTATATCAGCGCGCTGTTGATTCTCGGCCCAGATGCCGCAAGCCAATACGAACACCCCACCGACGAGGTTCTGGAAGCTGTGCGAGCCCGATTAAAGTGGCCACACAGCAGAATTCGCTTTGCACAGTGGTTCCTGCAAAACCGATATGCCATGGGCGGTTTCCGCTTGAAGGAACAAGACCAGGTTCGATGGCACTTGCTTCGGTGGGCGGTATTTATGAGAGGTGCCGCTCAGCGATATGGCACCGATTCTGCGGCTGGTCCAAATGTTGTTCTAGGGGACAAGCATGCCGCGGCCGATGAGGTTCAAAGGTCCACATCCAATCCCATTTCAATCGCTCAAATCCAGGACCATTTAGAAGCCAAGCATCCGGCAGGAGAGTTGGAGAGTGCGGAAGAGACAGAGATGCCAGAAGGACCATTTGGAGCGTTCTCGGCATCCGAGTCAACTGACGAATTTAAGCTTGTGCGCAGGTGCAAAGAACTGTGGGAAAACGATGTGTCTGGGCTCCTAGGTAAAGCTCCTCCATGAACGTGCGACCTATCATCATGCTGGATTTCGACGAGGTGATAGTTCTCAATCGACCTGGCGACTTTGGTGTCTTTGATGTAATTTCTTCCAATCCACCGCCGCAGCTATGGGAGCGACTCTTTCACCCACCAGCTATCGAAACGTTGGTAAAGGCAGTTACGGAACATGATGCCCGGGTCGTAATCACCACAAGCTGGCTCCGCTTTCTGCTGCGCGACTCCTTCGAATACATTTTTAAGCAGACTGCGCTTGAAGTTCTGAGCAAAAGTCTTCACGATGCCTGGGAGGCACCGCAGAACAGGGGAGAAACCCGCTGTCAAGCAATCGACCGGTGGCTGTTAGAAAACCACCGAGGCGAGCCGTACCTAATTCTCGACGATGAACTAAGCGGTACGGGTCTAAAAAACTCCGTACACGACCGCAAGCAAAGAGTCGTCTTCTGCAAGATGGACATCGGCTTAAATCAAAGTCATTTGCCATTCATTCGAGCCGCTCTATCACCACTAATCAGCAAAGTGTCCGCCCCGCCATCGCATAAAAGGTAACCGTGCTCTACATTGAGATTCATGCGGTGGCTACAGAAGGGAACCCGATACTCACGGTACTGGGTGAAGTTGGGCGGGTCTCAGGGATGCGAGTCGGGCGGTACGCTTGCAGCCTGTATGGCTTCCAAGAACAAGTAATTGCACAGGCGGAAATCACTGGCTATCCCCGGTGGTCGGAGCCAACAGCATTGCTCCTGTCACGTGCTATCAATGCCGCACTTGACCGAGGGAACGATTGCCCTTGCCCAGAAAATGCAGTTGACTATTTAGTCGACGTTCAATTGAACGAAACACCGCTCTTTAGTATGGATTTGGTGTTGACTGGCGGTCAACTGATACTAGACGACGGACGGCACTTCCCCGTGCCCGCAGTACCTGTTGGGCTTTGGAGGTTGACTCAAATCAGCCTCTGCTTCCAAGCGACGGGACAAACTTACTTGCCCCCATGGCCCCGCGAGCTTGAGCCAAAAATATATGATTTCAATGGAATGAAGTACTGCCGTGCCAGTGAACTTCCCTCGGAAGCCCGGGTAGTGTTCGAGCATCGATATGAAGGTACCACTGTCCCTTTCGTGCCCATCGTTGACGATGCGTACAAGCCGGGAGACATATACGATTTTTTAGAAGGCTCGTTTCCCGTTTTTGGGTTCTCCAGTCCAATGCCCACTGGAAATTCTCAGCTGGACAACTATGGAACCGTCGTTGCGACAGTCATCACGGTAGCATCAGAACTCAAGCACGCCTGTGTTGAAGCAGACGACGGGAATCAATATGCCATCACTGCTACGACGCATGGAGTGCATTGGAAAAAGCTAGAAATCGGCCAGAAGGTCGAATGCGTCGTCACAAAGGGCTTAACGCCGCGCGTGATTGGAGCCAAAATTGTGATTTAAAGGTATGCGAAAGCGCATGGCGCTCAGTCAAGCCACCGTTCGCCACCAAACTGCCTCCAGCTTAACTAGTGGACTTACCTACCTACGCCGCCTGCCGACTGCACCAACAGCCCTATTGATTTCGCTTGGCAACCTCATAACCAAGGTAGCCACAACCCACAACGCCAGCGAGGGTTGCCAGGGTCTTACCTTTACCGCCACCCACCTGGTTACCCAGCAATCCACCAAGTACCGCGCCTACGCCGATACCAAGCGGGCGATTTTGCGCAACCGGTGCTGGTTGCTGGTAAACGGGTGCCTGGGGATACTGTTGATTGGACTGCGCCTGTGCGTGCTGGACCGGATAGTAATGGTGAACGACAGGTCTATGGCTGACGCCGCCCGCCAAAAATCGAATTTAAGGTGATGCGCTATACGGAGGACTATCCCTCAAACAAAGCGAACATGACTCCGACAAAACCACCGCCCCGCTTATTCGACGAAATGACCTTCGACGAAATAATCGAGAGCCTTGAGGCTCAGGGAGCAATTTTGAAATCGACACCAAAATTAGCTGCTATCTATGAGCGCATGTTCAAAAGGTTTGAGCAAGCGACGCCCTATAGCACTACCAACCCACCAAGGGGTCCAACCGAATCCGTCAAATGATTCGGGGTGCCCAGCAACCAGTTTTGCTTTGTTAGAGGGTGCTCCTTTTTGCAGCGCAAGACCAGCTAACAGGGTGAAATCGATGATTTCAAGCGACGGCAATGTTAGCCATACGTGGTAGTTTCCGGTTGAAGACATTGCGCGGATACTCGGCTCCACTACTGTGAATACATCTGTGCCATGCGCCCTAGCACCCCCGACAGTCAACAAGGCCGACCGCCCCAAAATCCGTTCGACGTGGGGTTTCATTCTCAAGGTCACCAGACAGCACTGCAACGCAAAATTCTCGAGTCCTTCTTCGTACCGGGTGCCGAACTCGACCTCAGCGGCTTCCAATAAATCATCCACGTACTCTACGACGCTCTTTACCGGCAGCGTTTCCTCAACCTGGAAGTTCTCAGTACTGAGTCCAATTGCCTGCGTTTGTTTAATGGCCAACAAAAGGCGAGCGTTATAATCAGGCATTCAAAGATGTTTTCTAAAGGGGCAGGTGTTAAGGATTCTTGCTAGAGAACCCGTTTCGTTTAATCTTAACTCAGCGCATTGTTTGATACCTTAGGCCATCCGGCTCGAGTTGCCTTTACAAACTCTGGACTGGAGTCCCCGCGCTTCAGCTCTAGAAAACGCTCAAGGGAACAACTCTTTTACACACAAAGCAAATCCGTGCAGAACGGTGCTGGCCGCCCACCTGGCCATTTGCCGGAATCCCCAAGATGTCTGCCAAAACCGCTCCACCAGCGGCATACCGGCCAAACCGCTCACCTCCGCCTACGGCGCCCCCGCACGCCCCCAGCGCACCCTCGCCAAGCTGGCAGGATTAGCTCGACACCCTAGCCCGGCCCTCCCGTTTCTGCCGTTAAACCCGTTTTTTAGGTCAGCAGTTTTCTTTGGAAGAACTCTTTTACACACTTGACGAAAACGTGCAAAAAGCCGGGAAACAACTCTTTTACACATGCCAAAAGTGCTTACACCCCAAGTTTTGGAAAAATCGTTATAAATCAATTACTTAGGCAATTCCAGTTTTCTTACTCAGGGGATAACTCTTTTGCACACAACCACCGCTGAGGCAAGATACTGCCAAGAGTGGGCGGTAAGGAATGCCAAATCGTCTGAGCGTTTTGTCGGTCGAATCACGGCAAAATGCTCCCGATGAGCGATAGACCCGTCACCTTTGCTTCAAGTGACCACATGGATGCCTTTAAGGATTTGGCTGATAGCTTTTTGGGCGAAATTCTTGGCCTGCCTTGGGCGTTGATGACCGATGAATCTGCGCTGTCTGACTCCGCGGCTGTGGCCTCGACGACCGGGAAGACCTGAGAGGGTTCGATGACGAGGGCTACGGTGCGTATTGGGACAAGTGGGTGGTTGAGCGTATCTGTGAGCGCTATCGAATTGAACCGTTTCCCGTTGCCATCCCTATGGTGCAACTCTTAGAGCGTATCTGCCGGGCTGCCCCGCTTCAGTAGAAGGCGCAGAAATGTTTGGCAACGCTCGAAATCGACTGCCTTCGGCTAGGAACTGACAATCCGTATTGCGTTCCGAAAAAGCATCTGCAGAACGATTGCTAGGTTTCGGCTTTAACTTTGTGTCCGTAATTTTCTGAGAAAAAACAACCTGAATGGAAGTGCTTAACAAGTCGGCCGAAGCTATAAAAGAAGCTCTACGCGCGGCAGCATCTCGGTCGAGCAACAAGGAAGCCAGAAGCCGCTATCCATCTCTTCAACTAGAGCAAGCCATGAGGGCCTCGTACTTCACGGAGATAGCGAAAGTCATCCGAGACTTCGGGCTATCCAACGCTTTTGAGAAGACAGCATTGAGCCTAGAGCCTCCTCACCCGGTACCACCATCGAGAATCAACTCAGAACTATCCAAGCTACCTGGCCTACGTGGACAAGGGCTTGACGCCACCAAAACGAAGCTCTCACTTCTCTCGCTTCGGATGTTGTCGGCCTACTCGCCCCACTCGGATGCCGCTGCCGCCGCGTGGCACAACCCTGCTCCGCTCTACGCACTTGACCCTCTATATGGTTTTGGCTTTTTCATCCGCCAGGATGGAACGTTTGGCAACCACTGCTTCGCAATCGACTTTTGGCAGTCTAGGCTCAATTCAATGCCCCTCGACCTGCAAACCCACCAATGGACAAAAAGGGCCGACAACATGCTCTCTGGCGGCGTACTTTCGGCGAGACATGTATTCAACGGGCTCCTGCCTCCTGCTCGCAGCGACTGGGAGAGAAGCATTGCCCCCGAGATTCTTGTTCGCTCGCAATCGCACCTTGAAGAGATTGTTTCCGAACTCACACAGGCGTCGAAGAAGGTGCCCAACCTCGAACTATGGTTTCGCGGTCAATCAAGAGACTATCAAACTCCAAATCGTGACGGCCTCCTAAAGCTCGGCTTGACACCCTATTCCAACGTTCCCGAATCAGACTTCACACCGTCGCTGTATCGTCGGTACGACGAGCATCTTGAAACAATCACCAGTTATGACGAATTGCTTCTTGAGTTGTCCGAATGGGTTGACGCCGCACAGGCCCTTTTGCCAGAAACCAACCACTTGCACAGCAACTTCTCTGAACGAAATCGCCACGCACTCCCCGACGTTGGGCTGACGACGTTTCAACGCGGATTGATGCTTCAGCAGTACGGGGCGCCGTCCGCATACCTGGACATAACTAGCGCCCATCTGACAGCCGCTTGGTTCGCAACTAACAAGTGCGCACAAATGAAAGGCGGTGAGTGGATTTTCTCGAATCACAAGTGGACCGGAGAGAACCCTGCTGAATGGCCGACCATCTTCGTATTTCCATTGGTCGAGGGAGCTCACCCATTTCTGCGGCTTAGCTCAATACTGCCGCCCGACCTTGCATTGCGTCCTCAACGGCAGTCCTGCGGGCTCCTGGGCGGTGCGGGAAATTTGGCGCGCAACTATTGCGCCCGCTATTTGGGGTTAAAGCTACGACTGTCGCCCGAATTTGCCCTCAAAGACCCCGACCAAAAAAGATTTTTGGTTCCGTCAGCATCGGAAGACCCTGTCCTTGCTGCTTTGCAGAATGCAGGATTCTCAAGTGAAGGTCGCCGGTATCCTGCGACCTACGTTGCAAACTAAGGCGAAGAAACGTCCAAAGAAGGAGTCAAAACGACAAAACTTCGTTTCGCGCTTTCCGACCAGCTAGTGACGATAAGTCGCTCGGAGCACGCATCTTGGCAGCGACGAAGTTTCTCGGTTGATTTTTCGGAGCCAGTCTCGACCTCACGGGAAATCTCACTTCTTCGACGTTCGCATAAGACGTTTGTTGTCAGGCAGCCTAGCTCCAAGCTAGACGATTTCTGTCCGATGTCTGAGCATTGACTAATGCAGACTTAGGGGGCTCCACATAGGACCATTGAAAATTCCGGAGCGCAGCCTACAGATAGCCAACTGTGCTGACGGAAGTCGCTACCGGCCCTTTGAAAGTAAAGGCTAGTTCGAAGATAACCTCCTGCCCTTTTGATGATGAGCTCCAATCGCTCGCGGGCATACTCTGCATCCGAAAATAAGTATCAAACCTCAACTCCGGACACCTTATAAATCCAAAGGATGAATCTTTATTGGTTACTATTCCTCTAAATTTTTTTCTGGCGCCATTAGCCTCACAAACATGAGCACGAGGTTTATCTGAGACATCCATATGAATTCTGCGAAATTCAGAAAACTCTGACATCCCACGAGCCTTATCTCCATATAGAATATTCATTTTAGCGAAATAAAATCTCGCTTCGTAATTGCTATCGCCATCGGAAAAACTCCGCCGTAGGTGGGTAAGCGCTGTCGTCGCATTTTGAATTTCATTTTGCCTGATAAGCAACTTTGCCAAAGCCAAATTTGCGCCTTTATCATTTGCAGAATGAAGAAGTGCGGTGTGTAAAACTTGAATTGCATCCGGAATGTTCCCGCTCGATGCAAGGGCCTCGGCTAGTACAGTTTCAATATTTGAGCTCCCTGGATTGGCCTTACTAAATTTCTGTAGTACTTGAATTGCCTGAGGTTGATTTCCAATTTTATTTAAAAAATCAGACCGTAATAAAGTCATGGGTTGGCTTGTGGGGTCACGTTGCAAGCCCGTCAATATAGCTTTAGAAAGTTCCGAGATTTTTCGGACTATTGCTTGGTCTTTTGAGTCACCTTCGACAGACCCTAATGGTAACGATTTTTCGGCAAAAGAATCTTTAAGCTCGTCTAAAAGTAGCTGTCCATGCAAATGGTCTGCATGAGAATTTTGACCAATTCGTACTTGGTTTTTTAAAATGGCTAATGCGTCTCCTCGATATCTCTCTCGCTCTGTGCTTGAATTCGATAGATTTGCACGTTTCCGCAGCAACACAGCTTTTGTGTGTTGCAAGCTATTGTCACTGTGACCACTTTCCCTGTTGGCACGCTCAGCCATTCTCAAATAATTTCCTGCGGCATCGAAATTACCTTCTGCGTGTCTAATTTCAAGAATCGCGCGCTGGTGAGCAAGATACCCCAGTGGCCCAGCAGCTTCTTCAGCCGCATCTAATACAGAAACAGCAAAAATTTTGCTTTGAAACAGCTCAGCTAGCTTTCGCCCCCGCACAAGCTCAAAAAATGCCTTGTTATCGCTACTGTAATTCAAGTCTAGCTTTGATATCATTCGAGTAAGCTGTGAAGCTCTTACTGCTGGGTCAGTTATTACTTGAGAGAATACCATTTTCGCAATTTCACTATGTCTACTTTGATAAACATAATCGCGATATCTTGTTTCAAAATTTGACCGAACGACTCTCGCCAAAGATTTCGTCAGAAATTCATTTAGGTTGGCGATTGGGATTCCACTAATTCGGGAGACAAGACCTGCCCGAACGCCCACACCACATTGATGAAGAGTGCAAATATCCAAATAGATTTGTTGAGCTTCTCTGGGTAAGATTTGCTCAAACTCGCTAGTTAAAATATTTTCAAACGAATTTCCAAAAGTAATCTCATGAAGGGCAACCAATAACTGTTGCTCAAAGAATTTTTCAACGAAGACTTTTCTTTCCTCTGAAGAATAGCTTTCCATTGGGCCTAGAATTTTTACTTCCGATAATTTTTCAATCAGTTGCTCTGCTTCTTTTTTATCTAGGTCGTGGAGTTCAAAAGTTTTATTAATGTGCGCTTTGAATCCATCTCCGTAAATGTGCAATTCGTTGGTTCTAGCACTTGCAATTAAGGTTATTTTAGAATTATCCTGTTTTAGAAAATTTAATGTATCACCGAGTATAGCTTCATGCGAAAGAATATCGTCAATGAAAACGTATAAACGTGATTCAACAAGACTCTGTAGTTCGACTAACAAATCAGGTCTTAGAATGGAGCCCTCCCGGAGGTAAACTGCCAACGGTGCATCCAGCAGTAATGTGGTCTCCAACGCTAGGCGTCTCGAAAGTACTGATTTTCCACACCCAGCATAGCCAGCCAATATAAAAAGTTTCGGCAAAGTGCTTGACAATGTGTCGATAACAGCATTTTCTATAATTTCTTTTTCAAGCCCTCGGCGTATATCCAAATTTTCATAAATTGGTCCAAATGTATTATCAAGACCATTATAAAAATACTTTGGATTTACTGCGGAATTTGCCTCAATATTTGGCAAAACATGTTGAAGTTCTTCTTCTAAATATTGCCTCAGTGCGTCAGATGGCTTTCTATGCGATGGAATCCACTTGGAGAGTGAGCTTTCACCAGTTGAAAAAGCGGCGGCAATTTTTCTATTGTCCCTCGAAATCTCCAAATCTATAGACTTTAAGAAACCTTCAAATGAAGCCGCGTACGGTGTAATTCTGCGCTCTTGCCAATAACGCTCTTCAATACTGCTAAAAGTTGGGCTAACATAAAGGTATCTATCTCGATGCTGGCTGCCATCGCCTATGTCGAACAATATTTCTTTTATATTTTCATCTGAAAGACTATATCCACAAAAAATTATGGGGCTATTCTGAGCCCACTCAATAAAAGTCTTTACGAGATGTTCACGACCACGCCTGAATTTTGCATATTCGTTAGAGTCTAATACAATAGGTACGGCTGTATCGTTATGATTCTTAATGCATCCATGTAATTTTAAATACGGCAAAGCATTTTGCCCTTTCAATGCCTGTTCTAATTCGTCGCCGTCTTTTGTGACGGGATTTAGCTCCTGGAGTCTATCTTCGGCTCGGGCATAAGCATTTTCAATTACTAAATCATAGTTTGTTGTAACAATCGCTTTCCAGCGAAAACGAGGAACAATGAGATGAAAGTCTGAAGCTTTCAAGCCGACGAATGTTTCGCGAATTAGTGCCTGAACTCTAGGTAAAGAAGCCTCACTTCGAGAGTAATCGGCCACAACCATAAGTGAGCGGTCTTTGTGCTTTCCACCGAGAAAATTATCGGATAAAACATCTTTGACCTTATCTGCCGTAATTCGAGTTTTAACTCCATTCACTAGAGCATCGTACGATGCAGCTGCTCCTAAAAAAAGAATTGCATTACCTGCCTCAATCGCCGACTTAATAGGCGCGCTTAATTCATTGTTCATAACTATTCCAATAGTATTTTTTTAGTAGAGGAGAATTTTCAGGAGTAAAGAACTTAGAAATATCTAGCGGTTTTCATATAGTCAAACGTCGATTCGACAACGCTTTACGATTGCAGAAGCTATTGGAAATGACAAGTATGGTGTCATGCCCTAACCTAATGGAACGCAGGAATGGGCGAACAACGCAACACGCTCAATGAGGGTTTCTTTTTGTAAACTGTGGAAGTACATGATGATTTCGCGTATTGCGGCCATTAGAGCCCAAGCCATATAATGCTCGCCAGCGCGAAATCCATGAGTATTGTTTTTCCGTTTGTAGAGGGCTATGTGACCCGAATTTTTCTGTAGATTTGAGACCCATACTTGGCGAGTCATGCTCACGATATGGGCCACTGGCAGGCAGGCAGCTCGAATATCCATTATTGGCAGATTTCCGTTGGCTACCTGTTATCCATATCGAAAGCGACTATTGGCTAGTTCAATTCGTTATTAGCTGAGCTAGCAGCTGCCCGCCATGCCACCAATAGACGCTCCCGACTAGCAGTTCTTGCACGTTGCAAACCAAGCGATTTACACATAGCAGTGATACCAGCCTCTACATCAGTGGCAACCGGTATGTGCCCCCTAGCCAATGCGACAAGCTCCTGCATGGCAATCTCCTCAACAACCCTGGTAGTTCCACTCTGAGGCTTCCGGAAAGTAATCATCGTTGCATCAGCGCCGGTACTGTGCCAAAAGAACGAGCCTACGTCCTCTGTCGTTTGAGTGTGCTGGCGGGAGGCTAGTTGTACAACGCGCTCATGGATACGGGCCCCTGTGCGAAGCCAACCATGCATTCGCGCGATACGCCGAGCCAGTGCTGCATCGAGGACAGGGCTTTCGAGGCGAACGACTTCGTCAATCATGCTTAAAAGCACTCCGTCGTAATGCGGTTCAAAGAAAGCATTGGCATCCGGCAGAGCGTCCGGAATCGCAGAACTCTCAGGCGTGGCCGTCGGTATCTCTTCCATAACAAACTGTTTGGCATACATCGATGGTTCAAGAATCTCGGGCTCGTCCGTAACCGCTGGTGGTAGAACTTCAATCGGGACACTTAAATCAGGGGCCGGCGTAATTTTCGCAAGTACCTGCGCCGCGTCTGCTGCACTCTCCGCTTCAGTTTGCGCCAGTTCTGCACGGACAGCCCTTCTGTCAGCTTGCAAGGCCCGGAGCTGAGTGTCGACTTTCTCAGCAGTTCCAGCCGCGTCTATCCACCAGTCCGTTGACCATATGCGGACAATATTCCAGCCGAGCCCTCGGAGGACCTGTTCGCGCAACTTGTCGCGGTCGCGTGCGGTCGCCGAGCTGTGATAGGTCGCTCCATCACATTCGATACCGGCAAGATAATTGCCAGGGAAGTCTTCGTCGACAACACCCAGGTCTATTCGGAAGGATGAAACACCGACCTGAGGCTGGAGTCTCCAGCCCTTTCGTGCCAGCACGGCCGAAACCTGTTCCTCAAACGGACTTTCGAAGTCTCCGACGCTCCCGGCAATTGCTTCACCTAAGGCACGAGCGCCACGCTGGGCAAACTCCATGAAGTGCTTCAAGTCACGTA
The DNA here is from genome assembly GCF_058216335.1 of Rhodoferax sp. SPJ21. NCBI lineage: Bacteria > Pseudomonadati > Pseudomonadota > Betaproteobacteria > Burkholderiales > Comamonadaceae > Rhodoferax > Rhodoferax sp. SPJ21. Next base: position 26,909 of record NZ_JBYZMO010000001.1, read on the forward strand.
CCCCTTCAGCTTGCGTCCGGGACAGGTCGAGGTGTTCTGGCAGCAAGCTGGAGAACACACACAGCTCTTGGCGGGCGCGCGTTATGGCCACATTCAGACGCCGTTCACCGCCCTGTTTATTCATGGGGCCGAAGTTCATCGACACCACGCCGCTGACATTTGGGCCATACGTAAGCGAAAAATACATCACATCCCGCTCGTCACCCTGCACACTTTCCAGGTTCTTAACGAACACTGGTTCGAGAAGCGATTCAGCAAAGTGAGACTCTAGCAAGGGGTCTTTACGCCGTTCTTCGTCTAACAAATCTTCAATCAACCGCTGCTGCTCAGAGTTGAACGTGACGACGCCGGCTGTTTTACCGGAAGCCCGGAATGCCGGTGCCCTTAGCTGCGCAACCAGGTGTGCCACCAGCGCCATCGCCTCGGGCTTGTTCGTCCGTGCGCCACCCTTTTCGTAAACACCCTTTTTGACATGGTGGAAGCTAACAGCCGTGTCTTCCGTCACCGGGGACGGGAATGTGACCAGGCCACCACCGTAGTAACGGTGGTTCGAGAATGCGATGAGGCTTTCATGCCGGCTGCGGTAGTGCCAAGAAAGGTCGATAGTAGGAAGGTTCGCCCCCATACATTCGTCCAAGATACTTTCAAGGTCTGCTTCAATATCCGCGTCGTCAGCATCACTTTCGGCACGGTCGAAGAAACTTGTCGGAGGTAACTGCTTAGGGTCGCCCACCATGACAACCTGTTTCGCACGGGCGATGGCTCCAATTGCGTCCCAAACAGGAATCTGTGACGCCTCGTCAAAAACCACAACATCAAAATTATTGGTATCGCTGGGCAGATACTGCGCAATCGACAGTGGACTCATCAACAGGCACGGTGCGAGCTTCGTAATGGCTGATGGTGAGTTAACCATCAGCGTCCGAAGCGGTAGATGGTTTCTCTTCTTGTGCATCTCGTGCCTCAACACACCCCATTCCCCGTTCCTGCTCACATCATTCTGGGACGGCAAATCCGCACAAAGCTTGGCCCGGACCCATTTCTGAGTCAACTCGGTGAAGTGGTTGTCCAGCTCCTGGAAATCGCGGATGCGTTTTTCATGCTCGGCGGATACGAACATGCGCAGAACCTCATCGCTGTCAACAGTGGAGTTGAGCCACCAGCGGCAGTATTCGGTATTGAAAACCGCTTTAACGGTACCTAGGGCAATACCGCCCTGTTCGAGAGCAGCAACCAGTGGAGCCAGTCCTTGAGATACAGCTTGGACCCGAATCTTCTGCCAGGCACACCATGCATGAATTTTCCCCGCATGTTGAAGCAGGTCCTGGGCCTTTTCTGCGACGCTGAATACCGTGCCTTCGACCAGGGTCCCAGCCTCGGTATGACCGCTCGCCTGACCATACTGCTCCAAAGTGCTATCAAAAGACTGTAGCCCGGCTAGAAAGCGCTGGCCCGCAGCAACGATGGGCCCTGCCGCATCTAAAAGCATATTCCCGTCGCCAAGCAGACGGTCAATGGGTCCTTTAATGGAAACCAAGGCTTCTGCATCTGCGGCCATCGAGCCGATGGCCGCTGCCAGCATGGATTGGAATTTAATCGCAGCCTCTGCTTCTACCAAATCGGTCTTTGTTCCATTCCACAGTCCATTGGTTTTCCCAGACAGAGGGGAAAGCTGCTGAATCTCACCGACCAGACGACGCATTTCCCGCATGGACTGAAGACCTGCTACGGCGTGTGCACCGCAACGTCCCTCTGAAACCGGCTCAAAACCATCATCCCGCCACGTCTGCTCCTCCCTACATGCGGCCAAGGCACCTTGGTAAGCGACTGCGGCTGATGCGGCATCTAAATCCGTATCGTAAGTGCGCCAAACGCCATCCGACTCATGCGTCAACGAGCTTAGCTTGCTGAGTTCCAGGTCGATGACTCGGAGTTCACGCATCCTGGCAAGGTTAGCTTTGAAGTTTTCTCCGCATTTACCGTCTGCCACTAGCTGAAGTCCGACATCCTCCCATTCACTGTTGGCAAGCAAACCGGCCAGCGCGGTTTGGTAAGCAATAGCAGCCCGCACTGCATCCACATCTGACTCAAGGCCGCTCCAGACCGGTTCAGCGGTGACATGCAGGCTAGCTTTAGCCTGGATATCCACATTAAGGCCCTTGAGCCGGATGAGTCGTCGGATGTCCTCTGCGGCATCGATGTTGGTTCCCTCGACGACCGCCAGTCGGAGTTGCTGAACCAACCCTCGGCGCTTGAACCAACCTGCAGGCCAAATTGCTTTCACGGCTAGCTGCCAATCACGTTGCAGTTTCAATACATCGAACGGGAGGGGGCCGTCGGTGTACTTCACCGAGAGACCAGCCTTGCATTCCCGGTACTTCTCCACAAGCTCGATTGCCTGGGCAAGCTCTCCACAGAGCGAAGGATGCCAAGCTGCATCAAGTTGGGCGCGTAGCTCACGGGCGCGTCTCACCAAATCGAGGCCCGCGGTCAGCGCCTGCGAAGTCTTGTGCGCCCACACAGTAGGAAGTGCACTATGCGCTGCCCTGTATGCACTTACTAAACCAATCCCACGCTGGATTCCATCCATGGTCCCTCTTACGTCGGGTGCCAGCGCAAATCGCCAATCGCGCCCATGGGCCTGGGGCAGTGTTCGGCAAAGTACGGCAATCCCGCCACGCACCCGTTTGTCTAAAGCCAACGCCGGGAGCCCAGTAGTGCCCAAGTAGGACTCCGCCGCCCGTCCAACCTCATCAGAAGCAGGAATCACCTGCCTGGCGGCTTGCAGGAGGCCTGCCTGCCACGTTGGCGACCAATCGGTATGGACGATATCGCCCATCGGGTGCGCGACAAGGCTGCCCCCTACGGCGTGGGCATTCAAGTCCAGTCGTTCTGCGGTCTCCCTAAGCGAGGACAGCTTTTGTAAGTCGTGTGACCTTGCTGACGGCCAAGACAATCCAAGCTGTGGAACCTCGGAACCGGAGACAACCCGTCCGATAGCGTCATAGGCACTTAAACCATTTGGATACCGATGATGTAGGCGTTCAACGTAGCGATTCAGACCATTGCGGAGGGTCCCGAGTCGTTCGGCTTGGGCCCTCCACTCTTCAGGGTCCATCCCACCTGTTGCTTCCCATGAGCGCTTCAGTTGCGCCAAGACTTCTGCCTTGCTCGCCTTGCTGGAATGAAGCTCAAGGCAAAAGTCACCTAAACCAACATCTTTGAGACGTCGGTAAACCACGTCCAGTGCGGCCATCTTTTCAGAGACAAAAAGTATCCTTTTGCCTTCCGCAAGGCATTGCGCGATAAGGTTGGAAATCGTTTGGCTCTTCCCGGTGCCGGGCGGCCCAATCAAAACGAAATCTTTACCCCGACTGGCGGCAACTACCGCCGCCAATTGCGACGAGTCCGCAGGCAGGGGGCAAAACATTTCCTGCGGAGGCAGTTCGGTGTCCAGCGATTTGGGATTGGCAAAGGACACCGTGCTGATATACGGCTCCCGAGGTGTTTCTATCAGGTGCCTGACGACCGGGTTAAGCTTCAGTTGGTCGGTACGCTCGGTCAGGTCTTTCCACATTAAGTACTTGGCAAATGAGAACGTTGAGAGCACCACGTCTTCGACCACGTCCCAACCCTTCACATCTTTGATGGCGTTGGAGACCTGGGACCAAATACCTTTAACGTCTAGCCCTTTTTCGTCCTTTGGCATGTCGCCGTCAATGATGCCCAATTCAAGGTTGAAATCTTGGCGCAGCATTTCGATGAGCGTCGGATTGAACCTGGGCTCGTCATCATGCAATTTGAGGCTGAAACCGGAACGTACGCTCCGGCGGTCCAAGGTTACCGGCACCAGGATAAGCGGAGCCCGGTAGCGCTTCGTGTCGGAGGCATCACGGGTCCACGACAAGAAACCAACAGCCAAGAAAAGCGAGTTCGAACCGGTTTCCTGGAGGGTGGAACGTGCAGTGCGATAGAGCTCAACCAGACGCGTCTCCATATCCTCCTGGGGAAGACTCACAAAGACTTCCTTGCGACTCAGTGCATCACGTGCATGTTCCCGTCGTACATCCTCCCGCACACGCTCCTCATAAATGGCGAGGCTGCGTTGGTCATTTCCGTCCATCAAATCAGGCCGTGCAAGCAGCTTGATGGCGGTACCATCGGCAAGCATGTCCTCCAGCGCGGAAGGGTCCGGTGCATCGAGCTTTATGGCCTTTTTGACACCCTTAAAGCTCAGCAGGTTGTTCCGCAGGGACAGGTCCAGCAACTTGCGCTGCCAACGGCTAAGCCGGTCTTCTGGGCGCTCATCAGGTCGTTCGTCACTTCCCTCGTCAGGAGCGTCTGGTAGGTCTGGCGCATCCTCGAAGACAGGTTCGGCGATAGCCGTCTCGCCAGCACCGCCTCCTGCGTTAGGTACAACCGCATCGGCACTGGCCAAGGGTTTTATGCGTTGCAAGCGGGCACGTCGGATATCTACCGCCAGCTCAAACGATTGCTCTTGCTCTTCGGCTATCTGGAAATTGGCGCGTTCGGACGCGTGGCTGAATGCGGGTAGTGGGCGACTCGTCGCCAAAGTCGTCTCGAAAAGGACCAACTCCTTGAGCTTGACCCGTTTCCGAATCGCAGTGACATCGTCCACAACCGATGTACTAAATTCTTCTTTTTTGAGCCAAACGCCGGCAAACACGTGTCCTTGCGTGAAGACCATGATGGGGTTGAGTCCAGTTTGCTCCAGCGCGGCACAGAACAGCAGCGTCATATCCAGGCATGTGGCTAACCCGGACTCCGCAATCTGTCCAGGACTGCGTACCTTCTGTCCCTTTAGTTCGAAACTCGCTGGTGGAAGCGCATAGTCAATCCCCATGGCGCCGACGGCGCTCCAGATAGCGGATGTCAATTCCCAAGCCCGCTTCGCTCCACCTTGGTATCCATTCAGAGACGCATCCTTTCCGGCCTTCCGCAGGATGTCCGCTGCCTGCTTCAGCAAACGGTCGATATAGGGTTCGTTCGGTTGAACGAATGCCGCGACCATATCGGGCATGGACGATAGTCCGCCCCATTGATTGCGGGGTAACAGCTCAACCGATACATCGTTCTTAGCCAGCTCGGTTTCAGGCGCTGAACGGGAACGAAGCGACAAGCTGACGACGGCCTTTTCAGCCTCGGTGAGCCGCGTCAAGTGTGTGCCGTCGAGGACCACGTCAAGGCTGGACAGCCGAACTGTCTGTCCCGCCCCAACAGCGTCGATGTGCCAAGTCTTTGGCCGCAAGAACGCAGGTTCCGACGAGATAACCAGGTCCAGCTCTTTGAGGTCAGTGTTGAGGTTGTTGACGACCGCAAGCTCTCTTAAAACTGGGACGGCGTTTTGATAGTCGGCCAAATTCAGCCTTGCGGCAAACGTGGCTTCAATATCGATAGTGGCGGGAGGAGCTACAGGCTGCGCATCTACCGGTAGCTGAATGATTTCGTCCATCTGGGTCCTTGGCGAACGAATGACCACCAAGGTGCTTCGCCCTGCAAAAAATGCGCGTCCTCCCCCCTTGGTCGGAGCATCGGATGAGTGTGTCACAAAATATTGCTGCACGCATCGCACATAGTGTGGAGATGCCTTGCCTGGGCGCCTGCCATACTAGGAACGCTTACGCAGTAAATGCCGTAAACACCAAGAATCGGCCCTATATGGCTTGGAGCGGCCTAGAGAGGGGTAAGTCTGACTATATGGAGCGAGCGCCATAGCTGTCCCAAACTGTTGGCCATCCAACTTTAGTTTAGGGTCCGGATTTACCGGATTTCTTCCATGCCGACGCTATTTGTCTTGGATATAGGTGCGGTACGCACCTTGCCAATCCATGTAAATCGCTCGTCGGGCATCCTCAAGTTGCAGCTTTGCTGTGCAGACCAACTGCTGGAGGCGCCGTTCAAGTCGGTCTTTAACTTTTGCCCCATCTTTCCCCTCCCACGGCTGAAGCATTAGGTTCTGAAGATTCCGAGGATGCCCGCCCAATGCAAGCGGAATGCGATGGTCTAGCTCAAACTCGCTCGCCGCAGAAATGGGAAGTTCCTTCTCCCGTAATAACTTGAATTTCACGCCATTTGTGTATGTAGTTGATGGCCGAACCGAAGCGGTGTAGCCTGCAACGCAAATAGTTTGTTGAATCGTACTTTGTTGTACGTCAGGATTTAAGGCTTCCACCGGCACTACTTGCTGATGCGCCGCAGTTAAAGGACTTGGTAGCTCATGGAGGGCTGGCGGACTACTGCATGCAGTGACGAAGCTCAGGAGGCTGATAGATAGGAAAAAGTGCAGCTTCATTTAGATATCATGGCACAGTAAGCAGTGAACCCACATCGCACTGCATAACCAAATGCAAGCCAGTTGCCCAAAGTAGCCGTCACAATGACTAGCCAAGTTAGCTCGAATGCCACATTTCTGGTCTTCAGTCGTTAGCACTGATGCAGTTTGAAAGAATTTTATTACACTCTAGAGCGTGTGCTTCTATTACTAAACCGAACGCTTCATCAACAAAAATTTGACCTAAATTGAAGTAAGCGCGGGGATGATGAAATTTCCATGAACCCTATTTTTATGTACAACACCTTAACTTCAGAGACCTATATGGCAAAAAATCTGCTCAGCATTCATCGTCAAATTGAAAAACTTCAGAAAGAGGCTGCGGTCATAAAAGCGAAGGAAGTCGGAGGTGTCATTGAACGTATTCGAACAGCAATTGAGTTCTACGGCCTGACACCTGCGGACCTTTTCGAAACCAAGGTAGGTGCAATCTCTCCGAGCAAGCGCAAGGGCAGTGCGGCGGGTCCCTTGAACAAGATGGCAGCAAAGAAAGAAAAAAAAGTGAGTGTTATTAAATACCGAGATGAGACGGGAAAGACTTGGACTGGACATGGCAAGCGCCCAGGCTGGTTCATAGTGGCACTGGAGAGCGGCAAGACAGCCGAAGATTTTCTAGTCAAGTCCTAATCGTCACAGTACTTGAATAGCACAAGGCAATACCGAAAAAACCAATTCAAAGTGCAAATGAGTCATGCTGATGTAGTTATTCTGTCGGGTTAAACTAAAAAACCCTGATTCCACAGTCACTTTGAATTCGGTATTTTGGCCATGTAATATCGGATTAATGCGCTCAACTTGATGGAGAAACTAAATACGCACTAGGCTTCTCGAATATGTCCTCGATTAACTCCGTCGAATCCATTCCATCGCCCTTAGCATAATTCTTGGCTGAAATCGCTTCCCTCTTATTGCCAAGGTCCTCCACTATCCAAGGAATGGTGCTACAAAAAAGCGTACGGACGGCGATTGGGCGCATGACTTCAGGCCTCGATGCGCTAGCCCGTGCCTTTCGCATCCGCTCGGCAAGATATCGCCGCTGCATACTTATTCGCTCGATTCGCGGCATATCCGCTGGACGATACAGCTGCTCCGCAATATTGAGGTCACCCGATAGGCCCTCAACGAACTCGGCTATATTACGAATGAAGTTCGGAGGGCAATGCGGATGTCGCAAAGCTGCCTCAACAACATGTTCAAACAGCTCGCCAAAAGCCCCTAAGTGAATCCTCAAATCAGCAATTTTTGCAAGAAACTCAAATGCAACCGTGGCAGTTGACAAGAATTCCGCATCACTTGAGCCTAGGTACCTCTTAAATCTCTGCATTCCCTGCTGAAGAAATCCTCCACCTTGAAGAACCATCCAAACTAAATCACCAGAATTCACGCAAACAAAGGTTCGATTATTCAAAAAATGCCGGATAGTAGCTCTACTCACTGAAGAAGCTTCAAGTAGCCCTTGCTGGCCACAATGCATAAGCAAAGCCTGCGGCCAAATACCAGGCACATTTGCAAAACTCTCGAGAAGGGCTCTGTACCGTCCGTCCAATGACAGAACTGTAGCACCCTGGCTCTTTGCCAGCATCAACACCTCAACTTCCTCGTCTTCCAACACATCGACAAGTGCAGCATGTTCGACGGGCAAGCCCAGCTCCCCATATGCAGGTTGCACATGACAATAAGTTTCAATGCAGCTTAGGAGCTCTTTGCAAAGAGCTACTCTTTTCTGATGGTACTGAGCACCATGTTCAACAATAGTCAGTTGCCCCATTACCTCCATAGTTGTGGCGACACTTCTGTCACCCTCAGCCGCTCTCAGCCGTTCCTCCAACAACACCTTAGTTACGGGCGAAACAAGAACTCGCGGCAGTGCTATCAGAATCTCAGTGAGTCCGAAATTAACCAACTCAGCAATAGTTAATGAGTCAATGACATAAAAGGCATCAGGCCGATGTAATAACTCAAAGGCACGTGTCCGCTCTTCCTCAGTCCCATTTGCCACAAAAAGCGGCGGTCCTTCTAAAGGCCAGCCTATTGCGACCTCCACCGGCGTTTTACCTTGTAATTTTGCGAACATCCCTAGGGTCAGATGCCCCTTGGCATAATGTTCAAATATTTCCTTCGAAATTGACGAAGTTCGTAAGACCTCCGCCTTCATAAACGCCAAGTCTTTTTCGGCATTTCCAGTGGTCCCGATAGGGACCGCCTTCATGTGCGGTAACCCACCAATTGAATTGGCCCGCTCCATTACAACTTGCAGTAGCCGAAGATATGCCGATTGAATCGAATTAACCACGTACTCTGCTGGGTCACCAAATGCCATGGGGATTTTTACAGAATCCCCCACTTTCGCTCCAATAAGCGCCTTGGCAATTGGTGAGGCCTTGTCACTGTAGCCATCTCGTTTTGGTAAGTTGCCAACGTCCAGCGGGTCAATCACAATTTCAAGTAGCCGACCAAATTCATCGGAAAGTGATATGGAATTACCATCTGAAACACTTACAAGAGATGCCTCCATCATTGGTAAAGAACGAGAGGCACCCATAATCGAAATAAAGTACGCAGATAAAGCCTCTGGTTCATCCAGATTTGTACGGACCATGCGATAAAGCCGATGCATACCGCGCTCGAGCTCCCCGTACCGCAACTCCAGCCTCGCTAGTTGTACCACCAGCTTAATCGGCCCTTCAAGGGTTTTTGGAACCTCTCTAAGGTCAGCTTGAAACTGAGCCGGGCTACTCGAATGAAGACTCACGCTAAGCTTGAAAAGCCAGCTTCCGGCTTGGTTCGGATGCTTAATGACTTGGGCAGACATCAACGGCTTTAAGAACGCCCAATCCCCGGCCTGTTGTCCAAGCTCTATCGCCAGCCGCCGAGTGACGTCATTTTCGTGCCACCCCCCTGGTAGCCGCCCAATTAGTTCCTTCGCCTTCCTTCGATTCCGCGACCATACATAGCAGGATAGCAATCGGTTGTGCAGCTCGGATAGAGTCCCCGCTATAAGTAGACCCTCATACAGGTCGGCAGCCTGACTCCATTGGTCAACGCTGAACAGCAACTCGGCAAGCATAAGCTTGTCGCCAAAATTACTTTCGTCCGTTATGAGGCTCTGCGCCCTCAAAACAACGGCGTGAGCATCTAACGCAAGCCCTGCACGATTAAGGACTCGACCACCAACACAACATGAAATCAATCCACCTGAGAGTTCTAGCTTAGCCTTGAGCACTTCACTAACGGCCAAAGTTCGTTGCTCAGCTCGTTCAAGGGCCTCCCAATGAAAAGCTGCAATCAGCTCTACCGCGTCTGGGTTGGGAGGCACCAGCACTGCGGCCACTTCTGAAAGTCTCTTTAACAGCGTCATATTTCCGCAGTTTGCAGCAACTTGACCAGCAATCGCTACAGCTTCTGGGTCGAGTTCAGCACTGCGCGCCTGGGCCAATGCCTGAACAGTTTCATTATCCCCAAGCTCTGAAAGAGCGATGACTTGAACACGCAAGAGTGCTCTTGACTCAAAGCGATTTGCTTCCGCGTCTTTGACTAATTTAAGCGCATCTGAATATCGCGCCAACATTAAAAGCGCATAACCTAAATGGGATGCAGCCTCATTTGTCGACGCAGATTGCACAGCCCACAGCCGTTCGTGCCTAGGCTCAAATAAATTAATGGCAAAAAGTAATGCCTTCTTTTCCCGCTCTGGCAAAACCCCATTCATGGCACCAGGTGGAAGACGTGAACTGCAATCGACGGCAACCCGAAGCGCAGTAGCTCGAACAAAGAAACCAGCATTTGCATCCGAAGCAGCAAGTTGGCTCAGACGAATTGCTTCATCAAGGTTTCCCGATTTGAGTTCAACTTGCGCAACAAACTGAAGAGCGTCCGGTTCAGTTTTCAAGTGCAGGGGAACATCAGCCATTTGAATTGACGTGCCCTGCATTAACGTCACATTGGAATAAGCATACCAAACTTGGTCGGAGGTGGGAAATCGTTCTACTGCAGCTTTGCCCGCATCGAAAGCCGATGCTAAGTCCCCCTTGAACATTAGTCCGCGAACATTAGCTGCTGCCATCCGCTCATCATTCGGATACAAGGAAAATGCCTTAAGGAAATGGTCTGCAGATTCTCCGACGGCATCATGGCTCAACCACTGGCCAAGCCCTTTTTGTAAATGCCATCTTGCTTTTTGGTGGTTGTCGAAAGGAAGCATGTCGACCCCAACTACAGCCAAGTGGTCTAAAGCATCTCTATAACGTCCAGCCTTCAGCAGGACGTTTGTATGGTCAAGTTGCGTTGTAATTAGTCTGTTTACAGAGTCATCCCGTCCACCGGGAAGTAGGCTCAGGTTTACAACTGCGGCGTGGGTCTCAAGACTGATTTGTTGTATTGAGCTGAGCTTGACATCAGTTCTATGAAAGGACGCACCCGGTGAGTTTGGCGAGTAACTATCTTGCAGAAAGGGGTAACGGTCAATGTGATTGCAAATGTCGCCCCAAAACTCAATCTCAACTGGGAAAAAATCATTCGCTTCGCGTTCATCCGACAGTGCCTGTACTTGTCTAAGAAGTACAGCATCATTCACTGCTGTCGTCGCAAGAATCAGCTTCTTTATTGCAACTCGACCCTCGTCAGCTTTGTCAACCTCATCTGTTACATCCTTCCACTTCACCGGTTTAAGAGTATATTTTTTGCATTGAATACCAACTCGACCCAATGACGGGTCCTTCACGAAAATGTCCACACCATTCTGTGCCTGACCACTTCGTCCATTTGTCTTTGGCATCGGGTCTTTGAAGACCACACCATAGACCTGAACACACATGCGTTCGAAGTCGGCCTCATTCTTCGGAGGTGTAATTTCTAACGGAATGAAATGCAACTAATCTGCTCCCACATTAATTGATACCAGGCGCAATGCAAAGTCAAGGCGCACCAGTGGCGCCCTGCTGAAACCCCTTCCAGACCATCTTTGCCAGCATCTTTTGCATGACCCCCAGGATGCGCTCATCTTTAAGTAGCTGGTCCGCAATGTTGTTATGGGAGTCTTGCGCCTCTATGACGACGTCCATGAAAGCGTCTTTAAAGTCGCCCATCGCGAACTGCTCTTCAGAGTTGTTCTTGGCCTGGTCCGCCAACTTGTCGCTGGTCATGAGGCGCCCTTGCCAAGTCGTAACAGCGCCCAAGAAGTCAGACTCGGTGATGTCCCCAGCAAACAGGTCGTTCATCTTTGAGACGATTTCTCGTAGTTCTTTACGCTCATCCTCAGGAGCCGCACCAGTACCGACCGCACTGATACCGTTCAGTTTGACGACTTCAGCAGCCTCAAGGTCAAGCTTTTGCTCACCAAGCTTCTGCAAACGGTAATGGGTAAGGCGAACATCTGAGTCTAAGGAGAGTTGCTCTTTTCGACCATGCTCCGCGAGCCTAGGTGCCAAATTCTTGCCAAAGACAAACAGCTTCTCCAGTTCTGGGTCAGCGTAAGGAATGATTTGCGACAGGAATTCATACAACCGGATAAAGGATGTCAAATCCTTGCGGAATAACTGCTGCTCCTCTTCGTCCAGGTCGTCGTAACGGTCAAACGCCGGCTTCAACACCCCATGCAAGGCACCTTGCGTTTTAACTTTGGGGTTGAAGAAGGCTTCAGCAAAGGTTTCTACCTCACTCCAGAAATACACACCGGCTCGATTGAGTTTTGTCAGCAGCTCGTGGACAAGGTTAGGGTCTGTGACATCTTCGAGCTGTGCAGTACGGTAGTAAGGCTGAAAGCTTTTGAGGATTTCATCCGGCTTGTTGACGAAGTCCAGGACAAAAGTATCCTCCTTACCCGGGTACATACGGTTCAGGCGGGAGAGCGTCTGGACTGCCAAAACACCCGACAAACGCTTATCAACGTACATGGTGTGCAGCAAAGGCTGGTCAAATCCGACCTGATACTTGTTGGCTACCAGGAGAATGCGGTACTCGTCCTGCTTGAACGCCTCGGAGGGCTCCTGCCCTTTGATGGAGTTCATGTTCACCTCGGTGAAATCGCTTGAGCCCGATTCTTGGTCATCGACAGAGCCAGAGAATGCCACCAAGGTCTTTAAATCGTGGTACTTTTGGTCTCGAATGTACTTATCGATAGCCAGTTTGTAACGTACAGCAGCTTTTCGGCTGTCTGTCACCAACATGGCCTTCGCTTTTCCACCAATCTTGGCTGCAACATGCTCGCGAAAGTGCTCCACAATGACAACAACCTTCTGGCTGATGTTGTGAGCATGTAGCTTCGCGAATTGGGCCAAGGCTTGCTTAGCCTTCTTCTGAGGCACTAGCTTCTCATTTGCCAAGGCCCCCAGGTTGTAAAAGGTTGCATAGCTCGTGTAATGCTTAAGCACATCGAGAATGAACTCCTCTTCAATGGCTTGGCGCATGGAGTAAACATGGAACGGAATGGGTTTTCCATCCTCATCTTTCCGACCAAAAAGCTCCAATGTCTTGTTCTTTGGTGTGGCGGTGAAGGCAAAATAGCTCACGTTATCAGGACGCTTACGACCTTCGACCACCGCGTTAATGACGTCCTCAGCCGTCAAATCGTCGGCATCAACCTCAACCTCGGCCTGTACTGAAACTTCCACGCCATCAATGAATTCAACAGCCGTTGGATGAGGCTTTCCCTTGGTCAAAGCCTTGCGAAGCTTGGTGGCAGCGGAACCAGACTGGCTGGAATGGGCCTCATCAATAATGAGCGCGAAGCTGCGATTACCAATGTTGCCCACTTGGTCCAGGATGAACCCGAATTTCTGCAAGGTTGTGACGATGATGGGCACCCCATCATTGAGCGCCTTGGCTAGCTGGGCGCTGTTCTCACTGATGACCTGGACCACACCAGATTTGTGCTCAAACTGGCTAATGGTTTCCTGGAGCTGCTTGTCCAAGACACGGCGGTCAGTGACCACGACGACGCAGTCGAATACCTTTTTGCCGGCCGCCGTATGAACATTGGATAGCCGATGGGCCGCCCAAGCAATGGAATTCGACTTACCTGAACCAGCTGAGTGTTGAATCAGGTAGCTATGTCCCGGGCCTTCAATCGCCGAGTAGGTCAAAAGCTCTTTGACGGCAACCAGTTGATGGAACCGCGGAAAAATGATGGACTCTTTAGTTACCCGTTTGCCCAAAACTTCAACTTCTTTGACCTCCAGGTGCATAAATTCACCTAAGATTTCAAGCCAGTTATCAGGATTCAGGACAAACTCCCACAGGTAATACGTCGGGTAGCCCTTACCTGCCGGAGCAGGTGGGTTACCTGCACCAGCGCTGAACAAATCCACACCGTCCGGCTTACCAATATTGAAAGGCAGAAAGAATGTTGCATCCCCGGCCAACTTGGTGGTCATAAAAACCAAGTCCGTCGATACCGCAAAGTGAACCAATGCTCGGGTCTTGAACTGAAGCAGCGCCTCAACCTCTTTCGTCTTTGGGTCCTTAGGTTGTCGGTCTTTTTTGTATTGATTGATAGCGTCCCGTACGCTCTGGGTGAGGTCTGTCTTCAACTCAAGAGTGGCGACTGGCAGACCATTTACGAACAACACGATGTCAATGCTGTTTTCGTTATTTAGGCTGTAGTGAAGCTGCCGAATGGCTGTTAACTTGTTCTTGGCATAGAGCTCAACCAACTTCGGATTCTTGCCGTGAGCCGGCTTAAAGGCACACATAAAGAATTTTGCATCAACGTCTTTGAATCCGTGGCGCAGCACATGCAACGTACCATGGGTATCGAGTTGCTTCGCAACGCGCTTAACAAAAATCTGCTCTGACTGTCCGTTATGCCAACGCTTGAACTTGGCCCACTCCATTGGCTGGGTCTCTTGAATGAATGCCAACAAGTCAGCAGCGTAGATGGCGAGCTCTTTGTTATACGAAGGCGCGCTCTTGGGGTGAGTCTTGATTGCCCAGCCGCTGGCTTCAAGCTTGGAGCACAGTTCATCTTCGAAGACGCGCTCTGTATGGACGTTTGTTATTGTTGGCATGGACTCCCTTATTTGCTCTTAGTTCTAGATACGTTCTTTAGCCTTCTGCTCCAATCCGGTAACTTTTGCAGGTATCACAGGTTAGGTAACCGGACCTCAGTTAGCTTCCAATTTGCAAATCCGCTTCGTTGAAAAACGAACCCTGCTTGCTTCTCCCCGACTGCCTGCGGTACCCCCTGATTTTTGGGGTACGCAATCAGCTTATCTACGCTTTTGCGCTCAAATGCCCACTCCGGCTTTTTTTGAGAAGATGCCTCGCTCGATGAGGAGGCTGGCATCTTTGGAGCCATCTTGCCTTCTTCCATCAGGCGCATCATGGTTTCTGGACGAACCATCGCATCAATAATTTGGTTGGCCATAGCCAAGCCAAGTGCCGCGCCCATGGCAGCAAAGCCTTTATCGGTATCAGTTGACTGCCCAACTTTTGAAGCAAGCATTGCTGAAAACTGTCCTTTAAAGCTCTCGCGCAAACTTGGGTAGTCCACGTGGTCATTAAATGCATCCGCATCCTTAGATTGCGCTGCAGCATGCATCTGTTTGACAGCAAGATACGGGGACCAGTACCAATATGCAGCCACGCTGACTACGACTGCCGTGCACCCCGCCGAAACAATTTTGACTAGTTTGGACATGATTCCCTTTTGTGACTTGTACTTGATTTGGCAATTCGCTTGTGCAGCGACTCGAGCCGCTTTTTGACACCAATCTTTGGGTCTATGGCGATAGCGGACTCATAGACTGAAATGGCTTCTATCGGTCGCCTCAGGGCCTCCAGCGACTCACCCTTCAAACGATATGCTTTAGCCTGCCATGACGACTCAGTATGTGGCACCATAGGCATTACGGCCTCAAGAACGGCCAGAGCCCTTTCCGCGCTCTCGGCATCAGCAGATGTCCTGAGCAGCTTTTCAACTGCAAACAGTCTTGATGCGTAGTCCCCCTTATCAAGGCATGCTGTCTGGTACTTCTTCGCACCGATGAACTCCCCAGATGGGGAATATGCGAATCTCCCAAGACCATCCACGTACACCCAGACTTGCTTAAGCGCATCACCGTCTACGTCAAAGCCGAACTTCTTGCTCCATGGCGTATCAGGCGTCTTTGAAAACAAAGTCGCTTTGCTCAGGATGTCGTGGACTTCCAGCAGATTTCCATCCGGTGACTTTGGCGCATTACAGGTTTGCACAGCCATGAAGCGACCACAAGGCGAGATGGATATGGAAAAGATGTTCGCAGAGTAATGGCGACGGTACAGCTCTGTGCCTTGCACATCAAAGACAACGGCATCGGCCGCCAGCTCATTGCCGAATCCGGGGTCGTTGACCGAGAAAGTGCCATTATTTGAAACCGCTATGTCAAATGGCCTGGCGATGCTGTTGACCTCGCACACCGCTGAACCCTGTGGCAACTCAACCAGCAACACGCGTCCGTTTCCACGTTCTCGATTGCCGCCGCGGCCTCCGCCGTCAGAGTCGTCGCAGGCGACCACCCATTGCTTACTTGGAGACAGATGGGCAGCGCCAAAAAATTCGTAATCGTCCGCTTCCAAATAGTCATCACGTACGCGGAACTTCGGCCTCTGGCTTGCTGCATTCCTTGCCGGTACGGCCTTTACTGTATTTGGCGCTTGGACGCCCCCGGTCAGCGCTGATACGAACTTGGAGAGGAAGCTCATACTGGCGCCTCAAATGAACCAACATCCAGTTGCCCAGTTACCGCCGCTGTAATCAAGGAAGCGCGGTACTCACGGAGGCGAGCTATATGCACTTCAACGTGTTCTTGCAGAGCGTCATACCTGTGCAGTTGCAAGTCCAATTTTTTTACAATGTTTCGTTGTGTATCCAGGGGTGGCAGCAATAGGACAAAGTTGCGAATTTGCTCAACATTTATGCGGCGAATCGTTGCACCTTGCAACGTTGCTTCCAATTGAGCTTTAAGCGGACTTGCCAGCATTTGAAGTCTCAAAAACGCTTGCTCTTGGTCCTCGGATGTAATTAAGCAAACGTCCTGTCCCATGGCGAATGGACAATCGACGTTCACTAACGCGACTGCGCCAACTGACGCGTTTCGTGCATATATCAAATCACCCTTCTTTGGTGAACGCCCCCCGTCAGTCAAGTTCACATAGTCTTCTTTACTTGCCATCTTCGCATTGGACAGGTCTAACCGATTGCCCGACACTTCGCGAATACTTGCAAGCGGTATTCCGTCGTCGATGAACTCAACGGTTAGGTGTTTGCAATCCGTAACTTGCCACTTCTGCTTCAGGGTGACGCGCATCCAGTTGACACCGTCCGTTAGGTGGGCCAGAGGAGTAAATGGGTATTGCTCAGTCGGTTCAGCACCACCGAGTACACCAGTATCGATAGCGCCTTGCTTGGCTTCATCGATTCGCTCTAGAAGTCGCTCCTTTTCTGCAATCAAGGCATCAATGCCCGCTGTCTTGTCATCAAGGAAGTTGGCAATGCTGAACTGCACATCCCGCGAGGGCAACCAAGCCACCTCATTCAAATAGCTTTCCGAGTCCAGGTTTTGAATTCCCGATGTTTGCTTGATATGGTTAATGTTCCGTGCTTCCGAATACAGAGACCGAAAGACGTAGCATGTATAGCGCGGGTCGCAATCAGGCGAAACTGGCATCCGCGCAACGAAATTAGAGCAAACAGCGTTTACATCAGAATCAAACAGGACCACATTTCCAACAGGCTGCAATTCCCCGCCACCTGACTTTTCAAGCAAGAGGTCGCCCTTTGAGAGGACACGGCGGTTTCTAGCGCTATGCGGAATTGCGCGTATCGTAGGGCTGTCACCTAGTTCGACTGAGGCCTTTTCACGGTTAAAGTCAGCTACGCGAACAACGGTCAAGTCGTCTATGCCATTGGGCTCGTCGCCCCAAACTCCGCCAAAGCAGCCAGTTACAGCATATTTCAAACGACGGACATCTGCTTGAAGGTTACTCACGCAACCACCCCCTTCATCAACTCAACGAAGCGTTTTTCCATCTCAAGAATTTCATCAGCAATCACGTTGGGTTTACGCGGTGGCGTGTAAACGTAAAAGTATCGATTGAAGTTGATTTCGTACCCGACCTTGCCGGGCTGCCCGTCCTTCTCGTCCTTGATATCTTTGTTGACCCAAGCATCCGGCACATGGGGCAGAACTTCCTGCTTCATATAGGCATCAAGGTCCCCTGTTAGGGGCACGCTCTCGGTGTCGCGCAAGTCCTTGTCATAGGGTCTCTCGCCCTTTTTGAATTTTCCAACCTTTCCATCTGCCAATGGACGGTCAACTGTGACTTTACGGTATCCAAAAAATTTGTTATCGAAAATTTTGGAAACAATTCGAGAAATCTCTGGTTCGAGAGTATCTCGATTCCCACGCTTCAGAAGTTCTTTGTACTCAAGACTAAAAGATACATCCTTAGCCTTACTCGAATAGACGCTCACAATTTCCGCAACCTGCTCATCTGAAATCATTACGCGCTTATTTCCGAGACTTTTCTTCATCTTGGTGTGCATGCGTGTTGCATCAATCAGCTGGACCTTACCTTTGCGGTCACCCTTTTTATTGTTATCTAGTATCCAGATATAGGTGGCAATCCCAGTGTTGTAGAACAGGTCATTTGGCAAAGCAATGATTGCCTCCAACATATCGTTTTCCAGAATCCAGCGACGAATTTCGGACTCGCCAGAACCTGCATCACCGGTAAACAGTGGTGAGCCGTTCAGGACTATGCCGATTCGGCCACCACCTTCGGCAGCCGGACGCATCTTGGAGATAAGGTGCATCAGGAACAGCAAAGAGCCATCGCTAATACGTGGCAGTCCAGGGCCGAAACGCCCCGCAAAACCTTTCTTTTCATGCTCAGACTTGACTTGGTCGAGTACTTTCTTCCAATCCACGCCGAAAGGGGGATTGGCCGCACCATAGTCAAACTTGTCTGATGGAAAGCCATCTGCTGACAAGGTGTTACCGCGCACGATGTTCTTGGGGTCTTGCCCCTTGATAAGCATGTCTGCCTTGCAGATGGCGTAGGACTCATCGTTCAACTCCTGTCCAAACAAACGAATCACTGCGGATGAGTTGATAGACTTGGCAACGGCCTCGCCCATGGACAAGATGCCCCCAGTTCCGGCCGTAGGGTCATACATGGACCGCACAACTCCGGGCTTTGACAGAGCTTCGTCGTCGCCTGCGAACAGGCATTGAACGATGAGCTGAATAACTTCCCGCGGTGTGAAGTGGTCACCAGCCGTCTCATTCGAGCTTTCAGCGAACTTCCGAATGAGCTCTTCAAATACCATGCCCATCATCTCGTTGGAGACTACATCCGGGTGCAGGTCAATATTTGAGAATTTCTGAACCAACTGAAACAGGAGGTTTTTGTCCTCCAACTCGGTGACTCGCTCTGTGAACTTAAAACGTTCGAACACGTCTCGCGCGTCCTCTGAAAACTCCCCCAGATAGGCCACAAGGTTCTGCCGAACATGCTTCTGGTCCGCGAGTAGGCCAGGCAACGTGAAGGTGCTGGTGTTGTAAAAGGCCTGTTTGCTCTTGCGCTTAAGGAATGGGTCAAGGTTGACGCCACTTTCCTTGCGTTTCGCATGTTCTGCCAGAACATCGTCCTTTGTGCTGTCCAAGACACAGTCAAGGCGTCGCAATAGTGCGAAAGGAAGGATGACTTTGCCGTAGTCGGCTGGCCGGTAATCGCCTCGGAGCAGGTCCGCTACGGACCAAAGGAAGTTAGCAATTTCTGAAAAATTCTGAGCCATAAAGTTTCTGAGTTACTTCTAATATGTGGTTCGGGTCTATTTGCAGTCTGCACTAAAAACAGGAGTTTCTAGAGCCAGAGCAGTACAGCCATAAAGCCTCTTGGCGTAATCGCAGGAATTAGTTCTCGCATTGGCTTCGCCTTCCCTGGTGACAGGTGTAGCAGATATTTTTATCTTCCAGACCTATACACCTCACCCCAGAAATCGGGTTTTTAATGCTGCTCATCTATTTTTAGCGATTATTCAAATGCGCGTGGACTTCATCGCGATTTTTTAAGAAAATTTGCTGAGCTTCTGCGGCCATCTCTTGAGGAGAGTTCAACCCAAGATGCTTAAGTAGATAGAAGAGAAGCGCTTTTCTGCAAACCAATCGGACTTCTCCATTCTCCATCCCGTAATCAAGTTCAATTACGCGTTGGTGAGGCTCGGGTAACTCAGGATGCGGGCCAAGTACGAGTTCGACCTGGGTCTGCCAAACCACATCACTATCCACACCAGGTCCAGCGCCCTCAGTTGGGGATATTTCCAGAATACGAGCAATTACAAAATCAAGAAATTGCCCACGCGTATGGCAATAAGCGCGGACGTGCCATCGAAACCCATCGTGGGCAAAGGCATGTGGCGTGAGTTTTCTAATGCTTGGCTCGGGGCGGGACATTGACTGGTACTTGACCTCTACACCAGATTTATCGCGAATGGCCCTCAAAAGCATTGCAAGAGTTTCCGCGCTCAAAGTCCGCCCCGGAGTCGGAACCAGCGCCATCGGCGGCTTCCAGCCAACCAAACTCGAGCCTTGCTCAATCACCCCACTTTCAGCAGCCAAAATTTCGTTTAGGAACCTTGAAGGACTGCTCGAACTGAACAGAGCGGTGAATTCTTGGGTCGGTAGGTAGACCCTTGCCCCTCTGTCATACGCCATATTTTTAGGTGCCAACTCCAGGTACTTAGCGATATCCAGCGAAGCCTGGGGCACTGAAATGCCAAAAAACGCAGTTAAGTCGCTTCGATTCAGGCGGCCATCCCACCTAAGGCGAAAGTCAATGAACTCGAGCCTTCTATCGCGCCCCCAGCGTGGGCTAGCTTTTGTCGTGACATCGTCAATTTCTGTAGTGCGTGGCATAGCAACATTATGCCAAAATACAAAAACTATACGCATCTAATTTTTATACGTATACTAACAATACGCTCAAGCAATCCACCTGAACTTGCGTGAACGCTGCCCACCTCCTGCAACCCTACCGCTACCCACCTGAACGGACTCAAAAAGTGCATGTCTTACTCAAATTTTTAGCGGCGGTTGCATTCTTCGATTGGATTTTTTCTAAGGACGAACCGCCTGTGCCAACCATACAAAACCACTTTGACTCCTTTCACTCAAGAATTAAGCTTGACGAAAATGATGAAAACGCAAAACTTCGGGAAAAGCGAGACATGCTTCTGAAGGAGTTGCGCGAAAACCTCCCCAGTGACGTGCCCTCGTTTTCTGAATTCCATCAAGGCAGCTACTCGATGAATACCGGTGTTGTTCCTCTGAATGGGAACTTTGATATCGATGTTGGGTTGATTTTTGACTGTAAAAAGGATAAGTACGTCGACCCCGTCAGCCTCAAGAAAAAGGTTAGAGATGCACTTACACGTCTCAACAGGACCGTAGATATTCGCAGGCCTTGTGTAACAGTGACCTATTTACGCAATGGTGTCCCTGATTACCACATAGACCTCGCCATTTACGTAAAAAGAAGCGACGACCATTTAGATATCGCGATGGGTAAAGAAAGTTCTACCCCTGATAAACGTGTCTGGGATATTTCCGCCCCCAAAGAACTGACGAAGCTTATTAACAATAAATTGAGCGGAGATGATGCAGCCCAATTTCGCCGTTGCGTGAGGTACCTCAAGCGCTGGAAATGCAATAAATTTTCAAATGGCGGGGCACCGTTAAGCATTGCAATAACTGTTGCTGCATACCATTGGTTTCAAGCATCCCAAGAATTGTCAGGAAAGTACTCTGACCTAAATGCATTGAAGTCATTGACAACATCAATGCTGAATAATTTCTGTACCTGCTTTCACGAGAATCAGTTCGCAGACAGGCTAACGGTCAAGCTTCCGGTCGTGCCTAACACTGACCTAATGAATCGCATGTCCAATTTGCAAATGGCAGCCTTTAAAGAGCGGCTGACATCTTTACGAGATGAACTCACAGCGGCAGCTGCAGACGTCCTTCCCGAAGATGCGTGCAAACGTATGAAAAAGCAGTTTGGCGATGACTTTCTGGTACCAACTACTGACGAAACCGCGAAGGCCGTCCGGGCACCCTACATAAGTACGGGCACATCGGCATGAGTTCGACGGTCTCGCCAACAGAAGTATCGATACCCGAGGTCATCGAAATAATGGAAGCAATACTCGCGGCTCGGGGATTGCAGGCGGTGACCGTGTCAAACGTTGAGGCGTCAAACGGATGGGTTGGTTTCGACTTAGCAGGAGTCACTACTAACTGGAAAATTGAAGTCGAGCATGTACCCAGCGTATTTGGCAGGCTACCCCAGGTCAGACTGATAAGTCCGGTCAAGCTACTTGCGCATGTGTCGCACGACCGACTTGTCTGCATAGATGATGGACAAGGTCTGTCCATTGCAGACGACCGCCCCGGCAGCGTTATTGCTAATGTGGCCTGCGATGCGTTCAAAGTTTTGGAAGCCGCCGAACTTGAAACCGCCAGTGGAATGGCGGGTCTCTTCGATGAGTTTGAAGGGTACTGGAATGGCTTGCCCCACGTACAGACAGCCCGGTCTGCAGTTGAAATTGAGGGCAAGTCCAGAGCTTTGTATGGACAAGTTGAGAACCTTGGCAAAGGCCAGCTAGCCTGTCGATACTTCACAGAACGCGGTGAACCCCAGCCAACGGAGTTTCGTACATCCAAACTTGCCAGTTGCTCTACGCTCTATTTGAAGCTAGATACAGTTGTTGCACCACCCTCGCCCGAATCAGCCCTCGACAAACACTTTATCCAACGGGTAGTCAAAACGCTGAGCTCGGAGGACCAACAACTCTGGTTCGACACCCTGGAGAAGAGATGGAAAGGTCCGAAACGGTTTTGCCCGGTCTTGATATCGATGCCCCGCCCTTCCGGTGGAAGCTCACTATTTGGCATCGCGTTCACCTTACATAACGGTGAAATTAGTGAAACTACCGCAATCAAACCAATTGCGATACATCGACATATCCCAAATTACATGCGTGAACGCGGCGGCGCCTCGCTAAGCCTCGCGAAGGCACATGTCGCTGTACTAGGGTGCGGCTCGATTGGGTCAGAGGTAGCGGATACGCTGGCCTCCTGCGGGGTTGGAACGCTTACGTTGGTCGATATCGACGAAATGACTGTTGAGAATGTATTTCGTCACGCGTTGGGGAAAAATGCCATAGGTGAGAAAAAGGTTACAGCGCTGAAAGCTGAGCTACTTAAAAAGTATCCAGGCTTGACAGTTGAAACCTCGACAGCGCCAGCACATCATTGGCTCGTCAAGGATTCAGCAAAGACCGTTGACGTGGCGGTGATTGCAATTGGCGCACCAGCCAGTGACCGTAAGTTGGCAAGTCAAATTCGTGACCTAGGTCTGAATTGTGGAGTAACAGTCACGTGGCTTGAAGCGTTTGGATTGGGCGGACACGCAATTTCGCTGCCGTCTATAGGACACGGTTGTATTGAATGCATATACCGGGATGATGAAGGGAACCCAGCTCTACATCCTTACGTCTCCTTCCTTGCTCCGGGACAGAAAGTGAGTAGGTCTATCTCTGGCTGTCTCGGAACGTTTATTCCGTATTCTGCCATGCACTCGCGACGTACCGCACTATTGGCAAGTGAAGCGGTCATCCGACAGTTGAATGGAAACACTGCGGCTAGCTATGACTTTTGGGTTGGTAATGACGAGCTGGCTTTAACAGCTTCCGCGGAGACCTCGGCATGGTTCAAGAGAGCTAGTTCGGTCAACTCAATTGCGGCATCTAAAAGTGTATTCGGCCACCAATGTCCTAAATGTGTGGGTTCGTCATGAACCTTCTCTTGGAATTTGGTTTCGGGAAACGAGTCATATTGACTCAAGCTACTGTCGCCAAGTTAAAAATCTATCAGCAGTTTTCCAATAAAACCCCTGAGGCTGGCGGAGCACTCTTAGGCCGCCATCTATGCGACTCGAAAGATATCGTAGTCGACGAAGTCACTGTTCCTCAGAAGCATGACCACCGCAGCCGGTTTAGTTTCTTTCGGTCATCGCGACACAGTGATGCTGCGATGGCTCGATGGCAGGAATCCTGCGGAAAAGTTGCCTATCTCGGCCTATGGCACACCCATCCGGAGAGTTTCCCAAGCCCCAGCGGGACCGACATGACCGATTGGAAAAACGCTATCGGCAAGGATTCTTTCGAGGGGGAACAACTTTTCTTCATCATCGTAGGTACCGAAGAAATCGGCGTCTGGATGGGCAATCGAAACCTTGAATTCAAAAAACTCACTACTCAATATGAAGCTTAAATCTGAACATAAAAGAACCACTATCCCGGCCGATGTACGCAACCGGCTATGGATAGCCGCAGCCGGCAGGTGCGAATTCAGCGGTTGCTGTAAATCGGTAGGCATTGACTTCCTTACAGGTCGGAAAGCCAATGTTGGTGAGTTGGCACACATCGTGTCCGATAGTCCCGTCGGACCACGTGGGGATGAAACTCGTTCGAAGGAACTTGCAAGAGACGAGGCGAACCTCATGCTTGCCTGTTTTGAATGCCATGCGCGCATCGACCGTGTCCGTGAAATTGAAGACTATCCTGAAGCACTATTGCTGCGGTGGAAGCGTGAGCATGAGGTACGCGTCAACGCCATTTACGGGGCCGAAATAAGCACATTGAGTCTTCCCGTGCTGATGGTCATGCCAGTTGCACAGCATGTTCCGAGCATCGACCCACGGCAAATTCATGCGGCTGTGTTGAAAAATTCAGATTACAAAGTTCACCCGCTCCAGGATGGTGTAATTTTGAACCGAGCTGACCTCGATGTCAGAGACGATGACCCTTCGTTTTGGGATGCTGCGGAAAAAGCACTCGTACGCTGGTATACCCGGGTCCTAGAACCGAAACTGGTTGGGAGTGAAGCTGCGACACACATCACCATCGCTGCATTTGCACCAATTCCGATGGCCATGAAGCTGGGGGCACTTATTGGGGACAAACGTCAAGCAATGGTGCTGGACTTACCTTCCAACAAATGGCTTTGGAGGACAGACTATTCGTCAAATAGTCCCTCTGACGACTGGTTCGGTTTTGAAGTGCCGGCGGTACTTCCCTCGCGAGTTTTTGTGACAGTTGACATTAGCGGTATGGCAAGCAACATCGATATCCTCTCGGGCCTCGCGCCGATACTTCGATTTTCAGCGCTAGCCCCGAAAAGAGAACTGGTTGGGAGCCAGAAACAACTGGAGGGATTCCGACGTAGGTTCAACGACTTTTTAACAAGCCTCCACCGGGCTGGGGTTCGAGAGATTGATTTGCTCCCGGTAACCTCTTTGTCGACCAGCGTAGAACTTGGCCGGCTCATTCTTCCCAAAATTTTTAATCGCGTAACCGTATGGGAGTATCAGAAGGAAGTGTGGAGTAAAACACTGAATCTGGTTTCGACTTAACGATTTCGATTGATAGCCCAGCCTTTTGTACGGAGCTACTAGAACGGATTCCTCGTTAATTAGGAATCTTGTGCGCCACCAGTGAAGATAAGCTGCAGAAGACTTGGGCAGTGACATTAACGAAGAGAAGAGAGGAAGATATCTACCCACTTGAGGAACGGTTACATAGACTCGCGACCTTCTACGAGTTTGTGCCGTCCATCGACTTCCGCATCAGCACAATGGCTGTCACAAGTGCCAGGTTCCCAATCGTGACGCCGGCCGCATCTTTGGTTGTCTAAGGTAAAAAACTGCGATTTGTCGACGACGGCTACTTCGAGAACTCCGGCGCAGCGACTCTGGCTGAGGCAGTAGATGTCGCAATGCTAACGGCAGAGCAGTATGGGATTCCTATCCGACCGGTGGTCCTTCGAATTGGAAACTCTCCGAGCATGCTTGCCGCAACAGAGAAGCGTCCCGCATCGGTGGAGGCACAAGAGCCTGAGGCGAGTGGTCTGGGGGAATTACTTTCCCCGGCACGGACTATGGTTAATACGCGCACAGCTAGGGGGGCTCTCGCAGCAGAGGCGCTGAAGAGCGTCGTGACAACGATGCAGGACAACCATGTTCTATCCGACTACATCGAATTTCAAATTGGCATCGACTCCGTGCCGATTCCGTTAGGCTGGCAACTTGCGTCGACAACTAGGCGAGCGCTGAGAACTCAATTGAATCGGCCAGATGATTGCAGCAGCCGTCTAGGCATTGTGAATGGCTGCAGCCTCTTGGATGTTGTCGAGGTCATTCAAAGATATGTGAGACCGTGAGCAGACAAAAGGCGTGGCAACTCAATCGAAAGTTAACGGCTACCTATCAATCTGGCTCCAACTGAATATAAAAATAATCTAAACAACGGGACATATACCTGTTTCACTAATCAAAATTATGAAACAGAAATTATCCCAATTATCTTCAGAAAGGATGATGTCTATTCCCTTCAGCGAACACCCACTCGACAGGAAACGCGATTTCGGCAGAACCGTTTTTGAGGGCGTTCCAAACTCGGTAAGTACGCAGCCCGGCAAGGATGCATTTTTTAACCAAGTGTGCCAGTACTTTGTTACGAACGACATCAGGGAGCAGACATTTGTAGCGGCATCCGCTTACAAACCTCCGGGGCATACGTGGCCCAGTCAACCTACTTTTTCCGACCAGACCGTCCCCTGCTTTGGGTCGGCCGCGCCGAAACCAAACAGCGCGTACTTGGCTTGAGACACATGGAGTCCCTTTGCCCATCCCAACCTCTGCCGACCGTATTGCCTAAGTCGCAGCCGGCCAGCCGTATGCCGGAACACATCCTCTCCTTCGTAGAGGTCTTACCGAGGGTCACGATTGACGAGCCTGCCTCCAGCGAAAAGCGCCTGACTCGACAAGATGTTCTGGTGTCAAAACGAAGGCTTAATGAGCGCGTAGCAGATGCGTTCAAGGAAGTCCGGGGCATGAAGCAAACTCCTGAAAAGCAGGAGATATACAACGAAATACGCACTTGCACGCTCGAAGCGAACGAACTCGAACAGCTACTTGACGCGGAATATGTTCCCCAGCATAGTCCGTCGCAGTTCATAAGCCCTCGGGCGTTCTTCCAGTCCCCTCTGTTCAGGGCTACCAATCGTTCAGTCGAGCGAGAGCGAAATGTGGAATTCGCCCTGGCTTTGAGTCAGGGTAAGCCGCTCATTCGCTACAGTGGCCCGGAACTACGTCAATCGGATGCACTGGTGTTTCTGACGATACTGCACATGCTTCGCGACGTTCAGGTGGGCACCCAAGTCATCCTGCAACCCGACGAGGTTTGCAAAGCGCTCTTTGGGCGCTACGATGGCAACAGCCGCAAGCAGCTTCGCACGCACATTCAAAGGCTACAAAAGGCGCTAGTGATTACAGACAAGTACAGCGTTCAGCTATGCCTGGGTTTTGAGTATCCGAAGTCGGGAGGCTGGACTGTAGCTCTGCATCGACACATCGTAGAATTGTTCAGAGTGTCGCCTCAGGTTTGGCTATCGATGGAACTGAGATTGAGCCTTTCGGAAGGCCTAGCGACATGGCTGTATGCATACATCGAAAGTCAGACCCGGCTCATCCCTACAAAAATTCCCAGGTTACGAGAACTCTGCGGTTCGGACTCAGGCGAGCGCGCGTTCACCAACTCCTTACGCATTGCAATGAAGGAGCTCGTAAGCAACGAGATAATTGAATCAGGATGGTCGCTAAGACGCGGCGAGGTTCGCTGGATGAAAAAATCAGCGCATTAATCTTGACTTAGACCGGCGGAAGGCTACAACCATCCGTATGGTGCCGACCATTGCATTTGCATTTGCAATGCAAGCTGGCCCTCTGACGCAACTATGAGCCGTACACCGTGACCAGTTTCATACCGTTTGCGACTGCCCCATGTGAATCGCACTATTAAAGGTGCCTGCGCATTCCTGGGTCAGACTTGGTTCCGCAAGGCCCAAAACCGTTTTTAGCTGCACCGGAAGGTTTTGCACCTTTTGCCGACAACCGACCTGTTTTGAGGTGTTGGCTACATCAAGCAGGTCAAATCGCGAAATGACTACTGAAAAACGAAACTGTAGCACTGAGTGCTATACCATGAGGCAACGAGGCATCAAAAACGAGTTTTTAAGACAAAAACCCTTGACCGATGGGCAAAGAAATTGCTGAGTGTTAAGGTGCTTTGCATGGCTGCGCGGGAGATTGAGCAAGGCCTTTACGAAGCAGACCTTGGAGGCGGGGTCTGTAAGAAGCGAATCGCAATTGAGGGTATGGGGAAAAGCGGTGGAACTCGAACTCTCGTGGCAAAACAACATGCCACGGCGATTTTCTTTTTGCTCGGCCGAGAAAAGAACTCACCTGGCGCCGACTTTCTCGATGCCGCCGTGGAATCAGTAAAGATTCTCGGAGCAAGATTGCAAAGTCAACGAATGACGAAAATCGATGAAATGACAGTATCTGGCAGTTTAAAGGAGATTTGGAATGCCAAAAAGAAACCGTGAAGACGCACGCATGCTCCAGGAACTCCTGGACACGGCTGCGGACCTGAGCACCTACGGAGTAATGTCTAAGACGGACATGGCTCGGATTCGTGCGCTTTGCGAAGTACCACCAACCTATACCGCAGACCGCATTGTAAAAATCCGCACGACTATCGTTAAAGCAAGCCAAGCGGTTTTCGCAACAATGCTTAACGTGAGCGTGTCAACAGTGCAGAAATGGGAGTCTCCCACCGCTAACAAGCACCCTAGCGGCACCTCCGCGAAGCTACTGCAAATGGTCGAGGCAAAAGGGGTCGAAGCACTCTTGGTTTGACACCGGCATATAGCTGTTTGATTCTGACGCCGCATTCGATTGGATGCGGCGTTTTTTGGATACGGGTCAACAAGCCATTCGTGCTTCAAAACAAAGCCAACGGGTTAGCAAAACTGGTATTCGTTGTGCACCGCGATGAATATGTCGAGCGTGTCTTGTAGCTTGGTCGTGGACTTTGCATAGTCCAGGTTTTGCGAGCCATTACAGCCACGCTGGCCCTGATTTTTGCGCACGCGTGGTTGAGGCTGAACATCGGGTCGAAGTTTCCCGTTGACTTCGCACGCTTATGGGCGTCCAGGATTACGTGCGGAATGGCTGAGCGAACCAGTTTCGGGTATCCGAGCAACATTTCGGGTCATGACTCACTGCTTAAATCTAGGCCCAAAACTTCCATTACTAAATGGCGTGTCCAGAAAAACTTGTTGATTTATAAAAGTATTTTCTAAAATTTCGCTACGATGTTTGCACAACCTTCCGGTGCAGCTACGGACTGTTGCCCTCATAAGCGCAAGCGCCCGTCCCTTGTTCAACTACATTGCCTGACTGCGCGAACAGCAATCCCATGTCGATTGCAATGCAATCCATGTCACTTGCGATGCAAACCGACCATCTGACGCGGTTTTGAAGTGAAACCGTCTTCCGCCACGGCCAATTTCATGTCGTTTTCGAGGCAGCCGATGTTTATTGCAATGCAGCGACCCTCCGCAAACCCACGCCAGGCTTGGCTTTGCGGCACTCCGTCTCTTTACTCTTATTCGCGCAAGCGCACTGCACTCGTTCGATTTCAGTCATGGACTGGTTAAACGTGCAAAAACGCCATTTCCGATGCCTTCTTCTAATAAAAACTACATCGCAAACGACATCTCATGTCTTGAGAAAGAAATTCAAACCTTAAACGGAGACTCGAGCAGACGGCGATGCCGTCTTTTCAGACATGCATGACTTGGAATTCATGGAGGGGCGAGATTTCGCCCCGCAAACCTACCTAAACCTTGAATAAATTAATTTTCTTGGAAAACTTCCACGGTCTAGCGCAACCGAAACCATGAAAAAAAGAGAAGTCGAAATCCATCAAGGAGACATGGGTCGTCCAAAGAACCAAGGTTTCATGGACCATTCTGGAGTGGCTACTTTAAGGTCGACCAGCCGACGGCAGTGCCTAACGGCTACAAGTTACTTGGTCGAGAACGGGGTGTGCCGGGAGAAGAGCCAGACGCCACCTACAAGGTCCGCGGGCCGGAGCCAATCCCCGCCGAGCTCTTAGCTTGGAAGTGTCCGTTAATAGGCGACTCAGAGAGCAAGGCCGAGGTCGATGTCGGCCTCGTTGGTGTCAGCCAGCTCAGGCGCGCCTACTCCGTGAGTTGCACCGAAGACAAGGCTGCGTTGCAGGCAGCAGTTCCTGCGGGCTACTCTGCAACGGAAAAGGGCTGCTCAAACCAAATGGAGCGAACGAAAGCCCATTCGCCAAAGGTCGAACTGAAGGTTGAGCAGTGGTCCATGCCCAAAGGTGGGATGGTCATCGAGGTTTCGATGGAGGGCAGCGACTCGGGCGTCGACCTGATGCGTTTTCGCACCCTCGTAGCCAAACCACTGATGGACGAAAAAGCGGTTCCGCTTGAGGGAAGCAAGAGCGAACTAGGCAGCGAGTGCTAGTCGACTCGGTAAATGGGGGTTCGGCCTGAATTCAACCCGAGGTTGTTACGGCCCATAAGAATTTGACCACTTCGGGCTGGTTCTGCTTAAGACGGATTGAGCAGCTGTCGCCTGTTAAGCGCCTTTCCGGACGCGCGTTGCCGCCGCACTCGGCTGGTCAATCCCAAGCTGGCATACGTGGTCATATCGACGTCGGCGCCAACAGTCACAGCGCCAAAACTGAGTCAACCTGCAGAAGCTACCTCAAGCGGCTGCCAACTGTAAATGTGAAAATTATTCTGATTTTCAATAATTATTCAAATTCACTATAAAAATTCATATGCGCCTTCGGGTGCATCGGCGGTGCAATCGGTATCCATGAATGGAAGCTCAACAGCCCGCCATTTCAACCTGCCCGCCATCATTAATGCATCAGTACCCAACTTCGTTGAAAGGTCGTTGGAACCATTCCACGATTGCGATTTGACGACTGGCATGACGTTTGAGGTCAGCGAACAAACGTAGGGGACCTGAGTCGCGGCCTAAAGCCACGGACCCGTTAAAGAGTCGCCTCATGGGACAAACTGATTTCAGGGTTGGCCGCAATGTGTCACTGCCGCTCGCGGAAAAACCCTAGTACCTCATGCCACGAGTCCTTGAGTACTCCCTCTGGACTACACCTGGCTCGACTTTGATACCCCTGGTTGCACTACCGCCACTGAAACATCAGTCACACCAATTGCGTTCATGCATTGGAGGAAGAACGTCATGGAGAACTTGCCTCTCGAAATCTTGTTCGCAATGGCGCCCTCAGTCTCCGTGACACCGAGTTCCTTAAGCTTTACTACGAGCACCTTGTAGCTTATGCCGCGCCTCGCCAGCTCACCCTTAAGCAGGAGTTTAGATTCTCTGTCCCAATTAGTCATTTGTCAAAAATACCACATATATAACGATGAAAATATTTAACTGTCGTATATGACATAAATTGCTACAATGTCGTATTAGACATATTTCCATCTATTGGAACATATTCATACCAATACTGATGCTAAATTGAAATACACGGATTTAACGCTGAAACAGGTTTCTAGACGTTGGAGTTACTGCTCAAGCCGTCAGGCATGAGTAGCTTGATATTCAAAGTAAGGAACCGCAGATGGCAAGACCGATTAAGTGGACAGAAAAAAAGATTCAGAGCCTTGAAACCGCTGGAAACGGGCATGGAGCGGGAAAAGATTACATCCCTTGGCTCAGCGTCACCGATGTAAGCAGCCTGGGCCGCTCGCGACGGGTTTTCAGCCACAAGACAGGCCGCACCCACGAGTTGCTGTCTGACGTCGAATACCGACTCTTTTTGGTCCTGGAATGGATGCCCAGCGTAGTCGATATTCGAGAGCAGTACCCGCTAGACAGAGCAACGACCCAGACGATTGCTCAGCAGTTAGGCCTGAGGCATCCCCACTACCCGGGCACACACGTTGCAACCGTGATGACCGTGGATTTCTTAGTCACACAGATGATTACCGGGAATAAGTCCCTCATGGCGCTAAATGCCAAACGTGATGAAGAGGCGTCCGACCAAGAGTCCCTCTTGAAACTTGAGATTCAAAGGACCTACTTTGAGCTCACCGGTGTGCCACACCACGCAATCTTTCATTCGCAAATTCCTCGCCAAAAATCCGACAACATTGATTGGATACGCTCTGCGCTACTGAAGCCTGGTGAAACTGAGCCCCGCCTGGGGTTCTTCAGTGGACTCACCGCCCGGATGGCAGCGGACTTGAGTGGCCCGTCGCTCAACCAGACAACGGTACTTTCAGATTACTGCAAGGCATTTGACGAACGCCACGGCCTAGAACAAGGAATTGGCTTGCGTATTGCCCAAATGCTCATGCATGAACGCGTCCTGAAGGTTGACCTGTCTTCCTCCAACTTGGCAGCAGAGCCACTTTCGGCCTTCGTCATGACCGCACAACGCGGCCAGCTACGCGCTGTAGGAGGTGCATGATGCTTTTTCAGAACGAAATATTCAACCACCAAGGCCGCAAACTCAGGCTCCTTTATGCCAGCGCTAAGACAGGTTGCGCCTATGTAATTGACATACATGACAAATTTGCGTGGCCATTTGAACTGCCTATAGCGGTAGTGACACAGCACCGTGCCATCGAAATTGAGGGCGAAGTTCGGCTGGAACCAAGCAAAGCCGCCGCCCTCAGACGGGATGCGGCTATGGCTCGTATTGCACCCATAGTAGCTGACCACAATAGGCCCCAGGTATTCGATTCAAAGGGTCGTTCAGCCCTCATCGATGAGCGTGCTGCTCAGCTGGGCTGCTCGGAGCGCACATTGCACAAGGACCTGCGTCGCTACTGGCAAGGTGGACAGACCCCCCAAGCGCTTCTTGCCAACTACCACCGCTCAGGGCGTTCGGAAGCCCACGTAACAGCCGGCCGCGGACGCGCGCCAAGTGGAAATTGCAATACCTTCCAGCTCTCAGACAGTGATATCAAAAATTTCCGCGATGTAATTAAGAAGAAATACCTCAAAGACAAACGTACAACCGTCATCGATGCCTACAACCATATGCTGGCCACAAAGTACAACTACATGGACGGTAACGGGGTAACTTGTCTCAACGGCATTGGCGATTACCCTTCAAAGCGTCAGTTCCGACACTTCCTGGATACCAACTACAACCTTGAATCTCGGCTGCGAAGCCGAGAAGGCGATAAGGATTTCGAGCGCGACCACCGTGCAAAAGTTGGCACCATCGCAATGGACTGCTTAGGTGTCGGGCATATCTACGAAATCGATGCAAGCATTTGTGATGTCTATTTGGTTTCAACCGCGGACGTGACCAAGATAGTCGGAAAGCCCACCTACTATCTCATTATTGACAGGTGGTCACGCCTCATTGTGGGCTTCTATATAGGCCTAGAGAATGCCAGTTGGATTTGTGCCATGGAATCGATATTGAGCATTGCAGCTGACAAAAATGAATTGTGCTCTCTCTATGGCGTTCCTTACAACCCGGAGGACTGGCCTGCGCATGGTGTCATGCCAAAGGAATTTCTAGCGGACAGAGGCGAGATGATTTCCAAGTCCAGCTCCCAAATTTCTGATGACCTGGGGCTAACCGTTACAAACGTACCTGGACAACGACCTGATTGGAAGCCCTTGGTGGAATGTGGATTCAAACTGACGCACGGTGCCATTCATGACATTACTCCCGCGTATGACCCGCCGTCGAACGCAACAAAGAGACGCGGCAAGCACTATGAGAAGGATGCCTGCCTGACTTTGAAGGATTTTGGCTTCATCATCGTGAGCGCCATCATCGCCCACAACCGGAAGGCCATCCGAGCCTACCCACATACGTTAAAGCAAATTTCGGCAGGAATTACTACCGACCCAATATCACTCTGGAACGAAGATGTCATCTTACGCATGGGTGCCTTGGCCAAGTACAAAGAATCCACTGTCCGATATGCGCTACTTCCCCGCGAGAACGCAAAGGTAACTGCTGAAGGAATTTTGTTTCGCGACTGCTACTACACCTGCCCCGAGGCCGTAGCCGAAGGATGGTTTGTAAAGGCACGCAAGTCGCACTACTCAATAAAGGTGTCTTTCGATACCCGCAGCGCAAACTGCATTTATGTTCACACTTCAGTCTCCAACGGACAACCCATTCGTGCTGATTTGTCAGGTAGAAGCATCAGGTACAAGGGATTATCCCTGGCAGAAGTCGCGTTTTACGAAAAACTGAAGAAAGCAGTCATGCCTGAGGTTGAGCATTCGCACAACTCGTCAGCATTTGACCTGATTACAAAGACAAAGCCCATCGTAGACGCTGCAAAGAAGCGACTTAACAGCGTCAAGTCCAAGAAATCTCGGAATGCCAGGAAAGCCGACATTAAACCCGACCGCCAAGCCGAACTGAGTGAAGAGCGCAATGAGCGGGCAGAGGCTACTGCAATGGCGGAACGCCCTCAGACTGCAAGTTCTGCGCAGGTGGTTCCCATTTCGGCAGCGAAGTCCTCCAACTCCCCCACGTCTTCAAAGTCTGTTGCTGAAGGTGTCGAAGACAAATCAAACCAGAAACCAAATCAAGTAACAACCCCTCCCGCAAACAGCGCGACATCCGCAACGAACTCGAAGAAGCCACCAACGCTGGAAGAATTAGCAATAGAAGCACGAAAGAGAATGTTCCATGGATAACTTGCACCAACTCAGCCCTGGATGCGTAAAGGCAACCTACACGGCACAGCGTCTGCCGCAGTACAAGGGGAACCCACTAATTGAAGCACTTCCACCGAGCATGAGCGACGCAAGTCTTGCAGAGGCCCTAGAACTGTCCCCAGAATTTGACCCTGAACAGCGCGAATGGGAAACCTTTGAGCGCTTTCAAATGCTCACAAGCCTATCCACCTTCTGCGTCCCGCTCTCCCGGCACATAGAGCTTGCTCGCGCCCTGGATTCTTTAATGCGCTCGGGCTATGTCGGTCGCGCCCCTCGTACAGCGGGCCATGCCCAGATTTACCAACGTCTTTACGACAACCAGAAAAAGGGTATCACTTTCAGCCAGTCGGCCACGTCCATCGTGACACAGAAGTCAACTTCACTCATTGGCATTTCCGGAATGGGGAAAACCACCACCGTTGACCGATTTACCGCACACATTCCCAAAGTCATCTATCACGGTGAAAACGACCTGAACCTGTATCAAATCCCGTACCTGCACGTGGAGATGCCCAGCGACGGTTCTAGTATCCGGGGCTTGGCCATCGCAATACTGCACCAACTCGACTCGCTCATTCCTGGTGCCAACTACTACGAAGAGTACGCGGTACGTGGTAAGCCAGGTGCTGACGTAATGATGCGCAACGTAGCACGAGTCCTAAACACACACTTGGTAGGTTTGTTGATTTGCGATGAAGTGCAGAACCTCTCAAACTCACATAAGGGCGCTCAAACCGTAATGACGGAGCTTGTATCGGCCACAAATGAGCTGAAGTGCCCCATTCTGTTCATCGGCACAAACAAAGCAACTCAGATTCTGGGGCTAGACTTTCGGACGGCTCGTCGTGCGACGGGCTACGGAATCGCCACATGGGACCGACTGCGCGAAGTTGAGGCCGACGGCGAGTCCAGTGAATGGACAAGATTTCTAATTGAACTCTGGAAGTTTCAGTGGGTCCGAAAGCCAGTGCCCTTCAATGCACATTTTGCCCAGGTGATGTACTACTACTCCCAGGGCGTCATCGACATCGCCATCAAACTGTTTGCGTCTGCACAGGCACGTGCAATGCTTGACCAGTCAGAGACCCTGACGGCAGAACTGCTGGTAGACGTATACAACCGGGAGCTGAAGCTTATGCACCCAATGATTGATGCACTCCGGGATGACGACATTGCCAAGCTTTCTCTCTATGACGATATTGCGCCAATAGGATTGAAGGAAATTCTTAAGGGGATGGACATGAAGCTCAAGAGCAAAGCGTCTCCACTGTACTCCGTTAAATCGACGGACGGAAACTATATCGACCGCATTACCAAAGGACTCACGTCCATGGGCTTTGGCGAGAAGGAATCCCTTCAAGCGGCGGCGAACACGTTGGAAGAAGGCAAACTGCTGTCTGTTCTTGAAGGCGCAAAAATGGCAATGAATGCATTAACTACGCCCAAAAAGACCAGCAAAAAGAAGGATACGCCCGAAGCGTTCGAAGTAGTTAACTTTGACAACCGTCCCAAAGACTACCGTCGTGCGATACAGGCTGCACACCTGAAGAAGTCGGACGTATTAACTGAAATGAAAGAACTCGGACTTGCACCTCAACTAGAGGAACTCTTTGACTTTTGATACGCTTGCCCAGCCCTTATCCAGACGAGATTATGGGCAGCGTCATCGCCCGCGGTTGCATGCATTCAGGGCTTCCGCCAAAGCGCATGCTGGAAAACATATTTCAAAGTCCCCGGAGCTATTACTCGTTCCTGATGCCGTCGAGCTTTCATAGGCTCGGCTTACTAACAGGAAAGTCTCCTGAACAGATTTTGGATGAGCATACCGTATTTCCCTATTCGGTAGCGTTCATGCCAAAGGAGGAACGAGAACGTCTGCGTAAGAAAGCGCTGGAACTGAATGTTCAAACGGATTGTCTTAGCTCGCTGACCAAGTCGGTCACCTACGGGGTCCCTTTTCGCAGAGTGTGTCCACAGTGCATCCCGGAGGACCTCAAAACTTACGGTGAAACCTATTGGCACCGCTCGCACTTGCTTCCCGCCGTCCATATTTGTGCCAAACACGGTATTCGATTGCATGAGACGGACATGCCTCTCAAGCGCAACCTGAGTAGGAACTTTATCCACTTCCCCACTCCCTTTGGACATAAGTCGATTTCCGATATCGCGCCCAGCTTCATTTTGCAGGCGGTCACCGAGGTATCCATAGCGGCCTTGAAGGCCGTTAGGCCTTTAGAAATGGATTGGCATTACGTCTACCGCACCAAATCGTTGGAGAAGGGATATTGCATTGAAGGAGGTGCCGTGGCAAGCAGGGTGTTAACAGCAGATGTTTCGAGGTTCTATGGGGACAAATTCCTGAGAGATTGTGGCGCTCAATTAAAGGAAAGTGCAGTGAGCCCGTGGCCATCGTTGATGTCACGAGAAAGCTCAAGCATTGCTTTCGCCCCCGTGAAGCACGTTCTGATGCAAATCTTCCTGAATGCCGAAACCAGCCAGACCCTGAACGTGACCGGGGGCTACTCGCGGCCTGGTCCAAGGTCGTGCGACTGTGTTGCGCTGGACACCAAAGCAGCAAAACAGCTCCACCGTGAGCTGCAGAAGGCGGCACGAAACGGCGTTCGTCTGACAGTTCAGGCGCTGTTGCGAACGATTGGCATCTCGGAGAAGTTTCGGCATCACCGAGAAAAGTTTCCGAAAACCAACGCCCTCATTCAAGCTTTTAAGGCATCAGACCAGTCCGAACGCCAACTTGGCAGACGAAAACGCCTGTACAAGAAGCCTACCTGACCAGGCTAAACATGCGGTTCTACACAACTCCAGTAACTGGAGTTGTAAATGGAATGGGCATTCGGAATAGCGGTAAAAAATGGGCAGCTGGTAGTCGAAGGTACGAGTCGTGACGGTGACTTGGAGATTGGTAACCTTCTGGAGTTAGGCACGTGTGGAGTGCCTAACTGTTCGCAGTTGGTTAAGCACAAGGGTACGCTTGATTTCAGCGCGCTCTTAGCAGTAAACGCGGACGAATACTTGGAAGCTTTGGGTCTACATGCGCCACAAAAATTACCAAATCGACACCAGGTGTTCGAATGTAGATTTGATGGCGTAAAAGTGGTTGTTCCCGCACTTGTGCTTATGAGGGCACTTTTTAGGCCGACCAAGTTTTTGTTGCCCGTAATGTTCCGTCCACAGGCCCTGGACCGCATTCGGTTCCTGGACTACACCCATACACCCACCGAGGTGGTTGTCGACTCCAGTTGGTACGGGAAGTACCGGTCAGGAGATGAAGTGAACCAATGCATTTCATGGATGACACTTTTCCCTTCCGCAATCCGACTTGCATCTTCAGTCCACGAATTCGCCATGCGTGGGGAAATTGGCTTGAGCCCGCCCGTCGGCAGCGCGAGAGCAACGATGCACGGTCTCAAAATTGGCGAAGTTCTTTTTGTAACGGAGATGCGGGTCCTCACCGTCCATGCCGATGAAAACCCCATTTTGGGGGCGACAGGACGCTCTCAGGATTTTGTCCTGAGAAATGTGAGTTATGACGGACCCCTAAAAAGTAGTTTGGCAGAAATCAGCAAAGTTCCCATTGGAAAAAACGGTGAGCTGGACGTATCCGACCTGGAGTGGACTGCGATAGCTCCGACCCTCCTTAAAGGACAAAAAAGAGCCCGTGAAAGCCTTAACCAACGTCACCTCTTTGACGCAATTTTGCAGAAAATTAACTTCGGCACAAGCTGGCAAAGATTGGCTCCGAAATCGGGAACGGGTAACAACGTACGGTTCGCGGAACGGAGCTGGAGTTCTCGAGAAACACTTATGCCTTCGCTGGAAATTCTGATGACAATGCGCACTTAATATGAAAAAGCGCGCGACAGCCAAAACCTATAGTTTTCCATTCAAGATACGAAAAAATAGCAAAAATCTCGCACATTGGTTTAATTAAACTTCGAATCCACACAAATTCAAAATTAACTCGTAAGCTAATTTATTTTATAAGACATAAAATATAAATTCAGCAACATTTAAAATACTAAAAAATCTTACTCACTGACCAATGATTTTGTCAGTACTTTTCCGTAGCCAAAACCAACCGCACCTCACCAAATAACCAGCCGCGCCATTGATTCCATATAGGACCACTTTCTAATGTGTAGGATACTATCGCAGTCTTACTATCCGGCGAAATTTGTATTGCAGGGCCTTCAGTCAATTTATTGGCGCTGTTGATAGAGAAGCTTGCGTCTATTATTTTTGCTCCAGAAGGGGCGTCGATTTTTTGTTGAAAGTGCCGTACGGTCGTACCGGTCAAGTGAGTATCTTGGGTGGCGTTTAAAGGAATTACTAGAACTTGCTGATTAGTAAGGGGAGTCTTAAGGCCTTGAGAGGCTCCCGATACAGATGCATATACAGATGGCGGAATCGAATTTACAGATATTGGTTTAACCGTTGCGATGCCACCTCTATCGACTTCGCTTACAAGACCAACTAGCATACCTTGCTCAGTCGTAATTGGCGACCCAACGAATAGACGGCTGCCATTAATTGCCTGTAGTTTATTTGGCGCCACTGGAAAGAGACTTATGCCACTAGAGCTTGATGTATCTCGTGACCTCTCGGTAAAATCTACTCCAAAATATGTGGAACCCGGTAGCAACGTCACATTTTGGTCCCCTAGCCGCAAGCTGCTGGCAGCCTTAGATGAGCTGGGTGCTCTGAGAACGGCAATATCTGCCTGCCTATCAACAAACAGCACCTCATACTGGCGTGAATACTTTGATGGCTCCCTGTCGACTGCATAAACTCTAACTAGGCTAGCGCCAGGTGAAAAAGGCGCCGCAGTCGTTAAAATCAATCCATCAGCGTTTAGTTGAACCCCCGCAGCGTTGGAAATCCGAGTCTCTCCGTTAGAGCCCAAGTTTTCTACTCGAAATTGAACTGCCGCATCGTCCAGCAGCTCACCAGCGGATGCCAGCGCCTGCAAGCATAACAAGGCGGCAACAAAAAGCGTTCGACAGTGGAATGATTTTATTTTCATTTCTTTACCAGGTCCATTACAACAGACCCTTCTAGCCAACCCGTCTTACCTGAAGATTTTGGGCCACAATCCAGGCTATAAGCAACACTCACGTTCCGTTCAGTGATGGTGACAATTGGGCCTTCCGAAAGGCCTTCTTGTCTATCCACAGAGAAAGCCGCTGAAACTATTTCACATCCTGAAGGCACTAGATAGGCCTTTACATACGGACGTCGAATTATTGCTTCCTCAGTTACGTTCGGAGCGCGAAATTTATGAGTAAACGTTTTCTGAAAAGAGTCAAGTGAAGTGTCGGGGGTAACTAAAGTTAAGTCGTCAGCATATATTGCTTCTGCAATGACTGCGTACTCACGTGCCATATTTATTGGAAGCGCATAGCTACCACCGGCTGGTCGCTCATCCCCTCCAATTAGTATTGCAACGACGTGTCCATTTCTATTAACCAAAGGAGCACCACTTAGTCCCTTAGTTGTTTTCTCGAATAAATTCCATAATGGACTAACACCGCCTTTTGAAGTGACTTTAAGTTCGACAGTTGTTCTGGGCTTGTCGTCATACATGAAACCAGAAGCAAAGACAGAATCACCAACATTGATATTTGAACTTCGACCAAATGATAATCTTTCCCTGGGGTCGCTGAAATTTCGAAATTGCAATAAAGCCAAATCTAGTTTGTCATTCACCACATGTGCGCGAAGTGGTTCCAATTCGTGCTGACGTTGCCCTATACTCCCTAAAATTTCTGGTATTGGTTGCGTCAGAATGACTGCGTTGTTAGCATCCAATATTGGAGCACTTAGCGGGTGAGCGGCAGTCAATACCCATCCATCCTTTCCAATGAGAAATCCTGTGCAGTCAACATTGTAAACTGCTCCATTTTTTGCGTCAGTTTTTTTTATTCTAAGATAAACAACGACGGGTGCCAACTTGGCACTTAAAGGTTCTTCTGATGGAGTATCAGCATAGGCTAAATTAATGCTTCGTACAGTCAAAATCATTCCGGAAAAACTTGCCAGCAATTGCCTTCTATCAAATTCAAAATTTGAAATCATGAAATGGGCCTCTGACCATAAAATTCGTGAAGAGCGTCAATATCCAGTTTACTAAGCTGGCCTAAATTATCGTATTTTGGATTACATCCACTCATTACCGAATGAATGTCATATGGGGTAAGTGAACGGTCACCAGTAGGCCCTGCAGCAAGTAAAACGCATGAGTCTGGGGTATCTTTCTGCCATTCTTCGTGTGTGAATCCAAGTGCATGTCCGAATTCATGCACAGCAATAGTTCGAATGCATTCATTTCTGGATTGAGACTCGCACGGCATTGGAAATGCCTTGAACTCGAAATTTAATATAATTCCATTAGGCTGCTTGTCAAGTGTAGAACCAAGACCGATTGTTCTAGGGCCAGAATCCTCGATTCCAATATGAATACCTCTGTTTTCAGAGTGGCACTCCTCCCAACCTGAAAGAATTAGCAGGGAGTTTTTTTGCCATGTTTCTTTTACAGATTTTTCTACAATTTTTTTCTCATTTTCGTATAAGTGGGAATTTTTTTCCCAACATACAAATATATTTAAGGAATCCCATCGGGCTTCCGCCATTACCCTAGCGTATGGTCTTATATGTGGATTTTGCGAGAGTAACAGAACAGACTCCAATGCTGACTGGAAGCTACTTTCCTGAGCATTCGTGCCTACCGGTAATAACATAGAAAATACTAAATAGGCCAACGCTTCAAAAAATCTCTTGCTAGGATGTTTCATATTGCGCCCCTCTTCGCAGTCGACCGCCGTTATTTTTTTGCTTTTGCTAGTGCATCCTTGGTAGCATCATATTTTTCTGCTACTGAGACAAGAAAATCGAGTGACTCCACCAATTCTTTGATTCCACCAACATCATTTCCTTTTGGAAGTTCGCCGCGCTTAGCTGCGGAGACCAGGGTGTCATTTAATTTCCGCATGTTAGAAACTGTCTGCGTAAAGCTAATTTGATAAAGAGCATCAAACGTCGACATGTCTTCAGACATTGCAGAAGCGAATTTAGATAGTTCAAGATACGAAGTAGTTGCACTGGCCGATTCAATAGCGACGAAATTCGCATATGCCGACCAAAGAGCAAGTTGTCGTTGCTTCATAATGAAGATGCTAAGTTGACCTGTCAGTGCAGACTTATCTAAAACATCCAATGACTCAGCGAAAGACTTTTGATACTCATCGTCCATCAATAGTCTTTGAAACCTTTCTTCTCGCACTTTTTTCTCAGCTTGACTTGCAAGCAGTGTTGCTAGTTCTTTAAGTTTTGGATATACCGCGACGATTAGCGCAATTGGAGGAGTAGCTGCGGGCATAACAAAAATAGTTTTAACATCTTGGGCGCAGGTGTCAAACTGTTGCATCAGCTTTTGATTAAGTTCATCCGCTGGCTTTTCAACAGAATCGAGTTTGGCCACAGTTTGAGCACTTGCTAGCCTAGAAAGGGTACTTCCGAGGTCAGTTTC
The DNA here is from genome assembly GCF_058216335.1 of Rhodoferax sp. SPJ21. Classification (NCBI taxonomy): domain Bacteria; kingdom Pseudomonadati; phylum Pseudomonadota; class Betaproteobacteria; order Burkholderiales; family Comamonadaceae; genus Rhodoferax; species Rhodoferax sp. SPJ21. The sequence continues at coordinate 68,473 of NZ_JBYZMO010000001.1, forward strand.
CTTAGGTGCTGTCGTATGAGCCTTTACAGAAGCGCTGTACGCTTGTAAATTCGCAATTGCCACTATTTCACGAGCCAGAGTCCTGTCGAATTGAGCGCAAGAAAGGGCGATGAATTTTGCGGGGATTACTCCTCCAGCTAGCTGCGGCGCGCGTGGACTAAGTACTAGATGTTGACGAACGGTCGCTGAACGCCCTTCGATGCCTTTAGACAAAATGGCAGTGCCACTATCAAATCCTTGGGCGAGCTTTCCACCAGCATCTATGTACGGCGTTCCACAACCCGAGACAAATAGAACAAGCGCGCTAGTCGACAGCAACATTGTTCGCAGTTTCATCGCGTCCCCCTCTTTTTGACTAGTTGCTCACATCATCGATTTGGAACCGAAAGATTGCAAGATAAATTCAATGCAACGTTAAAATCTATCCTTATCATGATTAGGTAGACGGCTTCTAGGTTAATGCCGACGAGTACCCGTTACGCAGAGTGGAAGTGAACATGAGCTAGTTTGGTTCGAAATTAGCGGAGCCAGCAACTGCCCGCCAAGCAGCGAACAGGCGCTCCTGACTGCTAGCCCACGCACGTTGCAACCCCAGCGACTTAAACATAGTAGTAATACCGGCCTTTACATCCGAGGCTACATGACATACCGCTTGCCACCCTGCACACTTTCCAAGTTTTTAACGTACACTGATTCGAGAATAGATTCAGCAAAGTGAGACTCAAGCGAAGGGTCTTTACTCCGTTCTTCGTCTAACAAATCTTTAATCAACCGCTGCTGCTCAGGGTTGAACGTAACGACAACGGCTGTTTTACTGGAAGCTTGGTGTCCTTACAGACCAAATTCAGCCACTCACATATTACGTCGCGGCCATGCTGGCAACTACTTGCTCCCTCGGTAGTTAATGGCTACAAATGTATTGTATTTTAATTAAAAGCTACATAAGTAGCTTTTTCTTGACTTCTATTAGCTACACAAGTATTCTTAGTTCAAGAAATACTACCAAAGTAGCCATGAAAAGCCATTCCGAAATCGCCCAGCTGCTACGCCAACAGATGCGCAGCCAAGGCATCACCCAAGCCGAGCTGTCCGCCAGTGCGGGCCTCGCACCTCGTACTCTTCAGCTGATGCTCAACGGTTCGCGCGACTACCGCCTCGGCACGCTTTTAGCTGTGGCCGACCGGTTGGGGCTGGAGATGGTTCTGGTACCGAAGGCGGTAGCCTCTGCGGTGCATGCGGGCAGTGTCACCGAGCCGGCCGTCAAGTCCGTGGTCCAGGCTGCGCTGGAGCGCGCGACTGTGCCTGGCGTCCGTGCCGAGGAGCCCGGTGTATGAACGTCAAAGCCTTGGCCATCTTCCTCGGGGGTACGGATGCCGCCCACCGCATCGGTGTCCTGTTTCAGTACCATCTGTCCCACGATGCGGTCACTACCCGCTTCGTGGCGGACGAGGGCTTCGCCACCGACCCTGCGGCCCTTCTGCTGAGTTCGAGTCTGCGTGCGGCCAACCCCGAAGCACAGCGCACCCTCTGGGCGGACGTCACCTCGCGCCTGCTCAACGGCAGGTTTTCGAACCGCAACGGTTGGTTGCTGCCAGCGTTTTTTCAGAACCTGTTGCCCGAAGGCGTCTTTCGGGACCATATAGCCGAACTGCGTGCTTGTGACCCGAAGGACCACTTCGAGATGCTGGCAGCCTGTGGCAAAGACCTGCCTGGTTTTGTGTACGCGTTACCGGTGGACCTGGACCGGGACGCGCTCAGCCGCTACATCACCCAGAACCAGGATGCCCTGGAGATGTCTGTTACGGCCGAACCTCTTGAAGAAGGCGTGTCTCTGTCCGGTGTGCAGCCCAAGGTGGCCGTCACCTTGAAGGACGGCCGCTACGTGGCGCGCACCAAGACCGGCGAGGCGCACATCATCGCCAAGTTGCCCGTCGTTGGCCAGCCGCGGTTGCCCGAGCTCGAGCACCTGTCGCTGCAGCTGGCCGGTGCCGCTGGCGTGAACGTCTGCGAAGCCCGGCTGGCACCCTTAGCCCTGCTGGCGGTCGAGCACGGTTATGACATGGGCGAGGCGGATGCGCAGACCCTGTTCCTGGCCGTGAGCCGCTATGACCGAGACGCTCCCGGTCGCGCGCACTGCGAAGACTTTGCGCAGGTCCTGGGGGTCTGGCCGGAGGACAAGTACCGGGAAGCGAGTTATACCCAGGTTGCCCTAGTGCTGAACGCCTTGTTTGGCGAGGAGGGCGTCACCGAGCTGCTGCGTAGGCTGCTCGTCAACGAGCTGCTCGGCAACCCCGATATGCACCTAAAAAACATCGGCCTGCACTATCCCGATGGCCACCGCCCCGAGCTACCTGGCGCCTACGACATCGTCGGCTACTCGGCTTATGCCAAGCGGGTGGGCCATGCGCTGCATTTACTTCCGCCCGACACACCTGGGCTCAAGCCGAAGGTCAAGGTGGAATCCGGCATCGCGACGCCGGGCAAGCCCCAGCTTTCGCCCGCGGTGCTGCGCCAGTTTTGTGCCATTCTGGGTCTTCCTGAGAAGCCGATGGCTGCTGTCCTGCGCAAGGTCATTGCTGCGGCGGTCGTTAAGTGGCCTGACATGATTGCCGCCTCCGGTATCACCGGCCATATGAAGAGCAATCTTTTGACGCACTTTCGCTCACACCAGATGGTGCAGTCCTTCGAGAAGCGCGCAAGTAAAACTGCAACCGCTTAATACCCCCCTTCAAGCGCCGCGCAGCCCGGGTCAGGCGTAACAGCGCCTGGACCCACCACCAGCGACGCGCTGCTATCAAAGGCTCTATCAGTCGCACCGTGGCCAAGAGCAGTTCGCGCTCATCGGGATTCACGGTATTTACGCTGTGAACCCATCTAGTTGCGGGTTCTCTAAACAAGGAGCCTTCGGACCACAAACCTTTTGGAGGAAATTACCATTCGATGGTCACCAATCGCCACATCAATGCGGTTCCAAGCAACACAGTAGCTGCCCGGGCCATCGCCCGACCGGGCTGCTCTTGGAACACCCACAATCCGCCACCTTAGATTTCCTTGGGAATCACTACTCGCACGACACCCGACGTCGGAAGCTAGCGCTTCGCCTGCGCCCGATACCTACCCCCTGTAGGGGGGCGTAGATTTTCTTGCTGATATAGAAGTGTTCAGTGGCGCGCAGCAGCGTCCATCAACACAAAATTCTGCATGCCGTCTCCCGAGAGGTCGACGGCCAAAGGTTACAATTCATGCGTGGCACAAGCCTCCACATTGTCTCCAGCGAGTTCACTCGCTGTCCGACCCCAGGACAAAACATTGGCGTGATAGTTGGTTATTTGAATCGTGTCTTCGGCCTGATGAGTACTGTCTTCAGCCCGATTCGCTTTTTGAAATTTGCGGTAGAGGTCGGATGCCAAAAATTTTCATAAAGTGCACATCATGGCTCCATCATTCCGACTCCAGCATAAGGGCAAGGCTCTTACAGTTCCCCGCAGGTTTTTACTTACCGGGAAATCACTTGCATTTGTTCGTTCCGAACCTGTTCAGGAAGACTCCGGAGTTCGTCCTCCCAGATACTGGCCGCGTCAGTTGCCTCACTCCGCGTTCGAACTGGAAAAATTCGAATACCTGAAGAATGACTTCGAGCTTGCGAGCCAAGAATGCGACACTCTTTGCCTGCAAGTGAGCATCCCCTCGCATCCAGAGGTCAAGACCATCGAAGACTTGCGCGCTCATGCCCTGAACGTTGGTACTGCAAGCAGTAAGGCTCGCAAATATGACGAATTGAGCGAGAAGCTACTCGGGCTAAAGCACGCGCAGCTCGTCGATAAGCTGCGAGACGAGGTCGCCAAAAAATTCCGTAATACCTTTAATGACGTGCTCGTAGTCGACCCGCGAGAGCCGGAGTATCGCCGCTTCTTCTACGGAACCGAGGTAGAAGCCGACAAGCACATCAAGGAGGCTATGTACGCCTTGGCCAAACAGGGCCACGTGTACTCGCAGTTCATTGGCGGCCTGTTGGCAACTCCATTTGGCAAGCCGTTGTCCACAAAGTCTGCGGAACTGCTAGTCCAAGCGCACATCAATGGTTTTCCAATGGCCTTGGCGGCGCTTGGCGAACGACTGCTGGCAGAGAACTACTTCGTTGATGCCCTTCAATGCGTCATTATGACGCTGGAGTGCGGATACAAAGACGCCGACCGTATCCTGGATGACCTCCAAGAAAACACTTTCGCCACGATGCTGGAGACTCGCCAAGGGCTTGTGTCATTCCTGAAATACCTTGTGGAGGTCGAGCTGTCGGAAGACATGCGCAACCTGCTCTATAAGCACAAGCCAGCATGGGCGCCATTGACATCTGAGCAGCAGGCTGAAGCCTTCTTTGCACGCACGATGGGCAAAGGAGTGCCTCATGGCTAACGCTCTCCGCTTCAAATGCAGAAACTGTGGCTGCAAAACGGGTCCCGTGGCATTCGAGGACGTGGACGCGGAGTTCAACCCTACCCACCCGTTGTGCCCGTCCTGTAAAAAGGATGCTGAGCTTCGCGGCCAAGAGTGCGAATATTGCGGAGCCCCCGCGCAGAACACCACTGATGCCGGCCCTCTGTGCGAAGACCACTTTGAGACATACGTAACGGGCTACGGTCCCCGGGACTGAGTAGACAGGATGCCGGCGTAATCGCTTGGCGTTTCGTAAGGTGTTCGCCCCTCAATAGGGAGAAACACGTCGCGTAGTGCCCCTGAAAACAGACCTTTTTAAGAATCGCGGCGAGGAACTTTCTCACAATGCCACGGCAAAGCACTGAAGGAGACTTCTTGAACGCGAGCTTCAGGTCCACGTCGATGGGGTGCCATTGAGCAGCGCGGATAGCCGGACCCCTCCTCGAATAGCTCGTTGGGCACAGGCTAGCCGTTCTGGTTTAGGCGTTGCTAAGCAACAAAGGATTACCTCAAGAAGCGCTCAATTCTCAACTTGGGCGCTTTTTTCATCGGTGCTGGGTGGTAATAAGCTGTTGGCCAAAACACTTTGAAATCAACTGCTTATGTCGATTTCGAGCAGCCAAGAAGGAATATTAGGGGGAGGGGGCCGTTGCTTGGGCCAGTCGCCTCTCGAGCGGCAACATGTCGGCTAGCGCCAATTCAGCATGTTCCAGCCAGTCCATGTCCTTCTGCAAAATCGGCTGTTTGCTGGTAGCGAACCGCCCCCTAACGTGGTCAAGATATTGCCGGACCGCCTCGCATCTCTGCCAGAGCGCAGCTTCGTCGAATAACTGCTGCCGGAAGGCCTGCTCTTCCTTGAGGCGCCTGGCGGCCTCATCACGCTTACGGGCAGCCTCCTCGCGCAAGCGCTCCTGTTCCGCCCATTCGAGCTTGCGCTGAATGATTGCCTTGGCGGCGTCCACCAGACTCAGGATGTAACCGCCCAGCTTGCCCTCCATGGACTGCCGTGCTGTGTCGGACCACCGCTTTTGTCCGTCGAACCACTCCTCGATTTCAAAGGTGAGGCGCCCGGTCAGATGGTATTTGTACGTCTTGGTGTAGTCCCATTCGTACTTGCTGTTCTGCACTTTGGTTTCCGACCGGGTGTACGCCTCAATGACCCGCATCCTGACCGTGGTGCCTTCGTACTCAACCACCACGGGGGAGTGGCTGCCTGCGCTAGTCAACCTGGCATTCAGCTGCGGCAATGCCAGTTCGATGGCGTGCAGCATGCGAACAGTCCTAGAAACCGAATCGGGACTGACCGAGCAATTGAATACGCTAGACCCAGCGCAGGCCACCAACCCGCGAGCATCAGGCTTCGCCGCCAACAGTGCTTTATGGGTCTGTGCGGCAATGGGCGAGAGGTCTATTGCCTTGGCAGGAACCTTGAAATCCAACTCGGGAACCTTGGTGACCAAGGCCTGCACATCCGGCATGGATGGAGCATGGAACCGATTGGAACTCACCTCAAAAACCAATTCTTTGGCCTCTAAAGGTGGGAGTGCTGGCTGCGACACCGCCTTCCCATGCTGTACTTTCATCCAATGCCCAACTGGCGGAAGCGGTATGTGATTCTTGCGGCAAACCTTGGCCAGGCCTCCGTCAGAAATGCCGAATTCTTTGGCCAGGGTTCGAACCGGTGTCGCCCAAACACGGCGATAGAGCTCTTCACGTGAGATTTTCATGTCCAAGTGGCCCCTTGCGTGATAACCAGTTGCCTGAATGAACCGGCAGTGTTGCCCAGATTACACACCTACATGGTGCGTTTTGCATTTATGGGTGCCAGTTCCGACCGCTGAGGGTCGCTAATTTCAACGGACCTTCTTGGGAGCAGAACTTTAATGTCACTTCAGTTTTCAACCAGTTTTTGCTGGAGCAAGGTTTTAATGTCACTCCGAAAGTTGTGAAAGTAAAAAACCCTTATGAATCAACGATATCCCGGAGCAGAACTTTAATGTAAGCCACCACCGCTCGATGGCCCCCTGGTCACCCACCACCAGGGCCGCAATCACGCCGGCCAAATGGCGGTCCTCCACATGCGAATAAATGGAATCACGCACCGCCTGTCGCGCTCGCTCCACCGGGTGCCACCAAGTGCTCTCCAGCAGTTGGGGCGCTACATCGTTGGGGCCGGCGCGCACATAGCCGGTGGCCTGAACGCCCTGCTCCCACAGCCACAGCTCGAAGTCGAATCCGTGGGGGTTGCGTCCGCCGTGTGGCGCCTTCAAGCGCAGCGTCATCTGCCAGCGCTGGGCGGCACGCAGGTCGGGCAGCTGGCGTTGCAGCTCCCATTGTGCGGCGCTGCCGCCCGCGCCAAAAGCCAGCACACCGTCATACCAGGACAGGTCGATGCGTGGCGGCACGGCAACCTGCGTATTGCCCATGCGGGCGGACTCCACTTCCAGCCGAAAACGCAGGCCGGACTCGGTACGCTGTGGCATCTGCGCCACTACCCCGACCACCGTGATGTCACGCCCCTCCAGCGCGGGGTCCAGCGCGGTTTGCACATAGGCCGTGCAGCGCAGGCCGCACAGCCCGAAGGCCAGCAACAAGGCCCCCAGAAAAGCCAGGGCCCATCGGGTCATCCCATGTATCCAAGACGCTACAAAAGCTATACTTTTAATAGCTACACACGCAATAAAAAAAAGCGCTAGAAGCACAATCGACCCATAACCCTGCCAGGACCACAGTTGCGCCTGCGCTAGCTGCAGCGCCGTGCCCGCTACCCAACCCGCCAGGCCAGGAGCCACCAGCGCCACGCGTTTAATTTCAGACGGCCAAGGGTTTTGCATAAGGTTATGTCTCACTGCCACATCATCTACACATTCCCGTGGCTCAGGACTTGCTAGTATGCGAGCAGGCCAAGACGTTGTCTGGCCAGAACTTTCCAGCTACCAAGAGACACATACATGTCGATCCACGCCGCACTGAACCACGTTACGCACTATAAGTACGACCGCCCGGTCAACCTCGGCCCCCAAGTCATCCGTCTGCGCCCTGCCCCCCATTGCCGCAGCAATGTCATCTCTTACTCGCTGAAAATTGAACCCGCCAACCATTTCGTGAACTGGCAGCAAGACCCGTTCGCCAACTACCAGGCCCGCCTGGTGTTCCCCGAAAAGACCACCGAATTCAAGGTCACAGTGGACCTGGTGGTCGAAATGGCGGTGTACAACCCCTTCGACTACTTCCTGGAGCCCGAGGCCCAGCACTTCCCCTTCAAGTACAAAGATGGCCTGAAGGAAGAACTTTCCCCCTATTTGATGACAGAGCCTGCCACGCCGCTGGTGCAGGCCTATCTCGACAAGCTGGACCTGAAGAAGCAGCCCACCAATGACTTCCTGGTTGCCATCAACCAGCAGATCCAGCACGACATCAAATACCTGATCCGCATGGAACCCGGCGTGCAAACACCGGAGGAAACGCTTGAAAAAGCCAGCGGCTCCTGCCGCGACTCCGGCTGGCTGCTGGTGCAGCTGCTACGCCACTGCGGCCTGGCGGCGCGCTTCGTATCCGGCTACCTGATACAGCTGACCCCCGATGTGAAAGCCCTGGACGGCCCCAGCGGCACGACAGTGGACTTCACCGACCTGCACGCCTGGTGCGAAGTCTTCCTGCCCGGTGCCGGCTGGGTCGGCCTGGACGCCACCTCGGGTCTGTTTGCGGGTGAAGGCCACATCCCCCTGGCCTGCACGCCCCAGCCTTCCAGCGCCGCGCCGATTGAAGGCGGCGTGGACAAGGCCGAGGTCGAGTTCGCCCACCACATGCAGGTCACGCGTCTGTACGAATCGCCACGCGTCACCAAGCCCTACACAGACGAGCAATGGGCCGAAGTGCTGGCCCTGGGTGAAAAGGTCGACCAAGACCTGGTCGCCGGCGATGTGCGCCTGACCATGGGCGGCGAGCCCACCTTTGTCGCCGTGAATGACCGCGACGCCGCCGAATGGAATACCGATGCACTCGGCCCCACGAAGCGCGGGTTCGCCACCGAGCTGGTGCAAAAGCTGCGCGACGAATACGGCCAGGGCGGCTTTCTGCACTTTGGCCAAGGCAAGTGGTACCCCGGCGAGCAACTGCCACGCTGGGCGCTGAACATCTTCTGGCGTGCCGACGGCCAGCCCGTGTGGCGCAACCCCGCCCTGTTTGCCGATGAACGCCAGCCGTCCAGCTACACCAGCGAAGACGCACAGCGCTTCACCCAACGGCTGGCGGAAAACCTGGGCATCACCCCCAAGTTCATCCTGCCCGCCTTTGAAGACGTGTGGTACTACCTGTGGCGCGAACGCCGCCTGCCGGTCAACGTAGACCCGTTCAACTCCAAGCTCAGCGACGAGATGGAGCGCGCCCGCCTGCGCCGGGTGTTCGAGCAAAAACTGGACTCGGTGATCGGCTATGTACTGCCGGTCCGCCCTGCCGACGGCCCCCGCCTGGCCGGCCCGGTGTGGACCACCGGCCCCTGGTTCCTGCGCGACGAGCGCATGTACCTGATGCCCGGCGATTCGCCCATGGGCTTCCGCCTGCCACTGGACTCCTTGCCATGGGTCAGCGAGGCTGAATTCCCGTACATGATTGAGCAGGACCCGTCGATTCCACGCCCGGGCCTGCCCGAATCCAGCAGCATTTACGCCCGCTACGCCAACCGTGCTGCGGCGCGTGCAGCCGGCTTCACCAGCAGCGCCACCGCTGTCGGCGGCCCTCTGCGTCCGACCCAGGTGCCTACGCTGACCGAGCGCGCCAGCATGCCCTACCAGGCCGGCGGTACGCCGCAGCCCGAAGCCGCCCGGCAACGCCAGGACGGCTCGGCCAGCGCACTGGGCGCCGTGCCCCCGTTGGCAAATGCGTCCCGCCCAGGGCAAACCGAGCCCGCCGACTTCAACCGCATGCCGGCACGCAATGAGTCCGCCTCCTGGGTCGGCCGCACTGCGCTGTGCGTGGAAGTACGCGACCCGCGCCGCGCCAGCGGCCCCAAGGCCGAAGCCGTGGGCACCAAGTCCGGCGTGATCTACGTCTTCATGCCGCCGCTGGAGCTGCTGGAGGACTACATCGAACTGCTGTCCGCCGTGGAAAACACGGCCGAGCAACTCGGCGTCAAGCTGGTCCTTGAAGGCTATCCACCACCGCGTGACCCGCGCCTGAAGCTGCTGGCCGTGACCCCCGACCCCGGCGTGATCGAGGTCAACGTACACCCCGTCACATCCTGGGGCGAGCTGGTATACAACACCGAGTTTTTGTACAACGCCGCGTTCGAATCCCGCCTGAGCGCCGAAAAGTTCATGACTGATGGCCGCCACGTAGGCACCGGCGGTGGCAACCACTTCGTCATGGGTGGCGCCACACCAGCAGAAAGCCCGTTCCTGCGCCGGCCCGAGCTGCTCACCAGCCTGCTGGTTTACTGGCACAACCATCCCAGCTTGAGCTATCTGTTCAGCGGCATGTTTGTCGGCCCGACCAGCCAGTCGCCACGCGTGGACGAGGCCCGCAACGACCAGCTCTACGAGCTGGAAATCGCGGTCGAACAGGTCGCCAAGAACCGTGAAAAATACGGCCAGGACATGCCACCATGGATCGTGGACCGCACGCTGCGCAACATCCTGATCGACGCCACCGGCAACACCCACCGCAGCGAGTTCTCCATTGACAAGATGTACTCGCCAGACAGCGCCACTGGCCGACTGGGCCTGCTGGAGTTCCGCGCGTTCGAGATGCCGCCACATGCCCGCATGAGCATTGCCCAGCAGCTGCTGCTGCGCGCTCTGGTGGCCCGCTTCTGGAACGAACCGTACAAGGCGCCCGCTACGCGCTGGGGTACCGAGCTGCATGACCGCTTCATGCTGCCGGCCTTCATCGAGATGGATTTCAACGATGTGATCGACGAAATGGTGGCCGCAGGCTATGCCTTCGACCGCAGCTGGTTTGCACCACATCTAGAATTCCGTTTCCCGCTGGTGGGCGACATCCAGACCCATGGCATGACGCTGACCCTGCGCAACGCGCTGGAGCCCTGGCATGTGCTGGGCGAAGAAAGCACGTCCAGCGGCACCGCACGGTATGTGGACTCGTCGCTGGAGCGCATGGAAGTACGCGTGACCGGCTTCAACCAAAGCCGCTACGTGGTTACCTGCAACGGCCATGCCGTGCCGCTGCAGCCCACGGGCACCGTGGGCGAATATGTGTCCGGCGTGCGCTACCGCGCCTGGAACCCGCCATCGGCCCTGCACCCCACCATCGGCATCCATGCGCCACTGACCTTCGACATTGTGGATACCTGGATGAAGCACTCGGTAGGTGGCTGCCAGTACTTCGTGACCCACCCAGGCGGTGTGAACTACGAGAGCTTCCCGGTCAATGCGAACACCGCAGAAAGCCGCCGTTTGTCGCGCTTCACGCGTATGGGCCATACCCCTGGCGAGATGCGTGTGCCCCCGGCCACCATCAACGTGCCCGGCAGCCGCGAGTTCCCGTTCACTCTGGATCTGCGTCGCTAATCCACCCGCCGCCCCTGGTGGGTGGCATATGTTTATGCACGGGGGGCATCTGCCTACGGCATTTGCCCCGTCATCTGGTGTGACAATTGGGTGAATTGTGGAAAATCAGAACACCCCCCTATTTCAAATGCCCATGTCGCAGGACCCCCGAGCCCTGGCGTCTGTGCTTGCGCGCAGCGCAGCACTAGGGCATTTTGATGAGTTGCGCGGCCAGGCCAGGGCATCCGACGCCACGCCGCACAAGTCCGCCGCCGATCGCGCGCCCCTAGTACCGGAGTGGAACCATTTTTTTGAACACCTGGGCTCCAGCGGCTTTGCCGACCTGAACCGGCGCACCGAACAGTTACAGCGCCAGATCCACGACAACGGTGTTACCTACAACGTCTACGCCGACCCGGAGAATCCACAGCGCCCCTGGTCGCTGGACCTTTTCCCGCTGATCGTCACCCCCGAAAGCTGGCAACAAATCGAAACCGGCGTACTGCAACGGGTGCGCGTGCTGGACCGCGTGCTAGCCGACATCTATGGCCCCCAACAACTGCTGGCGCAGGGCTTGTTACCGCCCGATCTGGTGCAAGGCCACCCTGGCTATCTGCGCTCCATGCATGGCGTGCAGCCCCTGGGAAGTACCCACCTGCACGTGGCCGCCTTTGATCTGGCACGTGGCCCCGACGGCAACTGGTGGGTGGTATCGCAACGCACGCAGGCCCCTTCGGGCTTAGGCTATCTGCTGGAAAACCGGCTGTCCATCTCGCGCCTGTTTCCGCAGGCATTCGAGTCCATGCACATCCAGCGCCTGGCCGCAACCTACCAGGCCCTGGTGGATGGCCTCAAGCGCATGAGCCCGGCAGGCAAGGATGCCCACATCGCCCTACTCACCCCCGGCCCGTACAACGAGACCTATTTCGAGCACGCCTACCTGGCACGCTACCTGGGTCTGACCCTGGTAGAAGGCAGCGACCTCACGGTGCGCGACCAGCGCCTCTACCTCAAGACCTTGAAAGGACTGGAGCCGGTACATGGGCTGCTGAAACGCCTGGACGACCAGTTCCTGGACCCGCTGGAGCTGCGTCCCGACTCCCGCCTGGGCGTACCCGGGCTGCTGCAGGTCATACGCGCTGGCAATGTGCTGATGGCCAACCCACCCGGCTCGGCCTTTCTTGAATCCCCCGCTTTGCTGGGTTTTCTGCCGGCCCTGTCGCGCCACTTGCTGGGCGAAGACTTGCAGTTGCCAGCCCTACCGACTTGGTGGTGCGGCGAGCGTGCCGCCATGGAAGCCGCCCTGCCCGAACTCGGCAACTGTGTGATCAAACCCACCTACCAGGGCGCCGCCAGCCGCCGCTCGTTTGACGCTGTGCTGGGCAGGTCCCTGTCGCGCCGCGAGCTAGACGAATGGGCTGGCCGCATCCTGCGCCAGGGCGACGAATACACGGTGCAAGCCTATATGCCCCTGTCGCAAATGCCGACCTGGAGCACCCAGCCCGGCCAACCGGCACGCATTGCACCGCGCTCCACCATGTTGCGCGTATTTGCCGTATCGGATGGTCCGCAGTCCTGGCGCGTACTGCCTGGCGGCCTGGCACGCATGGTGAATGCCGGCGACAGCGTGGCATCCATGCAGCGTGGCGGCAGCAGTGCCGACGTCTGGGTCAAGGCAAAAGGCGAAGTGGACCGCACCACGCTGCTGCACACCAGCCTGTCGCCTGAGGTCGTGACACGGCGCAGCCACCGCGTCACCAGCCGCGCAGCCGAAAACCTGTTCTGGCTGGGCCGCTATGCCGAGCGCACCGAAAACACCTTGCGCCTGGCGCGCGTCACCCTGGAAGGCCTAGGGGGAGAAGACCAGACGGCCACGCCCTTCCTGTCCTGGTTGCATGAAATGTCGGTACAGCACGGACTGGTACTGGCCGCTGTGCCCTCCCCGCTGCAGGCGCGGCGGGTGTTTGAACGCTCACTGATCGCCGCACTGGCGGACCCGAATGCTGCGCACAGCGTGGGCTACAACCTGCGGGCCATCAAGAACACGGCGGCCACGCTGCGCGAACGGCTGTCGCAGGAGCACTGGAACGTCATCCTGCGCGCCGAAGAGAAGTTCTTCAGCCGCTGCGCCCGCAATGGCCGTGGCAGCGACTTCTCGCCCATTGAAGCCTTGCAGGTGCTCGAAGCCACCAGCACCCACCTGGCCGCGATGACCGGCGCCCAGACCGACCGCATGACCCGTGATGATGGCTGGCGCCTGCTCAGCATTGGCCGCCATATCGAGCGCCTGGGCTTTTTGTCCAGCGCTTTGGCGCGCGGTTTCAAAACCGGCTCCGTGGCCAATACCGGCGGCTTTGAAGCCATGGTGTCGCTGTTTGACAGCAGCATCACCTTCCATTCGCAGTACCAGCAAAGCCGCGAAGTCGTGGCCCTGCTGGACCTGCTGGTGCTGGACCGCGATAACCCCCGCTCGCTGGCCTGGGTCGCACAGACAATGCGTGGTCGCCTGGCCAAGCTGGCTGGCAGCGCGCCAAATGAACTCAGCCCCATGGCCCAGAAGGTCGTGGCACCGGCCGACTGGGATCTGGCCAAGTTGTGCAGTGTGGACGCCCAGGGGCACTACAGCCACCTGATACGGCTGCTGACGCAGTGTGCACAATGTGCTTATGACACCTCGGACGACATCAGCGCTACCTACTTCACCCATTCGCGGGACGCCAAGCGAAGCCTGGGAGCCTGATGTGCAGCCACGCCAACATGCCCGCCAGGCCGTGCACGGCGCAATCCATTGAAAGGCCACCGAGATGCGCTTGGAAATCACCCACGAAACCAGCTACACCTACCATCCGGCAGTTGAGACCGCCCAACACGTGGCGCATTTGCGCCCGCCCAGCAGCGCCCACCAGCAGCTGCTGAGCCATACGCTGGAAATCAGCCCTACGCCCAGCCAGCTAACCCAGTCCTTGGATGTGTACGGCAATCTGTGCTCGTTCTTTTCACTGCAGGCAGCCCACGAACGACTATGCGTGATCGCTCGCAGCGTGGTCAACACCCGCGAACCCGCCTGGGCCCAGAGCGGCATGCCCTGGGAACAGGTGCGCGAGCGCTTCCGCTACCAAGCCGGCGGACGCTTCAATCCGGCCTCCGAATTCGTATTTGCATCCCCCTATGTGCCGCGCCATGACGATTTTGCTGCCTATGCACGGCCCAGTTTCGCGCAAGGCGTGCCCCTGCTGGTGGCTGCCCAGGACCTGATGGAGCGCATCTATACCGACTTCACCTATTCGTCTGAAAGCACTGAAGTCAACACACCCGCAGTCGAGGCGCTGGCGCTACGCAAAGGTGTGTGCCAGGACTTTGCCCACATCATGGTGGCCTGCTTCCGTGCCATGGGCTTACCGGCACGCTATGTCAGCGGCTACCTGCTGACGCACCCGGCGCCCGGCCAACCCCGGCTGATTGGCAGTGACGCCTCCCACGCATGGGCATCCGTCTATGTGCCAGACATTGTGGGCGACCAGGGCTGGTGTGACTTCGACCCCACCAATAACCGCATGCCGGGTGAAGACTATGTGACCTTGGCCACAGGGCGTGACTATTCGGATGTGTCGCCGATGCGCGGCGTTATCCATGGCGGCGCCAGCCACACCTTGCGCGTCGCCGTCACCGTCATGCCGCTGGAGGCCGCGCCCATATCCTATGCCCACCTGACCCAACGCCAGAGCCAGACCGGGCCAGGCCAAGCAGACGGCGGCGTATCGCAAAGCCAATCCCAAAGCAGCAACTGGTTGCCCGCACCGACGCAATGGCAGTCCTGAAGTAGCCTTACGCTCACTCACTATCAAATAGATAGCTAACTGCGCAGATAAAACCTGCGCTAGAACCATTTTTAACCATAAGGAAGCACCATGGACGTTTACGCCAAACTCAAAGAACTCAACATCACCCTGCCCCCCGTTTCTACGCCGGCAGCAGCCTATGTGCCCTTTGTACAAACCGGTAATCTGGTGTTCCTGAGCGGCCATCTGGCCAAGCAGGACGGCAAGGTCTGGGTTGGCCAACTTGGCAAAAGCATCAGCACCGCCGACGGCCAGGCGGCAGCTCGTGCTGCAGCGGTTGACCTGCTGGGCACGCTGCACGCCGCGGTGGGCGATCTGAACAGGATCACCCGTATCGTCAAGGTCATGTCCCTGGTGAACTCCACCGCTGACTTCACTGAGCAGCATCTGGTGACCAACGGCGCCAGCGAATTGCTGGGCGCAGTGTTCGGCCCGGTGAAAGGCGCGCATGCGCGCAGCGCTTTTGGCGTGGCGCAAATCCCCATGGGCGCTTGCGTAGAGATCGAACTGGTCGCAGAAGTCGCCTGAGCCAGCCCTGGCCAAAAAGGTTCTTAGAAGGTCTCCCAGTCGCCTTCGCCACCCGCAGAGGTACTGGGCTGGCTTACGCCAGCGGTCTTGGGTGCCGCCAGCGTGCGCGCTGGGGATTTGACTACCTTCTTAGCCACAGCAGCCCCTATCGCAGGCTTTTTGGCAGGCAATTTAGCTGCGGGCTGTGCACTGTGACTGGCTCCACCGGGCGCCTTGGCGGGCGCCACAGACGGGTACGGCGTAGGCTGCACATGGATGGACGAAGGCACCTTGAACACCGACACGGCAGATGCCAGCTGTGCCGCTTGCTCCCGCATGCTGCTGGCCGCCGCCGCACTTTCCTCCACCAGGGCGGAGTTCTGCTGGGTCATCTGGTCCAGGGTCACCACGGCCCGGTTGATCTCACCAATGCCCGAGCTTTGCTCATTCGCAGCTGAGGTGATCTCACCCACAATATCGGTCACCCGCTTGACCGACTGCACGATGTCCGTCATGGTGGTGCCGGCCTCTGCCACCAAGCGCGCACCGGACTCCACCTTTTCCACCGAGCTGTCGATCAGCCCCTTGATCTCCTTGGCCGCCTGGGCGCTGCGCTGCGCGAGGCTACGCACCTCACTGGCCACCACCGCGAAGCCACGGCCCTGCTCACCCGCACGGGCGGCCTCCACGGCCGCATTCAGAGCCAGAATGTTGGTCTGGAAGGCGATGCCATCAATGACACCAATGATGTCCGCAATCTTCTTGCTACTTGCGTTGATGTCTTCCATGGTCACCACCACTTGCTTGACCACCTCGCCGCCCTTTTGAGCCACATGCGATGCATTGGCAGCCAGCGTAGTCGCCTGTTGGGCATTGTCGGCACTGTTGCGTACGGTGTTGGTCAGGTGGTCCATGGACGCCGCAGTCTGCTGCAGATTGCTGGCCGTTTGCTCCGTACGCGCTGCCAGGTCGTTGTTGCCGCTGGCAATCTCGGCGCTGGCAATCGCAATGCTGTCGGTGCTTTGGCGGACCTGGTGCACCATGCGGCCCAATGCCCCACTCATGCTACCCAGCGAGCGGAGCAAATCACCGAACTCATCTTTCCGAACAGACTGCAGCTGCATGCTCAGATCACCCTCGGCGATTTGTGCGGCCACCGTGTTGGCCTGCTGCAGCGGCTGCTGGATGCTACGGATCAACCAATAAGCGCCAGCCAGCACACCGAACACCAACACCGCTAATCCCAAACTGATCACATTGAACAGCAGGGCCCGCTCGGCTTTCGCGTCCGCCTCGGACTTGAGCAAAGACTGCTCCTGCATTTCCACAAATTTGCGCTGTTCGCCCAGATAGGCCGTAACCGTGGATTTCACCTCCCCTTGGAGCAAAGCCACAGCCTCTTCGGCCTTGCCATCCTTCTTGAGTTGCTGGGCCCGCGCCCGGCTGTCCAACACCTGCTTGCGGCTGCTGGCAATTTTCTCCAGTTGCGCTTTGTCGGCTTCGCTCGAAGCCTCTTCCACGATGCTCTTCTGAATTTCAGTAATCTGGGTGCTGGTGGCCGCCGTCGGGTCCTTGAAGGCACTTCCCACCGCAGGATCACTGCTCAGCAGCGACGCCTCGGCACGCACCGCATTCATGGCCGTCAGCCCCGACCACTTGGTGGACTTCATCACGCGCTGCATCATGGCGGCTTGCGCCGCTGCACTTTGCGTCTCCAACCTGTCGAGTCTGTAGCTGACCAGACCCACCAAAACGAGCAAAGTCGCGACGATGACGCCAACTGCTAGCCAAAGCTTGGAGGCTACTTTGAGATTGCTGAAGTTCATGATTTGTCCCCGGTTGAATGTGCCGTCGGTGTGCACCGCAAATTGTGACAGACATCCACCGGAAACATAGGACTGGCGTGGCTCGCGCCCTAGGGTTTACTCCAGTCGCAACACCGCATGGGGCTTGAATCCCAGGTCCGCCACCTTGCCCTTGCGCCCACGCACCGCACGGGCATTGTTCAGGCTGCGGATTTCCAGGGTTTCCGACCGCGGTTTGGCGCCACGGCCTATGCCGTCGATACGGATGCTGCGTGTATACGCCACCGCACCGGCCAGGCTGTCCTTGTCTTCCAGATCGATCATCATCAGACCACGCCCGCCCTTGGGCTGGTTCTTCAGCTCCGTAATCTCGAAGGTCAGGATGCGCCCGCCCGCCGAAGCACAGGCCACATGGGTTGCCGGTAGCACCGGCTGCCCACCGCCGCCACCGCTGGCATGCGAGGGTGCGCACACCGTTTCGCCCTCACCCACAGTGATGAAGGCCTTGCCGCCCTTTTGGCGCGACAGCATATCGTCCACCGTGGCCAGGAAACCGTAGCCACCTGAGCTGGACAGCAGCAGGCAGGCCGCCCCCGGGCCGGCAAAATAATGCGCCACCTGGGTGCCCGGCTCCAGCTCGATCAGCGTGGTCACGGGCTGACCATCACCGCGTGCGCCGGGCAGCGAGGCAACCGGCACGGTATAGACGCGGCCGACCTTGTCCTTGGCGGTACCGAACACCAGCAGGGTATCGACACTGCGGCACTCGAACGTGCCGTACAGCGCATCGCCCGACTTGAAGCTGTACTCGGCCGTCGTCCCGGCGGCCCGGTCCTTTGCCCAACCCTTTTGAGCCCGTACCCAGCCTTTTTGCGAGACCACTACGGTGACCGGCTCATCGACCACCTTGACCTCGACCACGGCGCGCTTTTCGGCTTGGATCAGCGTGCGGCGCGCATCGGCGAACAGCTTGGCATCGGCTTCGATCTCCTTGACCATCAGGCGACGCAGCACGGTGGGGTTGGCCAGCAGCTCCTCCAGCTTGGCCTGCTCTACGCGCAGGCTTTTGAGCTCCTGCTCGATCTTGATGGCTTCCAGGCGGGCCAATTGGCGCAGGCGGATTTCAAGGATGTCTTCGGCCTGGATGTCGCTGAGATTGAAACGCGCGATCAAGGCCGCCTTGGGCTCGTCGGCCGTGCGGATGATGGCAATTACCTCGTCAATGTTGAGCAGCACCATGTGCCGGCCTTCGAGGATATGGATGCGGGACAGCACCTTGTCCAAGCGGAAGCGCGAGCGGCGCTGCAGCGTGGTCTGGCGGAAGGTAATCCATTCTTCCAGCATCTGGCGCAGCGACTTCTGCATGGGCCGGCCGTCCAAGCCAATCATGGTCAGATTGACCGGTGCAGAGGTTTCCAGGCTGGTGTGCGCCAGCAGCGCGGTGATCAGCTCCTGCTGCTCGATGCGGCTGGTTTTGGGCTCGAACACCAGGCGCACGGCCGCGTCCTTGTTCGACTCGTCGCGCACCACGTCCAGCACCGACAGCACCGAGGCTTTCAGCTGGGTCTGCTCCAGGCTCAGGGCTTTTTTGCCAGCCTTGATACGCGGGTTGGTGAGTTCTTCAATTTCTTCCAGTACGCGCTGGGTACTGACACCGGGCGGTAGCTCGTTCACCACCAGCTGCCACTGGCCACGCGCCAGTTCTTCGATCTTCCAGCGCGCACGCACCTTGAGGGAGCCACGTCCGGTACGGTAGGCGTCGGCAATGTCGGCGCTGCTGCTGATGATCTGGCCGCCGCCGGGATAGTCTGGGCCTGGGACCAGGGTGAACAGCTCCTCTTCGCTGAGCTGCGGCGTCTTGATAAGCGCCACACAGGCATCGGCGATTTCGCGCAGGTTATGGCTGGGAATTTCTGTCGCCAAACCCACAGCAATACCGCTGGCGCCGTTCAGCAGATTGAACGGCAGGCGCGCCGGCAATTGCTTGGGCTCTTCAAAAGAGCCGTCGTAGTTGGGCACGAAATCCACCGTGCCTTCATCGAGCTCGTCCAGCAACAGCGTCGTGATACGGGACAACCGGGCCTCGGTGTAGCGCATCGCCGCTGCGCCATCGCCATCGCGCGAGCCAAAGTTACCCTGGCCGTCGATCAGCGGATAGCGCTGGCTAAAGTCCTGCGCCATGCGCACCATGGCGTCATAGGCAGCCTGGTCACCGTGCGGATGGTATTTACCCAGCACATCGCCCACAACCCGCGCGCTTTTCACGGGCTTGGCACCGGTGGCACCGTTAGGGCCACCGAAGCCCAGGCCCATGCGCGACATCGCGTACAGAATCCGGCGCTGCACCGGCTTCTGGCCGTCGGTCACATCGGGAATGGCCCGGCCCTTGACCACGCTGAGCGCGTACTCCAGGTAGGCACGCTGGGCGTAGCCGGCCAGGCTTTGGCCGCCATCGTCCATCACGATCAGCGCGGGCTCTTCCGGCGGCTGCTGGGGTGGCTGTTGGGGCGGGTCTTGCGGCAGGTCCAATTCAGGTTGGTCGGTCATGGTCAGAACACAAACTTCAAAGCAGAAAAGAAATAAAAAGACACGGCAGCCCGCCACCGAGCGGCGCAGGCAAGCCTAGCGGGAATTCAGGGAGCAGCGCGCAACGAAGCGGCGTCCGCGCTGGCCGGCATATTGCCCCTGCCAGAAGCACCACCGGCCAGTTCCATGCGCACGCGCGTGGGTTGACGGCGCTGGGCCGTCGCGGCCGCCGCAGGCTTCAGGCTGGTGTAGAGCTGCAGCACGTTTTTGACGTAGGCCTGGGTTTCCTTGAAATTAGGAATCCGGTTACCGGCCTTCTGTACCGCGCCCTCACCGGCGTTGTACGAGGCCACCGCCAAATCCAGCTGGCCAGGGAACATGCGGATCAGGTCGCTCAAGTAGCGGGTGCCGATACGGATATTCGTCTTCGGGTCGGTCAGCTTTTGCTCGATGCTGTTTTTGGGGTCGCCCACCAGGCCATAGCGCTCGGCCGTGGCCGGCATGATCTGCATCAGGCCTATGGCGCCCTTGGGCGATACGGCAGTCGCGCTGAAGCCCGATTCGTTGACGATCAGCGCCTGCAGCAACTCGTAGTCGATGCTGAGCTTGTTGGCGGCCTCTTGCAGATGGTGTTTCACCAGCTTGTAACTGGGAGAAATATCAAAAAACGCCAACAATTTGGACGGCACGCCGGGCGCCGGCTGGGCCGCACTGGTGAGTGGTTGCACGCCCTGGGTGGTGTCAAAACTTTCATCGCCCTGGAAGAACAGCTCGTAGCGCTCGTCCTCCCTCTGGGTCGAGAAATGCGCCACACCCTGGGGGTCGATATAGCCCCACACATCCGCATGCGCTATCTGCTGCAAAAAGAGTAGCAGTAGACCTAAGCAGAATCTGCGGTAGATGCCAAAAGTATTCATGGGTTCATTAGACGTCGATTTCCACCGCGTCACCGTGCAGTTCCATGAGTTCGCGCCGTG
Source organism: Rhodoferax sp. SPJ21 (assembly GCF_058216335.1). Classification (NCBI taxonomy): domain Bacteria; kingdom Pseudomonadati; phylum Pseudomonadota; class Betaproteobacteria; order Burkholderiales; family Comamonadaceae; genus Rhodoferax; species Rhodoferax sp. SPJ21. The sequence goes on from NZ_JBYZMO010000001.1 coordinate 89,067, forward strand.
AACCGGCCTCGCCCTTGCCCATGAGCTTGGTGATCAGGTTTTCAGTCTGCTCGAAGTTAACACTGCCCAGCTGCACCGGCAACAGGCGGCGGGTATCCGGGTTCAGCGTGGTGTCCCACAGCTGCTCGGCATTCATTTCGCCCAGGCCCTTGAAGCGGCTGATGCTCCACGCGCCTTCGCGAACGCCTTCCTTACGCAACTTGTCCAGAATCGCCGTCAGCTCGCCCTCGTCCAGCGCGTAGGCCTTGGAGGCCGGCTTTTTGCCGCGCGCCGGCGCATCCACGCGGAACAGCGGCGGGCGCGCCACATATACGTTGCCAGACTCGATCAGCTTGGGGAAATGGCGGAAAAACAGGGTCAACAGCAGCACCTGGATATGCGAGCCGTCCACGTCCGCATCGCTCAGGATGCAGATCTTGCCGTAGCGCAGGCCGCTCAGGTCAGGGGTGTCCTTGGGGCCGTGCGGGTCCACACCAATTGCCACCGATATGTCGTGGATTTCAGTATTCGCAAACAGGCGGTCGCGCTCAACTTCCCAGGTGTTCAGCACTTTGCCGCGCAGCGGCAGAATGGCCTGGCTTTCCTTGTTGCGGCCCATCTTGGCGCTGCCTCCGGCGGAGTCACCCTCGACCAGGAATACCTCGTTCTGCGCCAAGTCGCGGCTTTCGCAGTCGGTCAGCTTGCCGGGCAGCACGGCCACGCCGGAGCCCTTGCGTTTCTCGACCTTCTGGCTGGCTTTTTGCCGGTACTGGGCGGCCTTGATGGCCAGCTCGGCCAGCTTTTTGCCGTATTCCACATGCTGGTTCAGCCACAGCTCCAGCGCCGGGCGCACAAAGCTGGACACCAGACGCACCGCGTCGCGCGAGTTCAGCCGTTCCTTGATCTGGCCCTGGAACTGCGGGTCCAGCACCTTGGCGCTGAGCACAAAGCTGGCGCGGGCAAATACGTCTTCGGGCAGCAGCTTGACGCCCTTGGGCAGCAAGGAATGCAGCTCGATGAAGCTCTTCACCGCATTGAACAGGCCGTCGCGCAGACCCAGCTCATGGGTGCCGCCCACGGTGGTGGGGATCAGGTTGACATAGCTTTCACGCACCGGCGCGCCGTCTTCAGTGAAGGCCACGCACCACTGGGCGCCCTCGCCTTCGGCAAAGATTTCATGGCCGCTGTCGGCAAAGCCCTCGCCCTCGAACATGGGGATCACCAGCTCGCCGTTCAGCGTCTGGGTCAGGTAATCGCGCAGGCCGCCCTTGTAGGACCAGGTTTGCACTTCCTTGGTTTTCTCGACCGTCAGGGTCACGGTAACGCCGGGCATCAACACCGCCTTGCTGCGCAGCAAGTGAGTGAGTTCGGCCATGGGCAAGGCCACGGACTCGAAATATTTGGCATCTGGCCAGACGCGCACGCTGGTGCCGGACTTGCGGTCGCCCGACTCGGCCTTGCGCACCAGCAGCGGCTCGACCACGTCGCCATCTGCGAAGACGAGCTTGGCCACCGAACCTTCGCGGTACGAGGTGGCTTCCAGCCGCAGCGCCAGGGCGTTGGTCACGCTCACGCCGACACCGTGCAGGCCACCAGAGAAGCTGTAGGCGCCGCCTTTGCCCTTGTCGAACTTGCCGCCCGCGTGCAGTCGGGTGAACACCAGCTCGATCACCGGCGCTTTTTCTTCCGGGTGCATGCCAAACGGAATGCCACGCCCGTCGTCTTCGATGCCCACGGAGCCATCGATAAAAAGTGTGACACGGATACGCTTGCCGTGGCCTGCCAGCGCTTCGTCGGCAGCGTTGTCCAGCACTTCCTGGATCACGTGCAGAGGGTTATCGGTGCGGGTGTACATGCCCGGGCGCTGCTTGACGGGCTCCAGGCCCTTGAGTACGCGGATCGAGCTTTCAGAATATGCGGGGGTTGCAGAAGTTTGGGTTGCCATGCGGCGGATTGTAGTGGTTTGGGACCGCAAATACTGGATGTAACAACAGCCCGAGCTTTACACTCCGCCAAATTGGCTACAGTGCTGGGATGAACCGCACGCCCCCTGCTTTATCCATCCCCCAGTTGCTGCTGTACGGCGGCGCCATCGTGACCCTGTCCATGGGTATACGCCACGGTTTCGGCCTGTGGCTGCAGCCCATTACCCAGGCCCAGGGCTGGACCCGCGAAACTTTTGCCTTCGCGATTGCCATCCAGAATCTGGCCTGGGGCATCAGCGGCGTCTTCGCCGGCATGCTGGCCGACAAATTTGGTGCCTTCCGCGTCATGCTGGTGGGCGCGCTGCTTTACGCCTTGGGCCTGTTCGGCATGGCGCATGCGGTAACGCCGCTGCAGTTCATGCTCAGTACTGGCGTGTTGATCGGCATGGCGCAGGCCGGGACAACCTACGCCGTGGTCTACGGCATCATTGGCCGCAATGTTCCGGCCGACAAGCGCTCTTGGGCCATGGGCATCGCAGCAGCAGCCGGCTCGTTCGGCCAGTTCTTGATGGTGCCCACCGAAGGGCTACTGATCAGCCAGTTCGGTTGGCAGCAGGCCCTGGTGGTACTGGGCTGCGCAGCGCTGCTGATCATGCCGCTGGCCTGGGGCCTGCGGGAACCCGGCTTTGGCACCGGCCAGCCAGCACACCGGGAACAGACCATTGCCCAGGCTCTGAAAGAAGCCTTCAAGTACCCCAGCTTCCAGCTGCTGATGGCCGGCTATTTTGTCTGCGGCTTCCAGGTGGTGTTCATTGGTGTGCACATGCCCAGCTATCTGCGCGACAAGGGCTTGTCGCCCCAGGTGGCCAGCTATGCGCTGGCCTTGATCGGCCTGTTCAATGTGTTTGGTACCTACTTGGCGGGAACGCTGGGCCAGCGCATGCAGAAAAAGAACATCCTGGCATTCATTTACATTGCGCGAGCGGTGGTCATCAGCCTGTTTCTGCTGGCGCCGCTGACGCCCACGAGCGTGTACCTATTTGCGGCCACCATGGGCATTTTGTGGCTATCCACGGTGCCGCCCACTAACGCGGCACTGGCGCAGATTTTCGGTATCCAGCACATGTCCATGCTCAGCGGTTTTGTGTTTCTAAGCCACCAGGTTGGCTCCTTCATGGGCGTCTGGCTAGGCGGCTTCATCTATGACCGCAATGGCAACTACGACCTGGTCTGGTACATCGCGATAGCGCTGGGTGTGTTTGCCGGGCTGGTGAATCTGCCGGTCAAAGAGACCCCCATACGCCGTGCCGCAGGCGCAGCACAAGGGGCATGACGGATGCACCGCAGCATTAAACCACTTGCCTGGTGCGCTGCGCTGGCCGTGCTGGCCGGCGTATTCATGCTGTACACCCGGCCTGAGTTTCTGGTGGACATGGCCAACCAGCTGTGGGCCTGCTTTTGAATGAAATTGGCCTCTAGCGCATTAAATACCTGCGCTAGAAGCTACACATTTGATAGCAAAACAGTATTTTTCGCCACAGCCACCGAGCACAAACCCGTTACAGGCTCTAGTTAGAATGGCCATTTTCCCGTTTGAGACTGCGGACATGACACCCATTACTGGCAGCATCGTGGCACTCGTGACCCCGATGCATGAAGACGGCAGCGTGGACTACCCCACCCTGCGCAAGCTGATCGACTGGCACATCGCCGAAGGCACCGACTGCATAGGCGTGGTTGGCACCACCGGCGAATCGCCGACAGTCAACGTCGAAGAGCAGTGCGAAATCATCCGCGTCGCGGTGGAGCAAGCCAAGGGCCGCGTGCCGATCATGGCCGGCTGCGGCGCCAACTCCACCGCCGAAGCCATTGAACTGGCCCGCTTCGCCAAGGGCGTGGGTGCTGACTGCCAGTTGCAGGTCGTACCCTATTACAACAAGCCCACACAAGAAGGCCAGTACCAGCACTTCAAGGCCATCGCCGAAGCGGTAGACCTGCCCATGGTGCTGTACAACGTCCCCGGCCGCAGCGTTGCCGACATGCTGCACGACACCGTGCTGCGCCTGGCCCAGTTGCCCGGCATCGTTGGCATCAAGGAAGCCACCGGCAATATCGAACGCGCCCAATGGCTGATCCGCGACGTGCCGGCCCGCTTTGCCGTCTATTCGGGAGACGACCCCACCGCTGTAGCCCTGATGCTGTGCGGCGGCCAAGGCAACGTCAGCGTCACTGCCAATGTGGCACCACGCTTGATGCACCAGCTGTGCGTGGCGGCCATGGCGGGAGATGCACGCGGCGCGATGGAAATCCAGCGCAAGCTCATGCCTGTGCACAAGAACCTGTTTGTGGAAGCCAACCCCATTCCCGTGAAGTGGGCCATGGCCCATATGGGCTTGTGCGGCGCCACCATGCGCCTGCCGATGACCCCGTTGTCGCCCCATCTGCACGCCACCGTGCAGGACGCGCTGCGCAGCGGCGGCCTGATCTAAACCATTTCGCGATACATGCTGCAACAAAGCGCCGGGCATACCGCCCGGTCACCGTTGGCGGCATAAGCCCTCACCCTTTTAGGAACGACACGTGAACCATATTGCAAAAGTTGGATTGCTGGGACTGACTCTGGCCCTGGGCGCCTGCAGCGTGCTGGAAAGCGAAAAAATCGACTACAAGAGCGCGACCAAGGCCGGCCCTTCGCTGGAGGTCCCGCCTGATCTGTCCCAGCTCACCCGCGACTCCAAATACGTGGTGCCGGGCAGTGCCGTGACCGCCAGCAACTACAAGGTGGGCCAGGTCGCCTCTGCCGCACCTACTGCCGCCTCTTCGCTGGGCGACATTCGCATCGAGCGCGCGGGCACGCAGCGCTGGTTGGTGATCAACCGCCCCGCCGACCAGCTCTGGGGACCGGTACGCGACTTCTGGCAGCAAAACGGTTTCGTTCTGACCGAAGACCAGGCCAGCCTGGGCATCATGGAAACCGACTGGGCCGAAAACCGCGCCAAGCTGCCGCAGGACATCATCCGCAGCACCATTGGCAAAGTATTTGACTCGCTGTACTCCACCGGTGAGCGCGACAAGTTCCGCACCCGCCTGGAACGCACCGCCACCGGCGGTACCGAGATCTACATCAGCCACCGCGGCATGGTGGAGGTCTATACCAGCCAGTCCAAAGACCAGACCATTTGGGAGCCCCGCCCCACCGATCCCGAGCTGGAAGTCGAGTTTCTGCGCCGCCTGATGCTACGCCTAGGTGCTCCATCTGAGCAGGTCAAGGCCGTGATGCAGGCTGAAGCCAGCAAAGCCGGTGCCCGCGTATCCACACAGGGCAGCCAGCCCGTGGTGCAACTGGACGATGGTTTTGACCGCGCCTGGCGCCGTGTCGGCCTGACACTGGACCGCACCGGCTTCACCGTAGAAGACCGCGACCGCAGCCAAGGCGTGTACTTCGTACGCTATGTCGAGCCCAACGCAAACAAGAAGGAGCCCGGCTTCTTCAGCAAGCTGTTCAGCAAGGACAGCACGGCACAGCCGCTGAAATACCGCATCTCCGTACGCAGCGCAGGCGAGTCCAGCACCGTAGCGGTACTCAATGCCGACGGCGCACCGGAGACCTCGGCCAACGCCCAGCGCATCATCAAGATCATTGCGGACGATCTGAAATAAGCCAAGCAGGCGAGCCTCGCTTGCTGCGCTTCAAAAGCCTGGGCAGCGGCAGCGCAGGCAATGGCACCCTGGTGGAAGCCCAGACCGGCACGCACACTACGCGCGTGCTGGTCGATTGCGGTTTTGGCACCCGCCAGCTGGACCAGCGGCTGGTACTTGCCGGCGTACAGCCGGGGCATGTCGATGCCATCTTCATCACCCACGAGCATGGCGACCACGTAGGCTGCGCGCGGCAGTGGGCCGTGCAGCACCGCATTCCCGTTTGGATGAGCCAAGGCTCTGCGGCGGCCATAGGCGCACCCGACTTCGATGGACTGCTGCATATCGCGCGCGACCTGAGCCCGATCGATCTCGGTAACCTGCAACTACACCCCTTCACCGTACCGCATGACGCCCGCGAACCCCTTCAGCTGCGCTGCGTGCACGGCGACAAACAGCTGGGTATCCTGACCGACCTGGGCCACGCCACTCCCCATGTGCTGGAGCAACTGATGGGCTGCCAGGCCATGCTGCTGGAGTGCAACCACGACCCGGATCTACTGGAAGCATCGCGCTACCCCAGCTTCCTCAAACGCCGTGTGGGCGGCCTGTATGGCCACCTGGCCAACCATGCGGCAGCGGAGATTGCACAGCGCCTCCTACCGGGCGGTCTGCGCCAAGTGGTGGCAGCACATCTGAGCGAGAAGAACAACCACCCCGACCTGGCCCTGGCCGCGCTGACACAAGCCTGCGGCTGCGACACCCTGCGAATTGGCGTCGCAGATGCAGCACAAGGCTCGAATTGGGTGGCGGTGTAGGCAGAACTGACACATTCATAGGCTATCATCGCTGCTTCATTGGGGAGTAGCCTCTCATCGGCGCATGAGGCTTACGTCAACATACTTGGTTGCCCTGCAACCATGGCGTAAGCGGTTAAATCTTGGCAAGACCTTTGACCATACCGTCCCGGTTCGGCCAGGGGATGGCGTGGTCATTCGTCTCGTATCTGGCCAAGGAAAACCTACCCATGGAAGCATTTTTCGTATCCACAGGCATCGTCGCGCTATCCGAAATCGGCGACAAAACCCAGCTCTTGGCCTTCTTGCTTGCCGCAAAGTTTCGCAAGCCCTGGCCCATCATTGGCGGCATTTTGGCCGCCACCATCGCAAACCATGCATTTGCAGGCGCCGTGGGCTCATGGCTTACCTCCATCGTCAGCCCGGAAATCCTGCGCTGGGTACTGGGCGTGAGCTTTATCGGCATGGCAGCCTGGACGCTGATACCAGACAAACTCGACGATGACGATGCCAAGCTGCTGCGTTTCGGTATTTTTGGCACCACCTTGGTCACATTTTTTCTGGCCGAGATGGGCGACAAAACCCAGTTCGCAACCATTGCCCTGGCGGCCAAGTACCATAGCTTTTTCAGCGTGGTTGCAGGTACAACAATGGGCATGATGCTCGCCGACGTACCCGCAGTCTTGCTGGGCGACAAATTAGCGCAGCGTATCCCAACCAAACTGGTACACCGCATCGCGGCAGCCCTTTTCGCCGTCATCGGTATCGCCACCTTGATGGGGGCCGGAGCCGGCCTCGGCTTCTAGTAAAACCATAAAAATGGAACCTTGATGGATACCTCCCTGCTGTCCGACAACACCGAAGAGACCCCGGCCGACCTGGCAATCAAGGCGGCGGCGGCATCCAGAAGCACCTGGGTGAGCGTCGTCGTCAACCTGGTTTTGAGCAGTGCACAGATTGCCATCGGCATATTCTCGAAGTCTCAAGGCCTGATTGCCGACGGCGTGCATTCTCTGTCCGATCTGGTCGCAGACTTTGCGGTGCTTCTAGCCAATCGCCATAGCCACAAGGGGCCGGATAAGGAGCACCCTTATGGCCACCAGCGCTTTGAGACTGGCGCCTCCTTGGCGCTCGGCTTGCTGCTGCTGGCCGTGGGTATCGGCATGGTCTGGAACGCAGCGGTGAAGCTGGAGCAACCCAGCAGCATCGCCAGCGTGCACATGGTGGCCCTGTGGGTCGCTTTGGGTGCGCTGGTCGCCAAAGAGCTGCTGTTTCGCTACATGCTGCGGATTGCGAAGTCGGTCAAGTCCAGCATGCTGGTTGCCAATGCCTGGCATGCGCGGTCAGACGCCGCCTCCTCTCTGGTCGTAGGCCTGGGCATTGTGGGCAATCTATTGGGCTACCCCTTGCTGGACCCGATTGCAGCCCTGATCGTGGGCTTCATGGTGGGCCGCATGGGCTGGACCTTTGGCTGGGCCGCGCTGCATGACCTGATGGACCGGGCCGCAGACGAGCAGGAGGTGGTCGCCATCCGCAAAACCATTGAGCAAACGCCGGGCGTTGTGGGCGTACATGACATCAAGACACGGCGCATGGGCGACATGATCGTGGCCGATGCCCATATCGTGGTGCATGCCGACATAACGGTCGAACAAGGGCACGACATTGCAGTAGAGGCACGGCGGCGCGTCATGCTGCGCCACCAGGTACTCAACCTGATGACCCACGTGGACCCGGCAGACAAGCCCGACCTGGACCACCTGGCCACCAAGACCTGAGTCCATCAGGCTTCAAGCGGGCAAAAAAAAGCCACCTTGCGGTGGCTTTTAATTTTTCGAGTAACGAATTACTTCGAAGCAGCGCTGGCAGCAGCAGCAGCGGCAGCAGCAGCAGCGTCAGCAGCTGGAGCAGATGCGTCAGCAGCAGGTGCTGGAGCAGATGCGTCAGCAGCGGGTGCTGGTGCAGGAGCTGGTGCTTCAACAGCAGGTGCTGGTGCAGGAGCTGGTTCTTCTTTTTTACCGCAAGCGGCGAGAGCAGCAGCAGCCATCAGAGCCGCGAGTACATAAGACTTGTTCATTAGAAAATTCCTTAGATGGGAAAACAATTTCCGGAAATCGTCAGCACATACAGTATGTCGGTGCGACCGAGTGAAAGCACTCGAGCTCTTTCAACTCAGCCTTAAATTATAAGCTTTTTCTTCCGCAATGCCTAAATACCCTTAGCGGAAAAACCAACAGTCCGGATCACAAACCCAGCACCGACGAAGCAAACGCCGGGCTGCCTTTTTGCCAACCCGCATCCAGGGTCTGGCGCAGCTGGATGCGGCTGGAGGCATCGTCCGTGCTCACGCCGCTGCAATGCAGCGGGTCGAGGCGGCGCATCACCCATTCCGAGCTGTACAGCGCGCTGGGCAGCTCCAGCGGATCAGCACTGCGCCAGGCTCTGCATTCCACCAGATGCGACCAGGTCACCCGCCACTCCACGAAGCGCGCATGGCGGCGCACCACCTCCTCAAAGTTCTGGGCCAGCATGGTGAAACGCCGCCCCGAGCGAGCCCAGGACTGCAACGCCGCGCAGACAGCGCGCTCGCCCAGCGGCCAGTCTTCGAAGTTACTGTCAGAGATGAAAATCTCGCGCCACCCCTCGTGCGCAGCGCAGGCAAAGGCGTCGCGCACCAGCTGCTGGAAGGCCACGCGCCCCAGAAAACGCCCCTGGGGGCGCTGCGGCAAAACAGGTTCAGGCAGCGTGTCCATACGATCTCAGCCCGTGTGTACCCAGCCCGATTCGCACCACGACACCAGCAGCGAATACGCATCGGTACTGGCCTTGGCCATGGTTTTGGCATCCAGCCGACGCTGGTCGGACAGGCGGCGCATCAGGGTCGCATCCTTGCCCGAGGCGCGGTAACTTTCACCGTTGATGAAGATGTGGTGGGCGTCGTAGACCATGCGGGTGCGCGGGTCCAGTACAACGTTTTCCAGCGGCCCGGAAAGCTCTTGCGCGTCGAACCAGACGTTGGCCTTGGGCTCGGTCAAAACCTCGCCCAAAGCACATTGCAAAGCCTGTGGATCGTCCAGCAAAGCCGTCAAAGCGCTCTGTGCAAAGTCTTGTAAAGATGCTGGAATGGCACCCGGATTTTCGGTCGCGGGCTGGCCGGCATCGCCATATAAGGCCTCGCCCACCACATCGTCGGCCTCCTCGGCCATGCGCTGTAGCAGCTCGCGCGCCAGCTCACCACGGCTGGGGGCCCGGAATCCGATGGAATAAGTCATGCACTCGCCCACGGCTACGCCGTCATGCGCATAACGCGGCGGCAGGTAGAGCATGTCACCCGGCTCCAGCACAAACTCCTCCTCGTGCGTGAATTCGGCCAGTATCTTCAGCGGTGCGCCCTCCACCAGGGTCAAATCCTTTTGCCGGCCGATGCGCCAACGGCGCTGGCCGTGGGCTTGCAGCAGAAACACGTCATAGCTGTCAAAGTGCGGGCCGACGCCGCCACCGTCAGTGGCGTAGCTGATCATCAGGTCATCCAGCCGCACATCGGGCACAAAGCGAAACTGCTGCAGCAGCGCATGCACGGTAGCCTCATGGGTGTCCACTCCCTGTACCAGCAGGCTCCAGCCTGGGGTCTTCAGGGATGGCAAAGCGCGACGCTGGAACGGGCCGGTTTTCATCTTCCATTGGCCTTTATCCTGGGTTACCAGGCGCGACTCGACTTCTTCCTGCTCGGCCAGCGCGAACAGCGCGCTGCGGTCCAGCAAAGCCTGGAAGCCGGGGATGGCCTGGCGGATCAACAACGGTTTTTTCTGCCAGTAGCGCTGCATAAACTGCTGGGGGCTGATGCCGCCGAGCAGGGGCAGAATCTGGGTAACGTCCATGGTTTTCCTTGTGTGCGTGGTCAGGACGGGTGCCTAAACTGCGACAATTCTCCTATGGAAATCACACAACAACGCGTCGCAGCCCTGACCTGGACGCTGAAAGACACCCTGGGCGAAGAGCTGGACGTCCTGGACGAACCCGTCGAATTTTTGGTCGGTGGCTCCGACCTGCTGAAGAAGATCGAGGAAGCGCTGATGGGCTTGACGCCAGGCTCCGTGGTCGAGCTGCAACTGGAGCCTGAAGACGCTTTTGGCGACTTCAACGACCAGCTGCTGTTCCTGGAGGCGCGCAATCTATTTCCCAGCGAGCTGGAAGAAGGCATGGTCTTCGAAGGCACGGCACTGCCCAAGGGCACCAGCCCAGACATGCCGCAGGATGTGCTGTACACCGTGTCCGAAATCTACCCCGAACATGTGGTGTTGGACGGCAACCATCCGCTGTCCGGCATTGCCCTGCGCTTGAAGCTGCGGGTGGAAGATGTGCGCGAAGCCACCGAGGAAGAGATTGGCCGAGGCAGCACCGGCGCCAGCTTTTTCAATATTGCCCCCGGCGCACCCGACGGCGAAACCCTGCATTAAGCAACACACAGAACCCAAGCCAAAATGGCTGCTAGCGCACGTAAAAGCTGCGCTGGCAGCTATTTTTTTGATAGCAAGGTCAAGATGGGCTAGGCGGCGGTCGCCAGGTGTTCATGCGTGGTGCCAGACTCCAGCACGCGCACACACTGCCGCCAGACCGCGTCCGGGTTCGCCAGCTTAAAACCATAGAAACCGGACTTTGCGCGTACCGCCATGGCCAACATGCGCGAATGCTCGCCTGCGCCCAGGTGCACGGTCACCTCGCCCCACACATCCAGCGGTAGATGGTTGGCGCAGTAGGCTTGAAAGCCGGAGCTGGACACCTCGATCACCTGCAAACTCTGCAGCTTGTCGCCTGCCATAGCGTCTATGTACAGCTCAGCGGGGCACTTCAGCGAGTACCGTGGATGGACGCGCAAAGGATGTGTGTCCAGCCCGTTTGCCGCCAGCTTGGGTAGCACCTGCTGGTATTCGGGCAGGTTGTAGATCGAGTGCAGCAGCAACTTCTTGCGCTCGTCCAGCAGGGCGAATCCAGCGGTCTTCTGGTTGAAAAAATAGTCCAGCAAAGCCGGCGTCATCACCGGATCATTGGTCGTGAAATAGCGCCGGCTGGGCAGGCAGATATTGGGCAACACCACTTGCGTGAAGTAGGCGTACAAATTCTTGCGCTGGCTCTTTGCGCCGTAGACCCGTTTCATCAGCTTGGGCGCGCTGCGCAGATCCAGAAAGGCACCGACGGCCGGAGCGCCGTTGGCAAAGTCATAACTGTCCACCGGCGTAGCCTGCAGGCGCTTGAAAAATAGCAGCGACTCGTACATCTCAATGCGGCTGGGGTTCACCGCAATCACCACATGCCGGGTGTCGAAGAATGTTGAGCAGTACTCAAACATGAACTTCATCAGCGGGAAAAGAATAGCTCCGCCCGTCTTGCGATAGTCGGGGTGCACCGCCAGCGCCGAAACCTCGGCAATGTTGCCGCCCAATTTGCGCACCCCTTGCAGCTCGAAAATGGCCTGCAGCGGAAAGCCAAAAACACTCTCGCGTATCAGCGAAATAGTGCCCACCACTTTGCCGTCCACCTTGGCACACAAGGTCGTGGTCGTGGGCAAGGCGTGGTAGAGGGTGACGCGCATCCCGCTAGGGTCCGCCTGCATAAAGCCACTGGCCACATAGGCATCGTGCAGCAGGGCAAAACAGGCGGCCAGTTCTTGCTGGGTCTCCGCAATCTTGAGCACCAGGCCGGGACCAGGAGCCACGTCGCAATCAACAAAAGAGCGGTACGCAGCAAAGCGCACCCGCCGTGGAAACGCGGCAAACACTTTGCGCAGACCTATATGCAAAAATTTGCGTGCCGAGGCCTTGAAAGAGCGACCCGTTGTTTTCATACATGCCTCTTGGATCAAGCACCTGGGCACCAGCCCGCTGTGCTCTTGGCGCGAACTGTCGCAACCATGGATGCCCCATGGTATCCAGAACTTTACAAGGCTACCAGCGCGCCGCCCTCCAGCGAAAAGTTCAGCATCAACCTAGAATCGAAAACCGCCCTACCCGGCGCTCCCAGTCCAGCTTGCAGCGCTTACCCTGCACAGATGCTTGGTCAGATGCCTGGTTTTGAGCCTCACCACACTTCTGTATTTCCACAAGGCACACCTTGTCCTCTCTGTTTGAACAGCGCGCTTTCATGCGCCTCTGGATCGCGCGCATATTCGGTACCCTGGGCACACAAATCCTGATGCTGGCCGTGGGTTGGCAGATGTATGACCTGACCGGCAGCGCCTGGGACCTGGGGCTGGTCGGCCTGCTGCAGTTTCTGCCGGCTTTACTGCTGACTCTGATTGCCGGCCATGTGGCAGACCGGGTACACCGTGGCCGCATCGTCGCTGTCTGCGTTGGCATGCAGGCACTCGTAGCCCTCACCCTGCTGTGGGTCACGCAGGAGCAATGGGTGAGCCGCGAATGGCTGCTGTCCATATCGCTGGTGCTCGGCACGGCCCGTGCATTCCAGATGCCTGCACAGCAGGCGTTGACGCCACTGCTGGTGCCGCCCGCACTGTTGCCGCGTGCCATGTCGCTCAGCGCGGCCGGCATGCAGGGTGCAACCATAGGCGGTCCGGCATTGGGTGGGGCCATTTTTCTCGGTGGTGCCAGTGCGGTGTACGCCAGCGGCGTGCTTTTGTTTGCCGTCAGCGTGGTGCTGCTGAGCCGCCTGCGCTACGACCACGTGCCGCCTCCGCGCGAGCCGATGACGCTGCACAGCGTATTGGCCGGCGTGCGCTTCATCTGGGAAAAGAAGACCATCCTCGGCGCGGTGTCGCTAGACCTGTTTGCCGTGCTGCTGGGCGGGGCCACAGCGCTGCTGCCCATGTTTGCCAAAGACATTCTGCACACCGGCCCCTGGGGCTTGGGCCTGCTGCGTGCATCGCCCGCCGTGGGCGCACTGCTCGTGTCCATTGCGCTGACACGCTGGCCGCTGCAGCGCAAGGTCGGGCGCACCCTGCTGCTGTCTGTTGGGCTGTACGGCCTGTGCATGGTGATTTTTGGCGCATCCACCAGCCTGGTGTTGTCGATGGCGGTGCTGGCGATTTCCGGCGGCGCCGACATGGTAAGCGTGGTGGTGCGGCAAAGCCTGGTGCAGCTAGAAACGCCGAACGAAATGCGCGGCCGGGTGAGTGCTGTGAATTCTGTGTTCATAGGCGCGTCTAACCAGCTGGGCGAATTTGAGTCGGGCGCCACGGCGGCGCTGCTGGGCCCGGTGGGCTCGGTGGTGGCGGGTGGCATTGGCACCCTGGTGGTCGCGGTGCTGTGGCTGCGCCTGTTCCCCAGCCTGGCCCGGCGCAACACACTGCATTGAGATGGACAGCGTCGACGCCGTCGTCATCGGGGCCGGCGTGATCGGCATCGAGTCGCCGGGCTTGACCAGCTGCCTGGCGATAGGCCAGGCCGTGTCTCACATTCTGATTACCTAAACCAAGGCTCTCACCATGCAACGCAAACACATCAGCTCCGGCTCCCCTTTTGAAGAACAGATTGGTTACTCCCGCGCCGTGGTGCACGGCGACTGGGTGTTTGTGTCTGGCACCACCGGCTTTGACTACGCCAGCATGAGCATCTCGGACGACGTGGTGGTGCAGGCCGAGCAGTGCCTGAAAAACATTCAGGCCGCACTGGAGCAGGCCGGTGCCAGCCTGGACGATGTCGTGCGGGTGAACTACGTGCTGCCCAACGGGGCCGACTTCGAGCCCTGCTGGCCGGTGCTGCGGCGCTACCTGGGCCAGGCCAAACCGGCGGCAATGATGGTCATCGCAGGCCTGCTGGACCCGCGCATGAAGATTGAAATTGAAGTGACAGCAATCAAAGCGAAATAGGCCTCTAGCGCAGGTATTGCCTGCGCGAGCAGCTATTATTTAGATAGCACTAGGTCGGTCATCACGTCCTGCGGGATCAACGCGCCACGGTGCTGTATGACCCGGCCCGCCAGGCGGTTGCCATGCCGCGCTGCGTCGGCCAGGCTGCCGCCCTGCAAACGCACGGCCAGGTAGCCGGCGGCGAATGAATCTCCGGCTGCCGTGGTGTCCACCACCTTGTCGACCCGCTCGGTCGGCACCTCCAGCACGCCGGATGCGCTGCGCACCAGGGTTGCGTCCCTGCCACGCTTGACGACCACCTCGGCACAAGGCAAAGCCTGGGCAGCGTCTACCGCAGCCTGCAGCGTGGGCAAATTGCGCAGGGCCTGCTCGTCGTCGGCAGTAATCAATGCGATGCTGGCCAGAGCGTAGGCCCGGTCGAAATTGACCAGGGCTTCTTCTCGGCTGGCCCATAGGCGCGGCCGGTAGTTGTTGTCGAACACCACGGTGGCGCCGCGTGCACGCAGGCGGCCCATCAGCGCAAACAGGCACTCCCGCCCAGCCGGTGGCAAGATGGCCAGGCTGATGCCGCTGAGGTAGAAGGCGTCCAGGCTGTCCGCCTCGGCCTCCAGCGGCGTAATGGCGGCGTCGAAATACGCTTTGGCCGCACTGCTGTCGCGCCAGTAACTGAAGCTGCGTTCACCCTGGGCATCCACCTGGATCAGGTAGAGACCGGGCATGCGGCCCGGCAGGCGCTGCACCAGCGACACGTCTAGCCGCTCGGCCTGCCAGCGCTGCAGCATGCCGGCACTCAGGCCGTCATCTCCCAGCGCGGTGGCGTAGCAAACCTGCAATCCAGTCGCACAACGCGCAAGGTAGACGGCGGTATTCAGCGTGTCGCCGCCAAAACCCTGGTGCATGCTGCCAAAGGCCTCGCCTTGCAGTTCCAGCATGCATTCGCCAAACAGTACTACCTTGTGCATTGTGTCGCCCTTTTTGTCGCCTTTTTATTAGGCGAAAGTGTAGGCGGTCTTTACCGTGGTGAAGAACTCCTGCGCATACCGGCCCTGCTCGCGCGAGCCAAAGCTGGAGCCCTTGCGGCCGCCAAACGGCACGTGGTAGTCCACCCCTGCGGTGGGCAAATTCACCATCACCATGCCGGCTTGGCTGTGGCGCTTGAAGTGCGTCGCGTATTTCAGGCTGGTGGTGGCGATGCCCGCAGCCAGGCCGAAGGGCGTGTTGTTCGCCTCAGCCAACGCCTCTTCATAGCCCTTCACGCGGATGATGCTGGCCACCGGGCCGAACACCTCTTCGCGGTTGATGCGCATCGCCGCCGTGGTGTCGGTCAGCAGCGCCGGGGCCATGAAGAAGCCCTCGGTATCGCGCTGCAAGCGTTCGCCACCTGCCAGCAGCCGCGCACCTTCAGCCTGGCCGATGGACACATAGTCCAAGTCCTGCTGCAGTTGCGACAGCGAAGACACCGGGCCGATGTCGATACCGGCAGCCAGGGCGTCGCCGATCTTCAGCGTCGCCATACGGGCCTGCATGGCAGCCACAAACTGCGGATAAATGCCGTCAGTCACGATCAGACGGCTGGAGGCCGTGCAGCGCTGGCCGGTGCTGAAGAACGCGCTTTGCACACTCAGCTCCACGGCCTGGGCCAGGTCGGCGTCGTCCAGAATGACCTGCGGGTTCTTGCCGCCCATCTCCAGCTGCACCTTCTTCAGGTTCAGCGCGCACTGCTGGGCAATGCGGGCGCCCACGCCTTGCGAGCCGGTGAAGCTGATGGCCGCCACACCGGGGTGGTTGACCAGCGGGTCACCGATGACGGAGCCACGGCCCATCACCAGGTTGAACACGCCAGCGGGAATGCCGCTGCGGCTGATGATCTCGGCCAGCGCCCAGGCGCAGCCCGGCACCAGGTCGGCGGGCTTGAGCACCACGCAGTTGCCGTAGGCCAGGGCCGGGGCAATCTTCCAGGCGGGGATGGCAATGGGGAAGTTCCAGGGGGTGATCAGGCCGATCACGCCCAGCGGTTCGCGGGTGATTTCCACGCCCACGCCAGAGCGCACCGAGGGCACAGTTTCACCCGTTAAACGCAGGCATTCGCCAGCGAAGAACTTGAAGATGTTGCCGGCGCGGGTGGCTTCGCCAATGCCTTCGCCCTTGGTCTTGCCTTCTTCGCGGGCCAGCAGCGTGCCGAGTTCTTCGCGGCGGGCCAGGATTTCGGTGCCGATCTTGTCCAGCGCGTCGGCACGGGCCTGGATGTTGCCGGTAGACCAGGCAGGGAAAGCCGCCTGGGCGGCCTGCACGGCGGCGTCCAGCTGGGCGGCATCGGCCTGGGTGTATTCACCGATCACATCGCCCAGGTTGGACGGGTTGACGTTGGCGGCGTAGCTCGCGCCTGCGACCCAGGCGCCGTTGATAAAGTTGTCGTGTTTTTGGGTCATGGCGGTTTACTGGGGGCCCAGCTTCTTGATCAACACAGCCAGCTCTTCCACCTCGGAAGGCTTCAAGTCGCTCAGTGGGGCGCGCACAGGGCCGCCGCCATGGCCGACGATGGTGGCGCCGGCCTTGATGATGCTCACGCCGTAGCCTTCCACGCGGTTGCGGATGCCCAGGTAAGGCATAAAGAAGTCCTTCAACAGGCGGTGCTGCGTGGCCATGTCGTCAGCGGCCACCGCGTGGTAGAACTCCATCGCGGTCTTGGGGATGAAGTTGAACACGGCGGACGAATACACCGGCGTGCCCAGCGCCTTGTAGGCCGCTGCATAAACCTCAGCCGTCGGCAGGCCACCCAGGTAGGCAAAGCGGTCGCCCATGGCCATGAAGATGGAGGACATGGTTTCGATGTTGCCCACACCGTCCTTGAAGCCGATCAGGTTCGGGCAGCGGTCGGCCAGGATGCGCAGCGATGCGGGGGTCAGCTTGGTGCGGTCACGGTTGTAGACGATGACGCCAAACTTCACGCTGTTGCAGACCTGCGCCACATGTTCGATCAGGCCTTCCTGGCCGGCTTCGGTCAGGTAGTGCGGCAGCAGCAGAATGCCGTGCGCGCCCAGGCGCTCGGCTTCTTGCGCGTGGGCAATGGCCATGCGGGTTGGGCCACCGGCGCCGGCAATGATGGGCACCTTGCCACGGCAGGTGTCCACCGCAGTCTTGATGACCCGGCTGTACTCGGCGCCAGCCAACGAGAAGTATTCACCCGTGCCACCTGCCGCGAACAGCGCGCTGGCGCCATACGGTGCCAGCCATTCCAGACGCTCGATATAGGTCTTGGGGCGGAATTCGCCCTGCTCGTCGAAGTCGGTGATGGGGAAGGACAGCAGGCCGGAGCCCATGATGGTTTTGAGGTCTTGGGGTGTCATGGTTTTGTCTCAGTAGGTAAATGGTTTACAAGGAAATTGCTATTTTTTAGATAGCACCTAGCGCTGGATTTATCTGCGGTGGAAGCATTTTTAACCAGCAGTTTTTGCTATACAAAAAGTGGCTCTGGCAGGCCGCGCACACCGGGCCTGAGCGCGAACATGGCGCCGTTCAAACCAGGATTTGCGGGGTCTACGTTGCCGGGTTGGATGGAGGCCACATACAGCACATCCAGGTCTGGCCCACCAAAGGCGCACATGGATGGCTTGGCCACCGGTACCTCCAGCGAGGCCACCAACTGGCCCTGCGGGTTGAAGCGGTGCACCAGGCCGGCGTCGTTGGCGCAGATCCAGTAGTGGCCTTCCACGTCCAGTGCGGCGCCGTCGGGGCGACCCGGCAGCGGCAGCATGTCGGCAAACAGTTCGCGTGGACCGGGCATGCCGTCGGCGTCCAGTGCAAAACGCCAGATCTTCTGCACCCTGGGATGCGAATCAGACACGTAGCCGGTACGCCCGTCCGCGCTGAAGGCCATGCCGTTGGGGGTGATGAAGCCATCCATCCGCGCAGCACTCAAACCCTTGCCGTCCAGGCAGTAGATGGCGCCCAGCGGCGAAGCCAGGCCCATGTCCATCACCATGGTGCTGACCCAGAAGCGGCCTTGCGTGTCACAGCGGCCGTCGTTGAAGCGCATGCCGGGTGCGGGGTGGGTGATGCGGACCACGCATTCCAGGCGCGGCGTGGCTGCATCCAGCTGCACGGCGTAGATGCCGGTTTCCATCGCGGCCACCACGCCACCGGCGGCGGCCAGGGCGATGCAGCCTACGCGTTCGGGCAGGGTCCAGCTCTGGACCTGCTCGGTAGCAAAGCTCCAGCGGCGGATCTGCCGGCCTTCGATGTCCACCCAGTACAAGGCCTGCTCAGCCACGGACCACACGGGGCATTCGCCCACGCGGTCGCGGGTGCTGGCTATGGCGTGTGCCGTGCTCATTCTTCGTACGGGCCCATGCGCACAAAGGCGCCGCCCTGGTGCAAGGCTGCGGGGTCGTTAAAGTCCGGCGGTGCGGTGCGGGCATACACCGCATCTTGGAACACGGCCGAGCTGTCCTGCGGCACATAGCCGACGTGGCGTGCGCGGGAGTTGTCCCACCAGGTCACCGGGTTGTCCGACATACCGAAGATGATGGTGAAGCCCAGCGCCGGCGTGGTCAGGCAGGCTGTCACCAGGCGGTGCAGATCGCCGTAGCTCAGGTAGGTGGCCAGCATGCGGCGATCGCGTGGCTCGGGAAACGACGAGCCAATGCGCACGCAAGCGGTCTCGATGCCGTAGCGGTCAAAGTAGTAGCGCGCCACGTCTTCGCCAAAGGCCTTGCTCAGGCCGTAGTTGCCGTCCGGCCGGGCGGGTGCATCGGCGGTAATGGTTTCATCCTGGCGGTAAAAGCCGGTCACGTGGTTGGAGCTGGCAAAAACCACCCGCTTCACGCCGAACTTGCGGGCCGCTTCGTACAGGTTGTAGGCGCCCAGAATATTGGCCTGCAAGATAGGGCCAAACGGGCCGTCCACCGACTTGCCACCCATGTGCACGATGGCGTCCACGCCCTGCACCATGGCATCTACCGCAGCAGCGTCGGCCAGGTCGGCGAGCATGATTTCTTCACCCTCGGCTGCGGGGCCAAAGTCCACCACGTCGGACAGACGCAGAGTGGTGCAGTTTTGTTTCAGGCTTTCGCGCAGTACCTTGCCCAGGCCGCCTGCGGCGCCAGTGAGCAGGATTTTTTCGTGCACTTTGATGACCATGTTTGTCCCGATCTCCGTGTAAACACCAGTTTGGTGTCCTTTGGCGTCTATTGCTGGACTTTGCCAAAGGCTTTGCTATACAGTGGGCCAGCAGCTCCACACATCAGTCGTACGTTGTCTGACAACATGGATTCTCATAACCTACTCTCTCCGTGTCAAGGATTTTTTTATGGCCTCCGCCACCCACACCGGCACTTACAACAACAGCGAAACACCGGCCTCCTCCATTCCCCGCTCCCGTCGCCCCCGGGGCCTGGTCACTGAAATCGTAGACACGCTGGCCGCCACCATCCGCCAGGGCCAGCTGCCACCGGGCGAAAAGCTGCCCACCGAGGTCGAGCTGATGGCCCGCTTTGACGTCAGCCGCACCGTGGTGCGCGAGGCCCTGTCCAAGCTGCAGGCGTCCGGCCTGGTGGAAACTCGGCACGGCATAGGCACCTTCGTGATCGAGCCGCCCGACACCCGCAACTTCAAGATTGCCCCTGAAGACTTCGCCACCGTGGCCGACGTGATCGCCCTGCTGGAGTTGCGTATCAGCCTGGAGACCGAGGCAGCGGGCCTGGCCGCCCAGCGCCGCACGCCCGCCAACCTGGTCCAGCTGGAAGCAGCGCTGCAGAACTTCAAGAACGCCATTCCGCAGGATTCGGACGCCGTGCCGGCCGACTTCCAGTTCCATATGGAGGTGGCTCGCGCCACAGGCAACCAGCACTTTGCCGACCTGATGACCTACCTGGGCACCATGATCATTCCGCGCACCCGGGTGAAGACTCTGCAACACGTCCCCGAAGGCCGCCTGGCCTACCTGCAAAAGGTG
The DNA here is from genome assembly GCF_058216335.1 of Rhodoferax sp. SPJ21. Taxonomy (NCBI): domain Bacteria; kingdom Pseudomonadati; phylum Pseudomonadota; class Betaproteobacteria; order Burkholderiales; family Comamonadaceae; genus Rhodoferax; species Rhodoferax sp. SPJ21. The sequence continues at coordinate 109,182 of NZ_JBYZMO010000001.1, forward strand.
CACGGCGAGCACGAGAGCATCTACCACGCCATACGCGACCAGGACAGCGATTCCGCCCGCGCAGCCATGCGCACCCACCTGTCGAACAGCCGCGAAAGACTACGCAAAAGCCAGCCGCTGGACGCCCCAAAAGACTGAGACAAAGCACAAACTGGGGTTTACCCTTTGATACTTTTCTGGTTTGAGTTGTAGGATGACTGATCAATAAGCCATCCCCCAGCCTCAACCAGGAAAACACATGAAGACAAGCCATCGCAAAATTCTCAGCCTGATCGCCGCAGCCGCTTTCTGCGTCGTCAGCGGCCAGGCTTCGGCCCGCAACTTCCGCTCGGCCGATGTGCACTCCAAGGAGTTCCCGACCAATATGGCGGTGAAGTTCATGGGCGAAGAGCTGAGCAAGGACACCGGCGGCAAAGACAACATCAAGGTGTTTGGCGACAGCGCCCTGGGCTCCGAAAAAGACACGGTGGAACAGGTGAAGATAGGCGCCATCGACATGGTGCGCGTCAGCTTGGCCTCGTTCAATGGCATCGTGCCCGAGTCCATGATTCCATCGTTCCCGTTCATCTTCCGTGACATCGAGCACTTCCGCAAAGCCATCTACGGCGCCCAGGGCGACAAGATCCTGGCCGCTTTCGACAAGGCAGGCTTTGTCGGCCTGGCAATGTATGAAAGCGGCTCGCGCTCCATCTACGCCAAGAAGGCCGTGAAGAGCGTGGCCGACATGAAAGGCATGAAGATCCGCGTACAGCCCTCCGACCTGATGGTCAGCATGGTCAGCGCCATGGGCGCATCGCCCACCCCGATGCCCATGGCTGAGGTCTATACCGGCCTGAAGACCGGCCTGGTTGACGCAGCGGAAAACAACGTCCCCTCCTACGAAGAAGCCAAGCACTACGAGTCGGCAGGTGTGTTCTCGGAGACCATGCACGTCATGACCCCCGAAGTGCTGGTGTTCTCGAAAAAGGTCTGGGATACCCTGACTCCGGCCGAGCAGGCCTCATTGCGCAAGTCGGCCAAGGCCTCTGTGCCCTACTACGTGACGCTATGGGATGCCAAGGAAAAGGAAGCCCGCGCTGCCGTGCTGAAGAGCGGCGCCAAGATCATCCCCACCTCTGAAATCGACAAGAAAAGCTTTGTAGATGCAGAAAAACCCGTCTGGGACAAGTTCGCCACCACGCCTGAGCTGAAGGCTCTGGTGCAAGAGATCGTCAACGTCAAATAAGCCACTTCTGCCGCCGCGCTCCTGGGCGCGGCGGCAGAGCCGTGCCAAAGCCGCACCATGCAATTATTCAACTCAATCAACGCGCACCTGTCCAACTGGGTGCTGCGCCTGGCCAGTGTCTGCCTGGCCGCACTGGGCCTGGTGGTCATCTACGGCGTCGTGATGCGTTACGCATTCAACGACGCGCCTGCGTATGTGGAACAGGTAGCCCTGCTGCTGGTCATCTCCGTCGCCATGTTCGGCGCCGCTGCGGGCGTGCATGATGTCGGCCATATTGGCCTGGACTCTGCCGTCAAGCTGCTGCCACCCAAGGGCCAATTCATCTGCCACGTACTGGTCGAGCTGCTGACCATCACATTTGCCCTGGTACTGCTGTGGGGCTGCGAACACATGGCTGCGTCCACCCGGCACGACACCATTCCCACGCTGGGCATTTCCGAAGCATTCCGCTACCTGCCTCCAGTGATTGCGGGTGTCCTCATCGTCCTTTTTTCAGTCAAGCACCTGCTGGCACTATTTACCAAGAAGGCTGCTGCCTGACCATGGAACTCGCTGTACTTTCCCTGAGCTTCGTGCTTTTCCTCGTGCTGGGTGTGCCCGTCGCTTTTGCGATCGGTCTGAGCTGCCTGGCCACCTTCGCGGTAGAGGGCCTACCGCTGGCTACCGCCATGCAGATGATGGTCTCCGGCATGAACGTCTTCTCGTTCCTGGCGATTCCGTTCTTTATCTTCTCTGGCGAGCTGATGCTGCACGGCGGCATTGCCGACAAGATCCTGAACTTCGCGCGCAGCCTCGTCGGCCACATGAAGGGCGGCCTGGGCCTGGCCAACGTGATGGCCAGCACGCTGTTTGGCGGTGTCTCGGGCTCCCCCATTGCCGACACATCGGCCATGGGCGGCGTGTTGATCCCCATCATGAAGCGCGAGGGCTATAGCGCCGACTACGCAGTGAACGTGACCACCCACGCATCGCTGACCGGCGCGCTGATGCCTACTTCGCACAACATGATCATCTACGCGTTTGCGGCCCAGGCTGCCAGCGGCATGATCGACGGCCACCCTATCCGTGGTGTGTCCATTGGCGACCTGATGTTTGCCGGCCTGGTCCCAGTGTTCTGGATCATGGTCTGCATGCTGATTGCAGCTTACTGGCAGGCCAACAAAAACGGCTTCCCCAAGCGGGCCGACGGCTCTTCCATGCTGGAGAAGTTCCCCGGCTGGTACGCGGTGCTGACTACCTTCATCGCGGCCATTCCCGGTCTGATGGTGATCGTGGTGATTCTGGGCTGCGTGATGGGCGGCGTCACCACCGCTACCGAGGCAGCAGCAATTGCTGTGGCCTATTCGCTGCTGCTGACGTCGGTGATCTACCGCACCATGAGCAAAGAAAAGCTGATCAAGTCGCTGAAGAAAGCCTCCAAGACCACGGGTGTGATCCTGCTGCTGATCGGTGTATCGAACATGCTGCGCTGGCAAATGGCCTACCTGGAAATCCCAGATGCGATCGAGGCAGCCCTGCTGCACGCCACGACCACGCCCTGGCTGATGCTGCTGTATATCAACATCATCCAGATCTTTCTGGGCATCTTCCTGGACATGGCAGCGCACATCCTGATCACCACGCCGCTGTTCCTGCCACTGGCCATCCAGATGGGCGTGGGCCCTGTGCAGTTCGGCATGATGCTGCTGCTGAATTGCGCACTCGGCCTGGTCCACCCGCCGGTGGGTACGGTGCAGTTTGTGGGGTGTGCCATAGGCAATATATCGATTGGTGAGGCAACCAAAACCGCCTGGCCCTACTACCTGGCAATATGGATAGCCATCAACCTGGTGACCTATGTGCCGTCGTTCTCCACCTGGCTGCCGTCCATCATTACCGGCCACCCGGTGTTCTAGCGAACCCGGTAAAAAATGAAAGGGCTGCAACCGCAGCCCTTTTTACCCCTCATGCAGCTGCGCTTCACTTCGCGCGCTGTGACCAGCTTGCGGGAGGACTTGTACCTCCAAGAGTGCGCCCATGCTGGGCGCACATAAGAAAAGGGGGCTGAATTTCTTCAGCCCCCTTTTTGCAATGGCGGATGTGCTTACTTGGCGGCAGAAGCTGCGGGTGCAGCAGGCGTTGCCGGTGCTGCTGCAGCAGCCTTCTCAGCCTTCTTCACATGCTTCTTGGCGTGCTTCTTCATGGGCTTGGATGTGGCATCTGCGGGAGCTGCAGCGGCCGCAGCAGGAGCGGCGTCCTTGGCAGGCGCGGCTGGCGCTTGGGCAAACGAGGCAGCAGCAACCGTAGAAATCAGGGCGGCAGCGAAGAGGGATTTGATCGTGGTCATTACAGGTTTCCTAAAACAATAGTCGCATAGGCTCCGACTTCGTCGAGCAAGTCCGAATTGCGTTCAGACCTGCACCTACAACGCGAACGTATCAACCCCGTTGACCACATATACATTTCTTTATACACGCCACCCATTTAAGCCCCATAGCCCTGCAGCGCACAAAATACCTGCGTAGGGCGCTATCAAAAGAGTAACAAAGCAGATGCATGAGACACATTTGCTCACTCTTCTGAATGCGCCCTTCGCTGGCAGTCAGATCAGCTACCCCAGCCTTCCAGCACCACCTTGCCACGCGCCTGGCCGGACTCGATCAGGGCGTGGGCGCGGCGCAGGTTGTGGGCATTGATGCTGCCAAAACTTTCCGCCAGCGTGGTGCGAATCTGGCCTGCATCCACCAGCTGTGCCACCGCCTCCAGCAACGTGTGCTGGGCCTGCATATCGGGCGTGCCGAACATGGGACGGGTGAACATCATCTCCCAGTGCACCGACACCGCTTTGCGCTTGAACGGCATCACGTCCAGCACCGCCATATCGTCGATCAGGCCTAACTTGCCCTGCGGCGCAATCACCTCCTGAATCTGTGCCAGGTAGTCACCGGTATGGGTCAGGCTGGCGACGTAATCCACCTGCGGTAGACCGACACGCTGCAGCTGCGGCGCCAGGGGCTGGCTGTGGTCGATCACATGGTGGGCGCCCAACTGCTGCACCCAGTCCTGGGTTTCGGGCCGTGAGGCTGTACCCACGATGGTCAGCCCGGTCAAGCGCCGCGCCAGTTGGACCAGGATGGAGCCCACGCCACCGGCCGCGCCAATCACCAGCAGCGACTTGGACGGGGCCTGGTCATCCTGCTCACCCTGCGCGATGGCCAGGCGGTCAAACAGCAACTCCCAGGCGGTGATGCTGGTCAAGGGCAAGGCAGCAGCCTCGGCAAAGTTCAGTGTTTTAGGCATGTGACCCACGATGCGCTCGTCCACCAGATGGAGCTGGCTGTTGCTGCCGGGCCGGGTGATGGAGCCGGCGTAGTAAACGCGGTCGCCAGGCTGGAACAGCTGCACCTCCGGCCCTACCGCACGCACGATGCCGCTGGCGTCCCAGCCCAGTACCTTGTGGCTCAGTCCTTCAGCAGGTGCGGCAGAGGCACGGACCTTGGCGTCTACCGGGTTGACAGATACCGCCTGCACTTCGACCAGCAGGTCACGGCCCTGGGCCTGGGGTTCGGGCAGCTCGATGTCCAGCAAAGCACTGGGTTCGGAGATGGCTTGGGGGCGTTGGTAGCCGATGGCACGCATGGAAACTCCTTTAAAGACGTGTACTGAGGGACTCATCTTCAGCTTTATTGAATTTAAGATAAATAGCCCAATGATTGAATTCAGTTTCAAATAAAATTTGCAAATGAAAGCCTTGCAAGACCTAGAAATCTTCGTGCGCACCGTGGATGCAGGTAGCCTGTCGGCCGCCGCGCGGAGTTTGGACATCACCCCCGCAGCGGCCAGCGCGGCACTGCAGCGGCTGGAGGCCGAACTGCAGACTGCGCTGCTGGTGCGCTCCACCCGCAGCCTGCGCCTGACACCCGACGGCGCGGTTTTCCTGGAGCACTGCCGCCTGGCGCTGAACACCCTGCGTGAAGGGCAGCAAACCCTGGCCACGGGCCGCCAGCAGGTACAGGGCACGCTGCGCCTGGCCGTGTCGTCCGACCTGGGGCGCAACCTGCTGCTGCCCTGGCTGGATGCCTTCCAGGACCAGCATCCGCAGGTGCGCTTCCGCCTGCAGGTATCCGACCGCATGGCGAACATCTTCAGCGAACCGGTGGACGCGGCCTTCCGCTACGGCGAGCCGCCCGACTCCAACCTGGTGGCGCTGCCGGTCGCATTGGAAAACCGGCGCGTGCTGTGTGCCTCACCAGCCTATCTACAACAGCATGGCACACCCAGCACGCCAGCCGATCTGGCTCGGCATGACTGCCTGTGTTTTTTGCTGGGTGAAGATGTGAACGACCGTTGGGAGTTCAGCCACAACGGCCACCCCACCACGGTACGGGTCGGCGGCGGCCATGTGGCCAACGATGGCGATCTGGTGCGCCGCTGGGCCATCGCCGGGCGAGGTATTGCCTACAAGTCCTGGCTGGATGTGGCCCAGCCACTGGCGGACGGCAGGCTGCAGGCTCTGTGTAACGACTGGGATACCGAGGCTGCGCCCCTGTACATGGTGTTGCCCGACCGGCGCCAGCTCACGCCCGCCCTGCGCTTGCTGCGCGAGTTTGTCGCAGTCCAGTGCGCCACACTGCCCACGGGGTCAAAGCGGCAGAATGGATGACTGGTGGAAGCTGTCCCGCCCGCTGCCCTTGACCTCGTACATGGCTTTGTCGGCGCTGGACAGCAACTCGCCGGCCGTCTGCCCGTCTTGCGGGTAACGGCTGATGCCAATGCTGGCCGTCAGCTGCAGCACCTTGCCACGCACCGTCATGGGCTGCTTGATGCCGTTCAGCAGCTTTTCGGCAATGGCAATCAGGTCTTCGTCGGGCACGGCGGCCCCCAGCAGCACGACGAACTCATCGCCGCCCAGGCGGGCCACCGTGTCTACTTCACGCACCAGGGAGAGCATGCGCTGCGCCAAGTTCACCAGCACCACGTCACCGGCTTCATGGCCATGGCGGTCGTTGATGGCCTTGAACGCGTCTAGATCAATGAAAAACAGGCACACCTGCTGCTGGTAGCGGCGGGCATGGGCCAGTGCCTGCTCCAGCCGCTCTTGGAACAGGCGCCGGTTTGGCAAGCCGGTCAGCATGTCGTGCTGGGCCAGGTGCTCCAGCTCTTCCTGGTTGTCCTTCAAATCCGCCAACTGCTGGGTGATCTGGGTATGCATCTTGTGGAAACTGCGCGCTAGCAGGCCGATCTCGTCGCGGCTTTGCAGGGGCAGCTTTTCCGGCGGCAGGCCGTTGGCAAGGCGTTGCGCGGCCACCGTCATTTGGTTGATGGGCCGTGTCCAGACCCGGGCCAGCACAATGGCCAGCAACAGGCAGGCTAGGCACAAACCCACCACGATCTTCACCACCGTGGCACCCAGCTGCTGCGACTGCGCCAGTACCTGTTCCAGCGGCTGCGCCACCCCTAGGATAAGTCGGCTCTCATTGGCCGAGAGCCGGGTGGACTGGGCGATAAATGCGGCTACCACCGGCGTACCCGCATAGTCACCGTCACGGTCTTCGAAAACCACGTGGTCCTGCTCGCGCTGCACCACGGCCAGCGTTGGCAAGAACTCGTCCTGCACCAGCATGCGCCGGCCGCGCTCGAAGCCAAAGGTCTTGCTGTTGTCTGGATGGACCAGGATGTCACCCTCGCTGTTCGCCAGAAACACCTTGTAGGCCGCCGGCAGGTCCGCAGACAGCAGGCCGAACATACCGTTCAGGTCCACATTCACGACCACCACCCCCACGGCATTGCCCTCGGCATCTACTACCGGCATAGCCTGCTGCAGCATGGGCAGGTCCCGCCCGGCGTCGCTACCGGCTTCACGGTTGATGGTGATAGGTGACAGATAGGTGGAGCCCGCTGGCAGCTTCAAGGTCTCGGCAACATAGGCGTAATGACCCTTTTCCTGCAGGTTGTCGCCCTGCACCCGAGCCACCGCGCCGTTGCTGCGGTCTACCCGTACACGCTCCAGTCCAAAGTCACTGGCAGAAATCAGCCTCAGCTGGCTGTAGGAGGGGTTGGCCTGCATTTGCAACTGGAACAGCGTGGCGAGCTGGTCATCCAATGCAGCGTCCGGGTGCTGCAGCGTGGACATCGCCGCCGGGTGGTGGGCCAACACCTCCAGGGTGCGGGAAATCTCCTGGCGCGTGAGGGTGATGCGGCGCGCCAACACCTGGGTGGACGTCAGCAACTTGTTTTGGGCTGCATCCACCAGCAGATCGCGGCTGGCCCGGTAGGCGTAGAAGCCGGTCACGCCTGCCGCCAGGAAACCCACCAACGCCAAAAGCAAGGCCAATTTGGCGGCGATCCCAAATCTCATGGAGCCAACACCCTGCTGATGCGATCACCCGCCATGATGCGCGTCCACAGCAGATCCCGCTGCTCTTCGCTCTCCACCGGCTCCAGCCATACCAGTCTGTCTTCGGCGCGCTCTCCGGTTGAGGCCGTGGTCGTATTGGCCAGGCCTTGCCGGCCGGCCAGGGCCTGGCCAGGCTCCGCCTCCAACATGTAGTTGATCCAGGCCGCAGCCAGGGCCGGGTTGCGGGCCCCACGGGTCATAGCCCAGCAATCCAGCCAGGCCAGGGCGCCCTCCTTGGGAATAACATAGCCCACGTCCATGCCGGCTTTTTGCATCAGCTGCAACTGCTGGCGGCCAAAATTGGCGAACAGCAAGGCGGCTTTGCGCGCCTTGAACAGTGCCATAGCCTCTTCAGGCTGGGTGTAAAAGCCCGCTGCATTGCGCCGCAGAGCCACCAGTTGCTCTGCCGCAGGCCCCCAGCTTTTATCTTCGATCTGAAATGGCGATTTCAGGCGCAGCATCTGCGCCGCCAGTGAAAAGTTGTGCGCACCGCCGTTGTAAGCCACAACCTTGCCTTTCCAGCGCGGGTCCCACAGCACGGCGAGCGAGTCCGGAGGCTGTGGCATCTGCTGGCGGTCATAAATCAGACCCATATCCGAATAGGTATACGGAATGGCGTAGGTGTTGCCGTTGTGCCGCAAGCCGGGTATCGCGTCCTGGTTGCGAAAGCGCGTCAGTTGGCGCGACAGGTTGGGGATGTCCTGCAACGGTATGGGCAATACCAGGTCCTGCTTGATGTAGCGCTGCAGTTCGGCCGTGTTGACGGCAAACAGGTCGAAATCTTGCGCGTTATTGGTACGAATCTTTTGCCACAGGTCCGCATCCGAATATATGGTGGTGACCTCGACCCGCACCTGGGCACGCTGCTCGAATTGCTTGACGATGTCCGGGTCCGCATAACCTGGCCAGGCCAGCACACGCAAAGTCTCGTCTGCACGTGACAACGCAGGAAGCAGGACTGCAAGCGTCAGACAGAAATCACGGCGTTTGAAAGAGGCCCAGTTCATATGTAAACAGATGTTACCTAGCGCATGACCCTCAGTCCAGCATCCACCGTGCTAAATTGCCGCCATCTGCCCATCATCTTAGCGACGAAGCCGGTAAAGCCGACTTTTCTGTCACATTGGCGACTCCGGCATGCGGTGATGGCCTCTAACAAATATGGGGGCAACGCAAATAAATCCTACGTCATGCGCTATAAATACAGTAGCAAATATGCAAAAAAGCATGTGCGTGCTACTCTGCAGGCCCATGCATCTGCCCGTCGATGTAGTACCAGCGCCCGTCTTCGCGCACAAAGCGGCTGGTTTCATGCATGCGCTGTGCCCGTCCATTGTCGCGGCAACGGGCCACGAACTCCACCACGCCAGCGTCGCCAGACTCCATTGCATGGCGCACTTCCAGCCCCAGCCATTTGACGGGAGCCAGCTCCAAGTCACCCGGTGCGGTGGACGGATGCCAGGTAAACAGCAAGTACTCCAGCAGGCCCAGCACATAAGCGCTGTAGCGCGAGCGCATCAACGCTTCAGCCGTAGGTGCGTAAACAGCTGTCTCCATGCCTTTATGCCAGGGAGCACAACATTCGGCGTAGGTTTGGCCGCTATCGCAAGGGCATGGGGCGTGGGCAGGGTGCAGATTTTTCTTCATGGGTCAAAAGGTGTCGCGCGCGCAAGGTAAGGCCGAAACGCTGGATTTTCACCCACTACCAGGCCGTGCCGGCCCTCCCAGGCTACTCCCCCCAGTTCAGGTGAGCCGCAAAGCAGATCGCAAACCCGGTGCGCCCCCGCTGGGCAAGCCCTTATCGTCCGACGCAATCTTGAACACGGCCACGGTTTGCACCAATGTGTGGGACTGGGACTTGAGGCTGCTGGCGGCTGCGGCCATTTGCTCGACCAGTGCGGCGTTCTGCTGGGTGGCTTGGTCCAGGTGGGTCACTGCCTCACCCACCTGGGCCACGCCGGCACTTTGCTGGCTGCTGGCGGCGCTAATCTGGCCCATTAAATCGGTCACTTGGGTAATGGAGCGCACGACCTCGGTCATGGTGACACCGGCCTGGTCCACCAGCCGTGTACCCTGCTCCACCCGCTCCACGCTAGCGGCAATCAAGGCCTTGATCTCCTTGGCTGCCTGGGCCGAGCGGCCGGCCAAGGAGCGCACCTCGGACGCCACCACGGCAAAGCCCCGGCCCTGCTCGCCGGCGCGGGCTGCCTCCACGGCCGCATTCAGGGCCAGGATATTGGTCTGAAAGGCAATGCCGTCGATCACGCTGATGATGTCCGATATCTTGTGCGACGACTCGTTGATGCCTCGCATGGTCTGCACCACTTGGCCCACTACATCGCCGCCCTGGGCGGCCACCGAGGACGCGTTCACCGCCAACTGGTTGGCCCGCAGGGCGCTGTCGGCGTTGTGGCGCACGGTAGCGTTCAGCTCTTCCATAGAGGCCGCAGCCTCCTCCAGCGCGCTGGCCTGCAGCTCGGTACGTGCCGATAGATCGTGGTTACCCTGGGCAATCTCCGCGCTGGCGCTGGACACGCCCTCAGAACCCTGGCGCACGGACGCCACCACGTTCGACAGGCTGGTCTGCATGCCCGACAGGGCCTGCAGCAACTGGGCTGTTTCGTCCTTGCCGGTGGACACGATGGGCTGGCTCAGGTCGCCGCCGGACACGGCTTTCGCCACATGCAGTGCACGCAGCATGGGCTGGGTGATTGAGCGGCTGAAAAGCACGCTGCACAAGGCCCCCACCGCACAGACCAACAGCATGATCGTCAAACTGAGCGCGGTGGCACGCTTGCCATGGGCCGATGCCTCCAGGGCCACATCCGTGCTGGCTTCGGCGATCTTCTTGCCCGCCTCATCCAGCAGCTTGACCGGTTCGCGGTCTATGCCCTTCACTGCCGCATCGCCCGCGCCGGGGTCAAAGTCTGCAGCCTTGAAAGCAGCCAGGCCCTTGCGGTAGCTATCGCCCATCCTGGCATGGGCCTCACTGAATTTTTCAACCAGGGTGCGGCTCTCGCCTGCAGGCAACTGGGCCTGCAGCCTGCGGGCAGCCTCCGCCACGTCGCGCTCCTTGGCTGTAAAAGCGCTCCAGTGTTTGTCCAGGTCCTCGGGTTTCTTGCCGCGCAGCAAAGTGTTCTTCCATTCCTGGACCTGCACCTTGAAGTTGCCGGACAGCTCGGCCAACTTGCGCTCGTTGTCGTTGGCCGCGCCGACCACGTTCTCAAACACTCCCAGCGACTGGTTCAGGCTGTACACGCTATACAGCGCAGCCCCCAACATGACCAACAGTGCCGAAATAAATGCCAGCGGGAGTTTGAGGTCAAGTTTCACAGGGAGCTCCATTAAAAAAGGCTTACAGCGGAAGCATTCTCTTACACTTTTAAGCCAATCGTAACGCCTGGCTAAGCTGGTCGGTTAGCTCGGCCCAGTCCGAGTCCTGCTGCAAGGCTTCGCGCAAGAAACCAGCCTGTGCTGGCGACCAAAAAGGCGCGTCAGGCAAGGCTACAGCGCCAGGCAACGGGGCGTGTGTGGCAATGAAACGGGCAATACCATCCGCGTCAGAAGCAAGGCCTAGCTGTTCAAACAGCGCGTGAAATGGGTGTGAAGAAGTGTCCATGGGCAGACCTTAACGCATTTTCGGCATTCCAGTCACGTTTGCGCAAGCTAGCCGATCGCAGGCCGCACGCGACACCCAAGCGCATGGTTACACCGCAAGCAACGCGCCTGCGCGCACCGCCACTAGCTCGCCTTCTTCCAGCGGGCGCCAGGCCTCGTCGGTCAGCGCCACGCTGGCAATCAGCAGGGCGCTGTGCTCAGATGCGTCGATAGCGACGCCATGCTCCTGTGTGGTGGACGGCTCGGCCGGTATGCGGTGGCGCTGCAGCATCCACAGGCCCGGGGGTTCTGCGACGTCAGCGCCATCGTGGATGCGCCGGTGGGCATGGGCAAACAAGGCATCGCCGTCTGAGTACATGAAGTTGGCCGTCCCCAGTGCACGCAAATCGGCCGCAAATTCCGCAAGCAGCGCCATACGTGCCGCCAAGCTGGGTACGCTGCCACCCACCCACAGGCCTTGCATGCGCGCCATAAGCGCACAAAACGCGTATTCCGAATCGGTCTGGCCCACCGGGTGGTGGCTGCCCAGCAGTAGCACGGTGCCGTTCCCCAGCTCACGCAAGGTGCCGTTATGGACAAAGGTATGGGTACGCCCACCCAGTTCGCGCACAAACGGTTGGGTATTGGCGAAGGCGACGTTGCCTTGGGTGGCGTGGCGGATATGCGAGATACCCAGGTAGGTGCTGGGCCCCTGGGTTTCCAGATAGCGCACCAGCGCGCTATCTCCTGCGGCCAGCGGCTCGCGGAACAGCGCGACATCCACGCCCTGGTAGAAAGCTACGCCCCAGCCGTCGCGCACACTGCCTTTGGCGCTGCCGCGCGCAGCCAGGGTCTTCAGCGAAAAAGTCAGTTGCGCAGGCTCGGAGGTGGACAGGGCGAGAAGTTCACACATGGTGGGCCTGGTGTTGAAGATGGCAAGACATCGCAAAGGTCAAGCTTAAGGCGACGCTGAATAAGTCCCCGCGAGGCTGCGCGCCCTGGCTCGGGATGGGATGCAAGGCGCAAACCGCAGACATAGCTTGGGCTATGGCGAGGATTGGCAACGCAGCAGACCGCCCGAGACCAGGGATGCGCAGACCGCGAGGGACTTGTTCAGCGTTGCCTTAAGCTCGTCTTAACCTTGGGCCACTACCTTACACCCCAAGACTGCATGGTCCTTTAGGCCGTGCGGTTCAGTAGGTAGGCGAATACAGGCCTGTGGGTTTGCATCCGTGTACATCATTTCGCGCGACAACATTAGCAAAGGCCATCCATGTCTATCAGCCCGGTTTCCTCACAAACGCCCATGGCCGCCCCCCAAAAAACAAATCCAGTGGAATCTGGAGAGTCTGTCAAAGCAGGCAAAGAAGTCCGCAACGATGGTGACGCTGACGACGCCGGCAGCAATACCAGTAAGGCCGCCACGCCGCCACCTACAACCAACTCAATGGGCGAGGTCATCGGGCAGCACGTCAATACCAAGGCTTGAGCACCCGCCTTCAATAGGCTACCTAGGGTAGACACCTGCCCTAGCCCGCATCCAACCCCGCCACAGGCCACCAGTGGTAGACGCCATGGCCAGCGTCAACGCACTTTGCAGGCCTCGCCGGCACTCCTGAACCTCGTCATGGCCGGCTTAACGGTTTCAAGCTGGGGTATTCCTGCACCGCCGACGACAGATGCGTACCAGCATCGCGCAGTTGCGTACCGGGCGGGGTCCTGTTTTTATTTATCGTTGGCGCATCCGCTTATCTCATTCTCACGATTTTCAAGATGACCAACGCCATGCAACAACGCAAAGTCGGCAACACCGACGTCCACATCACCACCCTCGGCTTCGGCGGCAATGTGCTGGGCAATCTGTATGCCGCCGTGCCCGACGATGTGGCCAAAGACACGGTGCTGGCAGCCCAGCAGTCGGGCGTTAACTACTTCGACACCGCACCGCTGTACGGCCACGGCCTGTCGGAGCGGCGCCTGGGCGACGCGCTGCGCGCCCTGCCGCGTGAATCCATCGTGCTGTCCAGCAAGGTTGGCCGGCTGCTGAAGCCGCACGGCCGCGTGCCGCCGGCCAAGCTCAAGCCGTCCGAGGGCGGCATCTTTGTGGACGAGCTGCCGTTCGCGCCGCAGTTTGATTTCTCGTACAGCGCCACGATGCGCTCGTTTGAAGATTCGCTGCAGCGCCTGGGTATGAACCGCATCGACCTGTTGCTGATCCACGATTGCGACGAATGGTCGCAGGGCGAAAACTACCGCAGTGCGCTGAAGACCGTGGAAACCGGCGCGCTGAAGGCCTTGCAGGAGCTGAAAAGCGCCGGCGTGATCGGTGGCTATGGCGCGGGCGTGAACCAGTTCGAAGCCTGCGAAGACCTGATGGACCTGGGCCCGTTCGACTGCTTTCTGCTGGCAGGGCGTTACACCCTGCTGGAACAGGGTGCGCTGGATACCTTTTTGCCGCGCTGCGTGAAGGAAGGCGTGTCTGTGATTCTGGGTGCGCCGTTCAATTCCGGCATTCTGGTGACCGGCGCGACTCCCGATGCACGCTACAACTACCTTCCGGCCAACGCCGAGATCAAGGCCAAGGTCGCCAAGATCGAGCAGATCTGCGCCGCCCACCAGGTACCGCTGGCCGCTGCGGCGCTACAGTTCGTGCTGGGACACCCGTCGGTGGCCACGGTGATCCCTGGGGCCAAGTCACGCGCCGAGGCCGAGCAAAATGCACGCTGGATGGCATTGCCGATCCCGGCTGCGCTATGGGATGAACTGAAGGCCGCAGGCCTGGTGCGTGCCGATGCGCCCACCCATGCCGTATAAAGAGCACACCTCTGCAACAGCCCTTCAGGCTCCTGTCCATCCGCGATGAAACAAGTCCTGTCTACCCGTAGAAACCTATCGCCCGAGGTCGAGCACGATCTGCTGCGCGACCCGCGCCTGGGCTACGAGGCGGACATTGGCAAGGAGTTTGTGCGCTGCGTCGAACACGGCAGCCCTACCCCGCTGGAACGTTGGCACTGCCACGACGAGTACGAGCTGCAACTGATCGTGGGCGCGCACGGCCAGGCCTTTGTGGGCGACTACGTGGGATTCTTCGAGCCCGGCCACCTGGTGCTGACGGGACCACGCGTGCCGCACAACTGGGTTTCGGCGGATCTTCCGCCCGATGGCTTGGCGGTGCGCAGCCTGGTGATCCAGTTCCGCGAGGCGCCGCTGCGCGACGGCATGCGCGCCATCAGCGAGCTGGAGGAAACCCTGCCCTTGCTGGAGCGGGCCCACCACGGCATTGAATTCTTCGGGCTGAGCGAGGCGGTGCGTGAGCGCTTCTACCGCATCAAGCAAAGCCACGGCCTGGAGCGCTTTGCCGAATTCGCCAGCCTGCTGTGCCTGCTGAACCGCTGCCAGGATTACCGGCTGCTGTCATCCGACCATGTGGCGTTCACCGGATCCGACGACACGCTCTCGGCGGTCAATAAGGTCATTTCGCATGTGAACGACCATTACGCCGAGGCGATCTCGGTCGGTGAAGTCAGCGCCCTGGTCGGCATGAGCGAAAGCGCCTTCTCACGATTCTTCAGCAAGGCCACGGGCCTGACCTTCACCAACTTTGTGAACCGCCTGCGCGTTAACCGGGCCTGCCAGTTGCTGATGGAGCGCGACAGCTATGTGTCCAGCGTGTGCTACGCCGTTGGCTTCAACAACGTAGCCAACTTCAACCGCCGCTTCCTGGAAGTGAAGGGCATGACACCCACCCAATTCCGCAAACAAGCGGCCGGCCGATTCAACCCGACCAGCAGCTAGTCGCCTTTAACGGGCCCGTTGTCAGCGCCGCTTTTTGGCTACCTTGACCACGCGTGGCGCCGTGATCCCCAGTGCCGCGCGGGCCAGCGCATCCGCCTCGGCGTTGCGGTGCTGCGGTATCCACAGCAGTTCAGCTTGGTCGAAAGACTGGAGCAACGTCCGCGCCGCTTCAAACAGGGCCGCCAGGCGCGCGATGGGCTTGGCCTTTGGGTTGCAGATTTGCTCCACCACCACGCTGTTGTCGCAATGGATGCGCAGCGCACGGGCTCCATGGGCTTGCAGCGCCTGCAGCGCCGCCATCAGCGCGCGCAGCTCGGCTTCGTTGTTGCAGCCAAGGGTGTGCGCCGCTTGGGACAGGGTGTGGCGCGTGCCATTGGGGGCGACCAGTACAGCGCCCAGGCCGATGCGGCCGGGGTTGGGCACGGCGCTGCCGTCACAGTAAACAATCCAGGGGTCCATAAGCCGTTTTCAGTAGTGCCGCATTCTGCAGGATGCAGCACCGCGCCCGGCCTCAATAAGTCTTGTACGGCAGGAACTTGCCCGACAGCACTACCTTCACCCGGTCACCCTTCGGGTCAGGCTCGCGGGTGATGTCCATGCTGAAGTCGATGGCACTCATGATGCCGTCGCCAAACTCTTCGTGGATCAGCTCCTTGATGGTCGTGCCATAGACGCTGACGATCTCGTACCAGCGGTAGATCAGCGGGTCGGTGGGCACGGGCGTGGGTAGCGAGCCCTTGTAGGGCACCACCTGCAGCCACTTTTGCTCTTCGCTGGTCAGGCCGAAGATCTTACCTATCACCTTGGCCTGCTCGGGCGTGCAGGTCATCTGGCCCAGGCAGGCAGCCGTGGTCCATTCCTTGGACTGGCCCACCTTCTTGGCCACGGCGGCCCACTGGATGCCTTTGGCCACCTTGGCGGTGATGATCTTCTCGGTAATGTCGTTGCGGTTCATGGTGTCCTTTTTGAGAATTTGCATCCATTTTGATAGCAGCTAGCGCAGGTATCTTCTGCGCTAGCTGCGGTTTTTATCTATGGATTTCGCTTGCAAATCCATAGCAAGCATGGCGCAAGCAATAACGGTACCTAAACAAAGCTCACCACTGCCACCGGCGGCAGGTCGTTCGACACACGCTGCCAGCTCTCGCCCGCGTCCGTGCTCACCCATAGCCCGCCGGTGGTCGACGCCATGGCCAGGGTTTGGCCGTCGGCGCTGACGTCCAGGCCGTGGCGGTACACCAGATGGTAGGCATGCGTGCCGGGCAGGCCCCGGTCGAAGGTCTGGAAGCTCTGGCCGCCGTCGTCGGTACGGGTGACGACCACGCGGCCGTCCACCGGTATGCGGCAGTAGTCGCCCTGCGCGGGCACAAACCAGGCGCGTTGCGGATTGCCCGGGTCGCAGGCCACGGCAAAGCCAAAGCCCGAAGGTGCGGGCGCTGCAATGGACTGCCACTGCTGGCCGCCGTCGGTAGAGCGGTAGATGCCGCCATGGTGCTGCACCCACAGCACATCGGGTGCGCTGGCGCATTGCACCATGCGGTGCGGGTCCTGGGTGTTGCCGTCTTCCTGGCTGCCCTCGGGCATATAGGGCGCACGCATGCCAGTGGCCGTGAGGCTCCAGCTGGCGCCGCTGTCGCGGCTTTGCCAGACGCCCCCGCAGGAAATGCCCAGGCGGATGTGTTGCGCATCACGCGGGTCCACCAGGATGGAATGGATACCAGCCACGTCGTAGCCGCCGCCCAGCCAGCCGCGCCGCAGCGGATCGTCCCACAGCGGGCGGTTCAGCGCCCAGCTCTGGCCGCCATCGTCCGAGCGGAACAAGCCTGCCGGCAGACAGCCGGCCCAGAGCGTGCCGGGCTGGTTGGCGCCGCCCGCCGCCAGGGACCAAATGGTGTCCACGCTCCAGGGTGTGGGGTCATCCGCCTCAGCACCGCTGCTGGGTTTGGCTGGAAAAGCCGGCGCAGCCACCTCGGTCCAGTGCACCCCCTGGTCCGTACTCTTGCGCAGCTTGACGCCGAAATGCCCCATGCGCAGCGCGGCCAGCCAGCTGCCGTCGCGCGGGTCGGCCAGCACCTGGCTGACGGGCTCGCCCGCAAAGTGGTGGTCGCGTATCTGCCAGGCCTGGCCCGTGCCCTGCACGGTAAACAGGCCTTTGCGGGTGCCAACAAGCAAGGTATGCATCACGGGGCTTTCAAAAAATGGCGCTCAACCGCCGGACAGGGCCTGCACCACCAGCACCTTGTCGCCGGCGTTCACGGGCAGCTCCAGCCGCACGCGGTCATGCACCAGGGTTTGGTTGACGAACACCGCCACATGCTTGCGCACTGCGCGCTGGTCGTCAAACACGTAGTGGCCGAGTGCCGGCGCGGCCAGCAGCGCGGCCTCCAGCACGGTGCGCAAAGAGCCTGCGGCGACCTGCTGGGCCGGCACGTCGATATGCCGGCGCAGGCTGGGGGCGAATTCCACGGTAACCATGGGCCGGATTGTGCGAAGCGCGCGCTGGCCGGTCAACGCGGGGCTTACCCGCAGCACGATTCCTGGAGGAAATTAGTATCTTTTTGATAGCTGCCAGCGCAGACATTACCTGCACCAGAAGGCTATTTGACGCCTCATATTTTCATCAAAATCCATAGCACTACAAGGTGGTGGCGTGGTGGTGCACCGGGTGCAGCAAGGTGTCGGCCACCAGGTGCATGCCGCGATCGCAGTCGTCCAAGCTGGTCGGGCCGCCCAGGCAGATGCGCACGGCATCCGGCGGGTCGCCGTCGGTGGAAAAGGCGGCGCTGGCCACCACGCCCACGCCCTGGCTACGCAAATGGGCTGCGAACTCGACCGGGCTCCAGCCCTCTTTCACTGGCAGCCAGAGGTGGAAGGACTGCGGGTGGCCCAGCATGCCGTAGGGCGCCAGGTAGCGCTCGGCAATTGCCTGGCGGGCCGTGCATTCGGCGCGTATGGCCTGCAGCATGGCCTCGGCCGTGCCGTCTTCCACCCAGAAGGTGGCCAGCGCGTTGGTGAAGGGCGACGCCATCACCGTGGTGGCGCGCATGGCGCCGGCCAGGCGCTGGGCCTGGCGGTCACCGGGCGCACACACGTAGGCGCTGCGCAGGCCGGCGCCAAAGCACTTGGAAAAGCCGGTGACGTAGTAGGTCAGGCCCGGAGCCAGCGCGGCCATGGTGGGCGGCATGTCCAGCGGCAGCATGGCGTAGGCGTCGTCTTCGATGATGGGGATGGCGTAGCGCAGCGCCACATCGGCCAGGGCTTCGCGGCGCGAGCGGCTAACCGTGGCCGTGGTCGGGTTCAGCAGCGTGGGGTTGCAGTACAGCGCCTTGGGGTGCAGGGTTTTGCAAGCGTGCTCGAAGGCCTCGGCACTCGGGCCATCGTCGTCCAGCGGCAGCGCGTGCAGCTGTATGCCCAGCTGGGCGGCGATGGCCTTCACACCCGGGTAGGTCAGCGCCTCCACACACACCAGTTCACCGGGCCGCGCCAGCTGCGAGAAAAGTGCGGTCAGCACCGTGTGGATGCCGGGGCAGACCAGCACCTGCTCTACCCGGCAGGCCGGCAGGCGGCGGCGCAGCCAGTGCGCGGCCACCGCGCGGTCGTGCAGGGTGCCGCCAAAGTCCTGGTAGCGCAGCAAGGCGTACAAGTCGGCGCTGGCCATCACGCCGGCGGCGGTGCCGTGCATATGTGCCAGCAGCGCCGGGTCTTGGGGCTCGGGCGGCAGGTTCATGGTCATTTCGGCCGCGCTGCCACCGCGCAGCGGTAGGCTGGGGCTGCTGCCGCGAATGAAGGTACCCATGCCGGCGTGCGTGTCGATCAGCCCGCGCTTGCGTGCCTCGCTGTAGCCGCGCGCCACGGTGGTGTAGTTCAGGCCCAGGTCTTCGGCCAGCTCGCGCAACGTGGGCAAACGGTCGCGCGCCACCAGGCGGCCGGTGCGCACATCGTCTGCGATCAAGTCGGCCATCAGCAAATAGGCGGGCTTGTCGCTCATTTGCAGCTTCTTGATCCAGTGGACAGGGGTTTTTTGCATGGCGTTACCGGCTCGTTTAACTTGATCGCATGCATTGATCGCATGTGCGTGCAATCAATGACGCAAGTTTTGCACCCGGCCCCTGTGTGGATTGCGCATCCTGGCGGTGCACAAAACCACTTTATCGGGTGCATTGATTGCACGGGAATCGCATCAAAGCAGTGCGCTTTTTTACCCACCAATCCCCCTTCTACGGGCTTGAAAAAATATTTCGAACGTCCCGCGTGCGCCTGGCTTGGTTGATGGCGACTTGATCGCATGGCACGGCATTTCCGGTGGCACAGAGCATGCAAAAAGCTGGGGGCGCTTCCCTTCCATCCACCTGCTTTTAACGGAGTATTTCCATGCCCAAAGTCACCAAGCCCGCAAACGCCAAAGGCGATTTTCTGGTCGATTACGAAGAAAAGGTTTTTGAGGACGTGAAGGCCGACCCCGGCCAGAAAGCCCTGGTCACCTTCCACACCGTGGCGTTTGAAGGCTCTATCGGTTTCGTCAACCTGCTGCAGGCCACCCGCCTGCTGCGCAAGGGCTTTGAAACCTCGGTGCTGCTGTACGGCCCCGGCGTCACGTTGGGTGTGCAGCGCGGCTTCCCCACGCTGGGCGACGAGGCCTTCCCTGGCCACCAGAACTTCAACAACCAGATCACCAAGTTCATGGCCGAGGGCGGCAAGGTCTACGCCTGCCGCTTCGCGCTGCAGGCGCTGTACGGCCACGGCGAAGGCGCGCTGATCGAAGGCATACGCCCGATCAACCCGCTAGATGTGCTGGACATTGTGCTGCTGCACAAAAAGGCCAACGCGGTCATTCTGGACACCTGGACGCTGTAAGGACACACGACGATGGCTTCCACACCACGTACCGTCCGTGCCGCAGCGGTGCAGATCGCGCCGGACCTGGAGCGCCCCGAGGGCACGCTGGAGCGTGTGTGCGGGGCCATAGCCGAGGCCGCAGCCAAGGGCGTGCAGATCATGGTCTTCCCAGAGACCTTCATGCCCTACTACCCCTATTTCTCGTTCGTGCTGCCGCCATTATTGCAGGGCGCGCCCCATCTCAAGCTGTACGAGCAAGCGGTGGTGGTGCCCGGCCCGGTGACGGCCGCCGTGGCCGAGCAGGCCCGGGCCCACGGCATCGTGGTGGTGGTGGGCGTGAACGAGCGCGACCATGGCAGCCTGTACAACACCCAACTGGTATTCGACGCCGATGGCAGCCTGGCGCTCAAGCGCCGCAAGATCACGCCCACCTACCACGAGCGCATGGTGTGGGGAATGGGCGATGGCGCCGGGCTGAAGGTGGTGGACACGGCGGTGGGCCGCGTCGGCGCCCTGGCCTGCTGGGAGCACTACAACCCGCTGGCCCGCTACAGCCTGATGGCGCAGCACGAGGAAATCCACTGCGCACAGTTCCCCGGTTCACTGGTAGGGCCCATATTTGCCGAGCAGATGGAGGTCACCATCCGCCACCACGCGCTGGAGTCCGGCTGCTTTGTCATCAACGCCACGGGCTGGCTGACCGACGCGCAAATCCAGTCCATCACCCCCGACGCAGGCCTGCAGAAGGCGCTGCGCGGTGGCTGCCACACGGCCATCATCTCGCCCGAAGGCAAGCACCTGGCAGCGCCGCTGACCGAGGGCGAAGGCATGGTGATCGCCGACCTGGACATGGCCCTGATCACCAAGCGCAAACGCATGATGGATTCGGTAGGCCATTACGCCCGCCCCGAGCTGCTGAGCCTGGCCATCCACGATGCACCGGCCCAGCCCACGCACGCCATGCACCCCACTTCAACGTCCTCTTTTGCCCCACGGAGTCCTGACCATGCACACGCCCAACCTGAGCCCATCGCCCGCCAGCAAGCAGCTGATGACCGAGCTGCAGTCCTTCGGGTTGCGGCTGGCTGACCCCAGCGCAGAACATGCGGGCGTGGCAAGCCGCAAGGGCGGCGCCGGCCCCTCTGACCACAAGGCCGTGTTGGTGGATGGCCACACCATCATGGTGCCGGTACATACCTCCAGCGCATGGAACTCGCCCTTTGTGGCCCAGGCACCCGATGCACAAGGCCGCAGTGCGCTGACGCGCGGCAGCATTCCCATCGCGCAGATCGCCTTCCCACCCGCGCCGCGCTTTTACGGGCTGAAAACCGCCGAGGGCGTGCCCTATTCCCACATCGCCACGCTGCACGGTTCGGACGTGCTGGCCACCACCGTGCTGCAGGAATGCATACGCTACGCCAGCCGCAAAAAGACCTGCCAGTTCTGCGCCATAGGCCAGTCGCTTGCGGCAGGCCGCACCATTGCCCACAAAACCCCGGCCCAGCTGGCCGAAGTGGCCGCTGCCGCCGTGCGGCTGGACGGCGTGAAGCACATGGTGATGACCACCGGCACACCCAACGCCACCGACCGTGGCGCCCAGGTGCTGTGCGACAGCGCCGTGGCCATCAGGGCCGCCGTCAGCTTGCCGCTGCAGGCCCAGTGCGAGCCGCCGGACGACGACCGCTGGTTCCAGCGCATGCAGGATGCGGGCATCGACACGCTGGGCATGCACCTGGAGGTGGTCACGCCCGCGCTGCGCGAAAAGATCATGCCCGGCAAGGCCCAGGTGCCTATCAGCCGCTATATGCAGGCCTTTGAGGCGGCGGTGCGCGTGTTCGGCCGGGGCCAGGTCAGCACCTACATATTGGCCGGTCTGGGCGATAGCCAGGAGGCCATTCTCGACATCTCGGCGCAGCTGCTGGCACTGGGTGTGTACCCCTTCGTCGTGCCCTTCGTGCCCATCAGCGGCACGCCGCTGGAAGACCACCCCGCGCCATCGGCCGAGTTCATGCAAGGCCTGCTCAAGCCGCTGGGCGCCATGGTGTCCCAGGCGGGGCTGCGCTCGACCGACATCAAGGCCGGCTGCGGCAAATGCGGCGCCTGCTCGTCCCTGTCCGTGTTTGAAACTGCCTGAAAGGCCCCGCCATGCTGACCACCGAGCGCCTGTGCGATCTGCCGCAAGACTACCGCCCCCGCGCCTTCCGCGTGAAGTGGGCCGACAGCGCCTGGGAGATCGCCCAGGCCCGGCGTGTGCGGCGCGATGTGTTCTGTACCGAGCAAGCCGTGTTTGTGGACGACGACACCGATGCCATCGACACCCAGGCGCAAACCCTGGTGGCGGTGTCGCAGCTGGGCGGCATGCCCGACCAGGTGGTGGGCACCGTACGCATCCACAGCAGCGAGCCCGGCCTGTGGTGGGGCTCGCGGCTGGCGGTGGACGCGGCTTTTCGCCGCCATGGGAGCCTGGGCGCAACGCTGATACGCCTGGCCGTCAGCAGCGCACATGCACGCGGCTGCCGCATCTTTCTGGCGCACGTACAAAGCCAGAACACCCCGCTGTTCAAACGCCTGCACTGGCAGGTGCTGCAGCAAGAAATACTGCACGGCCGGCCGCACGACCTGATGCAGGCCGACCTGGCCCACTACCCGCCCTGCTACGACCCGCTGTGGGGCTATGCCGTACCCGGCCGGAGCGCGGCATGACGCTGCACGAACTGACTGCTGCACTGCGCGGTGGGCGCGGCTTTGCCCACAAGCGCGACATCGGCGACGCCATGGCCTTGCTGCGCCAGGGCCTGCCGGCCCCCACCGCCGTGGCCCTGGGCGACGATTGCGCGGCCATTCCAGATGGCGATGGTTATTTGCTGTTCGCCATCGAAGGCTTTGTGGAAGACTTTGTGCAGGCCATGCCCTGGTTTGCAGGCTACTGCGGCGTGATGGTGAATGTGAGCGACATCTACGCTATGGGCGGGCGGCCCATCGCGGTGGTCGATGCCATCTGGAGCCAGGGCCAGGAGAACAGCGCGCTGGTGCTCACCGGCATGGCCGAGGCCTCACGCCGCTACGGCGTGCCCATCGTCGGCGGCCACACCAACCACCGCAGCGACAAAGGCCAGCTGGCCGTGGCCATACTGGGCCGGGCGCGCAAGCTGTTGACCAGCTTTGACGCACAGCCCGGCCAGCGCCTGCTGATGGCGGTGGACCTGCGCGGCGCCTACCAGGAGCCGCACCCGTACTGGAATGCATCCACCAGCGCCCCCGCCGAGCGCCTGCGCGCCGACCTGGAGCTGCTGCCCCTGCTGGCCGAAGACGGCCTGTGCGCCGCCGCGAAAGACGTCAGCATGGCCGGCGCCATAGGCACGGCGCTGATGCTGCTGGAATGCTCGGGCGTGGGCGCGCAAATCGATGTAGCCGCTATTCCCCGCCCCGAAGGCGTGCCGCTGCTGCGCTGGCTGCAATCCTTCCCTAGCTACGGCTTTGTGCTGAGCGTGGCACACGAACAGGCCGACGCGGTATGCGCGCGCTTCCACGCCCGGGGCATTGCCTGCGCTGACGTGGGTGCCGTGCAAGCTACGCCCGAGGTCTGGCTGCACCAGGGCGAAGAGCGCAGCCTGCTGTGGAACGTAGCGCAGCAGAGCTTCATCCTGCCGCCGCAGGAGCTGGCCCATGCGTGAAATCGGCTCGCCACCGCCGCTGAAGATTGCGCTGCTAACGCATTCCGTGCTGCCGCGCGGCGGCGTGGTGCACACCCTGGAACTGGCCCAGGCGCTGCACAGGGCAGGCCATGCGGTGACGGTGTTCGCGCCCGCCCTGCCCGGCCAAACCATGTTCCGCCCGCTGCCGTGCCGGCTGCAGCTGGTGCCAGTGGAGCCCGCTCCCGGTGGCATGGCGGGAATGGTGGCGTCACGCATCGCAGCCTTCAAAGCCCATCTGGCGCCGCTGCTGCAAGCAGAGCAGTTCGACATCTTCCACGCCCAGGACCCGCTGGGCGCGAATGCGCTGGCCGACCTGCAGGCACAGGACCTAGTGGACGGATTTGTACGTACCGTGCACCACCTGGACCAATTTGACGATGCCCGGCTGGCGGCCTGGCAGCAGCGCGGCTTTCTGGCCGCGCAGCAGGTGCTGTGCGTCAGCCAGCTGTGGTGCGATGTGCTGCGCCGCGAGCATGGCGTGGACGCCGCCCTGGTGCACAACGGCGTGGACTGCAGCCGCTACACGCCCCAAACAAACGCCACCGACGCTGCGCTAGCCGCCCGCTGGGGCCTGCGCGGCGGTCCGGCTGCACCAGTACTCCTGGCCGTAGGCGGCGTAGAAGAACGCAAGAACACGCTGCGCATACTGCAGGCCTTTGTGCTGCTACGCGCCCAGCATCCACAAGCACAACTGGTGCTGGCGGGCGGCTCCAGCCTGCTGGACCACAGCGGCTATGCACGCGAGTTCCAGGCCCTGGCTGCACACCATGGCCTGCAGGCCGGGCCGGGCCACGAGCTGGTGCTGACCGGTGGGCTGGCGGACGCCGACATGCCCGCACTATTTCGCAGTGCCGATGCGCTGGTGATGCCGTCGCTGCGCGAAGGCTTTGGCCTGGTGGTGCTGGAGGCACTGGCCAGCGGTACGCCGGTGGTGGTGTCGCGCCAGGCGCCGTTCACCGAATACCTGGCAGACGCCGATTGTTGCTGGGCCGACCCCATGTCCGCCGCGTCGATTGCCCAGGCCATGCAGGCAGCGCTGGCGCCGCATTGGAAGCCGTCTCTGGCGCGCACCCCGGCGGTTTGCCACCGCTTCAGCTGGGCCGCCAGCGCATCCCGCCACGCCGACCTGTACCGCGCCCACTTGGCGCTGAGCCGCCACGGCCTTGCCGCCTGATTTTTACTTTGGAGAACCCCGCACATGCCTGCCATGCACTTCGATATCCGCTGGCCCGACGCCACGCAAAGCCACTGCTATTCACCCTCGTTAGTCATCAAGGATTACTTCCAGCCCGGCACGCGCTATCCGCTGCCGCAGTTCATGGCCCAGGTACGCGAGGCTTTGAACATCGCCTCTGAGCGCGTACGCGCCAAGTTTGGCTTTACCTGCTCGTCCGCCATGGACCAGTTGGCTCAACTGGAGCAAACCGCAGCTCGCTTTGAACGCCTGCCCCACGCAGAAATCGAAGTGCTGGCCTTCCACGAATAAGCCACAGACCTAAAGGAAACCCCATGTCCACCACACCACACCACAGCGTCGTCATCGTCGGCGGTGGCCAGGCCGGCCTGTCGCTCAGCTACTACCTGCAGCAGCGCAGCATCGACCACCTGGTGATCGAGAAGCAAACGCCCATGCATGCCTGGCGCAACCAGCGCTGGGACGCCTTCAGCCTGGTCACGCCCAACTGGCAATGCGCCCTGCCCGGCTGGCCCTATGCCGGCCCGGACCCGCACGGCTTCATGAAAAAGCAGGAGATCCTGGCCTACCTGGAAGGCTTCAAAAAACACGTCAACGCCCCACTGCGCGATGGTGTGGCGGTGCAGCGTGTCAGCCGGCATGGCTCGCAAGGTTTTGAGGTGCAAACCTCCGGCGGCAGCTACACCGCCGACCAGGTGGTGGTGGCCTCCGGCGGCTACCACCAGCCCATCATCCCGCGTATGGCCGAACGCCTGCCTGCCAACATCCTGCAGCTGCATTCCGAGCAGTACCGCAACCCGCAGGCCCTGCCCGAAGGCACGGTGCTGGTGGTGGGCTGCGGCCAGTCGGGCGCGCAGATCGCCGAAGACCTGCACCTGGCCGGGCGCAAGGTGGTGCTGGCCACCGGCAACGCACCGCGCTGTGCGCGCTTCTACCGCGGCAAGGACGTGGTGGACTGGCTGGCCGACATGGGCTACTACGACATGCCGGTACACGAGCACCCGCTGCGCGAGGGCGTGCGCGACAACACCAACCACTACGTCACCGGCCGCGACGGCGGGCGCGACATCGACCTACGCAAGTTCGCCTCTGAAGGCATGGAGCTGTATGGCCTGCTGACCGGCCTGGACGGCGAGACCCTGCAGTTCGAGTCCAACCTGGCCGAGAACCTGGAC
Organism: Rhodoferax sp. SPJ21; assembly: GCF_058216335.1. Taxonomy (NCBI): domain Bacteria; kingdom Pseudomonadati; phylum Pseudomonadota; class Betaproteobacteria; order Burkholderiales; family Comamonadaceae; genus Rhodoferax; species Rhodoferax sp. SPJ21. The sequence goes on from NZ_JBYZMO010000001.1 coordinate 135,076, forward strand.
CACGCTGACCGCATCTACAACAGCATCAACGCCAGCATTGACAAGTTCATCGCCAAAAACGACATCGACGCTCCACCCGGCGAGGTCTACACCGCCCCATGGCACCCCAGCGAAGAACGCCCGGCGCTGAACCTGCGCGAGGCGGGCATAGCCTCGGTCATCTGGTGCATAGGCTTTCAGCCGGACTTTGGCTGGCTGGACCTGCCGGTATTCAATGGCCGAGGCCAGCCCAGCCATGTGCGTGGCGTCACCAACCAGGCAGGCCTTTATTTTCTGGGCCTGCCGTGGCTACACACCTGGGGCTCGGGCCGCTTCTCCGGCGTGGCGCGCGATGCGCTGTACCTGGCGGAGCAGATCGAAGCGCGCACCGCCGAGCCGCACCACGCACCCGAAATGGCCGAATTGCTCTCATGACCGTACACGCATCCACAGCCCCGCAGGTCGGGCGTTACACCGCCGGCATGCCGCAGCTGAACGCCAACGGTCTGTCAGAAAATTGGCTGCTGAAAGAATGCGGCGACCGCCATTGGCAGGGCATCGCCCAAGCCCAGGACCTGGCGCGGCCTGAGTTCCGCGACGCGCAGGGCCACAAGGTCTACGCCGCCTTCACCATGGTGCGCATCAGCGCGGGGCGGCTGGAGCAGATTAGCGAGAACGACACATTCGCCATCACCAGCCAATGCCAGTCCGTGGGCCGGGCCCAGCACTACAGCCGCCATGCATTGCACGCGCATGGTCAATCTGCAGCGCAGGTGGAAATGTTGTCGGCCTTCGTGCGCCGCGCCCAGCCAGGCAGCAACCGCAGCGTGGTGCGCGCCGCCATGGCCGATGCCGCCACGCACGCGCCAAACCCCGAGCTATGGGCCGCCGCTGAAGCATTCGTGCGCCGGGGCCGTGCGCTGCGGGCCATGCAACCCCAGCTCTCAGCAGACGCCAACTACAGCCTGGACTTCACACCCTGCCCCAACAACGATTTCAACGGCGCCGACCTTCTGTATTTCAGCTCCTTCCAGGCCATGGTGGACCGTGCCGAGTGGGCCTGGATGTTGCGCGCCCAGCCGCCAGGCCGGCCGGCCGCATTGCGCGAACGTGAACTGGTGTTCTTCGGCAACATGGACCTGGGCGATAGCGTACGCATCCAGCTGCAGCCACAGGCGGCGGACCAGGGCATGTTGTGCCACCACAGCGTGTTGCAGCGGCAGTCGGATGGGGTTTGTATTGCACGGGTTGTTACGCGCAAGCTGGCTCCTGTGTATGCCCATGAAGTGCAAGGCCCGGCATGTAGGTGAACTCTCACGCTATCGCGTCGGAGGCATGCAAAACACGTAGGGCAACCGCATACACGGGTGTGTCAGTACAGCCCAAGAATTACAAAGAGAATCTGCTTCCAACCTAGACGTCACCTGCACTTGCAGCTATCAATTTAGAAGTACTTCATAAATTTAGGGGTTTGTGGCAACAAGCCCTTTCTGCACACAGCGGGCAAGAGAAATGGCACGCTAAGGCGATTTGCAAAATCCCGTCCTCCCGGCCAACGGGTCACTTGTAATCTGCCGCGAATCTAAACTCCTTGCGACATACTTCGCAGCGCGCACCCTCGTGGCCACCCACTGGCTCTAACGACTTCAACCTAGCGATGGTTCCATCCTTGAGGAAGCAGGCCGGGCATGGCAGCGGCTGATGCATAGTTGGCGCCGCCACCCTCCACCGCTCCTCCCAAGCCTCCTTAACTGATTCAGTCGCTCCAGACCGGTCAAGCTCCGCAACGAGTTCTGTGCGCATTGGTTCTAAAGTCATATCCATCTCCAAAGTTGAGATTGAATTAACCACCAGTTTGCACTCGCGGGGCAAGCTCTCAGGCTAACGCTTGACATGGCATCCCATTCTTCAGTAATGGCCATCCTGAGCTGTCAAGGAATCCTTGACAGCTGCCCGCATATATCGGCCAAGAGGATAGGCTTAAGCAAGCTTGAGTAACTTAAGCTGTAAACATATGAGGTGCCCACCTCCTCTAAAAAAAGATGCCCTCAAACAGCAGACCTCCAGCCGCCGTCACCCCCTGGGATGGTGCTTGGCGTGCAAGCTGTGCAGCCGCTCCCGCGCCACATGGGTGTAGATGGTGGTGGTAGAAATATCCGCATGCCCCAGCAGCATCTGCACCGCGCGCAGGTCGGCGCCGTGGTTCAGCAAATGCGTGGCAAAGGCGTGGCGCAGGGTGTGCGGCGACAAGGCCACATGGATGTCGGCCGCCAGCGCGTATTTGCGCACCAGCATCCAGAACATGACGCGCGACATGGCGCGACCAGCCTTGTTGCCGCGCGAGGAGACGAACAGGTCGTCGGTCTGCTTGCCGTCCAGTATCTCGGGCCGGGCCTCGGCCAGATAGCGCTCCAGCCATTCAGCGGCCACCTGGCCAAACGGCACCAGGCGCTCCTTGCTGCCCTTGCCCATGGTGCGCAAAACACCGTCGCCCAGACTGAGCTGGAAGGTCTTCAGCAGCACCAGTTCGCTGACGCGCAGGCCGCTGGCGTACATCAGCTCCAGCATAGCGCGGTCGCGCAGGCCCAGCGGAGTGTCGGTGTCTGGCGCGGCCAGCAGAGCTTCCACCTGGGCCTCGGTCAGAGTCTTGGGTACACGCAGGGCCTGGCGCGCTGGCTGCAGCTTCAAGGTGGGGTCGACGTGAATAGCGTGCTCGCGCAAGGCCCAGCGGAAATAACGCTTTAGCACCGTCAGCCGCCGGTTCGCTGAGGTGGCTTTGGTGCTGGCATGCTTGGCCGCAAAGTAGGCTTGCAGGTCTTGCTCGCGCGTGTCGTCCAGCCCACGCTGCTGCGGAGCCAGCCAGGCAAGGTATAGCGTCAGGTCGCGCCGGTAGGCCTCCAGCGTGTTTTTGGACAAGCCTTCTTCAAGCCAAATGGCGTCGATGAAAGTGTCGATACGCTCGGTGCTCACGTAGGCAGGCCCCGGACGGCGGCAGTGGAACGGATCATGGTGGATTTCAATACAAACAAAAGGTGACTGCTATTCTCGGCGCGATGTACTACGCGCAACTGCTGTTTCCCGACTTCTCATTGATTTTGTGCGGCTACCTGGTGTGCCGCTACACCGCCCTCAACCGCACGGTATGGGAACAGGTGGAAAGTCTGACCTACTACTTTCTGTTCCCGGTGCTGCTGTTCCAGTCCATTGTGCGCACGCCACTGGACCTGCAGGCCACCTCCAGCCTGATAGTCGCGGGGCTGTCCACCGGGCTGTTGGCCATCGCCCTGTCGTACGCCCTGCCCTGGCTGCCTTTTATTGGCAAGCGCATAGACCGGCGCGAGCATGCAGCTACCGCCCAGGTGGCATTTCGCTTCAACTCTTTTGTGGCCCTGGCACTGGCTGAACGCCTGGCCGGCCCGCAAGGCCCGCAGTTGGTGGCGGTGCTGATCGGCATCTGCGTGCCGATCTACAACGTGGCGGCGGTATGGCCCATGGCGCGCCATGCCCAGCGCGGCTTTGTGCGGGAGCTGGTACGCAACCCGCTGATATTGGCCACGGCCTCGGGCCTGGCGGCGAACCTGCTGGGCTTTGCCATTCCGGTCTGGCTGGAGCCCACGGTAAACCGTATTGGCGCGGCGTCCATCGCGCTGGGCCTGATGGCGGCGGGCGCGGGCATGCGCTTCGGGCCGCTGGCCCGGGCCAAGGTGCTGGCCGTCTGTATCTTGGGCATACGGCATGGCGTGCTGCCGCTGCTGGCGCTGGGCATGTCCCGTGCCATGGGCTTGTCGCCCCTGCACACAACCGTGCTGCTGGCTTTCTCGGCCCTGCCCACTGCGTCCAGTTGCTATGTGCTGGCGTCCCGAATGGGCTACGACGGCGCGCTGACCGCCAGCCTGGTCAGCCTGTCTACCTTGCTGGCCATGCTCAGCTTGCCGTTTGCACTTGGACTTGCTTGATTGGTGCTACAAACTATATAGCATCCAGCGCACATTAAACCTGCGCCAGAGCCACTTTTTAAGTATGAGAATACGGCAGCGCCACATTCGACCGCATACCAGCCCTTGCCTCGGATTGGCCAGGGGCGACCTGGAAGGCCCCCACCACTTGCTCCAGCGTTTGTGCCTGCTCATGCAAGGCTTGGGACGCAGCCGCAGCTTCCTCCACCAATGCGGCGTTCTGCTGGGTCATCTGGTCCATGTGAGAAATTGCGACGTTCACCTGGCCAATCCCGTCACTTTGCTGTTGGCTGGCCAGCGCGATCTCGCCCACAATATCCGTCACCTTGCGTACGCTGGTCACGATGTCTTGCATGGTTTCACCAGCCTGCTGCACCAGCTTGCTACCCGAACCTACCTTGTCGACCGAGTCGCCAATGAGTGCCTTGATCTCCTTGGCCGCAGCCGCCGAGCGCTGCGCCAGGCTACGCACCTCACTGGCCACAACCGCAAAGCCGCGCCCTTGTTCGCCGGCGCGTGCAGCCTCGACAGCAGCATTCAAGGCCAGGATATTGGTTTGAAATGCAATGCCGTCAATCACGCTGATGATGTCCACGATCTTGCTGGACGAGTCATTGATCGAATTCATGGTGCTCACCACCTGGCTCACCACGCTGCCCCCTTGCGATGCGATCTGCGATGCTGTCACCGCCAGTTGGCTCGCCTCGCGCGCACTGCTGGTGTTCTGCTGTACGGCGGCGGTCAATTGCTCCAGGCTGGCCGCGCTTTGCTCCAGCGAAGATGCCTGTTGTTCCGTGCGAGACGATAAGTCAGCGTTGCTGGCGGCGATCTGCTGCGAAGCAACACTCACCGCATCGGCTGAAACATGCACCGTGGCGACCACGTTGGCAATGCGCGCCAACAAGGTGTTGAACGCTGTGACTACTTGGCCAATTTCATCCGCGCGCTCGATCTTCACCGGCGTAGACAAATCCAGCGACACACTGACGCGTTCAAAGTCCTTTTGCAGATTCGCCAAGCTGCCGGTAATGGTGCGGTACAGGTGCAAGGCCAGCGTGCCGGTCAACAACAACGCCACCACGATCACGGCCAGCATGCTGCTCTGGGCAAACGTATAGGCGTCGGCGCTTTCCTGGCGCACCGCTTCCACCAAGGAGTTGTTGTAGACAATATGCTCGTCTATGCCCTTTTTCACACCAGCAGCCGAAAGCGCCAGAGGTGAGCCAGCGACCAGCGTTGCGCGCACGCCGTCCATGTCGCCCGCGCGTGCAGCGTTGAAAAACGGCACCAAGGCCTGGCGATAAGCCTCCATGTTGGCGCGGTCGGCCGCCAGCATCTTGCGATCGGTTTCGTCGTAAATACGCTCCTTCTCGTAGGTTGCAATCACGTCATCAAAGTTCTTGTTGGCGTCGGCCACGGCCTTTTCCAGGGCCGTTTTATCGCTGAGATTGGAGAACACCGATAAGCGGTAACCCGCCAACCGGGTGTCCGCCAAAAAGCCTTTGGCCGCATTCAGACCATGGATGCTGGGAATGATGCGGTTCTGCACCGTATCCAAGCGATCCTGGGAACGTTGCAGTTGCCAGAGACCGTCCACACCTACAAATATCAAAGCGATCAGCGCTGTGGACAAGGTCAATAGCAAGCGTTTGGTGATGGTCATAGATGTTCCTGGTTAATGTCGTTTGGTGGTCATCGTGCAGCTGTCTTGCTCAACAAGTGGACACGCCTGGTCGTCTTCGGAATATGTGGCGTGGCAAAGGGCTGCGTGCTCCAAGCAGAAAGCCCGCCCTGCGCGGTAGCCGACTTCGAATTGCAGTTACATATTGGATGCAGACCATTCCAGCACTTCTGGCCAGAGCCGGTCCGCAATGCCTTGCATCAGATCCACCGTGAGCATGCGCCGCTGGGGCTGGCCGGTGGCCGGGTCGGTGTTGTGTGCGAGCTTGAACAGCCGGGTTTCCGACCAGCGTATCCGCGTCGTCATGCAGAGACTGCCCGTCAGCGGTGGACTCGAAGAGTTGAAAATTCAGCGCATCCAGCGCATCACCCTCTAGCATGGCACTTCGGTACTGCATGGTCTCCGTGCCGGGCTTCAGGAATACCTTGCAGTTAACCGGGAACAGCTTGTAGATCGTGTCCGCAACCGCCATCTGGGCCCAGCGGACCCAAGCCTGCGCAGGCGTGTAGTCCTTGGATGCCTGGTGTAGCAAGCCCATGCGTACGCCCGCGCCAGAGGCAAAAATCACGTCGAATTCAATGCCTGGGTCCAGAAAGGTGGCCAAGGCGCAGGCAATCAGTGGTGAATTCGGTGCACTACCGCCGATCACCAGTGCTGTCTGCTTTGTCCCGAACTGATTGTTCACGCCCATCCCTTCGAAACATTGGATACATTTTGTAGCCAATCCTACATCTGATTGCGTGAATTAATTAATTAAAACTCGGAGACAACGAGTTTTACTACAAGATTTCTTCATCAAAAAATACGGCAAATACCCGAGCTTCTTGTTCTAAATCTAGCAACGCACTAACTTGCCAGGGCCCAAGCCACATGCTCGCGCACTAGCGGGCTTGGGTCCAGGGCTCGCTTTTGTAACGCGTTGCGGATCATTACGTCGTCCGACACCCGTAGCGCATTGCCCATGGCCACGGCCACATTACGCAGCCAGCGTTCATGGCCTATCCGGCGTATCGGGCCGCCTTCGGTATAGCGCAGGAATTCGTCCTCGGTCCAGGCGAACAGCGTGGCCAGCTGCTGGCCGCTCAGGCCACGGCGTTCATCAAAGTCGGGCAAGGCACTGCGCTGAGCGAACTTGTTCCAGGGGCAGGCCAGCTGGCAGTCGTCGCAGCCGTAGATGCGGTTGGCCATCAGCGGGCGTAGTTCCAACGGAATCGGCCCCGCATGTTCGATGGTCAGGTAAGAGATGCAACGGCGCGCATCCAGCCGGTGTGGGGCCACGATGGCCTGCGTGGGGCAGATATCGATGCAGGCAGTGCAGCTGCCGCAATGGCCGCTGGTGGGTGCGGTCGGCGGCAAAGCAATATCCACATAGATTTCGCCCAGGAAGAACATCGACCCAGCCTCGCGGTTCAGCACCAGGGTGTGCTTGCCGCGCCAGCCCTGGCCGCTGCGCGCAGCCAGCTCGGCCTCCAGCACCGGCGCCGAGTCGGTGAACACGCGGTAGCCCAGCGGGCCCAGGTCTTGGGCAATACGGTCGCTGAGCTTTTGCAGACGCCCGCGCAGCACCTTGTGGTAGTCCCGCCCCCGGGCGTAGACCGACACAATGCCCTCGCCCGGCCAATTCAAACGGTCGAATTCACGTGCCTGCCAGCCATCGGGCGTGCTGCGCGGCAGATAATCCATGCGGGCGGTGATGACGCTGACGGTGCCCGGCACCAGTTCCGCCGGGCGGGCTCGTTTCAGTCCGTGGCTGGCCATATAGGCCATGTCACCATGGAACCCTTGGGCCAGCCAGGCCATCAGACCCTCTTCGGCAGAAGACAAATCCACCGGGGCCACGCCAATTTGGGAAAATCCGAGTTCGCGCGCCCATGCCTGTATCTGCGACACCCATTGGAGACCATTGTTCTGAGCACCGTTCAACACCATTCGCCGATTGTAGAAACCCACAGCACCTTGCTCTGGACCCATGAGGACGCGACCGCCGCCTTTGCCCAGGCCCTGGCCGCCCAGCCCGACATCACCCACGCCTTCATCACCCTGCACGGCGACCTGGGCGCGGGCAAAACCACGCTGGTACGCCACCTGCTGCGCGCCCTGGGCGTGCCCGGCCGCATCAAAAGCCCCACTTATGCGGTGGTGGAGCCGCACGAGGTCCCCGGCTTGAATATCTGGCACTTTGACTTCTACCGCTTCAGCGACCCGCGCGAGTGGGAAGACGCGGGCTTTCGCGACATCTTCGCCAGCCCTGGCCTGAAGCTGGCCGAGTGGCCAGAAAACGCCGGCGGCCTGCTCCCCGTGCCCGACCTGGCCATCACATTGGAAACCCAGGCCGACGAATCGCGCCAGGTGCACATCACTGCCGCCACCGCCACAGGCCAGCGCCTGCTGCAAGGGGCAGGCGCATGAAGCGGCGCGACTTTGTACAAGGTAGCACCCTGGCCCTGCTGCTGGGTGCGCAGCAAATTGCACGCGGCGCCAGCATCGTGGCGGTGCGGGTCTGGCCGGCGCCAGAATATTCGCGCGTCACCATCGAATCCGACACCGCCCTGGCGGTGAAGCAAACCTTTGTGGCCAACCCGCCGCGGCTGGCGGTGGACATCGAAGGCATAGACCTGAACCCCGCCCTGCGCGAACTGGTAGGTCGCGTGCAGGCCGACGACCCGAACATCGCTGGCATCCGCGTGGGCCAGAACGCGCCCGGCATCGTGCGCATGGTGATAGACCTGAAGCGCGCGGCCAAGCCGCAGGTGTTCACCCTGGCGCCGGTGGCGGCCTACCAGCACCGGCTGGTGTTTGACCTGTATCCAGCCCAGGAAGAAGACCCGCTGGAGGCACTGATCACCGAACGCCTGGCGGACCGCACACCCGCACCGCTGCCCAGCGAGGCCGCCGAAGCCGACGCACTGGAGGCGCTGATCGCCAAGCAGCAAACCAAACCGGCCATCACCGGCATAGCGCGCGCGCCAGTACCCGGTGGGGCGCCCAACAAGGATGTCGCTAGCAATTCAATAGCACCTCCCGCACACCCACCCAGCGCCAGCGGCCCAAATGATGTAAATAACCCGGCCGCTGCCGCGCAGCGCACCGACCGGCTGATCATCATCGCCCTGGACCCCGGCCACGGCGGCGAAGACCCGGGCGCCATCGGCCCCGGCGGCACGCGCGAAAAAGATGTGGTGCTGCAGGTGGCGCATTTGCTGCGTGAGCGCATCAACGCCACCACCGTCAACGGCAACCCCATGCGCGCCTTCATGACGCGCGACGCCGACTTCTTCGTGCCGCTGCAGGTGCGGGTGCAAAAGGCCCGCCGTGTGCAGGCCGACCTGTTCGTCAGCATCCATGCCGATGCCTTCCTGACCCCTGCCGCGCGCGGGGCCAGCGTGTTCGCGCTCAGCCACGGCGCGGCCTCCAGCAGCGCCGCGCGCTGGATGGCCAACAAGGAAAACGCCGCCGACATGGTGGGGGGCATCAATGTGCTGGCCAAGGATTCGCAGGTGCAAAGCGCCATGCTGGACATGAGCACCACCGCGCAAATCAACGACAGCCTGAAGCTGGGCAGCGCAGTGCTGGGCGAGGTAGGCCGGGTCGGCCGCCTGCACAAAGGCAGTGTGGAACAAGCCGGCTTTGCGGTGCTGAAAGCGCCGGACATTCCGAGCGTGCTGGTGGAAACTGCTTTCATCAGCAACCCCGAAGAGGAGTCCAAGCTCAAGAGCAGTGACTACCGCGAGCAACTGGCCGACGCTATCCTGCGCGGCATCCGCAGCTACTTTGCGAAGAACCCGCCGCTGGCGCGCAACCGCTCGGTCTAAACGAACTGAAAAGCAGCCCGGATTTCAGGCAGGGAACCCGCGGAACCGGCTTTGCCGGGCCGCTGGGTTCGCCCCCTGCAAAGGGGTTGGCGAAAATACGAAGTGTGGAGCCTGGGGGTGTTCCAATCTCAGGCGCTGACCACTTGGTTGCGGCCCTGGGCCTTGGCGGCGTATAGCGCAAAGTCGGCACGGTCCACCGTGCTTTCTATCGAGTCGCCCTCCAGGTACTGGGTCACGCCGATGGACACGGTGAACCGGATCTCCACGCTGCCAAAGGCCACCGTGGTCTCGGCCACCTGGGTGCGCACCCGCTCCAGGCAGGCCATGCCATAGCTGAAATCGGTGTCGGGCAGCAAGACCAGGAACTCCTCGCCACCCCAACGCGCCAGCAGGTCAGTGGAACGCAGGCTGTTCTGCACCACCTGGGCAAACATTTGCAGGCTGCGGTCGCCCGCCTGGTGGCCATAGGTGTCGTTGACGCGCTTGAAATAGTCAATATCCAGCATAGCCACCATCACCGGAGCTCCGCTGCGACTGGAGCGTTGGAACTCCTGTCGCATCTGCTCCTGCATTAAACGGCGATTGGCCGTACCCGTGAGTTCGTCGCGGGTGGCAATACGCTGGATTTTTTCCAGCGCATGTTGCAACTGGTCCTTCTGGTCGCGAATGTGCTGGCGCATAGTGGTCAAGCGCCAGGTCAAAAAAGAGCAGCTCACAACCACAATCGCCAACATGAAGAAATAGGCGATATGCACCTCGACCGGCACCAGGCTGCCCATCGTCTCACGCACATACGTAATCGCCCAGGCAAACAGCACCAAGGCGTAGGCCCCTACAAACGCCACCTGCCGGATGGACATGCCGAACATGCCGAAAGTCAAGATCACCGATAGCAGCGGCAAAGTCACACCCCGGCCATCGCCCGCAATCACAAAAGCCACCGCGTTGCAGGCAATCGCATACAGCATCTGCGGCAGGGCCAGGGACGGATCGCTCCAGCGCAAAGAAAACCCACTGCGAATCAGCACAAACACCAACACCAGGCCTACACCGGAGACGATGGACCAATGGGTCACATCCTCAATATCGGCAATACCGAATTCCGCCAACCAGTAAAGCTCACCAATGCAGGCAAACATGAGCACCGCCGCAAGCACAAACTGGCTGGTGCGGATACGCATGGCCTTTTGCGTCCCCAACAAGCTGTCGAGGCTGTGCTGAAGCCAGGTCCTCGGTCTATCCATTTACTTCTTTCTGGCGCCCGGCGCCCCGATGCAACCAATGATAGTTCCCACGGAGTGGGGTTGAATGCCGCGTCACACGCAAGCTACTAGATGTAAATCAACAAAATGAGTTACCGGCGACGACCAACCGCCCATTCAGACCAGCGCAAATACTGTCCAATGCTGCTTGGAACGCTATTATCACGACCTGCTGTTGTACACCACAACGCAAGCCTACCGGAATGTAAGAGACGATGAAACTACAGATCCACCGCGCTTCGCCGCTCGGCCACGGCTTGGTACTGCTTTTGCTCTCAGGCGCCTTTGGCTGCGCCTCGGCAGCTGACTTTGTTTATACGGTACAGCCTGGAGACCATCCCTGGAACCTAGCCCAGCGCTACCTGAAAAACCCGGTTCTGGCCCTGGCCTTGCGGCAATACAACCATATTCCGGACGAGCGACACATCCCGCCGGGTACGCGGCTGCGCATCCCTACGGACTGGCTCAAGCTGGAATCAGCCCAGGTCCGCGTGGCCGCCGTGGTGGGTGATACCCACCTGGTATCCGGCCAAGCTGCCGCCCGCAGCCCGGAAGTGGGTGAACTGCTGCAGGCCCCCGCCGGGCTGCAGACCGGCCCCACCGGCAGTGCCAGTCTGGAGTTTTCCGACGGCTCCCGTGTGTTGGTGCGCCGCGATACCGCAGTACAGTTGCGCAGCACGCAGCGGCGTGTGCTGGGCAAGGTCAGTATGGTGGAGCTGGAATTGCTGCAAGGCAGCCTGGAGAACCAGGTCACGCCCATGGGAACCTCTGGCGGCCGTTTTGAAATACGCACCCCGGCGGCCGTGGCGGCGGTCCGCGGCACCCAGTTCCGGGTCTACGCGCAGAAAGACAGCCTGCGCACCGAAGTGATAGAGGGTGCCGTCAAGGTGGCCAACGCGTCAGGCCAGGTCACAGCCTCGGCTGCCCAGGGCAGCGTAGCCGAAGCCGGCCAATCACCCAGCCAGCCCGTGGGGCTGCTGCCCGCGCCCGCACTGGAAAGTTTGCCCGAACGCATAGAACGCCTTCCCATCGACTGGCCGCTACCCCCGGTTGCCGGTGCCAGCAGCTACCGCACCCAGCTGGCACCGGGCACGCAGTTCGTGGTGGCAGAGTCGGACGAAACCTCTCCGGCCGCGCGCATACGTGCCCGCGACGTGGAAGACGGCAACTACGTCTTGCGCGTGCGCGCCATCGACGCCCAAGGACTGGAAGGCCTGAGCGCCGAGCGCAGCCTGGTGGTGCACGCCAGACCTGAGCCGCCGCTGCTGATAGAGCCCGCAGCCGATGGCGCCACCACCGCTCCCCGGCCCAGCTTTCGCTGGACCCAGGCCGCTCCCAACTGGCGCTACCACCTGCAAATCAGTGCCAAGGGCCAGCCTGCTCCACTGGAGGACCAGGAGCTGACCAACACCGCCAGCGCCACGGCCCAGCAAAACCTGCCGCCCGGCCAGTACCAATGGCGTGTGGCGGCCATCCATCCGCAAAAAGGCCAGGGGCCCTGGGGTGATGCACAGAGCTTCAGGCGCGTGCTGCCCGGCCCGGGCGTGGACATACCGCCACCCAAAGACGGCAGCCTGAACCTGCGCTGGACCGCCCAGCCGCAAACCGCCAAGTACCGGCTACAGGTAGACATTGACACGACCTTTGCCAGCCCGCAGACCGATGCGCAAACCGATACCACCCAATATGCGCTGCAAGACCTGGCGCCCGGCGTGCATTACGTGCGGGTACAGGCCATAGGCGAAGACGGCTACACCGGCCCCTGGGGCGGCACACAATCCTTCACCGTGCCAGAGCCGGCACCCAGTCCCTGGCGCGCACTGCTTCTGTTGATACCGCTGCTGGGCTTTTTCTGAGCACCTTTTTGCCTCTTGTCAGCCCACTCCGGCAACGCTGGAGACGTGGCATGCTGCGCCACAGCTGGTGGGGTGCGGGCATGTTGGCGATTCTGCTGCTGGCATGGCTGCAGCCCAGCAGCGTCAGCCGCCTGGACCTGCTGAGCTACGACCTGCTGCTGCCCGTGCAAGCCCTGCCGGCCCAGCCGCCCGTGGTGGTGGAGATTGACGATGCCAGCCTGGCCGAGCTGGGCCGCTGGCCCTGGCCGCGCTCGGTCCATGCCGATATGCTCAACCGCCTGCGCGACGCAGGTGCCAGCGCTGTGGCCGTGGACATTCTGTTCTCTGAGCCAGACACCGAACACCCTGACAGCGATGCCGCGCTAGCCGAGGCCATCCAGCGCAACGGCCATGTGGTGTTGGCGGTGGCACCCAGCCAGCAGGCCGATGGCAGCATTGGGCCACAGCCCCTACTGCCCGCGCTGGGGGGGGCACTGCCCACCTCCAGCCTGGGCCATGTGGACGTGGAAATCGACGCCGACGGGGCTTCGCGCAGCCTGTTTCTGCACGCCGGCAACGGCGATGCGGTTTGGCCCGCCCTGGCGCTGGCGGTGCAACAGGCCGCTGCAGCCAGCGCCCCTGCTCCGGTATTCAGGGAGCAAACCACCTGGGTACGCGCCCATGAGGCCCTGCTGCCGCGCGTACCCGACCTGCCCACCGTGTCTTTTGCAGCCGCGCTACGCAATCCGCAATTGTTGTCAGGGGTGCGTGACCGCGTAGCCTTCATAGGCCTGACCGCCAGCGGCCTTGGCGGCGAACTGGTCAGCCCCTTGGCGGGCCACCAAAGCACCCTGCCGTCGGTGGTATTCCACGCCAAGGCCTACGCCGCGCTGGAAAGCCATGGACTGATACAACGCGCCTCCTTGCTGGCCACCGTGCTGTTCTCTCTGCTAATGCTCGGCAGCCTGGCCGCCTGGCCCCGGCACCATGGCCGGCGCGCGCTGCTGGCCGGCAGCCTGTTGTTGCTGCCCATGCTGACCAGTGCTGTCATGCTGCGCATGGCCCAGGTCTGGTTGCCGCCAGCCATGGCCCAGCTAGCGCTAGCGGCGGCACTGTTGTTCTGGGTGGCAGCCCAGTTACAGGCTGCCAACCGGCGCCTGCAGCGCGCCCGGCAACATGCAGAGGCCACCCTGCAGGCCCTGGACGAGGCCGTGGTCACCATCAATGCCCACGACGGCTGCGTGCGCTTTGCCAACTCCGCCGCCCTGCTGCAAGCAGGCGAACAGGATTTGCATGGCCAAGCCTTGGTCAGCACCTACCCGCTCACCCAGGACAGCCTGGCCCATCTGCGCCAGGCTGTGCAAGCCTGCCTGGAAACCCGCCAGCGCATCCATGTGCCCCAGCTGTTAAGCCTGCACGCATCCAGCGGCATGCGGACACTGCGGGCTACAGCCAGCCCGCTGTCCAGCCCGGAGGGCCAACTAGACGGCGCAGTGCTGGTGTTTTCTGACGTCACGGACGCCGTGGCCGCCGCCCGTAAACTCGACTACGCTGCCAGCCATGACGAGCTGACCGGCCTACCCAACCGCACGACTCTGCACGAACGCCTGGCGCTTGCGCTGTCGCGCGCACAGCGGCGCGGCGGGAGCACGGCCATTCTGTTTCTGGATCTGGACCGCTTCAAGCACATCAACGACAGCCTGGGGCATCGCACCGGCGACCAGGTGCTAAAGATCCTGGCCCAGCGCCTGCTGGCCATGTGCCGCGATACCGATACCGTGGCCCGCTGGGGTGGCGATGAATTCGTCATACTGCTGGAAGATGTTGAGGGCCACGAAGGCGCAGCCAGCGCCGCCGCCAAGGCGGTGGACGCGCTGACGCGTGACATCGAGCTGGGTGCCGACTTCAACCACGCGCGCCTGCCCAGCTCGGGCAGCGTGGGCGTGGTGCTGGCCCCGCAAGACGGAACGGACCTCGACGACCTGCTGTCCAAAGCCGACATGGCCATGTACCGCGCCAAGGAGCAGCCCCGGGCCTGCTTCCAGTTCTGGTCCAACGACATGAACAGCCGCATGCACAACCGTCTGGCGCTGGAGATCGACCTGCGCCGCAGCCTGCGCGACGGCCTGTTCGTGCTGCACTACCAGCCCCAGTTTGCGCTGAACAACCGCCAGCTGGTCGGCATGGAGGCGCTGATGCGCTGGCAGCGCACACCCGAACAGTTGGTCATGCCCGGTGCCTTCATCGGCGTGGCCGAAGAGTCCGATTTGATCGTGGACATGGGTGCCTGGGCCGTGCTGCAGGCAGCGCGCCAGGTAGCGCTATGGATGCGCGCCGGCCTGTCGGCGGTCCCGCTGGCGGTGAACGTATCGGCACGCCAGTACATGAACCGCGACATCGTCCAGGTAGTCCGCCTGGCCCTGCTGGAGACCGGCATCCCGCCGCACATGCTGCGCCTGGAAATCACCGAAACCACGGCCATGGCCGATGCCGACCAGGTCATCAGCCTGCTGCATGAAATCCGCGCACTGGGCGTGGGCCTGGCCGTGGACGACTTCGGCACCGGCTACTCCTCGCTGACCTACCTGAAACACTTCCCGATAGACGAGCTGAAGATCGACCGCAGCTTTGTGATGGACATCGCAACCGACAAGGGTGACGCCGCCATCGTGCACGCCACCATCGCCCTGGCCCATGGCTTGGGCCTGAAAGTCGTGGCCGAGGGCGTAGAGACCGAAGAGCAAAGCCAGCTGCTAGCTTCCAAGCAATGTGACATCGCCCAGGGCTACTGGTTCGGCTATCCGCAACCACTGCAGGTGACCACCGATCTGCTATCGAATAAGTAGCTGCTTGCGCACGATATATAAGCGTCAGAGCCATTTTTTGCAGATAAGCCCCCAGATGCCGCCCCCCTGCGGCACTGCACCGACAATAGCGCGATGCATAGCCCCACGGACACCTATTCCCAACTGCGCGCAGGCCAACTGCACGGCATAGAACGGCTGGACCTGTCCTGCGGTTTGACCGAGTTTCCACGCGAGATATTTGACCTGGCCGACAGCCTGCAGGTACTCAACCTATCAGGCAACGCGCTGACCCAGCTGCCCGACGATCTGCCCCGGCTACACCGGCTGCGCGTGCTGTTTTGTTCGAACAACCCGTTCACCGAACTGCCCGCCGTGCTGGGCCAGTGCAGCAGCCTGCAGATGGTGGGCTTCAAATCCAACCAGATCCGCCATGTGCCGGCCTCTGCCTTGCCGCCCGGCCTGCGCTGGCTAATCCTGACCGACAACCAGATCGACAGCCTGCCCGCAACCATAGGCCAGTGCAGCCAACTGCAAAAGCTCATGCTGGCCGGCAACCGGCTACGCCAACTGCCGCACGAGCTGGCGGGCTGCGAGCAACTGGAACTGCTGCGCATTTCCGCCAACCAGCTCAGCGCCCTGCCCGAATGGCTGCTGGAGCTGCCCCGCCTGGCCTGGCTGGCTTATGCCGGCAATCCGCTGGATACCGAGCGGGCCCCCTCCCCGGCACCGACAATCCCTTGGCAGCAGCTGCGCCTGCAGCACGTTCTTGGCGAAGGCGCCTCCGGCGTGATTCACCAGGCCGAATTGCAGGAAGCCGATGCAGCCCGCACCGTGGCCGTGAAGCTGTTCAAGGGTGCCGTCACCAGCGACGGTTGGCCACACAGCGAGATGGCGGCCTGCCTGGCCACGGGCGCACACCCACACATCATCCCGGTGGCCGGCCCGCTGGCCGGGCACCCAGATGGCAAGGCCGGCCTGGTGCTGGAATACATACCGCCGCACTTCAGCACCTTGGCCGGACCACCCAGCCTGCGAAGCTGCACCCGCGATGTGTACCCGGCCGGCACGCAATTCACGCAGGAGAAAATCTTGCGCATCGCGCTCGGCGTGGCCCGCGCCGCCGAACATCTGCACAGCCAGGGCCTGCTGCATGGCGACCTGTACGCCCATAACCTGCAGTGCGATGCCGACGGCAATTGCCTACTGGGCGATATGGGTGCCGCTGCCTTCTTGCCCGCCGACACAAACCTGTCTCAGGCCCTGCAACGCCTGGAGGTACGCGCCTTTGGTTGCCTGCTGGAGGAACTTCTGGCCCATGCCGACAGTCCGGTAAAAGCTGCATTGACCACGCTGCGTGACAGCTGCCTGCAGCCCCAGCCGGCGCTACGCCCTCTTTTCACCCCCATCGTGCAGTGCCTGCTGTCACTCAACACCCTGAAGGAACCCGTAGATGCTGCATAGCACCCCCTTGATCACCACCATTGCCACGGCGCTCGGACTTGCCCTCGTGTTCGGCTTTCTGGCTGTGCGGGTGAAGTTGCCAGCGCTAGTAGGTTATCTGCTGGCCGGGGTGCTGATCGGCCCATTCACACCAGGCTTCGTGGCCGACGGCCAGATCGCCGCCGAGCTGGCCGAGATCGGGGTGATGCTGCTGATGTTTGGCGTGGGCATGCATTTCTCGCTGGACGACCTGATGTCGGTGCGCAAGATCGCCCTGCCCGGCGCGGTGCTGCAGATCGCGGTGGCCACGGCCATGGGCGCGGGCGTGGCGCATTTCTGGGGCTGGCCCATCGGCGAGGCCCTGGTGTTTGGCCTGGCGCTGTCGGTGGCCAGCACCGTGGTGCTGCTGCGCGCACTGGAATCGCGCGGCGCGCTGGACTCGATGAACGGCAAGATCGCCGTAGGCTGGCTGGTGGTGGAAGACCTGGCCATGGTGCTGGTGCTGGTGCTGCTGCCGCCGCTGGCGGGCGCACTGGGCGGCAACGTGCCCGACGACAGCCACGGCGGTGGCGGCAATCTGTGGCTCAGCCTGGGGCTGACGCTGCTGAAGGTGTCGGCTTTTGTGGGCCTGATGCTGGTGGTCGGCCGGCGTGTATTCCCCAAGCTGCTGTGGCTGGTGGCACGCACCGGTTCGCGCGAGCTGTTCACGCTGTGCGTGATCGCGGCGGCTGTCAGCATCGCCTATGGGGCGGCCATGCTGTTTGGCGTGTCGTTTGCGCTGGGCGCCTTCTTTGCAGGCATGGTGATGCGCGAGTCCGAGTTCAGCCACCGTGCCGCCGAAGATTCGCTGCCGCTGCGCGAAGCGTTTGCGGTGCTGTTCTTTGTATCGGTGGGCATGCTGTTCGACCCCATGGTGCTGGTGCACCAGCCGCTGCAGGTCCTGGCGGTGCTGGCCATCATCATTGTCGGCAAATCGATCGCCGCTGCTGCTTTGGTGCTGGTGTTCCGCTACCCGCTGAACACCGCGCTGAACGTGTCCGCCAGCCTGGGGCAGATTGGCGAGTTTTCTTTCATCTTGGCCGGTCTGGGCGCCAGCCTGGGCCTGCTGCGGCCCGAGGGGCAAAGCCTGATTCTGGCCGGCGCCCTGTTGTCCATCGCCGTGAATCCGCTGGTGTTCAAGGGCGCAGACTGGCTGGAACAGTGGGTGGAAGCCCACCCGTCACTCAGGCACCGCTTCGCACGCAGCACCGACCACCTGGCCGAGCTGCCCATGGACACGCATGAAAAATACCTGTCGCGCCAGGTCGTGCTGGTGGGCTATGGCCGGGTTGGCAAGCGCCTGGCCTTGGAGCTGGGTGTGCAAGGCATTCCGTTTGTGGTGGTAGAGCAAAACCGGGAGCGCGTGGAGCAATTGCGCGCCCATGGCCTGACCGCCGTATCTGGCGACGCTGCCGACGCTGCCGTGCTGATACAGGCGCATATTGCCCACGCCAGCATGCTGGTGGTGGCCACGCCTGACGCCTTCAATGTGCGTCAGATGGTGGAGAACGCCCGCATGCTCAACCCGGCCATAGAAACCGTGGTGCGTACCCACAACGAAACCGAGGCCGAGCTGCTGCAGCAGGAAGGGATCGGCCGTGTCTTCCTGGGTGAAGACGAGCTAGCCCACAGCATGGGCCGGCATGTGCTGGAGCGCTTTGGCAAGGCTGCAGAGCCTAGCCACGCATAAGACACCGGTAAAAAGAACAAAAAAATAGCTGCTAGCGCACGTTCTGTATGCACTAGCAGCTATTTATTCCATAGCGCCGTCACGCGGACGGCGGCTGGATTTAGACGATGGCGGTCAGTTCCGAAGAATGGACGAAGCCGGTACCAGCACGTGGCCATTCCACCAGCACGCCCTTGTCGGTCTGGGCGATCACATAGCCGTCGGTACGCAAGATGCTGCCGCGACGCACCAAATTAACCCGTTCGCCGGGAGCAAACGTGGCAGCAGCGACAGTGAACAACGATTTCAAAAAGAAGAGAACTTGCATGGTAAATATCCTGAATGTTTCAGGCCCTGGCGGGCCTGCCGGCACAGCGGCCGTGGTGGTTTAGTGAGACTGCAGCCAGCCCCGCTGGCGGGATTCCAGGTCGGCAAGCGACTGGGATTTGCTGAGATAGCTCTCAACATCGCGGGATTCGTGCTGTTCAAAACTACGGCTAATTGCCTGGGCAGCACGCCGAGCGGACAACAAAATGAATAGAGCGATGTTCATAGCTAGAACTCCAAATTTAGAGGTTTACCCTTTCTAGGGTTAACCCTAGTATCGCACAAAGTGGGTGCGCGCGTGCACGAATACGTGCGCTTAAGCCGAGTTTGTTTGCGATAAGTCACACTTTAGGTGCATGACCTAGTGGCTGGGCAGAAACGCTGGTACGGCACAGGCAAGCCTCGTAACATGGACCCTGCCTGCCTCCGGCCTGCACTGAAAACACTTTGCGAACTGCCGAAGAGCAGGCGCCAAGACGCCCGCCCTACAGAAAGCGCACCATGGATTCAATCGGCCAGCAAGTCGAAATGGAGATTGCGTCGATCATCGCCAACCGCATGCGGATGACGACCCTGACCTCTGTTTTTGGCTATGGCCTGCAGGCCTTCGTCCTCAAGGACTATGTCCCGCATACCCTTCTGGCGCTGTGGGTGTGCGCCTTAGTGTGCTGCGAAATCATCAACCATGTGCTGGCCGTACGAGCACGCACGCAGCTGCACAACGCGCGCACCCGAAACCGCTACCTGCGCCGGCAGATGTGCGGCGTGCTGTTATCGGGTAGTTGCTGGGGCTTGTCGTCCTGGCTACCGGACTTGTGGCAGCAGCCCCTGGCCTTCGTCAGCAACTTCTCCATACTGGTGCTGGTGGGTATTTTCGCCATCCACAATATGTGTCTGCGCTGGGAGCTACTCGCGGCATTTAGCGCAGGTCTGATAGGCAGCACATTCGTTCTTGCCGTGGGCCAGGCAGACGGATTCTCGGCTATCGCAATAGCTGCGAGCGCAATTGGCTTTGGAATGGTCCAGGTTTACGGCTTCTCTTCCCGGCAGTTGCAGAAAAAACAGATCCTCAACCACTTCGAAATGCAAAAACTCGCCGAGGAGGTGACGCAAAAGAACAAAGAGCTGACACGCCTGGTCGAGGAGGTAGAACACCTGGCATCCCACGACCCCTTAACCCACTGTCTGAACCGGCGCGCCCTGTCTGAACGCTACAGTAGTGCCGGTGCGCGTGGCCCGGCCAACAGCAACAGCAGCCGCCCGCTGGGCGTGATCATGGTCGATGCCGACCATTTCAAGAAGGTCAACGACCAGCACGGGCACGACGCGGGCGACCAGGTGCTGGTGGCCATAGTGGGCAGGATGACCTCCCAGCTGCGGGCGTCGGACAGCCTGGCCCGCTGGGGTGGAGAAGAGTTTTTATGCGTACTGCCCGGTGTGCAGATGGATGGTCTGCAGGCTCGTGCGGAGCGTATACGCCGCGCCATCGCGGACCACCCCGTGAGCTGCCAGACCCATAGCCTGAACATCACGGCCTCACTGGGCATTGCACTGATGCGCGAGCAGGAAAGCTTCGAAGATGCGGTCAAACGCGCAGACCATGCCCTGTACCAGGCAAAGCATGCCGGCCGCAACCGGGTTGTAGGTGAAATCAGCCTCTAGCGCAGGTAAATCATGCGCAAGCAGCTATTGAATCAATAGCAATTACCACAAACTCTGCAAACGCCCATCCACCAGGCGCAGGCCGCGCGTGGCCATGGCACGGGCTTCGGCCTCGTCGTGCGTCACCAGCACGGCGGCCATACCAGCTTCGAAGATGCGCTGGCGAAACTCGGCCTGTAAGCCCTGGCGCAAAGCCGCATCCAGCGCAGAAAACGGCTCGTCCAGCAGCAAGGCGCGCGGCGCGGTGATGAGGGCACGGGCCAGGGCCACACGCTGCTGCTCGCCGCCGGACAAGGTCCATACGCGGTGGCGGGCGTGGCTGGCCAGGCCGAAGCGCGCCAGCATGGCCTCGGCGCGCTGGCGGGCCTCGGCCTTTTTCACCCGCTGCTCCACCAGGCCGAAAGCCACGTTGTCGCGCACATCCAGGTGCGGGAACAGCGCAAAGTCCTGGAACATCAGGGCAAAGCCGCGCCGCTCGGGTGGCAGCCGGGTGATGTCCTGCGCGTCGAACCAGACACTGCCGGACTCGGCCTCTTCCAGCCCGGCCGCCATTTTCAAAAGCGTGCTTTTGCCGCTGCCCGACGGGCCCAGCAGGGCCACGATTTCGCCCTCGGCCACCTGCAGGCTGAGCTGGTCGGCCAGCAAGCGCGCGCCATAGTGTTTGGTGATGGATTGCAGTTCAAGCATGGGGAGGATGGGTGGGTTCGGCCCGTCGCGGGCCTTCGATCAACGCAAACGCCGCCAAGGCCAGCGCCATCAGCAGGCAGGCCAGCACCAGCGCCGCGTCGCCGTTGGCCGCACCGGGCCGGCCCAGGCGCTGGTAAATCAAGGTGGTCAGCGTGGCCCATTCGGGGCGAGATAGAAACAGGGTGACGGCAAATTCGCCGAGCGCCGTGGCGGCCGCAAACGCCATGCCCCGGCGCAGCGCAGGCGCCACCAGCGGCAGCGTGACACGCCAGAACAACCGCCAGGGGCTGGCACCCAGGCTGCGCGCCGCCTGGGAGACATGCGCGGGCAGGCTGTCCAAAGCGGCCGCGAGGGACTTGGCGATAAAGGGGTAAGCCAGTACCGCGTAGGCACAGAGTAGCAGCGCCAGGCTGGCGGTCCACTGCGGGTACAACAGCAGCAGGCCAAAGGCCACGGTGATAGGCGACACCACAAACGGCAAGAAAGCCGCCGCGCGCATCGCCAGCGACTGCTGCGCCGCCAAGGCATGCAAAAGCCCCAGCACGGTAGCCAGCAGCAGCGCGACGGCCGAAAAGCGCAAGGTGTTCCACAGCGCAGCCAGGGTATCGGCCTCCAGCAGCACCGCCCAGGTCTGCCAGCCCGCGTGCACCGCGCGCCACAAAATGGCTGCAATGGGAGCGGCGCAGAAAAACACCAGCACCGCACACGCACCGCACAGGCCCAGCCAATGCACGGGCCGGCTGGGGCGGCGGCGCGCCATGGGCTGCACACGACCGGGCGTGGCCAGGCGTTTTTCAAGGGCGGCATAACCCCAGGCCACAGCGCCGGTCAGCAGCAGCATCCACAGCGCCAACAGGCTGGCCGGGGCCAGCTGCAGCTCATGCGCGACCAGGCTGTAAATCTCCACCTCCACCGTCGCATAGCGCTGGCCACCCAATACCAGGGCCAGGCCAAAACCGGCAAAGCAGTACAAGAACACCAGGCACAGGCTGGACGCCAGCCAGGGTGCGATTGCCGGCCACTCCACGCGCCAGAAGGCCCGCCACGGGCTGGCACCCAGGCTGCGGGCGGCGGCCACGCGCTGGGCATTGACCTGCTCCAGCGCATCCACCCCTGCGCGCACCACCACGCACAGGTTGAAAAACAAATTGCCATACAGCAGCAGCCAGGGTGTGTCCTGTAGCGCCAGCCCCAAGGCATTGCTCAGCAGGCCATGCGGCCCCCACAGCGCCAGCACGCCCACGGCGGCCACCAAGGTGGGCACCACGAAGGGCAACATCAGCAGCCGCAAAACCAGGCGGCGCCCAGCAAACTCCCAGCGCGCCAGCACCCAGGCCACGGGCAGGCCCAGCAGCAACGCCGCCGCGCAGGTGGCACCCGCCTGCAGCAGCGACCACAGCACGCGCCAGCGCAGATACGGGTCAGTCCAAACCGCCCACAGCGACGGCGCGGGCCCGGTGGCCAGATCTCCCCAGAAGCCTTCGAAGCCCAGGCGCAGCACCGGCGCCACCAGCAGCACCGCCAGGCACAGCAGCGGCAGCGCTGCCAGCAAGCTCTGGCGGCGGGTAATAGTCACTAGTTCAGGCCACTATTTCAGAACCACCTGCGTCCAGCGGGCGACCCAGGCCGTTCCCTTGTCGGCAATGGTGTCGGCGGGCAGGCTGTCAAACGCGGTGGGCTCGACCGCATGGCGCATCACATCGGCCAGGGGCGTGTGGGCCTCCACCGGGTACATCCACATACTGGTTTGCAGGGCTTGCTGCACCGTGCCAGCGCGCATGAAGCGTATGAATTTGGCGGCGGCTTCGCGCTGCCCGCCACCCGCGACCAGGGCCACACCCTCAACTTGGCGGAACACGCCGCCTTTGAGGAACAGGTTGGCGGTGGGCGATTCGCTGATCTTTTCCTTGCTGTAGAACACCTCAGCCGCCGGGCTGGTGGCATAGCTCACCACCAGGGGGCGGCTGCCGCCGTTGCGGCTGAATTCGGTGTAGTAGGCCTCGGTCCAGCCCTTCACCACCTTCACGCCGTTGGCGCGCATGCGGCCCCACCAGTCAAAGGCTTTTTCTTCCCCCATACCGGCCACCGTGGCCAGCAAAAAAGCGTAGCCGGGGCTGGAGGTGGCAGGGTTAGGCACCACCAGTAGGTTGCGGTAGGCTGGCTGGGCCAGATCCTCCAGCGTCTTGGGCAAGGCCAGGCCGCTCTTGGCGAAGGCGGCCTTGTCAAAATTCAGCGTGACAAAGCCATAGTCCACCGCCACCACATTCGCGCCCACCTGGGCCACCGGCGAGCCCTTGGTAAAGGTTACGGGCTCCAGCACCTTGGCGGCCTGGGCCTTGGCGACCAGCGCGTTGTCCAGGCCAAACACCACATCCGCAATCGGTTGTGCGCGGGTCAGTATCAGCTTGTTCAACATTTCACCGGCGTCACCGGCCTTGATCAGGCTGAGCTTGACACCGGCATCGGCCTCGAACTGGGCCAGCAAGGGCTTGGGCAGATCGAAAGAACTGTGCACCAACACGCGCAGTTCATTGTTGGCCGCCAGAGCGGGGAAGCTGCAGAGAGCGGCCAGCGCGGTGGCGGCCCCGATGAACGTACGGCGTGTACTAGAAGCAGAAGCGCGGCGGTGGAACATGCATGCCTTTCAATGCGCCAGCAAGGGGCGCATGGAAGGCCGCAGCCCCATCACGCTCCCTACGCTGGCATGACCCAGATCAGGTGTGTGGGGTATTTCTCAGCCCGCATTGCAGCAGGCACCCCCGGTGAAGCGTGGGATTGTAGAGTTCTCCCTGCTGGCGCTGGACAAACTTGTGGATAAGCCGGGAAAGCGTTTGTATATGCAGGCTAAGTCTTTGATTCATAAAGACAAAGCTTACGATGCCTAATTTTTAGGCAGATCCTCAGAAACGCTTTGTATGGCCTGCCTGGGCCCGTCTGAGAACAAAATACCTAACCTAAAACAGCTCCGCCACGCTGTAGCCCGACAAGTTTTTTACCGTCGCATTGCAAAAAAGCGCTGAGGCAAAAAGTTCTCCCTGCTGGCACTGGACAAACATGTGGATAAGTTCGGCAAGCGTTTGTATATGCAAGCTAAGTCTTTGATTTATAAAGACAAAGCTTGCAGTGCCCAAAATTTAGGCAGATGGGGTATCAGGCCTTGGCGGCCATACGGCCCTTCAGGGCGCCGATCGCCACGATGGCAGTGGGCACCAGAATCATGGCCCAGATGATCTTGTCCAGGTGCTGCTTGACCCAGGGGAAATTGCCAAAGAAGTAGCCGATGGTGACGATGCCCACCACCCACAGCACGCCGCCCAGCACGTCAAAAAATACAAACTTGGCCCGGTTCATCACCGCCACGCCCGCCACAAACGGTGCGAAGGTGCGCAGAAACGGCATGAAGCGCGCAGCCACCAGGGTCAGGCCGCCATAGCGCTCGTAGAACCCATGGGCCTGGTTGAAGGCCTTTTTGTTGAAAAAGCGCGAGTCTTCCCACTGAAACACTTTGGGGCCCAGATAGCGACCAATGGCGTAATTGCTCTGGTTGCCCAAAATGGCCGCGGCCAGCAGCAGGCCGACCGACAGCGGGTAGGACATCAGCCCCACACCGCACATGGCGCCCACCACAAACAGCAGCGAGTCACCCGGCAGGAACGGCATCACGACAACGCCGGTCTCCACAAAAATGATCAGAAACAGCAGGGCGTAAACCCACATGCCGTAATTGCTTACAAAAGCCTGCAGGTGCTTGTCCACGTGCAGAATGAAGTCGAGAAGTTGCATCAGAATGTCCATGGGCGCTGATTATCACCAGCATCGCAAGACAAACGGAAGACAGCCATGACACGCCACACCCATCTGCTCATCATCGACCCCCAAAACGATTTTTGCGATCTCCCCCCAGACGCTTGCGGCACCCCTGCCCTGCCGGTCACCGGCGCCCATGCCGACATGCAGCGGCTGGCAGCCTTCATCCGCGAATATGCGGCCCGGCTGTCGGACATCACCGTCACACTGGACTCGCACCACAGGCTGGACATTGCCCACCCTACGTTCTGGCTGCAGGGCGACGGCAATGCCGTCGCGCCGTTTACCACCATCACGGCCGCGGACGTGAACGCCGGCCTGTACCGGCCACGTGACCCGGCGCACCTGGGCCGCAGCCTGGCCTATCTGGACGCGCTCGAAGCGCGCGGGCGCTACACCCTGATGGTCTGGCCAGTGCACTGCGAGATCGGCACCTGGGGCCACAACGTACACGCCGATGTGCACGCCGCCTACAACGACTGGGAAGACCAGCAGGGCCGTAGCGTCACCAAGCTAAGCAAGGGCAGCAACCCCTGGACCGAGCACTACAGCGCAGTCATGGCCGAGGTGCCCGACGCGCAGGACGAAGCCACCGGCCTGAACCACACGCTGATGGCCGCCATGGACCAGGCCGATACCCTGCTGATTGCCGGCGAGGCCAGCAGCCACTGCGTGCGCGCCACCACCGAGCACATCGTGGACCACCTGGCACGCCACAAACCCCAGCGCATCGTGCTGCTGACCGACTGCATGAGCCCGGTGGGCGGCTTCCAGCTGCAGCACGAAATGTTTTTGCAGGACATGCAAAGGCGCGGACTGGAACTGGCCAGCAGCCAGGACTTATGGCTGTAGTTGCACGCAAATCCGCACAGCGGCTACGGGCCAACCGCGCCCTCTAAAATCATCCGGTGAACGCATCCATCTCCTCCCCCCTGCTGTCCCCCAGTCCCCGCCGCGTGATCCGCGAGCTGCCCGATGAACTCATCAGCCAGATCGCCGCCGGCGAAGTGGTGGAGCGCCCCGCCTCGGTGGTGCGCGAGCTGGTCGATAACGCGCTGGACGCCGGGGCCACCCAGATCACGCTGCGCCTGCTGGCCGGCGGCGTGCGGCTGATTGCGGTGGAAGACGATGGCGGCGGCATCCCCATGGAAGAGCTGCCCATCGCCCTGAAGCGCCACGCCACCAGCAAGATCCGCGACCTACACGAGCTGGAATCCGTGGGCACCATGGGTTTCCGTGGCGAAGCCCTGGCCGCTATCAACTCCATAGCTGACATGGCAATATCCTCGCGCGCCAGCGGCCAACCGAATGCATTTTTATTGGACGGCCGCAGCGGCGAACTCAAGCCCGTGGCGCGCAGCACCGGCACCACGGTGGAGGTCAAAGAGCTGTTCTTCAGCACCCCGGCCCGCCGCAAGTTTTTGAAGACCGACGCCACCGAGCTGGCCCACTGCGTAGAAGCCGTGCGCCGCCATGCGCTGGCCCGGCCTGACGTAGGCTTTGCCATCTGGCACGAAGGCAAACTGGTCGAGCAGTGGCGCGCCTGCCCTTCCCCCCAGAACATAGCCGCGCTGACCGAACGCCTGCGCGACGTGCTGGGCGACGACTTCACCGAACGCTCTGTGGCGGTAGACCACCAGAGCTCCATGCGCGACGACGGCAGCCAGGCGGTACGCGTCTGGGGCCGGGTCGGCATTCCTGATGCGGCGCGGGCCCGGCCCGACCAGCAGTTTGCTTACGTCAACGGCCGCTTTGTGCGCGACAAGGTCATCACCCATGCCGCCCGCAGCGCCTATGAAGACGTGCTGCACGGCCAGCGCCAGCCGGTATATGCGCTGTATGTGGAGATCGACCCGACCCGGGTGGACGTGAACGTGCACCCCACCAAGATCGAGGTGCGCTTTCGCGACAGCCGCGAAGTCCACCAGGCCGTGCGCCGCGCTGTGGACGCGGCCCTGGCAGCACCCCGCGCAGCCGCTGCCGCAGTAGCCGCCGCAGCGAACGCCACAGCCCCCGCCACCAGCCCGCCGGAAGAATTTATACAAAACAAGGCTCCAGCGCAGGTATTACCTGCGCAAGCAGCTATCTATTTCGCAGCACCCACACCCCACAAGGTGTCGGACTTCGAAGCCCTGTGGCCGGTAAGCGCCACGGTTGCGGTGCCCGCGCCCAGCCCTGCCGCCTATGCACCGGCCACTACGACGTCCGCAGTCCCGTTCGCTGTAGCCAGCCCCCCATCCGCCCAGCCTGACCAGCCCAGCGAGGCCTGGCCCCTTGGCCGCGCCATCGCCCAGCTGCAAGGCATCTACATCCTGGCCGAAAACAGCCAGGGCCTGATAGTGGTGGACATGCACGCGGCGCACGAACGCATCGTCTACGAGCGGCTCAAAGCCCAGTTGGCGAACACGGAGCACGCACGCATCAGCAGCCAGCCACTGCTGATCCCGGTCACCTTCGCCGCCACGCCGCAGGAAGTCGCCACCGCCGAAGCCCATGTGGATACGCTGGCCACGCTGGGCCTGGAGATCACCCCCTTCTCGCCCAAGACCCTGGCCGTGCGCGCCGTGCCGACCAGCCTGGTGCAGGGCGACGCGACCGAACTGGCACGTGGCGTGCTTGCCGAGCTGGCACAACATGAAGCCAGCACCGTGATCCAACGCGCGCACAACGAACTGCTGGGCACCATGGCCTGCCACGGCGCCGTGCGTGCCAACCGCCGCCTGACCATTGACGAAATGAACGCCCTGCTGCGCCAGATGGAAACCACCGAGCGCTCCGACCAGTGCAACCATGGCCGCCCCACCTGGCGGCAGATCACGGTGAAAGAACTCGATGCCTTATTCATGCGCGGCCGCTAGATTGAAACCTGTGTTGGCTGTGCTCGCCCTCAGCTCTGGCTTGGCATATGCCGAAGCTGTTGACTGCTACGTCAACTATGGTGGCGAAACACAGCTCATCCGCGCCACGCCCACCGCAGCACCGTATGAGGTCGCCCCCACTGCGATCGGCTCACTTTTCTTGTTCCGCATGGTCTTCCAGCGCACGCCACCGGGCTTGGGCGCGATCAAGGTCTACACCTATGTAGACCGCGACCCTCCCCAGGGCGTCGCCCTAGTGCACCAGGCCGAATACTTGTATCCACCGCTACCGTCGCACTGCCCATATGGCTTCACCGGCCTACAACGCGTCTACGAGCCGTTGCGCGACGGCGAGCTCCAATACTGGTGTGCCTGGAAGAAATAATGAAGAAACGGCTGCTCACCACCATGCTGCTGTGCGCCAGCCTGCTCAGCCACGCCCAATCCACGGTGGAGTTGCTGTTTGGCGGCGATGTCATGCTGGACGATGGCCCTGGCCGCCTGATTGCCGCAGGTGGCGACCCGCTGGCGCCGATTGCGTCCATCTTGCAGGCGGCCGACGTGGCCATAGGCAACCTGGAAACATCCATCGCCAGCGGCGGTACGGCGCTGGACAACAAGATCTTCACCTTCCGCGCCAAGCCGAACACGGTGGAGGTGCTCAAAGGCCGCTTCCATGCCATGTCCGTCGCCAACAACCACAGCGGCGACTTTGGCCGCGACGCCTTCATGGAAACGCTGGGCCACCTGCACGATGCGGGTATTGCCACCTTTGGAGGTGGCGCCAATCTGCGTGAAGCGCACGCACCGTACTGGATCGAAAAAAATGGCCTGCGCATCGCCTTGCTGGGCTACGACGAGTTCAAGCCCCGCTCTTTCGAAGCCGGCGCCACCTGGCCTGGCATCGCCTGGAGCGAAGACAGCATGGTCGTCGCCGACATCCGCGCTGCCAAGGCCGCAGGAGCCGACGTGGTCATCCCATTTATGCACTGGGGCTGGGAGCACGAACCCGGACCCAACCAGCGCCAACGTGCACTGGCCAAGCTGATGGTCCAAGCCGGTGCCGATGCCGTCGTGGGCAGCCACCCGCATGTGACGCAGGGCGCCGACGTGGTGCTGGGCAAGCCCGTGATCTGGAGCCTGGGCAATCTGGTGTTTGATGGCTTTACTTCGCCTGAGGCGCGGCTGGGCTGGTTGCTGCGCCTGACGGCGGACAAGCACGGCATCCGCAACTGGAGCACCGTCGCCGTGCGCATGGACGCCGACGGCACGCCCACGCCCGACCTGCATACCGCCAGCCCCTGCGGCCTGCGAGGCAGCAGTGCGGTCGCGAATTGCCCGCCTTGAGCACAGCGCCTGGGCGGCTGCACCGCCAATCCCCACAGAATGCTGCAAATTTTTACGTATTAAATTTGGTCAAGAAATGTAAAGAGCGTATGTTTGTTTTATGCTTGCAAAAAGCACGTATTTGACCTGCGCTTTGCGCAACCGAACTACCCCGCAATGAGTCATTTGAAACGTTCTTCACCCAATATTCGCATTTTTGCCATTGCACCCTAAAAATGCACATTTTGGATACCTCCGGCTCCTCTGCAGAATTCACCATTGAACGGGCAAACAAGCACCCGTCGGACCCAGATTTTTTAAATACATGGAACGATTTACTGAGTGGCAGCCAAAGCCCGGAAGCGATATTCCAGACGCCTGAATATTTCGAATTCATTTCTCTGCTGCCCAACAAGTACAACACCCAGGAGCTGGTGGTCATAAAAAGCCTGGTGCAGCAAAAGATAATCGGCATTGTGCCGCTGCGCACCGGTCGCCGCACATTTGAGTTGCAAGTAGGCAATAAAATCTTTGGCCGCCTTCGCATGAAAACCATTGCCCTGCTGGGCAGTATTCCATTGGCTGCATCCAACCCGGCGATCTGGAATGCATTGGTCGACTTTCTGTTTGAAAGCTTCCCCAACAAAGACACAATTGCCATGCAATCTTTGCCGATAGAAAGCGATTTCTACCGGCACCTCACCTTGTCGCAAGGCATCCAAAGCAAATACGGCATCTATATCAAGGATGGCTGGCGTAACTGCCATACCACACCATTGCCTTCCAGCCACGAAGCGTATTTAAACCAGTTCAAGGCCAAGAAGCGCTACAACCTGAACCGCCAAATTAAGTTACTAGAAGCCCATTCGGGCGCCGTCCACATTGAGCGGATAGATTCACCCAAAAAAGTGCCCGAACTAATGTCGGGCCTTAGGCAAATAGCGAAGATTGAGTTCATCGACAATATGATGAGCGAGCGGCATTACACTGAATTGGCCCGCAAAGGCATATTGCTGTGCTACACCTTAAGCTGTGGCGGCAAGGTGTGCGCGATTGTGATGGGAATCCGGTCTAGAACCACCTTCCATATCCACAATATCATTTACGATTTAAAACTGTCGCAGTTTTCACCAGGCACCTCGATATTGCACCTGATTACCAAGGACTTGATCGATACGTTGCGTTTATCGCTGATCGATTATGGCTACGGCAGCCCTGAACATACACAGCAGTCCAGCAATATCCCCCGCCTGCGCGGCCATGTTTTCCTATATAAGAAAACCTTAAAAAACCGTTTGCTATTTGCCGTGCACGCGGCTTTTCATGCCCTCATCAGCTTCGGGAAGATGCTGAAGGAGCGCGGCAACGCCAAAGCGCTCGGTGAACTGCAGCGCGCTGCCCACAAATCCCAATAAGAACCGCCAACTCCCAGAGAACACGGACGCGCGGCGGCTTTCTGGTAGCCTCGCCCGCATGTTTGCGCCCTTCCCCCTCTCCGTTTTGACCGCGACCGAATGAGCCGTTTGCCACCTTGCATCGCCCTGGCAGGCCCCACGGCCTCGGGCAAGACCGCCGCCGCGCTGGCGATTGCGCAACGCATGCCGGTAGAGATCATCAGCGTGGATTCCGCGCTGGTCTACCAGGGCATGGACATCGGCACGGCCAAGCCCACAGCCGCCGAGCTGGCGCAGGTGCCGCACCATTTGATCAATATCCGCGACCCGCTGCAGGCCTATAGCGCGGCCGAGTTTGTGGCGGATGCTGAGCGCCTGCTGGCCGACATCACTGCGCGCGGCAAGCTGCCGCTGCTGGTGGGGGGCACCATGCTGTACTTCAAAGCGCTGTTTGATGGCATAGACCCCATGCCCACCGCCAACCCCGCCATCCGCGCCGAACTGGAGGCCGAAGCCGCCGCCCAGGGCTGGCCAGCACTGCACGCCCAGCTGGCCATGGTGGACCCGACCACCGCCGCCCGGCTGCAGCCGCTGGACGGCCAGCGCATACAGCGCGCGCTGGAGGTGTACCGCATCTCCGGCCAGCCTTTGTCCAGCTTCCACGCTACAAAAAACGCAGCTGCCAGCGCAGATAGAACCTGCGCTACAACCCTTATTTCTTTAGAACCTCTGGACCGCGCCTGGCTGCATGCGCGCATCGCGCTGCGCTTTGAGCAGATGCTGGCTGGCGGCTTCATGGACGAGGTGCAAGCCCTGCGTGGGCGCGGTGACCTGCACCTGGACCTGCCCAGCATGCGCTGCGTGGGCTACCGCCAGGCCTGGGAGGCCTTGGACGGACTCTGGCCCATGGCCGAGCTGCGCGACAAAGGCGTGTTCGCCACGCGCCAGTTGGCCAAACGGCAGATCACCTGGCTGCGCTCCATGCCCCAACGCCGCATCGTGGCCTGCGAGGCGCCAGACGCTTTGCAGCAGGTACTTAACATCGTGGAGCAAGCTGTATGAGCCTGGTCATTGATGGCCTGGCCAAGCGCTATGGCGACAGCTCGGTCTTCGCCAATGTCTCGCTGCGCGTGGCGCCGGGCGAGTTTGTCGCCATCGTCGGTGAATCGGGCGTGGGCAAGTCCACGCTGCTGAACTGCATGGCCGGGCTGGACAGCTGGGACAGCGGCTCGGTGCATATCGCCGGCACCGACCTGGGCACGCTGGGCAACGACGAGCGCGCCCTGTTGCGGCGCCGGCAGGTGGGCTTTGTGTTCCAGGCCTTCCACGTGCTGCCGCACCTGGACGTGGCGCAAAACGTAGCCTTGCCGCTGATGCTGCTGGGCCAAAACGATGCAGCGCGGGTCGAGGCTCTGCTGGAAGCCGTGGGCCTGGGTGGCCTGGGCGCACGCCTGCCGCAGCAGCTCAGCGGCGGCCAGTTGCAGCGCGTGGCGATAGCACGCGCCCTGGTGCACCGCCCGGCCCTGCTGCTCGCCGACGAACCCACCGGCAACCTGGACCCGACTACCGCCGCCAAGGTGATGGATGCGCTGCTGGCGCAGACCCGGGCCCAGGGTGCCTCGCTGGTGTTGGTCACCCATTCGACCTCCGCGGCGGCCCGGGCCGACCGCGTGCTGCATCTGCGGGCCGACGGCATATCCGAATAAAAATAGGTGCTAGCGCAGACGTTACGTGCGCAAGCAGCTATATATTCAATAGCAAAATAGCTCTAAACCAAGTCTATAGACAGAGCGCAGGCCGTCCAGAAACACCGCAGAACTGGCTTTGCCAGGCTGCTGGTGTTGCCCCCTGCAAGGGGGGTGGCGAAAAGTGCGAAGCACTGTAGCCTGGGGGTGAGCTTAGAACGTCGTTTCGGCGTTCAGGCTTTGGCGCGCGGGCAGGTAGATGGAGAAGACGGCGCCGCCATCGGGCATGTTGTCGGCCACAACACTGCCCTCGTGGGCTTCGATGATCTTCTTGCAGATGGTCAGACCAAGGCCGGTGCCACCCGAGCCATCCTTGCTGCTGCTGGACTGCACAAAGGCGTCGAAAATCTTTTCCAGCTCGGCCGGCGGCACGCCCGCACCGTGGTCGCGCACGCTGATGCAAATGCGGCGGTCTTCGGTGATGTGGCCATGCAGCACGATTTCGTTCCAGGCGGGCGAGAACTTGATGGCATTGGCCACGATGTTGCGCACCACCTGCTGGAAGCGCACTGGGTCCACCTTGGCAATCAACGGGCGCTCGCCCAGGTTCACCACGGTCAACACATGCTTGGCCTCCAGCAAGGGGCTGAGCTCGTGCAGTACTCCGTGCACCAGGCCGCGCAGATCGGCCCGCTCCAAATTGATGCCGCCTACCGAGCTTTCGATCTTGGACACGTCCAGCAAATCATTCACCAGCGCCAGCATGCGTACGCCCGAGGCGTGGATGTCGCTGAACATGCCCTGCAGCTTGGGGCTCTCGCGCCCGCGCATCACCCCCAACTCTGAAAAGCCCAGGATGGACTGCAGCGGCGTGCGCAGCTCGTGGCTGATGTTGGCGATGAACTCCGACTTGGCGCGCGAAGTTTCTTCCGCCGCCTCGCGCGCCTCGCGGGTAGCGCGCTCGGCCTGGCGGAATTCGCTCACGTCCATCATGCTGCTGAGCAGGCTGGCTCCGCCATCACCCGAGCCGAGAACCAGCACTTTATTCACCACCACATCGCGGCGGCTGCCATCCTGGTGCAGCAGCTTCACCTCATAGCGCACGCTGCCGCCATCGCGCCAAAGCTGGGTATCGCGTTCGCGCACCAGAGCTGCCTCACTGGGGGACATAAAAGCATCTGGGTACTGCCCCACCACCTTGTGCCGCCCATGGCCGGTGAACTCCTCCCAGGCGCGGTTAACGCTGGTGTACTGGCCCCGCTGGTTGAAGGTGGCGACCGGTGTGGGGCTGATCTCTAGCAGAGTACCCACGAACTCCAACTGATGCTTCAGCGCCTGCTCGGCAAAATAGCGCTCCGATACGTCCACGGCGCTGCCAGCAAAGCCGACAACTTCAGAGTTGTTGCGCAGCGGCACCACAGCAAAGTCCAGCCGCCGGGCCACGCCGTCCAGTGTGCGGATGCTGGCGGTGGCGGTGCGCACGCCGCTATCGCCCTGCAGCGCGAACAAGGCCCGCACAGCCACCCGGTCGCCAGGCTCAACCACCTCGGCCAGGGTCTTTGACAGCGTGGTTTGCACCACGTCGCCACGCAGGGCCAGCCAGCGCTCATTGGTGTAAGTGATGATGCCGCGGGTATCGGTGCGGAAGATCAGCTCCTGCACGCTCTTCACCACCACCTGCAGCTCGCGCTCGCGGTGCACTGCCTCGCGGCGCGCAAGGCCCAGTTGGGCATAGGCTTTCTCGCGGGCGCGCAGACTGCGCCGCGCCGCCCAGGTCATGTAGACCAGAAACAGACTGGTAAACGCCGCAACCACAGCAAACCAGCGCATGGCCTTGACCCATTCGGCCAAGACGCTGGCATAGGGCTGCTCGACCAACACCACTAGCGGCCGGCTTTTGGACAGGCGAAACGACACCACTTGCCGCTGTGGCACGGCGCCCTGGCCCACGTAGTTGGCATGCTCGATCGCGGGCAGATAGTGGAGAAAAATCGGATGCTGGGCCAGCGAGGTGGCCGGCGCCAGCGCGCCACTGCTGGCCAATACGCTGCCCTGGTAGCTCAGCAGATAGGCCGCGTTTTGCGGGTTATCCAGCGTCAACAACTGAAAGTTGGAGAACGCATCTGCGTTCATCAGCGCCACCAAGTACAGGGCTTGGTGTGAGCGGTTGTGCTGCTGCGCGCGCACCAGGGGAATGAAGCCTACGCCAGCCGTAGGCCCCGCGTCCGCCTCGGCCAGAGCAGCCAGGCTACGACCAGCGATAAAGTTACCCAGTTTTTCCTTGCCCGGCGTGGGCAGTGTGCCCAGCCGACCCAGCGCGATATGCAGGCCCACGTCCCCGCGCACGCTACTGGCCTGTATCACGCCGTTTGCATCCACCACAGCCAGTGAACGCACCAGCGGCAGGCCGGCCAGAGCTTGGGACAAAAGGGCATTGCTTCTGTCAGTGCTGCCCATGGCGTCGGTATTCGCCGCCTCCGCCGCCAAGTAGCCCAGAGCCACGGACACCGTCTCTACCGAGCGCGTGGCCTGGTCTTCCAGCACGCGGGCCTGCAGCTCGCCACGGTCCTGAAAGCCTCCCAACACCTCCTGGTATTCGTACCAGCCCAGCAAGCACAGCAGCAGCCAGGTCATCAGAGTCAGCGACACCCCTGCGGCCAGCACCACATTGCTGGACAGGCCGCCGCCAGCGCTGCGTGGCGGTGGGGCTGGCGCGACGGCAGACGCTGAGAAAAAAGCCATCAGCCTGGCACCACGATGGGCGACAGGCCATGGCGTGCCGCCGCTGCGCCCAGCCGGCCATCGCGTTTGATGCTGGCGACGAAGGCATTCAGCTGCGCCAGCCAGGCGGGGTCGCCCGGCTTGACCGCATAGCCATAGGGCAGCACGTGAAAGGGTTTGGGCGGAGCAATCAGGCGAGCCCAGTCGGCGTTGTCCAGCAAGCGCCGGCTGTAGGCGTAGTCGGCCATAAACACGTCCACCCGGCCGGCCTCCAGCTCGCGCTCGCGCGTCGTCGGCGGGGCGATGGACACCACCTGCGCAGCTTTCAGACTTTCAATCATTACCGGCTCCATGAAAGTACCCGCCTGCACGCCGACCAGTACACCTGGCTTGTCGATGTCGGCCCATTGGCGCACGGTACGGTTGCTCTGGGTGCTGACAGCGTAAATATCGCTTTGCAAATAGGGCTGGGTGAACCTCAGCTGCTGCAGGCGCTGGGGCAACATGCCCACTGCAAACATGGCCACATCGCAGCGGTCTTTGAGCAGGTCGTCCACCAGAGTGGGAAAGGAAGAGTCCACATACTCGACGCGTAGCTTCAGGTCGCGCCCCAGCTCGGCGGACAGGTCAATATCGATACCCTGCAGCTGCTGGGTGTTCGGGTTGCGGTGGCTCACGCCATAGTATTCGGGCCAGATGCAGACCCGCACCTTGCCGCTGGACTTGACCCGTTCGGCCACCGAGCCGGCCCAGGGGCTGGCCATCCAACCCAGGCTCAGACCAGCAGCCAGAGCCAATCGAAGAATCCGCTGATAACACATAGGGCGCATAGTGGGATCTCCAGAATTCAGCCGTTGTCGACCAGCTGGTTGAAAGTGGGGCGGGTGCGGTTGATATCGTCACGCAAGCTGATAAAAGTCTGCGCATTGGCCAGAAATATATCCACGATGTGCGGATCGAAAGCAAGGCCGCGCTGCTCCGCCAGCATCTGCAACGCCACGTCGTCGGCAAAGGCCAGACGGTAGCAGCGGTCCATGGTCAGCGCGTCAAAAAAATCCACCACCGCCACGATGCGCCCCGTCAATGGAATGGCTTCACCTTGCAGCCCCGCAGGGTAGCCCGTGCCGTCCCACCGCTCATGGTGGGCCAAGGCCAATTCGGCGGCAAGCTGGAACAGCGGAATACGCGAACGCCCCAGAATCTCTGCCCCCATTTCCGAATGCTGGTTCATGGTGACACGCTCCAGCGACGAAAATGCCCCGGGCTTCTTCAGCACAGCGTCCGGTATGCCGATCTTGCCGATGTCGTGCATGGGCGCTGCTTTGCGCAACATGCGGGCCATGGCCGGACTCTGGCCCAGCACCAAGGCCAGTGCCTCTGAAAGATAGCCGATGCGGATGATGTGCACCCCGGTGTCGTCGTCCTTCAGATCGGCAGCCAGTGACAGCCGAAACAAGGCCTCGTGGTGGGCTCGTGCCACCTCTTCCAAAGCCTCATTTCGTTCCCGGTACATGCGACCAAAATCTTCGATCAGTTTTTGCATCTGCAGACTTGCGGAATCAGAAAAACTGTTTTTATCCAAGGTGTTCATGTTGTGCTCCTTCGCCGCGGCCAGCGGGCTTACGTTTCCCACTGCTGGTCTATCGTTTCCATCAATTTCAGCGGACTGAAGGGTTTGACCATATAAGCGTCGGCGCCGGCCTGCAGGCCCGCCTCCAGATCTTCGCTGCGGCCACGGGCTGTCAGCAGCAGAATGCGTGGCGGCTGGGGCAGCGACTTCAGCGTACCGCACACTTCCAAGCCATTCACCGAGCCGGGCATCATCACGTCCAGTAACACCAGGTCAGGTTGCTCTTGCATGGCAACGGCCAGTGCGCCTTCACCGTCTTCGGCCTCGAACACCTGGTAGGCCTCGAATTCCAAGGTCATACGGATCAGCCGACGGATATCGGCATGGTCATCCACGATCAGTATTTTTTTCATTTTGGGACCCTTGAAACGATAGAAAGATTAAAAACGCGATGTCGCTATCATATATTCCGAAATTATCATTTTCAAGTGAATTAATTAACAAAAGTTGATGCATTCGTTAGAATCCGCAAATGGACACTGACATTCAGACGGCTACCACCCTCCCCCCCGGCGACAACCTCACAACCTTGGACGTAGCGCGCATGCTGGGTTTGGCGGTTCGCTCTGTGCAACTCATGGTGGACCGGGGCGAGCTACAAGCCTGGAAGACGCCCGGCGGCCACCGCCGTATCTCCCGCCAATCCGTAGAGCGCTGGCGTGCTGGCGGTCAAACCGTCCGCCCAGGTGACGGCTCGGCTAACCCGGCGCAGGACATGCCGCGCCATGGCGGCAGCGCGCCCACCAAGGTACTGCTGATTGAAGACTCCATGCACTTCCAGAACCTGGTCACGCTGCTGCTGCAGCGGCAGTTTCCGGCGCTGGAGCTGCGTACCGCATCCGACGGTATTGCCGGGCTGATCATGGCCGGGCAGTTCCAGCCCGATGTGCTGATGGTTGACCTGCTGCTACCCGGCATCGACGGTGCCACCCTGCTGACCGGCCTGCGCGCCAACCCACTGTTCCGAAATTTGCAGGTCATCGTCATCACTTCGCTGGACCCCAGCGAACTCACGCCCTACGCTTTTGCGCTGGACGGCGTGCCCGTGGTGCACAAACCCCGCCTGGTCGCCGAACTGCCACCGCTGCTCGCGCAGAGCCTGCAAAACCTGCAGCTGTTGGTGCTCTGACCACCGGCATGGGCACGCCGCGCGTACTGCTGGTAGAAGACGACCCGTTGCTACGGCGCTTTGTGCGCATGGCCCTGGAGCAGTTGCCGCTCCAGCTGCTGGAATGCGATGGCGTACCTGCCGCGCTGGAGCTATTGGCCGGTACGCAAGTCCAGCTCATCATCACCGACTTGATGCTGTCGGGCGCCTCCGGCATAGACCTGCTGCAAAACCTGCAATCCAAACCAGCCCTGCAGGCCCAGGCCAAGACCATGGTTCTCAGCGCCGGCCTGACGCCGGAAGTCCGTGCCAAGCTGGCCCCTTTGAACGTGTGGCGCATGTTGTCCAAGCCCGTATCTTTGCAGCTGCTAGAAGACAGCGTGATGGAGGCCCTGAACGATGAGCAGCCCAGTGCAAGTGAAGCAACAGCCCCGCTAGCGCCAGACGACCGGCACGCCGCCGACACCTATTTCGCGGGTGACCTGGAGCTGTTCCACAGCTACCGCGCCGCCTGCCTGCTGCAGTTTCCGCACGATATCCAAGCCGGCAATGCGGCCTGCACACCACTCGACCTGCCCGCTCTGCGCCGCATCGCCCACAGCCTGAAAAGTGTGCTGCAAACCCTGGGCTATGCCGATCTGTCAGCCCAGGCCTGGGCGCTGGAAAACCTCTGCCACACCGGCCAGGCAGCCCCGGCGCTGCTGGGCTGGAGCGGACTGCGCGCGCAGCTGCAGGCTTTGGTCAGCCCGGCTTGACGAGCCCGGGCACTATCATGGCAGGCATGCCTGTTCGCCCCCCGCCATCTCTGCCCTCGCCGCTACGCGCACTGCTGAAAAGCTTTTCCTGGCAGGAGCTGAAGCACCACCCCTGGCGCAATGCCGCCGCCGTGGTCGCCGTCATGCTGGGCGTGGCGCTGGCGTTCTCGGTGCAGCTGATCAATGCCTCGGCATTGAGCGAATTCTCCAGCGCCGTGCGCTCAGTGGGCGGCCAACCCGACCTGGAGCTGCGTGCCAGCCAGAGCCATTTTGACGAGTCCATTTTTGCCCGCGTGGCCCAGCACCCGGACGTGGGCGTGGCCAGCCCGGTGCTGGAGCTGTCCAGCTTCGCAACCGACATCAGCGGCCAGCGCATCTCCATCAAACTGCTGGGCGTAGATGCCCTGGTGGTCAGCACGGTCGCGCCGGGCTTGATGCCCGTGCCCTCAGCCCAGGCGGAGCGCCTGGCCCTGTTCGCGCCTGACTCCATCTTCCTGAACCCCGCAGCCCGCCAGGCCCTGGGGGCGCGCAGCACGCTGCAGCTGGCGGGCGCTGCCACGCCTTTGACTGTGGCCGGCACAGTGAATGCCACCGGCCCGGCGCTGGTGGTGATGGATATTGGCGCGGCCCAGCAAACCTTCCAGCGCCTGGGCCAGCTGTCACGCATCGACCTGCGCCTGCGCCCCGGCACCGACCGGGCGGCCCTGCTGCGTGCACTGGCCCTGCCCCCAGGCATCACCGCCGCCGAGCCGGGCGATGCAGCCCAGCGGGTGGACAACCTGTCGCGCGCCTACCGCGTCAACCTGACGGTGCTGGCCCTGGTGGCGCTGTTCACCGGGGCGTTTCTGGTGTTTTCGGTGCTGTCTCTGAGCGTGGCCAAACGCGCGCAACAGTTTGCGCTGCTGGGCGTGCTGGGCCTGACCGGGCGCGAGCGGCTGCAGCTGGTACTCACAGAGTCGCTGGTGCTGGGCATCATCGGCAGCCTGGCCGGCCTGGCGCTGGGCACCGGCCTGGCCGCACTGGCGCTGCGCTGGCTGGGTGGCGACTTGGGCGGCGGCTACTTTTCTGGCGAGGCCCCGCCACTGCAATGGAGCACCTGGGCGGCAGTCGCCTACGGCAGTCTGGGCGTTGCCGCCGCTTTGGTGGGTGGCTGGTGGCCGGCCCGCGCGGCCCAACGCCTGCCGCCGGCGCAAACCCTCAAGGGCCTGGGTGCCGACCTGGGCCGCAGCGGCACCCACTGGGCCAGCCTGGCCCTACTGGGCCTGGGCCTGCTACTGGCCTGCCTGCCACCGATATTCGCCATACCGCTGGGCGCCTACGTCTCTGTGGCCCTGTTGTTGGTGGGAGGCATCACCGCCCTGCCCTGGCTGATTGCCGCGCTGTATGACCGGCTGGCGCCCTTGCTGGCGCATCGGCTGCTGCCCATGCTGGCCATAGAACGTGCGCGCCGGGTGCGCCAGAGCGCGGCCGTGGCGGTCAGCGGCGTGGTGGCATCGCTAAGCCTGGCGGTGGCGCTGACGGTGATGGTCGCCAGCTTCCGCGACTCCATGGTGCAGTGGCTGGACGTGGTGCTGCCGGCCGACCTGTACCTGCGCAGCGGCAGCGGTGGTGCGGGCAATGACACGCTGGCCCTGCCGCCCAGCTTTGTGCAGGCCGTGGCCCAGGTGCCCGGCGTACAGCGCGCCAGCAGCCTGCGCATACGCTCCCTGCTGCTGGCGCCGGGCCAACCCACAGTGGCGCTGCTGGCCCGCAGCATCGGCGACCCGGCACGCAGCCTGCCGCTGGTAGGCCCGGCCCTGCCCGTGCCTGCGGGGCAGATCGGCATCTATGTGAGCGAACCCATGGTGGATTTGTACGGGGCACGGCCGGGCACGGTGTTCGCCCCACTTTCCAAGTCTTTTGAGGCCCTAGCGCAGGAATCACCTGCGCAAGCAGCTACTTTTTTTGTAGCAGGCGTATGGCGCGACTATGCACGGCAATTTGGTGCCATTACCCTGGACCAGGCCGACTACATACGCCTCGGCGGCGACAGCCAGGTGAAC
Organism: Rhodoferax sp. SPJ21; assembly: GCF_058216335.1. Lineage (NCBI taxonomy): Bacteria > Pseudomonadati > Pseudomonadota > Betaproteobacteria > Burkholderiales > Comamonadaceae > Rhodoferax > Rhodoferax sp. SPJ21. The sequence continues at coordinate 175,558 of NZ_JBYZMO010000001.1, forward strand.
GACATGGCGCTGTGGCTGCAAGACGGCGTGCAGCCCGATGCGGTGCAGCAGGCCATACGCGCACTGGCGCCGGCCGGCGTGGCCGATGCGCTGGAGTTCTCGTCCGCACGCCAGATCCGCGCCATCTCGCTGAAGATCTTCGACCGCAGCTTTGCAGTGACCTACTGGCTGCAGGCGGTGGCCATTGGAATAGGCCTGTTCGGCGTGGCGGCCAGCTTCAGCGCCCAAGTGCTGGCCCGGCGCAAGGAGTTTGGCCTGCTGGCCCACCTGGGGCTGACGCGCACGCAAATCCTGGCCGTGGTTGCCGGTGAGGGCGCGGCCTGGACCTTGATAGGCTCCATCGCCGGCCTGGCGCTGGGCCTGGCTGTATCGATGGTGCTGGTGTTCGTGGTCAACCCGCAAAGCTTCCACTGGACCATGGACCTGTGGGTGCCCTGGCTGCGCCTGCTGGCCCTGTGCGCCGCCGTGGTGCTGGCCGGTACGGTCACCGCCTGGCTGGCTGGGCGCGCTGCCGCCGGGCAGGATGCGGTACTGGCCGTGAAGGAGGACTGGTGATGCAGCGCCGCCATCTTCTCGCATTGGCTTTGGCGGGCCTGGCCCATCCAGCCTGGGCCTTGCCGCCGGCGCACATGCAGTTCCCGCGTGACCTGGGTAGCCACCCGGACTTCGGTACCGAGTGGTGGTACATCACCGGGCGGGCTGTCAGCATCCATGGCAGCAGCACACGCGAATTCGGCTTTCAGCTGACCTTCTTCCGCAGCCGCGTGGCCGCTACGCAGGCCATGACCTCGCGCTTCGCCGCCAAGCAGCTGCTGTTTGCCCACGCCGCCATCACCGACGTGCAGGGTCAAAAGCTCTGGCACGACCAGCGCATTGCCCGCGCCGGTTTCGGCATTGCCGAAGCAAGCGAGGCCGACACCGCCGTGCGCCTGCGCGACTGGTCGCTGGTCCGCACCGGTGAGCAATACCACGCCGAACTGCCAGCCCAGGACTTCGGCCTGCATCTGCAGTTGGCGCCCACGCAGCCGCTGCTGTTGCAGGGCCAACAAGGCCTGTCGCGCAAAGGCCCGCAGCCCGACCAGGCCAGCTACTACGTGAGCCAGCCGCAGTTGGCGGTCAGCGGCCATCTGCAACTGCAAGGCCAACGCTTCGAGATCGACACAGACACCAGCCGCGCCTGGCTGGACCACGAGTGGAGCCAAGCCTACCTGGCCCCCGAAGCTGCCGGCTGGGACTGGCTGGGCATGAACCTGGCGGACGGCAGCGCCCTCACCGCCTTCCGCATCCGCCGCAAAGATGGCAGTACGCTGTGGGACGGCGGCTCGTTCCGCAGCCCGCAAGGGGCGCTGACGGTCTTCCAACCCGGCCAGTTGCGCTTCACCCCAGGTCGCGTCTGGACCAACCCAGCGAATCAGGCGCACTACCCAGTCGAATGGACGCTGGACACGCCCATGGGCCGCCTTCAGGTGCAGGCCGCTATCGACAACCAGGAGCTAGACAGCCGCCAGTCCACGGGTGCCGTGTACTGGGAAGGCTTAAGCCGGCTGCTGGACGCGCAGGGGCGGCTGGTCGGACATGGGTATCTGGAGATGACGGGGTACGCAGGAGTGTTGCGGATGTAGCGGCCGGCAGGCTCCATAAAGCCTGCTGCTGCATCCAACGGGAAGGACGAGGTCTGCCGCGTTAACTGAGGTCTTCAATCACCAGTGAGCGGTACTTTTTGGCACCGGAAAAAGGCAAGTGGCGGATGACAGCCATAACCGCTTCGGATTCAGCCGCCTTGGACGCGTACACCATCAGCGCGCAATGGCCCTGGCTGGCCAATTCCACAAACTGTCTGACGCTGGCGCCTTCGGCCCCGACCGATGGCAAGGGAATATCCGCAGCTACTGTGGTGTGCGGCAGGCTATCAAGCACATTTTTATCCGACAACAGCGAGGTCGGTTTTTCTGGATTGTCCTGGGGCAGTTGCGACACCACCTGTTGCGCATCTTCCAGGCGTGGAAACATGGCAAAAACATAGCCGGTGGGGTAGAAGGCGCCACCCATCGTGAGCATGCTGCTGGTGAGTTCAAAGTTCTGCATAGTGGCCCCTTGCTGTTGTTGCGTCTGTCTACCCATTAACCTGCCACATCCACACATAGTCTGTCGGACGGGGCATGGGGCCTGTGTAGGACGGCAGCACGACGAACCTCAGCATATCTTTTGCACCACGCGCATGGCAGCCGCCAAGCAGTTGCGCTACGGGTACGCTCAGGTCTTGGCTGGCGCAGCTGGCACGCATGGTGTCGGGGTTTCGCGCAGAAAGGTAAACACCACTGCCGCCGTCAGCAGGGTGACTGCCGCGAGACCGAAAAGCAAATGCTGGAAGGCTGTGCCATAGACCTGCAGCAGCGTCTCGGCGCGCAGGCCGGGCAGCAAAGCCAGAGCCTGCTCCAGGCCACCAGTGGCCAAGCTCTGCGCGGCCTGCGACACGGAATCCTCGGCTACGCCGGGCGCCGCAAGCGCCAAGCCGTGGGCGATGAGGATCGTCAAGACCGCACCCACCAGAGCCAATGCCAGCCCCTCGCCCGTCACCCGCACAGTACCGAAAATGCCAGTGGCCATGCCAGCACGCTCTCGCGGCACCACGCTGACGGCCAAACCATCCATCAAACCCCACGGCAGACTGATACCGCTGCCGATCAGCAGCAAAGGTAGGGCCAGCGCCAGGCCTGTGGTGCCAGGTGGGCAGTAGCCCAACCACAGCAAGCCGACGGCGCACACCAGCAACCCACTGCCGCACAATCCTCCGGCCGAAAACCAGCGCGTCAGATAGGCGGCCAGCAGAGGTAACAGCAACATGGGAGCGGACAAGGCCATCAACGCACGGCCTGCATCTGCCGCACTAACGCCCTCAATGCCGACAAGGCGCAGAGGCAGCAAGACCAACAGCACCACATAGGCATAGGCCGGCGCAGCAGCCAGGCACTGCACCCCCACAAAACGCGGGTAGCGAAACAGCGACAGGTCCAGCATGGGCCGCGCCGCCTGCTGCTGCGTGCGTACAAAGCCGTACAGCAGCAGTGCCGATACAGCAAAGCAAGCCAAGGTCGCGCCACCGGCCCAACCCCAGGCGGGAGCCTGCAGCACGGCCAGGGTGAATAAGCCCAAGGCTCCGGTAAACGTCGCGGCGCCCCGCAGATCCAACCCCGCAGCCTGTGGGTCGCGCGACTCGGGCATGCACCAGCAGGCCAGACCGGCAGCCAACCCGCCCACCAGCGCCAGCAACAACCCAAAGCTGCGCCACCCCGCCTGCTCCATCAATTGGCCCGCCAGAAAGGGACCAAACGCCAGGCCCACTCCAAAAGTGGTGCCAAGCAAACTGAACGCCCGGGTACGGGCCGGGCCATCAAATGCCTGTGCCAGCGCGGCGCCGCCACCGGCCAAGGCTGCCGCCGCCCCCAGTCCTTGCAAGCCGCGTAGGACGTTAAAGCTGGCGATACCAGGCGCTACGGTCCAGGCCAGCGAGGCCAGCACGAACACTACCAAACCGCACAAGAACACGCGTCGCCGCCCATGTGCATCAGCCAGCGCGCCCATAGCCATCAGGCAAGCGCCAAAGGCCAGCATGAATGCATTGGTGACCCAGTTCAGCGCCGCCGGGCCACCGCCCAGGTCCTGGTGGATAGCACGCAGTGCCAAGGCCGGACCGGTAAAGCATAAAGGCATGCTCAGCGCAGCCAGGCAGGCGCTGAGCAAGATGGCCAAACGCTGGCGCATAGGGAGAGGGGAAAGTACGGAAGATGCCATGGTGTTCGTAAGTGGAAAGTGAACTCCATCGTATTTACGTTCCAATCAGAGATAAACCATTTGAAAATCCGTTATTTACGGAGTGAAAGTTGTGAATTGAGCAATAACAGTTTTGACAACCTCACAGGGCTGACCTCGTTTGTGCGGGCGGCCGATACCCGCAGCTTTGTGGCCGCCGGGCGTCTGCTGGGCATCTCCGCGTCTGCGGTGGGCAAAAACGTGGCCAAGCTGGAGACGCAACTGGGTGTGCGCCTGTTCCACCGCAGTACCCGCCACATCCGGCTGACGGCCGAGGGCGAGGTGTTCAACGAGCGGGCCCGGCGCATCCTGGACGACCTGAACGACGCGCGCGCCATGATGCTGCAGTCGGCCCAGGCCCCCCAGGGCCGGCTGCGCGTCAGCCTGCCGGTGATCGGCTACCGCTTTCTGGTGCCGCACTTGCCCGAGTTCAGCCGACGCTATCCGGCGATTGAACTGGAGCTCGATTTCAACGACCGTATGGTGGATGTGATTGAAGACGGGCTGGATGTAGTGATACGCAGTGGCGCGCTGCCGGACTCGGCCCTGGTGGCGCGCAAGCTAGGGCCGTTTCGCAACTTGCTATTGGCAGCAGACAGCTACTTGCAACGGGCTGGCACACCACAGCAGCCGGACGACTTAGCCCGCCATACCTGCCTGCGTTACCGATTCCCCACCAGCGGCAAGCTCCAGGAATGGCAGCTCAACAAGGACCAGGCAGTCACCGCACCAGCCACGCTGGTGTGCAACAACATGGAAGCCATGCTGGAGTCCTGCATCGCCGGCATGGGCATCGCTTATATGCCTGACTTTGTCTCGCGTGATGCCTTGCAGCAAGGCGCATTGCAGGCCGTGCTGCCGGAACACACGCAATACGGCGGCGAATTCTGGATGTTGTGGCCATCCAGCCGGCAGCTATCGCCCAAGCTGCGGGCGTTTGTGGACTTCATGGCCCCCAGGTTGTTTGCCCCGCAGGACAAGGCTTAACCGGCAGCGGAAGCCGCCTGGATATCGCGCAGACGCCGGGCTTCCTTGCGCACCACATACGCGCTGTAGAAGATGATGCCAATCGACACCACGGTGATCAGAATCGCAGCCGCCGCGTAGATGGACGGGTTCACACCGCGCCGGGCATAGCCAAAAATCACTTGGGGCAAGGTGGTCACGCCGGGGCCAGACAGGAATTCCGAAACCACCACATCGTCAAACGACAGGGTAAAGGTCAACATCCAGGCCGCCATCAGCGAAGGCGCAATATTGGGCAGCGTCACAAGAAAGAACACCTGGGAAGGACGGCAACCCAGGTCCATGGCCGCCTCTTCGATCGAGCGGTCCATTTCACGCAGGCGCGCGCTGATGACCACCGTGGCATACGCCATGCCCAGCAAGGTGTGACCCAGCACAATAGTGACGGCCCCACGGTCGGGCCAGCCCAGGCTGCGCTGCACCGCCACCGACAGCAGCAACAGTGACAGGCCGATGATCACCTCCGGCATCACCAGGGGCGCGCTGACCAAGCCCGCAAACAGCGTACGCCCCCTGAAGCGCAGAAAGCGCACCATCACAAAGGCCGCGAAAGCCCCGAGCACGGTAGACAGCGTGCCGGTGATCACAGCCACCTTGAGCGATAGAAAGAAGCCGTCCACCAGCCGTGAATCACCGGCCAAGGCGGTGTACCAGCGCAAGGAGAATCCGGTGAAAACGCCGTCCTGGCGCGTGCTGTTGAACGAGAAGACGATCAAAAACACCAGTGGCAGGTACAGGAATAAATACACCGCCGCCAGCCAGAAGCGGCCGAAGTAGCGTTGCATAAGGCGCTGAAAGGGGCGCTGAAAGGGCCGGGTCATCGCTTGCATGTCAGGCCTTTTCGTTGTGGTTGTGGGTATCGCTGTAGCGGTTGTACACCGCCATGGGCACCAGAATGAACAAGATCATCACGATCGCCAGCGCGCAAGCGCGCGGCCAGTTGTTGCTGCTGAACATTTCGTCCCACACCACACGGCCAATCATCAGGTTTTCGGCACCGCCCAGCAGGGATGGGATGACAAATTCGCCCACCGCTGGAATGAACACCAGCATCGAGCCTGCAATGATGCCCGCCTTGCTCAGCGGCACGGTCACCAGCCAGAACGCGCTCCAGGGCGTGGCACCCAGGTCGTAAGCGGCCTCCAGCAGCCGCGTGTCCATCTTGGACAGCGTGGCATAGAGCGGCAGGATCATGAACGGGATGTAGACATAGGTCATGCCTACCAGCATGGACACATCGGTGTACAGCATCTGGATAGGCTCGTGGGTGATGCCCAGCCATATCAGCAGATTGTTCAACACGCCCTGGTCTGCCAGGATGCCCTTCCAGGCATAGACACGCAGCAGGAACGATGTCCAGAACGGCAGCATCACCATCATCAGCAAAGGCACTTGCGCGCCGGGCTTGGCCCGGGCAATGAAATAAGCGAACGGGTAGCCGATGAACAGGCACAGCACCGTGGTCCAGAACGCGTATTTAAGGGATGTGGCGTAGGCCTCGATGTAGATGGTCTGGCCCCAGACCATATGCCCGTCTTCAGCAGGTTCACCGAAGATGGAAAGGTAGTTCTGGTACTTCAAGACGATGTGCCAGACGCCATCTGCCGCGCTAAGCAGCGGTGCAAATGGGTCAATGCCATTGCCCATATCGGTCATGCTGATACGTACCAGTATCAAAAACGGCACCACAAAAAACAGGGCCAGCCAAAAATACGGCACGCCGATAACAAAGCGGGCACCGGGCAGCAATCGGGTCCATTTGGGTAGATTCATATGCCGAACTTTATTCTAGAAATCGCCGTATCCACCAAAGCTGGCGTTGAATTTGGGGCATCCGGATACGCCGCCCCCATCAGTATGGCGAAATGAGCAAAATCCATACCTCAGCGCGCCCTGCCCGCAGCCGCTGGCAACCCACCCCTTATTCCCAGAACACAACCATGACACCAAGCTCCGCCGAAGTCGTTCTGCTCGATACATTACCCACCGCCGATGGCCGTTGCTTTGGCGTGGCGACACTGAACGCACCTGCTGCCTTGAATGCTTTGTCCCTGGCCATGGTGCAGCGCCTGGCCCCTGCCCTGCAGCGCTGGGCCAGTAACCCGCAGGTGGTGGGCGTCATCTTGCAGGGCAGTGGTGAAAAAGCTTTTTGTGCAGGTGGCGACCTGCGCGGGCTCTACCAGACTCTGCGCGACTGCGGCAGCGCTACCAATCCGCATGCAGAGACCTTCTTCGCCCAGGAATACGCGTTGGACTACGCCATCCACACCTACCCCAAACCCCTGCTCTGCTGGGGCCAGGGCATCGTCATGGGGGGTGGCATCGGGCTGATGGCCGGCGCCTCGCACCGCGTGGTCACCACCAGCAGCAAGCTCGCCATGCCGGAGATCAGCATTGGCCTCTACCCCGACGTGGGTGGCAGCTGGATACTGCGCCGCATGCCCGGACGTGTAGGCCTGTTCCTGGCTGTGACCGGTGCGCACCTGAATGCGGCCGATGCACTGTTTTGTGGTCTGGCCGACTTCCATGTGGGAACGCATACGCGCGACGAACTGAAAACCACCATCGCCGCCAGCCATTGGAGCGACGACGCTGCGCAAAACCGTAGCCAGTTATCGCGCCTGCTCGCCCGCATGGGCGATAACGCTAACCACAGCCTGCCCGTGTCCCAGGTACGTACGCATTGGGACAGCATCCAGGCTCTCATGGCGGGTGACGATCTGCTGGACATTGCCGCCCGACTGCGTGAGCTTCACAGTGGCGATGCCTGGCTAGACCAGGCGGCAAGCAGCTTCAACCACGGCTCACCCACGTCCGCAGCCTTGTCTTTCGCGCTGTGGCAGCGCGTACGACATATGTCACTGGCTGAGGTGTTCAGACTGGAGTACAGCGTATCCCTGGGTTGCTGCGCCCACCCGGATTTAGCGGAAGGCATACGCGCCTTGCTGATCGACAAGGACAGGCGCCCGCTCTGGACGCCTGCCATGCTGGAAGAAATCACGCCAGAATGGATAGAAGCGCACTTTCAACCGCGTTTTATAGGCCCGCATCCGCTAGAGGCACTGCGCTGAATATTTGTACACTGCCCACCATGCATGGCATTGAGCTTGCGTCACGTCAGCGCATGACGGCTTTTGAAAGCGCATGCGCACCACCATGAAAACCTTGCGCAACTTACTCTCCGATCTGGGCATCCGAACGCCCCACAAAGCGACATTGTGCGCATACGAGCCCCACAGCATGTCGTTCTATACCGAGCACAGCGACGCACTATTTCACCACGGTGATACAGTCTTGAAGGCTACACAACGGGAAGCTTTACACCTACTTCAATTGCGCACACCCAGCGGCTATCTCGCCTTGGACATGCCAGTCCCTGCCAACACCATCCAGGAATAAGTAACCGGGGACCTTGATTGAAGGCGCTTGCCGCCTCGCATCCGAAAGAACACGCCCAACACGACGCAATTCGGAAATAAAAAAAGCCTCCCAAGTCAATGACTTGGGAGGCTTGATCTGGTGGGCGATGCAAGTTTCGAACTTGCGACCCCTGCAGTGTGAATGCAGTGCTCTACCCCTGAGCTAATCGCCCTGAAACCGTTTAAAACCTTACGTTTTATTCTTATCAGGTAAGCCTCAAATTATACAACATCTTTTTCGAGGTTTCGCCAAATTGTTTTTCCGCCGCTAGATTTATCGATTTGTTTGAGCACATCGAGGTGGGCGGTGGCCTCTTCTTCACTGATGTTCAGTACCGGCAGCACGAAGCCACTCAGGTCCATGCGCGGTATGGCAGCAACACCCACATCGCTCTCTTCACTGCCTACATCGATCATTAGCGCGTTCTGGCCGCGCGTCATGTTGATGTAGACGTCGGCCAGCAACTCGGCGTCCAGCAAGGCGCCGTGCAAGGTACGGCCCGAGTTGTCTACCTCCAGGCGGTCGCACAAGGCGTCGAGTGAGTTGCGCTTGCCGGGGAACAACTCCTTGGCCATGGCCAGGGTATCGACAATGCCGCTGACGAAATGGCTCAGCGGCGGCTTGCCCAGGCGCTCTAGCTCCTTGTTCAGAAAGCCCACGTCGAACGACGCGTTGTGGATGATGATTTCGGCGCCGCTGCAGTACTCCAGAAACGCATCCACGATCTGGGCGAACTTGGGCTTGTCGCGCAGGAACTCAGTGGTGATGCCGTGCACCCGCAGCGCGTCCTCATGGCTGTCGCGCTCGGGGTTAATGTACTGGTGGAAGTGGTTGCCCGTGAGCTTGCGGTGTTGCAACTCAACGCAACCGATTTCCAGTATGCGGTCGCCGCCTGCGGCAGACAGGCCGGTGGTTTCGGTATCGAGAATGATCTGGCGCATGGCGGTAGGTGCTACGTTATTGATAGCTTCTGGCGCAGATAAAACCTGCGCCAGAAGCCTATTTCATCAATGATTCTCTTTGGCGTGGTTGATGGTGTACCTGGGGATTTCCACCGTCACATTTTGCTGCGCCAAGAAAGCCTGGCAGCCCAGGCGCGAATTCGGCTCCAGGCCCCAGGCGCGGTCCAGCAGGTCTTCTTCGTTCTCGTCCAGCTCACCCAGCGACTTAAAGCCCTCGCGCACGATCACGTGGCAGGTGGTGCAGGCACAGCTCATGTCGCAGGCATGCTCGATGTTGATGTGGTTGTCCAACATGGCTTCGCAGATGGACGTGCCCGCAGGAGCGCTGATCTCGGCACCTTGCGGACAGTATTCGGGGTGGGGCAGTATTTTGATGACGGGCATATCAGATCGTTTCGATGTTTTTTCCGGACAGGGCATGCTGTATGCCCCGGTTCATGCGGGCCGCAGCGAAAGCTTCGGTACCTTCGGCCACACGCTTGGTAGCGGCTTCGACCGCTTTGGCATCGGTCAGGGCCTTGGCCTGCACCAGCTCGGCCAGCAGCGTATCGACTTCTGCGCGCTCTTGGGCCGACAGCAAATCACCATCGGCAGCCAGCGCACTGTGCGTGGCCAGCAGCATGCGGTCGGCGTCCACGCGGGCTTCGACCAGGGCGCGGGCCTGCATATCTTGCGCGGCGGTGCTGAAGCTGTCTTGCAGCATCTGGGCGATCTGTTCATCGCTCAGGCCGTAAGAAGGCTTGACGGTGATCTGCGCTTCCACGCCACTGCCCTGCTCTTTCGCAGCCACGCTCAACAGGCCATCGGCATCCACAGTGAAGGTGACGCGGATGCGCGCGGCACCGGCCGCCATCGGCGGAATGCCGCGTAGCTCGAAACGCGCCAGGCTGCGGCAGTCGGCCACCAGGTCGCGCTCGCCCTGCACCACGTGCAGCGCCAAGGCAGTTTGACCATCCTGGTAGGTGGTGAAGTCTTGCGCCATGGCGGTGGGAATGGTCTGGTTGCGCGGCACGATGCGCTCCACCAGGCCGCCCATGGTCTCGATACCGAGAGACAGCGGAATCACGTCCAGCAGCAACAAGTCATCGGCTCCGCTATTGCCCGCCAGCTGGTTGGCCTGGATGGCAGCGCCCAGGGCCACCACTTCATCCGGGTTCAGATTGGTCAAGGGTGCGCGGCCAAAGAACGCAGCCACCGCCTGCTGCACCTGCGGCATGCGGGTGGATCCGCCGACCATCACCGTGCCCTGCACTTCATCCACGGTCAGCTTGGCATCACGTAAAGCCTTGCGCACGGCGACCATGGTGCGTGCGGTCAGCTGCGCAGTAGCTGCTTCGAAGTCTGATTTCTTTACATCCAATCGTACGCTGGCGCAGGAAATATCTGCGCTGAAAGCTACCAAATCTGTAGCAGACAGGGCTTCCTTGCAGGCCCGGGCTGCGACTTGCATCGCCACCTTGTCGGACGCAGTGATTGCCTGCTGGCCGGTTTGAGCCAACACCCAGTCGACCAAGGCGCGGTCATAGTCGTCGCCACCCAAAGCCGCGTCGCCACCAGTGGCGATGACTTCAAACACGCCCTGGCTCAGGCGCAGGATGGAAATGTCGAAGGTCCCCCCGCCCAGATCGTAGACCGCGTAAATGCCTTCGCTGGCATTGTCCAAACCATAGGCAATCGCTGCCGCCGTGGGCTCGTTGATCAGACGCAGCACGTTCAGGCCGGCCAGTTGGGCCGCGTCCTTGGTGGCCTGGCGCTGGGCATCGTCGAAATAGGCGGGCACGGTGATCACGGCGCCGTACACATCGTCGTTAAAGCTGTCTTCGGCACGGAAGCGCAGCGTGGCCAAAATCTCGGCGCTGACCTCGACCGGCGACTTCTCGCCGTGCACGGTCTGCAGGCCCACCATGCCGGGCTTGTCGATAAATACGTAAGGCAGCTTCTCGCGCTGGGCTATGTCGGCCAAGCCCCGGCCCATGAAGCGCTTGACGGAAGCGATGGTGTTTTCCGGGTCGGTGGCCTGCGCGGCCAAGGCGTCATGGCCGATCTGGCGTTTGTCGCCCGCCAGGTAGCGCACCACGCTGGGCAAGATGATGCGGCCCTGGTCATCGGGCAGGCACACGGCCTCGCCACTGCGCACCGTGGCCACCAGGGAATGCGTGGTGCCGAGGTCGATACCAATGGCATGGCGGCGCTGGTGCGGATCGGGCGACTGGCCGGGTTCGGAAATTTGAAGAAGCGCCATGGAATTTTTGTAATCTGTTCGCGGGGATCTGAGACGCTTATTGTCCCTTGGGAGCTGTAACCATTGCGTCGAGGCGGTCGTCCACGTCGCCGGCAAAGCGCTCGATGAACATCAGCGCCCGCACCTGCTGGGCGGCCGCCGCATAGTCATGCGCAACATCCAGCAACTGCGCACATTGGGCAAGGATGTCGCGCCGGGCCTGCAGTACCTCGGTATTCAAAACCTCCAAGGCGGCAGCGCTGTCGGCATCGTCCAAGGCCTCGCGCCATTCCATCTGCTGCATCAGAAAGGTAGGAGGCATGGCCGTGTTGTTTTCGGCCTGAATGGGCGCGCCGTGCAGTTCGCACAGATAGGCGGCGCGCTTCAGAGGGTCCTTCAACCGGGCCCAGGCTTCGTTGATGCGCACCGACCACTGCATGGCCACACGCTGCGCAGCACCGGCCTGGGCCGCAAAGCGATCCGGGTGCGCTTCGCGCTGCAAGGCCTGCCAGCGCGCTTGCATGGCCACATGGTCCTGCGCGAACTGCACGGGGATTTCAAACAGCTCGAAGTCGTTGGATTGGAGGTTCATAGGTGCCAAGAAAAAACCGCCAGCACACAGGGCACGGGCGGTTGGTGTTCGGAGCGCAGCCGTTAAATCCGGAAGCTTTCTCCGCAGCCACATTTGTCGCGCTCGTTCGGATTCTCGAACTTGAAGCCTTCATTCAGGCCTTCACGCACAAAGTCCAACTGAGTACCGTCGATATAGGCCAAGCTCTTGGGATCGACCAATACCTTCACGCCGTGGCCTTCAAAAACCACATCTTCGGGCGCCAATTCGTCGACGTATTCGAGCTTGTAGGCCAGACCCGAGCAGCCGGTGGTTTTGACCCCCAGACGCACGCCCACACCCTTGCCACGTTTGGCCAGGTAGCGGGTCACGTGCCGGGCAGCGGCCTCTGTCAAAGTCACAGCCATATCAGTGGGCCTGGGCGGCTCCGTGTTTCTGCTTGTAATCGTTGACCGCTGCCTTGATGGCGTCTTCAGCCAGGATGGAGCAGTGGATCTTCACCGGCGGCAAAGCCAGCTCTTCGGCGATTTCACTGTTCTTCAAAGCCGCAGCCTGGTCCAGTGTTTTGCCCTTGACCCATTCGGTCACCAGCGAGCTGGAGGCAATCGCGGAACCGCAGCCGTAGGTCTTGAAGCGTGCGTCTTCGATCACGCCAGTCACGGGGTTGACCTTGATCTGCAGTTTCATCACGTCACCGCAAGCAGGGGCGCCGACCATGCCGGTACCTACGCTGTCATCACCTTTTTCGAACGAACCCACATTGCGGGGGTTCTCATAGTGGTCTACCACTTTTTCAGAATAAGCCATGGTGTTTACCTCTTCAATTCAAATCAATGGGCCGCCCATTGGATGGTGCTGATGTCCACACCATCTTGGTACATTTCCCACAAAGGGCTCAGGTCACGCAGCTTGGCCACATTGACTTTGATGGTATCGACGGCGTAGTCGATGTCGGCCTCGGTCGTCCAACGGCCGATGGTCATGCGCAAGCTGCTGTGGGCCAGTTCGTCGCTGCGGCCCAGGGCACGCAGCACGTAGCTGGGTTCCAGGCTGGCGGACGTGCACGCCGAGCCGCTGGACACGGCCAGGCCCTTGATGCCCATGATCAACGATTCGCCTTCGACGTAGTTGAAGCTCATGTTCAGGTTGTGTGGCACGCGTTGTGTTTCGTGGCCGTTGATGAACACTTGCTCCACATCTTTCAGGCCCGCCAACATGCGGTCGTGCAAGGCTTTAATGCGGACGTTTTCAACCGCCATCTCTTCCTTGGCGATGCGGTAGGCTTCGCCCATGCCGACGATCTGGTGCGTAGGCAAGGTGCCGGAACGCATGCCGCGCTCGTGACCGCCACCGTGCATTTGCGCTTCCAGGCGGATGCGCGGTTTACGACGCACAAACAAAGCGCCGATCCCCTTGGGACCATAGGTTTTGTGCGAGGTCAGGCTCATCAGATCGACCGGCATTTTCGACAGATCGAACTCAACACGGCCGGTGGCTTGCGCTGCGTCAGAATGGAAGATCACGCCTTTTTCGCGGCAGATGGCGCCGATGGCTGCGATGTCCTGGATCACGCCGATTTCGTTATTCACGAACATCACGCTGGCCAGAATCGTGTCGGGGCGGATCGCTGCCTTGAAGACTTCCAGGTCGACCAAGCCGTCTGCTTGTACGTCCAGATAGGTCACTTCAAAACCCTGGCGTTCCAGCTCACGGCAAGTGTCCAGCACGGCTTTATGCTCGGTCTTGACCGTGATGATGTGTTTGCCCTTGGTCTTGTAGAACTGCGCGGCGCCCTTCAGCGCCAGGTTGTTGGACTCGGTGGCACCCGAGGTCCAGACGATTTCACGTGGGTCGGCGCCAATCAGCGCGGCAACCTGTTCACGCGCCTTTTCTACGGCGGCTTCAGCCTCCCAACCCCAGGCGTGGCTACGCGAGGCGGGGTTACCGAAATGCTCACGCAACCAGGGAATCATGGCATCCACCACCCGCTCATCGCAGGGGTTGGTGGCACTGTAGTCCATGTATATCGGGAAATGTGGGGTGTCCATTGGCTAGCTCTCAGTGGCGGCTGGCTTTAAAAAAGCACAATTTAAAAATTAAGACTTAGCAAACACATTGCCCAGAGCGAATACCGAATTGGGGCCGGTAATGCGCATGGGCTTGACGACGGGCAGGCTGGAAATAGCCCGCTTGACCATGGGCTTGGTCTCGATCTGCACACCCTTGGCCAGTTGGTCGTCCACCAGCTTTTGCAGGTTGACGGAATCCAGGAACTCGACCATACGGGTATTCAGCGAAGCCCACAAATCGTGGGTCATGCAACGGCCGGCATCGCCCAGGCAGTTTTCCTTGCCGCCGCATTGGGTGGCGTCGATAGGCTCGTCCACCGACACAATGATGTCGGCAACAGTGATGTCTGCGGCCTTGCGGGCTAGGGTGTAGCCGCCGCCAGGGCCGCGGGTGGATTCAACCAGCTCGTGGCGACGCAGCTTGCCGAACAACTGCTCCAGGTAAGACAAGGAAATCTGCTGGCGCTGGCTGATGGCAGCCAGGGTGACAGGGCCGTTATTCTGGCGCAGGGCCAGATCAATCATCGCGGTGACCGCAAAACGGCCTTTGGTGGTGAGTCGCATCGCAAGCTCCTTCTGTTGGCTTTACTGGTGTTGACATTGGGCCGGCATGCACAACGCAAACCTGACCCCCTCTTCCTCCAGCTATCAATCGCCTTACATGGCGACTGCGAGCCCTCAACTGCTGGTTTTTCTTTATTGACAGCCACCATTGTAGCAGAGAACCCCATCGATTCCGTCGGGTAAGCAGACCAGTCAGTCTTATTTTAGAACGACGGGTAATTTCACGCAGCTACAACGCTACGCTGTCGTGCCCAGAGGCACCGAAAGCCTGGGTCTTGAGTACCGACAGCTGGTCGCGTACCCGGGCTGCTTTTTCGAACTCCAGGTTCCGCGCATGCTCCAGCATGAGCTTTTCCAGGCGTTTGATTTCGCGGGCGATGTCTTTCTCGCCCATCTCTTCGACCTTGGCGCGCTGGATGGCGTCCTGCTCCAGCTTCTCGGCCTCGCGGCCGGATTTCTCGCTGTACACGCCGTCGATCAGGTCTTTCACCTGCTTGACGATGCTGCGCGGTGTGATGCCTTGGGCTAGGTTGTGCGCGATCTGCTTGGTGCGGCGGCGCTCGGTCTCGTCGATGGCTTTGCGCATCGAATCTGTCACCTTGTCGGCATAGAGGATTGCGCGGCCGTTTAAGTTCCGCGCGGCGCGGCCAATGGTCTGAATCAGCGAGCGCTCGGAGCGCAGAAAGCCCTCCTTGTCCGCATCCAGAATTGCCACCAGCGACACCTCAGGGATGTCCAATCCTTCGCGCAGCAGATTGATGCCGACCAGCACATCGAAGGTGCCCAGGCGCAAGTCGCGCAAGATTTCGACCCGCTCCACCGTGTCCACATCGCTGTGCAAGTAGCGCACCTTGACGCCGTTTTCTGTCAGGTAGTCGGTCAGCTGCTCGGCCATGCGCTTGGTCAACGTGGTGATGAAGACGCGCTCGCTCTTCTCAACCCGAATACGGATTTCCTGCAGCACGTCATCCACCTGGTGGGTGGCGGGACGCACCTCCACCTGGGGGTCCACCAGGCCGGTGGGCCGCACCAGCTGCTCGACCACCTGGCCGGTGTGATCCTTCTCCCACTGGGCCGGCGTAGCGGAGACAAACACCGCCTGGCGCATCTTGGTCTCGAACTCTTCAAACTTCAGCGGCCGGTTGTCCAGTGCGCTAGGCAAACGGAAACCGTATTCCACCAGCGTGGTCTTGCGCGCCCTGTCGCCGTTGTACATGCCGCCAAACTGGCCGATCAGGATGTGGCTTTCGTCCAGGAACATCAGCGCGTCCTTGGGTAGATAGTCGGTCAGGGTGGACGGCGCCTGTCCCGGTGCCGCACCGCTCAGGTGGCGGGTGTAGTTCTCGATGCCCTTGCAGTGGCCGATCTCGGTCAGCATTTCCAGGTCAAACCGGGTGCGCTGCTCCAGCCGCTGCGCCTCCACCAATTTGCCCATGCCGACCAGCTCTTTCAGCCGGTCGGACAGCTCCATCTTGATGGTTTCCACGGCAGCCAGCACCTTGTCGCGCGGCGTCACGTAGTGGCTGCTGGGATACACCGTAAAGCGCGGAATCTTCTGGCGGATGCGACCGGTCAGCGGGTCGAACAGCTGCAGGGTTTCGATCTCGTCGTCAAACAGCTCGATGCGAATGGCCAGCTCGGAATGCTCAGACGGGAACACGTCGATCGTGTCACCGCGCACGCGGAACTTGCCCCGGCTGAAGTCCATATCGTTGCGCTGGTACTGCATGCGGATCAGCTGGGCGATCACGTCGCGCTGGCCCACCTTGTCGCCGGTGCGCAGCGTCATCACCATGCGGTGGTAGCTCTCGGGCTCGCCAATACCGTAGATGGCCGATACCGTGGCGACAATGATCACGTCGCGCCGCTCGATGATGCTCTTGGTGCAGCTCAGGCGCATCTGCTCGATGTGCTCGTTGATGGCGCTGTCCTTCTCGATGAACAGGTCGCGCTGCGGCACATAAGCCTCGGGCTGGTAGTAGTCGTAATAGCTGACGAAATACTCCACCGCATTCTTGGGGAAGAACTCGCGGAACTCGCTGTACAACTGTGCCGCCAGGGTCTTGTTGGGCGCAAAGATGATGGCCGGCCGGCCCAGGCGGGCGATCACATTCGCCATGGTGTAGGTCTTGCCCGACCCCGTCACGCCCAGCAGGGTCTGGAACACCTCACCGTCGTTCACCCCTTCTACCAGCAGGCGGATGGCCTCGGGTTGGTCGCCGGCCGGTGGGTATGGCATGAACAGCTCGAACGGCGAATCAGGGAAGCTGACAAACTCGCCCGCCGGCGGCCCGGGGGAGGTGGACGGATACAGGGAAACGGTTTCGGTCATGGCGCGCAGACTCCCATCGCAACAAAAGCGGCAAAACCCGATACTGTATAGGAATACAGGCTTACTTGCGCGACACCAGCGACAAGCCAATCAAACGCGACACCACGGCCGCCAGGTACATCACCCCGGTGAACATCTCCACACTGGCCAGCGCACGCGCATGCGGCGTGATGGGGATCACGTCGCCAATGCCCGTGCTGGACAGCAGCGCAAAGCTCAAAAACATCAGCTCCGTCCAGCTGCGCGGCTCGCTGGGGTTGACCATGGCCGAGAAGCAGCCTGGCTGCAGCGCCTGGACCATCACGAACAGATAGGTAAAGGCCCAGGCCAGCAAGGTGAAAGTGGCACCTGCGGCAAACAGCTCGTCGGTGCTGGCGTGCTGGTCGGCCATCATGTAGGCGATCAGGCTGCCCGCTGCATACAGATAAAACACCGCCTCCAGGCCGGCCGACCAGGGCAGCAGATGGGGCATGGCAAACATGGCTTGCAGCGCCAGCAGCACCACCGCCGGTGCGGCAATACAGGCGCTGACCCAGGCCAGCCCCGGTGTGCGCCGCACCATGCGGGTGGTAATGGCCAGCACCACGATGCCAAACACACCAAAGGCGATGTGGCCGGCGGCTGTGTTCTCGATAAAGGGGTACAGCACCATGCCCAGCAATTGCACCAGCAGCAGGATGGCAGAGGGGTGGCGCCGGGTGGTCGCATAAAGCCGTAGATAACGCATGGCAGGATTGTCCAACAAGCGCAAATTGCGTATGAAATAGGCCGCTAGCGTACATAGAA
The DNA here is from genome assembly GCF_058216335.1 of Rhodoferax sp. SPJ21. Classification (NCBI taxonomy): domain Bacteria; kingdom Pseudomonadati; phylum Pseudomonadota; class Betaproteobacteria; order Burkholderiales; family Comamonadaceae; genus Rhodoferax; species Rhodoferax sp. SPJ21. Next base: position 193,319 of record NZ_JBYZMO010000001.1, read on the forward strand.
CCTGCGCAGATAGCTATCAAATGCATAGTATCCACATACCGCGTCACATGTGGCCATGCCGGATAGGCAAGGGTGGCCCCTACGCTGGCGGCTAAAATTCCAGGCTGCCCTCCACGCAGACTCGCGCGGCGGGGCACCTCTTTTCCCGACCAACTCCATAGGACTTTTTCCATGTCTTTGTTCACCGCCGTCGAAATGGCACCGCGCGACCCTATCCTGGGACTCAACGAGCAATTCGCTGCCGACACCAACCCCAACAAAGTGAACCTGGGCGTGGGCGTGTACTTCGACGACAACGGCAAGCTGCCGCTGCTGGCCTGCGTGCAGACCGTTGAAAAGCAAATGACCGACGCGCCCAAGGCACGCGGCTACCTGCCTATCGACGGCGTGGCCGCCTATGACAGCGCCGTCAAAGGCCTGGTCTTCGGCGCCGACTCCGAACCCGTCACCTCCGGCCGCGCGGTCACGGTGCAAGGCATTGGCGGCACCGGCGGCCTGAAAATCGGCGCCGACTTCCTGAAGAAGCTGAACCCCGCAGCCAAGGTGCTGATCAGCGACCCCAGCTGGGAAAACCACCGCGCACTGTTCCAGAACGCCGGCTTTGAAGTCGACAGCTACGCCTACTACGACGCGGCCAAGCGTGGCGTCAACTTCGAAGGCATGCTGGCCTCGCTGAACGCCGCCGCCGCCGGCACGATCGTGGTGCTGCACGCCTGCTGCCATAACCCGACCGGCTATGACATCACCGCCGCCGAATGGGACCAAGTGGTTGCCGTGGTCAAGGCCCGCAACCTGACCCCCTTCCTCGACATGGCCTACCAAGGCTTCGGCTACGGCATCCAGGAAGACGGCGCCGTGATCGGCAAGTTCGTCGCCGCCGGCCTGAGCTTTTTGGTGTCCACCTCGTTCAGCAAGAGCTTCAGCCTGTACGGCGAACGCGTGGGCGCCCTGAGCGTGCTGTGCGAGTCCAAGGAAGAAGCCAGCCGCGTGCTGAGCCAGCTGAAGATCTGCATCCGCACCAACTACAGCAACCCGCAAATCCACGGCGCCACCGTCGTGGCCACGGTGCTGAACACCCCTGAGCTGCGCGCCCAGTGGGAAAGCGAGCTCGGCGAAATGCGCGTGCGCATCAAGGCCATGCGCCAGAAGCTGGTGGACGGCCTGAAGGCTGCCGGCGTGCAGCAAGACATGTCTTTCATCACCAGCCAGATCGGCATGTTCAGCTACTCCGGCCTGAGCAAGGACCAGATGGTGCGCCTGCGCACCGAGTTCGGCGTGTATGGCACCGACACCGGCCGCATGTGCGTGGCCGCGTTGAACAGCAAGAACATTGACTACGTCTGCGCGTCGATCGCCAAAGTCGTCTAAGGCGACGTTGAATGAGTCTACGCGAGGCTGCGCGCCCTGGATCGGGATGGGATGCAAGGCGTAAACCGCAGACATAGCTACAGCTATGGCGAGGATTTACAACGCCGCATACCGCCCGAGGCCAGGGATGCGCTGACCGCGGTGACTTGTTCAGCGTTGCCTCCAGCCAGTTCGCTCCTAAATAAATAGCTACTCGCGCAGGTTCTGTCTGCGCCAGTGGCTATTTTTACATCTGGAATCCATAGTCTATGGCCGCAACACCGCCGACACTTGAGCAGGCCATGGGCGCGGCCATCGCAGCCTATAACGCCGGGCAGGCAGACGCCGCCATGCGCATCTGTCAGGACATACTGCGGCTGCAAGCGGCCGAGCCCGCAGCCCACCAGTTGCTGGCCCTGATGCAGCTGCAGGCCGGTGCGCTGGACCTGGCCCGCAAGCACGTCCACAGCAGCCTGCAAGCCCGTGCGCAGCATGCGCCCACGCTGCTGCTGGCCGGCAAGATTGCCCGCGCCCAGAACGACCTGGCTGCCGCTACAGACTACCTGGCACAGGCCTGCGCGCTCAACCCGGCGCACCCCGAATCCGCCTACTTGCTGGGCCTAACCCTGTGCGAACGGGGGCAGAACGCGGCCGCCGTCACGGTGCTGCAAAGCCTGGTGCTGCAGCATCCGCAGCATGCTGCAGCCTGGTTCCAGCTGGGTGTGGCGCGGCAAGACCTGGGCGAAATGGCGGCTGCCGTGGCGGCATTCCAGACTACGCTGCAGCTGCAACCCAGTTATGTGGAAGCCGCCGTCAACCTGGGCATCGCGCAGCAGGAAACCGGCGCCCTGCCCGCCGCCATGGCCGCCTATGGCCAGGCCTACCGACTGCGCGCCGACACCTTTGGCCGCATTGCCCAGGCGCTGACCTCCAGCCCGCACGGCGCGCTGTGGCTGGACCTGGCTGCTTTGAAAGCCACCCTGGCCGCCCTACCCGGTTGACCCACCGCGCTTGGCGCGAAAGCGCTTGCGGTAGACGCCAGGGGCGGCCAGCACCTCACCCACCAGGGCGTCGTAGCGGGCCGTGCGTTCGGCCGAAAAGCCCTCAAACACCAGCTCGGGCGCGGCACGCGGCACGGCAAAGCACTGGGCCACCGGCGTGCCCTTGGCCAGCACGCCGCTGAAGTCGGGCGCGGTCCACACCGCCGGGAAATTGATGCCGGCATCGGTGAAACGGTCCGCATCCACCAGTCCGGTCAGCAGGCGAAACGGCAGGTCGTCGCGGTTCACCGGATGGGTGGCAAACAGCGACCAGCCGGGCTCCAGCGCTATGGTCCAGAAGCTGTTGAACTTCAACGCCGAGTTATGGCCGTCAAAAAACGGCGCACCGGCAATTTGCGCCGGCACATGGAAGCTCAGCGGCGCGCGCGGGTGCGCCTGCACCGTCAGCGGGGGCAAATCCCAGTCCCAACTGAACTGGCCCTGGTCCACCCGCACATCGCAGGGCAGTAGCACCATGAAGCCGTGCGACATGGCATCGATGAATGGCGGGCATTGCTTCACGGTGCGGATGTCACGGCCATGCAGTTCGGAAAAGGCCTTGGGCGGCATGGCGCGCAGCCAGTCCGGCAAGGCCTGCTTGGCCGGAATCGGGCGCGGCAGGATGTCTAGCAACGCGGGGTCGCAACGGAAGGTGATGTGCATGGAGAGTCAGGGCGCAAGAAGGGCAACAGCCTGCAGCATAGCCAATCTGCCAGCCTGGCCCACGGCTTGCTTGAAATATCAGCTTACAAATTTTCACCATCGGCGTAGCATTGATTTGCCAGCCTTGTACGACATCGGCAGACCCATGTTCTGCGTCAACCCGAGACCCACCCCATGACACTGAAACCCGATGCAACAGCCCGTAGCGGCTTTCACCTCTCCCTGACCCAAAAAATCTGCACGGCGGCCACGCTGCTGGCCGTGCTGTCGCTGGGCGTAACGGCCGCTTTCATCGGGGTCAAAAGCGGCAACAGCGCCGAAGACGCCACCATGGCCCTGGCCCACACCTCGGCCCGCGAGGCGGTGGCCCAGCTGCAGACACGCATCAGCAGCAACCTGGCCTCGGTACAGGCCCTGGCTGCCTCCCAACGCACCAGCAAAGAGGCCAACATCCCCCTGCAACGGCCGCAGATCGACGCGCTGGTGCAGGGCACGCTGCTGAGCTCGCCCGACTTCATCGGCGCCGCCGTGACCTGGGAGCCCAACGCGCTGGACGGCGCCGATGCCGACTTTGCCGACAAAAAGCCCGAATACGACGCCACCGGCCGCCACATGCCCTACTGGACCAAGTCGGCCAACGGCAGCCTGCACGTAGACCCCATCGTGTTCGACCCCGCACCCGGTGCCAACGACTGGTATGACGTACCCAAAAAGACCGGCCGCGTGTTCTTCACCGAACCCTACATCTACCCGGTCGAAGGCAAGGATGTCCTGATGGCGTCGCTGGTCGCGCCCATCATGATCGGCGGCAATTTCCAGGGCACCGCCAGCGCCGACTTCACGCTGACCCAGTTGGGCAAGCTCCTGGCGGAGCAAAAACCCATCGAAGGCAGCCAACTGACCCTGCTGTCCAACGGCGGGCTGTATGCCAGCAACCCGGTGGCTGAGCGCATCAACAAAAAGGCCGACGACATTCCGCCCGAAGGCCTGGAGCACATCCGCAAGGGCGAGCCGTACGAATATGTGGACGCACAGGACGTGGTGCACCTGCTGCAACCCCTGGTGGTGCACCCCGACACCGCGCCCTGGAGCGTACAGATGAGCTTTCCGCGCAGTGTGGCCAAGGCATCGGCACGCGAGTTACTGAAGTACACCGTGATCGTGTCCCTGCTCTGCGCCCTGGTGACGGCCATCGTGCTGGTGTCCGTGGTGGGACGGCTAACGCTGCCGCTGCGCAAGCTAAGCCAGCTCATGTCCGGCCTGGCCAGCGCAGATGCCGACCTGAGCATCAAACTGCAGGTGCAAGGCCATGACGAGCTGGCCAACATAGGCTCCAGCTTCAACCAGTTCGTGGCCAAGATCCACACCGTGCTGAAGCGGGTGCGCAGCAGCGCCGACAGCGTCTCCAACGCCAGCGCCGAGATCGCCCACGGCAACCAGGATCTGTCGAACCGCACCGAGCAGCAAGCCAGCGCGCTGGAGCAAACCGCTGCGTCGATGGAAGAACTCAGCGCCACCGTGCGCCAGAACGCCGACAGCGCCCGCCAAGCCAACCAGCTGGCCATGGACGCTGCCAGCGTGGCCGCCCAGGGCGGCGAGGTGGTGGGCCAGGTGGTAGACACCATGAAGGGCATCAACGACAGCTCGAACAAGATCGCCGACATCATCAGCGTGATCGACGGCATCGCCTTCCAGACCAACATCCTGGCGCTGAACGCCGCCGTGGAAGCCGCCCGTGCTGGCGAACAAGGCCGTGGCTTTGCCGTGGTCGCCAGCGAGGTGCGCAGCCTGGCCGGCAGGTCGGCCGATGCGGCCAAGGAGATCAAAAACCTCATCAACACCAGTGTGCAGCGGGTCGAACAAGGCACGGCCCTGGTGGACAAGGCCGGCGTCACCATGACCGAGGTGGCCAGCAGCATACGCCGCGTGACCTCCATCATGGCCGAGATCAGCGCCGCCAGCAGCGACCAGGCCTCGGGCGTGTCCCAAGTCAGTGAGGCAGTGAAGCACATGGACCAGGCCACGCAGCAGAACGCAGCCCTGGTAGAGCAGATGGCGGCGGCCGCCAGCGGCCTGAAGTCGCAGGCCCATGAGCTGGTGGCAACCGTGGCAGTGTTCAAGCTGGGTGCGGACGATGGCTTCGCCCTGGACCTGCCGAAGGCTGCGCAGGCGGCACCCCAACAGCGTCCGATGCCAGCCCCAGTGGCTGCGCGCGCACTGACCAAGCCAACTGCTCCGCGCACGGCATTGGGCCTGTCCAAGCCGGCCCCAGCAGCCAAGCCAGCCACCCGGGCGGCCACAAAGCCATCAGCCCAAACACCTGTAAATGACGACTGGGAAAGCTTTTGAAGAGTGCCGCCAGCGCAGATGTGAGCTGCGCTGGCAGCTATATTTTAGATAGCAAAAGACTCTACACGGATCGGCGCTTGTGCGCCGTGTAAGCCAGCATGCCCAGGGCCAGCGCCACCAGGGCCATCGAGCCGGGCTCGGGCACGGTCTGCACCCGGAAGTCTGCCGCCCCGATGTAGGCGCCGGTCATCACAAAGGATTTGATGCTGGGGCCCGACTCCTGGAAGCCGAAGAAGGCGCCGGAGTTCAGGTTGCCGTCGGTCAGAAACGCTAGGTCCAGCGACTCGATCAGCACATTGTTCACGTCGTAGGCGGCGATGCTTGCCAAGCCCGTGCCCAGGGCCAAATATGCCCACCTGCAATACGGGCATGGTGATGGAAGCCGAGGTGGCCAGCGAGGTCACAGGAACGGCCTGCGCCGCCTGGGGCACCAGAGCGACGGCGCCCAGCAAACCCAGACCAGCAAACCCAGACCAGCAAACCATCTGGACAGATTGGTTTTCATTCGTCCTTGTAGAACAGGTAGTTGTGGCCGTTATGGGGCACGAACGTGGCGTCGATCTCGTCATAGCCGGGGTCGACCAGCACGTCGGGTGTGGGGTTGGTCAGGCTGACAAAGTCCTTGGTGTAGCTCACATAAGTGCGGCCACAGTCGGCATTGCCGGGCCAGACGATGGCGTACTTGCGGCGGTCCGGGTCGTAGTAGGCCTCGGGCGCCCAGGCGTGCGGCGTGGTGTTGCTGCCCAGGCTGGTCGCCATGTTCAGAAAGCACGGGTTTTTGAAGGTGATGGGGTCGTCACTATCGGCCACGAAGATGCGCGAGCTGGGCCGGTTCCAGTAGTTGGAGTCGTTGACCGCCAGCGTCCAGTCGGTGGCGATATAGACAAACTTGCCGTCTCCTAATAAATCCGCCTTATGGGTCCGAAGCACAGCGCGCTCCGGTAGCGGTTCTTGCATACTAGGGACACAAACGATACGCATCCAATAGCGATTTATCGATAGTCAATTGCAAAACTCGAATTGGCGAAAACCCACAGCAGCAACACCATGAGTACAGCCGCCCCTATGCAATTCAGCCTTCATGACTCCGAGGTGCGCAGCTGCACGCCCCAGGCCACCACGCTGGCCATCGTGTTCTCCGCCGCTGCCGTGCAACTGGCAGACGGGCGCATCGGCTATCTGCAGCCCCTGTGCATGGAGCTCCGCGATGCTGTCTGGACCGGGCCCCTCGCAGAATGCGTGGGCCGCTTATCGGAGGGCCGGCTGTGGGACGGTGCGCTGCGGCCAGCCACCCTGCCCCTGCCTTATGCATCGACAGGCCCGGTGCGGCTGGAGCTGCGCTTCTCCAACGGCGCGCAACTCGAAGTCCATGCGCAGTCGCTGGTCTGCCAGCCGGGCCGCCGCGCACAGTTTGCCGAGTCGTTTGCCTGCTGAGCCGTTCGCGCTAGGCCGCGCGCCCCAGTAGCAAGCCACCGCCCGAGCCTGGCGGCAGCTTGAACACCGCCACGGCCTGCACCAGCTCTAGCGCCTGGGCTTTCAGGCTACTGGCCGAAGCGGCCATTTCCTCAACCAAAGCAGCGTTTTGCTGCGTCACTAGGTCGATCTGCGTGACCGCTTCGCCCACCTGCGTGACACCCGCGCTTTGCTCGTTGTTGGCGGTGCTGATCTCGCCCACGATCAGGCTGACGCGGCGAATGGCCGTCACCACCTCGGCCATCGTGGTGCCGGCTTTGCCCACCAGCGCCGTGCCGCGCTCGGTGCGCTCCACGCTGGTGGCGATCAATTGCTTGATGTCCTTGGCCGCGCTGGCGGCGCGACCGGCCAGGCTGCGCACCTCGCTGGCCACCACCGCAAAGCCACGTCCCTGCTCGCCGGCGCGGGCCGCTTCCACGGCGGCGTTCAGCGCCAAGATATTGGTCTGGAAGGCGATGCCGTCAATCACGCCAATGATGTCGGATATCTTTTGCGATGCTTCATGGATACCTTTCATCGTATCCACCACCTGGCCCACAACGTCCCCGGCATCCACCGCCACCGTGCTGGCCCGCTGCGCCAGCTGGTTGGCTTCACGCGCGCTGTCGGCGTTCTGCCGTACCGTGGCGCTGAGCTGCTCCATCGACGCCGCCGTCTGCTCCAGCGCGCTGGCCTGGCTCTCGGTGCGGGCAGACAAATCATGGTTGCCCTGGGCGATTTCCGCGCTGGCAATGGACACCGCATCCGACCCATGGCGCACGCGCGTGACCACGCTCGACAGGCTGCTGCGCATGGCCTCCAGCGAGCGCAGCAGCTGGGCGGTTTCATCCGAGCCGGTCACATGCAGCTGCTGCGACAGCTCGCCACCTGCAATTTGGCTGGCAGCGGCGCCTGCCTGGCCAATGGGTCCGGTGATCAGCCGCGTGATCCACACCGCCAAAAAGCTGGCAATGGCGATGGCGACCACCAGCAAGCCAATCACCCAGCGCAGGGCCGAGCTGAACACCTGCTGCGACATCTGGTAGGCCGCGTCGGCGCCGTCGCCATTGAGCTTCACCAGCTTGGCAATCGTGCCGGCCATCACCCGGAAGGTAGTGCGCGACTCGCCATTCAAAAACGCTTTGGCCTGGTCGTGCTGGGCGTCACCGCCCTTGGACAAGGGCATCAGTTTGGCGTCGTTGGCGTAGTGCGCACTGGCCATGCGCTTGAGATCATCAAGCAGCGCCCGCTCGTCGGCAGAACTGACCAGCGGCTCATAGGCCACCAAGGCGTCATCAATACGTTTGCGCGCCGTCTGCAGGCGCTTGTCGTTGTCCTCCACGCCAGCGGGGTCCACGGCCAGCACCAGCTGAATCTCGGCACGGCGGTACTCGTTCAGTGCGGCGTCGATCTCACCCAAGCTGCGCGTGCTGGGTAGCCAGTCGGTGGCGATTTCCTTGGTGCTGCCGTTGACACGCTCCAGCTGGGTCACGGCGTAGACGCCGGTGATCACCGTCAGCAGCAGAATCGCCACGAAGGCGACTGCCAGCTTGACACCAATTTTCAGATTTGAAAAAGCCATTTTTCGCTCCTGTAGAGTCAAAACTACCTAGAAATACTGCCCGCGCCGGGCTGCTGCAACTTATCAGACCGGCCCAAAACCTGGGCTACCACCAGCCCGCACCTTCATCACAATAGATGAAACACCGCTCCTGCGGCGGGGCAATGCGGCAGCTATATCTGCAAGGCCGCACAGGCCGCCGGCGCATACCCCATATGCGCCACCAGCTACACTTTAGATAGCAAAACAATCCTCGGTATTCCATGGGCACGCACCGCACCCTGCGCATCGCCGCCGCCCACACCTGCGCCCTACCCGGCGACATTGCCGCCAATCTGCAGCTGCATCAAGCTTCATCGCAGCAGCCCGCCAGGCCGGGGCCGGGCTGCTGCTGTTCCCAGAGCTGTCGCTCAGCGGCTACGAACCCACGCTGGTACGCCACTGCCTGCTGGAGCCCAGCGACAGCCGGCTCGCGCCGCTGCAAACCGAGGCGCCCCACCGGCGGCTGTGCCAGTGCGGGAAAAAGCAGCTTCTGGGCGCCTTGCGGGCAACCGGTGGTGGCCGCGCCCGGCACCGGCAACCTATTGCTGCTGGCCACATGTGAAGCCGCCATTTGGAGCGGCGCGCTGCAGCCGATCTAGCTGCTTACCAAAATTAAAAGAAATAGGCCGCCAGCGCTGGCAGCACCTACGCAAGGCGCTATCAAAATAGGAATCTTCGCTGTACGCAGCGCAGCGGCGTGGGCCGGCTAATGCTGGGCTATAGTGGCCTACCAACGCCCCGTTGCCCGCCACGCCATCCATTTCACTGCGCATGTTCGAGCTCCTCTTTTCCATCTTTGGCGAGTTCCTGCTGCAGATCATCGTGGAGGCGCTTTTTGAGCTGGGCCTGCACACGCTGGCAGAGCCTTTCCGACGCAAGCGCAGCCCCTGGCTGGCTGCAACGGGCTACGCGGTTTTTGGCGCGGTCTTCGGCGGCTTAAGCCTGCTGGTGTTTCCGTCCCACCTGGTGTTGAACCACCTGGGCCAACTGGCCAACCTGCTGCTGGCCCCGGTAGCCGCCGGCCTGGCCATGGCCATAGTCGGCTCCTGGCGCGCACGACGTGGGCAAGACGCGCTGCGCATCGACAGCTTTGCATACGGCTATCTATTTGCACTGGCATTCGCCTTGGTACGATTCTTTTTCGCACACTGAATCGCCTCACACCGCACATTAAATCTGCGCTAGCAGCTACTAATTCAATAGCACCATGCCCACCATAGAACAGCTCGCCCAATCCGCCGCGCCTGCCGGCATCGACTTCTGGTCCGTCCGCCATGTGGTGGAAAGCGCCGAGCGCCTGACGGTGCGTAACGACGTGGCCGAGGCGCCGACGCGCGAGCGCGATGCCGGGGTGATGGTGACGGTGCAGCACGGTGGCGGGCTGGGCTATGCAGCAACCAGCGATGTGTCAGAGCGCGGCCTACGCCAGGCGTTTGCCCAGGCGCAAAACCTGGCCGCTGCCAGCGCCGCACACAGCGTGTTCGACTTCCGCGACGCGCCACGGCCCAGCGGCCGGGGCGATTACCGCTCAACCACCACGCAGCCGGTCGCGCAAACCTCGCTGGGCGAACGCTTTGATCTGCTGAAAGATGTCTGCGCCAGCGCGAACATCGGCGAGGCCATCAAGGACCGCACGGCCTCGCTGTGGACTACGCATACCGAGCAACTGCTGGTCACCAGCGACGGCGGCCACATGGCGCAGAGCTGGGACTTTGTGGTGCCCAACATCGTGGCCGTAGCCAGCGCCCATGGCGACACGCAGACACGCACCGCCGCCGGCCAGTACAACGGCTTTTGCCAGCAAGGCGGGCTGGAGGTACTGGAGCGCGCCGGCTTCGCGCAAGACGGCCCGCGCGTGGCGCGTGAGGCGCTGGAATTGGCGCAAGCCCCCAACTGCCCCAGCGGCGTGATGGACGTGCTGCTGATGCCCGACCAGATGATGCTGCAGATCCACGAAAGCATAGGCCACCCGCTGGAACTGGACCGCATCCTGGGCGACGAGCGCAACTTCGCCGGCACCAGCTTTGTGACGCTGGACATGTTCGGCCACTACGCCTATGGCAGCCCGCTGCTGAACGTCAGCTTCGCGCCCGACCAGCAACATGAATTTGCTGGCTTTGCGTTTGACGACGACGGCACGCCGGCGCAGCGCGAATGGATCGTCCGCCACGGCATCCTGCAGAGGCCGCTGGGTGGCAGCCTGTCGCAGGCGCGGGTCCAGGGGCTGCTGCCGGGCCTGGAGAGCTTGGGTGGTGTGGCCACCACCCGGTCCTGCAACTGGAACCGCGCACCCATAGACCGCATGAGCAACCTGAACATCGAGCCCGGCGACAGCACGCTAGAGCAAATGATTGCCAGCATCGATTACGGCATCCTCATGCGCACCAACGCGTCGTGGAGCATCGACGACTCGCGCAACAAGTTCCAGTTCGGCTGCGAATGGGGGCAGATGGTGCGCCATGGAAAATTGGCCGAGGTGGTCAAGCGGCCCAACTACCGGGGCATTTCGGCTAGCTTCTGGCGCTCTCTGGCCATGGTGGGTGACGCCAGCACCTTCCAGGTAATGGGCACGCCCTACTGCGGCAAGGGCGAACCCAACCAGGTGATACGCGTGGGCCACGCGGCCCCCGCCTGCCTGTTCAAAAATGTGTCGGTATTTGGCGGAGCCGCATGATGCACAGCTACTTTCAACAACTCGCCGCAGCCGTCTGCGCCCCCGCAACTGGCGCGGACCGCGTCACGCTGTACTTCAGCGCCGAGGCCTCCGACTTCATCCGCTTCAACCACGCCCAGGTGCGCCAGGCCACGCATGTGGAGCAGCGCTACGGCACGGTCAGCGTCGTCAGCGGCCAGAAGCGCGCCTCCAGCAGCATCAGCCTGGGCGGCGACCTGGCGGCCGACACCGCAGCCTTGCTGGCCGAACGCAGCGCCCTGCTGGAGCAGTTGCCGCTGGTGCCCGACGACGCCTACCTGCTGCTGCCCGATGCGGTAGTGAACACCGAGCGCAGTGCCACCGGTAGCCTGCCCACGCCACAGCAATTGATCAAAGCCGTGGCCGAGCACGCCACTGGCTCTGACCTGGTCGGCTTCTACGCCGGTGGCAGCGTGGTGCGCGCCTTTGCCGACAGCCGTGGCCAGCGCAACTGGCACAGCGTGGAAAGTTTCCACTTCGACTGGTGCCTGTACCGCGAACGCGACCAGGCCGTGAAATCCAGCTACGCCGGCACCGCCTGGAACGAGGCTGACTTTGCCCAGCGCGTGGCCCAGGGCCGTAGCCGCCTGGCCCTGCTGGCACTGCCACCGAAAACGCTGGCGCCCGGCGCCTACCGCGTGTACTTCAGCCCGGTGGCTGTGGCCGAGCTGCTGGGCACTTTGTCATGGGGTGGTTTTGGCCTGCGAGACCTGCAAACCGGCACCTCCACCTTGCAACTGGCACACAAAGGCCAGGCCTGGCTCAGCCCGCAGCTCACGCTGACCGAGGCTACGGCCGACGGTATTGCACCGCGCTTTCAGGCCGATGGCTTTACCAAGCCGGACGCCGTAGAACTGGTACGCGCCGGCCAAGTGGGCGCATCGCTCACCAGTCCGCGCAGCGCCAAAGAATACGGCCAAACCACCAACGGCAGCGGCGACGGCGAAAGCCCCGAGTCGCTGGCCATGGCCCCTGGCCACCTGCCCGAAGCCGAGGTGCTGCGGGCGCTCGGCACCGGCGTCTACATCAGCAACCTGCACTACCTGAACTACAGCGACCGCCAGGCCTGCCGCATGACCGGCATGACCCGCTTCGCCTGCTTTTGGGTAGAAAACGGCCAAATCGTCGCGCCCATTCCGGTGATGCGCTTCGACGATTCCTTGCTGCGCATGTTCGGCACCGGCCTGGTCGCACTGACCGACCACGCCGAGTTGGTGCCGGCCGATGGCACCTACGGCGCCCGGCAGCTGCAAAGCCTGACGGCGCCGGGAGCAATCGTCGATGGCTTTGCGCTGACCTTGTAGCCGGCGAGGCGTTGGCTTAGGGCGTCTTCTTGCGTGCAAGCGGCAAAAGCGCGAGCGCCAGGCCAAAGAGCACCACGCTGCTGGGCTCTGGCACGTTGTGTACCGCAAAACTGGGCGCATCGGAGAACAGCACATCGCCGCCCTCGGCAAAAGTGAACCCATAGGAGGCCAGCATCCAGTCCTGGCCAGTGGCCACCGAGCAACTACCGGCCCCGCAGGAATTGCCAAACAAGAAGTCTTCCAACACGCCGGAAGCATTGAAGCTGAGGTAGCCAGTGCCCACCGTGGCCGCTGTGTAAGTCACACCGCCCCAGTTGAAGCCAAAGTCCGTGAACAGGCCTGCCGAATCGACTGTTTGCGCTGGCTGCACGCTGCTGGAATCAAAGGTAAAAAAGCCGTTGATAGCCGTGCCACTGAGCGCACCCGCTGTCACGTTGGCGCTGAAGTCATAGGTCACCGGCATAGCCTCGGCGCCCAAAGCGGCGCCCCACAATACGGCGGCCGCAATCCACATTTTCTGCATATTGTCTCCTTCGTTATCGATTTATAAAAATATTAGTCATAAATAATGTTTCGTTAAACATTATTATTTACATGAAAAGCATGCAAGCCGGGGTCCCCTCCCTGCAGGGGCAGCTGCATGCCTGCGCCACGAAATGACCCCGCCCTGTGATGGGCGAGGCCGTTTCAACAGCTTCAGGGCTCTCGCTGGTTGGCCAGGGCTCAGGGCGCCCAGGGGGCATCCACGGACCAACGGCTGTCAGCTTCGTAGCTGGTGGCGGTGTTCCAGGTTGCGCTGGCTCCATGCCCGTCTGCAATCCACACTTCAGAGTCGTAGTGCCGCAGGAAGCGGTCCGGGAACTTGAGCGCCGAGAAGCGCACGCCGCCACTGGCACTACTTTGTGCGCAGAAAGTGGCGTCGTCGCGGAACAGACTCGAACCATCTGGTGGGTCCCGGCGCACGCGAGAGTTCGCATGGCGCAGGTATTCACCCGGGAAGTTCTTCGATTCGAACGAGTAGCAGCTGGCATCGCTCAGACCGGCAACCATCTTCCAGGTGGCGTCGAGCTTCAGCACCTGCGGGCTGTTGTTGTCTACCACCGCCGTATTGGCAACACCGGCAAAGTGTCGAATGAACTTGTTGTCAAAACCTGGCGTCAACACGCGGATGGATTTGAGTTCATTCAGCGGCAACACCACGGTGCTGCGCCAGAAGCCAGCCTCAGTGGCCCAGGATGCATCGGCGCGGAATCCACTCGTGTCCTGGAACGTGTCGAGCCAGACTTCCGAGTTGCTGTGGCGCACAAAACGGCCTGGCAAGTTTTTGGACTCGAGCGAGAGGGTACTTCCGCCGTCCAAACCCTTCTTGGCGCAGAACGTCGCGTCTTGCCCGAACAGGCTGCTGTTGTCGTTCGCATCGATTCGCAGACGCGAATTGAAGTGACGCAGGAACTTACCCGGGGCGCTAATCGCCTCAAAAGACAGGCAACTTGCGTCCGCAAGACCCTGCACCACCTTCCACGACGACTGCTGCTTCAGCAGATCCGTGCTACCTGTGTTGACCACCGTGGTCACGCCCAGGGCGTTGTCGGTGCGCAGGTAGCGGTCGGTGACCGTCGGCGTGACGGTGCGGAAAGAGTACGACGCGCCTTGCCGCAGGTAGGGGTCACCCTTGATCAAAGCCTGGTTGGCGGCCTTCACGGCAGCGAAGTCCACCTTCTTGACCTGGCGGTCGTAGGTGAGGAAGCCATTCATTTCGTCTTCCACATCGGTGATTTCGGTGTAGACCGCAGCACTCAGGGCCTGCGTGGCCTGCAACTCGCGCAGCGTGTTGACCTGACCGGTGTAAACCTGAGTCAGTGCCGCCGCATCGGGGTAGTTGATGTAGCAGCAAGTCGAAGCCGGATTCCACACATGGCCTTCCACCCGCAAACCGTTGCCACCGAACTCACCCAACACGGAGGGCCGGTTGGGCTGGTACGCCGGTGCAATGGGGCCGGGATAGTCGTGCGTGTCGATCAGATCGCCAGCCCCCGAGTCGCCAGGCGCCCAGTTGATACCCGAGTGCGTGTTGATCAGGCGGCTAGGGTCCCAGGCCTTGAAGGTATTGGCCATGCGCACCATATCGAAGTCGCCCCAACTTTCGTTGAAGATCACCCAGGTCACCACCGCAGGGGAAGAACGGTGCTCGTCAACGATTTCACGGTCTTCCGCCTCGACACGTGCGCGTACGGCGGCATCGTTATCCACATTCCAGGCATTGGGCATGTCCTGCCAGACCATCAGGCCCAGCTTGTCGGCCCAGTAAAACCAACGTTGTGGTTCCACCTTGATGTGCTTGCGAACCATGTTGAAGCCCAGGTCCTTGCTGGCTTGCAGGTCGGACTTCAGCGCATCGTCTGTCGGTGCGGTGTACAGGCCATCGGGCCAGAAACCCTGGTCCAGCGGCCCATACTGGAAGACGAACTTGCCGTTCAGCAGCGGACGCGGAATGCCACCCACCGTGCCGACGGAAATCGAACGCATGCCGAAATAGCTGCCGACTTCGTCGACCACCGTGCTGCCGTTGCGCAGCCGCACTTTCAGGTCGTATAGAAACGGATCGTCGGGCGACCACAAGTGGGCGTTGGGAATCGGAATAGTGAACTCGGTATTGGTCCGACCTGCGGCGACTGCCACGGTGGCGCCATTCGACGAGGCGATCGCCTCCACCGTCTGGTTGGTCACACCGTCGCCACGCACAACCACGCGCAGGCGGCCATTGGCCAGATCAGGCGTCATATCCAGGCGCGTGATATGGGGTGCAGCCACAGGCTCCAGCCACACTGTCTGCCAGATACCGGAGCTGGGCGTGTAGAAAATACCGCCTGGGCTACTGGTCTGTTTACCCAGCATATCGTCCCCGTCGGTTGGGTCGAATGCCGCCACCACCAGCTCATTGCTGCCAGCGTGCAAGTAGGGCGTGATGTCAAAAGCAAAAGCGTCGTAGCCACCCGAGTGCTGGCCGATCTGCTGGCCGTTCACATACACGGTGGCCTTGCGGTCTACAGCGCCGAAGTTGAGCTTCACGCGCTTGCCGGCCCAGTTGGCGGGAATCTCAAAGCTGCGCTTGTACCAAAGATTGCGCTCGTTCATACGCTGTATGCCGGACAGGTAGGACTCTACCGGGTATGGCACCAGCACCTGCTCTGCATTGGCCGGAAAGGCGGGAGCCGTAGACGGTGGATTTTCGGCACTGGGCGCGGCGCTGCCGCCGGCATAGCTCCACTTGCCGTTCAGGTTGATCCAGTCCGCGCGCGTGAGTTGCGGGCGTGGATATTCGGGGAGTGGAATCGCCGCCTGCAAGGCGGCGGCGGTCCACGGTGTCGTCATTCGCGGCGCAACGGCGGCGGCCCTGGCCGTTGCAACGATAGTCTGGTCTTTTGCAGAAAGCTCGGCTGGAGCATCCGATCCGCCGCCACAACCCGCCAGGATCAGCGGGACCAGCACAGTGGCAAGCAGAAGCTTGTTTTGTCTCATATTTTTTGTTTTTTAGTTGTCGTTAAGGGACACGATGTACGGGCAATCTGCCTGCACCTCGACATGCTCGTGTAGGTGGTAAATCAACGCATAGGCTGCCTCCAGAAGGTTGCATGAATAACGGAATGGCTACAGGAAAACGAACGACTTCAGAGCCCAGGCAGCATGTGCTTGCGGCCCATCCCCAAACCGCAAGTTCGATCAGCAAGCCCTGCACACCGCCGCGCTGCGGGGGCGCTCTTCATAAAAATATGAATGTGTAGGCCTCCGATAAAGATCGGTTTTATTTATGACTAAGTCTTATTATTACTAATAATTAGTCATTGTAAAGAGCTGAAATAAAAAAACTTCGGCTAGGCTGCACGGGCACCGCACTGCAGGATCAAGGGAAGATCAGGCACATCTCCGTCCTGAGCAAAACAACGCGCCCAACCCCAAGGCTGTGTTGAACCCGTTGGAGTGGCATTGCGTTGCGCAGCCGATCGCCCGACGGACAGCCCTGACGCATAAGCTGCGTCAAATAGGACAACCTGCATTGATCCATCACTCGGACAGGGGGCGCAATACGTGGGCATCCGCCACAGCAAGAGACTGGCCGAGGCCGGTATCGCGCCCTCGGTGGGCAGCAAGGGCGACAGCTATGACAACGCCCTGGCCGACACGACATTTAACCTGGACAAGGCAGAGTTGATCAGGCCACTACGGTGACGGCCTGACTTAAACCAACGGGCCTCTACGATAGCCAGGGCGATTCACCCAATGGCCGCCCCCCAAATGGCGTTGGGCTGGCGCAAACCCATTGCGATCGATACCGAGCACTGACTCGCCTGGACCTGCAACCACATTCCATTCATTGAGTTTGTTGCACTTGGAGTTGAAGCCGCTCATCTACAGATTGCGGTGACAGCTCCATTTTTCATAGCAATCCTCAGCCTACTGGTGGCGCCGGGTACTTCACGGCGTTGACCGCCATCTTGCGTCGGGCTGCGTCCAGCAAGTCGATATCCAGCTTATCGCACAGCTGCAGCAGGTATAGCAGCACATCGGCAGCCTCGGCGGCGACTTCGGCCTTGGCTGCTTCGGCCAAATTGCGACTTTGCTCTTCCGTCAACCACTGGAAGTGCTCAAGCAACTCAGCGGCCTCCACGCTCAGCGCGGCGGCCAAGTTTTTGGGCGAATGAAAAGGCTCCCAGTTTCGCGCGGCAGCAAAGTCGCGCAAAGCCTGGGTCAGGGACGATATGTTTTGGGCCATGCCAGATTGTGGCCTGAGTCCAACCCCAGAACCGCCACGAAACCACGCCACGCCCATCACAGGCATCAGGGAAAGCACCTAACACAAAGCCATTTTTCGTCCTTGTTATGGTTATTTTTTATAACTATAGTAAGACCACATAACGATGTGTCCAGCCTGATCGGTGGCTGGAATTTCCACACCACACACCAGGAGACAAGCTTTGCTGCGCAACCCAAAATCCACCCTCACAGCCATTGCATTGGCGACATCCATGGCCTCGGGCCTGGCGCTGGCCGACGTCACGATTGGCGTCGTGTTGCCGCTCACGGGCCCGGCGTCCGGCCTGGGCATTCCTATGGCCAACGAAATGAAGCTGTGGCCGCAAACCATTGCCGGCGAGAAGCTGAACGTCATCGTGCTGGACGACGCCACCGACCCCACCAACGGCGTGAAGAACGCCCGCCGCCTGGTGTCGGACGACAAGGTGGACCTACTGATCGGCTCGGCCGCCACCCCGGTGGGCATCGCCGTGGCGGGCGTGGCATTTGAGGCGGAAACGCCGCAGCTGGTGGCCTCCCCCACCCCGCTGCAGCCCGGCAAAGACTTCTGGAGCTTCCGCCTGCCGCAGTCCACAGCCGTAATGTCCTATGCCGTGGTCGAGCACATGAAAAAGCAGGGCGTGAAAACCGTCGGCTTCCTGGGCTACACCGACTCCTATGGCGAGAGCTGGCTCAAGGAATTCACCGCAGTGGCCGAGAAAGCCGGCATCAAGGTGATTGCCTCCGAGCGCTTTGCGCGCACCGACACCGGTGCCACCGCACAGGCCTTGAAGCTGGTCTCCACCCAGCCCGATGCCATCCTGATCGCCGCATCCGGCAGCGGTGCGGCCATGCCACAAAAGGCCGTGGTCGAACGCGGCTACAAGGGCAAAATCTACCAAACCCACGCGGCCGCTACCCGCGACCTGATGCGCGTGGGCGGCAAGGACATTGACGGCGCCTACGTAGTCTCTGGCCCGGTCATCGCACCAGAACAACTGCCCGACAGCAACCCCTCGAAAAAGCTGGCGCTCGACTACGTGCAGAAGTACGAAAAGAGCTACGGCCCTGGCAGCCGCAACCAATTCGCTGCGCACTCCTATGACGCCGAAATCATCCTGGAAAAGATCATTCCCATGGCGCTGAAGAAGGCCAAGCCCGGCACCAAGGAATTCCGCTCCGCACTGCGCGACGCACTGGAGACCATGGGCCGCACGCCGTTATCGCAAGGCGTAATGAACTGGACCAAGGACGACCACTGGGGCTACACCAATGAAACCGGTGTGATCGTGAAGGTCGTCAACGGCGACTGGAAGGTCGAATAAAGCTGGGTCCTGCCGCACTCATTTTTTCTAGGACTTTCCATGGATTTTTCGATTGCCAGCGTCCTGCTGCTGGACGGCATCACCAACGGTGCGATCTACGCCCTGCTCGGCCTGGCCATCGTGCTGGTGTTCGCCGTCACCCGCGTCATCTTCATCCCGCAGGGTGAATTCGTCGC
This sequence comes from Rhodoferax sp. SPJ21, assembly GCF_058216335.1. Lineage (NCBI taxonomy): Bacteria > Pseudomonadati > Pseudomonadota > Betaproteobacteria > Burkholderiales > Comamonadaceae > Rhodoferax > Rhodoferax sp. SPJ21. The sequence continues at coordinate 212,061 of NZ_JBYZMO010000001.1, forward strand.
CTATGGCGCGCTCACCCTGGCCATATTGCAGACCGGCGCCATCCCCGGCACCGTCTGGCTGCTGGTGATTCTGGCCAGCGTGGCCGCGCTGATGAACGCCTGGGGCGCATGGCAGCGCCTGCGCCAGCCCGGCGCAGCTGCCATCGCCTTGCTGCGCACCCTGGCCATTCCGGTGGCAATTGCCGCCGTCACCGCCTGGGCCGCGCCCCGGCAGTTTCCGCTGCTGGTGCAGGCCGCACTCAGCGTCTGCATCGTGACCGCCTTTGGCCCGCTGATGTACCGCGTGGTCTACCAGTCGCTGGCCGATGCCAGCACCCTGGTGCTACTGATCGTCTCAGTAGGCGTGCACTTTGCCATGACCGGCCTGGGCCTGCTGTTCTTTGGCGCCGAGGGCTTTCGCAATCCTACGTTCTGGGACCAACGCTTCCAGCTGGGTGCCGTCAACCTGAACGGCCAGGCCATCATCATCTGCGCGGCATCCCTGGCGCTGATCGTGCTGCTGTGGCTGTTCTTTGAGCGCACGCTGTATGGCAAGGCCCTGCGTGCCACCGCCATCAACCGGCTGGGCGCACGCCTGGTGGGCATTTCCACACACACCGCTGGCAGCCTGACCCTGGCCATGGCAGCGCTGATTGGCGCCTTGTCGGGCCTGCTGATTGGCCCGACCACCACCATCTTTTACGACTCGGGCTTTCTGATCGGCCTCAAGGGCTTTGTGGCAGCGGTGATCGGCGGGCTGGCCAGCTACCCGGCAGCGGCCGTTGGCGCGCTGTTTGTCGGCATCGTCGAGGCCTTCTCCTCGTTCTGGGCCAGCGCCTTCAAGGAAGTGATCGTGTTCACCCTCATCCTGCCGGTGCTGCTGTGGCGCTCGCTCGCGAACGGCCACGCCGACCACGACCACTGATACGCAGGCTGCATACGATGAAGAACCCTTTAAATAACACCGTGCTGCGCCTGGTGCTACTGGCCGCCGTGGGCCTGCTCGCCTGCCTGCCCCTGCCCGACTTCTGGGTCACCCAACTCAACTACATCGGGCTCTACAGCCTGGTGGTGCTGGGCCTGGTGCTGCTGACCGGCATCGGCGGCCTGACCTCCTTCGGCCAGGCGGCTTTTGTCGGCGTAGGCGCCTACACCAGCGCCTACCTGTGCACCCAGTACGGCCTGTCGCCCTGGCTCACCGTCTTTATCGGCCTGGCCATCACCGGTAGCAGCGCCATGCTACTGGGTGTGCTGACGCTGCGCATGTCCGGCCACTACCTGCCGCTGGCCACCATTGCCTGGGGTCTGTCGCTGTACTACCTGATGGGCAATCTGGACGCACTGGGCAAGTACGACGGCCTGCTGGGCGTGCCCGGCCTCACCCTGTTCGGCTGGGACCTGGGCGGCGGCAAACCCTTCTTTGTGCTGACCTGGGTGCTGGTCTTGCTGGGCGCGTTTGCACTCATCAACCTGCTGGACTCGCGCACCGGCCGGGCCATACGTTCGCTGCGCACCGGCGCGCTGTTGGCCGAGGCCATGGGCATCAACACCTTGCGCTTCAAGATCGGCATCTTCACCATTGCCGCGCTGTTTGCCAGCGTATCGGGCTGGCTGTTTGCGCACTTCCAGCGCACTGTGAACCCCTCGCCCTTCGGCCTGAAGATGGGCATTGAATACCTGTTCATGGCCGTGCTGGGGGGTGTTGGGCAAATCTGGGGTGCCATCACCGGGGCCCTGCTGACCAAGCTGCTGGAAGACCAGCTGCAGGTGCTGCTGCCCAAGCTGATAGGCGCCAGCGGCAACTTTGAAACCATTGTGTTTGGCATCGTGCTGGTGCTGGTGCTGAAGTACCTGCCCGACGGACTGTGGTCGCTGGTGGCGCGCTGGCTGCCCAACCCACCCCGGGCCGAAGACTGGACCCAGGCCACCGCACTGCCCGAGCGCAGCAAGCCCGAAGCCGGCAGCATGGTGCTGGACGTACGCGCCATCCGCAAACAGTTCGGCGGCCTGACGGCGGTGAACGACATCAGCTTCAGCATCCGGGCCGGGCAGATCAGCGGTCTGATCGGGCCCAACGGCGCGGGCAAGTCCACCACCTTCAACCTGATCACCGGCGTGCTGGGCCTCACATCCGGCGAGGTGCGCTTCCGTGGCGAGGTGGTCAGCGGCCTGCCCTCGCGCCAGATCGCCCAGCGCGGCATCTCCCGCACCTTCCAGCACGTGAAGATGATTCCGGAAATGACGGTGCTGGAAAACGTGGCCCTGGGTGCCCATCTGCGCGGCGGCAAGGGCGCGCTGTCGTCCATGCTGCGGCTGGACCGCCAAGAAGAACAACGCCTGTTGCGTGAGGCTGCGCACCAGCTGCAGCGCGTGGGCATGGGCGCCCAGCTGCACGAACTGGCCGGCAACCTGGCCATGGGCCCGCAGCGCCTGCTGGAAATTGCCCGAGCACTGTGCAGCGACCCAGCCCTGCTGCTGCTAGACGAGCCCGCCGCCGGCCTGCGCCACAAGGAAAAGCTAGCCCTGGGCGCGGTGCTGCGCCAACTGCGTGCCGAGGGCATGGCCATCTTGCTGGTGGAACACGACATGGACCTGGTGATGGACGTCTGCGACCACATCGTGGTGATGGAGTTCGGCACCCACCTGATGGAAGGCACGCCCGCCCAGGTGCAAGCCAGCCCCGCCGTACGCGCCGCCTACCTGGGCACCGACGAAGACGCCGCCGCATCCGCACCGCAACCCGAGGAGGTCTCCGCATGAGCCAACCCCTGCTCTCCATCTCCGGCCTGCGCGCCGGCTACGGCAAAGCCGAGGTACTGCACGGCGTATCGCTGCAAGCCGATGCCGGCAGTGTCATCACCGTCATTGGCCCCAACGGCGCTGGCAAATCCACACTGCTAAACGCGGTGATGGGCATCCTGCCGTCCCAGGGCGCAATGGAATTCCAGGGCCAGCCACTGCACAAGCTGTCGCTGGAAGACCGCGTCATGCTGGGCATGGCCCTGGTGCCGGAAAAGCGCGAACTGTTCGGCAGCATGCCGGTGGAAGACAACCTGGTGCTGGGCGCCTTCCGCCAGCTGCGCCTGCTCAACAAAGCCTGGCGCGACCAGCTGGACGTGGTCTACGCCCTGTTTCCGCGCCTGAAAGACCGGCGCCTGCAGCTGGCCGGCACGCTCTCGGGCGGCGAACGCCAGATGCTGGCCGTGGGGCGCGCCATGATGTCGCGGCCCACCCTGCTGATGCTGGACGAGCCCAGCCTGGGCCTGGCGCCGCTGGTGGTGCGCGAGATCTTCAAGATCATCCACACCCTGCGCCAAACCGGCGTGACGATTCTGCTGGTCGAGCAAAACGCCCGCGCCGCCCTGGAGGCAGCCGACCACGGCTATGTGCTGGAGATGGGCGACGTCAGCCTGCAAGGCCGCGCCGCCGACCTGGCCCGGGACCCAAGGGTGATCGACACCTACCTGGGTGCCGCCCGCAAACCTTCATCATAAAAAAGGCTTCCAGCGCAGGTACTACCTGCGCAAGAAGCTATTGATTCCGTAGCAACTGCAAGCCCCGGGCTCCAGCCCCATCACTTTTTACAACAGGAGACAAGCCATGAAAAAAACATCGCACATCATCACCCTCGCCGCGCTGGCAGCCGCCGGCTCCGTCCACGCGCAAAGCGTCAACCTTTACGGCCTGATCGATGTGGGCGTGGAACATGTCAGCAACGTCAACGGCGTGGGCAGCCTCACCCGCATGCCCAGCAACACCAGCACGCTGCCGTCGCGCGTGGGCTTTCGCGGCACCGAAGACCTGGGCGATGGTCTGAAGGCCCAGTTCACACTGGAAATGGGCTTTGCCCCCGACACCGGCGTGTCCGGCCAGGGCGGACGCCTGTTTGGCCGCCAAGCCCACGTGGGGCTGGCCGGGCCTTGGGGTAGCGTGACCTTGGGCCGCCAGTACTCCACCCTGTTCTGGTCCATCCAGGACTCCGACGTGATCGGACCTGCGCTGTACGCACTGGGTTCGCTGGACAGCTATATCCCCAACTCCCGCGCCGACAACTCCATCGCCTACCGAGGCACCTTCAGCGGCCTGACCCTGGGCGCTGAATACAGCCTGGGCCGGGACACCGTGAACGCAGGTCCCAACCCGGCCGGCACCAACTGCGCCGGCGAAAGTGGCACCGACGCCCAGGCCTGCCGGCAGTGGTCCGCCACTGCCAAGTACGACACCGCCGACTGGGGCGCCACGCTGACCTACGACACACTGAACGGCCGTACCCCGGCCAGCGCCACCGACGTGGTGTTTGGTGGCCTGAACAGCAGCAGCACCAGCGACAGCCGCACACTGGCAGCCGCTTACGTCAAGGTCATGGGTGCCAAGATCGGCGGCGGAGTGATTCGCCGCAACAACGAAGGCAGCACCACCAAGCCCAAGAGCGACCTGTGGTACATCGGCGCGTCTTACCCACTGACCCCCGCTCTGACGCTGGACGGCCAATGGGCCAGCCTGCGCTACAAGAACTTTGACGACAGCAACTCCACCCTGCTGTCTGCACGACTGGTGTACGCCATGTCCAAGCGCACGGCGGTCTATACCCAGGTGGGGCATATCAGCAACGACAAGCTGGCGGCGGTGTCGGTCAGCGGTGGTGCGGCAGGCAGCAACCCTGTCGCAGGTGGCTCGCAAAACGGTGTCAGCTTCGGCATTCGGCACGCTTTCTAAACCCCCATGCTGCAGCGCTGGACACCATGTGCCAGCGTCTGCCACAGCGATTTAGAACAAAAAAGCATCCAGCGCATATAAAACCTGCGCCAGCAGCTATCACTTAGATAGCAAATTCCACCCCAACCCGCAGCACGCAACACCATGGTTGAGGGCATGCTGCGGGCGCCTGTCTACCTCAACCCTGGAGACGAAGCCATGAGAACAAGAATGCACATCCGTTTGCTGGCGATGTCGGCCCTGCCGGCCGCACTGCTAGCAGGCTGCGGCGGCTCGGACGGCGGCTTGCCACAGCTCTCGGCGGCCACGCCGGCCTCGCTGCTGTCGTGTACCGACCTGGCCAGCAAGATCAGCTTGGCCAACACCACCATCACCGCCGCCAACGCCATCGCCGCTGGCACGCTGACGGTAGCCGGCACAGCCGTGCCCGCACACTGCCAGATCACCGGCAAGATGAACCAGCGCGTCAGCGCGGTGGACGGCAACAGCTACGCCATCGGCTTTGAAATGCGCCTGCCCAACGCCTGGAACGGCCGCTTTTTCTACCAGGCCAACGGCGGCATCGATGGCAATGTGCTGACGGCCACCGGTGGCGTCAACGGCGGCGCAGGTTTAACCAACGCGCTGGCCATGGGCTTCGCGGTAATCAGCTCCGACGCCGGCCATGCCGCCGCACTCGGAGCCAACTTCGGCATCGACCCGCAAGCCCGGCTGGACTACGGCTACCAGGCCGCGGCCAAGCTGACACCCATGGCCAAGAGCGCTATCAAAACCGCCTACGGCAAGGGGCCGGACCGCTCCTACTTCGGCGGCTGCTCCAACGGCGGGCGCCACACCATGGTGGCCGCCACCCGCCAACCAGAGGAATACGACGGCTACCTGGTCGGCGACCCGGGCTTCCGCCTGCCGCTGGCGGCCATCGCCAATATCGCTGGTGCACAGGCCTATGCCACAGTGGCGACCAGCAGCACTGACCTGTCTACCGCCTTCACCACCGCCGAGCGGGCCGTGGTCTCCAACGCCGTGCTGGCGAAATGCGATGCCCTGGATGGTGTGACTGATGGTCTGGTCCAGAACACCACAGCCTGCCAGGCAGCCTTCAATCTGAACACCGACGTCCCAACCTGCAGCGGCAGCCGTGACGGCACCTGCCTGTCGGCCGCACAAAAGACCGTGGTGTCCAAGCTGTTTTCGGGCGCTACCACCAGCAGCGGCGCACGCATCTACTCCACCTGGCCCTTCGATGCAGGCCTGGCCACCAGCAACTTTGCCTTCTGGAAGTTCACCTCGCCCCTGGTGCTGGACTCTGGAGGCGCGGGCCTGATCTGGCCCACGCCGCCGGAAGACGCTGCCACCTTCAATGGCCCCGTGTTCGCGCTCACCGGCAATGTGGACACGATGCTGTCCAGAGTCGGCGCAACCAATGCCACCTATACCGAGAGCGCACTCTCGTTTATGCAGCCAGTCAACCCCAGCAACCTGGCCAAGCTGCGCGACCGTGGCGCCAAGATGATGGTCTACCACGGCACCAGCGACCCCATCTTCTCCAGCGACGACACCACCACCTGGTATGAATCGCTGCGAGCGGCTAACAGCGGGAATGCAAGCAGCTTCGCGCGCTTCTACCGCGTGCCCGGCATGAACCACTGCTCGGGCGGCCCGTCCACCGACCAGTTCGACATGCTGACCCCGCTGGTCAACTGGGTGGAAAAAGGCCAGGCACCTGACAGCGTGGTCGCCAATGCACGCGGTGCCGGCAATGCCGTCGCAGTCAATACCGACGTGCCCAGCAGCTGGTCTGCCAGCCGCAGCCGGCCACTGTGCGCCTACCCCAAGGTTGCCACCTACAACGGCAGCGGCGACAAGGAAAGCGCCTCCAGCTTCAGCTGCAAATAAGGACTACGCCCGCTCCGAGCAGCCCCGGAGCGGGTGGCAAAATAGTCCCATGACCGCAAGCAGCCCGCGCACGCCCCCACAGGCCCTCCAACAAATAGATACCAGCTCTTTGGAGAGCCTGGTGGGTTACAACGCCCGCCGGGCTTCCATGTTTGTGGTGGACATCATCCGCGAGCACATCGCCAGCTACGATCTGCGCATCGTGGACCTGTCCATCCTGCTGCTGGTGGCGCACAACCCCGGCATTACCTCGCGCCAACTCTCCAGCGTGCTGGACATCCTGCCGCCCAACCTGGTGGGCATGCTCAACATGATAGAAAAGCGCGGTTTGATCGAGCGCAAGCCCCATCCCGTGGACGGGCGCGCCATGGGCCTGCACGCCACCGACAGCGGTTCAGAACTGGCCGCGCAGACCGAATCCGAGGTCGGCCAGCTGGAAATCGAAGCCACCGCCCACCTGACGGCGACCGAGCGCAAAACGCTGATACGCCTGTTGCAGAAAATCTACCGCCGCTGATTCCCTCGCCCCATTTTGGGGAACAGTGCAGACACTTCCTGCTTACAATGCTATTAAACTAGTAGCAAAATAGGTTTTTTGCGTTATAGTCGTGGCGCCGCCTGGGCGTGCGCCCCCAGGCCCACCAGACTTCCCACCGCACATTGTCCCGAGGAGAACACCGCATGAGTTCCAAAGAAAACGTCGCCGTCCACCAACTGCTGGCCCTGCTGGAGTCCCGCTACGCCATCCGCGTGCTGTGGGCTCTGCGCGACGGCCACGCCCAAACATTCCGCCTGCTGCAGGACAGCGTCGGCGGTGTTACCCCCAACACCCTGAACACCCGCCTGAAAGAGCTGCGCGAAGCCGACCTGCTGACCCACGGCTCCGACGGCTACAGCGTCACCCCCACTGGGGCCGACCTGCTCAAACGCCTCAGCGACCTGCAAGCCTTCGCCGGAAAATGGTCGGTCGCCCAGGCGAAAAAAGTCAAATAAGCAGTCTGCTGCAAAAAGAAAGGCCGGGAAGATTTCCCGGCCTTTTTTCGTTTAATGGCGTTCAACGCCATGTATTACGCAGAAATTTCTGAGGAATTTGCGACATTTAGGCGCGGTACTGACAGCCCACTCCAGATAGGTGGCCGCTAGGCCCCGCCACCATCGCAAATAGGTTCTTGCCGATAATCCACGGGCGACCCGGCGCTGGGCCGGCGCGGCACGCAACACCTACAAACCGAGACATCCATGCAACAGCACCTCAGCCTCTCTGCCGTACTCCCTGCCGACCATGCCCAGGCTCTGCTGGTGGGCCGCATCTGGATGGAAGGCCGAGGCCCGGTGCTGGTTCAGGTGCGGGCCGATGGCATCTACAGCCTGGAACATCTGGCCCTCACCTGCAGCCAGCTGCTGGAGCTGGCCGACCCGGCGGCCATGGTGCGCGCCCAACCCGGTCAGCGCCTGGCCGATACCGCCACCGTGCTGGCCAACTCGGCGCACAACGCGCGTAACCCGTCCCAGCCCTGGCTGCTGGCGCCCTGCGATCTGCAAGCGCTGAAAGCTGCTGGCGTCACCTTTGTAGCGAGCATGCTGGAGCGGGTGATCGAAGAACAGGCGCGCGGCGATGCCAGCAAGGCCGCTGCCGTGCGCGCGGCCGTGGTGGCAGTGATTGGCGACAACCTGAGCAATATCCAGCCCGGTTCGGCCGCTGCAGCCGAACTCAAAAAAGTGCTGCTGGCCCAGGGCATGTGGTCGCAGTACCTTGAGGTGGGCATAGGGCCAGACGCCGAGCTATTCACCAAATCCCAGGTAATGAGCGCCGTGGGCCTGGGCGCCGAGGTCGGCATCCACCCCGGCAGCGCCTGGAACAACCCCGAACCCGAGGTGGTGCTGGCCGTCAACAGCCGCGGTGCCGTGGTCGGCGCGGCCCTGGGCAATGACGTGAACCTGCGCGACTTCGAAGGCCGCAGCGCCCTGCTGCTGGGCAAGGCCAAGGACAACAACGCATCCTGCGCGATTGGCCCGTTCATCCGCCTGTTCGACGCACACTTCCGTATAGACGACGTGCGCCGCTGCGACCTGGCGATGGAAGTTACCGGCCATGACGACGGCTTTGTCATGCAGGGCGCCAGCAGCCTGAGCAAGATCAGCCGCGACCCGGTGGACCTTGTGGAGCAGGCCATAGGCCCCAACCACCAGTACCCAGACGGCTTCATGCTGTTCCTGGGCACCATGTTTGCCCCCACGCAAGACCGCCATGGCCCCGGCCAGGGTTTTACCCATGTGGTGGGCGACACGGTGACTGTGCGCACCGCCCAGCTGGGCCAGCTGGTGAACCGCGTCAACACCTGCGACCAGGTGGAGCCCTGGACCTATGGCATCAGCGCCCTGATGCGCGACCTGGCAGGGCGTCGGCTTTTGTAAACCAGCCAGGTAAACGACCAGGAAGAGGCTGGCATAATCCAGCGTCTTTTAGGGCTGCTGCGCAGATTCTTCTTGCGGTAGCAGCTATATTTTAAATAGCAAACTCCTCAAGGAAACTCCATGGCAATCACCACCACCGCTTCCGGCCTGCAGTATGAAGACACCGTTCTGGGTGCCGGCGACGTGGCCACCAAAGGCAAAAGCGTCACCGTGCACTACACCGGCTGGCTGTACAACGACGGCGTGCAAGGTACCAAGTTCGACTCCAGCAAGGACCGCAAGGACCCGTTCGTGTTCTCCCTGGGCGCCGGCATGGTCATCAAGGGCTGGGACGAAGGCGTTGCCGGCATGCAGGTCGGCGGCCAACGCACGCTGATCATCCCCGCAGAGCTGGGCTACGGAGCCCGTGGCGCTGGCGGCGTGATCCCCCCGAACGCCACGCTGAAGTTCGACGTCGAACTACTGGCTATCAAGGGCTGATCTCCGCCCGATTTTTTGCCTGCTGCCCCTTGAAATCCAGGGGGTGGCCCCCAAGCTTGAACGCTGGTTCACTCGACTCCCCCACAGAACATGTCTGAAAACACCTCCAACCCCGACCACCAACCTCTGGACGGCATGGCCCCCGCTGAAGAGCTGGCCACCAGCGACGTGGAAGCCCTGGCTATCGCCCAGGCTGAGTTGGCTGCACTGAAAGCCAAAAGCGCCGACCTGGCAGACCAGTTTCTGCGCGCCAAGGCCGATGCCGAAAACGCCCGCCGCCGTGCCGAAGAAGACATCAGCAAGGCCCGCAAGTTCGCCGTGGAAAGCTTCGCCGAAAGCCTGCTGCCCGTGACCGACAGCCTGGAAGCCGGCCTGGCCATCAAAGACGCCACCGTCGCGCAGATCCGCGAAGGCGCCGAAGCCACCCTGCGCCAGCTCAAAAGCGCGCTGGAACGCAACAAGGTCGTTGAAATTGCCCCCGCCGCCGGCACCAAGTTCGACCCGCACCAGCACCAGGCCATCAGCGTGGTGCCTGCCGAGCAGGAAGCCAACACTGTCGTCACCGTGTTGCAAAAGGGCTATCTGATCGCCGACCGCGTGCTGCGCCCGGCCCTGGTAACCGTTACCGCCCCTAAATAACTACACATTTGGTAACCCCACACTTGAAGTGGGAAAAGTTATCCACACATTAGATCCATCAGGGCGCTGAACCCAGCTCCCACCCTTTATTTAGATTGCAGGAGAAAAACATGGGAAGAATTATCGGTATTGACTTGGGCACCACCAACAGCTGCGTGTCCGTCATGGAAGGCAACACCCCACGCGTGATCGAAAACGCCGAAGGTGCCCGTACCACCCCTTCCATCGTCGCCTACCAAGAAGACGGTGAAGTGCTGGTCGGCGCGTCTGCCAAGCGCCAGGCGGTCACCAACCCCAAGAACACCTTGTACGCAGTGAAGCGCCTGATCGGCCGCAAGTTCACCGAAAAAGAAGTCCAAAAAGACATCGACCTGATGCCCTACTCCATCGTGGCTGCCGACAACGGTGACGCGTGGGTTCAAGTGCGCGGCAACAAGCTGTCGGCCCAACAGGTCAGCGCTGACATTCTGCGCAAGATGAAGAAGACTGCCGAAGACTACCTGGGCGAAGCCGTCACCGAAGCTGTGATTACCGTGCCTGCGTACTTCAACGACGCACAGCGCCAAGCCACCAAAGACGCTGGCCGTATCGCCGGTTTGGACGTGAAGCGCATCATCAACGAACCTACCGCTGCTGCTCTGGCCTTCGGCCTGGACAAGCAGGAAAAGGGTGACCGCAAGATCGCCGTGTATGACCTGGGCGGCGGCACGTTTGACGTGTCCATCATCGAAATCGCCGATGTCGATGGCGAAAAGCAATTCGAAGTGCTGTCCACCAACGGTGACACCTTCCTGGGCGGCGAAGACTTCGACCAGCGCATCATCGACTTCATCATCACCGAATTCAAGAAGGAGTCCGGCGTTGACCTGTCCAAGGACGTGCTGGCTCTGCAACGCCTGAAGGAAGCCGCTGAAAAGGCCAAGATCGAGCTGTCCAACAGCGCATCGACCGACATCAACCTGCCCTACGTGACGGCTGATGCATCCGGCCCCAAGCACTTGAACATCAAGCTCAGCCGTTCCAAGCTGGAAGCCCTGGTGGAAGAGCTGATCGAGCGCACCATCGCCCCTTGCCGCACTGCCATCAAGGATGCCGGCGTGAGCGTGGGTGACATCCATGACGTGATCCTGGTCGGCGGTATGACCCGCATGCCCAAGGTGCAAGAAAAGGTCAAGGAATTCTTCGGCCGCGAGCCCCGCAAGGACGTGAACCCCGACGAAGCCGTGGCGGTTGGCGCTGCGATCCAAGGCCAAGTGCTGTCCGGCGACCGCAAGGACGTGCTGCTGCTGGACGTGACGCCTCTGTCTCTGGGTATCGAAACCCTGGGCGGCGTGATGACCAAGATGATCGCCAAGAACACGACCATCCCCACCAAGTTTGCGCAAACCTTCTCCACTGCGGACGACAACCAGCCCGCCGTGACCATCAAGGTGTTCCAAGGCGAACGCGAAATCGCCAGCGTCAACAAGCTGCTGGGTGAGTTCAACCTGGAAGGCATCCCACCAGCAGCGCGTGGCACGCCGCAAATTGAAGTGTCCTTCGACATCGACGCCAACGGCATCTTGCACGTGGGCGCCAAGGACAAGGGCACCGGCAAGGAAAACAAGGTCACCATCAAGGCCAACTCCGGCCTGTCGGAAGCCGAAATCCAGCAAATGGTGAAAGACGCCGAGCTGAACGCCGCCGACGACAAGAAGAAGCTGGAACTGGTGCAAGCCCGTAACCAAGGCGAAGCCAGCGTGCACAGCGTGAAGAAGAGCCTGACCGAGTACGGCGACAAGATCGAAGCGGCCGAAAAGGAAAGCATCGAAGCCGCCATCAAGGCCCTGGAAGAAGCCCTCAAGGGTGAAGACAAGGCCGCCATCGACGAGAAGAACACCGCGTTGATGACCGTCAGCCAAAAGCTGGGCGAAAAGATGTACGCCGACATGCAAGCCAAGCAAGCCGCTGAAGAAGCCGCTGCCGGCGCAGGCGCGGCACCTGCTGGCGAACAAGCCGCTGGTGCCAAGGCTGCGGACGACAACGTGGTCGATGCAGAAGTGAAAGAAGTCAAAAAGGGCTAATCCACACGTCTGATTGATCGCGTGGATTCGCCGCCGCGTCGAATGACCAGAACTTTAAGGTTCATGGTCTTTCGACGCGGCTTTTTGCCTCCCATGCAGCCCCTGCTTGACCACACCCCACCATGAACAAGACGCGACTGGAAGCCTTCAGTGATGGCGTGATTGCCATCATCATCACCATCATGGTGCTGGAGCTGAAGGTGCCACACGGCAGCGAAGTCGCAGACCTGTTGCCCTTGTTGCCGGTGTTTTTGAGCTATGTGTTGAGCTTTGTGAATGTAGGCATCTACTGGAACAACCACCACCACATGCTGCACACCGTGAAGAAGGTCGATGGCCGCACCCTGTGGGCCAATCTGCACCTGCTGTTCTGGTTGTCGCTGATGCCGTTTACCACGGCCTGGATGGGGGAAAACCATTTCGCGGCCCTGCCCATGGCCTTGTTCGGGGGCGTGTTGCTGATGTGCAGCATTGCCTACGCCACGCTGAAACGCAGCATCGTCTGCCTGCATGGCACGGATTCGGTGTTGGCCCGTGCGGTGGGGAATGACGTCAAGGGCAAATTGGCCACGGTGGCTTATGCGCTTGCCATCCCGGTGTGCTTTGTGAGCACCGCGCTGGCGGCTGGAATTATTGTGGCAGTGGCGCTGATGTGGCTCATCCCCGATCGCCGTATTGAGAAAGTGATTGCAGAATGAGCAAAAAAGATTATTACGAATCCCTCGGCGTTCCCAAGAACGCATCCGAGGAAGAAATCAAAAAGGCTTATCGCAAGCTGGCGATGAAGTACCACCCCGACCGCAACCAGGGTGATGCTGGCAAGGTGGCCGAAGAGAAGTTCAAGGAAGTCAAAGAAGCCTACGAGATGCTGAGCGACGCGCAAAAGCGCGCCGCCTACGACCAGCATGGCTTCGCCGGCGTGGACCCGAATATGCGCGGTGGTGCGGGCGCAGAAGGCTTTGGCGGTTTCGCAGAAGCCTTTGGCGACATCTTCGGCGACATGTTCGGCCAAAGCCGTGGCGGCCGTGGCGGTGGCCGCCAGGTATTCCGTGGCAGCGACCTCAGCTACGCCATGGAAGTCACACTGGAAGAAGCCGCCCGTGGCAAGGAAGCGCAGATCCGCATCCCCACCTGGGAAGCCTGCGACACCTGCCACGGCAGCGGTGCCAAGCCCGGCACGCAAGCCAAGACCTGCGGCACCTGCGCAGGCCAGGGCACGGTGCAGATGCGCCAAGGCTTCTTCAGCGTACAGCAAACCTGCCCCACCTGCCGTGGTAGCGGCAAGGTGATTCCCGAACCTTGCACCGCGTGCCAAGGCCAGGGCAAGCTGAAAAAGCAAAAGACGCTGGAAGTGAAGATTCCAGCAGGCATCGACGACGGCATGCGCATCCGCAGCGTAGGCAATGGCGAGCCAGGCTCCAACGGTGGCCCACCGGGCGACCTGTACATCGAAATCCGCCTGAAGAAGCACGACATCTTCGAGCGCGACGGAGGCGACTTGCACTGCTCGGTACCAGTGAGTTTCATCACCGCAGCCCTGGGCGGCGAGATCGAAGTGCCCACGCTGGCCGGCAAGGCAGCCATCGACATCCCCGAAGGCACGCAAGCTGGCAAGCAGTTCCGCCTGCGCGGCAAGGGCATCAAGGGTGTGCGTGACAGCGCGCCCGGCGACCTGTACTGCCACATCACGGTGGAAACACCCGTCAAGCTCACCGAACACCAGCGCAAGCTGTTGCGGGAACTAGAAGACTCGCTGAAAAAAGGCGGCGGCAAGCACTCGCCCACCGGCGACAGCTGGACCGACCGCTTGAAGAAATTCTTCAGCGCATAAAACAAAGCCCTCGACTGAACTTCGAGGGCTTTTTTTATATCTGACTACAGTTCTTTACCTGCTATTAACTAGATAGCACCTAGCGCAGTATTTATCTGCGCTAGCGGTCATTTTTATCTATAAGAATAGCGGGTGCGCAGAAATGGCCGCCGCCTGGGTCGCCGCTTATAGTTCTAGCCTTTCGTTCTACAGGACTTCGCCCATGAAAACCAAAGCCGCAGTCGCCTGGAAAGCAGGCGCCCCCCTGACCATAGAAACCGTGGACCTGCAAGGTCCCAAGTTCGGCGAAGTGCTGGTCGAGATCAAGGCCACCGGCATCTGCCACACCGACTACTACACCCTCAGTGGCGCCGACCCCGAAGGCATCTTCCCCGCCATCCTGGGCCATGAAGGCGCCGGCATCGTGGTCGATGTCGGCCCCGGTGTCACCACGCTGCAAAAGGGCGACCACGTCATCCCCCTCTACACCCCGGAATGCCGCCAGTGCAAGTTCTGCCTGAGCCGCAAGACCAACCTCTGCCAGCTAATCCGTGGCACCCAGGGCAAAGGCCTGATGCCCGACGCCACCAGCCGCTTCAGCCTGGACGGCAAGCCCATCTTCCACTACATGGGCACCAGCACCTTCAGCAACTACACCGTAGCGCCTGAAATCAGTCTGGCCAAGATCCGCAAGGACGCGCCGTTTGACAAGGTCTGCTACATCGGCTGTGGCGTCACCACCGGCATCGGAGCCGTGCTGTTCACCGCCAAGGTGGAAGCTGGTGCCAACGTGGTCGTCTTCGGCCTGGGCGGGATCGGCCTGAACGTGATCCAGGGCGCCAAGATGGTCGGTGCCGACAAGATCATCGGCGTGGACATCAACCCCGAACGTGAAGCCATGGCCCGCAGCTTCGGCATGACCCACTTCCTGAACCCCAAGGACATTGAAGCCGCAGGCGGCAACATCGTGGACGCCATCGTCCAGCTGACCGACGGCGGTGCCGACTACAGCTTTGAGTGCATAGGCAACACCCAGGTCATGCGCCAGGCGCTGGAGTGCACCCACAAGGGCTGGGGCCGCAGCATCATCATCGGCGTGGCCGAGGCCGGTGCCGAAATCAGCACCCGCCCGTTCCAGCTGGTCACTGGCCGCAAATGGGAGGGCTCGGCCTTCGGCGGTGCCCGCGGCCGCACCGATGTGCCCAAGATCGTGGACTGGTACATGGAAGGCAAGATCAGCATCGACCCGCTGATCACCCACACCATGCCGCTGGAGGACATCAACAAGGGCTTTGACTTGATGAAGCGCGGGGAGTCCATAAGAGGTGTTGTTCTTTTCTAACACCCCCAGGCTACGTGCTTCGCGCTCCGCCAACCCCCTTGCAGGGGGCGATACCAGCGGACTGGCAGAGCCAGATCCGCGGTATCTCTGGGGAAGGCAGGCTTGTCTCTTAGCGTGTTCTCATTTGTTGTAACTTCTTCTAAGGCTGTATGACTGATTCCCTGAAAACCCTTTCCGAGCACGGCTGCTTTGGCGGTGTGCAAACCTTCTACCAGCACGACTCGGTGGAAATCGGTTTGCCTATGAAGTTCTCGGTGTTTCTGCCACCGCAGGCCACGCTGGGCCGGGTGCCGGCACTGGTGTATCTGGCGGGCCTGACCTGCACAGACGAAACCTTCATGACCAAGGCGGGAGCGCAGCAGTACGCGGCCCAGCACGGCATGGCGCTCATTGCGCCCGACACCAGCCCGCGCGGTGCGAACGTGCCGGGCGAAACCGACAGCTGGGACTTCGGCCTGGCGGCCAGCTTCTACATCGACGCAACCGAAGAACCCTGGTCCAAGCACTACCGAATGGAAAGCTATATCGTCGATGAGTTGCTGCACATCGCGGTGCGCAACCTGCCGATAGACCCAGAGCGCCTCGGCATCTTCGGCCACTCCATGGGTGGGCACGGCGCGCTGACATTGGCGCTGAAGCACCCGGGACTGTTCCGCTCGGTATCGGCCTTCGCGCCGATCTGCGCGCCCACGCAATGCGCCTGGGGGCAAAAAGCCTTCAGTGGCTACCTGGGTGCAGACAACAGCAGCTGGCCCGCGCACGATGCCGTGTTCCTGATGGCTGAACAGGCCACGCCGCCCTACCCGGACGGGATCTTGATCGACCAGGGCATGGCCGATAAATTCCTGGCCGAGCAGCTGAATCCGCATATCTTCGAGGCCGCCTGCAAAGCCGTGGGCCAGCCGCTGCTGCTACGCCGCCAGATGGGCTATGACCACGGCTACTACTTCATCTCGACCTTCATGGCCGACCACATGGCCCACCATAGCAAGGCATTGCACGCCCCCCTGACCGCACAGGCCTGACACCACCGCATCCATGCAGCTTTTCAACAACGGGACTTCGCACGCCGGCAAACATCCCGCCTGGCTCATTCTCATCTCCAGCCTGTGGATAGCCACGGTCTGCAATGTGCCACTGTGGCGTGAGCTGCACCGCCTGCCCGAGCTGCACAGCCTGCGTGGTCTGGCCTTTGCCGCAGGCTTTGGCGTCATCATCGCGGCCACCATGGCGCTGCTGCTCAGCCTGCTGGCCTGGCGCTGGGTGCTGATTCCCGCCATCACGTTGAGCCTGTTTGCAGCAGCCTTTGGCGCGCATTTCATGCTGTCCTATGGCGTGGTGATAGACACCACCATGCTGGTGAATGCGCTGCAGACCGATATGCGCGAAACCCGTGACCTGATGAATATACGCATGCTGCTGACGGTGCTGGGCATGGCCGTGCTGCCCTGCCTCTGGCTGTGGCGCCAACGCTTGCGGCGGCGCAGCGTGCTGCGCCAGATCGGCGGCAACCTGCTGGGCGTCATCGTGTCTTGCGCTGTGCTGGTGGCCACGCTGTTCCTGGTGTTCCAGGACTTTTCATCGTTGATGCGCAACCGCACCGACATCCGCTACCTGATCAACCCGCTGAACTCGTTCTACGCACTGGGCGACATAGCCGCCAAACCCTTCCAGCGCGACGAGAGCAAGATTCTGCCGGTAGGCCAGGACGCCCAACTGGCCACCCCGCCCAGCCCCGCCGGCAAGCCACCGCTGTTGATGCTGGTGGTGGGCGAAACCGGGCGCATGGGTAACTTTGGCATCAACGGGTATGCCCGCGCCACCACGCCCGAGCTGGCCAAGGAACACATAGCCACCTACCAGAACGCCTGGTCCTGCGGCACCAACACCGCAGCCTCGGTGCCCTGCATGTTTTCGCACCTGGGCAAGAAGGCCTATGAAAGCCGCGACGCCAACTACGAAGGCCTGCTGGACATACTGCAGCGCAGCGGCCTGGGCGTGGTGTGGATAGACAACCAGTCCGGCTGCAAAGGCGTGTGCGACCGCGTCCCCAACACAGACACCACCCAGCTGACCGACCCGGAGCTGTGCGTGGGCGGCGAATGCTTTGACGAAATCATGTTGCGCAAGGCCCAGGCCCGCATCGACGAACTGCCCGCCGAGCGCCGCGCCAAGGGCGTGGTCATCGTGCTGCACCAGATGGGCAGCCACGGCCCCGCCTACTTCAAGCGTGTGCCTGCGGCCTTTAAAAAATTCCAGCCGGAATGCACCAGCAACAATCTACAAGAATGCAGCCAGGCGCAGCTGGTCAACTCCTACGACAACACCATTCTGTACACCGACCACGTGCTGGCCACCGCCATCCAGTGGCTGAAGACCAAGGAATCCACCAACACCACCGCCATGGTCTACGTCGCTGACCACGGCGAGTCGCTGGGTGAAAACAACATCTACCTGCACGGCCTACCCTACGACATCGCCCCCGACCTGCAAAAGCACGTGCCCTGGGTGACCTGGCTGTCGCCCGCCTACGAGAAGCGCACGCATGTCAGCACCGAGTGCCTGCAAAAACGCAAGGACGAGCGCGTCACCCACGACAACTACTTCCACTCGGTGCTCGGCCTGCTGAACGTGAAAACCAGCCTGTACCAGCACGAGCTGGACATATTCGCGCCTTGTGTCAACCCAGCTGCAAAGCCCTGACGGTCGGGGCTAGACCGCCGCCGGCCACCTTGAATATGGCTACAGCGTGCACCAGTTCCTCAGATTGCGCATTCAAGCTACTGGCTGCTGCTGCAACCTCTTCCACTGCGGCGGCATTCTGCTGCGTGGCTTCGTCCATTTGCGCCACCATCTCACTCACCTGCGCCACGTCAGCGGCCTGTGCCGAACTGGCGCCACTAATTTTGCCTACGATATCGGTCAATGCCTGGATGCTGCGCACAACTTCCGCCATGGTGGCACCAGCCTGGCCCACCAGCGCGCTTCCATGACCTACCCGTTCCACGCTGGCACCAATTAAAAGCTCTATCTCCTTGGCAGCCTGGGCCGAACGCCCTGCCAGAGACCGCACCTCGGAAGCAACCACGGCAAAACCACGGCCCTGGTCACCAGCCCGTGCGGCTTCTACTGCAGCGTTCAGCGCAAGGATATTGGTTTGAAAAGCGATCCCATTGATCACCCCGATGATGTTCGAAATCTTCACAGAGGACTCGTTAATGCCGTCCATGGTGTGCACCACCTGGGCCACCACGTCGCCCCCCTTTGCTGCAACTGCACTAGCGCTCGCTGCCAGCTGATTGGCTTGCCGGGCACTTTCGGCAGATTCACGCAGCGCCTCCGTCAGATGCGCCATGCTGCCGG
The DNA here is from genome assembly GCF_058216335.1 of Rhodoferax sp. SPJ21. Taxonomy (NCBI): domain Bacteria; kingdom Pseudomonadati; phylum Pseudomonadota; class Betaproteobacteria; order Burkholderiales; family Comamonadaceae; genus Rhodoferax; species Rhodoferax sp. SPJ21. The sequence continues at coordinate 230,764 of NZ_JBYZMO010000001.1, forward strand.
AGGCGCGCTGCAGATTGCCAGCCGTCTGCTCAGTACGCAGGCTTAAGTCACGGTTGCCGCCGGCGATATCGGCACATGCTTCATCGATGCTGTGCGCTGAGGCGCGTACACGCGCCTCAGCCACGTCCAGACGCGAAAGAGTACTTTTCAACGCGTTGCCACCCGTAGTACGCACCTTCACCGCTTCCACGTTCAGTGCAATGCCGTCGGGCTGGTTGACCACATCCACCACCTGCCCCAGTTCATCACCCTCGCGCGCCGCAGCACTCATTTTCAAAGCCACCACTACTTCCACCGCAGACTGGATCAACACATACAGTGCGTGCAGCAAGATGCGTGAAAAACTCGGCTCGGTAGTGCAATAAAACCCCCAGCTGGCAGCCTGCATGCGATCAAAAACTATGTGGTGCACAGCGAACAGAAGTGCCGCGAAAACAATCACGCGCCAGTCCAAATACACCAACAAAAAGGCCAACACCACGAATACGCCAAAGTGCAATTCCAGCATGCCCCGCGCCAACTGGATATGCAGGGCAACAAAAGACACCAGCACAAACGTCAGCACATAGCGGCTGGCGCGCGTACCGCTTGCGATGTAATACCCGCCACAGCCAATCGCCAACAGCACTGCCGTCGCGACCCATGCCATACCGGAATCCACAAACTGTATGCCCAAAAAAATGCTGGCTGCAGCCGCCAAACACACAGCAGCAAGCAAGGCCTGGTCACCCAATAGTGCGCGCGCGGCGGCACCCGTATTTCTAGATGGAGATGTGACTGTCATGGGTGTCTACCATTCTCGGGAACGGGTATTTAAGATGTAACCGCACATAAAGCTTGTGTAACGTATTACTGCGCAGCGGATATAGACCATGCAACAGGGTTAACACCGCTCTTGCGCCCCAAGCCCACCAATCGTCATCCAAAAACAATACAAGACCTGGCGCAGGTCTCAACCAAAAAAAGCTAGAAACTGCAAGCCCAACACTTCGTACGCCCATTTTCTGTCTGCACGTAGCGCTACACAAAACGTAGCACCCGCTAAAACAAACTCCCCTGCCCCGACAGCAGCCCCGGCCGAAACTGGCCAATATCCAGCTCCACCCGCTCGCGGTTCAGGCCCAGCTTGGCGCAGGTTTTGTGAAAGCGCTGGCGTATCAAGTCGGCCCACAGGCCGCTGCCCTTCATGCGGGTGGCGAAGTCGGCGTCGTAATCCTTGCCGCCGCGCATTTCCTGGATGCGGGCCATCACCCTATCTGCGCGCTGCGGGTAGTGCAGCGCCAGCCATTCACGGAACAAAGGCTGCACCTCCCAGGGCAGGCGCAACACGGTGTAGAAGGCGGTGCGCGCGCCCGCCTCATAGGCGGCAGCCAGCACCTGCTCCATATCGTCGTTGATGAACGGAATCTGCGGCCCCACGCTCACACCCACCGGCACGCCCGCCTCGGCGAGTGCACGGATGGTGCGCAAGCGCCGGTGCGGCGCGGCGGCGCGGGGCTCCAGCGTGCGGGCCAGGGCGCCGTCCAGCGTGGTGAGGGTGATGTAGACGGCGGCCAGCTTGCGCTCGGCCATGGGGGCCAATAGGTCCAGGTCGCGCTCCACACCGCTGCCTTTTGTTACCAAGGCGAAAGGGTGGTGGCAGCTATGGGCTACGGCAATGGCGCTGCGCGTCAGGCGCAGCTCGCGCTCAATCGGCTGGTAGCCGTCGGTCACCGTGCCCAGGGCAATCATGCGCGGCACGTAGCTTTTTGCCGCCAGCTCACGCGCCAGCACTTCGGCCAGGTTGCGCTTGGCGATGATCTTGGTTTCAAAGTCCAGCCCGGGAGACAAATTCAGGTAGCTGTGTGTGGGACGGGCATAACAGTAGATACAACCGTGCTCACAGCCACGGTAGGGGTTGAGCCCGTATTCAAAATAAATATCGGGCGAGTCGTTATGCGTGATGGCACTGCGGGCGTCTTCAAAAATGACCTGGGTGGCCAACGGCGCTGCAGGCTCAGCGCCCTCCAGGGTGCCCCAGCCATCGTCGAACGCGGCCCGGTCTACCGACGCGAAGCGGTGCGCCAGGTGTGTGGCCGTGCCACGGCCTTTGATGGACTGTAGGGGGATATGGACCTCGGCCATGGCTCACCCCGTACGCCTACGGTAGTCCCACGTACACACAGCCCCAAGCGCCCTAACGCACATCAGGCAAGCGCGAGAAGCTATAAAAATAGAAGCACCGGGGCAGCACATAAATAACTGTATTTAAATACAGTATTTTAGTGCTGTTTGGGTATCTATGGGGACTAGGCAAGCGACCTACACGCTTGTGTTGCGCCGACTTGCAAGTTGCGCCCCCCCCCCCCAACCGACGCAATCAATCCACCGCGTGAAGGGCTGCGGCTAATGCTCAGGGCGTCACGGAGCTTGATGTGGTGGTAGTGCCGGTAGATGCCGTGTCATCGGCCCCGCGTTCATGGCGAACATGGCCAGGCGCGTCGTCCGCACCACGCGCTTGACGCACATGTCCTGCCGCATCGTCAGTGCCTCGGCCGGCACGGCTACCACCTGAATCGTCACTGGTAGCCGAGCGCGACGACGAGGAGCCCGTCGAGGAGGTGCCGGAAGAACTACCCGAGGAGGACGACGAAGAGCCGGAAGAGGCCGATCCGGAAGAGGAGGAGCCGGATGAGGACGATCCGGAGGATCCGGAAGAGGACGATCCGGAAGAGGAGGAGCCGCGAGAACCAGAGGAACCAGATGAGCCAGAGGAACCAGAGGAACCTCCCTTGTGGGCAATGGCCGAAGTACTGGCCAGCGCAAGCAACAAGGAGGCCGTCGTAGCCACAAAGGCGGTGCGAAGGGTGTTCATGGTGTGGTTCCTTAGAAGTGGTTTATGGATCAAATGTGTGTGATTTTTTCCCGCACACAATTCGACTATATGCGGGAATTTTTCCCACTGCAAGATTATTGTGTAATTTTTTCCCACAACCGCGATACATTTACGGCATGGATAGCTCTACCACCTCCCCAGCGGGGCCACCACCGTCCCTGGTCCGCGCGCTGCGCAAAGTTCTACGCCCAGTTGTGCGGGTCATGTTGTCGCAAGGCATCACCTTCCCTTACGTCGCCGAGCTGTTGAAGAATTTGTTTGTGGACGTCGCCGCAAGCGAATTCCGCCTTGACAACAAGCCGCCCACAGACAGCCGAATCAGCCTGATGACGGGCGTGCACCGCAAAGACGTCAGCCGCCTGCGGGCCGAATTGCAGCAAACCTCCGATGCGGTGCCCGACGTCGTATCCCTGGGTGCCGAGCTGGTGGCCGTGTGGCTGGGGTCGCCGCGCTACCTGCATGAAGACGGCAGCCCCCTTCCCTTGGCGCGCTTTGCCAGCGAAGGCGGTGAGCAATCATTCGAAAGCCTGGTGGCGGGGGTCAACAGCGACATCCGCTCCCGCGTGGTGCTGGACGAGTGGCTACGCCTGGGCGTGGTGCATATCGACGCCAGCAACCGTGTGTGCCTGAATGCCGAAGCCTTTGTACCCAGTGAAGGCTTTGACGAAAAAGCCTATTACTTTGGCCACAACCTGCACGACCATGCTGCTGCGGCCGCCAGCAACCTGTTGGGTGGCAAACCGCCGTTTCTGGAGCGCAGCGTGCAATACGACGCGCTCAGCGAAGCCTCCATCGCCCTGCTGGCCAAGCAAAGCGGAGACGTCGCCATGAAAGCCCTGCTGGCCGTCAACAAGAATGCGCTAGCCCTGGAGCAGGCAGATGCCCCCGCTGCTACTGCACGGCATCGCATGACCTTTGGCGTGTACTTCTACTCCGAGCCGGTTCCTGCAGATACCGCGCCGCCCCCAATACCGGGGGGAACACCATGAAACCCAAATGGCTCCGCCTTCCTGCCGCGACGCTGCTGGCAGCACTGCTCAGCGCGCCGCATGCCCTTGCCTCCAACGTGTGTGGTAAGAGCGACTCGCCCACCAACCCCGCAGCTGCGGCGCCAGGAATAGGCGGCACCGGCGACACCGCGCTGCGCCCGGGCATAGGCGGCACCGGCAATGTAGCCACCAGACCCGGCATCGGTGGCACGGGTATCGACAGCGCCGAGCTGCATGACAACGGCGGCATTGGCGGCACGGGCATTGTGGGTGTCATCACCGGCTTTGCCAGCATCTGCGTCAACGGCATGGAGGTGCATTACGACGCCACCACCCCCATCAACGACAACGGCCTACCCGCGCCGGCCAGCGCGCTGTCCGTAGGCCAGGTGGTGGTGGTAACCGCAACCGGCCAGGGAGACGAATTGCAAGCCCGGCAGATTGCTCTGCAGCACCTGGTCATCGGCCCGGTAGAGTCCGTCAACCCGGCCCAAGGCGAGCTGACGGTGCTGGGGCAAAGCGTACGTGTCGGCGACGCCACCTCCAGCCTGCTGGGCCTGCAAACGGGGCAATGGGTGCGCGTCAGCGGCTACAGGCTCAGCGACGGCAGCATCGAGATGTCGCACCTGCAGGCCGTGCCTGCGCAAGCGCAAGCCATGCTCACAGGCCTGGCCGTATCTGCCGCCCACGGCAATGTCCGCATCGGTGGCACCACCGTGCACACGGAGAGGCTGGGCTTCCTGGACGGGCTGCGTGCATGGCGTGCCGCAAGCCAAGGCCAGGAAGTCCAGGTCATGGGTACCTGGAACGGGCGCGAGCTGCTTGCCACCGCACTCCAAACGCAGCCTACGCACAACACCCTGGGGCCGGTGGAACGCGTGGTGATGGAAGGCTATGTCAAATCTGCCTCGCGCGACAGCGTGGACATTGGCCAAGGACGCATGGCTCTGGCCCAGGCCTTGCCCGGCGCAGAGCGTGCTGCACTGAGCGGCGATCGGGAACAGCGGGTACGCATTACCGCCCTGCGCGATAGCAATGACCGTGTCACCGTGCAGCACATTGAGGTGCGGCACAGCGAAGCCAAGCGCCGCAACTCTGGGAGCGGCAAGAGTGAAAGTAGCAGCAGCACAAGCAGCACTAGCTCTGACGACTCAAGCGGCAGCTCCAGCTCGCAAAGCTCGGGCAAGTCGGAGTCTGGCGATGACAGCAAAAGCAGCAACAGCGGCAGCTCAGGTAGCTCAGGTAGCTCTGGTAGCTCAGGTAGCTCTGGTAGCTCTGGTAGCTCAGGTAGCTCTGGTAGCTCTGGTAGCTCTGGTAGCTCAGGCAGCTCAGGCAGCTCTGGTAGCTCAGGTAGCTCAGGCAGCTCTGGAAGCTCTGGAAGCTCTGGAAGCTCGGGTAGCTCAGGCGGGTCCGGCAGTTCGGGCGGTTCGGGCGGAAAAGGCAAAGGGAAATAGCGGCGCCCTGGTGGGCCGTTTCACAGCCAAGAAATGCCCCACCAGCCCAGCCAGTGGCCGCAGCTTCACACCAGCCACAGCACCAGCGCATGCAAGACCACGCCGGCCAAGCCGCCCACCAGGGTCCCGCTGATGCGTATGAACTGCAGGTCGCGCCCTACGCTGAGCTCCAGCTCCTGCACCAGTTGCCGGTCGTCCCAGGCCTTGATGGTCTGCGCAATGTGGCTGGTGACCCCGGTGCGCAAGCTGCCCGCCAGCGCGCCCGCAGCAGACATCACATGCTCGTTGATGGCATCGCGCAGGCTGGGGTCACTGGCCAGCCGCTCCCCCACCGTATTGAGCGCGCCCTCTAGATTGCGGCCAATGGCGGACTGCGGGTCGGCCAGATCGTCTTGCAAGCGCCGCTTGATGTCGGTCCACAGCGTAGCCACAAAGCTGCGCAGCACTGGGTCGGTCAGCGCGCGCTCCTTCAGGTCGTCGCAGGCCTGGCGCAGGGCCGGTTCGTCGCGCAAGCGTTGGATGTATTCGGTCAACCAGGCTTCATAGCGCAGGCGCATAGGGTGTTCAGGCTGGGCCAGCACTTCGCGCAACTCTTCCAACGCCGAGGCGCTGAGTTTCTCGGCCATGCTGTCCGCCAGTTTGGACGTAGAAGCCACCGCGTCCACCATGCCCACCACCTTCGGCCACTCTTTGCGCACATGCTTGAGCAGCAGCTGCGCCACCGTGGCCTTGACTTCATCCTGGGCCAGGTATTTACCGACCTTGACCAGCCCCGCATCCAGCAGTGCGTGGTGACGCCCGCCCTGCGTCAACAGGCCCAGCACCTCGCCGGCGGTGGCCGCCGCATCCCAGCGCCGCGCCTGCGCTACCAACAGCTCCAGCGTGGCGCGCTGCATGCGCTCGTCGTCAAACATGTTCAAGGTCGCTAGCGCCCAGCCGCGCGCCTCAGTCACCCAAAAGCCGACCCGCGCCGGGTCGCGCAGCCACTCGCCCAGGCGCTGCGCCGGGTCCAACACCGCCAGCTTGGCCAATAGCGTTTGCGGGTCCAGAAAATGGTCGCGCACAAAGTCGGCCAGGCTGTCGGCAATGCGCTCCTTGCTCTGCGGAATGATGGCCGTGTGCGGCAGCGGAATCCCCAGCGGGTGGCGAAACAGCGCCACCACCGCAAACCAGTCGGCCAGCGCGCCTACGGCCGAGGCCTCGCAGAACGCCCGCAGCCAGCCCCAGCCGCCCTGCCCGCCCATCCAGTGGCTGGCCAGCAAGCCGCACAGCGAGGCCAGCAACAAGGCAATCGCAAACCACTGCATGCGGCGCAGCGACTGGCGGCGGTGGTCAGGGGTGGATGCCATGGCTGCAGCATAGCCGCTCACGCCGATGCACACCTTGATACAAATTTAATAGCAGCTGGCGCAGGTGGAATCTGCGCTAGCGGCCTGTTTGACTTAAATCTTATCCCTGTGCCTTGTAGGCCCGCCAGCCGCCAAAAGCCGTGATGTCCCGTGCACCGACCAAACCGGAAGGCTCGCAGATAAAGCCCGCGACAGACGAGCCATCTGCCAACAACGTACGGCCAATCCCCAGAGGTGCCGGGATGCCATCGACAAAGCTGCCAAACTGCGCGCCAGGCAAGTCCCACACTTCCACCTCGATAGCCGCACCACCCTCTTCACCTTCGGCCACGCGAACCAGGCCGGGGCGTTTGCCATCGGGCAAGGCGTACAGGCGGTACACGGCTGCGGTGGTGGTGCGCTGCACCAGGCGGGCGCCCCGGCTGGTGAGCTGCGGGTTCAATGGCTGGCCCTGCAGGTGGGCGCCGCACACGGCCACACGCACCTGGCCAGAAGGCACTGCATTGGCGGCCTCAAAGGGCACGGCCGCCAGACCGGTGGCGCCCAGCGTTGAAGCCCTGCCCTGCAGCGCCTGTTGCCAGCGCTGGGCCAGGTGCAGCAAGGGCTGGTCCTGGTGCGCCTGCGCCACAAAGGTGACACCGCAGGGCAGACCGTCCGGGCGAAAGCCGATGGGCACCGCGATGGCGGCATAGTCCAGCAGGTTGACGAAGTTGGTGTAGTAGCCAAAGTCGCTATTGCGGGCGATGGGCTCGGCCAGCATGGTGGCGATGCTGTGGATGGTGGGCGAGGTGGGCAACAGCATGCAGTCCATGCTGGACCACACGGCGGCACAGCGCTGCGCCAGGGCTCGCAGGCGGTACTGCGCGGCAAAGGCATCGGCGGCCAACGGCTTGGCACCACCCAGCGTGATCTCCCGCGTGACCGGGAACACGGACTCGGGCTGCGCGTCGATAAAAGTGCGGATGGCCTGGTAACGCTCGGCCACCCAGGGGCCTTCGTATAGCAGGCGGGCGGTTTCCTGGAAGGGGGCAAAGTCGATTTCCACCAGCTCCGCCCCCAGCGCCTGGGCGTGGGCGCAGGCGTCGGCATAGCACTGGGCATACGCGCTGTCGCCGAAAAACTGCAATTGGTCGGCACGCGGCACGCCAACCCGCCAGTGGGCGGCGCGGCCAAAGTCGAAGCCATGCGGCTGCGCCGGGCGCGAAAAGGCGTCTTGTGCATCAAAGCCATGGGCGACGGCGAAGACCTGCTGCGCGTCGTCCGCCGTCAACGCAAAGATGGACACCACATCCAGCGAGCGGCAAGCCGGCACCACACCGCTAGTGGACAGCAAGCCCAGGCTGGGTTTCAAGCCCACCAGATTGTTGAAACCGGCCGGCACGCGGCCCGAACCGGCGGTGTCTGTGCCCAATGAAAAGCTCACATGGCCCAGGGCCACCGAGACCGCCGAGCCGGCGCTGGAGCCGCCCGACACATAGTCCGGGTTAAAGGCGTTGTGGCAGGCGCCATACGGCGAGCGCGTGCCGTTCAGGCCGGTGGCGAACTGGTCCAGGTTGGTCTTGCCGATGGCGATGGCACCCGCGTCCAGCAGGCGCTGCACCACAAAGGCGCCGCGCTCGGGTGTGTAGGCGTAGTCGGGGCAGGCGGCGGTGGTGGGTACGCCGGCCAGGTCGATGTTGTCCTTGATGGCAAACGGTATGCCCCACAGCGGCAGGCCCTCGGGGCCACGGTCCATCAGGGCTTGGGCGCGGACACGCAAGCTGGCGGCGTCAATGCGGTGTATCCATGCGGTGTGCGGGTCGTCGCCAATGGCGGTCACCACGTGCTCCACCACCTGCAGCGGTGTCAGGCTGCCGTTGCGGTAGGCCTGCTGCAGCGCGCCCAGGCTGAGGGAAATAGGGTTTGTTGTCATGCTTGCTCTCCTTGAATCACCACCACGTCTTGTCCGGCCGCCACGGCCCCGCCTTCGCGGCAGGCCATGCGCCACACCGTGCCGGCGCAGGGCGCGGCCACGGTGAATTCCATCTTCATCGATTCGATGACCAGCAGCGGCTGGCCCTCCACCACCGCGTCCCCTTCGGCCACCAGCAGCTTCCACACGCTGCCGGGCACGGCACTGGCGACACTGCGCGCGCCGGGGGGCAGGTCATCTTGCGAAACTGCGGCGTCCAGCGCCTCCGGTTCGCCCACGTATTCGGCTTGGCCGGCCAGGCGCCAGCGCTCGCGCTCTTCTTCAAATGCCTGGCCTTGCAAGGAACGGAAGGCGGCGATGTCGTTGGCGTTGTCAGCCAGAAAGCCTCTGTAGTCGTGCAGGCTGAAGGTGCCCTCCTCCACCCGCAGCGGGTAGCGGCCGGCGGGGAAGTCGCGGCGGATCTGCAGCAGCTCCTCTTCGCCCACCGGGTAGAAGCGTATCTGGTCGAAGAAGCGTAGCAGCCAGGGTTTGCCGGCCTCAAACGCCAGCGCACCACTGGCCGCATCGCGCCAGCGGTTCCACATCTGCAGCGTGCGGCCCACAAACTGGTAGCCGCCCGGGCCTTCCATGCCGTAAACGCACATGTAGGCGCCGCCAATGCCCACCGCGTTCTCCGGCGTCCAGGTGCGGGCCGGGTTGTACTTGGTGGTGACCAGGCGGTGGCGTGGGTCCAGCGGCGTGGCCACCGGCGCGCCCAGGTACACATCGCCCAGGCCCATCACCAGGTAGCGGGCGTCGAACACGATGCGCTGCACTTCCTCGATGCTTTGCAGCCCGTTGATGCGGCGGATGAACTCGATATTGCTGGGGCACCAGGGCGCGTCGGGCCGCACCGATTGCATGTACTTTTCAATCGCCAAGCGGGTGGCACTGTCGTCCCAGCTCAGCGGCAGGTACACGGTGCGTGAGGGAACCACGATGTCGGCGGTATTGCCCAGCGCGTCGTCTGCTACAAAAATCGCAGCTATCAGCGCAGGTAAATCAAGCGCCAGCGGCTCAAAATGTATTTGAAGCGAGCGGATGCCCGGCGTCAGGTCTACGATGCCCGGCAGGCCCTGCGCCTGCAGCGCTTGCATCAAGGCGTGCACGCGCATGCGCAGCGCGATGTCCAGCACCGCGTCGCCCAGCTCCACCAGCACATAGCGGTCACCGGCCTGGCGCAGCACCAGCGCGGGCCGGTCGCCCTGGGCCGCGCGGTCGGCCAGGATGGGTGAGCCCACGGCCTCGGTCCGTAGCGGAATCGCGGGCGGTACCCAGGCCAGGTCGGCAATGCGGCGCTCTTGCGCGGCGTGCAGGGCCAGGGCCTCGTCGGCCGTCACACACCGGAAGCGCACGCTGTCGCCGGGGCGCAGCTGGCCCATCTTCCAGCGCTCACTGGCCAGCACGACTGCCGGGCAGACAAAGCCGCCCAAGCTGGGGCCATCGGGGCCGAGGATCACCGGCATGTCGCCGGTGAAGTCGATGGCGCCAATCGCATACGCGTTGTCGTGGATGTTGGACGGGTGCAGCCCGGCCTCGCCGCCGTCGCGCCGCGCCCACTCGGGTTTGGGGCCGATCAGGCGCACGCCGGTGCGGCTGGAGTTGTAGTGCACCTGCCAGTCGGTGCCGAAGAACATCTGCACATCGCCATCGGTGAAGAAATCCGGCGCGCCGTGTGGACCGTAGAGCACCGCGATGTCCCAATGGTTTTGGTAGGCAGGCACGACATCAGCGGGCAATACCGCCAGCGGTGCAGCGACCGCATCTGCGCCGATGTGCAGCATGTCACCCACCCGCAGGGTGCGGCCCGCATGGCCGCCGAACTGGCCCAGCGTGAAGGTGGAGCGGCTGCCCAGGTACAGCGGCACATCCAGCCCGCCACGCAGTGCCAGGTAGGTGCGTGCGCCAGCGCCCTGCACCGCGCCGAGCTTGAGCACGCTGCCAGCTTTGACCGTGTGCGACTGCCACAGCGGCAGCGCCACGCCGTCCACAGTGACAGCCATAGCCGCGCCGCACACGGCGACCACGGTGTCGTTATGGAAGCGTAGGCTGGGGCCGCTGAGGGTGCATTCCAGCGCCGCTGCATCCACTGCGTTGCCCACCAGACGGTTCGCCAGGCGCATCGCCAGGTCATCCATCGGACCACTGGGGGGCACGCCCACGGCCCAATAGCCTACGCGGCCTGGGTGGTCTTGCACGGTGGTCTGCACGCCGGCGTCCAGCACCTCCAGCGCCTGCGGCTGGTAGTGCAGGTCGGCCAGGCTGCGGGTGACCATTAAGCCATCCACAAACACCGGGTCGGCGGCAACGGTGCGCAGGTAGCGCAAATTGGTTTCTATGCCCGCCAGCCGGGTGGAGGCCAGCGCAGCCTGCAGCTTGGCCACCGCATCGGCACGGTCGCTGCCGGTGACGATCAGCTTGGCGATCATCGGGTCGTAGTTGGGTGGCACCTCGCTGCCGGTGGCGACCCAGGTTTCGATGCGCGCGTCTGTCGGGAAGACCACCTCGGTCAAACCGCCCGCGCAGGGCTGGAAGTTGCGCGCCGGGTCTTCTGCATAGAGCCGCACCTGGATCGATGCGCCAGTGGGTACGGGCACGGTCAGCGCGAAGTTGTCGCCCCGCGCCAGCTTCAGCATCCAGGCCACCAGGTCCACGCCGGTCACCTGCTCGGTCACGCCGTGCTCCACCTGCAGGCGGGTGTTGACCTCCAGAAAATAGAAGGCACCGGTGTCGGCGTCCAGCACGTATTCCACCGTGCCGGCGCTGCGGTAATGCACAGCTTCGGCCAGGCGCACGGCGGTTTGCTGCAGGGCGGCGCGGGTGGCGTCCGACAGGCCGGGTGCCGGAGTTTCTTCGATCACCTTTTGGTTGCGCCGCTGGGCCGAGCAGTCGCGCTCGCCCAGCGCCACCACCTGGCCTTTGCCATCGCCGAACAGCTGCACCTCGATGTGGCGGGCGCGTTCGACAAACTTTTCCAGGAACAGGCCGGCGTCCTTGAAGTTGGCCTGCGCCAGGCGCTGGACGGCTTCAAAGGCTGGGCCCATTTCGGCATCGCTGCGGATCAGCCGCATGCCGATGCCGCCGCCGCCGGCCGTGCTTTTCAGCATCACCGGGTAACCAATACGCGCGGCCTCGGTCTGCGCCTGCGCCAGGTCATTCAGCAAACCGCTGCCGGGCAGCAAGGGCACGCCCTGGGCCTCGGCCAGCGCGCGGGCCGTGTGCTTCAGGCCGAAGGCGCGCATCTGCGCGGGCGTGGGGCCGATGAAGGCGATGCCAGCATCTTCACAGGCCTGGGCGAAGTCCGGGTTCTCCGACAAAAAGCCGTAGCCGGGGTGGATGGCGCCGGCGCCGGTAGCCCGCGCTGCGTCCAGGATGCGCCGCGGGTCCAGGTAGCTCTGCGCTGCGGGTGCCGGGCCGATGCAGACGCTAGCATCGGCCATGGCCACATGCAGCGAATCGGCATCGGCCTCGGAGTACACGGCCACCGAGCGCAGGCCCAAGGCTTTGAGGCTGCGGATCACGCGGCAGGCGATGGCGCCACGGTTGGCGATCAAAACGGTATCGAACATGGGGTGGTCCCTCATGGGGCGGGTCGTCCCGCCGGATGGTGCAAAGGCACGAGTCGTCCCGTGTCTGTTGGAGTGGTTGCCAGCTCTTCCCTCCGTTCGGGCTGAGCCCGTCGAAGCCCTTCGACAAGCTCAGGGCGAACGGTGTTTAGGGGTGCAGCGGCAAGATCATTTAAAGAAAATCGCCCTCTAGCGCATGTATTACCTGCGCAAGCAGCTACGAATTCAATAGCGAATCAATCCCATATGAGCAGCCGGATAGGCGTGGGGTTGTAGCCATTGCAGGGGTTGTTCAGCTGCGGGCAGTTCGAGATCAGTACCACCACATCCATCTCGGCCTTCAGTTCCACGTACTTGCCGGCGCCGGAGATGCCGTCGGCAAAGCTGAGGTGGCCTTCGGGCGTGACCGGCACGTTCATAAAGAAGTTGATGTTGGGCGCGATGTCGCGCTTGCCCAAACCCAGCACGCCCGCTTCACGGCAGCTGCAGATGGCATGCATGAAGCTGTCGCGGCAGCTGTGCATGGGGCGCTTGTCCAGCGCGTAGCGGACCGTGTTGCTCTCGCTGGAGCAGGCGCCGCCCAGGGTGTCGTGGCGGCCGCAGGTGTCTGCGGTGATGGTCAGCATGACACGGCCCTCGCTGGAGTACAGCTTGGAGCCCAGGCCCAGGTAGAGCTGGCCGTTACGGGCGATGGTGTCGGCTGCGCTGTAGCGCTCCTCGGCGTTGGCGGCGCTGTAGAACAGCGTGTCCACCGCCTGGTTGCCTTCCAGGTCGAGGATGCGGAAGGTCTGGCCCGCGCGCACGGTGGCCATCCACGGATCGCCGGCCAGGCAGGTCTGGTCGAGCACTGCGTCGGCAGGGTTCAGTTGGCTTTCAAGTAGTTTGCTCATGCTGCGACTCCGCAATAGCGTTCGGTATTGGTGAAGGCGCGGCCGTTCTGCGCGCACTGGGTGCGGCAGGCGTCATCGGCAGCGACCGGGTCGGCTCGGAAGGCACTGAGCTGCACATCGGCGGGCGCGTAAATGGGGTTCGCATCCAGCGAATGCGGCGCGCTGCTGAGGACCACCAGGGTGTCCATCTCGAAGCGTAGATCCACACAGCTGCCGGCTGCGCTGTGGCCGGGCACATGGCTCAGCGCGCCATCGGCATCGGGCACTACTTTGCTGAAAAAGTTGACGCTGGGCACCAGGTCGCGCGCGCCGAGTCCCCACTTGGCCAGCTCGATCAGCAGGTTGTCGCGGCCATTGCGGTGCATGGCGTTGCGGTGCTGCTGGTAGCGCTTTTCGCCGTACTGGGCGAGCACCATGGCCGCGTCGCTGACGCCGCACCAGGTGTCGTGCCAGCCCAGGCTGTCTGCCGTGATGGAGCACAGCACGCGGCCCATGTCGGACTGGCAGACATAGCCTGCGGTCAAGAAGGCGGTGTGCTGCGACTTCAGGGTGTCGGGCATGTTGTAGCGTTCCAGCGGCTGCTCGGCGTTATAGAACAGCGCGGACACGTTGGCGCCGCCTTGCAGGTCGGTCAGGCGCAAGGCGGTGCCACGGCGCAGCCGGCCGGACCAGTGGTTGCCGCCAGGGAGGTGTTCCTCCCACAGCAGTTTGTTGGCGGGGATGGGATTCATGCGGATGTCCTCTCATCGGCTGCTTGGGTAAGCCGTTGCAATTGGTCTAAATCGGTTTTCATGCCAGAGGTTTCGCGGATGCGGTCCAGCAGTTGGCGTTTCAGGCGCAGAAACTCGGGGGCGAGCTTCATGTCCTGTTCGCGCTTGGCAGGCAGGGGCACGTCATAGATCGAGTCGATGCGGCCGGGGCGCGGCGCCATCAGCACCACGCGGTGGCCGAGGTAGATGGCCTCTTCCACATCGTGGGTCACGAAGACGATGGTGGTGCGCTCCAGGCGGTGCACGTGCAGGATCAGGTCGTGCATCACCTCGCGGGTCTGCGCGTCCAGCGCGCCAAAGGGCTCGTCCATCAGCAGGATCTGCGGCTTGCCCATGAGGGCACGGGCAATCGCTACGCGCTGCTGCATGCCGCCCGAGAGCTGGTTTGGATATGCGTTGGCCGAGGCCGTCAAACCCATCAGCTGCAGCAGTGCGTCGGCGCGGCCCGAAGCGGCCTCTACATCGGCACTGCTGCGGTTGCGGGTCTGGGCGCTCAACTGCCGGCAGAAGCGGATGTTTTCCGACACGCGCAGCCAGGGGTAGAGGCTGTAATGCTGAAACACCATGGCGCGGTCCTGCCCTGGGCCGGTAATGGCCTTGCCGTCCACCAGCACGTCACCCTTGCTATGCGTTTCCAGCCCGGCCAGAGTCCGCAGCAAGGTTGACTTACCGCAGCCGGAGGCACCGACCAGGGTGACAAACTCGTTGTCGGCGATCCCCAGGTTCACGTCGTTCAACGCGGTCGTCTGGCCGAAGTACTTCCAGACGTTTTTGCATTCAATTTTCATAGCTTTAACGTCCGTGCATCCATGGAAATGCCTTGCGGTGCAGCAGGCGGAACAGCTGGTCGATGGCCAGGCCGATGCAGCCAATCAACAATATCCCGGCAAAGATCTTGTCGGTCTGCAAAAAGCGCTGGGCCTTCAAAATCGCAAAGCCCAGGCCCGAGTTGGCGGCCACCAGCTCGGCCACGACCAGATAGGTCCAAGCCCAGCCCATGGTGATGCGCAAGGTGTCCAGCAGCGCCGGTTTGGCCGACGGCAGGATCACCTTCTCCAGCACCTCGCGCCGGGTCGCGCCCATGGTCTGCGCGGCCTCAATCTGCGCCATGGGCACACGGCGCACGTCCTCGGCCACCATCAGCACCATCTGGAAGAAGGTGCCGATAAAGATGATGGCCACCTTGGCGCCCTCGTCTATGCCCACCCACAGCATCACCAGCGGAATGAAGGCCACGGCCGGCATGTAGCGGATGAAGTCGGTCAGTGGCTCCAGCAGCGCCTGCACTGCGCGCCAGCTGCCAATCAGCAGGCCCAGCGGTAATGCCAGCAGCGCCGACAGCGCCCAGCCGGTGACCACACGCAAGGTGCTGATGGCGGCGTCACCCATCAAATCGTCTTCCATGGCCCAGGTGATGATGCGCGCCACCACCTTCTGCGGCCCCGGCAGAAACACCGGGCTGACGCCGGCAAACGCACTCAGCAGCGCCCAGCCCAGCAGCGGAACCACCAGGCCGACAAGCGCGAGCAAACCGTAACTGCGACGCGAGATCGCAAGTCTGATAGACCAAAGACTTGACCACATGGCGTGGGCCTTACTTCAGCGCGTCTTGGACCAGCGTGCCGTCTATGCCCTTGGCAGCGTCTGGCTTACCGTCGATCAGCTTGTACTGCGTCAAAAAGGCGGCAATGGTCGGTGCAGTGTTAGACAGCGACAAGGCGTTCTTGGCGTCAAACGCCTGGGTGTTGGCGGCGGCATCAAAGAACTTGGTGCCGGGCAGGAACACGGCGTATTCCTCGGGCGACATGCTGACCACCTTGGACATGATCTTGGCGGCTTCGGCGGGCTGTTCGCGGATGAACTTCTCGGTATCGAACCAGGCCTTGATCATGCCGACCAGCTCCTTACGCTTGGTCTGGATGGCCTTGTCTTGCGCCACCAGCAGGTCGGGCACCAGGCCGGGCATGTCCTTGGAGGTGAACAGCGACTTACCTTTGCCGCTGCTCTCGATCTGGTGCACCCAGGGGTTCCACAGCACGGCGGCATCGACCTTGCCGCTGATGAAAGCGGCAGCAGCGTCACCGGCAGAGAGGTTGACGATCTTCACGTCGCCCAGCTTCATGCCGTTCTTGGCCAACGCGGTAGCCAGCACGAAGTGCGAGATGCTGTACTGCTCCAGCGCCACCTTCTTGCCTTTCAGTTGGGCAAAAGATGTGATCTTGGGGCCGACCATCAGCGCGTCGTTACCCGCCGAGTTGTCGTTCACCAGAATGGCTTTCAGTGGCAGGCCTTTGGCCAGTGGGCCCAGGGTGTCGGACCAGGTTTGGGAGTTGGCATCCAGCTGCCCGGACGAGAGCGCGCCGATGGAGTCGGTGTAGTTGGCGAACCAGACCAATTTGACGTCGGCACCGTGCTTCTTGAAGAAGCCTTTTTGCTCGGCAACGTACCAGGCGACCCAGCCCGGCCAGTCAGACAGGCCAACCTTCACCTCGGCGGCAGCCGGCCGGGGCAGGCTGACCGCACCCAGGCCGACCAGCACCATACAGACGCTGACGGCACAACGTTTGAACGCAAGAGAAATCGGAGAAAAATGGAAAGACATAACAGCTCCAGGTTGAAGAACAAATGCGGGAGACCACCTCGACAACGAAGTGAACCTCCCGGGCTTTTGTCCCGCCGTGGAGCCTGCAGCGGTATGGGCCGCTGCTGGCCGACTGCTCTCGGACCAGACACCGCTTGATGGTCAAGCAGTCGGAACCCTAGCTGTCATTTGAAGAAGCGATCCAGAGTGGCCGCCCCGCGCCTACCAAGCACGCAAGTTCGATGCCAACGAGAAATCTGCTGCGCATCGCAGTACATCCACCTCTGTACACACGCGGGCACAAGCCAAAACTTCACATCGGCAAAACGCCCATCGGGGCCTATACCGGCACTCAGATGGTGCCCGCGCACACATGCGGTGCATCCAGGTCTAGACGCCATCGACCAACCCAGAAAGCTATGCGAAAACTATATTTTTGATAGCACCCTGCGCAGTATTTACCTGCGCCAGCCGGGTATCAGGCCGCATGTAGAAAATCGGCCAGCGCGGCCGCCAGGGGCAGGCCGCTTTGCGCCTCGAACACGCTGTAGGCGGGCATGGGGTGGACCTCAAAGCAGACATAGGTGCCATCCGGGCGCAAACGCAGGTCTATGCTGGCCAACGGTAGGTCCATGGCCTGCAACAGGCACACGCACTGGGCGGCTACGGCAGCTGGCAGGCTGGTGGCGCTCCAACCCATGTCGCTGTAGGCCTCGGCGGCAAACACCTGCTCGCCCACCACATGAACGCAGATATCCACCCCGGACACATAGGCCTGGAACTGGGTGGGCAGTTGCGCCAGGCGGTGCATGCGCAACAGGCCAGCGTCGTCCAGCTCAGTCATGCCCACGTCCGCGTCGCTGATGGAGCTGAACGTCACGCGGCCATGCTGGTTGCGAAAGCTGCGCACCGCCTCGGGGTCGGAGCTGACCAGGGTGGCCGGCACCAGAAAGCCCGCCTCGCCCATGCGCTGGGTCTGCAGTGGTTTGGAAGCATTGGCTTGTACGGCAGTGGGTCGGCTGACCACCCGTACAGGGGCAATATCAAACCAGTCCAGCAGCTGCTGGTGCAGGGTTTGCGCATGCACATTGGCCACTGGGGCGCCATCCAGTTGCAAGGGTGGCGATGGGCGCGTGAAAACAGCACGGATGTCTTGCAGGGGCAGTGCCTGCCTGGCCACCACCAGTTCGCCCGATACGCCTGGCGGGCCGACCGAGATGTCTAGCCAAGCCTGGTCCAGCGCGGCCGTGTCCAGATGCAAATAGGCTGCGTCTACGGCCTGTAAGGCCTGCACCAGGCAGCTGATGGGTGGGTCGTCCGCCTGGCCGTAGACGAGAATCATGCGACGCCGTCGCGCTCCAGTTCGTCAGCGGCCTGGCTGTGCACCAGATCGCAGATACAGGCAGCCACGGCGTCTATGTCTTCCAGGTCCGTCAGGGCCGGGTACGGGCTGACGCCGACCAGCGCGAACACCTGGTTTCTGCGCACAAAGCGGAACTCCAGCACAGAGAACCCCAGGGCCTGGCTCGCAGCCACGCAGGCCCGGCCAAAGCGGCCGGCCAGCACGCCGGTAGTCTGCGCGCCCGCCACCAGCACGGTAGCATCCCATTCCAGTGCAGGCATGCCGGCGTCGCGCGGCGCCACGGGTAGCCCACACTGGGCTGCGGCTTGGGCCCAGCGCAGCATGGGCAGCTGCGGCGACAACAAGGGCTGGTTGCGCAGTGAATGCAACACACGGTCACCCAAGGATGCCAACCAGCTTTGCATCAAGGCATGGAACTCGGCCGCCGCGTAATCTCGGTCCTGGGCGCTGCCGTGCAAAAAGCTGGGCATGGGCAGGTGCTGGATACGGTTGAAAACAGCGCGCACCTGGCTGCTGAGCAACGCGGGCCGGCCGGGCAGTGTGAGCTGCGTTTCAGCGTGGCCGTGGTCGTCCACATGGTGTGACCACATGGCCTGGCTGAGCATGGCGGGCCGTACGGTCCAGACCTCCACAAAAGCGCATGTGCAATCTTCGCGCAGCATGGAATGCAAGGATGCCGCAACCGACGCGGCACCCGTATCGGCCGCATGGGCCAGCACCAGGACCACATCATTCATAACATGCACCCCGCACGAACACAGGCCGGCCGCAGGCCTTGGGCAGGCTGATGCAGACAAGGCTAAAGCGGGCATTGCGACAGTTCATCATGGGCTTTCCTCAAGTAGATCTGCAGCCTGACCGGCTGCAGCTACGGGAGCGCAACAGCGGGTCAAGCGTTACAGCATTCACCCAATTGGGCGACCCCTGAACGATAGGCGCGCGCAGGGGCTACGTCACCCACGTCTTCCACCTTTTTGAGGGAAAACCCAGCACAAGATATAGCGCTTGTAAAGCTCCGCAACCCGCGCGAAAGCCGCGTGCCTACCAGACGTCGGAGCGCACCTGGGATTCCCATGCTCCTTCACGCACGCGGTAAACACCAATCACGCCATAGCGTTGTTCACCCTTGGCATCCCACTTCATGGAGCCGGTCACAGGCGCGTAGCCATCCAGCTTGCGCAGCGCCTCCACGATGGCCGCAGGCTTGGCCGAAGGCGTGCGACCCATGGCTGCAGCTAGCACATAGGTGGCGTCGTAGCTGTAATGCCCTGCATAAGCGGGGTCGATCTTGAACTTGGCGCGGTATTTTTCCAGAAAGGCCTGACCGGCCGGAAACTCCCCCACATCCAAACTTGGCGATGTGGCGAATACGCGCTGCCCAGCAGAGACACCCTTGCGCATCAACGTCGTCTTGATGGTGTCGCCGCCGAGCAGGGTCACATCGGTGTGGTCCACTTTCTTCAGTGCCTCAAATAAGGCCAGCACCTGGAAGTCGTTCAGCGTGGAAACGATCACTTCCACGCCCCCGGCCTTCATCTTTTGGGCCAACTCGTCGAACGCCGTCGTTCTATCGTCAAACGACTGCACCAAAACGATGTTCTTTTGAGCTACCTTGAGCTGCGCTCCGGCGCCCGCAGCCAGCCCCTTTCCATAAGGCGTGCCATCGTCCAGCAGCGCGTATTTGCTGCCCTTGATTTGTGATGCAGCAAAGCTACCCATGGCTTTGGCCTGCAGCGTGTCATTGGCGACCAGCCTGAAGGTGGTGTTGAGGCCCAGCTGGGTAAATTTGGGGTTGGTGGAAATAGCCAGCTGCGCGATGCTCTTTTCGGCATAGACGGGCGCCGCCGCGATGCTGACGCCGGAGTTCAAATCGCCAATGACGGCCACTACGCCCGCATCCACCAGTTGATGGGCCACCTCCACGCCTGTCTTGGCATCCGCGCGGTCATCCACAGCGACCACCTCCAAGGTCACGGGCTTGCCGTTGACCTTGAACCCCTGCTTGTTGAGCTCCTCCACCGCCAAAGTGACCCCATTGAGCATGTCCTGTCCCAGCGGCGCCAAATTGCCGGTCAAGGGCTGGGCTACACCAATTTTGATGGTCGACGGCGGGCTGTCACAGCCGTGAAGCAGCGCCACGCAAGCGCCCAACACGGCTAAGTACAAGCCACGGGTGTATCGAACAGAGGATCGCAAAGGCATGGGCTTTTCCAGTAAAAGATAGTTCAAGTTGAAACAAAGCGTATCGAGTATGCATTCTTTGGGCCAACGGCGAAAATGCCAGACCATGACCGCCAACCAGCCTGCCCCCTCTTTCGCCGCCCCTTCCCTGTTTGCGTCGGAACGCCAGCGCTTCTTGGACCTTCATCCGCGTTCGCTGGCGCTGGGACGGGACGCCACACAGCACTTTTTATACGGCGTGCCCTTGCACTGGATGCGCGACTGGCCCAGCCCGGCCTGCCTGTTCATGCAGTCAGCCCAGGGCGCGCACTTGATATGTGCGGACGGTCTTGCCTACAGCGACTTTTGCCTGGGCGATACCGGTGCCATGTTTGGCCACAGTCCGACGCCCGTAGCCCAGGCTATTGTCCAACAGGCCACACAGGGCCTGACCTGCATGCTGCCGTCCACCCGCACAGCCGAAGTCGGCCGCCTGCTGGCCGCCACCTTTGGCCTGCCGCAATGGCAGATGGCCCTGACCGCCAGCGATGCCAACCGCTTTGTGCTGCGCTGGGCCCGCGCAGTCACCCAGCGGCCGCAACTGCTGGTGTTTGAGGGCTGCTACCACGGCGCGGTGGACGACACCCTGGCGGACCTGCAAGACGGCCAGGTGGTCGCCAGGCCGTCGGTGCTGGGCCAGGTGCACAACCATGCGGCATTTACCCGCATCGTGCCGTTCAACGATCTGGCCGCGCTGGAAGCTGCCTTGTCCGATGGGCAGGTAGCTTGCCTGCTGGCCGAGCCGGCGCTGACCAATTGCGGCCTGGTGCTGCCAGAGCCAGGCTTCTGGCCTGCCGCCCAGGCCCTGTGCCAGCGCTATGGCACGCTGCTGGCGTTGGACGAAACCCATACCCTGTCCACCGGATGCGGCGGATACGCCCGCGTGCACGGCCTGGCCCCCGACCTGCTCATCATGGGCAAGGCGGTGGCTGGTGGTCTGCCGTGCGCTGTTTATGGTTTTACCGACGCACTGGCCGAGCGCATGCGACAGGCCAAGCAGGCCGCGCCCGAAGGCCATAGTGGCATAGGCACGACGCTGGCCGGCAACGCGCTGACCTTGGCCGCATTGCAGGCCGCCCTCACCCGCTTGCACACGCCTGGCAACTACGCCCACATGCTGGCGCTGGCCGACCGCCTGGCCCAGGGGCTACGCGAACGCATACAGGCACACAAGCTCGACTGGTGCGTGACGCAACTGGGTGCGCGCATGGAACTGCAGTACGGCAGCACGGCGCCACGCAACGCACAGGAGGTGCTGCAAGCCAGCCAGCCCGCACTGGAGGCCCTGTTGCACCTGTACATGCTGAATCGGGGCGTGCTGCTGACGCCGTTCCACAATATGCTGCTGGTGTCGCCGGCCACCACGCAAGCCGACGTACAACGCTTGCTGGACGTGTTTGACGCTTTTTTACGTGACCTGAACGCCGACTGATTTGCTATCAAAAAAAGAGCTTCTAGCGCAGGCATTCCCTGCGCTAGAAGCTCTTTTTATTCAAAACCCTGTAGATCAGAATCCGTCCGCGTAGCGCTCCAGCTCCCAGGTGCTGACGTGGCCGGCATACGCGTCCCATTCAGCGGTTTTGAGTGCCAGAAACTGCTGGCAGAACGCGTCGCCCAGGCTGTGGCGCAGCGCCGTATCGGCCTCCAGCGCGGCCAAGGCCGACCACAGGTCGCGCGGCAAACGGGCAGGCATGGCGTCTGGATGTTGGGCCTGTAGGGCATACAGATCGACAGAACAAGGCTCGGGCGCCGGCATCTGCTGGTCCAAGCCATCCAGGCCAGCCGCCAAAGTTGCGGCCATGGCCGCATACACATTGCAGGACGGGTCTGGCAAGCGCCACTCAATACGCCCGGCCACGGTACGCGCCAGGCAGGTACGGTTGTTTTCGCCGTAGGCCTTCCACACCGGCGCCCAGGTCGTGCCCGATGCACTATGGCTAGCCGCCAACCGCTTGTAGCTGTTCACGGTGGGCGCGCACAGGGCCGCCAGCGCGTCCGCATGGTGTAGCAGACCGGCGATGAAGCTGTAGCCGCTGGCGCTCAGCCCCAGCGGGTCGGCGCTGTGGGCAAACACCGGCCGGCCCTGGGCATCGGTGATGCTGAGGTGCATGTGCAGGCCGCTGCCGGGTGCGTGCGCCAGCGGCTTGGGCATGCAGCTGAAATGCAGGCCGTGCTTTTGCGCCACCGCATGGGCCGCCAGCTTGAACAGCATGTAGCGGTCTGCAGCGGCCAGGGCGTCATCGAAGCGGTAATTGATCTCGTACTGCCCGGTCGCGTCCTCATGGTCAATCTGCTCCAGCTGGAAACCCAGTGCCACCAAGGTCTGGCGCATATCGTCCAGATAGGCGTGGTTACGTTGCAGCGCCTTCAGGTCGTACGAGGGCTTGTCCAGGGTGTCGAGCGTATCGCCCACACACCATGTGCCGTGCGCGTCCTTGCGCAGCAAGAAGAACTCGGGCTCTATGCCCACCCACAGCGTCCAGCCACGCTCTTGCAAACGTGCCAGCTGCCGCTTCAGCAGCTGGCGGGAGCAGGTGTCCAGCAGCTCGCCGCCTGCAAAACCATCGGCCACAGCATGGGCCACGCCGGGCATAAAAGGCAGGGCCCGTACATGCTCCAGCCCCATGCGTGCGTAGTACTCGCTGCGTGGTCCCAGGCGCGGCAAGCCCGTGCCCCAGATGCTGGGGCCTGCAAAGCCAGCCCCTACGCCTACCCACTGCCGCAGATGTTCCACCGGCACCAGCTTGCCCTTGGCTACACCATGGATGTCGGCAAACTGCACCATGATGCTATGGATGCCCTGCGCCTGCAGCGACTTCTGCAGCTCTTCCACCGTCGCGCTCGTATCGCTCATGCCATCAGACGGGGCTATCGATGCGGATCCAGGTGGTCTTGCATTCGGTGTATTTGTCGAAGGCGTGCAACGACTTGTCTCGACCCACCCCGCTCTGCTTGAAGCCACCAAACGGCACGGTGATGTCGTCCTCGTCATACTGGTTGACATGCACCGTGCCGGCGCGCAGAGCGCGTGCCACGCCGTGGGCCTTGTTCAGGTCACTGGTCCACACGCCGGCCTGAAGGCCGTAGATGGTCTGGTTGGCCTGGCGCACGACTTCGGCGGTGTCAGAAAAAGACAGCACTGACAGCACTGGGCCGAAAATCTCTTCGCGTGCAATCGTCATGTCGTTGCGCACGCCGTCGAACACAGTGGCCTGCACGTAGCAACCACCGGTCTCAGCCAAGGCCTGCTCGCCACCGGCCAGCAGCTTGGCACCTTCGGACTTGCCCAGCTCGATATACCGCAGCACATTGTTCATCTGCACGGTGTCCACCAGTGCACCCATGATGGTGTCGGGCTCCAGCGGGTTGCGGGGCATGTACTGGGGCAACAGGGCCAGAGCCTTTTCCAGAAAGGCGTCCTTGATACTGGCTTCGACAAACAAGCGCGAAGGTGCGTTGCAGCTCTGGCCCTGGTTAAAGAAGATGCTGCCCACTGCCGCCTCCACCGCCCGGTCCAGATTGGGGCAATCGGCGAACACGATATTGGGGGACTTGCCGCCCAGCTCGGTCCAGGCGCGCTTCAGATTGCTTTGACCAGCCATCACGTGGATCTTCTTGCCCACAGCGGTGGAGCCGGTGAAGGCAATGCAGTCCACGTCCATGTGCAGGGCCAGCGGCGAGCCGGCTTCCGGTCCGTAGCCCGGCACCACGTTGAACACGCCAGCGGGTATGCCGGCTTCCAGCGCCAGGTCACCCAGGCGCAACGCGGTCAAAGGCGACTTCTCGCTCGGCTTGAGCACCACCGAGTTGCCAGCCGCCAAGGCCGGAGCGATCTTCCAGGCGGCCATGATCATGGGGTAATTCCAGGGCACGATGACCCCTACTACGCCCACAGGCTCACGCGTAATGAGGGCCAGCGCCGTGTCGGCTGTGGGGGCGATTTCGTCGTACACCTTATCCACGGCTTCGCCATACCAGCGCAGGCAGTTGGCAGCGCTGTTAACGTCCACGGCCTGGGCATAGCGCAACGGCTTGCCCATGTCCAGGGTCTCGGTCAGTGCCAGCTCCTGGGCATTGGCCAGTACCAGGTCGGCGAAGCGCGTCATCACCTTCTTGCGCTTGGCCGGTGCCATGCCGGACCAGCGGCGGTCCTCGAATGCAGCGCGTGCTGCCGCCACGGCCGCGTCAATGTCGGCTGCCTCGCAGCGCGCCACCTCGGTCAGCACCGCGCCATCCACCGGTGAGATGCAGGTAAAGGTAGCGCCGCTGCGCGAGGCCACACGCTGGCCGTTGATAAGTGCACGGCCATCAAAGGCGGGTCGGGTCAAAGTCTGCATAGCCTCATTTCCTGAACTGAAAAATACGGGAATCAAAAGTTCTCAAGCCATGAGCGATTCCCGTATTCGATCAAATCCGGATCAAAGCTTTACACCGCCCCAAGGGCAGGTCAGAAGTTCACGATAGTCTGCAAGCCGATCGTGGTGTTGCTCTTACGGTAGGTTCCGTCAGACCATTGGTAGAACGAAGGCGTTGTGGCGCGGTCAAACCGCAGCTCGCCACGGAAAGCCACGTTACGCGTCAGCCGGTAGGTTGCAGCGCCCGTCACAGAAAACCGGTTCGCACCCTTGTTCGGGTCGTAGTTGGGGTCGTTCGGATCGCCAGGGCCAAAACCGTTGTAGACATCGCCAGTGGCGACGCCTGCGGGATCGTTACCACCGAACACATTGAACGTGCCGCCGCCATTCTTCTGGTTGTTCAAGTAGTCAAACCGACCTGCAAACGTCCATGCAGGACCCACCTTCTTGGACAACACATACGACATGCCGTACCACTGGGAATCCCCCCCGTTGAAGGCGGCCTGCTGCTGCCGGCCCAAGGTTAGTTGCAGATTGGTATTGATGTCGCCGCGTGTCCACCATCCATCGATTTCAAACTGGTCCAAGCGGGTCGCAGAAGGCGTGCTGGTCAAAGACGCATTGGGGTTAAGGACCTTACCCTCATAACCCGTGAATTCCACACCCCAGAACTCTTCCTTGGCATAAGTGGCGTTATAAATGAACGAAGGGCTGCGGGTAGAAGCAGTGTTATTGCCGCTTATGTCATTGCGCGCCGAGTTCATGTTGGCCAAAAACAGCTTGGTATCCCACGCCCCCCGTGCCAAATCCAGACCCACGCCGGTGTATGCCGTTGCCGCGGTGAAATCAAACAGCAGATTCTTGGTTACGAAATACTCGGAAAATCCCGGGTACAGCAAATTAGAAGTAACGCTGTTGGCGCCCACAAAACTGTTGAAAAACGGCTGGTAACCCGACACGTCCGGCATTTGCCCTACCAGCAAGCGCGTTGACGGACCATCGATTGGTATGGATGCTGAAGCTTCATGGGCAATATTGCCGAAGTTAAAACCAGATCCAGCAGATTTACTGGGGGCGAGAGTCAGCCGAAAACGCGTACCGCCATCGTCAATTTCTTTTTGGATATCGAGATAGGCCAAACCGAAGTAAGAGTTGTCGTACGAATAAACCTCACCACTGCCATTGACGTTCCCAAAGTTATTCAAGAACCCAAACGAGCTGGACCGCTTGTTGCGGTTGTAGACATAGGTGGGATCAATCCCGCCGCTGATGCGCAATCCCTTGAAACCAGCTATTTCGGACTGGTCTTCCATGGCCTCTACCTTGGTCTTGATGCGGTTGAAGTCATCCGGATCTACCGTAGGTACCTGCGCAGCTTGCACGGGAGCAGGCGCCGCGCCTTTCAATGCTTCGGTGAGTTGCTTAATCTGCACTTGCAGTGCATCAATTTGGCGCTGCAGATCGGCATTCGACTGGGCGCTGGCCAATATCGGGAAAACCAAAGATACAGCTAACGCGGTTTGTTTCAGTTTCATCATCGGATCTCCATCTCCATGGGTTACATCAAACAATCAATCCTCAGGCAGCAACGGTCAGGCCTTCCCGGTACGCCGCAGCTTGCTCTGCAGCACGTTGTCGCTCTTTACGGCTCATCCACAAACTACCGGCCAGCACGCCAACAGACACCACGGCAACGGTGATGGTGGCGATCGCATTCACAGTGGGATTAAGGCCCAGACGCGCCCGAGACAAAATCACGATGGGCAAGGTGGTCGAACCCGGTCCAGACAAGAAGGCGGTGGACACCACGTCGTCCAGAGAGATAGTGAAAGTCAACAGCCAGGCGGACATTAGCGACGGAGCAATCGCGGGCAAGGTAATCAGGTAAAACACCTGGAAAGGCTTGCAGCCAAGATCCACGGCGGCTTCTTCCAAAGACATATCCATTTCCAGCAGGCGTGACTGGATCATCACTGCCGCGTAGGACAAGCCAATCGCGGTATGGCCTACCCAGATGGTGAAGATGCCTCGCTCTGGCATTCCAAACATGCGCTCGCACATCACAAAAAACAGCAGCAGCGACAAGCCGGTGATGACTTCTGGTACCACCAGCGGCGCGTTAATATGGGCATTGAAAGCCGTGCGGCCAAAAAACGACCGGTAACGCACCATGGTGAACGCTGCCAAGGTGCCGAACACCACCGATGCCGTAGCGGTCAAAAGTCCGATCTTGAGCGATAGCAAGAAGCCGTCAATGACCTCGGTATCGTGCATGATCACGCCGTACCACTTGAAGGTAAAGCCGCCCCAAAGGGTGACCATCTTCGAATCGTTAAACGAGAAAACGATCAGAGTGACGATAGGTAGGTACAGAAAAACATACCCTGTGGCCAGCCAGAATCTTCCAATGCGCGAGTCCATATTCAGTTTCCTCTCACACCGCCGGAATCGGCTTGGTATTTATTGAGAATTGCGAGTGGAATCAGGATCAGCACCACCATGGTCACGGCCACCGCAGAAGCCATAGCCCAGTCGTTGTTGCTGAAGAACTCGTCCCACAAGACGCGCCCAATCATCAATGTCGAGGGACCGCCCAGCAATTCCGGGATCACGTATTCGCCCACACTCGGAATGAATACCAACATGGCGCCAGCAATGATGCCGTTCTTGGACAAAGGCACGGTGATCAGCCAGAACGCCTTCCAGGGTGTTGCCCCCAGATCTTTGGCAGCTTCCAGCAAGCGCAGATCCATCTTCACGAGGCTTGCATACAGCGGAAGAATCATGAACGGCAAGTAGGTGTAGACCATGCCGATCGTCATGGAAAAACCGGTGTGCATCATCTTGATCGGCTCGTCGATCACGTGTATGGCAAGCAGTATGTTGTTGAAGACACCGTGGTCGTCCAGAAGGCCCTTCCAGGCGTACACCCGCAGCAAGTAGGACGTCCAAAACGGCAGCGACACCAGCATCAGCAACGCAGGCCGCATGCCCACCGGCGAGCGCACCATGAAATAAGCAAACGGGTATCCCACCAGCAAGCACCAGAAGGTGTTGATCAGCGCAAACCGTATCGATGAAAGATAGGTCTGAACGTAGAGCGAGTCCGTCGTCAAAAAAACATAGTTCGACAGCTTGATACGCAGCGTCAACATCCCATCCACATAGCTCGTCAAATCCGCGTAGTGCACGCCGTCAGAGTCAGAGACACTGATCTTCAACACCACAAAGAATGGAACGGTGAAAAACAGTATCAAGAAGCTGTAAGGCACGCCAATCACACTGCGCTTGCCCCAGCCCTGCGACAAGGCGCGCAGGTAACGGTTGTTGGATAGGCTGCTCATGGTGGGATCCGCCTGGCTTAGCTTGTCAGCACCACAAGTGCATCTGGCGCGAACGTCGCGTACACCGTCTCGCCGCGCTGGAACAATTCGCCGTGACGCTGCCCGTGGGTTATCTGGATTTGCAACTTTTTGCCGCCAGCCAGGTTCATACGGTAAAGCGAGAAGCTACCGAAATACCCGTTATCGGCAATTTCACCGCGCAAACAGTTGTGTTGCGCATCGGCAGGCGGGTCGCGCTGCAGGCTGACCTTTTCCGGCCGCACCGCCACAGTGGCGGGCATGCCCAACGTCCCGGTCACGCCATGGTTTACATAGAAGCTGCCATGCTCGGAGCCCACCACGCAATGGTCTGGCTCATCGATCTCCAGCTTGCCATCGAACAAGTTCACGTTACCGATGAAGTCGGCAACGAAGCGGCAGCTGGGGGTTTCATAAATTTCATTGGGCCGGCCCACTTGCTTGAACTGGCCCTCGCTCATCACGGCAATGCGGTCCGCCATGGTCATGGCCTCTTCTTGGTCGTGCGTGACCAGCACGCAAGTCACGCCCACGCGCTTGATGATGCTGTGCAGCTCAAACTGGGTTTGCTCACGCAGCTTGCGATCCAAGGCCCCCAAGGGTTCGTCCAGCAGCAGCAGCTTGGGGCTCTTGGCCAGGCAGCGTGCCAATGCCACCCGCTGCTGCTGACCACCTGAAAGCTGGTGCGGCTTGCGTTTGGCGTAGGGCTTGAGCTTGACGATAGTGAGCATGTCATCCACGCGCGCATTGATTTCGCTCTTGGGCAAGCCATCACGCTTCAAGCCAAAGGCAATGTTCTCCCACACCGTCAAGTGGGGAAACAGGGCATAGGACTGGAACATCATGTTGATAGGCCGCTCATACGCCGGCATAGAGACGATGTCGGAGCCCGCCAACAAGATATGCCCAGAAGTAGGCGTCTCAAACCCTGCCAGCATGCGTAACAGCGTGGACTTGCCACAACCCGATGAACCCAGCAAGGCAAAGATTTCGCCCTTCTCGATGTCCAGCGAAACGTTGTCTACGGCAGTCGCTTCATCAAAGCGCTTGGTCAAGCGATCGATGCGCAAAAAACTCTTATCTTGGGCTGCGCCAACGGCACCCAACTCTGGATTCAACATATGAAAGCCTCTGTCAATTATTGTTTTAAACCATTGGAGCTGGCGTGCTCCGATGGTCTTCGCTCACGCCTACAGCCCGGTTTTTACGGAGGTGTACAAGCGCGTGCGTAGTCTACGTATATCGCTGTTGACTGCGTCAGGTGGCACCATGCGGGCCAAGTCTTCCTGCGCCATGAAGACTGCCTTGTTATTGGCCACCTCAGGCTTCACAAACTTGAGTGCGCCGGGCACTGGGTTGGCATACAACACCTTGTTGACAATGCCGGCATTGACTTCGGGGCGGTAGATATAGCTGATCCATTTGTAGGCATTCTCGACATGGGGTGCATCGGCTGGTATAGCCATGGTGTCAAAGAAAAGAACAGCGCCAGACTTGGGTACCAGGGACTTGATGACGTTGCCGTTTTTAGCTTCATTCGCACGGGCCTGGGCGATGCTGATGTCGCCGTTCCAACCCATCACCAGGCACAAAGAGCCGCCAGCCAGATCATTGATATAGCCCGAAGAAGAGAACAGCGTGATGCTGGGCCGGATTTTCTTCAACAGCTCAGCCGCTTCCTGGTAGTCCGCTGAGTTCTTGCTGAAGGGTGGTTTGCCTAGATAGTGCAATGCGGCAGGGAACAATTCGTCGCCAGAATCCAGCACGGACACACCGCACGACTTGGCCTTTGCTGCGTATTCAGGCTTGAAAAGCAGGTCCCAGGCATTGTCCGGCCATGGCAGGTTACCGAGCGCCGCTTTGAGTTTGGTTTCGTTGACGCCTATCGTTGTGATACCCCAGGCCCACGGGGCGGTGAACTGGTTACCGGGATCCATTTCCGATAGCTGCTTCATGACGTACGGATCCAGATTGGCGTAGGTCGTGATCTTGCTCTTATCGAGCTTTGTGAGCAGCCCGCCCTGGGCCTGTATCTTGGCCCAGTGGGACGAAGGCACCACGATGTCGTAGCCAGTCTTTCCAGCCACCATCTTGGCGTGCAGGGTTTCGTTGCTGTCAAAGGTGTCGTAGCGCACCTTGATACCGGTCTCCTTTTCAAAATTGGCGATGGTGTCCTCGCCAATGTAGTCAGACCAGTTGTAGATGTTCAGCACTTTTTCATCGGCTGCCTGTACGTTTGCGGCAGTGCCCGCCAACGCCCCCAACGCCAACAGACCAGACATGAGTCGGCTAAGCCCCCGTTTTTTCAAACCCAATTGCATATCTATCTCCTGATGACAAAAGAACAATGTAAAAGCATGAAACAAATCATGATGATGAATGACACTGGCAAGAAAACGAGAAACTTTACGCAACAGTAACAGCGCCTCAACGAAAGCAGCAGGCCTACCGCACGCTAGCCCAATAGCTCTTTGTCCTTCAACTCCGCGTAGGTCAAGTCCAAGCACCGCGTAATCAATGCCACCATCTCGTCAATCTGGGCGTGGGTCATGGTTAGCGGGGGCGCGATGATCATCCGGTCGCCGACCGCCCGCATGATCAATCCGTTGGCAAAACAGTGGCGGCGGCAAACCATGCCTACCCCCAGGTCTTCCGCGAACAGCTCTTGCGTTGCCTTGTTTTTCACCAAAACCAATCCAGCTGTGAAGCCGCAGGTTTCTGCCACACCGACCAGCGGATGCCCTGCCAAAGTCTTAAACTTTTCTGCAAGATACGGGCCAACATCGGTCCTCACCCGGCCCACCAGGTTTTCGCGTTCCATGAGTGCAATATTGGCCAACGCCACAGCACAGGCCACAGGATGGCCGCTGTAGGTATAGCCATGGTTGAACTCGCCGCCCTTTTCAATCAGCACCTTGGCGACACGGTTGCCCACCATCACACCGCCCAGCGGGATGTAGCCGCTGGTAACCGCTTTTGCAAAAGTGACCAAGTCAGGTTTGTAGCCAAACTTCTCGTAGGCAAACCAGTAGCCTAGACGGCCAAAAGCGCAGATCACCTCGTCGCTGATCAACAAAATTCCGTACTTATCGACAATGCGCTGGATTTCAGGCCAGTAGCTGTCTGGCGGAATGATGACGCCACCGGCACCCTGCACCGGCTCGCCAATAAAGGCCGCCACCTTTTCTGGCCCTACCTCCAATATCTTCTCCTCCAGCCAGCCGGCAGCACGCACGCCAAATGCCTGCTCAGTTTCACCTGGCAGTGCATTCTCGAAAAAGTACGGCTGTTCTATGTGGGTGATGTTCGGAATAGGCAAGTCACCTTGCGCGTGCATGCCAGACATGCCGCCCAGCGACGCCCCCGCCATGGTGCTGCCGTGGTAGGCATTCTTGCGGCTGATGATCACCTTGCGCTGCGGCTGGTCCAGCAGATCCCAGTAGCGCCGCACCATGCGCACGTTGGTGTCATTGCTCTCACTGCCGCTGCTGGAGAAAAACACGTGCTCAAACCGCCGGTCACCGACAGGCTTGGCCAGGGTAGACAACTTTGCGGCCAGCTGGGTAGCCGGGACATTGGTGGTCTGAAAAAAGCTGTTGTAGAACGGCAGCTCCATCATCTGCTGGTAGGCAGCCTGGGCCAACTCGGTGCGTCCATAGCCGGCGCTCACGCACCACAGACCGCTCATGGCGTCCAGTATCTTGTTGCCTTCGGAGTCCCACACATAAATGCCGTCGGCCTTGGTGATCACGCGTGAGCCCCGGGTTGCCAGATCCTGATGGTCGGTAAACGGATGCATGTAGTGCGCGCTATCCAATGCCTGGATAGCCTTCGTATCCAGTACGCTTTCGCGGCGAACAATGGCAGGTGGGGACATTAAGTTCAGGGGTGAATTCATTTGCGAAGCTCCAAATCAAATCAATGCGTTAACCAGGTACATCCGTACAGGTCATGTACTTCAAACGTGCAGCAGCAGGTGCTCCCGCTCCCAGGGTGAAATCACTTTCATGAACTCTTCGAACTCCAGGTCTTTGATCTCGGTGTAGACGGTGATGAAATCCTTGCCCAGCACCTCGTGCAAGTCTGGCTCGTTGCGCAGCAAGTCCAGGGCCTCGCCCAGGCTGCGGGGCAATGAATACGGCGCCAGATACGCGTCGCCCTTCATCTCAGCCTTAGGTTTGATCTTTTTCTTCATGCCCAGGTAGCCGCAGGCCAGAGTCATGGCCATGGCCACATACGGATTCGCATCCACACCGATCACACGGTTTTCCACACGCCGTGCAGCCGGTGTCGAAATGGGGGAGCGAATGCCCACCGTACGGTTGTCGAAACCCCACTCAATATTGATGGGCGCGGCCGTATTGCGCGACAGGCGACGGTAGCTGTTCACATAGGGGGCCACCAGGGCCATGGCTGCAGGTATGTAGCGCTGCAAGCCACCGATGTAGTGAAAGAATGCCTCCGACGGCGTACCGTCTTCGTTACTGAAGATATTCTTGCCCGTGGCAATGTTGAGAATACTTTGGTGCACATGCATGGCACTGCCCGGCTCACCGGCGATAGGTTTGGCCATGAAGGTGCAGTACATATCGTGGCGCAAGGCTACCTCGCGGGCCATGCGCTTGAAGAAGAAAACCTCGTCGGCCAAACCCAGCGGGTGGGCGTGGAAGAAATTTATCTCCATCTGCCCAGCACCCGCCTCGTGGATCAGCGTGTCCACATTGAGCTCCATCTTTTCGCAGTAGTCGTACATCTCTTCGAACAGCGGATCGAACTCGTTCACCGCATCGATGCTGTAGGACTGGCGGGAGGTTTCTGCTCGGCCACTGCGACCAATCGGTGGGCGCAAAACGGTGTTTGGGTCCGTATTGCGGGCCACCAGATAAAACTCCAGCTCGGGCGCCACCACCGGGTCCAGCCCGTCGGCGGCATACAGGTCGCAAATACGGCGCAACACACTGCGCGGCGCAAACGGCACCAGCTTGCCATCACGGTCATAGCAGTCATGGATGACTTGCGCTGTGGGGTCCGTGGCCCAGGGCACGATGCGCACCGTGGCTTCGTCGGGTTGCAGATGCATGTCCCGGTCCGTGGGGTCAATCACGTCGTAGTACGGGCCTTGCTCAGGAAATTCGCCGGTCACGCCCATGGCCACAATGGCCTGGGGAATGCGCATGCCGCGGTCTTCGGTGAACTTCTCACGGGGCAAAATCTTGCCACGGGCGACCCCGGTCAAGTCGGGTACCAGGCACTCCACCTCGGTGACTCTGCGCTCGTTCAGCCACAACTCCAGGTCGTTGAAACTCATTGCTTTGCGTTGGTCCATATCTATCTCCTCTTTTAGTTCGACGCGCCAGCCAAGCGCGCGGTATGGCGGGCCTGACAGGCCTCACCGAATGCATTCAATATGGCGGTGTAAAACGGGTTCTCGGCAAACTTCCACTCAGGGTGCCACTGCACGGCATAGGCGAAAGCCGACGCAGCTTGCACGCCAAATGCCTCCACCAGCCCATCGTCAGCCCAGCCCAGCGGCTCCAAACCTGGTGCCAACTTGTGGATACCCTGGCCGTGCAAGGAATTCACCATGGCAGTGTCTCCGCCGGCCCATTGGGCAAAGGCGCTGCCGGGTGCAAAACGCACCGCATGCCTGGGCGCGTACTGCAGGTCCAGCGGATCTTCCTCGGGCTCGGTATGGTCCATCAGCCCCTCCACGCCGTGCACCTTTTGGTGCAGTGAGCCACCCAGCGCCACATTGATTTCCTGAAAGCCTCTGCAGATGCCCAACAAAGGCACGCCTTGCTGGATACAGGCCTGGATCAAGGGCAGCGTCAGGCTGTCGCGCTCTACATCCAATGGCAAGCTGGGGTCCAAGACGGTTTCATCGAAATGCGAGGGGTGCACGTTGGAGGGCGAGCCGGTCAGCATCACGCCGTCCACCCACTCCAGCAAGCTGGCGATCTGGCTGCTTTGCACCAGGGGGAAGATCACGGGTTGGGCATGGGCACCAAACTTGCAGGCTGTAGCGTACTTCTCGCCGAGCATCAAATAGGGCAGATCGGCAGAGCCACTGTCGCGACCACGGTGGTCTGCTGGCAACCATACAAGGCAAGCGGTGTGTGCTTTTTGCATGGCTTATATGTGAATAAATAATTGCATATTGCTGACAATTGTGCCGGGCTATTGGTTTAATAATAGATCCAGTTTGCAAAGGTCAATGGTGCCACTTTGCATCCACTCTAGCCCCGGAGTCCACATGCTGAGCGAATTCCTCGTTACTGAAATCAACAAAGTGGGCGCCCAAGATGCGCTGCCCCTGCACCGCCTGCTGTATGAGTCGCTACGCCGGGCCATCCTGGGCGGCAAGATCACCGCGGGCGACCGCCTGCCCTCCAGCCGCAAGCTATCTCAAGACCTGGACGTATCGCGCAACACCGTGGTGGCAGCTATCAACCAGCTCACGGTAGAGGGCTATCTCGTCAGCCATGTGGGCAGTGGAACCTTTGTTAGCGACAACCTGAGCAAAGTCAGCCTTGCGCGCAAGCAAACCGCGCGCACTGAGCCTGGGCATTGCACCCAGCTGTCCAAACGTGGCCGGGCGCTGGCCGAAACCTTCTGCGCCAGCGAACTGGAGGTGCAGCCCTTCACTCCGGGCATTGCCGACTTCAGCGCTTTTCCAGTGCAGCTGTGGCAACGGTTGCAGAACAAATACTGGCGGATGA
Organism: Rhodoferax sp. SPJ21; assembly: GCF_058216335.1. Lineage (NCBI taxonomy): Bacteria > Pseudomonadati > Pseudomonadota > Betaproteobacteria > Burkholderiales > Comamonadaceae > Rhodoferax > Rhodoferax sp. SPJ21. The sequence goes on from NZ_JBYZMO010000001.1 coordinate 265,208, forward strand.
CCTACCCCGACATGCTGGACTACAGCAGCTCGGGCGGCTACGCCCCACTGCGCCGTGCCATTGCCAACCATTTGCGTATGTTCCGCAGCGTCATCCTGGACCCCAGCCAGGTCCTGATCACCAGCGGAACCCAGCAGTCATTGGAGTTGTGCGCGCAGTTGCTGGCCGACCATGGCGACACCGTGTGGCTGGAGGACCCCGCCTACTGGGGCGCCGCTAAAGCCTTTATGGCCACCGGGCTGAAGCTGCACCCCATTTCCGTGGACCAGGAAGGCATTGCGCCCGACGCGGCCGACAACGCCCACGCGCCGCGCCTGGTCTACGTTACGCCGTCACACCAGTACCCCACTGGCGCCGTGATGTCACTTGCACGGCGGCATTTGCTGCTGGCCGCCGCACGCAAGCACGACGCCTGGATACTGGAAGACGACTACGACAGCGAGTTTCGCTTCACCGGCCACCCGCTGTCCTCGCTGGAGGGCTTGGACCAGGACGGCCGGGTGCTCTACATGGGCAGCTTTTCGAAAGTGATGTACCCGGGCCTCAAGCTGGGCTACCTGGTGGTGCCCAAAGCCCTGATCACTTCCTTCAAGCAAGCCCATTACGACCTGAACCGACCAGGCCAGATGCACCTGCAGGCGGCCCTGGCCGAATTCATTGAAATGGGGCACTTTGCCAGCACCTTGCGCCGTGCCAAGCAAAGCCACGCGCAACGCCGCCAGTGCCTGCTGGAAGCCCTGGCGCCCTGCCTGGGCGAACACGCCTGCATCACTGGCGCCGAGCAAGGGCTGCACCTTTGCCTCAAGTTGCCGCCACAGGTGGACGACGCCGCGCTCGCCAAGGCGCTGGGCGGCTTCGGTCTGACCGTGCGCCCGCTATCTGCCTACTGCCTCGCCCGACGCGACATACGCGGTCTGGTGATTGGCTACGGCTACACGGTACAGGCCGACATTGCCGCCAGCGGCAAACGTATAGCCGACATGGTGGCCAGCGCCACGGCAACGCCCGTAGCCAAAAAGGCGGGCCGCAAAGCTGCTTAAGCACGCTTGGCGCGCCCGCCACTAAAGCAGGTCGCGCAAACGGTGGTACAGCATGCCCAGCACCAGTGTGGGCGTGCGCAGCAAGGCTCCGCCAGGAAAGTTCTGGTGCCGCAGACGGGCAAACACATCAAAGCGCTCGGCTTGGCCTGAAATCGACTCGGCCACCAGCTGTCCAGCCAGCCCCGTCAAGGCCACGCCGTGGCCACTAAAACCCTGCAGATAGTACACATTCGACCCCAGCCGGCCAAAGTCTGGCGCCCTGTTCATGCTGATGTCTACAAAGCCGCCCCACACATAGTCCAACGGCACACCCTGTAGCTCGGGGAATACCTTGGCAATACGGGCCTGCATGCGCTGCGCCAGATTGGCAGGCGTAGAGGTGCTGTAGCTCACACGGCCACCAAAAAGCAAACGGTGGTCCTGGCTGAAGCGGAAATAGTCCAAGGCAAAATTGTTGTCGCATGCTGCGGCGTTGCTGGGAATGAGCTGGCGGCACATTGCCTCGCCCAGCGGCGGCGTGGCCACCACATAGGTGCCCACCGGCATGATGCGCGGTGTGATCTCAGGGGCCACTGCTGCGCCGTATTCGGGCAGCTTGTAGTTGCCAGCCAGCACCGCATAGTCCGCCCGCACCTGGCCCTGCGCGGTATGCGCACACACCTTGGCACCACGGTCCAGCTGCGTGACTGCGGACCCGGTGTAGATGCGCACGCCCAGTGCACGCGCCGCCGCCGCCAGGCCCAGGCCGAATTTCAGTGGATGCAAGTGGCCGGACAGCCGCTCATACGCTGCCGCGCAGTAGCGCGGGCTGGCGATATGCTGCTGCACCGCGCTGCCTTCAACAAGGTCTACCTGCAGCCCATACTGCGACTGGGCTCTGCGGATTTCCGCCTCCAGCGCACGCGCCTTGCGTGGTGAATCGGCCACATACAAATAGCCGTTGACCCGCTCGCAATCGATGTTGAACTGTGCAATGCGCTTGTCCACCAGCTCAATCGCCTCCAGCGACATCTGCCAAGCACGGTGGGCATCCTTAGCACCCAGCTGACTTTCAAAGACGTCTTGGCCACCGGCAAAGCCCACGATGGTCTGGCCGCCATTGCGCCCAGAGGCACCGCCGCAAACCACGTCGGCCTCCAGCACCACCACCCGCATGCCGCGCTGCGCCAACTCGATAGCGGCAGACAGTCCAGAAAACCCTGCGCCCACCACCACCACATCAGCCGTCTCGGCACCGCGCAACACAGGGTCGGGCGCACCACGTTGGACGCTGGCTTCGTAATAGCTGCCCTGGTTCAGCTGGGCGTCGGACGCCACCAAAGATTTACGCAGCATGCGGCGCTCCTTGCAGCTTGGCAACCTGCCCGCTCAAATAGGTCCATACACAGGTGGCTGCCGCCAAGGTGGTCAGCTCGGCGTGGTCGTACGCGGGTGCCACCTCCACGCAGTCCATGCCCACCATGTTCAAGCCTGCAAGCTGCTCCAAAAACGTCATCAGCTGCGAGCTGGTCAAGCCGGCAGGCTCGGGCGTGCCGGTGCCGGGTGCAAATGCCGGGTCCAGGCAGTCAATGTCCAAGGTCAAGTAGCAGGGCCGGTCGCCCAGGCGCTGGCGTATGGTGTCCAGCACCGGGTTCAGGCCTGCGCCGTCTAACCCACGCAGTTGGCGCGCGGTGAATATCAAACCGCCCTGGTCTTGCACATACTCGCGTGCAGCCCGCTCGCCACTGGAGCGCAAACCAATCTGCACGCAATGCGCGGGGCTGACCAGGCCTTCCTGCAATGCCTCGTAGGTCCAGGTGCCGTGGCCGGACGGCTCGCCAAAATGGTCTACCCAGGTATCGCAATGCGCGTCGAAATGCACCAGCGCCAACGGACCATGCTGGGCGTGGGCAGCCCGCAGCAGCGCCAGCGTGACGGAATGGTCGCCGCCCAAAAACACGCAGTGGTGGCGGGCCATCAGCTCCGCCGCCTGTTGCTGGATATGTGCACGTACTTCGCTCAACGGCGATGCATTGGGCAGGCGCATATCCAGCGCGTCGCCCAGGTAATCTAAAGGCGACACGCCGAAATACGGGTGGAGGCCGTCACACAACATCAAGCTGGCGCGGCGAATCTCCTGCGGACCAAAGCGCGCGCCGGGGCGATTCGTCACGGCGCCGTCAAACGGCACGCCGGCCAGTGCAAACGGCTGCGCGGCAAGCGCCTGGGTGGCTAAAAAATGGTTGCTGTTGTTGGCGTATGCAAAATTTCCGAGTCCCATAGATTTCAATGCCTTCATGCAAAGACCGCACGATAGGCCAAATTGGCACCTTGCCCGGTGCCACTTTGGCGCAGCTGCAGGGGGCCACTAAGAAGGTGTCTACACTGCGCCCCACCCTACACTGCACCCTCCATCAAAAACGAAAACGGGCCCACGCGCCTGACTCCAGACTCCGTCGCCTGTATGAACTCTGCCCCCCTTGGCCCTTTGACCGCGCGCCTCTGCCTAGCCTCTGGCATGGCCCTAGTGGGCGTGTATATCGCCATGTCGAAGCCGTTGGTCGCCGCCCTGCCCGTATTCCTGTTGGCCTGGCTGCGCTTCGGTATCGCGGCCATAGCCATGCTCCCGTGGCTAAAAAAACCGGCGTCCGAAGGGCCCATGTCCACCCGCATACGGTGGCTGGTGTTTCTGGAGTCCTTTCTCGGCAACTTCCTGTTCTCGATCTGCATGCTGTATGGCGTGAGCATGTCCAGCGCTGTGTCAGCCGGGGTGATCCTGGCAGCCATCCCGGCCACGGTCGCGCTGCTGAGTTGGCTGATCCTGCGCGAACGCATCGGCCCGCGGGTGTGGGCTGCAGTCGCTTGCGGCGTGCTCGGCATCGGCCTGCTCGCACTATCAAAATCAGAGCACCTTGCGCAGGTATCTTCTGCGCCAGAGGCCGATTTGGCTTCAAACCACCTGTGGGGCAATCTGCTGGTGTTTGGGGCCGTGCTGTGCGAGGCCGCGTATGCAGTGATCGGCAAAAAGCTCACGGGCAGCATCGGCCCCAAGCGCATCAGCGCCCTCATCAACCTGTGGGGTCTGGTGCTGATGACACCCGCCGGCCTGTACATGGCCACGTCTTTCAACTTTGGCGAAGTCCACCCTGGCACTTGGCTACTGCTGGTGTTCTATGCCATGGCCGCCAGCGTGGGCACGGTGTGGCTGTGGATGACGGGCCTGCGCGTGGTGCCAGCGGCGCAGGCCGGCGTGTACACCGTGCTACTGCCCATCGCCACTGCGCTGACCGGCGTGCTGGTGCTGGGCGAAACTTTGAGCTTGGTGCAAATACTGGCCTTCGGCGTGGCTCTGCTCGGCGTGGTGCTGGCAACACTGCCCTGAACAAGGAGCCCCCATGCGCGTGCCGCCCCACCAGGGGCGAACCGGTTGGCGTGCTGCATATCGCCAACGAAATGGCGCAGCGCTGTTTTGGCGAGGTGGCCCAGGCCCTGGCCGAGCGCCACTGATCCTGAGCTGCACCGAAATTCCGCTGGCGCTGGCAAAAACCCTGGCGCAACGCGCATACGCAGCCACCTGAAGTGCTTCAGGCCCAGACGCCGGTCGCCTCCAGCACCGGCGACAGCTGGGCCTCGCCCCAGCGCAAGGCCAAGGCACCCGGCCGTCGCAGTGCACCCAGCACCTGCATACGCAGCAAACGCTGGGCGCCGGCAAAGCCGGCCAGATCCGGGCCGTCCCACAGAATCTCGGCGCGCACCGCCACATGCAGCAAGTCGCCCGTGCTGTAGTCGATGAACAGTAACCCCGCCTGCGGGTGCACCGCCAGATTGCCCAGGGTGTTGAAAAAAAAGTTACCCAAAAAGTCTGGCGCCGTCAGCCACTGCTGGCTGTTGGCATCCACCTCGACCCGCACAAAACCCGGCTTGCCGCCACGGTGCGATACGTCCACGCCATCGGCGCGGCCCTCGGGCTGCAAGGCCTGCGAGTGCGCGGTGGCGATGAAGAAGGTGTCCGCTCCACGCACCAGCCGCAGCGCAGCTGCGTCGAGATGGCTACTGGCAATCGCTGCTGCCGGCGCCGTGGCCGTGGCCGTGGCCGAAGCAACATACACCGGCTCACGCGCCTGGATGTACTTGGGGCAGTTGCCAAAGCTCTGCTCTATCCGCAAGCCAAAGCCACTGCCATCCAGCGCCATCACCCGGCCGTTGGCGCGGTTGCGCCGCCGGGTATGCGGTTCTATGCCTAGCAGGCCAATAGACGCGCCCGGCTGCAGTGTTTGCGCCAGCGGGTCAGCCACATCCGGCAGGGCCTGCAAGCGCAACAGCGTGGCATCCGGCGAGCGGATGAAGCCCGGCGGCTGCGCCAGCACCGAGGCCCAGGGCTGGCCCAGCGCGTCCACGCTGCCCAGCACCACAAAAGGCAGCTGGGCGAAAAAGTCACGGTGCTGGTCGGGCATGTAGTCGCGGATCACGCGCGGCCCGATCTCGGCCATACGCTCGGCCACGCCGGCGCGCTGCTGCACCGCGCGCTCACCGGCATGGAAGGTGGCAGTCATGCGGCCAACCCAATACGGCTGCGCACCATGGCCACAAAGCCGGGTAGTGCCTCGATGCGGGCCAGCCAGGCACGCAGATGCGGATACGGCTCCAGCGCTACATTGCCCTCGGGTGCATGGGCGATGTAGCTGTAGTTGGCAATATCGGCAATGGTCGGCGTGCTGCCAACCAGGTAGTCGGACTGCTGCAGGTGCGCGTCCATCACCTGGAACAGCTGGTTCGCCCGCTGGATCGCATCTTTGGGGTCGGTGGGCAACTTGAACAGCTGGATCAGCCGCGCCACCGCCGGGCCAAAGGCGATCTGCCCAGCGGCTATCGACAACCAGCGCTGCACCTGGGCCGCCCCCAGCGCATCGGTAGGCAGCCAGACGCCAGGCGCGGCATAGCGCGTCGCCAGATACACCAGGATGGCGTTGGAGTCGGCCAGAGTGACATTGCCATCCTGGATTACAGGCACCTGGCCAAAGGCATTCAGCGCCAAAAATTCTGGCGTTTTTTGTGCCTTGGCGAGCAGGTCCACATCCACCAGATCGAATGGAAGATCCAGCAGCGACAGCATCAGCTGCACGCGGTGGGCGTGGCCCGAGATGGCGTGGCGGTACAGCCTGATGGGTTGGGCGGGACGGATGGGTGTGGATGTCTGCATGGTGTGCCTCATGGGGAAGAAGTGAAAGAAGCCTGCATTGTGTTTAATCCACTCAGCAAGATAAATGGCGACATACGCATTTAACTACTCCATATACCGGTTTAATATGCCCACATGGACAAACTCAAAGCCATGCACACCTTTGTGCAGATTGCCGACCAGGGCAGCCTGACCGCCGCCGCCCAGGCGATGGACTCGTCATTGCCTGCGGTGGTGCGCACGCTGGCGGCGTTCGAGGCCGAACTCGGCGTGCGCCTGTTCAACCGCACCACACGCCGTATTTCGCTGACCGACGAGGGCCGCCGCCACTTGGACAGCTGTCGCCAGGTACTGGCCACATTGCAGGAGGCCGAGGCGGCCCTGAAGGCCGAATCCAGCGAGCCCGTAGGCCACCTCACCATCACCGCGCCAGTGCAGTTTGGCCAGCTCCATGTAGCCCCGGCCATCACCCGTTTTGTGCTGCGTTATCCGCAGATGCGCTGCAGCGTGCTGCTGTACGACCGGGTGGTGAATTTGCTGGAGGAAGGCATAGACCTGGGCATACGCATAGGCCCTTTGGAGGACTCTTCTCTGGTGGCGCAAACCATAGGCCATATCCGCCGCGTGGTGGTTGCCAGCCCCGGCTACCTGGAGCGCGTAGGGCGCCCCCACCACCCCAAGGACCTACTGCAGTCCAACTGCATACGCAACACCGGCAACAATCCAAGCTGGGGACCCTTCATCGACAAAGGCCGGTCCTTCAGCATTGCCGTCAGCGGCAACCTGGAGTTCAACCAGATCGCACCCACGGTGCAAGCCTGTGTGGCAGGTCTGGGCTTCGGCATGTTTCTGTCTTACCAGGTGGCGCCCTACCTGGCGCAGAAGCAGCTGCAGGTGGTGCTAGAGAGCTTCGAATCGCCCCCCCGCCCGCTGAGTGTGGTCTACCCACACGCACGCTTGCTTCCCACCCGGACGCGGGTGCTGGTGGACTGGATGCGTGAGGAATTGAAAGGCTTTGCCAATCCAGCTGACCAAGGCTCCTAAACCAGCTTGGCCGTTCCCAGCACGATGCCATCCTCGTCGGCGTACAGCCAGTCGCCGGGCATGACCCACACGCCTTGCACGTGCACCGCCACATTGCTCTGGCCCTGGTTGCGCTTTTCGGTGGGCAGGGGCATGGACGCCAGCGCGCGAATGCCCACCGGCAAGGCGGCCAGCTCGGCCACATCCCGCACGCAGCCGTCAATGACCACGCCAGCCCAACCATTGCGGTGGGCAGCCGCCCCCAGGTTGCCGCCCAGCAGGGCACGGCGCAAGGAGCCGCCGCCATCCACCACCAGCACCCGCCCTTGCCCAGGCATGTCCAGCGCAGCCTTGACCAGGGAGTTGTCTTCAAAGCATTGCACGGTCCACACCGGGCCGCTGAAGGTGCGCGTGCCGCCAAAGTCACGGAACACCGGTGGCAATACGCGGAAGGCGCCAGAGACGTCATTCTTGTGCACATCGCACAGGTCGCAGGTCGCAAACACAGTCGTCATGGAGGGCTCACTTTCTGGGCAGAAGGCTTAATGTTCTCACGCCGCGCGGGCAACACCTGGGCGTTTTCACGCGGGGCGTTCAACACGATCGAGGTCGAGGTGGTGCTCAGCAGGCAGAACTTGCTGACCACCGCATCCAGGTGCTGCACGTCGATGACGGCGATCTCCAGCACCCAGCTGTCTTCACCGGTCACGTTGTAGGCATTCAGCACCTCCGGCGTCTGGCCAATCAGCTTCACCACCCGTGCGTACTCGGCCCGTGCCACGCGGATGATGGCGCGGATACCGTAGCCCAGTCGGGCCAGGTCCACTTCGGCGCGATAGCCCTTGATGACGCCACTGGTCTCCAGCTTGCGCACCCGCTCGGTCACTGCCGGCTGGCTCAGGTGTACGCGCCGCCCCAACTCGGCCATCGTGATGCGCGCGTCGCGCTGCAGCTCCGCCAGGATGCGATCGTCGCAAGCGTCAAATTCAGAAACTTCGGTCAGCATAGTGCTCCAGCAAGAAAATTGAGGCCAATACCCGTTAATACCAAGAATATTGCATGGCACAGCCGGGTTTGACTGTCTAACATCATGGCATGCAAAACCCGCGCCACAACCCTGCCAAGAACCGCCTCGTACTGCCCGCACTGCTGGCCTGTTATGTCATCTGGGGCTCGACCTACCTTGCCATCCACATGGCCTTGCCCAGCTTTCCGCCGTTCTTCCAGATGGCAACACGCTTTCTGGCCGCAGGCGGCCTGCTGATGGCATGGCTGTGCCTGCGCGGCCATGCGCGGCCCACACGCACCGAATGGCGCAACGCCGTGCTGGTCGGCATTTTGATGCTGGGCGGCGGCATGGGGCTGACAGCCCAGGCCTCGGTGCACATAGGCTCAGGCCTGATCGCCACCTTTATTGCCATCGTGCCCATGATGACCAGTGGCTGGGGCCTGTTGTTCGGACAGCGCCCGTCGCGGCTGGAGCTGGCAGGCATGCTGACCGGCCTGGTCGGCGTGTGCGTGCTGGTACAGGGTGCCAGCTTTTCTGCGGCGCCCGTGGGCCTGCTGTGCATCATCGGCGCCACGCTGACCTGGTCGCTGGGCTCGGTACTGTCCACCACCCGCCTGCCCCTGGCCAAAGGGCCGATGGGCTTTGCCAGCCAGATGCTGTGCGGCGGCGCCGCCCTGCTGCTGGTGTCCCTGGCGCTGGGCGAACACATGGTGTGGCCGCCCACGCTGGAAGCCAGCGCTGCCTGGCTGTACCTGGTGCTGGCCGGCTCGCTGGTGGCCTTCAGCGCCTACATGTACCTGCTGGCCCATGCCAGTTCTGCCGTGGCCACCAGCTATGCATTCGTGAACCCCTTGATTGCGCTGTTTCTCGGGGTTGTGCTGGCCGGTGAGGTGGTCATGGCCAAGGAATGGCTGGCCTGCGGCATCATCCTGCTGGGTGTGGTTTTTATCCTCGTGGCGGGCCAAAAATCCCCCAAACACTGAAAACCTCATCCGCTGGGCAGCTTTACACGGAAAAACACGGCGCTTCAGAGGTAAAAATATGCGTTCTGCCTAGGAAACCCGTTTTTTCTCCAGTAGCATCACGGCCTACCGGTGGAGAAGCTGTTTTTCGCTGGTGAATATTCAACTCCAAGAAGGACCGTCCGTCATGGCAACTGCGAAAAAAACCCCGGCTAAAGCCGCCGCTCCTGCAAAGAAAGCTGCACCTGCAGCCAAAGCCGCTCCGGCCAAAGTAGCCGCCAAGGCAGCGCCTGCCAAGAAGGTCGCTGAAGCCGCTCCCAAGCGCGCTGTCAACGCCGCTTTCATGAAAGCCCTGACCCCCAGCGCCGCTCTGGCTGCCGTGGTCGGTGCAGCACCGCTGCCACGTACCGAAGTGGTCAAGCAACTGTGGGTCTACATCAAGAAGCACAAGCTGCAAAACGAAGCCAACAAGCGCAACATCAAGTCCGACGCCAAGCTCAAGGCTGTGTTCGGCAAGGACGAAGTCACGATGTTCGAAATGGCTGGCCTGATCGGCAAGCACCTGAAGTAATCGGCCCACGGCCATTACAAAAAGCCGCAGCAATGCGGCTTTTTTTGTTTGTGCCAGGGATTCTCTGCATGACTCTGGCGAGGATGTGGTGGTGCGGATCGGCTTGGGGTGGTGTAACCTTTTCCGGCCTGGCCGGTATAAGAGCCATATCGACAACGAGGCAACTATGAAACGCTGGCTCAAAAATAACCGTGGCTTCCTGGCATTTGTACTGTGCCTGGGCCTGTTCCGCACGGTCATGGCCGACTGGAACCCCATCCCTTCGGGCTCCATGCGCCCCACTTTGCTAGAAGGCGACGTGGTCCTGGTCAACCGCCTGGCCTACGACGTGAAGCTGCCCCTGAGCGACACCAGCCTGGCCCCTACTGGCCAACCCCAGCGCTTTGACGTAGTCACCTTCAGCTCGCCAACCGATGGCGTGCGTCTGATCAAACGCATCGTCGGCCTGCCCGGCGACGTGGTGGAGATGCGTGATGAAGTGCTCTACATCAACGGCATGGCAGCCCAGTACGACCCACTGCACACCAGCGAAAGCCTGAACGGCGCCTACCACCCGCTGCAGCTTTTGCCCGACACACCTGCGCTGCGCAATTTTGGCCCGGTCGCCGTGCCACGCGACCAGTACTTCATGCTGGGCGACAACCGCGATAACAGCGCCGATTCACGCTACATCGGCACCGTGCCGCGCAAGCTGCTGATTGGCAAGGCCCACCACATCCTGGTGTCGGCCAATATCCTGGACCACTGGCAGCCCCGCCTGGACCGCATAGCCCGCACCGTCCAGTAGTCCGCGTCCACAGTCTCGCCCTTGACCCCCGCACTGTTGCAACGCATTGCCGCCGGCGATACGCGGGCCTTTGCCGCACTGGTGGAGATGCACCAAGGCCCGCTGTTCGGCTTTCTGGGCCGCATGGGCTGTCTGCAGGCACAAGCGGAAGACCTGGCGCAAGAAACCTTCCTGCGCGCCTGGACGCAGCTGCCCCGCTACCAGCCCGATCGGGCCCAGTTCAACACCTGGCTGTTCACGATTGCCCGCAACCTGGCCTGCAACGCACTGCAGAGTGCGGCGCAGCGGCATGAAACCCCTGGCGAGGCCCTGCCCGAGGTGGCCTGCACGCAACCCAACCCCGAACACACGCTGGACCAGCTGCAGCAAAGCGCCCGCCTGCAGGCCGCGCTGCGCCAGCTGCCCATTGCCGACCGCAGCGCGCTGGCCCTGGTGTATGTGCAGGACCTGGCCCTGGCCGATGTGGCCCGTATAGAAGGCGACAGCCTGGCCGCCATCAAGACCCGCCTGCACCGGGCCAAACAACGGCTGCGCGCCTTGCTGGCCAATGACACGGAGAAGCCCTATGACTATTCCCATGACAGATCCCCTGACCGATCCCATGACTGATACCGATCTGGACACCCTGCTGCAGCGCGAGTTGCTACAGCCACCACCCGACTTTGCGCAGCGCGTGCTGCGGCAACTGCCGCGCCAGCCTATACCTGTTGCGCCAGCCAGGCAGCCCACGCTGTGGTCGCGCCTGCGCTGGCTGCTGGCTGCCACCGGACTGCTGGGTGGTGGCGTGCTGGGCCTGAGCCAGGCCGGCGGCTTTGTCTTGGGCCTGTGGCTCGGTGCCGCAGCCTTGTAAACCTGTTGAAGGAGTCCCCATGCCCTCTATCTCCATGACCCCACGCCGCCCACTGGTGGCGGCGCTGGCCTCGCTGGTATTGCCCGGCTTTGGCCAGCTCTACAACGGCGCGCTGAACCGTGGCATCTGGCTGTTCCTGGTGTTTGCGCTGCTGTGCATTCCCGGCGTGGCCCTGGTCGCGCTGTACCTGCCCAGCAGGCTGATGCTGCCCACGCTGCTGCTAGGCCTGGGCCTGACCCTGGCCGTCTGGGCCTACAGCGTGTGGGATGCCTGGCGCGGCGCGCAGCGCCACCCCGGTGGCCCGGCCCTGGCCTGGCAGCAAAGCGGGGTGTACGCGCTGGTGTTCGTACTGTGCGATCTGCTGGCCCTGCCCCTGCTCAGCCTGTACGTGCGCCAGCACCAGGTGGAGCCCTTCTACATCCCCTCCAGCAGCATGGAACCCAGCGTGCGCAGGGGCGACCTCATTTGGGCCGACAAACGCTACAACTGCCCCGGCTGCCAGCAGGGAGTGCACCGTGGCGACATCGCGGTGTTCGCCTACCCCAACGACCGCAGCGTGCGCTACATCAAGCGCGTAATCGGCCTGCCCGGCGACCACATCCAGATCGACGGCCAGCAGATCTGGGTCAACGGCCAGGCCCTGCGGCACGCGCCACCCGCGCCCGGCAGCACGACGGTGACCGAATCCATAGGCCCGCGCCAATGGCAGGTGCAGTGGCAGGCGCCAGCCACGCAAACAAGCTCGCAGCCCGACCCGAACCGTGCCCCGCACGCCCCGCAGACCAGCGCCGACCTCACCGTGCCCGACGGCCAGGTCTTCGTACTCGGCGACAACCGGCTGGCCAGCACCGATTCGCGCAGCTTTGGAACCGTGCCCATGCAGGACATCCTGGGCCGCGCCCGGCAGGTATGGTTCTCCAGGGACAGCCAAGGCGTGCGCTGGGAGCGCCTGGGCCTGGTTCTGGACCAAGCATCAAAATAGCCTCTAGCGCATATATCTTCTGCGCAAGCAGCTACCAATTCAATAGCAAACCATTAAATCAGGTTGCGCATGGCCTGGGCAGTTTCACGCAGCACCGGCAGCACCCGGGCCACGGCATCCGCGCCCGACTCGTGGCCCATGGGCATGGTGACGCTGAGGGCGCCCACGGCATCGCCGTTGCGGTCGCGTAGCGCCACAGCGACCCCCCGGTACTTCAGCTCCAACTGCTGCTCCGACAAGGCCCAGCCCTGCTGGCGTATTTGCGCCAGGGTCGTTAGCAACATGCCCTTGTCGGTGATGGTGTGGGTGGTGTAGGTCTTCAGCTCATGGCCGGCCAGCCATTCCTCCAGCTGCGCAGGCGTGCGCAGGGCCAGCATCTGCATGCCGGCGGCCGTGATCTCGGCCTGCACCCGGCCACCCAGCACATAGCCGGTGTTCATGGCCCGCGTGGGGCCGTTGCGGGCGATGTAGACGATGTCGTCGCCGTCCAGCACGCTGAGGTAGGCCACCTCCATGGTGCCGGCCGTGATGCGCTGCAAAAACGGCTGCACGATGCGCGGCAGGCGGGCCGACTCCAGATAGCTCTGCCCCAGCCTTAACACCCGTGGCGTCAGCCAAAACAGCTTGCCATCGGTTGCCAGATAGCCCAGGTGCGACAGCGTTAGCAAATAGCGCCGTGCCGCCGTGCGCGTCAGCCCGCAGCGCTGCCCGACCTGGGTGGCGGTCATGCGCGGATGGGCATCGTCAAACGACTCCATCAGGCCCAGCCCTTTGTCCAGGCCGGCGATCCAGTCGCGGCGGGCCAGCGGGGTTGCATTGTCGGTTTCTGTTGGCATGTGTTAACCCTAGTTACGTTTAATTATCGCACCCATGTGTCCATTAATCGCGCATTTAAGCTTTGCAAAAAATCCGCTGCACCGGCGGCTACCCTACATTCCACCCCCATCAACACCCCATTCATGCCCGCGCCGACCTGACCATGCCCAACGCCGATATCCGCACCGCCATGCCGACCATCAACGGCCACACCGATGTGTATTTCATCGTTGGCGATCCGGTGCAGCAGGTGCAGGCGCCCACCACCTTCAACCGCATCTTCAGCCTGCTGGGCATCAACGCGGTGCTGGTGCCGGTACACATTGCGCCGGCGGACCTGCAGAGCTTTGTAGCCTCGGCCTTCAAGGCGCCGAATATCAAGGGCGTGTGGGTCACCATTCCGCACAAGGCGCCCATGCTGTCCTGGCTGGACAGTTGCAGCGACCTGGCGAAGATGGCCGGTGCCGTCAACGCAGTGCGCCGCAACGCCGATGGCAGCCTGGAAGGCGGCCTGTTCGATGGCGAAGGTTTTGTAGCCAGCCTGGACTACTTCCAGATCCGCTACCAGGCACGCCGCGTGCTGATGCTGGGTGCGGGCGGCGCGGCGGCGGCCATTGCCGCATCGCTGGCCCTGGCCGGTGCGTCGGCCCCGGCAGAAATTGCTTTCTTCGACCCCGCCCCGGGCCGCGCAGCCAGTGCCGCACAGCGCATGGCAGCCCTGTCACCCGTGCCCTTGGTGGCTGCGGCCAGCAACGACCCCGCAAGCTACGACCTGGTCATCAACGCTACACCGCTGGGCATGCAGGCCAGCGACCCGATGCCCTTCGACGTAGCCCGCATGGAGCCGCAAGCGGCGCTGGTAGACATCCTGATGAAGAACCAGCCCACGCCAGCAGTGCGTGCCGTGCGCGCCCGTGGCCTGGTGGCCGAACCCGGCTTTGAAATGATGATCCAGCAAACCCATTGCTATCTGGACTTCTTCGGCTTCCATGCTGCAGCGCAGCACGTACGCCAGGATGCCAATTTTTTGCGCGAACTTATCTATCCAAGCGAGTTGTTGGATGAAATACGCCGCTAAATTACCGTAAGCTTTCAGCCCAACCCGTTCCCGCAACCCCCCTCCAGGAGACAGTGCATGCAATCCCAGTTCCAAAAACGATTTGCTCTTAAACTCATAGCAGCCTGCGCAATCGCAGCAAGCGCTAGCGGCGCATTCGCCCAAGCAACTATCAAGCTGGCGAATATCGTTGAGCTGTCCGGTGGCGGCGCCACGGCAGGCACCAACTTCAAGAACGGCGTGGAGCTGGCCGTCAAAGAAATCAACGCCGACGGTGGCGTGCTGGGCAAGAAGTTCGAAACCATCACCACCGACACGCAAAGCAACCCCGGCGTGGCCAAGGGCTTGACCCAAAAAGCCATCGACAACGATGTGTTCGCGATCTTCGGCCCGGTGTTCTCCGGCTCCATCATGGTGAGCATGGCCGAAAGCCGCCGTGCCGAGGTGCCCAACTTCACCGGCGGTGAAGCGGCTGCCATCACCAAGCAAGGCAACCCTTACGTTTTCCGCACCAGCTTCACGCAAGAGACGGCTATGCCCAAGGTGGCGCGCTACATCAACCAAACCGTCAAGGCCAAGACCCTGGCGGTGATCTTCGTGAACAACGACTTCGGCAAGGGTGGCCTGGACTCCATCAAGAAGGCCCTGGCCGGTACCGACACCAAGATCGTCGCCGAAATCTCTTCCGACAGCGGCCAGGTGGACTTCACCGCACCTGTGCTGAAAGCCAAGCAGGCCGACGCAGACGCCCTGTTCGTCTACACCAACGAAGAAGAATCCGCCCGTGCCCTGCGCGAGCTGAAGAAGCAGGGCTGGAGCAAGCCCATCATCGGCGAAACCACCCTGACCGGCCAAAAAGTGATCGACCTGGCCGGCGAATCCGCCAACGGCGCCATCGCCCACGTGGGCCTGACCGTGGATGCGCCTATTCCGTCGATCCGCGCCTTCAGCGCCAAGTTCGAAAAGGCCTACGGCTATGTGTCGGACCACAACGGCATGAAGGGCTACAGCGGCGTGTATGTGCTGAAGGCTGCGATTGAAAAGGTCGGCAAGCTGGACCGCAAGGCCGTGGCTGCTGCACTGCACGGCCTGAAGGTCACCACCGACAAATACCCAGGCGTACTGATGAATGTCGAGTTCGACAAGAACGGTGACCTGGACCGCGAAAGCTTCATCGTCCAGGTGAAGAACAACAAGCAGGACGTGATCGCCATCGTGCCGCCGCTGAACGCCTCCAACGTCAACGTCAAGACCCCTGCGGCGAAGAAGTAAACCCCGGTCAGACACTGCCCCACCCTCTCCCGCGCGGGAGAGGGCAGAAAAAAAGTGCCCCACCCACGGCTGTGGGTGCGTACAACATCTCCAGGAGACCCTCCCGTGACCGACTTCCTCCAACTCTTCTTCAGTGGCCTGGCCACCGGGGGCATCTATGCGCTGGCCGCACTCGGCTTCACGCTGCTATGGCAAGCCGCCGGCACCATCAACTTCGCCCAGGGCGAGTTCGTCATGCTGCCCGCCTTCATGATGCTGGCCTTCATCAACATGGGAGCGCCCTTCCTGGTCAGCTTCCTGCTCACCTGCATATTGGCTACCGCCGTACTCGGCTGGGCCTTCAAACGCGGCATCGTGGACCCGCTGTTCAAGTTCGGCATGATGCCCATCGTGGTGGCCACCATCGGCCTGTCGATTGCCATGCGCAACGGCATGCGCGCCGGCTACAGCGCCGAAGCCCACCCCTTCCCCAGCCTGTTTGCCGACAAGCTGTTCAACATTGCCGGCGTCACCATCACCATGGCCGACGTCGGCACCCTGGTGCTGGCCTTGCTACTGGTGTTCGGCACCCAGGCCTTTCTGAACAAGACCATCACCGGCCGCGCCATGCAGGCAGTGGCGCAAAACACCGAGAGCGCCAGCGTGCTGGGCATCAATGTGCCGCGCATGATCTTCTACACATTCGCCATCAACGCCATCCTGGCCTGTGCAGCCGCCGTGCTGATCACGCCGACCTACCTGGCCAAGTTCGACATGGGTGAAAGCCTGGGCAACAAGGCCTTCTTCGCGGCCATCATCGGCGGCTTCAACAATTCGCGCGGCGCGCTGTTGGGCGGGCTGATTGTGGGCGTCTGCGAAAACCTGGCCGCCGCTTATATCTCGCCGGCCTACAAGGACGCCGTGGCGCTGGTGATTTTCATGGTGGTGATCCTGTTCAAACCCCAAGGTCTGCTGGGCAAAAAAGAAGAGAGAAAAGTATGAAAAAGACCACTCTCATTTCCATAGCAGTAGCCGCAGTATTTCTGTGCGCCACACCGCTTTTTCTTAAAAATTACGGCATTTACCTGCTGACCACCTGGCTGATCTTCGTGATGGCCACCATGGGCCTGAACCTGACCGTGGGTTACGCCGGCCAAAAGTCGCTGGGCCACGCCGCCTTCTTTGGCATCGGCGCCTACACCATGGCGCTGGTGCTCAAGGCCGGCTTCAGCTGGTGGCTGGGCATTCCGGCGGCAGCGGCACTGTGCTTTGCTGTCGGCCTGGTGCTGGGCTTCCCGGCGCTGCGCGTGCAGACCATCTACCTGGCGTTTGCCACCCTGGGCTTTAACACCGCTGTCTGGCTGGTGATGCGCAACGAGGAATGGCTGACCGGCGGTACCTTCGGTATCAACGACATCGCCCGCCCCGAATTCGCCAACGCCAACCTGAACTACTACTACCTGGTGCTGGGCTTTGCCGTAGTGCTGGCGCTGCTGCTGTGGGGCCTGCTGCGCTCGCCCTGGGGCAAGGCCTTCACCGCGCTGCGCGACAACCCGATCCGCGCGGAAAGCCTGGGTATCAACATCCGCCGCTACACCCTGCTGTCGTTTGCCATCGGCGCGGCCTACGCAGGCATTGCCGGCGCGCTGTTTGCCTCGCTGGTGCAGTTCATCGAGCCCGCTCCGTTCGCGGTAGGTGCATCCATCATGATGTACCTGATGGTGGTGGTGGGTGGCCCCGGCTACTTCCTCGGCCCCATCGTCGGCGCGGCCGTGGGTGTGGTCGTACCCGAGTGGCTGCGTGACGTGCCCGGCGTGTCCGACTGGTATTTGCCGCTGTTCGGCGCCGCCGTGGTGCTGCTGATGGTCTGGCTGCCCGATGGGCTGCTGAGCCTGCCCGACCGTATGAAGGCGAAAAGACAATCCAAAGAAGCCAGCGCTGCCCGCGCTGCCGCAGGAGCCAAACCATGAGCCAGTCCCTGTTAAAAGTCACCGACCTGAAGAAGGCCTACGGCGCGATCCAGGCCGTGGGCGGCGTCAGCTTCCAAGTCCAACCGGGCGAAATCTTCGGGGTGATTGGCCCGAACGGCTCCGGCAAGACCACCCTGTTCAACAGCATGCTGGGCCAGATCACACCCGACACCGGCAAGATCGAACTCAACGGCGAAGACGTGACCCATTGCGGCCCGCTGGAGCTGAACCGCAAGGGCGTGGGCCGTACCTTCCAGACGCTGCAGGTGTTTGGCAAGATGAGCGTGCGCGACAACCTGATCGTGGCCGCCCAGGAGCACCACGGCAGCATGTTCAGCCGCATGTTCGCCCCTAGCGACTCCGGCCTGGGCGCCAAGGCCGACGAGCTCATCAAGCGCTTCCGCATCGCGCATGTAGCCGACAAAAAAGCGGGCGAACTCAGCTACGGCCAGCAAAAACTGGTGGACATTGCCATGGCCTTTATGAGCGAGCCCGACCTGGTGCTGCTGGACGAACCCTGCGCCGGCGTGAACCCCAGCCTGGTGGGCGGCATCTCCACCCTGCTGAAGGACCTGAACCGGAATCCTGCCAGCGGCAAGAAGAGCAGCTTCGTGGTCATCGAGCACAACATGGACTTCGTGATGGACCTGTGCCACCGCATCATGGTGATGGTTGAAGGCAAGGTCATGGCCATCGGTACACCGGCCGAAATCCGTGGCAACAAGCAGGTGCTGGACGCCTACCTCGGAGCATAAAAATGAGCGATATTTGCATTGAATTTGACGACGTGGTGGCCGGGTACAAGGACTTCATGATCCTGAACAACCTGAGCTTCAAGGCCAAGACCGGCTCCATCACCCTGCTGCTGGGCCCCAACGGCGCCGGCAAGTCCACGGTGCTGAAGACCCTGTTCGGCCTGCTCAAGCCGCGCCAGGGCACCATCAAGCTGCACGGCGAAAGCATCGGCGGCGCCACGCAAAAGGAACTGCTGGCCAAGGGCATCGCCTTTGTGCCACAGGGCCGCAATCTGTTCGGCCAACTGACGGTGTGGCAGAACCTGGAGCTGGGTGGCATCACCATCGGCAAGGAGCTGACGCACGCGCGCATCCCCGAGGTGCTGGAGTTCTTCCCCCGCGTCAAGCAGCGCATGAACAGCATGGCCTCGGCCCTATCAGGTGGCGAGCAAAAGCAGCTGGAAATCGGCCGCGCCCTGCTGCTGCGCCCCAAGGTGATTTTGATTGACGAGCCCAGCATCGGCCTATCTCCCATGGTGGTGGGCGATGTGTTCAAACTTCTGCGCAAGCTGGCCGACCAGGGCACCACCGTGCTGATGGTGGAACAAAACGTGAAAAGCGCTCTCAAAATCTCTGACGAAGCGATTGCACTGGAATCGGGCCGCCTGGTGCTGCAAAAACCGGCATCCGAATTGCTTGCCGATCCGAACATTGAACGACTATTTTTGGGTGGGGCGCACGCAGCGCCTGCACCAGCCGCTATTTAATCAGGAGCAACCTAGCTATGAGTGACTTACTCGTCAACGACAGCCGCGAGCCACTGCAGGCATCGTTCAGCGATGCAGCCAACCCCTTGGGGCTGGACGGAATCGAGTTCGTCGAATACTCCACACCCAAGCCCCAGGCCCTGGGCCAGGTGCTGGAAATGATGGGCTTCAAGCCCGTGGCGCGGCACCGCTCGCGCGAGATTCAGCTGTACCGCCAGGGCGGGCTGAACATCGTGGTCAACGGCCACCCCAGCGATGCCCAGGGCGCCGGCCATGGCAGCGAATCGCCCACCATCTCGGCCATCGCGCTGCGCGTGCGCGATGCCCGTGCCGCCTACCACTATGTGTTGGAGCGCGGCGCCTGGGAGGTGCCCACCCACGCCGAGGTGATGGAGCTGAACATCCCCGCCATCCACGGCGCGGGCGGCAGCCGCATCTACTTTGTGGACCGCTACAACGAGTTCTCTATCTACGACG
Organism: Rhodoferax sp. SPJ21; assembly: GCF_058216335.1. NCBI lineage: Bacteria > Pseudomonadati > Pseudomonadota > Betaproteobacteria > Burkholderiales > Comamonadaceae > Rhodoferax > Rhodoferax sp. SPJ21. Next base: position 284,662 of record NZ_JBYZMO010000001.1, read on the forward strand.
TGGACTTCATCCCAATTCCTTCGGTGGACCAGCACCCTGCAGCCACCGCCGGCCTGCACTTCTTCGGCGTGGTGCAGTACATCGGCCCCGAGCGCAGCTACGACTGGATCGAGTTCTACAACGCGCTGTTTGGCCTGGAGCTGATCCCTGACGAGCAACGCTTCGGCATCATGCCCAAGGGCAAGCTGCTGCGCAGCCCCGCGCTCTCCGAAGGCAGCAGCTTCATGCTGCAGCTGATCGAGCCTGAGGTGAATGTGATCGACGTGAATGAACGCCTGCAGCGCATCGGCCTGGGCGTGCCCGACGTGCTGGCTGCCGTGGCCGAGTTGCGCAAGCTGGGTGTGGAATTTGTCGAAACCCAGGCCACCCACACCGAGAGCCGTGGCGCCATCACCAAAACCTATCTGGGTTCCGTGGTGTTTGAATTGGTCCATAGCGAGAAAGCACTATGAAGGCCCACGCCATCCAAGGCTTCGGCATGGACACCATCACCCTGGCCGGGCCGTTGAAAGCCAAGCTCAAGGCCATGGTGGATGCCGGCTTCACCCAGGTGATGCTGAAGGCCAACGACATCGTCGGCCACCCCGACGGCATGGAAGCCGCCGTGGCCGAGGTCAAGGCCAGTGGCCTGCGCGGCACCGGCTTCCAGGTGCTGCGCGACTTTGAGGGCCTAAGCGGCCACCTGCACGAATACAAGATCGACATCGCCAAGGCCATGCTGCAGATGTGCGCGGCGCTGGACTGCAAAGTGCTGCTGGCCTGCTCGTCCACCTCGGCCCACGCCACCCAGGACCTGGACCACATCGCCAAAGACCTGCGCAAGCTGGCCATGCTGGCCGTGCCCTACGGCATCCGCATCGCGTTCGAAGGCCTATCCTGGGGCCGCACCATCAACGAGTTCACCACCGCCTGGGACGTGGTCTGCCGCGCCGACTGCCCCAACCTGGGCATAGGCATTGACTCGTACCACATCCTCGCCGCCAAGACCCCGCTGGACGAGATCGACTACCTGGACCCGTCCAAAATCTTCCTGGTGCAGCTGGCCGACTTCATGTGGCAAGAGACCCGCACCTTTGAAGAGCGCATGACCACCGCCCGCACCTTCCGCGTGTTCCCCGGCGAGGGCGTGCACAGCGAGCAACTGGTGGACTTGGTGCTGCGCCTGGACAAGCTCGGCTACCGGGGCGACTACAGCTTCGAAGTCTTCAACGACGACTACGTCAACATGCCCCTGCCCATGGTGGCCGCCCGCGCCCGCAAGAGCGCACTATGGCTGAGCGAAGACGTGCTGCGCCGCTCCACGCCGCTGCCCAACGACATGCGGCTGAAGCAACGCAGCTGAGGCCTCTGGTTCAGAGCCCAAACAGCGGCTGGCGCAGATAGCATCTGCGCCAGCCGCTCCTTTTTGCATAGCAGAACTTACCCATATACTGCGCACGCTCTACTTCCCCAACTCCAGTGCCCACACCCGCCATCGCCGCGCTGCGCAGCTGCGCCACCCGACATCTCACGCCCTGCGGCGACGGCCACACCGTCTGGCACCAATGGGGAGCCAGCAATGGCGACCAGCGCCCGCTGCTGCTCTTGCATGGCGGCAGCGGCAGCTGGACGCACTGGGTGCGCAACATCGACGCCCTGGTAGACGCGGGCCACCAGGTATGGGTGCCCGACCTGCCCGGCTTTGGCGACTCCGCCCTGCCCCCGGGCGGCATGGATGCCGACGTGATCGCGGCGCCACTGGAAGCTGGCCTGCAGCAGCTACTGGGCACGCAGCCGGTAGACGTGGTGGGATTTTCATTCGGCGGCATGGTGGGCAGCTTTCTGGCCGCCGACTACCCGGCGCGGGTGGCACGCCTGGTGGTGGTCGGCGCCGTCGGCCTGGGCCTGGTGCCGCGCAGCACCGTGCGGCTCAAAGGCTGGCGGCATCTGCAGACCGAGGACGCACGCGACGCCATCCACCGCTTCAACCTGGCCGCCCTCATGCTGCACCAGCCCGAAGCCATAGACGCGGATACCCTGGCCCTGCACAAGGCCAATGTGCAGCGCGACCGCCTGCCCGCGCGCCGGCTGTCCAACACCGATGTGCTGAAGCAAAACCTGCTGCGCGTGGCATGCCCGGTGTCGGCCATCTATGGCCGCGAGGACGCGCTGTACGTCGGCCACCAAGACCTGCTGCAAGCCAGCCTGCAAGCCCTGCCGCAGTTTCAGCAATTTGTGTGGATAGACCATGCCGGACACTGGGTGCAGTACGAGCGCGCAGAGGCCTTCCACAGCGTTCTGCTGCAGCTGCTGCCTCCTATACTGGGCGAATGAACGAACCCGACCATTCGCGCAGCAAGGCCAAGGACGCACGCACCACGTCGCGCACCAACAACCCAGACCGCACGCGCGAAAACATCATCGAGGTCGCCACCCGCGAGTTCTCTGAAAAAGGCCTGGCCGGCGCCCGCGTGGACGTCATCGCCGACACCACGCACACCAGCAAGCGCATGATCTACTACTACTTCGGTAGCAAGGAAGGCTTGTACATCGCCGTGCTGGAGGCCGCCTACAGCCGCATCCGGCAGATCGAATCAGAGCTGCACCTGGAAGACCTGGAGCCCGAGCAGGCCCTGCGCACCCTGGTGGCCTTCAGCGTGGACTACCACTATGCCAACCCCGCATTCGTGCGCCTGGTGATGAGCGAGAACATGCAGCGCGGCGAATTCCTGGCGCAAAGCACATCCATCCAGCAGCGCAACGAACCGGCCATCGAAGCCATCACCGCCGTGTACCAGCGTGGCGTCGCAGCAGGCGTATTCCGCAGCGGCCTGGACCCGGTGGACCTGCACATGTCCATCAGCGGTCTGAGCTTTTTCAACGTGGCCAACAACCACACTTTTACCCTGATCTTCCAGCACACACTGGACAGCCCCCAGGCCATGGCCCTGCGGCGCAACAGCATCGTCGAAATGGTGCTGCGCTATGTGAAGGCCTGAGCCCGGTTGGGCCAAGTCAGGCCCACCCGTTTCGCCGTAGCTTGGCGATGCTGAAAAACCCGTCCTAGTTGCCAGCGGCCAGGCGCTGGTCGATCCAGGTGAAGGCGTTCAGCACGTCGTAGTTGCCGGCGTGCCCCTGGTCCCAATGTAGGGCAAAGTCGACGTCCTTGACCTTGGTGTCCGCCTTCAGGGCGCGGCTGATGTTGTAGGCCACGGTGAAGGACGTATCGCGGTCCCGCGCGCCAACGCGGACGCGCCAGTGTGTCGTAATGCCATCGGTCTTGCCTACATAGGCCAGCGCATTAATCATCTTGTACTGATTCAGCAGATATGCCTGCTGGGGATTGGCCGCCCAGGTGTAGCCGGTATTCGCCAAGCCCACATCGCTTTGCGCGGCATTAACTGCGTCCCCGCCGTTGTTGTTGTTCCACGCGTACTCGGTGAAGTTGGAATACACCTGGGCAGCGGTGCCGAACAAATTGGATTCACCACCGCTGTAGTTGCCATAGACGGTGGTGCCCGCGTGCGTGGTGTCGGCTGTCGCGGTAGCTGCGAGTGCGGCGGTTTGACCGACCTGGTCAAAAGCCGGCACGGCCTTGAGCCGGGACTGCTTGGCCACGAACTTCAAATAGTTCGACATATTGAAGTTAATAACCGTACCGCTCGAATCCACGTTGATGAAATCGTTCTTGTAGTACAGCGTTCCGCTTCCACCGGCCACACCATTGGCTGCAGCACTGCCGTACGCGTTGTAGGCAACGAATGTCTTGCCCGCCTTGACATAAGTGCTGGCTGCATTCTTGATCTCTGTCTGCAGGGCGGCCAGCATGTTGTCGGTGGTCAGTACCGTACCGTCGTCGTTTTTCAAACCCAGGCCGGCTTGGTATGTCACGAACTTGTTCATCAAAGCGGTGCTGCCGGCGGGGTCCGGGTTCGAGGCACGGACAAGCTCATTACCGCTTGCATCGACGATCAACCCCGCTTTCTGATCCGTCGAAACCAGCGTGCGTGTATCCAGCACATTGAACATCCATTCGTAAGCCAGGTCGGCACTGCCCATGTCCTGGATGGGACAGTAGGCCACGACGGCGTATACCTTGTCACTGATCGAACTCTTGCCGCTGGTGTCGACACCGGCCGCGCCAACGGCCTTCAGGTAGGGCAGATAGTCCACGCTGTCGCCCGTGGCGCCGAGTTGCGTGCTCTGCGCGCCACCACCGCTGGTGCCGTTCACCACGATGCGGCTGGCGCTGCCCGGCATGAGGCTGTCATTCAGGCGCAAATAGCGCACGGCGGCTTTGGCGTCGACGATGGCGGCTGGCGCCTTGCCCTGGTAGATGCCGTCGTCGTAGACGCCAGCGGGGGCCACCGCGCCACGGCTGCGCGAGGCCATGTTGATATAGACGAAACCACGGGCCAGCGCCGCGCCCTTCTTGTCGGTGTCGCTATTGCTGACATACGTGCCGCCGTTGACGATGTCGGCCCCGGCGTAATTGCTGTTGGTGATGGGGTCCGTGCCGTTCCAGCCGCCCTTGCCCCCCTGGTAGCTGGCCAGCCAGCCGGCGTTGTTGACGTTGAGCAAAATGGCGTTGTCTTGCTTGGCCGCGTCGACCTCACGCACAAAAATGTTCATATTCTGGTAGCCGCAGCTCTGGTTATCCACCGCACCGGCGGATTGTGTCGCCGCCAGTTGCATGGGCTTGCCCACATAGCAAACTTCGCGGTACCAGCGTACCGGCGTGCTCACGCCGTCGAGAGTGACCGTAATCGTCGTGTACTTTGTCTTATCGAAAGCCAGCTGGCTGTCATATACACCGGGGCCAGCGGTAGTGGACGCAGCGCTGCCGCCGCCGCAGGCCGTTATCAGGCCCGTAACCGATATCGCGGCGATGGAGGCCGCAAGTGCGCGCCGTTTGAATTGTGTGTGCATGCTTGTCTCTTTAATGAAGTGATTGAACGTGGGCTCTTCAGGGTCCGACGTGCCGGCTCTAGCCGCTCTTGTGCTCATGTTGGGGTCGCAGGTCAGCGGTTGGCTGGCCTTTGTCGTCATGGAAGACAACGCGTGGGTGCTGCGCCGCCTCTGAAACTCTTGCAAACCTGGGGCTGAGTGGCCTGGCGCGTGGCCTTCTTTGCTTCGAGTCAATGACATGAAGGGGCACTGTACGCAGCCGACGCGCGCCGCAGAAGATGCCGCGTTCAGGGGCGCGATAACCCCCAAGCATCATGGTTTTCCATAGGCATCCATGGGATGGCATCGCAGGCCTTAACCGCCGTTATCGAGGAGAAGTCCGCCTGGACAGCAAGGCGAACCTATGGCGCAAAACACCACCATCCCGCTGCGCAACAGCGGCGTCGAAATCGTCCTCGTTACCTGCAGAAACAAGCACCCGCGCGGGTGCAGCAGCTGGGGCTAGCCCACGGCCTTGATCAAGCCGTCACGCCCGGCCTGCACCAGCATGGACGCCACCGCACAGGACGCCAGCCGGGCCGGCTCCGAGTCCGCCCGGCTGGTCAGGATGATGGGCACCTTGGCCCCCAGCACAATGCCTGCGGCATAGGTCCCGGCGAGAAAGGTCAGGCTTTTGGCCAGCATATTGCCGGCATCCAGGTCGGGCACGATCAACACGTCGGCCTGGCCGGCCACGGGCGAGGTGATGCCCTTGATGCGCGCGGCGTCCATGTCAATCGCGTTGTCCATGGCCAGGGGGCCGTCCAGCTGGGCACCGGTGATCTGGCCGCGCTCGGCCATCTTGCACAGGGCCGCCGCATCGATGGTGGACGGCACTTTGGAGCTGACGGTTTCCATCGCCGACAGCACGGCCACGCGCACCGGCGACACATGCAGCGCATGGGCCAGGTCGATGGCGTTTTGCACGATGTCCACTTTCTCGTCCAAACCCGGCGCAATGTTGATGGCCGCATCCGAAATGATCAGCGGCCGGGGGTGGCCGGGCACGTCCATCACAAAACAATGGCTGATGCGACGCGACGTGCGCAGCCCCCCTTCGTGCTTGACCACAGCCGCCATCAACTCGTCGGTATGCAGGCTGCCCTTCATCAGCGCGTCCACCTCACCGCGCAGAGCCATGGCCACTGCCACGTCGGCCGCTGCATGGCTATGGGGTGCGTCCACCATCTGCAAGCCGCTCAGGTCCAGCTGCGCCTGCTGCGCAATCGCCTCCAGCCTGGCGCGCGGCCCCACCAGCAGCGGCGTGATCAAACCCAGGCGGCTCGATTCCAGCACCGACTGCAAAGACACATCGTTGGCTGGGTGCACCACGGCCACCCGCAGCGGGGGCCGCTGGCGGGCAGCGGCGATCAGCCTGTCGTAGTGGGGGTGGGAACTGGGGGCAGCAGCGGTGGCAGTGGAGGAATCAGGCATGGGCATAATTGAAATGAAGAACAGGAAGCTCACAGGCATGGGCTGCCAATCATGGTACTGCCATACACCCACCCCTTAGTGACACACATCCCATGGCGCTCACGACCCACAGCGATCTCATCGCGGTAGCCAACGCCGGCTCCTCCAGCCTGAAGTTTTCGCTCTATGAATGGCATGAAGGCAACGCGCTCACGCTGCTGATGCGCGGCCTGGTCGAAGGCCTGGGCACGGCACCGCACTTCGTCGCCAAAAGCCCCAGCGGCAGCATCCTGGGTGAACGCGCGCTGGACCCTGGCGCAGCACTGGGCCACGACGCCGCACTGCACCACGTCATCGAATTCGTACGCGATCTGGTGCCGGACATCCAGCTGCGCGGTATCGGCCACCGGGTGGTGCACGGCGGCCTGACGCACGCGCAACCCGTGCAGGTCACGCCGGCCGTGCTGGAAGATTTGCAAGCCCTGTCGCCCCTGGCGCCGCTGCACCAGCCGCACAATCTGTCGCCGATACGCCTGGCCTTTGACGCGCTACCGGGCGTGCCGCAAGTCGCCTGCTTTGACACCGCATTCCACCGCGCCCATGCCGAAGTCGCGCAGATGTACGCCCTGCCCTACGCCCTGCACGAATCCGGCGTGCGCCGCTATGGCTTCCATGGCCTGTCCTATGAATACATTGCCTCGCGCCTGCCCCAGGTAGCCCCTGCACTTGCGCAGGGCAAGGTCATCGCGCTGCACCTGGGCAACGGCGCCAGCCTGTGCGCCCTGGAAGGCGGGCGCAGCGTGGACAGCACCATGGGCTTCACCGCGCTGGATGGCCTGCCCATGGGCACCCGCTGCGGCGCGGTGGACCCCGGCGTGCTGCTCTACCTGCTGCAAGCCAAGGCCATGGACGCCGAGCAGGTGGAATCCATGCTCTACCGCGCATCGGGCCTGCTGGGCGTATCGGGTATTTCCAGCGACATGCGTGTGCTGCTGGCCAGTGATGCGCCCCGGGCGCAGCTGGCTGTGGATCTGTTCGTCTACCGCATCCTGCGCGAGATCGGCTCCCTGGCGGCCGCACTGGGGGGCGTGGATGGCATTGTCTTCACCGGCGGCATTGGCGAGAACGCGGCCGAGATACGCCGCCGCGTCGTCGAAGGCCTGGCCTGGCTGGGCTTCAGCCTGGATAGCCAGGCCAATGGTGCTGGGGGGCCCTGCATCTCTGCTGCGGGCAGCGCCCGCGCGGCCTGGGTCATTCCCACCGACGAGGAATGGATGATTGCAAGCCATACCGTCCAGCTGCTGGGTGTGCGCCCGGAGCAAGTCTCCGCCTGAGCCCATCTTCACACCACCAGCGTTTTAGGCCTACAGCGCAGTATGTACCTGCGCAAGCGGCTATCAATTCAGTAGCATCACGCGCAACCGCAGATCAGCGCCCCACCATGTTGCCGGGCACCACCCACTGGTCAAACTGCTCGCCCGTCACATGGCCAGACGCCACAGCCGCCTCGCGCAGGCTGCTGCCCTCCTTGTGCGCTTTTTTGGCGATGAAGGCGGCCTTGTCGTAGCCGATGTGGGTGTTCAGCGCCGTCACCAGCATCAGTGAGCTGTTCACCAGCGCGGTGATGCGCTCGCGGTTTGGCTCTATGCCCACGGCGCAGTGGTCGTTGAAGCTGACCATGCCGTCGGCCAACAGGCGCACGCTCTGCAAGAAGTTGTGCGCCACCATCGGGCGAAACACGTTCAGCTCGAAGTTGCCGGACGCACCGCCGAAGTTGATGGCCACGTCGTTGCCGAACACCTGGGCCGCCAGCATGGTCAGGGCCTCGCTCTGTGTGGGGTTGACCTTGCCCGGCATGATGCTGGAGCCGGGTTCGTTCTCCGGGATGCTCAGCTCGCCGATGCCGCTGCGCGGGCCGCTGGCGAGCCAACGCACATCGTTGGCTATCTTCACCAGGCTGGCAGCCAGGGTTTTGAGCGCGCCATGGGCATGCACCAGCGCGTCGCAGCTGGCCAGGGCTTCGAACTTGTTGGGTGCCGTCACAAACGGCAGGCCGGTCAGGCGCGCCAGCTCGGCGGCGGCCTGCTCGGCATAGCCCTTGGGCGCATTCAGCCCGGTGCCCACCGCTGTGCCGCCCAGCGCCAGTTCACACAGGTGCGGCAAGGCCGCCTGTACATGGCGCGCGCCATGTTCCAGCTGGGCCACGTAGCCCGAGAATTCCTGGCCCAAGGTCAGTGGCGTGGCGTCCTGCAGATGGGTGCGGCCGATCTTCACGATGTCAGCAAAGTCGGCGGACTTCTGGGCCAGCGTGGCGCGCAGCTTTTCAATCGCTGGCAGCAGCTTGTGGGTCAATGCGTCCACCGCCGCCACGTGCATGGCGGTGGGGAATACGTCGTTGCTGGACTGGCTGCGGTTCACGTCGTCATTGGGGTGCACCAGCCGGCCCTCGCCGCGCTCGCCGCCCAGCAGCTCACTGGCGCGGTTCGCCAACACCTCGTTGACGTTCATATTCGTCTGCGTGCCCGAGCCGGTCTGCCACACCACCAGCGGGAATTCGTGCGGATGCCGGCCGGCAATCACCTCGTCGGCGGCCGCCACGATGGCCTGGGTTTTCTGCGCATCCTGCAGGCCCAGCGCGTGGTTCACCACCGCAGAGGCCCGCTTGACCTGGGCCAGCGCGCGGATGATTTCACGCGGCTGCTGCTCGCCCGAAATGTCGAAGTTCTGCAGCGAACGCTGGGTCTGCGCGCCCCACAGTTTGTCGGCCGGCACAGCTATGGGGCCGAAGGTATCGCGCTCGGAACGGGTGGGGGTGTGCATGGGGGGCGGGGCGGGCCAATGCCGCAGGTGTGGAAGGTCGCAAATAGTAGCAATGACCCGCATAACCACGGAGCGGGTGCGGCTGCCTGGCGAAAACGCGGGATCAGCATTTGAGCCATAAAAAAAGCTTCTAGCGCAGTAACCACCTGCGCCAGAAGCTCCTATTTATATAGCAACCAAGCCCCCACAAACAGGGGCTGTGCGGGCGCTTAACCCAGCTTGATAGCCACCGGGTCGGCCGTCAGGTAGCCCACAGCAGCGCCGAAGCGGTCCTTGTAGTTGGCGCGCACCAGCGGGTCCAGCACGGCTTGCACCTTGCCGTGCAGCGGGGGCAGCCAGTCGCCGGCGTGCTGGAAGTTGCTCATCACATAGGTCCAGCCGTTGATCTCGTCCACCGCGTGCAGGCCGGTGGATTCAGCGCCGGCGGGGGTGGACAGCACGCGGCTCAGCGCCTTGGTGTCCACGTTGTAGGCCCACAGGTAGTTGTTGACGTGCAAGCTGGTGTCTTCGCCGATGAACAGGGTGCGCAGCTTTTCCGAGAACTTCAGGTTGTCGGGGTTGGCGATCTTGTCGATGTGGGCCAGGTTGCCCATAGAGTCGGCGGCAATGTCCTCACCGGCCAGCAGGGTCTTGGTGGCGGTAGGCACCCATTCGCTCTGGATGGCGGCGCCCAGGATGTCTTTTTGGCCGCCGGCCAGCTTGTGCTCGACCACGGCGCCGGCCACCAGGGCCTTGCTGACGGCGATGCCGCTGCCAGCCGTCCAGCCCTTGCCGCCCTTGACCATGGAGTTCTGGATGTAGGACAGCGCAGAGTAAGCCACCTTGTCCTTGATGTTGACGGTGGTGCCTTCCATCTTGGTGAAGGCCATGGTGCCGCCCATCACACCGGCGTAGCGGTGGGTTTCCAGGAAGGCTGCGGCTTTTTCCATGCCGGGCTTGACCTTGACCCAGTTGGCCACGCCGTCGATGAAGACCTGGGTGAAGCTGGCGTCCTTGGGGTCGGCCTTGCGCACGTCCATGATGTCGGCGGGCTTCAGGGTGTTGGCCATTTGCTCGATCTCGGCGCTGGTGGCATGGCCCAGCTTGATCCAGTACACGCTGGCACCGGCAGCGGCCGGGTCCACCGAGAAGCCGGAATCCAGGCTGGCCACGTACAGCGTGCCGGCGGACAGGTCTTTTTCCTTGTCGGCCACGAACATGAACAGGCCGCCGTTGGTGAAGTCATCGCCCATCAGCGCCGTGCGGTTGTCGGGCATGACCTGGATCAGCTCGTGCGAAATACGGCCCAGGCAGTAATGCTTTTTGATGGAGCCGGTGCCGTCGGGGTTGACGGTCACTTCCGGCAGGTGGCCGTAGTGGTAGGGGTTGGCCTTGTTTTCGTCGCCAAACAGGTTCTTGCTGAAGGTCTTGAAGTGCTTGACTTCGTCGATGAAGGGCGCGTTGGGCTCGTATTCTTCGCTGGACAAATGGGTGTTCCAGGGCGACAGGCTGGCGCCGCAGGTGATCCACAGGCCGTGGGCGCTGGAGGTGTCCACGTTGTGGTACTTCACCAGGCTGAGCTTGCCGGTCTTTTGGTCCTGGTCCAGGGTCAGCACGGCGATGGGCGACGGCAGCGTGCCGTAGGCATCGGCACCGGCCTGGTCGCGGGTGGTGTATTCAAACTGCACCACAGCAAACACGGCCTTGCCCTGGATGCCGGGAACATTCGCATTGGGCAGGCTCAGCATCGAGGAGCCATCCGGGCAGTCCGAGTAGAAATGGCGTTCCTTGCCGGCCACCGACTTGTCCAGAATCGGCTGGTTGCGGATGTCGAAATAGCCACCGGCCAGCACCTTGCCGCCCTTGCCGTCCGGCACCATGTCGCCGGTCACAAAGAAAGGCTGGTAGGCCAGCTTGTAGCTTTGCGTGGTGTTGTCTTTGTAAGTGATGTTCAGGGTCGAGCCCACGGCCATGGTCGCCATGGCGGCCGGGTTGGCCAGCGTGGGTGCGGCCATGCCGGTGAAGCTGGCAGACGCAAAGCCTGCCGTGCTCGGCGCCGTGGTGGCGCAGCCCGACAGCAACGACGTGGTGGCGAAAGCGCCCAAGGGCAACATGGGCGCGGTGACCAGGAATTTCAGGGCACTGCGGCGCGAAGCAAGGTTCAATTCAGACATGGAGACTTCCGTGGGTTTATGAGATTCGGCAGCGTTGCAGCAGCAGGCGTGCAACACATGTAACCGGAATCATAGGAAGCGCATGTGTCAGTTTTTTGACTGTCACAACCCAGGCTGAACCAACCGGTTTATAAAAAATAGGCCGCTAGCGCAAGCAAAACCTACGATTGCAGCTATTCTTTATATAGCATTCACCAAGACTGATGGCTAAACCTTGAAGGCATCCACAGCCGTTTGCAAACGGTCCACCTGCTCCGCCATGGCCGTGGCCGCCGAGGCGGTTTCATCGACCAGCGACGCGTTTTGCTGCGTCACCAGCTCCAGCTCCATCACGGCCTGGTTGACGTGCTCAATACCATCGCTTTGCTGCACCGACGCGTCCGTCATTTCAGCCAACACACCGGTGACCTGCTGAACGGCCTGCACAATTTCCTGCATGGTGCGGCCTGCCTGCCCGACGCGCAGAGAGCCACTTTCTACCTGGGCGACGGAATTGCCGATCAGCCCCCGGATCTCTTTGGCGGCTTCGGCGCTGCGCTGGGCCAGGTTGCGCACCTCACTGGCCACCACCGCAAAACCCCGCCCCTGCTCACCCGCGCGCGCCGCTTCTACCGCCGCATTCAGGGCCAGGATGTTGGTCTGGAAGGCGATGCCTTCGATCGCACCGATGATGTCCACAATTTTCTTGGAGCTGGCGCTGATCGCGTCCATGGTTTCCACCACCTCGCCCACCACGGCGCCGCCGCGCAACGCGATCTGTGACGCATTGCCCGCCAGTCCGTTCGCACTCTGGGCCCGCTGCGCGTTTTCACGCACCGTAGCGGTGAACTGCTGCATGCTGGAAGATGTTTTCTGCAGCGAAGACGCCTGGGACTCTGTGCGCTGCGATAGATCGGCATTGCCCTGCGCGATCTCGTGAGAGGCCACAGTAATCAAGCCCGCCGCGTCCTTGATGCGCGACACCAGATCGCTGAGCTTGGCCTCCATATCGCCCATGGAGCCGAGCAAGCGGCCAAACTCACCACCGTCTTGCACCTCAAACTTCTGGCTGAAGTCACCTGTGGCGATGGCCTCTGAAAGCAGGACAGCCTGGTTCAGCGGCCGCACAATGCTGCGCCCCATCGCAAACGCAGCGCCGCTGCCCAGCAGCAAGGCCGCCAGCCCCAGGCCCAATAGCAAACTGCGGGTGGTGCGGATACGCTGCAGCACGTACGCCGCATCGGCATCGGCCTGCTCTTTCTGCTTACCCACCAGCGCTTCTACCTGGGCTTGCATGGCATCCAGGGTGGGCAGGGTCTGCTCCTTGGATTCTTTGCGCGCATCGGGCAGCTCTTCTTCCGCAATGGAATGCAGCAGCTTGGCAAACGAGTCCGCATGCTTCTTGCGGTTGGCTTCGATTGCCGCCACCATGGCGCCGCCTTCAGTCGAGCCCTCCAGCCGCGCCAGGGTTTGCAAAGCATCGGCGATCTGCTTCTTTTCGCCTTCGATGTCTGCCACCGTCTTGTCTTCCTGCGCCTTGTCCACTGCAAAGAACAGCTCTACGGTACGCCGCGCAATGGTCCGGGTCGCCACGTTGATGCGGGCAGCCGCCGCTGTTTTGACAAAACCCTCGTCCACCATGCGCTGGTTGATCTGCCCCAGGTCGCCCAGGCGCACCCAAGCCACCGCGATGACCAGCGCCAGTAACGCCAGCACCAAGCCAAACACCAGATTCAACCGGGTCATGACTTTCATGTGGTTAAAGATTTGCATGAGCCCTCGATTCTGAAAATTAAAACAAAGTACCAGCCCGCGCTTGGATGCCAAGAACGTTAACCCATCGCAACAGAGATAATCCTAGGGTTTCCCCACAACTACTGACCCCACCATGAGCACGTCCATCCGCCAAGCCGACTTGATCGAATCCGTAGCTGCCGCGCTGCAGTACATCAGCTACTACCACCCCGCTGACTACATCGCCCATCTGGCCCGCGCCTATGAGCGCGAACAAAGCCCGGCGGCCAAGGACGCGATTGCGCAAATCCTGACCAACAGCAAGATGAGCGCCACCGGCCAGCGCCCGATCTGCCAGGACACCGGCATCGTCAACGTGTTCCTGAAAGTGGGCATGGACGTGAGCTGGGAAGGCTTCACCGGCAGCCTGGACGACGCCATCAACGAAGGCGTGCGCCGTGGCTACAACCACCCCGACAACACCCTGCGCGCCAGCGTGGTGGCCGACCCCCACTTCGACCGCAAGAACACCAAGGACAACACCCCCGCCGTGATCTTCACCGAGATCGTGCCTGGCAACACCGTGGAAGTCACGGTCGCAGCCAAGGGCGGCGGCAGCGAAAACAAAAGCAAGATGGTCATGCTCAACCCCGGCGACAGCATCGTCGACTGGGTGCTGAAGACCGTGCCCACCATGGGCGCTGGCTGGTGCCCGCCCGGCATGCTGGGCATAGGCATCGGCGGCACCGCCGAAAAAGCCGTGCTGATGGCCAAGGAAAGCCTGATGGACGACCTGGACATGTACGAGCTGCAAGCCAAGAGGGCGTCCGGTGCCGAGCTGACCAAGGTCGAGGCCCTGCGCATCGAGCTGATGGAAAAGGTCAACGCCCTGGGCATTGGCGCACAAGGTCTGGGTGGCCTGACCACCGTGCTGGACGTGAAGATCAAGATGTACCCCACCCACGCCGCCAGCAAGCCCGTGGCCATGATCCCCAACTGTGCCGCCACCCGCCACGCCCACTTTGTGATGGATGGCAGCGGCCCGGTCTACCTGGACCCACCATCGCTGGACCTGTGGCCCAACGTGAACTGGACGCCCGACTACAAAACCAGCAAAAAGGTGGACCTGAACAATCTGACCAAGGCCGAAGTCGCCAGCTGGAAGCCCGGCGACACCCTGCTTTTGTCCGGCAAGATGCTGACCGGCCGGGACGCCGCCCACAAGCGCATCCAGGGCATGCTGGCCAAGGGCGAGCCGCTGCCCGTGGACTTCACCAACCGCGTCATCTACTACGTCGGCCCGGTGGACCCTGTACGTGACGAGGCCGTAGGCCCCGCCGGCCCCACCACCGCCACCCGCATGGACGGCTTCACCGAAATGATGCTGGCCGAAACTGGCCTGATCGCCATGATCGGCAAAGCCGAGCGCGGCCCGGTCGCCATCGAAGCCATCAAGAAGCACCAAAGCGCCTACCTGATGGCCGTGGGCGGCGCCGCCTACCTGGTGAGCAAGGCCATCAAGACCGCCAAGGTGGTGGGCTTTGCCGACATGGGCATGGAAGCCATCTACGAATTCGACGTGGTGGACATGCCCGTTACCGTGGCCGTGGACGCCGGTGGCACCAGCGCCCACATCACCGGCCCAGCCGAATGGCAAAAGAAGATCGCCACCGGCGAATTCAAGGGCATCGGGGTGGCTGCAGCTTGAGTCTAAACACGGCCTCGGTCGGGGTCTTCGACAGCAGCATCGGCGGCCTCAGCGTCTTGCAGGCGCTGCACGCCGAGCTGCCGCTGGAGCACTTCGTCTACCTGGACGACGGGGGGCACGCGCCGTACGGCGAGCGTGGCGACGCCTATGTGATCGCCCGCAGCCGGGCGGTCACACAGCATCTGCGCAGCCGCTACGGCATCAAGGCCCTGGTGATTGCCTGCAACACGGCCACCATGGCCGCGGTAGCCCTGCTGCGCGCCGAGCATCCAGACCTGCCCATCATCGGCGTGGAGCCTGGCCTGAAGCCCGCAGCGGCTGCAAGTAAAACCAAGCGCGTGGGCGTAATTGGCACGCGCGGCACCGTCACTAGCGCCAAGTTCGACGCCCTGCGGCGCAGCCTGCAGAGCCAGGCAG
Source organism: Rhodoferax sp. SPJ21 (assembly GCF_058216335.1). Classification (NCBI taxonomy): domain Bacteria; kingdom Pseudomonadati; phylum Pseudomonadota; class Betaproteobacteria; order Burkholderiales; family Comamonadaceae; genus Rhodoferax; species Rhodoferax sp. SPJ21. Next base: position 299,812 of record NZ_JBYZMO010000001.1, read on the forward strand.
AGTACATCGTGCAGCCCTGCGACGGCCTGGCGGACGCCATCAGCCGCAGCGTGGCGTCATCCGATAATTCAAAAACAATAGCACTCTGCGCAGATTACATCAGCGCCATGGGCCAATTTGGCACACAGGCCGGTCAGATCGACACCCTGGTGCTGGGCTGCACCCACTATGTGTTCGTGCAAGACCAGCTGGCGGCTTTGGTGGGCCCGCAGGTGCAAATCTTGTCCACCGGCGAACCGGTAGCACGGCAGACACGCCGCCTGCTTGAGGCCGCGCAGACTCTGGCCACCACCGGCCCGGGCCGGGTCCAGCTCACCACCACGGGCGACCCGGCGGTGCTGCAGGCCGCCGCCCAGCGCTGGCTGGGCTTCACTACCGAGCCGGCCTTTATTGCAAGTTTCTCGGCCAGCCCCGATCAGGCCTTGCCGGTAGAACCGTAACCGCCCTCACCCCGCTCGGACGCGGTGGGGAATTCATCCACGATATTGAACTGCGCCTGCACCACCGGCACGATCACCAGCTGCGCCAGGCGCTCCATGGGGTCGATGGTGAAGGGCACCGTGCTGCGGTTCCAGGCGCTGACCATCAGCTGACCCTGGTAGTCGCTGTCTATCAAGCCCACCAGGTTGCCTAGCACGATGCCGTGCTTGTGGCCCAGGCCGGAGCGCGGCAGTATCAGCGCCGCAAAGCCAGGGTCGGCCAGGTGAATGGCAATGCCGGTGGGCACCAGCTTCCAGGCGTTGGCAGCCAGGGTCAGCGGCTCGTCCAGGCAGGCGCGCAGGTCCAGGCCGGCACTGCCGGGGGTGGCATAGGCAGGCAGCTGGTCTGCCATACGGGGGTCAAGAATACGAACGTCGATTTTCATGAGGGATGTACAGGAGAAATGCGGGTAGCGATCTCGGCGACCAGGCGGCGCGCCAAGCTCAATTTGGAAGCATGGGGTAGTTCGGTGGCGCCGTGCGCGTCCACCAACAGCAGGGCATTGTCGTCCTTGCCAAAGGTGGCCGGGCCGATATTGCCCACCAGCAGGGGCACGCCCTTGCGCTTGCGTTTGGCCTGGGCGTTAGCCAGCAGGTCCTGGCTCTCGGCCGCGAACCCCACGCAGAACAAGGCGCCGCTCAAAGCGCGGGCGGATTGGGCCACGGTGGCGAGGATGTCGGTGTTCTCTACAAACTGCAGCTGGGGCGTGGCGCCCGAGCCGTCTTTCTTAATTTTCTGCTCGGCGGCCTGGGCCGGTCGCCAGTCGGCCACCGCTGCAGTTGCTACGAAAATAGTAGCTGCCTGCGCAGATTCCACCACCGCCGCAAGCATGTTTTGTGCAGATTTCACATCGATGCGTTTCACGCCGCGCGGCGCAGCCAAAGCCACCGGTCCGGCGACCAAGGTCACCTCGGCACCGGCTTCGCGCGCCGCACGGGCGATGGCAAAACCCATCTTGCCGCTGCTCAGATTGGTAATGCCACGCACTGGGTCGATGGCCTCGTAGGTCGGCCCGGCCGTGACCAGCAGGCGCTGGCCGGCCAGCGGTTTGGGCGCGAAGAAAGCAACTACCTCCTCCAGCATTTCGGCTGGCTCCAGCATGCGGCCGTCGCCGGTTTCGCCACAGGCCTGCGGGCCGTTGCCCACGCCCAGCAGATGCGCGCCGTCTTCGGCCAGCTGGGCCATATTGCGCTGGGTGGCGGGGTGCACCCACATTTCGCGGTTCATCGCCGGGGCAATCAGCAAGGGCACCTTGGCGATCGGCCGGGCCAGGCACAGCAGGCTCAGCAATTCGTCCGACCGGCCCTGCACCAGCCGCGCCATGAAGTCGGCGCTGCAAGGCGCGATCAGGATGGCATCGGCCTCGCGGCTCAGGTTGATGTGCGGCATGGTGTTGGGCTCGCGCGCGTCCCACTGGGATGTGTACACCGGCCGCCCGCTGAGCGCCTGCATGGTGGTGGGCGTCATGAATTGCTCCGCCGCCTCGGTCATCACCACCTGTACCGTGGCGCCCTGCTTGATCAGCAGCCGGCACAGCTCTGCCGATTTGTAGCAGGCGATGCCGCCGGTGAGGCCCAGCACGATGTGCTTGCCGGCCAGGTCGCCATCCGCCGAATGAAGTGTGTTGGGATTCATGGCGGGCAATGTAGCAGAGCACAACAGCCCCATACCCACCCTTATCACGCCCTTATAATCACCATTTCCACCTCCTCGGGATTACGTCCCGACTTTGAGATGACCAAATTTGTCTTCGTCACCGGCGGTGTCGTGTCTTCCCTCGGCAAGGGAATCGCTTCAGCCTCTCTTGCAGCCCTCCTCGAATCCCGTGGCCTCAAAGTCACCCTCATCAAGCTGGACCCCTACCTCAACGTAGACCCCGGCACCATGTCGCCCCTGCAACATGGCGAAGTGTTTGTGACAGACGACGGCGCAGAAACCGATCTCGACTTGGGCCATTACGAGCGTTTCGTTGAAACGCGCATGCGCAAGTCCAACAACTTCACCACCGGCCAGATCTACCAAAGCGTGCTCGACAAAGAGCGCCGTGGCGACTACCTGGGCAAGACCGTGCAGGTCATCCCGCACGTCACCAATGAAATCCAGGAATTCATCAAGCGCGGCGCCCGCTTCGGCGAAGACGACGCAGTAGACGTGGCCATCGTGGAAGTTGGCGGCACCGTGGGTGACATCGAGTCCCTGCCCTTCCTGGAAGCCGTGCGCCAGATGAGCCTGAAGCTCGGCCCGAACAACACCGCCTTCGTGCACCTGAGCTACCTGCCCTGGATCGCGGCCGCTGGCGAGTTGAAGACCAAGCCCACCCAGCACACCGCCAAGCAACTGCGCGAAATCGGCATCCAGGCCGACGTGCTGCTGTGCCGCGCCGACCGCCCGATTCCGCAGGAAGAGCGCTCCAAGATATCGCTGTTCTCCAACGTCGCCGAATGGGGTGTGATCTCCATGTGGGACGTGGACACCATCTACAAAGTGCCGCGCATGCTGCACGAACAAGGCCTGGACGGCCTGATCTGCGACAAGCTACGCCTGAACACCCCGCCCGCCAACCTCAAGCGCTGGGACGACCTGGTGTATGAAACCGAGCACCCCAAGGGCGAAGTCAACATCGCCATGGTCGGCAAATACGTGGACCTGAGCGACAGCTACAAGTCGCTGAACGAAGCCCTGCGCCACGCCGGCATGAAGAACCATGTGCGCGTGAAGATCAACTACATCGACTCCGAAACCATCACCCCGGCCACCGTGTCCCGCCTGGGTGGCTTCGATGCGGTGCTGGTGCCCGGCGGCTTCGGCAAGCGCGGCATCGAAGGCAAGATCTGCGCGGCCCGTTACGCCCGTGAGCACAAGGTGCCTTACCTGGGCATCTGCCTCGGCATGCAGGTCGCTACCATCGAATTCGCCCGCCATGTGGCTGGCCTGCTTGACGCCAACAGCACCGAGTTCGAACCCGAAACGCCCCACCCCGTGATCGCGCTGATCAACGAGTGGAAAGACGCCGACGGCACGATCAAGATACGTGACGAGAACTCCGATCTGGGTGGCACCATGCGCCTGGGAGCGCAAAGCTCTGACGTGGCGCCTGGTACGGTCGCCCATAGCATCTACGGCGATGTCGTGACTGAACGCCACCGCCACCGTTACGAAGCCAATGTCAACTACCTGGACCGCCTGCGCGAATCCGGCCTGGTGATCTCGGCCTTGACGCAACGCGAACAACTGACTGAAATGGTCGAGCTGCCGCAAAGCACCCACCCCTGGTTTGTGGGCGTGCAGTTCCATCCCGAGTTCAAGTCCACCCCCTGGAACGGCCACCCGCTGTTCAACGCCTTCGTGAAGGCATCCCTGGACCACCAAGGAACCAGCAAATGAAACTCTGCGGATTTGACATTGGCCTGGACAAGCCCTTCTTCCTGATCGCAGGCCCCTGCGTGATCGAGTCTGAGCAGCTGCAGATGGACACCGCCGGCACGCTAAAGGAAATCACCACCGAGCTGGGCATTCCCTTCATCTTCAAGAGCAGCTTCGACAAGGCCAACCGCAGCAGCGGCAACACCTTCCGAGGCCCGGGCATCGACAAAGGCCTGGAAATACTGGCCAAGGTGAAGCGCGAACTGGGACTGCCGGTGCTGACCGACATCCATGACGAATCGCAGATCGCCCAGGTTGCCAGCGTGGTTGACGTGCTGCAAACCCCGGCCTTCCTGTGCCGCCAAACCGATTTCATCCGCGCCGTCGCCCAAAGCGGCAAGCCGGTGAACATCAAGAAGGGCCAGTTCCTGGCCCCCGGCGACATGAAGAACGTGATCGACAAGGCCCGCGCGGCAGCCAAGGAAGTTGGCCTGAATGAAGACAACTTCATGGCCTGCGAACGCGGTGCCAGCTTTGGCTACAACAACCTGGTCAGCGATATGCGCAGCCTGGCCATCATGCGCGAAACCCACGCCCCCGTGGTGTTCGACGCCACCCACTCGGTGCAGTTGCCTGGCGGACAGGGCACCAGCAGTGGCGGGCAGCGCGAAATGGTGCCCGTGCTGGCACGCGCCGCTGTCGCCGTGGGCGTAGCCGGCGTGTTCATGGAAACCCACCCGGACCCGAGCAAGGCCATGAGCGACGGCCCGAACGCCGTGCCGCTAAAGCATATGCGCGCCCTGCTGGAAACGCTGCTGGCATTGGACCGCGTGACCAAGAAAAACGGCTACCTGGAAAACAGCTTTTCCGTGTAATGACTCACCCCCAGGCTCCAGTGCTGTGCACTTTTCGCCAACCCCCTTGCAGGGGGCAACACCGGCAGCCTGGCAAAGCCAATTCTGCGGTGTTTTGGAAGGCGCGCGTTGGGCCTACGCGACACGTATGAATAGTTACAAGCCCTAAACATTCAACACCTCGCCGCATCTGCAACACAAAAGCCGTGCAAAAATCCGCTGTACAGACTAGTGCGCCCTAAGCCACGCCCGATTTTTATTTAACTAGGAAGACAAAAAATGAGTGCAATTGTTGACATCGTCGCCCGTGAAATCCTGGATTCACGCGGTAACCCTACCGTGGAATGTGATGTACTGCTGGAATCCGGCACCATGGGCCGCGCGGCTGTGCCATCCGGCGCATCCACCGGTTCGCGCGAAGCCATTGAGCTGCGCGATGGCGACAAGAAGCGCTACCTGGGCAAGGGCGTGCTCAAGGCCGTTGAAAACATCAACACCGAAATCGCCGAAGCCGTGCTGGGCCTGGACGCTGCCGAACAAGCCTTCCTGGACAAGACGCTGATCGACCTGGACGGTACCGAAAACAAATCCCGCCTGGGCGCCAACGCCATGTTGGCCGTCTCCATGGCCGTGGCACGCGCTGCGGCTGAAGAGTCCGGCCTGCCCCTGTACCGCTACTTCGGCGGCATGGGCGGCATGCAATTGCCTGTGCCGATGATGAACGTCATCAACGGCGGCGCGCACGCCAACAACAGCCTGGACCTGCAAGAGTTCATGATCATCCCGGTGGGCGCACCCAGCTTCCGCGAAGCACTGCGCTACGGCGCCGAAGTGTTCCATGCGCTGAAAAAGATCCTGCACGACAAGCACATCAGCACCGCCGTGGGCGATGAAGGTGGCTTTGCGCCTTCCGTGGAAAACCACGAAGCCGCGATCCAGCTGATCCTGGAAGCCATCTCCCAGGCCGGCTACACCGCTGGTGAAGACATTGTGCTGGGCCTGGACTGCGCTGCCAGCGAGTTCTACAAAGACGGTCAGTACGTGCTGGAAGGCGAAGGCGGCATCAAGCTGTCGGCCGCACAATGGACCGACATGCTGGCCACCTGGTGCGACAAGTACCCCATCATCAGCATCGAAGACGGCATGGCCGAAGGCGACTGGGACGGCTGGAAACTGCTGACCGACCGCCTGGGCAAGAAAGTGCAGATCGTGGGCGACGACCTCTTCGTCACCAACACCAAGATCCTGCAAGAAGGCATCGACAAGGGCATCGCCAACTCGATCCTGATCAAGATCAACCAGATCGGCACCCTGACCGAAACCTTCGCCGCCATCGAAATGGCCAAGCGCGCCGGCTACACCGCCGTGATCTCGCACCGCTCGGGCGAAACCGAAGACTCGACCATTGCCGACATCGCTGTGGGTACCAACGCTGGCCAGATCAAGACCGGTTCGCTGAGCCGTTCCGACCGCATGGCCAAGTACAACCAACTGCTGCGCATAGAAGAAGACCTGGGCGACGTGGCCACCTACCCTGGCCGTAAAGCCTTTTACAACCTGAAGTAATGCTGGCCTGCCGGCTAGACGCCCATATGCCAGCCCTGCTCAAAGGGCTGGTGGGGCGTCACGCCGGCATGGCTGCGTTTTAGGCGCAACAAATATGGGCTCACGCGTCGTCCCTGTGATTCTGCTGGCTTTGCTGGGCATGCTGCATGCGCAGCTCTGGCTGGGACGCGGCAGCCTGCCCGAAGTAAACCGCCTGCAGCAAAAGCTGGAGTCGCTGCGCGAGCACAACGCGGCTGCCCAGACGGCCAACGACCAGCTGAGTGCCGAGGTGCGCGACCTCAAAGAAGGCCTGGAAATGGTGGAAGAACGTGCCCGCTTCGAGCTGGGCATGGTCAAGGCCAACGAAATCTTCGTGCACATCACCGCACCGCGCATGCCCCGCTGATCGCGGCCCCAGAGTGTTGAAAATCGCCTTATTGGGCGCAGAAAGCACGGGCAAAACCCAGCTGGCCCAAGCCCTGGCAGATAGCTTACGTGCCCGCGGACACAACGTCGCCCTGGTACCTGAATGGTTGCGCACCTGGTGCGACCAAGCCGGACGCACGCCCCGCGCCGATGAACAACTGGACATCGCACGCACACAAGCCGCACACATCGCGCAAGTGCCCGCCGCCACCGAATATCTGTTGGCCGACACCACACCCCTGATGACCGCCGTCTACAGTGATCTGCTGTTTGGCGATGACGCGCTTTACCCTCTGGCTTGGGAACTGCAACGCGGCTTTGACATGACGCTGGTCACCGGGCTGGACCTGCCCTGGGTGGCCGATGGCCTGCAGCGCGACGGCCAGCACATGCGCGAACCCGTAGATACCCGGCTGCGTGCGGCCCTGGCGGGCGGCGGGATTGCCTACCAGGTGGTCTATGGCCGGGGCATCGCGCGCAGCGCCCACGCCTTACATGCTATTGATTCAATAGCTGGTGGCGCAGATAAAACCTGCGCCACCGGCCTATTTTCTGCACAAAAGCCCTGGGCCTGGAACTGCGAAAAATGCAGCGACCCGGTCTGCGAACACCGCCTGTTCAGCGGCTTACTGAACCGCTGACGGCCCCGGCAGCGTGGCGTCAGGCGTGGTGAACAGCTGGGCTGCATCTACCGGGTCAAACCGGTACTGCTTGCCGCAGAACTCGCAAGCCACTTCCACCTGCCCGCTCTCGGCCAGGATGCTCTCCACCTCGTCCGTGCCCAGGCTACGGATCATCGCACCCACGCGCTCACGGCTGCAGGTGCAGGCAAACTTGGGCGCTGTCGGCCCCATGTGCGGACTGAACATCAGCACCTGCTCTTCCCAGAACAGGCGGCGCAAAATGGTGTCCACGTCCAGCGTCAGCAGCTCCTCGCGCTTCAAGGTCGAAGCCAGATGGGCGATACGGTTGTAGTGCTCGCTCTGGCCGATTTCGTCCTCGTTCTCCTGGCTCACCAGGCTGCCGGCCAAATTCTTCTCACCCTTGACCGGCAGGCGCTGGATCAGCAGGCCAGCGGCCACTTTCTCGTCGGCCGCCAGCACCATCAGCGTGTCCAGCTGTTCACTTTGCAGCATGTAGTGCTGGAGCACGTCGCTGAGCTTTTCCAGCTTTTCATGTCTGTCGCCAAACAGCGGTACCACGCCCTGGTAGGGCTGCTGGCCGGGGAACTTGTCCTTCGGGTCCAGCGTGATGGCGCAGCGCCCTTCGTTGTTGACGTTGACCATCTGGCTCAGGCTGGCGCCCACCGGTACCTCGCCCATCACACTGGCGGTGGTGCGCAAGCTCAGGTCCGGCTGCACCTCGACCACGGCCACCTTGACCGGGCCGTCGCCAAAAATCTGCAGCACCACGGCGCCGTTGAACTTGATGTTGGACTGCATCAGCACGCCGGCCGCCGTCATCTCGCCCAGCAGCTCGGCCACTGGCGGGGCATACGGCCCCGAGTTGCTGTTGGAGGCACGGCGCTGCAGGATTTCCTGCCAGGCGTCGGTGAGGCGCACGATGCAACCGCGTACGGGCAGGCCGTCGAATAAGAATTTATGGAGTTCAGACACTGTGTTTCCCTAACAATTGCATTTCTAGATATGGCGACGACTTGCACCGAAGCAAGCCCAGGCAATGGGCTGAACGCTCCAACACCAGAGATACCACAGAACCGGCTCTGCCGGGCTGTAGGTATCGCCCCCTGCAAAGGGGTTGGCGGAAACGCGAAGCGTGGAGCCTGGGGGTATACGCATAATTGTAGGTATGGAACTTCGACAACGCGCACTGCAGGCTCTGTGCCTCGCCGACCCACAGGAAAAAGTGGCTGCAGCGCAGCTATTACAAGCGCAAGCAGCTACGCTTTCAATAGCAAAACATGCGCAAGCCCCCAGCGCCCCGGTACCCGGGCGCCCGGGCCGCCCGCTGCTGGTGGAGCGCGTGACCAAGCCCCAGCGCTCGCCCTTCACCACCGATGGCCTGGCCACCTTGCTGCACACCGTGGCGCATATCGAATTCAACGCTATCAATCTAGCCCTGGACGCGGCCTGGCGCTTTGACGGTATGCCCGACGCGTACTACCGCGACTGGGTGCGCGTGGCCAGCGAGGAAGCCCTGCACTTCCAGCTGCTGCGCGGACTGTTGCAAGAGCTGACGGACGGCGAGCAGCGCTGGGACTACGGCGACTTCCCGGCCCACGACGGCCTGTGGACGGTCTGCGCCGCCACGGCGGTGGATGTGGTGGCCCGCATGGCCCTGGTGCCGCGTACGCTGGAGGCGCGCGGGCTGGACGCCACACCGCTGATCCAGGCCAAGCTGCGCTGCGTCAACACACCCGCAGCACGGCGGGCCGTGGAAATACTGGACACCATCTTGCGCGACGAAATTGGCCATGTCGCCGTAGGCAACCGCTGGTACCGATGGCTGTGCGAGCGCGACAGTCTGGACCCCGTTGCCCATTACCGCGTGCTGCTAGACCGCTTTGACGCCCCGCAGCCCAAGCCACCGTTCAACACCGATGCCCGACGGCAAGCCGGCTTTACGGATGCCGAACTGGCTGCGTTGCTACAGTAATTGCACATCTAATCCATTGGATGTACGCTGATTCCCCTCTGTCCATCGCAAGCAAGTTACGATAGGACGAGACTGCATCTACCCGCCCCCAAGACATGCCCCCATCCGACACCCCTTCCGCACCAGCTACTCCTGATACCAGCGGCGCCATCGCAATTGCGCGCCAGCCCATCATGGACGCCCAGCGCGCCGTGACGGCCTACGAACTGTTCGACCGCTCCACTGCGCACCACAACGCCGCCAGCGATGTCGCGCTGATCTTCAACGCCATGACCCACACCGGCATGGACTCGCTCATCGGCAAGGTCACCATCTTTGTCAACTGCACCTACGAAAGCCTGGCCGGCGGCCACCTGGACTTGGTACAGCCCGACAAGGTGGTGCTGGAAGTCGGCCCGGTACCCGGCCATGCGCCGGATGAAATCGCGGCGCGCCAGCACACGCTGCAAGAGTTGCGCAAACGTGGTTTCCGCCTGGCCTTCAACCACACGGTGCTGGCACCGGTTTATGCCGGATGGCAGCCGCTGGCCGATTTCGTCAAGCTGGACCTGCGCGCGCTCAAGCCAGAGCAGCTGCAAGTCATCGCACAGGCGGTAAAGACCCGCACCAAAGCCGCCATCGTGGCCGAAAAGATTGAAACCGAAGCCCAGTTCGCCACCATGGCCAGCTATGGCGCGACCCTGTTCCAGGGCTACTGGTTTGCCCGGCCCGACGTCATCAAGACCAAGGTCGTCACGCCCGCCCAGGCCCATGTGCTGCAGCTAATCAATCTGGTGCGCAACCAGGCCACGACCGACGAGATTGAGAAGGTCCTGAAGGCCGACGCCATCCTGGGCTTCAACTTGATGCGCCTGATCAATTCCGCCAGCTTTGGCCTGAACAACGAGATCACCTCCTTCCGCCAGGCGGTGATGTTGATGGGCCTGAAAAAGCTGTTCCGCTGGGCCGCCCTGTTGCTGACTGCTGCCCGCGCCGATGGCGCTGCCGCTGCCGTGGGCACCACTGCGGTGGTGCGCGGACGGATGATGGAGCTGCTGGCCACCGGCACCCTGACGCCGGAGGAGTGCGATGGAGCCTTCGTGGTGGGCATTTTCTCGCTGCTCGATGTGATGCTGGGCATCCCCATGGAACAGGCGCTGGACCTGTTGTCCCTGCCACCGGCCGTGAACGAGGCCTTACGCAGCGGCAGTGGCATTTATGGCTCCATGCTGGCGCTGACCAAGGCCTGTGAAAACAATGACGACGACGCTTTCAACGCAGCGGCACATTCCTTGCAATTCACAAACCACCACATCAACATGGCGCATATGGAGGCCATGGTCTGGGCCGACGGGCTCACGACCTAGCTCACATCCTGATACAAAGCCCCCTTTCGATCTCAAGCCTCCTTAAAATCGATCGCACACCCGCATTTCTTACTTTTGAGTGTTTCTTCAGCTGCCATGTCCACCATTCCCGACCAACTCCACAGCCTCACGCAGTCCCAAGACGAAGCGCTGGAAAACCGGGTACGTATTGCACGCCAAGCCATCGTGGACGAAAACCGCGTGGTCTTCGGCTACGAGCTGTTTGACCGCTCCCAGCCCGCCGAAGGCTATTCGGCAGATTCCGATGCGGCCCTGCTGGTCAACGCCCTGTCGTTCACCGATACCGAAGCCCTGGTGGGCAAAAAACTGGTCTTTATCAACTGCACGCTGCAGAGTTTGACAGGCGGTCATCTGGAGCTGGTCCACCCCGACAAAGTTGTGCTGGAAGTTCCGCCCGTACCCGGCAACGTGGTGGAAGACATCGAACGCCACGCCTTGGTGTTACAGGATCTGCACAAACGCGGCTTTCGTTTCGCCTTCAACCACACGGTCCTTACCAAGGGTTACGCATCCTGGCGCCAGCTGGCGTCGTACGTCAAGCTGGACATGACGGCGCTCAAGCCCGAGATGGTCGAGCCTTTCGTGCAGTTTGCCAACAAGAACACCAAGGCCATGCTGGTCGCCGAAAAGGTGGAAACCGCAGCCCAGCACAAGACCTTGGCCGGCTACGGCATCAAGCTATTCCAGGGCTACTGGTTCTCCAAACCCGCCCTGGTGGCGGCGCAAACCGTGCGGCCCTCGCAGGCCACCATACTGCAGCTGATCAACCTGGTGCGCAAACAAGGCGAGATCAACGACATTGAGGTGTTGCTCAAGCGCGACCCTACCCTGTCCTTCAATCTGCTGCGCTTCATCAACTCGTCCGGTTTCGGCCTGAGTTGTGAGGTCACCTCCTTCCGCCACGCGGTGATGATTCTGGGCATGACGAAGCTTTACCGCTGGGCCTCGCTGCTGCTGACCACATCACGTGGCGAAGGGGGTGCCCCTCCCGCCGTAGGCCAAACCGCCGTGGTGCGTGGCCGGCTGATGGAGTTGCTGGCAGCCGAAATGCTGACCCCCGAAGAATGCGACAACGCCTTCGTGGTGGGCGTTTTCTCGTTGGCCGACGTGATGCTGGGCATGCCGCTTGCCAAAGCGCTGGAGTCGGTCGCCCTGCCCCAGCCGGTGCTCGACGCCTTGCTGTACCGCACCGGGGTTTTCGCCCCCTTTCTGGCGCTGACCGAGGCCTGTGAAAACGGTGACGACACGCAGTTTGCGCGCAATGCCGAAGCCCTGCATCTGTCAAACAAACAGGTCAACTGGGCCCATCTGCAGGCCCTGGCGTGGGCCGACGCCGTCGGCGCCTGATCTCTTCCGCCTGCCAGCTCAGGCGGTTTCCAGCGCGCCGCGGCGAATCTGGTCGCGCTCTAGCGACTCGAACAGGGCCTTGAAGTTGCCCTCACCAAAGCCCTCGTCGCCTCGGCGTTGGATGAACTCAAAAAACACCGGCCCCAGTTGGGTCTGCGAAAAGATCTGCAGGAGCAGACGGGGCGTGCCGCCCTCGGTGCTGCCATCCACCAGAATGCCCCGGGTTTGCAAGGCGCCCACATCCAGGCCGTGGCCAGGCAGCCGGCTGTCAAGCATCTCGTAGTACACCTCGTTGGGTGCGGTCATCAGCGGTACGCCGGCCAAGGCCAGTTTGTCCACGGCCGCCAGCAGGTCGTCGCAGATCAAGGCGATGTGCTGTATGCCTTCGCCGTTGAACTTCATCAAATACTCTTCAATCTGCCCGCCGCCCTGGCGCGACTCTTCATTCAGCGGGATACGGATCTTGCCGTCTGGCGCAGTCAGGGCCTTGCTGGTCAAGCCGGTGTATTCGCCCTTGATGTCGAAGAAGCGGATCTCGCGGAAGTTGAACAGACGCTCGTAAAAATCAGCCCAGAAAGCCATGCGGCCACGGTAGACGTTGTGTGTCAGATGATCGATCAACTTCAGGCCGTGGCCCACCGGGTGGCGGTCCACGCCGTCGACGAAATTGAAGTCGATGTCGTAGATGGACTTGCCGTCTTCATAGCGGTCTATCAGATACAGCGGTGCGCCGCCTATGCCCTTGATGGCGGGCAGGTTCAGCTCCATGGGGCCGGTGGGGATTTCAATCGGCTGCGCACCCAGCTCCAATGCCCGGCGGTAGGCATGGTGCGAATCTTTCACCCGAAACGCCATGCCGCAGGCGCTGGGGCCATGCTCCGCTGCGAAGTAGCCGGCCACGCTCTTGGGTTCGCGGTTGACGATGAAATTGATGTCGCCCTGGCGGTACAGCAGCACGTCTTTGGAGCGGTGGGTCGCCACCAGCGTGAAGCCCATGTGCTCGAACACCGACTCCAGCAGGCCAGGCGTGGGCGAAGCGAATTCCACAAACTCAAAGCCCATCAAACCCATCGGGTTGTCGAAAAGGTCAGCCACAGCATGTCTCCTAATTAAACAGATGGCCTGATCATTCCGCAAAGCACACGCAGTTTTAATGCGAAATTTCTTTAAATTTTGACGTTTTATGTACTATCAAAACCCCTACCAACGCTCCTGAAGCCGCCCGCCCAAGAACCCGTCTACGATGCAGCATCTGCACACGCAGCGTCACGGACCGGGGTCGCATACGCCCCATCTGAAGGAGAAAACCTATGCAAGCATTGCGCGGACTGGCCTTTTTGCTGCTGGTGCAAGCCCTGGGCGAGGGCATCACCCACGGCCTGGGCCTGCCCTTCCCGGGCCCGGTGGTGGGGCTGGTGATTTTGCTGCCGGCCCTGGGCTGGGCCTGGGTGCGCGAACCCGTCGCAGCCATGGCCGAGCTGCTGCTGGGCCATCTGTCGCTGCTGTTTGTGCCGGTGGGCGTGGGTGTCATCACCCATTTGCAGCTGGTGTCGCAATACGGTGCGCAGCTGCTGGTGGTGATCGTGCTATCCACATGGATCGGCCTGGCGGTGACGGCCCTGGTGCTGCGCCAGTTGCTGCGGGAAGAGCCCACGCAAGAAAAGCCCGCACAGGAAGACAGCCATGGCTGATTTCGTCCAACTGTGGGTCTACCTGGCCACCACGCCGCTGTTTGGCCTGACGGCCACTCTGCTGACCTATGTGGCCGCGCAGGCGTTTTACGAACGCATGGGCCGCGCGCCCTGGGCCAACCCGGTGCTGTGGTCGGTGGTGGTGCTGGGCTGCGTGCTCGTCGCCACGCACACGCCCTACCCCAGCTACTTTGCCGGCGCCCAGTTCATCCACGTGCTGCTGGGCCCAGCTGTAGTGGCGCTGGCTTGGCCGCTGTGGCTGCGCCGCCATGAGGTACGCCAACGCGGCGTGGCACTGACCCTGGCGGTAGTGGCCGGCGGCGTGGCGGCGGCCGCCAGTGCCGTGGCCATGGCCTGGGCCCTGGGCATGCCGGACGACGTAGTGCGCTCGCTAGCGCCCAAGTCGGTCACTGCCCCCGTGGCCATGGGGATTGCCGAACGCATTGGCGGCGTACCCGCACTGTCCGCCGTGTTTGCGGTGCTGACCGGCCTGGTCGGCGCCTTGTCGGGCAAGTACCTGTTCAATCTGCTGGGCATCACCAGCTGGGCCGTGCGCGGCCTGGCGCTGGGCACGGCGTCGCACGGCATAGGTGCCGCCCGGGCCTTACAAGTCCACCCCGACGCAGGTGCCTACGCTGGCATTGCGCTGGGCATGCAGGCGATTTTGTCCTCGGTGCTGATGCCGTTGGTCTTTGGCTGGTGGGGATGAGGCCGTTTAGAAAAATTGGCTTTTTAGTCCTCTAGCGCAGGTATTACTTGCGCAAGCAGCTATAAAAACAATAGTAATCTGCGAACCCGGGGCGCGGGCAAGCTACGCAGCACGGATTGCAGAATTTCATCCTACAAGGCCGCATCGTCCGCATCATCCTGGTGACCACCGCCGTGGCCTTTGTGAGCTTTTCGGCGAAGGCGCGCTGGCTGGTCTGAGAACCCGTTCAAGGTACGACGGACGCGCCAATTTCAACCTAACATAGATCTCACTTGTGCTCCGGGTCCGGGCGCAGCAGCAAAGGAGCGGTATGAAAGTAGCAATCATGGGTGCGGGCGGCGTGGGTGGCTATTTCGGGGCGCGGCTGGCGCACAGCGGCTGCGACGTGCATTTCATCGCCCGTGGCGCCCACGGTGCCGCCCTGCGCAGCCAGGGCCTGCAGATCAGCAGCGCCCTGGGTGATCTGCATCTGAAGAATCTGCAGGTCACCGAAACGCCCCAGGGCGTGGGCGTGGCGGACGTGGTGCTGTTCGGCGTGAAGCTATGGGACACCGAAGCCGCCGCCGAGGCCATACGCCCGCTGGTCGGGCCGCACACGGTGGTCATCTCGTTCCAGAACGGCGTGGTCAAGGACGATATCTTGCGCGGCGTGCTGGGCCCGCAGGCGGTGGCCGGCGGGGTCTGCTACATCGCCGCCACGATTGCCGCGCCAGGAGTGATCGCGCACACGGGCATGTTGCAAAAGCTGGTTTTTGGCGAATACGACGGCAGCCGCTCAGCCCGGCTGGAGGCGTTTCTGCAAGCCTGCCAAAGCGCCGGCATCGAGGCTGAAATCAGCGCCGATATCCGCAAGTCGATCTGGGAGAAGTTCGTCATGCTGGTGGGCTTGTCGGCCACTACCGCCGCCACCCGCCTACCCATAGGCCGGGTGCGCAGCCACCCGCAATCGCGCCGCTTGCTGCAGCAGATCATGGAAGAAGTGGTGGCGGTAGGCCTGGCGCAGGGTGTGCCCCTGGCACCCGACTTCGCGGCCGACCGGCTGCGCTTTTGCGACCAGCTGCCGGCGGCCATGACCTCCTCCATGGCGCACGACCTGGAACGCGGCAACCCGCTGGAGGTGCGCTGGCTCAGCGGCGATGTGGCCCGGCGCGGCGCCGAGCTGGGCGTGCCTACACCCGCGAATGCGCTGGTGCACGGCATCCTGGCCCTGCATGCCGAGGGCCGCAAGGCCTGAGGCTTCGTTAAGGCGCGTCTGGCAGTGGCAGCTTGGCGGCCACGCACTGGATGCCGGTCAAGCCAGCGCTGGCGCTGCCGACAGTCTGGCAGGCAATCGCCCGGCCCGACGACGGGTCATGGAACCAGGCCACGCTGGCCGCACCAGCGGCCGAAGTGCCCATGGGCACATAGCTGGGATTGGCGCGGATCTGCGAATGCGCAGCCGGCACCCAGGACGCCAACAGCACAGCACCGCTGACCCCTACGGTGGCCAGCAGGCCCAACAACGATCGCTTCATGGCGTGCTCCTTCAAAAATTTGGGCTATGCCGCCGCGCACTGCCCGGCGATGCATGTGGATAAAAAATGGCTCTGGCGCTTGAATCTACTGCGCCAGAAGCTACTGAATATATAGCAGACAGGCCGGTGCAACCCGCTACGGGCACATCGCTTTACGATGCCAAATACGTACGGGTGTACTGCCCCTCCCAACGCAAGCTGATGCCCACGTTAAAACTTGCCGCCCACCGCTAAAGCATTCCCAGCCAGAACACCAGGCCACCGCCAAAGCTGGTCAACCGATCTTGGAAAAAGCGAAAACGATGCCACGCAGCTTGGGCGCGTCGCTGGAACCTGGGGGCATGGTCTGAGCACTGGAGTGGACGGAAAAATATTGCAGAAACGCCCAGACTATTACCCCAAAGCCACGCCACTACTTCACCGTTTGCGCACTATTTGCCTGCACCAGCAGCTACAAAATAAATAGCAAATAATCAGAACCCCACGCTATACCGCAGCTGCACAAAGGTCTCGCCCGGGTTGGGCTGGCGCAGGCCGGCGTTGGACACATGCTTCACGTACACACCCAGGCTGTGGCGCTGCTGGTCGCCAAAGTTGCGCCCCAGGCCCAGGTGGTCGCTGAAGTTCCACTGCGTGCTGAAGTGGCCAGATGGCGTGTAGTAGGTTTTGTCCAGATACGACAGCCCCACGCCGGCCTCCACAAACCAGGGCGATTGCCCGCCGTCGAAGCGGTAGCGGAACATGGGCACCAGGCCCACCTGGGCGTAATGCTGCTCCTGGCCGGTCGTGGCATCGGCATTCCACTGGCTCACATACACATCCCAGGCGCCGGTGATGCGCCCATCCCAAAAACTGCTTTGCATGGGCCAGCGCCAGCCCAGGGTGACTGCACGGGTGCTGGTGCCACTTCGCAAGTTTTGCCCCGCCTCGGCATAGATAGATGCAGGTTCGGCAGCGCCTGCCTTGTCCACCGCCAGGATAGCCAGCCAAGGCAGGAGCACGGCACCCAGCAGTTGGCGCCATGGCGTGCCGGAGGATGGCGCGGGAGGGTGTGGTTTCAGCATTTTTGTTGTTCTCCCGGCGGCGCCAGGCTGGCTGCCAACGCCTATTTTGTCGAGGCCATGTTTGGGTAAATTGTGGCCCTCCGCGCGACCTTATGGACGACTATAGTGCCATCGCCCTGCAGACCGTGCAGCTATCACCGCCCGGTATGCAACAGATGTAATGCCGCCCTTACAGTGTCGGGCTAGAGGTTTTTTGGATTGCTACGTGATGGGCCGCCCACGCGGCAACGCACAAGCAGTTCAAGTGAGCGCGGCGGCCGTGCGCTGCACGTAGCGCTCAAAGTCTTGCGCCGGCAAAGCCGGGCTGAACAGATAACCCTGGTAAGCATGGCAGCCATAGCGGGCCAGCCAGTCTTTCTGGGCCAGCGTCTCCACCCCTTCGGCCATCACCTCCAGCCCCAGGTTTTGCGCCAGGGCCACCACAGTACGCGCAATCGCCGCGTCGCTGGGGTCTATCAACACATCGCGCACAAAAGACTGGTCGATCTTCAGCTGGTGCAGCGGTAGCCGCTTGAGGTAGGACAGCGAGGAATAGCCGGTACCAAAGTCGTCCAGCGAAAAGCCAATGCCGCGCGCACGCAGCATGGCCATTTTGCGCACCAGGTCTTCGAGGTTATCGACCAGCATGCTCTCCGTCAGCTCCAGCTTCAGGCGTTTGGGGTTGGCCCCGGTGGCGCTCAGCAGGTCCAGCAGGTCCTGGGCGAACTCGGGCTCGCGGAACTGCCGGGCGCTGACGTTCACCGCCAACACCAGGCTACCCAGCAGGGGATGCGGGGCCCATGCCACCAGTTGTGCGCAGGCGGTCTCCAACACCCAGCGGCCCAGGGTCAGGATGTGGCCGGTCTCCTCCGCCAAGGGGATGAAGTCGGCGGGCGAGACCCGGCCGCGCTGCGGATGCGGCCAGCGCAGCAGAGCCTCGGCGCCGGTGACCTGTCCGTGCGCGTCCAACTGGGGCTGGTAGAAGAGCAAAAACTGCCCCAGCACCAAGGCCTGGCGCAAGTCGCCCTCCAGCTCGGCGCGGGCATTCACCGCCGCCTGCATGGCCGGATCGAAAAACCGCAATGCATTGCGGCCCTGGGCCTTGGCCTGGTACATGGCCATGTCGGCCTGTTTGAGCAGCTCGTCCATGGGCAGGGTCTGGCCGTGGAACAAAGCCACGCCCAAGCTGGCCGTGCTGTTGAAGTCCAGGTCGCCCAGGCTGAAGGGCCGGTTCAGCACGGTGACGATTTTTTCCGCTACAGACTTGGCGACAGCTGCCGCCATTTCCGAGCTGGACTCCAGGTCTTCCAGCATGACCAGGAATTCATCGCCGCCCAGCCGGGCCACGGTGTCGCTGTCGCGCACGCAATGCACCAGCCGCTGCGCCACTTGCTGCAGCAACACGTCACCTTTTTCATGGCCCCGGGTGTCGTTCAGGGTTTTGAAATTGTCCAGGTCGATGTAGAGCAAGGCGCCGGTGCGCTTGCTGCGCTCGCTGGCGGCCAGCGCGCGGTGCAGGCGGTCCATGAACAGGCGACGGTTGGGCAGGTTGGTCAGCGGGTCGAAGAAGGCCAGTTGACGAATCTTGTCCTCGGCTATCTTGCGCTGGGTAATGTCCACCACAGTAGCGACGTAATGCCCCAGGCCGCCTATGCCATCCAGCACCGCGCTGATGCTGACCCACTGCGGAAAGCGCTCGCCGTTTTGGCGCCGGCTCCAGATTTCCCCCACCCACTGGCCCTTGCGCGCCAAATCCTGCTGGATGCCGCCAAAATAGGCTTCGCCACTGGCGTCGGCATTCAGAAAGGCCAAGGTTTGGCCCAAACACTCCGCCTCGCTATAGCCCATGCTCTGGGTGAAGGCCTTGTTCACCCGCTGTATCACCTGTTTGGCGTTGGTCACCACCACACCCACCTGGGCCTCGAAAGCCACAGCGGCGATGCGCAACTCGGATTCGGCCCGCACCCGGTCGGACAGGTCGATATCGATGCAAAACATCTCGGCCGGCTGGCCCGGTGTCTGCACATAGGCGTGGCTGGAAAACACGGGTACGCGGCTGCCGTCCTTGCGCATCAGCGACAGCTCACCCGCCGGAATCGCCTGCTGGGTGGCAAACATCTGCTGCATAGCCTGGCGCACGCCGTCGCGCATTTCGGGCGGAATGATGAGCTCGGTGAGGTTGCGGCCCAGCACTTCGCCGGCCGCGTAGCCATAGAGCTGCTCGGAGGCCTTGTTCCAGTAGCGCGTTGTGCCATCGGCCGCATAGGCCTGGACTGAAACCGAGGGGATGTCCATCAACAGGCTGCGCAAGCGGTTCTCGGAGTCGCGCAGCGCCTGTTCACGGGCCTCGCGAGCCAGCCCTTCCTGGATCAGCAGGCCCAGGAACACCATGGCCGGCGTCATCACGGCAACCAGAGCCAGCCCCAAGACGAGCAACGCATCCCCTGGCGGATGGGCCGGCAGCAGCCACATGGAGCCCCAAGCCAGCAGTTGTTGCAGCAGACCAAATACCAGCAGTTGCCATACGTTCACACGGGCCCAGCCCCGGGCCACGGCGTATCGGTAAAGCAGGCCCAAGCCAGCGCTGGCGACGAGCAAAGGCAGACCTATGGCGTTGTCAGCCTGTTCAGACAATAGGCTATAAGCCACGGGTATGGCGGCGGCTACCAGCGCAGCCAGCAGCCCGCCGAACAGGCCCACCGCGCCCAGCACCACGCAGCGCGCATCCACCACCAGCCCCGGCATGGTGGCCGACGGCATCACCATGCCTAGCACGCAGATACCGCCAAACAGCAGCCCGGTCACCAGTTGACGAAGCACGCTGCGGGGCTTCCTGGCGCGCAGGTGCAGCCCCTGCAGCACACCCAGAACAAAGATCCAGGCAACACCCTGGACCAAATGAAGAACCATGCACAGCCTCCAGCGCAGGGGTCGATCGGCAGTCCCCGGAGATATATCCGGGGCACAGGCTGCGCCTACTTTAGTGCCGTTTACTGGGGCTGAGAACTAAAACGTCATCCATAAGAACAATGCCCCTGGTGCACAGGCCCCGGGGGATTGTCTGTATTATCAAAATAGATAGCAGCTAGCGCAGGTACTATCTACGCTAGCGCCCTCTTTCACTCCAAACCCAGCTCCTGGATTTTGCGGGTGATGGTGTTGCGGCCAATGCCCAGCTTCTGGGCCGCCTCGATGCGACGGCCCCGGGTGTTGTGCAGCGCGGTCAGGATCAGCTTGGACTCGAAACGGCGCGTCAGCACGTCCCACACGTCGTGGCGGTCATTGGCCAGCAGCTCCTGGGCCTCGGCCTCCAGGCCCAGCTCCCAGGCGCTGACCGGGGCCGTACTGGCCGGCGGCAACGTGACGATGGCGGCATCGCTGTCCAGCGGCATGGCCTGCACGCCGGCAATATCGTCCAGCGCCGAGAGATCGGTTTCTGCATGCACGACCGGCGTGCTCACCACCATGCGCGGCAGCGCATGGCCCAGACCGCTGGAAGGTGCCACCACCGCACCGGTGATTTCAGGCGGTAAATCCTTGGGCTCAATCACCTGGGCCGGCGCCATCACGGTTAGCCAGTGGCACAGATTCTCCAGCTGGCGGACGTTGCCGGGAAACGGAAACAGGCCGATCTGTGCCAAGGCCGCATCGGATATGCGCTTGGGCTCCACGCCCAACTGCTTGGCGCTTTGCTGGAGGAAATGCCGGGTCAGCATGGGCACGTCTTCAATGCGCTCGCGCAGCGCCGGCAGGCGCAGGCGGATCACATTCAGGCGGTGGAACAAATCCTCGCGGAACACGCCGTCGCGCACGCGCTGCTCCAAATCCTGGTGGGTCGCGGCGATGACGCGGACCTGCGCCTTGACGGCGTTGTGGCCGCCGACACGGTAAAAATGGCCGTCGCTCAGCACGCGCAGCAAGCGGGTTTGCAGGTCGAACGGCATGTCGCCGATTTCGTCCAGGAACAAAGTGCCTCCGTCGGCTTGCTCGAAGCGACCCCGGCGCATGGTTTGGGCGCCGGTGAAGGCGCCGCGCTCGTGGCCAAAGAGTTCAGACTCCAGCAGATCCTTAGGGATGGCTGCAGTGTTGATGGCCACAAACGGGCCGTTGGCACGCGGAGAATGCTTGTGCAGCGCACGCGCCACCAGCTCCTTGCCAGAGCCGGATTCACCGGTGATCATCACCGTCACATTGCTTTGGCTGAGGCGGCCAATGGCGCGAAACACGTCCTGCATGGCGGGCGCCTGGCCCAGCATCTCGGGGGTATCTGCCATGCGTTCTTCAGCCACTTCCTCGCGCTGGCTTTCTTCCACCGCACGACGGATCAGCTCCACCGCCTTGGGTAGGTCAAAAGGCTTGGGCAGGTATTCGAAAGCCCCGCCCTGGAAGGCCGAAACGGCGCTGTCCAGATCGGAAAACGCGGTCATGATGATGACCGGCAGACCAGGGTGCTTGGCTTTGACCTTTTCCAGCAGGTCGAGGCCGGAGCCGCCTGGCATGCGGATGTCGCTCACCAGAATTTGGGGGCCGTCCTCTTCGCCGTTTTCTTCCAGCGCCAGCAATACATCGCGCGGGTTGGTAAAGCTGCGTGTAGGCAGGTCTTCACGCAGCAGCGCTTTTTCGAGAACGAAGCGTATGGATTGGTCGTCGTCTACTATCCAGATCGGCTTCATAACAGGTTGCACCTCGGGTCAAGCTGCCCCTCAATTGCTAAGGCAGCGGTATTAATAATTTAAAGTCCGTTCGGCCCGGAACACTGTCACATTCGATCAAGCCATGGTGTTGCTGGACGAAGGTTTGCGCCAACGTCAGCCCCAGCCCGGATCCACCATCTCGCCCCGACACCAGCGGGTAAAAAATACGGTCCTTGATCGACTCCGGTACACCCGGGCCGTTGTCGATGACATGCAATTCCAGTGCCAATCGATAACGTTGTTTCCCAAACGTTACCTGGCGTGCAATTCGGGACAGAAAAGTGATCTGCGCGTCCCCTTCGGCGATACGTTCGCTCAAGGCCTGGGTGGCGTTATGGGCCACATTCAGCACTGCTTGGATGAGCTGTTCACGGTCGCCGCGGAACTCCGGAATCGACACATCGTATTCACGCTCTATCTTCAGTCCGCGCGGAAATTCAGCCAGGATCAGGGAACGCACGCGTTCGCAGATTTCGTGAATATTCACGTCGCTGACCACATGCGGACGACGGTGCGGCGCCAGCAACCTATCGACCAGGCTTTGGAGCCGGTCGGCTTCATGGATGATGACCTGGGTGTACTCGATTAGCTCGCGCGACTCGATCTCCATCTCTAGCAACTGCGCAGCTCCGCGTATGCCGCCCAGGGGGTTCTTGATCTCGTGGGCCAGGTTGCGGATGAGCTCCTTGTTGGCCTGGGCCTGGTCGATCAAACGCTCCTCGCGGTCTTGCTTGGCTTGCTGCTCCTGCGGCAGCAGCTCGATGATGACCTCGCCCGGACGCTCGGTCTGCGCCAGGATCACGTGTACCGGCACCGGCTCATGGTTCAGGCGCTTGAGCCACGCGTCGTAGCGCAGGGCCGCAAACTCATTGCTGCCAGCACCCTCCAATGCGTTCTGCAAGATATGCGGCTCGGTGAAACAGTCCGGGAAGTGCGAGCCTTCGATGGTGCGGCGCGAAGTGCCCAGAGCGTCTTCCAACGCCGCATTGGCAAACATCACCGCGCCGTCGCTACGCAGCACCGCCACCAGCGTGGCCAGCAAATCAAACGCCTGAAAGCGCGCAATATGGGGGTTGGTCGGGGTGTTCAAGGTATTCAGGGAGTGGTTTTAGAAGGTGGAAGACGGGCTAGCTCGCGCTTCAGCCCAGCGATATCGCTCTCGTTGCGGGCAATGGCGGCCTTGAGATCGGCTACACGGTCTATGTACTTCTGGTAGTTGCGGGCTTCTCCGCCCTGCTTTTCAGGCTCGCCCTGGTTGTACTCTTTGAGCAAGTCGGCCTGCCGGGCCTCGGCCTTTTTGAGCTCGGCCTCCAGGATCATCCGGGCGTCGCTGTCGCGCGCACGCTGCTCGGCGCCACCGCCATTGTTGGCGGCAGGCGCTCGCACGGCTGCTGGGTTCGCATCTGGCCGTGGGCCCTGGATCACGCTGACATTGCCACCTTCTACCAATTTGCAGCCACGGGCTGCAGCGGCCTTGGGGTCTTTGATGGAGTTGGTGTACTCATTGCCGCAGCGGTAGACCGCGTTGTCCTGCGCAAAAAGCGGTGCCGAGGCAGCCGCCAAAATCAGTAGCCAATAGGGTTTCATGCTCATGGAATATGCCGACTGGGCCTTATCAGAATGGGTTGCCGCAACGGTACTCTGTTTCTATTGCTTTCCCAAGCCAAAACGCAAAAAGGACGGCTTGCGCCGTCCTTATGGGAAGCCTGGTTGCGCGTTGCGTGCGTTCCCAGGCTGGTACCGCTGATTACAGCGAGTAGTACATGTCGAATTCCACCGGGTGGGTGGCCATGCGCAAGCGCGTGACTTCCTGCATCTTCAGGTCGATGTACGCATCGATGTAGGCATCGGTGAACACGCCACCCTTGGTCAGGAACGCACGGTCTTTGTCCAGGCATTCGAGCGCTTGGTCCAGGCTGTGGCAGACGGTGGGGATCAGCTTGTCTTCTTCGGGTGGCAGATGGTACAGATCCTTCGTAGCGGCTTCGCCAGGATGGATCTTGTTTTCCACGCCGTCCAGACCTGCCATCAGCAGAGCCGAGAAGCCCAGGTAGGGGTTCATCAGTGGATCGGGGAAACGTGCTTCCACCCGGCGACCCTTGGGGTTTGCCACGAAAGGAATACGGATCGAAGCCGAGCGGTTCTTGGCCGAGTAAGCCAGCTTCACAGGCGCTTCATAACCAGGAACCAGGCGCTTGTAGCTGTTGGTGCCAGGGTTGGTGATGGCGTTCAGTGCACGGGCGTGCTTGATGATGCCGCCGATGTAGAACAACGCGTATTCCGACAGACCTGCATAGCCGTCGCCAGCAAACAGGTTCTTGCCGTCTTTCCACACGGACTGGTGCACGTGCATGCCGGAACCGTTATCGCCAACGATGGGCTTGGGCATGAAAGTCGCGGTCTTGCCGTAGGCGTGGGCCACGTTCTGGATCACGTACTTTTGCAGTTGGACCCAGTCAGCGCGCTGGATCAGCGTGCTGAACTTGGTACCCAATTCCATTTGGCCTGCGTTGGCCACTTCGTGGTGGTGCACTTCGACGGGAATGCCCAGGGATTCCAGCACCAGGCACATTTCCGAACGCATGTCCTGGAAGCTGTCAACTGGAGGCACGGGGAAGTAGCCGCCCTTGACTGCAGGACGGTGGCCCGTATTGCCGTGCTCGTATTCCTTGCCGGTGTTCCAGGCCGCTTCTTCCGAATCGATCTTGGAGTAGCAGCCGGACATGTCGTTTTGCCAGCGCACGCTGTCAAACACGAAGAATTCGGGTTCTGGTCCGAAGTAGGCGGTGTCGCCCAGGCCGGAGGCCTTCATGTAGGCTTCTGCGCGCTTGGCCAGCGAACGGGGATCGCGCTCGTACGGCTTGCCGTCGGCTGGATCGACCACGTCGCAGGTCAGGATCATCGTCGTTTCTTCGAAGAACGGATCGATGTTGGCGGTGTTGGCATCGGGCATCAGTTGCATGTCCGAAGCTTCAATGCCCTTCCAACCAGCGATCGAGGAGCCGTCAAAAGCATGGCCCGACGTGAACTTGTCTTCGTCGAAGTGCGACACAGGCACGGTCACGTGCTGTTCCTTGCCGCGGGTATCGGTGAAACGGAAGTCAACAAACTTGACTTCGCTTTCTTTCACCATCTTCATCACGTCTGCGACGGTCTTTGCCATCAAGAATCTCCTGGTTAGGTTGAGCAAAAATAAATCACTGAGAAGGGAATGCAGTTTCTATGCCACCAGCCGAGGCCATTTGTGAACACATCCACCCTTGTATTTTGCCTTGGCCGCGGCGGCCTTCAGCGGGAATACGGCCCGTCCGAGAAACAAATACCGCGTCAATGCACCAAATTGGATTTTGGTTTTTGCACCAAATTTGTGCAATTAAGAACGCACCAATTCGGGGCCCAATTGCACATCAAAATTGTGCAGACCCGCCAACATGGCCGGATAGGCCAGGTCTACCAGGCTGGGCAAACCCTTCACGCCCAACTCAATGTGGCGACCATGTTCAGCGTGGTCCACGCTGGGCAGGCTGAACACCTTGACGCCCTCGAAACGCTGCTCCAGTGCTTCCATCAGCGGGGTCAACGTGGCCTCCATGCTGCCATACACGATGACCGATTTCTCCACCCAGGCTTCCTGCCGGAACCACGGGTGGTAGTACTGGTCCAACACCCATTCCACCATAGGCCAGGCCATCACCGGGAAGCCGGGCACAAAGTGCACATGCTCCACGGAAAAGCCCGGAATCTTGTTGTACGGGTTGGGAATGATGCGGGCGCCTTGTGGAAATACGCCCATGTTCAGCCGGTGGATGTTATCTGGACGGTTTGGCTCGTACAGCGTGCCTTGTTCGCGCGCAGTGTCC
Source organism: Rhodoferax sp. SPJ21 (assembly GCF_058216335.1). Classification (NCBI taxonomy): domain Bacteria; kingdom Pseudomonadati; phylum Pseudomonadota; class Betaproteobacteria; order Burkholderiales; family Comamonadaceae; genus Rhodoferax; species Rhodoferax sp. SPJ21. Next base: position 325,321 of record NZ_JBYZMO010000001.1, read on the forward strand.
TGCATACGCTCACGTATCAGAACCTCGGCTTGCGGGTGCAAGGCTAGTGGCAGGTCCAGTGCCCGTGCTGCGCACTGGCGCGTATGGTCGTCGGGGGTGGCACCTATGCCGCCGGTAGAGAACACCACGTCGCCCGAGGCAAACGCGCGGCTCAAGGTGCTGGTGATGCGCACAGGATCGTCGCCCACGTACTCGGCATAGCCCAGTTGCAGGCCGCGCGCGCCCAGCAGTTCGATGACCTTGGGCAGATGCTTATCGGCACGCTTGCCAGACATGATCTCGTCGCCGACGATGACCAAGCCGAAAACCGGCGCCGACTTATGGGGCTGGGAGGATGGGGTTGGCAGGCTCATGGGCAACAGATTCCGTTTTGGGTTCGACATCAACAACCGGGCCCGCAGCGGCGCGGGCCGGCATGGCAGACACAGACACCTCGGCACGCAAGGCCTGCAAGGCGGCCAGCACATAGTGGGTAAACCACAGCGAGGAGAACGCAAACACCAGGGTGTAGATCCAGATCGCCACAGGCACCAGCACCACAAAAGCGGCGGCAAACAAAGCCCCCGAGGCCCATACTAGGCTGGGCGCAGCGCCCAGGTAGCCAGCCAGCACCCCCATACCCAGCAAGGTGACGCGGTGACGCCGGAAAATCTCTCGCCGCTCCTGCTTGCTGGCATGTACCGCCAGTGCATCATAGGCCATGACGCGGTAAGTCAGCCAACCCCAGATCAGCGGCGGCAGCACCAGTATCAAGGGCGGCACCAGCCACAAAGGCATTGAAACCACCATGGCGACGACGGCCAGAAGCACCGAACCCAGCGCCCAGAACAGGCCACCAATCAGCGTGCCGCCGTTTTTCTTTTCCAATTGGGAAAATCGCCGCTCAGCCACCAGAGACACCAGGGCCGGCGTCATCATCAGGGCCACCGCCAGTAGGGACAACACCACGATCAGCGGGGTAATGGCAAAGATCACCAGCAAAGGCGCCAGCGCCACCTTGAGCTGACCCACGCCTGCAGTCTCCAGCCAGGCCCACATGCGGCCCACCCACTCGGACGCGTCCAACATGCCGCGCACCGCGTCCAAGGCCGGTTCCCAGTAAAAATAACCCAGGCCCAGTGACAAGGCCACCATCAACAGAAGGGGCAAAAACGAAAGTGCAATTACCCGGGGGTGCACGCAGTAGGCTACGGCGCGCCAGAAAGAATCAAGTAGCAACTTCATGGGGGCAAGCATACCCGCATGCGGTTAAGGCCTGGTAACCGCCAAACTTGCCCACAGGCGGCGCAAACCCAGCCACTGCTGGCGCCAGAAGCTTCGGCCGTAATCGCGTCCACCCTCGCTCTCCAACTGGTCGCGGATACCGGTGGGGTCGTAGCGCAGCTCGAAATTCGCGGTGCCGAACAGCATGTCCCACCAGGGCAGCAGCACGCCGAAGTTGTGACCGCCCAGGGTGTTCTTACCCGCCGACTCGTGGCCTATGCCTATGCTGTGGTGCCGGCGATGAAAGCGCGGGCTGACCCACAGGCGCTCGCCCACACGGCCAAACCAGAGCCGCACGTTGGCGTGCTGCAGGCTCTCGCTCAGCTGGGTAAAGGCCACGATGGCGATGAACTGCCCCGGCGCCACGCCAATCAGCTGGGCCACCATCACCACGATGATGTCGCCAATCACATCGTCCAGCAGATGGTTGCGGTTGTCGCTCCACAAGGTCATTTGCCGCTGTGAATGGTGCAGCGAGTGCAGGCCCCACCACCATTCAAACTGGTGCTGGCCACGGTGCACCCAGTAGCCCAAGAAGTCGAACGCCACCAGGTACAGCGCAAAACTGACCACCGGCAGATCGGTCACGCCGGGCCACAGGGCATCCAGGTGCCAGGTGCCCATGCCGGCGACCCGAAGGGTGCCAAAAATTCCGTCCATCACCGGGTCCAGGGTGAAGAACAAGGCCAGGCGAAACAGCCCCAGGCGGTGCACCAGGGTATAGAGCATGTCGATACGGATGGCCGCGCGATCCTGCATAGGCTCCACCGGGCGCCAGCGCTGCAAGGGCCCCAGCACCGCCACCAGCACTACCAGCTGCAGCAGGCCGACCAGCAGCCAGCCCGTGGCATCGAATGCATCTTCCACCAAGCCGCCCAGGCCTATGCCAAACACCAGGGGCTGCACCACGGCCTCAAAAAGCCATTGCTGCGCATCCGAAAACAAATTACTCAGTACATCCATGGGCAGATTATTGGGGATGGGCCGAAATCCACGCGGTGTAGTCGGGATGCTCACGCAGCGTGCGGAAGCAGAACCCGCGCTCCTTCAGGCCCACGATCAGCGGCTCCAGCACGGCTGGCGCCCACGGGTCTTTGCGCGACCAAATGCCCAGGTGCGCCATCAGAATGTCGCCGCTGCGGATAGTGCGCAGCGACTGGGCCAGCAATTGCGCGTTGCTGGCGCGCTCGCTGGGCAGCTCATCGCCCAGAAACCCGGCCGGCGCCCAGCCCACGTGGGCGTAGCCACAGCTCTTGGCGGCCGCCAGCAAGGCCGGTGAAGTCTTGCCGCCAGGCGCACGAAACAAGGGCAGCGGTACCTGGCCGGTCATGGCCTGCAGGCGCTGGTTGGAGCGGCGGATTTCCTCGCAATACTGCGCTGACGTCCAGGTGAATTCCTTGTCGGCATCCGGCCCGGCCGAGGGCTTGACGCGAAATTGGCCGGGGCTGCCGGCCATATCGCCGCGCCAGTACACATGGTCAAAGGTGTGCGAGGCGAATGCATGGCCTTCGGCGGCGCGGGCCTTCCACCAGGGTGCCCAGTGCTCGCCCAGGCTGCCATCGCCTTCCTGCGTGCGCTCGTGGGCACCAAAAAAAGTGACCTTGACCTGCTGGCGGTTCAGCACATCGGCGATCAACGGGGCCACGCCCATGTGGCCGGTGTCGAAGGTCAGATAGACCGATTTATCACAAGCTTTTTCGGCTGTAGCGCAGATAGAACCTGCGCTAGCCGCTATCAATACCGCAGCAAAAACAAATTTAGCGGGGAGCGTGGTCCAGCGTCCAAACACCATGGGGAGATCTTCCAACATTGATTTGCCGCACCACTTTTTTAGATTCCACATCCACCACGGTAAGCTTGCGGGCCCAGCGTGAACCAACATACAACAGCTTGCCGTCGGCCGAGACGTCCATGCAGTCCGGCCCGCCGGGCGCGGGATAGGTGGCGACCGACTCCAGGGTTTGCAGATCAATCTTGCTGATGCTGTTGCTGACGCGGTTGCTGACGTAGACATGGCGTTTGTCGCCCGCAGAGCGGAAGGCATGCGAGCCCTTGGCGGTGGTGATCACCTTGGTCCGCACCGGGGTCTTGCCGGAAACGTCATAGACCTCCACGCCCTCGCCGCCCGTCAGGCCCACCAGCAGGGTCTTGTCGTCGGCGGTGCCGAACACGTCGGCCGGCATGGACCCGGTGGGCGTGCGCCATTTGATGGTTTGCGTCGCCAGGTCTACCGCCACCAGCTCGTCGCTGTCTTGCATGGTGGAGTAAATCGTGGTGCTCTTGCTGTCTATCCACAGGTGGCTGGGGGTTTTGCCGGTGGAGATGCGCTTGGCCAGCGTGATGTCCTTGCCGTCCCAGCGGTAGATGTCGATGTGGTTCAGCCGGTTCGCGGCCGTGACAAACCACTTCATGTCCGGCGAAAAGCGCAGCTGGTAGGGGTCGAGTATGTCGCGCACCACGCGCTGCACCTCGGCCGTTTTCGGATCGACAAAGGTCAGCGTATCGGCCAGGGCATTGGCGATGATGAGCGACTTTTCGTCCGGCGTCAGGTACAGATGGTGGGGTTCCTTGCCGGTAGGAATCCGCTTGGTCTCCAGCCAGGTGGCGGGGTCCACCACGCTGACGCTGGCATCCAGCGAATTCAGCACAAAGATTGGAGAGGACTGGGACTGGGCCTGGGCGGCCAAGGGCGCAGCGGCGGCGAAGACAAGGCCCCAAGAGGCAACACAACGGACAAACAACTTCACGGCACACCACAGGTAAAAGACAACCGCCAAGTGTAGCCGCCGGGGCCTGCAACTTTTGCGCGCCGGCGTAACAAGCCCGCAGAGAACTATGCCAGGTCCTTGGCCGACAGCAGCGCCAAGTCTTCCGGGCTCAGCCAGCGCCACTGGCCCGGCAGCAGATCTGCCGGCAGCACAAAGCCGCCCTGTTGCGAACGGTGCAGGCCCTCTACCCGGTTACTCACCGCCGCCAGCATACGCTTGACCTGGTGGTACTTGCCCTCGGTCAGCGTCAGGCGCAGGTGGTGGCTGCTGACGGCTTCACAGGCCGCTGCACGCACCGGCTTGGGATCATCGTCCAGCACCACGCCCTCCAGCAGACGCGACACCTGCTTCTCGTCCAGCGCGTGCTTGGTAGTGACCTCGTAGACCTTGGGCACATGTTTTTTTGGCGAGGTCATGCGGTGGATGAACTGGCCGTCGTCACTGAGCAACAGCAAACCGGTCGTATCCTGGTCCAGCCGCCCCACAGCCTGTACGCCCTGCAGCGCGCCCTTTTGCGGCCGCAAGCGCAATGGCGACGGCAGCAGCGTGTAAATGCTAGGGTAGGTGGAGGGTTTTTGCGAACACTCGGTACCCGCAGGCTTATACAGCAACACATAGGCCAATCGGTGGTACGACCAGTCCACACCCTGGACCCGAAAGCGCAAGCCTTCCGCTTCAAAATCCATAGCTGAGTCCGTAACCACCACGGGCGCGGTGCCCGCGTTGTCCATATAGACCTCGACCAGGCCCTGCTGTACCAGGCCGGCGCACACGCGGCGCGTGCCGAAACCTTGCGAATAAAGAATGTCTTGAAGCTGCATACCCCGAGTATCGCAAACAGCTGGCAACACCCTGCCCCGTCGCGCCCAGGCGACAACCAGGCGACAGTGGCCGTCATCCTCCCCAATATCAACAAAAAAACATGCGGCAAAAACATGCACAAGGTTTACAAATGTTTATCCCACGGAGACACAGATGCGCGAGCTATTCACCACCCTGTTTGTTGTTGGCGCAGCCTTCATGCTGTGGCGAACCATGCGCCCGCAACGCCACCACCATGGCTACCAGATCGTGTCTCCCTCGCAGCTGCCTTTGGAGGCCGAAGCGCTGGATGCGCAGCTCTACAAATGGCCATCGCTGGGGCTGTACAGCTTCACGTTGAATGACGGCGACCAACACCAGGCCGCGCTGAAAGACATCGCCGACGGCACCCCCATCGGCTCGGCAGGTGCGCGGGTGCTGGCTGCGCTGCACACCGGCGCCAACAACCCCGACATCTGGAAACCGGTGGAAGTGCGGGTCCACGGGCAGCGCGTAGGCTTTTTGTCCAAAGGCGACGCCACCCGCTTCCAGCGCCGCCTGGCCTATGAAGGCCGGGCCGGCCAGACCACCTGCTGCGACGCACTGATCACCCTGGAAGACGTGGGCAGCCAGCCGCGCTACGTGCTGCGCCTGGACCTGAAGGAATTCCGCCATTGAGTAGCCGTTCACAGCCCCTGGCTGTTTAAGACTGGCCTAAGCCAGCATCCCCATAGTCGAGCCATCGCAATGCTCTTCCAAAGGATGCTTCCATGAAAACGCAATCGCTTCACAACACCAAACTGGTATTGGCACTGGTCGCCGCAGGTGCGATCGGTGGCATCGGTGGCTCACTGGTCCACAACATGGACCAGGCCCACGCGGCCCCGCCAGTGGTCAGCAGCGCCAGCAACGCCCCCATGGCATTGCCCGACTTCGCGCAGATCACCGCCCAAAATGGCCCGTCCGTGGTCAACATCAGCGTGGTCGGCGGCGCCAAGGCCTCGAATGACGACGGCGAAACCGCGCAGCGCCAGGGTCGCGAGGACCCGTTCGGCAACGACCCGCTGTTTGAGCTATTCCGCCGCTTCCAACAAGGCCAGGGTGGCCAGGCGCCGAAAGCCGTCCCCACGCATAGCCAGGGCTCGGGCTTCATCGTGAGCGCCGACGGCATCATCATGACCAACGCCCATGTGGTGCAGGACGCCAAGGAAGTCACAGTGAAGCTCACCGACCGGCGCGAATTCATCGCCAAGGTGCTGGGCTCTGACCCCAAGACCGACGTGGCCGTACTGAAGATCGACGCCAAGAACCTGCCCGTGGCCACCATCGGCAAGACCAGCGACCTGCGCGTGGGCGAATGGGTGCTGGCCATAGGCTCGCCGTTTGGCTTTGAAAACACCGTCACCGCCGGCGTGGTCAGCGCCAAGGGCCGCACCCTGCCCGACGACGGCGCGGTGTCCTTCATCCAGACCGATGCTGCGGTAAACCCCGGCAACTCTGGCGGGCCGCTGTTCAACACCCGCGGTGAAGTGATCGGCATCAACTCGCAGATCTACAGCCGCACCGGCGGCTACCAGGGCGTGTCCTTCGCCATCCCGATGGACCTGGCCGGCAAGATCAAGGACCAGATAGTGGCCCACGGCAAGGTGGAACATGCGCGCCTGGGCGTGGCGGTGCAAGAGGTCAACCAGACGCTGGCGGACTCCTTCCACCTCGACAAGCCCGAAGGTGCGCTGGTTTCCAGCGTGGACAAATCCGGCCCCGCCGCCAAGGCCGGACTGGAGCCGGGTGACGTGATCCGCAAGGTGGACGGCCACACCATCGTGTCCTCGGGTGACCTGCCGGCGGCTATCAGCCTGTCCACCCCGGGGGAGAAAGTGCAGCTGGACGTATGGCGCAAGGGCTCGGCCCAGACCATCGAGGTCAAGCTAGGCAGCGCCAACGACAAGCCCGAGCAAGTCGCCAGCAACAAGGAACCCGCATCGCAAGGCCGCCTGGGTCTGGCGCTGCGCCAGTTGCAACCGGATGAGCTGCGCTCCGCCGGCGTGGAAAACGGCCTGCTGATCGAAAACGCGGGCGGTGCCGCCGCCAACGCAGGCGTGCAGAGCGGTGACGTACTGCTGGCCATCAATGGCACGCCGGCGAAGAACGTGGAACAGATCCGCGCCGTGGTGGCCAAGGCCGACAAGTCGATCGCCCTGCTGATCCTGCGTGACGGCGACAAGATCTTCGTGCCCGTGCGCATAGGCTAAGCGAACAACGGGCCTTGAGTGGCCCATAAAAAAGGGGCTGGTTCCATTTGGAACCAGCCCCTTTTTTGCACTTGCGCGGCGGACTTTTTAGTGTGCGCCGGCAGCTGCCTCCGAGGCAGCCGCACCCATGGCCTGCGGCCGGCGGGTGATCCACACCAGCGGTATCAGCATCAGGAACAGCATGGACGAGGCGAAGAACACATCGTTCGCCGCCAGCGTCGCGGCCTGCTGGCCCACCAGGCGGTTGACCTGCTCCAAAGCCTGCTGCGGGTCTAGGCCAGCATTGCCCAGGCCTGACAAGGTACCGGTCGCCACCTGCCGCCCCTGGTTGATGTACTCCACCAGCTGCGCATGGTGCAAGGCCGTGCGGTTTTCCCATACCGTGGTGACCAGGGACGTGCCCATGGCACCGGCCGTGATACGCACAAAGTTGGTCAAGCCGGAGGCCGCAGGAATGCGGTCTGGCGGCAGGCCGCTGAGCGTCAAGATACTCAATGGGATGAAGAAGAAAGCCATAGCCACGCCCTGCACCAGGGTCGGCACCATCAGCGTAGCCTCATCGGCCTGCACGTTGAACTTCGAGCGCATCCACAGCACCAAGCCAAACACGATGAACGCGAACGAGGCAAACATGCGCGGGTCCATCTTGCCCACGTTCTTGCCCACGATGGGCGACAGCACGATGGCGAACAAGCCCACCGGTGCCAGAATGAAGCCGGCCTGGGTGGCGGTATAGCCCATGTACTGCTGCAGCCACAGCGGCAGCAAGACCACGTTGCCGAAGAACAGGCCGTAACCCACCGATGTCGCCAGCGTGCCGGCCCAGAAGTTACGCCGGGCGAAAAGGCGCAGGTCCGTCACCGGGTGCTTGTCGGTCAGCTCCCAGGCCAGGAAGAACAGGAAGCCCACCAGTGCCACGGCCGCCAGGATCTGCACCTCGGTGGAGTGGAACCAGTCCAGCTCTTTGCCCTTGTCCAGCATGATCTGCAGCGCACCCACCCAGACCACCAGCAGGCCCAGACCCACGCCGTCGATCGGCAGCTTCTTGGTCTGCGACTCGCGCTTGTGGTACAGCGTCCAGGCCGCACCGGCAGCCAGGATACCCACCGGGATGTTGATATAGAAAATCCAGGGCCAGGAGATGTTGTCGGTGATCCAGCCGCCCAGCAGCGGCCCCATCACCGGCGCCACCAGGGTGGTCATGGCCCACATCGCCATGGCGGTGCCCGCCAGCGCCTTGGGGTAGCTGGACAGCAGCAGTGCCTGCGACAAGGGAATCATCGGTCCGGCCACAAAGCCTTGCAGCACCCGAAACGCGATCAGCATGCCCATGTTTGGCGCCAGTCCGCACAGCCATGAGGCCAGCACGAACATGATGATGCTGAGCGTGAATAGGCGCACCTGGCCGAAACGCTGCGACAGCCAGCCGGTCAACGGCACCGAGATGGCATTGGCCACGGCAAAGCTGGTAATCACCCAGGTGCCCTGGTTGGGGCTGACACCCAGGTCACCGGCGATGGCAGACAGGGACACATTGGCGATCGAGGTGTCCAGCACGTTCATGAACGTGGCGGTGGACAAGGCGATCGTGCCCCACATGCGGGCCGAGCCCTCTAGCGGCGGGGGCGGAACATAGTTGAGGTTGGAGGACATGGCTTCAGACCCGTAATACCGGCCGCAGCCGGTTTATTGAACCTGCGCAGGAACGGACACTGCTGCCAGGGCCGCAGGCGCTTCAACCGCCTTGGAAGCCTTGGCCGCATCATTGCGAGCCACCACCGCACGGCCGCCCAAGTTGGCAGCGATCACGCGCTGCACCTCCAGCTCGGCGCCCTTATCGGTAGGCGCTGTCAGCGTGGCCAACGAGGCGGCGCGTGGTGCATCGGCCAGCATCTTGCCGTCCTGCTGGGTGACGTCGATGGTCGCGTCCATGGACAGGCCCACGCGCAGCGGGTTGTCCACCAGTTGCTTGGCGTCCAGGGCGATACGCACCGGCACGCGCTGCACCACCTTGATCCAGTTGCCGGTGGCGTTCTGCGCCGGCAGCAGGGCAAATGCTGCACCGGTGCCCACGCCCAGGCCTTCGACCTTGCCGGTGTATTCCATCTTCTTGCCGTACAGATCGGCGGTCAGCTTCACGGGTTGGCCGATACGGATATTGCGCAGCTGCACTTCCTTGAAGTTGGCGTCTACCCAGACCTGGTTCAACGGGATGATGGACATCATGGGCGTGCCGGCGGCGATGCGCTGGCCGAGTTGCACCGTGCGCTTGGCGACATAGCCGTCCACCGGCGCCACCACGGCGGCGCGCTGGGATGCCAGGTAGGCCTCACGCACGCGGGCGGCAGCGGCCAGCACGTTCGGGTGCTGTTCGACGCTGGTGCCTTCGGTCATGGCCTGGTTGCTGGCCAGTTGCTCTTGGGCAGCGGCCACGCCGGCCTGGGCCGAGGCCACACTGGCCTGCACGGTAGACAGGCCCGCCTTGGCGTTGGCCAGCTGGGTCTGGGCGTGGCTGAGTTCTTCCTTGGACACGGCGCCGTTACCGCTCAGGGTCTGGCGACGGCGCAGGTCGTCGGCGGCACGCTCCACCTCGCTCTGGGCACGGGCGATGTCGGTCTGGCTGCGCGCCACGTCGGCGGTGCGCTGGGCCACCTGGGCCGACAACGCAGAGTTGTTTGCGTACAAGGTGCGTACCTGGCGCACGGTCTGGGCCAGGTTGGCTTCGGCCTGGTCGAGTGCCAGCTTGGCATCGGCAGGGTCGAACTGCACCAGGGGCTGGCCAGCCTTCACGAAGTCGGTGTCGTCGGCCATGATGGTCATCACGTTGCCGCTGACCTGGGGCGTGATCTGGATGATGTTGCCTTGCACGTAGGCGTTGTCGGTGTTCTCGTAGTGGCTGGCTACGAATGCGTCATAGGCCGCCCAGCCCAGGCCGGCCAGTACCACCACGCTGGCGATGGTGATTAGCGCCTTCTTGCGCTGGGGATTGCCGGCTGGGGCGGTTGCGGAGGCAGCGGGGGTGTTTGCGGAATCGGTCATGGTGTTCACCTGCGTTCAATAAGGTACGAATGGGGTACGAATGGGGGACGAATAAAGAGGGACGGGGCTCAGCGGACGAGCCCGTTGTTTTTTGCATCTGATGGGGCGCTGGCGTACTGGCCATCTGCGCTGGCAGCTGCGTTTTTTGTAGCATCTGGCTGCACTTCTGAGTAGCCACCGCCGAGTGCGCGGACCAGGGTGACCTGGGTGTCCAGCGCACGCGCGGCCAGGTCTACCTGGGTGCGGCGCTGGTTCAGCACGGCGGTTTCGGCGCTCAGCACGTTCAGGTAGTTGCCCAGGCCGGCGCCATAGCGCTGCACGGCAATCTCATACGCCGACTCGGCCGCCTGCTGGGCGGCGCGCTGCTCGACCTGCTGACGGGTGATGGACTGCTGGGAGGCGACCTGGTCGGCCACATCGCGCACGGCGTCGATCAGGGCGGCGTTATAGCTTTCCACCGCAGCGTCCAGGTCGGCCGTCTTGCCCTTCAGGCCGGCACGCAAATGGCCTGCGTCGAATATAGGCAGATGGATGGCCGGGCCTATGCCCCACTGCCGGCTGCCGGATTCCAGCAGTTTGTCCAGGCCAATGCTGGAGAAGCCGGCAAAGCCCACCAGGTTGATATTCGGGTAGAACTGGGCTTTGGCGCTGGCGACGTCAGAGCTGGCCGCCTCCACGCGCCAGCGGGCGGCGGTAATGTCGGCGCGGCGGCCCAGCAGGTCGGCCGGTACAGCCGATGCAGTTGCTATGTTATTAATAGCATCCAGCGCAGGTAAATTCTGCGCCAGGGCTATATTTGGCTGACCTACCAGCGCGGCCAGGGCGTTGCGCGTCAGGGCGATCTGCTCTTGCACCGCCTCAACCTGCTGGCGCGCCTCGGGCAGGCCGCCCTCGCTTTGGCGCAGCTCCAGGCGGGTGTCCAGGCCGGCGCTGACGCGATCACGCACCAGGTTCAGCAGCTCGGTGCGTTGGGACAGGGTGCGGTTCGCCAGGCCCAGCTGGGCGTTCAGGCGCAGCAACTGAAAGTAGTTGCGTGCCACCTGGCTGGCCAGCAGCACGCGGGCGGCCTGGGCGTCGGCCTGGGCGGCCTTGGCCTGGCCCACGGCGGCGTCCAGCGCAGCGCGGTTCTTGCCGAAGAAGTCCAGCTCCCAGCTGGCTTCGAGCTGGGCGGTGCCGGCGTCATAAATATTGCCGCCCAGCGGCGCGGGATACAGGCCGTTGGCGGTGTAGAGCTGGTGCGTGGCCTCCACCCCGGCATTCACCTTGGGCAGCAGCGCCGAGCGGGCCACGTCGGTGCCGGCCTGGGCGCGGCGCACGCGGGCCTGTGCGAGCTGCAGGCTGGGGCTGGTCTGCAGGGCCTGGTCGATCAGGGTGTTCAACTGGGCATCCTGAAAGCCGAGCCACCATTGGGCGTCCACAGTGGACGCTTGGGCGGTGGCGTCCAGCCCCAGGGACTGGGGCGTGCGCAATTGCGCTCCAGGTTGAATGCCGGAATAGTTGGCGCATGCGGCCAGGCCCGCCAGCAAGGTGGCGGCCAGCGCAAAGCGTGGCACGCGGCTAAGGGATTTACGAGGCATCTTTTTCTCCGACGGGGTTGTTTGCTTGCGCCTGTACGGCGGCGACGTTATCCAGAATGCGTTGCAAAAAGCTCTTCAGGGTTTGCCATTCCTCATGGCTAAAACCGGCCAGGTAGGCGTTGTGCACATTGCTGAGCACCACTGGCACGTCCTTCACGGCTTCGCGGCCGGCATCGGTCAGCGCCAGGTTGACCACGCGGCGGTCCTGCTCGGAGCGTTCGCGCCGGCACAGGCCCTTGGCTTCCAGGCGGTCCAGGAGGCGCGTCATGCCGCCTGCATCCAGGGTGCACAGACGGGCCAGTTCGGCCACTGTGGCGGTATTGGAATAGGCCAGCTTGAAAAGCGGCTTCCACTGCGCATTGGTCAAGCCGCTGGGCTCGAACTGGCGCTCCATCTCTTGGGTGAAGGCAGTCACCACGCGGTGCATCAGATGGCCCACGCTGTCACCTCCGGCGACATAGCTGTCAGGCTGGTAGAAGTCGGCAGGCGGCGGGAAAGCGGCGGCACCGGTCGGCTTCATAGTTTCTGAAGAGTTGTTTGCAGTCATGTTGCGATATTAATTGACTAGACAATTAATGTCAAGTCTTTGTTTGTTGCATCATCAACTATGGCTACACTCCTGGTATGGCAACCACCCCCTCCTCCTCCCAAGCCGCCAAAGGCTCTCCACGTTCCCTGTCCGGTCTGCTGCCGTTCCTGCGGCCGTACCGCGGGCGGATCGCGCTGGCCATCGTGTTCCTGATCCTGGCGGCGGGCGCCACGCTGGCTTTTCCGCTGGCGCTGCGCTCGCTGATCGACCAGGGCCTGGTGACGCAGGGTGCAGACGGCGGCGTGGACCGGGGGGCGCAAATCATGGCGCTGCGCAACCATTTCTTCGAGCTGTTCGCGGTTGCCGCAGCGCTGGGCCTGTTCTCGGCGGCGCGCTTCTATACCGTGAGCTGGCTGGGCGAGCGCGTCACGGCCGACATCCGCAACGCGGTCTACGCCCATGTGCTGAAGCAAAGCCCGCAGTTTTTTGAAACCACGCAAACCGGCGAGGTGCTGTCGCGCCTGACGGTGGACACCACCCTGGTCCAGACCGTGGTGGGCTCGTCGCTGAGCATGGGCTTGCGCAACGCGGTAATGGGCATAGGTGCTTTGGGCGTACTGGTCTGGACCAACCCGCTGGTGATGACCCAGGTGTTTGGCGTGCTGCTGCTGATCGTGCTGCCCAGCGTGTGGTTTGGCCGCCGCGTGCGCAAACTGTCGCGCGCCAGCCAGGACCGCGTGGCCGACAGCAGCGCCATCGCCGCCGAGGTGCTGAACGCCATTCCCGTGGTGCAGGCCTTTACCGCCGAAGACCGCGAATCCCGCCGCTTCAACGACTCCACCGCCGCCGCCTTCCAGACCGCCGTGGGCCGCAGCAAGGCACGCTCGGTGCTGGTGGCCTTCATCATCACCGCCACCTCTGGCGCTTTGCTGTGGGGCCTCTACCAGGGCACGCAGGCGGTGCTGCAGGGCAGCATCACGGCGGGCCACTTGGGCCAGACCGTGGTGTACGTGATCATCCTGGCCGGCGCCACGGCCGTGCTGGGCGAGGTGTATGGCGATGTGCTGCGCGCCGCCGGCGCCAGCGAGCGGCTGATGGAGCTGCTGGCCACCGAGTCGCCCATTCAATCCGCACCTAATGCGACCCCAGCGCAGACAACATCTGCGGGAAGCGCTATCAATTTAGAAGCAATCGAGTTTCGCTACCCATCGCGGCCACTGCAGCCAGCGCTGAGCCAGTTCAACCTGGATGTGGCACCCGGCGAAACCGTGGCCCTGGTGGGCGCCAGTGGCGCAGGCAAGAGCACGGTGCTGCAACTGCTGCTACGCTTTTACGACCCGCAGGCCGGCAGCATCCGCATCAACGGCGTGGACACGCGGGCCATGGACCTGCAGGACCTGCGCCAGCACATAGGCATCGTGCCGCAGGACGCGGTGATGTTCTCCACCAGCGCGCTGGAAAACATCCGCTACGGCCGGCCCGATGCGACCGATGCCGAGGTGATGGCGGCTGCCGAGTCGGCCTTTGCCCACGGCTTCATCACCGCCCTGCCAGATGGCTACAACACCTTCCTGGGTGAACGCGGCGTGCGCCTGAGCGGCGGCCAGCGCCAGCGCGTGGCGATTGCCCGCGCCATGCTGAAAAACGCCCCGCTGCTGCTGCTGGACGAAGCCACCAGCGCGCTCGACGCCGAGAGCGAACGCATGGTGCAGGCCGCACTGGAATCCGCCATGCGGGGCCGCACCACCCTGGTCATCGCCCACCGGCTGGCCACGGTACAGCAGGCCGACCGCATCGTGGTGCTGGACCACGGGCACATCGTGGAGCAAGGCACGCACGCCGAGCTGGTGGCCGCCGACGGCGTCTACGCCCGATTGGCCGCCCTGCAATTCACGAGCTAAGGCCACCAACGCACGGGCTCTGGCACGCCATTTGCGACACGGTTTATTTGCATAAAATATGCCTCCAGCGCAGTATTTATCTGCGCCGGCAGCTATTTTTTAGATAGCAATCTGTGTAAAGCCCTATGCCCTTCTTCCCGCTATCCCAGTTCTTGCGCCGCCTCTGGGCGCTGGACACCTTTCCGTATAGCCTGCGCATCTTCATCGCACTAAGCACCACCATGGCCGTGGGTTGGGAACTGGACGAGATGGCGCTGGTGATGCCCATTTTTCTGGGCACCATCGCTTCGGCCCTGGCCGAGACCGACGACAACTGGCGCGGCCGCCTGCACGCCCTGCTGGTCACCCTGCTGTGCTTCACGCTTGCAGCCTTTACCGTGCAGTACCTGTTCCCGCACCCCTGGCTGTTCCCATGCGCGCTGGTGCTGGCCACCTTCTGCCTGACCATGCTGGGCGCCATCAGCCCGCGCTACCAGGCGATTGCCTATGGCACGCTGATTTTGTCGATCTACACCACCATCGGCATGGACCAGCGCGGCGGCTCGGCCAGTGCGTTCTGGCTGGAACCCATGCTGCTGGTGGGCGGCGCAGCCTGGTACGGACTGCTGTCGGTACTGTGGTGCGCCTGCTTTCCACACCAGCCGGTGCAGCAAAACCTGGCACAGCTGTACCGCGTGCTGGGCGACTATCTGCGGCTGAAGGCCTCGCTGTTCGAGCCCGTGCGCGGCATCAACCAGGAGGTCAAACGCCTGGCCCTGGCGCAACGCAATGGCACGGTGGTCAACGCGCTGAATACGGCCAAGGAAAGCATTCTGAACCGCCTGGAGGCTGCGCCCAGCCGGCCGCTACAGCACTATCTGCGGCTGTATTTCATCGCCCAGGAGGTGCACGAACGCGCCAGCTCATCGCACTCGCCGTACAGCGAGCTGACCGACACTTTCTTCCACAGCGACGTACTTTTCCGCTGCCAGCGCCTGTTGACGCTGCAGGGCAATAGCTGCAACCGCCTGGCCCGGGCCATCCTGCTGCGCCAGCCCGTGCGCGAAGACTCTGCGGGCAGCCAGGCCCTGCAGGATCTGCAAGACTCCCTGACGCATCTGGAAGGCCACCAACTGGCGTACACCGCCGCCTGGCAACGCCTGCTGGCGCCCCTGCGCGCACTGGCGAAAAACCTGGGCACGCTGCAAGCCCGGCTGGCCCGCGCCAGCCAGCCTGAAGACAACGCCGAGCCGCAGGACGATAGCCTGCTGGACCGCTCGCCCCAGTCGCTGCGCGAAGCCGTGGACCGCGTACGCCTGCAGCTCACGCCCTCCGCCCCACTGTTCCGCCACGCGCTGCGCCTGAGCATTGCCTTGGCCGTGGGCTACGGCCTGCTGCACTGGGTGCATGCCCGGCAGGGCTACTGGATTCTGCTGACCACGGTGTTCGTCTGCCAGCAAAGCTTTGGCGCTACCCGCAAGCGCATGGCGCAGCGCATCACCGGCACCCTGCTGGGCCTGGTGGCGGGCTGGGCGCTGTTCCGGCTGTTCCCCAGCCTGTTGCTGCAGTCCATGTTCGCAGTGGCGGCTGGCGTGGTGTTCTTCAGCACGCGTACCCGGCGCTATATGCTGGCCACGGCCGCCATGACGCTGCTGGTGCTGCTGAGCTTCAACCAGCTCGGCGACGGCTACCAGCTGATCGTGCCGCGCATGGTGGACACTCTGCTGGGTAGCCTGATTGCCGGGTTGGCGGTGTTTCTGGTCTTGCCCGATTGGCAGGGCCGGCGCATGCACGTGGTGGCCGCCCGCACGCTCAGCACCTGCCACGCCTATCTGCGCGAAATCATGGCCCAGTACCAGACCGGCAAGCGCGACGACCTGGCCTACCGCCTGGCCCGGCGCAACGCGCACAACGCCGATGCGGCGCTGTCCACAGCCCTGTCAAATCTGTTCCAGGAGCCAGGCTTTCTGCAGGGCCGGGGCGATAGCGGGCTGCGCTTTCTGCTGCTGTCGCACACGCTGCTGAACTACCTGTCAGCCTTGGGTGCGCACCGCGAAACCCTGGCCGAAGCCACCGGCGACACGCCCACTGCGCAGGCGGCCGACCACGCGCAGCGCGTGCTGGAGCAACTGGCCAGCAGCCTGGCCAATAGCCAACGGCAGGCGCCAGCGGACGTATCCGAGCCAGCCTTGCTGGAAATGCTGCAGCGCACACCCGATGACGCGCCGCCAGCCCAACGTGTTGTGCACACCCAGCTGGCACTGATTTACCAGCTGCTGCCCCAGCTACGCGTGCAGGCTGAGCAGCTGCTGCAACTGGATGGCAAGACGGCCGTGTAACGGCTTTGTTCTCTTTATGCATTAAACACATAACATGCATAGAACCTGGCGTTAGACAAAGCAACTCGGCGGTTCTAAGCTCGCGGCTTCAACGTCCATCAAGGAATTTCATGTTGCAAGTACCGTCCACCACGGCGCCGACCGTGCACTCGCTGCCCTCTTACCTGAACGCCGACCATCTGGGCCCGTGGGGCATCTTTCTCAAGCAGGTTGACAGGGTGGAGCCCTATCTGGGCAACCTGGCGCGCTGGGTTGAAACCCTGAAGCGCCCCAAGCGTATTCTGGTAGTAGATGTGCCGATCCATATGGACGACGGCACGGTGCGCCATTTTGAAGGCTACCGCGTGCAGCACAACACCTCGCGCGGCCCAGGCAAGGGCGGCGTGCGCTTCCACCAGGACGTGACCTTGTCCGAAGTGATGGCACTGTCGGCCTGGATGTCGATCAAGAACGCGGCCGTGAACGTGCCCTACGGCGGCGCCAAGGGCGGCATCCGCGTAGACCCCAAGACCCTGTCTCGCGGCGAGCTGGAGCGCATGACACGCCGCTACACCAGCGAGATCGGCATCATCATCGGCCCGAACAAGGATATTCCCGCGCCGGACGTAAACACCAACGAGCAGATCATGGCCTGGATGATGGATACCTATTCCATGAACCAGGGCTCCACTGCAACGGGCGTGGTAACCGGCAAGCCGGTGGACTTGGGTGGCTCACTGGGCCGACGTGAAGCCACGGGCCGTGGCGTGTTTACCGTAGGCGTAGAAGCGGCCAAGCACATCGGCTTGGAGGTATCCACCGCGCGCGTAGCCGTGCAGGGCTTTGGTAACGTGGGTGGCGTGGCGGGCAAACTGTTTGCCGAAGCCGGTGCCCGTGTGGTCGCCGTGCAAGACCATGGCGGCACCATCTACCGCGAAGCCGGCCTGGACGTGCCTAACCTGCTCAAGTATGTGCAAGCCACCGGCAGCGTAGGCGGCTTTGAAGGCGCGGAAGTCATCAGCAATGACAAGTTCTGGGAAGTGCCTTGCGACATCTTGATCCCGGCCGCACTGGAGCAGCAAATCACGGCCGCCAATGCCGGCCGCATCCAGGCCCGCCTGGTGATCGAGGGCGCCAACGGCCCGACCACCCCGGAAGCGGACGACATCCTGCATGAACGCAACATTTTGGTGCTGCCCGACGTGATCGCCAACGCCGGCGGCGTGACAGTGAGCTACTTCGAATGGGTGCAGGATTTCTCCAGCTTCTTCTGGGACGAAGACGAAATCAACGCCCGCCTGGTGCGCATCATGAAGGAGGCGTTCTCTGCCGTATGGCAAGTGGCGCAAGACAACAAGGTCAGCTTGCGTACCGCCACCTTCATCGTGGCATGCAAACGCATTCTGCACACCCGCGAATTGCGCGGCCTGTACCCCTGATGACGGAGCGGGGGCCAACGGCCCCTGCCACGGGTATTACTGCAAACGGCCTTTGAAGCCGGCAGGGATGGGCAAGGGCAATACGTCAATGCCCTCGTCCAACAATGCCTCTGTTTCCTCTGGGGTGGCCTGGCCAAGAATGTTGCGAGCCTCGCTCTCACCGTAGTGCATTTTGCGGGCTTCTTCGGCAAACTGGGCGCCTACATCTTCCGTGCTGTCCAGCACGTGACGCAGCAGCTTCATCCAGGCGACTTGGGGCTCGGAGGCCGCCGGAACAGACACATCGGTGCCCGCAGCCTTTGCTGGCTCGGCTTGCTCAGCCGTCAGAGCTTGGGTTGCGCCCAGATTCAAACGAGGCGCACTCAGCATCTTCGTTATGTGGGTGTCGCCGCACATAGGGCACTCCACGAGGCCACGCGCAAGTTGGCTCTGGAATTCGTCCTCTGAGCCAAACCAGCCTTCAAAGCTGTGTCGATGCGCGCACTGAAGATCCAGAACCTTCATACGAACTCAGCCAGCAGCCACCAACGCATCGGCAGTCTGCCAGTCCAAAGACCATGCACCCGATGCAACATTCTGCAGCCACAGCGCAGCGGTCAGCGTTTTGCCGTCTGTGACCAGACCATCGCGGCACCATTGCAAGAGCTCAGGCAAGCTCGCCGTGAAAACATCGAGAAACTCGCCCGCGTCCAGCTTGCGCTCACCAAGGCTCAGCCCGCGCGCAAACCAGATGTCAATGAACTCGGTGGAATAGGCAATTACCGGGTGTAACTGACCTGCATGGGCCCACTCAGTAGCCGTGTAGCCGGTTTCTTCCAATAGCTCGCGCTGGGCACAGTTGAACGTGGATTCGCCTGCGTCCAGCTTGCCCGCCGGAAACTCCACCATCACCCGGTGCAAGGGATAACGGTACTGGCGCTCCAACACCAACCGCCCATCATCCAGCATGGGGATCACCATCACAGCGCCCGGGTGCTTCACATATTCACGCGTTGCGTTGCTGCCATCCGGCAGCCGAACCGTATCGCGGAAAGCGTGCAAAAAACGCCCGCGCAGCAACTCCTCACTGTCGGTCTTGTGCTCGATCAAATGCTGGTCGTTGGATGGCATAAGGGGGGGGCGGCAGAAAAGGAGAAGAACAAGTACGCGCTACGGCAGGCAACAAGCCGTCATAACAGTGTGGCTCAGCGACTGTGTTTGAGCAGGTAGCGGTAGACAAATCCCGGAAATGCCAGGGTCAAAAATAGCGTACCAGTGATGGCGTAGAACTCCCAGCCCTGGGGAGCAACTTGTCCGGAATGGTTCTCCAAAAACAAGCCCAACCCGCCCACCAGCACATAGAGAAGGAATAGCTCGCCTAGGCGAACACCTAATGATTTACCCTGGGGCGCGGAGATAAAACCAAACAACCGTTGGCTCACAAAAGGCAAGTTGGCCGCACACAGTGCGGCCAACAATACCAGCCAAACAGATACCGTTTGGGTCAATTCAATATCCAACCAGCATAGGAAGCGTCCAAGCTACTTAGGTGCCCAGTGTCAACACGATGGAGCGTGCGCACAAAGCCATCAAACCGCCGGGAGCTAGGCCAAGCAACAGAACCAACGCACCATTCAGAGTCAGTACAGCACGTACGTCCAGCGGCGCGGATACCGTGCTGGCGGTAATGGGTGCATCAAAGTACATCACCTTCACCACGCGCAAGTAGTAGAACGCACCAATCAAAGACATGATCACAGCAAAAATAGCCAAAGCGATATAGCCGGTGTAGCCAGAAGCGATAAGGGCTTGCAGCACCGACAGCTTGGCGTAGAAGCCGACCATAGGCGGAATACCAGCCATAGAGAACAGGCAGATGGCCATCACGGCGGCATACAGAGGGCTACGCTCGTTCAAGCCGGCCAAATCAGAGATCTCTTCGCTTTCAAAGCCTTCGCGGGCCAGCAACAAGATCACACCGAAGCCAGCCAAGGTGGTCAACACGTAGCTCACTACATAGAACATCGACGAGCTGTAGGCATTCGCAGCAGACAAGGTGTCGCCATTCACCACGCCGGACAACAAACCCAGCAATACAAAGCCCATTTGGGAGATGGTGGAATACGCCAACATCCGCTTCAAATTAGTCTGGGCCACAGCAGCCAAGTTACCCACCAGCAGAGAGCCAATAGACAACACCACCAGCATCTGCTGCCAATCAATAGCCAAAGGCAGCATGCCCTCTACCAACAAACGGATCACGATACCGAAAGCAGCCAATTTGGGCGCACCGCCGACCATCAAGGTCACAGCCGTAGGCGCCCCCTGGTAAACGTCTGGAATCCACATGTGGAAAGGCACAACACCTAGCTTGAATGCCAGACCGGCCACCACAAACACCAGACCAAACACCAGCACCTGGTGCTTGACTTGCCCGGAAGCAATCACCTTAAATGCCTGGCCCACTTCCAATGTTCCTGTAGCGCCATACATCATGGACAAGCCGTACAGTAAGAAGCCAGATGCCAGCGCGCCCAGCACAAAGTACTTCATGGCGGCTTCGCTAGCCGTTGCGTTGTCGCGGCGCAAGGCCACCAGCGCATAACTGGACAAGGTCAACAGCTCCAGGCCCATATAAATGACCAAGAAGTTATTGCCGGAAATCATCACCGACATGCCCAACAGCGCAAACAGACTCAGGGTGAACATTTCGCCACCACGCAGCATGTCGCGGTCCGCAGCATAAGGACGACCGTACACCAAGGTCACCATGACGGCCACCGTCGCAAAGCACTTCAGCCAATTCCCCATGGGGTCGCTGACCACCATATTGCCAAAACCGTAGAGCGTGGTATTGCCGCTAGCGTAAGAACCCTGCAGGAACGCAACGAATGCCAGCGTGGCCATCGTCAAGATATAGGTTCCGGTTCTCCGGGGGCTTTTTACACCCAGGTCTACCAAAGCAATAACGCAGGTCATCGCCAACAAAATTATCTCTGGATAAACCGTAATCCAACTGATTGTGTCAATCATCTTATCGTTCTCAATTCAGTGGTGCTTACAACTTGGAAATCGCAACATGCTTGATCAAATCCGCAACCGAAGCGTCCATCACATCGGTAAACGGCTTGGGATAAAGACCCATGGCGAGAACAGCAATCGCCAACAGAGCCAACATCAAAAA
The DNA here is from genome assembly GCF_058216335.1 of Rhodoferax sp. SPJ21. NCBI lineage: Bacteria > Pseudomonadati > Pseudomonadota > Betaproteobacteria > Burkholderiales > Comamonadaceae > Rhodoferax > Rhodoferax sp. SPJ21. Next base: position 346,350 of record NZ_JBYZMO010000001.1, read on the forward strand.
CTCGCGGGCATTGATATCCGTAAGCTCCTTGACATCGTCATTGGCCACGGGCCCCAAGTACACCCGCTTAAACATCCACAAGGTATATGCAGCACCAAAAATCAGTGCGGTAGCTGCACCAAAACCTATCCAGAAATTGAACTTGATAGCACCCAAAATCACCATCCATTCGCCAACAAAGCCTGCCGTGCCCGGTAAACCGCAATTGGCCATCGCAAACAACAATGCAAACGCAGCAAACTTGGGCATGGTGTTGATCACACCGCCATAGCTGGCGATTTCACGAGAATGCACGCGGTCGTATAGCACGCCAATGGATAAGAACATTGCAGCAGACACGAAACCGTGCGCAATCATCTGCACCAAAGCGCCAGAAATACCCAAGTCATTAAATATGAAGAAACCCAAAGTCACAAAACCCATGTGGGCAACGGACGAATAAGCAACAAGCTTCTTCATGTCCTGCTGCACCATCGCTACCAAGCCCACGTAAATGACGGCGACCAAGGACAAAGCAATCAGCAACCAAGCCCATTCATGGGCCGCATCCGGAGCAATCGGAAGCGAAAACCGCAAGAACCCGTAAGCACCCAACTTCAACATGATTGCAGCCAGGACGGCAGAACCGCCGGTAGGAGCTTCCACGTGCACATCCGGCAACCAGGTATGCACCGGCCACATAGGAACCTTGACAGCAAATGCTGCGAGAAAAGCAAAGAACAACAGGGTCTGCGTATGGCTATCCAGAGGCAGCTGGTGCCACGTAGCGATGTCGAAGCTGCCGCCAGATTTGACGTACAAGAAAATCAACGCCACGAGCATCAGCAACGAGCCAAGCAAGGTGTAGAGGAAAAACTTGAAGGCGGCATATATCTTGTTGGGACCACCCCAGATGCCAATGATCAAGTACATCGGAATCAGAGTAGCTTCAAAAAAGACGTAGAACAAAATCCCGTCGAGAGCACAAAACACGCCGATCATCAATCCGCTAAGGATCATGAAGGCGCCCATGTACTGGTTGACGCGTCGGGTAATAACTTCCCATCCGGCGATAACCACAACCACGTTGATAAACGCAGTCAAGATAACAAACCAAACCGAAATACCATCTACGCCCAGGTGATAGAAGACGTTAAAACGCTCAATCCAGCTTGCCTTCTCTACGAACTGCATCGCCGAAGTACCAAGTTGAAAACCTTGGTAGATAGGCAATGTCACTAGAAAACTCAACAAGGCCCCAATCAGTGCAATCCAGCGCACCGCCCTAGCATGCTCATCACGCCCCAAGGCCAACAGTACAACGCCAAAGAATATAGGTATCCAAATAGCTAGGCTCAACAGTCCCATTTTTCTTTTCCCTTATTTGACGAGCCGGACCAAAGCCATAAACTGATCGTGCCAGACGAAATATGTCATCAGTACAAACACACCGGCAATCATGGCAAAGGCATAGTGGTAAATAAAACCAGTTTGTACCCAACGTACCAACCCGGATACCCAGCCCACAATTTTCCAGGAACCATTGACAACAGCCCCATCGATGATCACGCGGTCACCAACCTTCCACAGCAATGAGCCTAACAAACGTGCACCACGAGCCAATACGTTTTCATTAAACCAATCCAGGTAGTACTTGTTTTCAAGCAATGTATAAACTGGCTGGCAAGCACGCTTGATAGCTGCAGGCACAGCAGGGTTCACCATATACATGTAATAAGCGACTACCACACCAGACAATGCCAATATGAAAGGCAAGGAAGTCAGCGCGTGCACGGCCATGGCCATAGGACCATGGAAACCTTTGGCCAACTCCTCCATGGCGGAATGACGCTCCGCGTCCACAAAAATTGCGCCTTTGAAGAAATCGCCGAACAACATCGGATCAATCGTCATCCATCCCAAAATAACCGAGGGAATTGCCAGCAGGACCAAGGGCAGAGTCACAACCCAAGGAGATTCATGGGGCGTATGCACCTCATGGTGACCGTGGTGGTCAGCGTGATCATCATGGTGTCCATGATGTGCATCTGGGTTTTGGTCAAAACGTTCTTTACCGTGGAAGACCAGGAAGTAGAGACGGAAAGAATAAAACGCAGTCACAAACACTCCGGCCAACACAGCAAACGAAGCGAAACCTGCTGCGGGCAAATGGCTCTCTTGCACAGCTTCAATGATGCTGTCCTTGGAGTAGAAGCCGGAAAATAATGGTGTTCCGATTAGAGCCAAGGAGCCCAGCAAAGAGGTAATCCAGGTAATTGGCATGTAACGACGCAGGCCACCCATCCAGCGAATATCCTGATTGTGGTGAACCCCCATGATGACCGAGCCAGCCGCCAAAAACAGCAGCGCTTTGAAGAAAGCATGGGTCATCAAATGGAAGACGGCAACAGAATAAGCCGAAGCGCCCAGGGCGACAGTCATATAGCCAAGCTGGGACAACGTTGAATAGGCAACAACTCGTTTGATGTCGTTCTGAATGATGCCAAGGAACCCCATAAACAGAGCTGTGATAGCGCCAATCACCATGATGAAGTTCAGCGCGGTATCGCTCAACTCGAACAATGGAGACATACGAGCAACCATGAAAATACCAGCCGTAACCATGGTCGCCGCATGAATGAGCGCGGAAATCGGGGTCGGGCCTTCCATCGAGTCCGGCAACCAAACATGCAAAGGAAACTGAGCAGACTTACCCATTGCACCAATAAACAAGCAAATGCAGATGACGGTAACCAGCATCCACTCGGTACCAGGGAACACTAACTTACTCAACTCCTCAGCCTTCCCAAAAGCCTCGGCATAATTCAAAGTACCTGCGTAAGCAGCAATCAAACCAATGCCGAGGATGAAGCCGAAGTCACCAACACGATTCACCAAAAATGCCTTCATATTGGCAAAAATAGCGGTCGGCCGGTTGAACCAGAAACCAATCAACAAATAGGACACCAAGCCCACAGCTTCCCAGCCAAAGAAGAGCTGAAGCATGTTATTGCTCATCACCAACATCAACATAGAGAACGTGAACAATGAGATGTAGGCAAAAAACCGGTTGTAGCCCTCATCCTCCTCCATGTACCCGATGGTATAAATGTGGACCATGAGAGACACAAAAGTCACGACACACATCATCATGGCCGTCAACCCATCGACGAGAAACCCGACCTCCATGCGTAACCCACCAACCACCATCCATGTGTAGAGGGTTTCACTAAACCGGGCTCCATCCAGAATAACGCTTTTGAGCGTCATAGCCGACAAGATGAAGGCCACAAATACACCCAAAATCGTCAGACTATGGCTAGTGCGGCGACCAATTAAATTACCACCAAATGCGGTACCAAAAACACCTGCCAGAAGTGCTCCAGCGAGTGGGGCCAGCGGAACTGCAAGAAGAGTAGAAGCGGTAAGGGTTTGAGTCATTTCTTATTAACCCTTGAGCGCATTGAGTTCATCCACATTGATATTGGACTTGTTACGGAAAAGAAGCACCAGAATAGCCAGACCAATAGCCGATTCAGCAGCAGCCACCGTCAGGATAAAAAACACAAATATCTGCCCACGCATATCATTCAGATAGTACGAAAAAGCCACGAAGTTCATGTTGACAGCCAAAAGCATTAGCTCAATTGCCATCAACAAAACGATAAGGTTCTTTCGATTTAGAAAGATGCCGATAACCGACAGGGCGAACAAAATTGCTCCGAGCGACAAGAAGTGGCCTAGCGTTAACGTCATAATTTTTTCTCCACGCCAGCAACAACGGCCGCCGCCGCCTCGACTTGAATAGGCTGCGTCACCTTCATCTTGATAATTTCTACGCGATCACGCGCCTTCACTCGAACCTGATCAGATGGGCTAGCATGCTTACTATCCTTGCGCTGGCGCAAGGTCAGTGCAATAGCAGCCACTATCGCCACCAGCAAAATAACCGCAGCTATTTCTAAGGGATATAAGTACTCGGTATATAACAGCTTCCCCAACTCTTTGGTGTTAGAAAACTGAGGTAATGCAGGCACTAGCGCAGCAGAATTGCGAGTCTCCTCCGTTAAACGGAATCCCCCCATCAGCACCGCAGCCATCTCCAACGCAATCAAAGCGCCAATAGCCGCGGCAAATGGAAAATGTTTCCAAAACCCTTGACGCATGGAATCGATATTGATGTCCAACATCATCACGACAAACAGAAACAGCACCATCACAGCGCCGACATACACCAACACCAAGGCTATGGCTAGAAACTCAGCTTTGAGCAAAATCCAAATCGCCGCAGCCTGGAAAAATGCCAATACGAGGTAAAGCGCCGCGTACACAGGGTTACGCGACGTAATGACGCGAAACCCAGCGAACAACAGCACCGCCGAGAAAAAGTAGAAAAGGCCGGTCTTAACGTCCATGGATCGATTCTTGTTTTATAGGATCAAAAGGATTGCGATCAGTGGATATCAACGGTATTTAGCATCGGCAGCACGGGCGGCTGCGATTTCTTTCTCATACCGATCACCAACAGCCAGCAACATATCTTTGGTGAAATACAGATCACCACGCTTCTCACCGTGATACTCAAAAACATGGGTTTCAACGATTGAATCCACAGGGCAGCTCTCTTCACAAAAGCCACAAAAAATGCACTTGGTCAAGTCAATGTCATAACGACTGGTACGGCGCGAGCCATCAGCTCGTACATCCGACTCAATCGTGATAGCCATTGCGGGACACACTGCCTCACACAACTTGCAGGCGATGCAACGCTCTTCACCATTTTCATAACGGCGCAGGGCATGCAGCCCGCGAAAGCGTGGCGATATCGGCGTCTTTTCCTCTGGAAATTGCACCGTGATCTTGCGCCTAAACGCATGCTTTCCCGTAAGGGCCAAACCTTTAAAAAGCTCCACCAGCATAAAACTGGACAGGAAATCTTTCAGTGAAAAGGCAGGAGCAGCCAATGTAGAAGACATGAATGACTCTCTTTACTTCCAGATATTTAACGGCGTTTGCATCCATGCACCCACCACAACCAACCAAACCAAAGTAATTGGTATAAAAATCTTCCAACCCAAGCGCATGATTTGGTCATATCGGAACCGAGGGAAGCTGGCGCGGACCCATAGGAACATGGTGACAACCGCAAATGTCTTCAGACCCAACCAAATCCAGCCAGGAATAAGATTAAACAAAACCCCATCGACTGGAGATAGCCAACCACCCAAAAACATGATGACGGTCAGAATAGAAACCAGCCACATGTTGGCGTATTCAGCCAAGAAAAACATGGCAAAGCTCATCCCAGAATACTCCACCATATGACCAGCAACAATTTCGGACTCGCCCTCCACCACGTCGAAAGGGTGTCGATTAGTCTCCGCCAAACCAGAAATAAAATAGACAACAAATACCGGCAACAAAGGCAACCAATTCCAGGAGAGGAATGTCAGACCCTTATCTGCAAACATACCCTTAGCCTGCCCCAACACAATGTCGGTCATGTTCAAGCTGCCAGACACCATCAACACAATAACGAAACAGAAACCCATGGCAATCTCATAGCTCACCATCTGCGCTGAAGCACGCAGGGCACCTAAAAACGCGTACTTGGAATTGGATGCCCAGCCAGCAATAATGACGCCGTACACCTCCAGCGACGTAATTGCCATCAAAAATAGTAAGCCTGCATTGATATTGGAGAGAGCAACTTCAGGCCCAAATGGAATCACCGCCCACGCAGCCAATGCAGGCATGATGGTCATGATTGGCCCCAGGAAAAACAGGCCCTTATTCGCTACCGTAGGAAGAATGATTTCCTTGGTCAGCAGCTTCAGCGCATCTGCTATCGGCTGCAGCAAGCCCAAAGGACCAACGCGATTGGGGCCAATACGAATTTGGGTCCAACCAATTGCCTTACGTTCCCACAAAGTCAAGTAAGCCACGCAACCCATAAGAGGCAGCAATACTACGACGATTTTGATAAGCGTCCAAATGACAGGCCACACACCAGCTGTCCACCAACTCGCGCCAATAAGGCCCAGACCAAAACTGAATATCGAATCGATCATGCCGCTACCTCATTCACACTGGAAGCGCGACGAGCATCCATCGTGAGCTGCAACGATGTAGCGCGACGCACAATACCGTCCAATTGATAGAGGCTTGCGACGGTTGGAATAGCTACATTTGCAGAGCTCACATCAACGTTCGCCTGGGTTTTATTGCTTAGCATATCTGCAGAAACAATGGTCACCCCATGCAAACCAGTTGTAGCCAATACATCCTGAGACGACTCGAAATCAAAACCAGGTACCTTTAATAAGTTCGCCAATACACGCAAAACCTTCCATCCTGGACGGGTCTCGGCCAAAGGACGCACTACGGCGTGGAAACCTTGAACTCGCCCCTCGGCATTCACGAAAGTACCTGCTGTCTCAGAGAACGGGGCAATCGGCAGGAGCACATCGCTGAACGCCAGATTGGCCTTGAAAGGACTGAGTGTTACCACCATTTCAGATCTAGCGAATGCCGAGGCAGCATTGGCATTGGCATTGGCAGCAGAATCAAATTCCGGCTCCGTGTTCAAAAGCAGAACTGCTTTTAAAGCACCATCAAGCATGGCCTTGGCATTCAATCCACCTTGACCGGGAAGAGCATTAACCAATTGCGCGCCCACCGTATTGGCTGCTTCTGTCAAATAACCAACTGAGCCCCCCGTCTGATCGGCAATCCAATTCGCCAGAGAGAGAAGACTGGATGCCTTGGCGTGATGTGCTGCGGCATTACCCAGCAAAACAGCTTTTCTATCACCACCCAGCAGAGACTTGGCTATAGCAACCGCGACAACAGTTGCCTCACCGTTCGCGGGCGCAGCAACACCCTTTTCCGCTGCGATAGCAACCGCCACATCAGCCAATGCCTGGACCCATTGCGCAACAGGCACGAGCGCAGAATTAGCCAAAGGCATGGCCCACGCATCGGGCTGAGCCAACTCAACATCAGAATTGATAGCACTCACCGCACAACCCTTACGTGCTGCCTGGCGAATACGTTGTGCGAATAGAGGGTGATCTTTGCGCAAATTCGACCCTACTACCAGCACACGCTGCAACTGACTCAAACTTGCAATCGACATGCCCAAATAACGCACGCCTTCTTTTTGAGCGAACTCGGAGTTACGCATGCGGTAGTCGATATTCTCACTACCCAAACCACGTACCAACGCACTAGCAAGAACCAATTCTTCCAAAGTACTGTGCGGGCTCACCAATGCGCCGATCGATTCTGCGCCGTGCTGCTCCTTGATCTGTTGAAGACCATTGGCTACATACTCGAGAGCGGTTTGCCAGTCTACCGACTTCCACGCCCCTCCTTGCTTCAGCATGGGGGTAGTGAGCCGCTCGGCACTGTTCAAAGCCTCATAAGAAAAACGATCGCGATCCGCAATCCAGCATTCGTTGACCTCTTCGTTTTCCAGCGGAACAACACGCATTACCTTATTGTTTTTGACTTGCACAACGAGATTTGCGCCGGTGGAGTCATGTGGACTCACAGACTTGCGGCGCGACAACTCCCAGGTACGAGCGCTATACCGGAAAGGCTTGCTAGTCAAAGCACCGACAGGACAAATATCGATCATATTGCCCGACAACTCTGAATCCACGGTCTCGCCCAGCACTGTCGTAATCTCGGAGTGTTCACCCCGATGGATCATTCCCAGCTCCATCACACCTGCGACTTCTTGGCCAAAACGCACGCAACGTGTGCAATGTATGCAGCGGCTCATCTCCTCCATGGAGATCAAAGGGCCCACATCCTTGTGGAAAACAACGCGCTTTTCTTCCTCATAGCGTGAGGAAGAGCCTCCATAACCCACGGCCAAATCTTGCAACTGGCATTCACCACCTTGATCGCAAATCGGGCAATCCAAAGGATGGTTAATTAGCAGAAACTCCATCACAGATTGCTGGGCCTTAATTGCCTTCTCGCTTTTCGTGCGGACAATCATGCCTTGGGTGACTGGCGTAGCACATGCAGGCATAGGCTTAGGTGCCTTTTCTACATCTACCAAGCACATACGGCAGTTGGCCGCAATGCTTAACTTCTTGTGGTAACAAAAATGCGGGATGTAGGTCCCCGCCTTTTCAGCAGCATGCATAACCATACTGCCTTCGACAATTTCCACCTTTTTGCCGTCGAGCTCGATTTCTACCATTTACTTTCCCTTGATCAGGCGTGCGCCGCAGCCTGTGGATTCTTGTTTTGGATCAACGCCTCGAACTCTGGGCGGAAATGCTTAATCATGGCCCGCACAGGCATGGCAGCAGCATCACCTAACGCACAGATGGTGCGACCTTGGATGTTATCGGCCACAGAGTTCAGCAAGTCCAGATCGGTCGCCTTGCCCTCTCCTCGCCATATGCGGTCAATCACACGCCACATCCATCCCGTACCTTCCCGGCATGGAGTGCACTGGCCGCAGGACTCATGCGAATAGAAGTAAGACAAGCGCAGTAGACTTTCCACCATGCTGCGAGAGTCGTCCATCACAATCACGGCACCAGAGCCTAGCATCGAACCCGCTTTAGCAATGGAGTCATAGTCCATGGTGCACTGCATGATGATGTCTGCAGGCAAAACAGGCGCTGACGATCCACCAGGAATTACAGCTTTGAGCGTGCGGCCTTTGCGCACACCACCAGCCAGTTCCAACAACTTGGAAAAAGGCGTCCCCATAGGAATTTCGTAATTGCCAGGACGCTCTACGTCACCGCTTACCGAGTAAATCTTGGTGCCGCCATTATTGGGCTTGCCACACTCCAGATAGGCTTGACCGCCGTTGCGGATAATCCAAGGAACCGCCGCGAACGTCTCCGTATTATTGATGGTCGTAGGCTTTCCGTACAACCCAAAGCTTGCAGGGAATGGCGGCTTGAAGCGTGGCTGTCCCTTCTTGCCCTCCAAGGACTCCAGCAACGCGGTTTCTTCTCCGCAGATATAGGCACCAAAGCCATGGGAAGCATGCAGTTGGAAAGAGTAGTTGCTTCCCAAAATATCGTTACCGAGCAGCCCCGCACTACGCGCCTCTTCAAGCGCCTCTTCGAAGCGCTCGTAAGTCCCGAAAATTTCACCGTGGATATAGTTGTACCCAACAGAGATACCCATGGCATAAGCAGCAATCGCCATACCTTCGATCACGATATGCGGGTTGTATTGCATGATGTCGCGGTCTTTACACGTCCCAGGCTCACCCTCGTCTGAGTTGCACACTAGGTACTTCTGCCCCGGGAATTGACGGGGCATAAAGCTCCACTTCAAGCCCGTAGGAAAACCTGCACCGCCACGGCCACGTAACGCAGACTCTTTGACGGTCGCGATGACCTGATCCTGGGTCAGACCTTCACCGCCGTCTTTTCCCAAAATCTTACGCAATGCCTGGTATCCACCGCGGGCTTCGTAGTCTTTCAGACGCCAATTGCTGCCATCCAGATTTGCAAAAATCTGGGGACTAATATGCCGATCATGGAAACAGGTTTGAACACCCGTGGCCTTGAACTGAGAAAGGATTTTTTCAGCAGACATTACTTCGCCTCCGCAGGCAGTGCATTCGATGCACGTAAACCATCCACCAACTGATCCAACTTCTCATTGCTCATAAAACTGCACATGGTGCGGTCGTTCACCAACATCACTGGAGAATCTGCACATGCGCCCAGACATTCACTTTGCTGCAGAGTAAACAAGCCATCAGCCGTTGTTTCATTCATGGCAATACCCAACTTGTGCTCCAGATGCTTCAATGCCATGGCACCGCCTCGCAACTGGCAGGGCAAATTGGTGCACACATTGAGCTTGAAGCGGCCTATGGGCGCTTGGTTGTACATGTTGTAGAAGGTAGTCACTTCATGCACGGCAATCTGCGGCATATCCAGATAGTCCGCCACCACCTTCTCGCTTTCAGCGCTTACATAGCCAAGCTCTTGCTGAACAATAGAAAGACAAGCCATCACAGCGGATTGCTTTTGATCGGACGGAAACTTGGCCACTTCACGGGCGAAACGGGATTTTGTTGCTTCAGAAATCATGTTTGCATCACCTGTCAATTTCGCCGAACACAATGTCCATCGTGCCGATCACAGCAACAGCATCGGCAATCATGTGTCCGCGCGACAACTCATCCATTGCAGCCAAATGGGCAAAACCAGGCGCACGGATCTTCAGCCGATAAGGCTTATTGGCACCATCGCTAACCAAGTAAATACCAAACTCACCCTTGGGGTGCTCCACGGCGGCATATGCTTCGCCCATCGGTACGTGGAAACCTTCTGTGAAAAGCTTGAAATGGTGGATCAACTCCTCCATATTCGCCTTCATCGACTCACGTGCGGGCGCAGCAACTTTGTGGTTATCAGTAATAACCGGACCAGGATTCACTCGCAGCCAATCTACACATTGCTTGATGATCCGGTTTGATTCGCGCATTTCTTGGACACGAACCAGGTAGCGGTCATAGCAGTCTCCCGTCTTGCCGACAGGAATATCAAACTCAACCTTGTCATACGCATCGTAAGGTTGCTTTTTACGCAAGTCCCATGCAACACCCGAGCCTCTCAGCATTGCACCCGAAAAACCGAGATTCAAAGCACGCTCGGGAGTTACAACCGCAATGCCCACGGTGCGCTGCTTCCAAATACGATTTTCCGTCAGCAAGGTTTCGTATTCATCAACACACTTGGGAAATCTGGCGCAAAAATCGTCAATGAAATCGAGCAGGCTACCCTGTCGATTTTCATTCAGCTTTGCCATGGTTTTCGCATTTTTAATGCGACTGGCCTTGTATTGCGGCATGGTGTCCGGCAAATCACGGTACACACCGCCTGGACGGAAGTAAGCAGCATGCATACGCGCGCCGCTCACAGCCTCATACATATCAAACAGGTCTTCACGCTCGCGGAAGCAATAGATCAGGACGTTCATCGCGCCGCAGTCCAGGCCGTGCGCACCCAGCCACAACAGATGGTTCAGCAAACGGGTGATCTCCGCAAACATCACACGGATATATTGCGCGCGCAGGGGCACATCAATACCCATCATCTTTTCGATAGCAAGGCAGTAAGCCTGCTCATTCGCCATCATTGACACATAGTCAAGACGATCCATGTAAGGAAGAGATTGGATAAAGGTCTTGGATTCGGCCAACTTTTCGGTGGCACGGTGCAACAAACCAATATGGGGGTCTGCACGCTGTATGACTTCGCCGTCCAACTCCAGCACCAAACGCAAAACACCGTGCGCGGCAGGATGTTGGGGCCCAAAATTGAGCGTGTAATTCTTGATTTCAGCCATGAGCTATCCTGCGCTTAATGCAAGCCACCGTAATTGTCTTCTCGGATGATGCGCGGTGTGATTTCGCGCGGCTCGATAGAAACCGTTTGATAGACAACACGTTTCTGCTCCGGGTCGTAGCGCATTTCGACATGCCCCGAAGTTGGAAAATCTTTACGGAAAGGGTGACCGATAAAGCCATAGTCCGTAAGAATCCGACGTAAATCGTTATGACCTTCAAAGAGAATGCCAAAAAGATCAAATGCTTCACGCTCAAACCAGTTTGCTGAATTCCAGATAGCATCCACAGAATCCACGATAGGGAAATCATCGTCAGCGCAAAACACCTTCAGTCGCAAACGCTGGTTCAGACTAACAGACAGAAGTTGCAAAACAACCCCATAACGTGGTCCGTCATACTCGCCGTCACGGAAAGAGGAGTAATCCAATCCACACAGGTCCATCAGTTGTTCAAACTTGCAACCTGGCGCATCGCGCAACAGCAATGCAACAGCCGCATAGTCCGCCGGCGCCACAACCACCTCAACCTCACCCAATGCAATAGAAATCTGGCGAGCCCGGTCGCCGAGCACATTGACAACAATTTCTTTAAGCGCCTCGGGCTGAACAGCGTATGCAGTCATCTCAAGCCCTCGCAATCGTGTTGGTGCGTCGGATTTTTTGCTGCAACTGGATCACACCGTACAACAAAGCCTCAGCAGTAGGGGGGCAACCAGGAACGTAGACGTCCACAGGCACAATGCGATCACAACCACGGACAACCGAGTAGCTGTAGTGGTAGTAGCCGCCGCCATTCGCACACGAGCCCATAGAAAGCACCCAGCGAGGTTCCGGCATCTGGTCATAGACCTTGCGCAGAGCAGGTGCCATCTTGTTGCACAACGTACCAGCAACAATCATCAAATCGCTTTGACGCGGACTGGGGCGGAACAACATACCAAAACGATCAATGTCGTAGCGCGCCGCACCAGCATGCATCATCTCAACAGCACAACAGGCCAAACCAAAAGTCATAGGCCACAAAGAGCCCGTCTTAGCCCAATTCACCACCGAGTCATAAGACGTGGTGACGAACCCTTCTTTCATGACACCTTCAATCATCTTATTACTCCCAATCCAGGGCGCCTTTTTTCCACTCGTAGACAAAGCCAACGACCAGAATGCCCAGAAAAATTATGACGGCCCAAAAACCAACCACACCAACTTCCTTCAGCGCTACCGCCCAGGGAAACAGAAAGGCAATTTCCAAATCGAACAGTATGAAAAGAATGGCCACGAGGTAGTAACGCACGTCAAACTTCATGCGCGCATCTTCAAAGGCTTCGAAGCCGCATTCGTAAGGGGAGTTCTTGGCCTCATCAGGACGATTGGGCCCAAAGATATGACCGAGCACCTGGGGCGCTACACCGACCCCTACTCCGACCAAGATGAACAAAAGGACTGGGAGGTATTGGTCGAGGTTCATCTTGAAATTTCTATACCGCTAAAACCTGTCAAACCCATAAGGCTTGACAGGCCTTTTTTTGTTGGTGCCGTCGGCGAGACTCGAACTCGCACAGCTTTCGCCACTACCCCCTCAAGATAGCGTGTCTACCAATTTCACCACGACGGCGGTTTCTCTGTACCAATGGCATGAGGAGCCTTGCGGCTTATGGCTTTCAGTACAGCAATAGAGTTTACCCGAAACGCCCCCTATTTCAGGGCGCGCTCGGTAAATTCAACGCAGATTATTTCGTCGGAATCTGACCGGCACCGGAGCTCGGCACGACAGCCACGGCTGGCTCATTTTTCGCTCCTGCGGCAACACTAGAAGCAGCCATGTCAGGCGCCGCGGCACCAGCAGTAGGCCGATCCAAAACACTACCCGAACTCACGGGACGCGCACCATTGAAATATGCCAGAGCCAAGGTACACACAAAGAACACTGCAGCCAAAATACCCGTGGTCCGGGACAGAAAATTGGCGCTCCCGCTAGCACCAAAGAGGCTACCAGAACTGCCGCTACCAAATGCCGCTCCCATGTCCGCGCCCTTGCCGTGCTGAACCAAGATCAAGCCGATCATGCCAACAGCCGCCAACATCTGCACCGCCAACAAAAGGGTCAATAAAAAATTCATGTGGAACTCCTAAATCTAAGCTATTAATATTGATTGACTATTGAGCAGCTGCAACGATAGCCAGGAAATCGGCAACTTTGAGCGAGGCGCCACCCACCAATCCACCATCGATATCCACCTGGGACAGCAAATTCGCGGCGTTGGCAGCATTCATGCTGCCACCATACAGAATGGGAATAAGATCGGCATGGCTACTGGCCGCCCGGAGCTGGGCGCGCAACAAGGCATGCACTTGCTGCGCCTGTTCTGGCGTAGCGGTCTTGCCGGTACCGATAGCCCACACAGGCTCATAGGCCAACACGATTTCACTGATGCAATGGCCATTGGCATGGATCACTGCCGCAAGTTGGCGCCTCACAACTTCTTCGGTTTTACCCGCTTCGCGCTCCGCCAAGGTCTCGCCCACGCAAACAATAGGGGTGACGCCATTGGCCAATGCAGATTGGGCTTTTGCCGCAACCACCTCGTCGGTTTCACCATGGTATTGACGGCGCTCCGAGTGACCAACGATCGCGTAACGCACACCGAACTCCTTGAGCATGTTGGGAGACAGCTCGCCGGTATAGGCCCCTGACGCATACCGCGAAACATCTTGCGCTCCCAAAAGAATAGCGCTAGATGCAAGCAAAGCCTGCGCCTGAGACCAATATGGCGCAGGAATGCAAACTACAACTCCACAAGCAGCAGAAGCCACACCTGCAGTCAATCCATCCAACAATGCCTGGTTGGCGGCCAGGCTACCGTTCATTTTCCAGTTACCAACAATCAGTTTTTTCTTCATAAAACTACCAAGTCAAAATGATTTTCCCTACATGCTGGTTCGATTCCATCAAGGCATGCGCCTGAGTCGCACCAGTCCATCCGGCATCGTCGCCAGCAGCCGCAAAAACTTTATGAATCACCGGCTTGATCGCCCTGGTCTCCAACAGTGGCCACACCCGACTCTTCAACGCGACTGCAATTTCCGCCTTGAAGGCCACGGAACGGGGACGCAAGGTCGAACCGGTAATGGTCAAACGCCTACGCAATACCAGCCCTGCATTCAACTCACTCTTAACACCACCCTGGACAGCAATAATGACCAAACGGCCGTCCTCGGCCAAGCATTGGATTTCGCGCGCCACATACCCCCCAGCAACCATGTCCAGAATCACATCCACGCCAGCACCGCCGAATATCCTTCGGATCTCCTCTACGAAATCATGGGTCTTGTAGTTGATCGCATGGTCGGCCCCCAGCGCCAGACAAGCAGCGCATTTTTCAGCACTCCCCGCCGTCACAACAACCGTGGCACCCATGGCCTTGGCCAACTGGATGGCGGTAACACCAATACCACTGCTACCGCCCTGCACCAGCAAGACCTCGCCTTTTTGCAAACGCGCCCGGTCGAAAACATTGCTCCAAACGGTGAAAAACGTTTCGGGCAATGAGGCCGCTTCAGCATCAGTCCATCCGGCAGGAATCGGCAGACACTGGGCAATGGGCGCTACGCACATCTCCGCATAGCCACCACCAGCAACCAACGCACAAACGCGATCACCGACTGCAAAGCCAGCCTCCGCCATAGCCAAGGCATCACCCGCCTCCACGACACCAGCAACCTCCAGACCCGGGATATCCGAAGCACCTTCCGGCACCGGGTAATGGCCTGTACGCTGCAATACATCTGGTCGATTGACGCCGCTGGCGGCCACACGAATCAGCAACTCGCCCGCCTTGGGGACGGGCACAGGCCGATCCACCAGACGCAAAACGTCTGGCAAACCATAGGCTTGGATCTCGATAGCTTTCATCACGGAGTGAAGACAGGGAATACCCCACTTCTGGCAGGCGGCCGCATTGAAATGCGGCCACCAAACACCAGATCAGTGCTGGGCTTCTGGGTTATAGGCAGCAGGTGCCGGACGGTCCAGCAAAGCCTTCATGGACAGCTTGATACGGCCCTTTTCGTCCGTTTCCATAACCTTGACCTTGATGATTTGGCCTTCGGTCAGATAGTCGGACACCTTTTCCACGCGCTCGTGGGCGATCTGGCTGATGTGCAGCAAACCGTCCTTGCCAGGCAGCAAATTGACCAGCGCACCGAAGTCCAGGATCTTGGTGATCGGGCCTTCATAAACCTTGCCAATTTCGACTTCGGCGGTGATCTGCTCAATGCGACGCTTGGCCTCTTCGGCCTTGGCTGGATCACTGGAAGCGATGGTGATGGTGCCGTCTTCTTCAATGTTGATCTGGGTGCCGGTTTCTTCAGTCAGCGCACGAATCACCGCACCGCCCTTGCCGATCACGTCACGGATTTTTTCCGGATTGATCTTCATGGTGAACAGGCGCGGCGCGAAGGTAGACACCTCGGTCTTGGCTTCGGACATGGCGTCCATCATCTTGCCCAGGATGTGCAGACGGGCTTCCTTGGCTTGCGCCAGCGCGACCTGCATGATTTCCTTGGTGATGCCTTGGATCTTGATGTCCATCTGCAGCGCGGTGATGCCGTTGGTGGTACCAGCGACCTTGAAGTCCATATCGCCCAAGTGATCTTCATCACCCAGAATGTCGGTCAGCACTGCGAAACGGTTGCCATCCTTGATCAGGCCCATGGCGATACCAGCCACATGGGCCTTCATCGGCACGCCGGCGTCCATCAGCGACAAGCATCCGCCGCAGACCGATGCCATCGACGAGGAGCCATTGGATTCGGTGATTTCCGACACCACGCGCATGGTGTAGGGGAAGTCTTCCTTGTTTGGCAGCACGGCAACCAGTGCGCGCTTGGCCAAGCGGCCATGGCCAATTTCGCGGCGCTTTGGCGTACCCACACGACCGGTTTCGCCGGTGGCGAACGGAGGCATGTTGTAGTGCAGCATGAAGCGGTCTTCGTATTCGCCAGCCAAAGCATCGATACGCTGTGCATCACGCTCGGTGCCCAAGGTGGTCACGACCAAAGCCTGGGTTTCACCACGGGTGAACAGAGCCGAGCCATGGGTGCGTGGCAGCACGCTGTTACGGATTTCAATGGCACGCACAGTACGCGTGTCGCGGCCGTCGATACGCGGTTCGCCGGCCAGAATCTGGCTGCGCACGATCTTGGCTTCGATGTCGAACAGCATACCTTCAACGGCCACTGCGTCGAATTCAACGCCTTCAGCCTTCAAGCCCTTGTTCACCCAGGAATAAACTTCGCGGCAGGCGTGGGTACGGGCTTGCTTGTTGCGGATTTGATAAGCCGCAGCCAGCTTCTCTTGAGCCAGTGCCTCCACCTTGGAGATCAGCACTTCATCCTTGGCTGGAGCCTTCCAGTCCCACACCGGCTTGCCAGCGTCACGCACCAGTTCGTGGATAGCGTTAATGGCAATATTGCCTTGCTCATGGCCAAACACCACGGCGCCCAGCATGATTTCTTCGCTGAGTTGCATGGCCTCGGATTCCACCATCAACACAGCTGCTTCGGTACCCGCCACGACCAGATCCATGATGGAGTCTTTACGGGCCGTCTGACCCGGGTTCAGCACGTATTCGCCATTGACATAACCCACGCGGGCTGCACCAATCGGGCCGCTAAATGGCACACCGCTGACGGACAAGGCCGCGCTGGTAGCGATCAAAGCAGCAATATCGGCATCCACCTCAGGATTCAGCGACAAGGTGTGCACGACCACATGCACTTCGTTGAAGAAACCTTCAGGGAACAGCGGGCGGATCGGACGGTCAATCAGGCGGCTGGTCAGGGTTTCGAATTCACTGGGGCGGCCTTCGCGCTTGAAGAAGCTACCGGGGATCTTGCCAGCAGCGTAGGTCTTTTCCAGGTAATCCACCGTCAGCGGGAAGAAGTCTTGGCCAGCCTTGCCTTCGGTTTTAGCGACCACCGTGGCCAGCACCACAGTGCCGTCCATATCCAGCAGAACGGCGCCGCTGGATTGGCGAGCGATTTCGCCGGTTTCCATGGTGACGGTATGGCTGCCCCATTGGAAGGTCTTAGTTACTTTTTTGAACATGGTCATCTTTGGTCTCCTAAAAGAAAAACAGAACCCGAGAGGGTCTATCCTTGGATCGCGGCCTTTTGCAAGGCCGGCTTGTGACAACAACCCAACCCGGGTTGGATAGGCCAGAGAACCTCAGCTATACGATGCCATTCCATAACAACCAGCTAGATGGCTTTTATGGAATGACACAGCGCGTACTCTGCGGTTGGACTCTGGGGGAAAACAAACAAAAACGCCTGAGCTAGTGAACTAACTCAGGCGCTTATGCATTGGGTATCCGACTTACTTACGCAGGCCGAGCTTAGCGATCAAAGCGACGTAACGGTCGTGGTCCTTGGCGTTCAGGTAATCCAACAGCTTGCGGCGACGGCTCACCATACGCAACAGACCGCGGCGACCATGGTGGTCCTTGGCGTGGGTCTTGAAGTGAGGGGTCAGTTCGTTGATGCGAGCGGTCAGCAGTGCAACTTGCACTTCTGGGCTACCGGTGTCCGTTGCGCTACGTGCATTGGCCTTGACAACTTCGGCCTTGATAGAGGATGCGATCATTTACTTATCCGTTGTGTTTAACTTGCGTTGGTAGATGGAATTTCAGCCAACGTGCGCCTTGCAGGATGCAAAGCCTTTAAATTATAGCGCGTAACACCCAACCGGCCTGCGCCGGAGATTCCAAGGGCCACCAAACATCACAACTGGCGGACGCTGAAGGTATCGCAGGACTTCACGGCACCAGTCTGCAAACCCGTACTGAACCAGCGTTGGCGCTGGGCACTGGTGCCATGGGTAAAGCTGTCGGGCACCACTTCGCCCCCGTTGGCGCGCTGCAACGCGTCGTCACCGATCTTGGACGCAGCATTCATCGCCGACTCGATATCTCCGTCTTCCAGCATTTTGCGGGCATCGCGCGCGTGGTGGGCCCATACGCCGGCAAAACAGTCGGCCTGCAATTCCAGCCGCACGCTCAAGGCGTTGTATTGGACCTGGCTGACCTTTCCACGCGCCTGGTCCATCTTTTCGCTAATGCCCAGGAGGTTCTGCACGTGGTGACCCACCTCGTGGGCGATCACATAGGCCTGAGCGAACTCCCCTGGGGCGCCCAGGCGGGTGCGCAGTGTTTCATAGAAAGCCAGATCGATGTACACCTTTTGGTCGCCCGGGCAGTAAAACGGCCCCATGGCCGTCTGCCCCTTGCCACAGGCCGTAGGCGTCGCATTGCGGAACAGCACCAGCTTGGGCGCAATGTAGTGATTGCCATTCTTGCTAAAGACCTCGGTCCAAACGTCCTCGGTATCGGCCAGCACTACGGATACGAACTTGGCCATCTGGTCGTCCTTGGGCGGACGGTGGGCCGGCACTTGCTGCACCTGCCCAGACGGCGCACCACCGCCACTGAGCAGGCCCAGAATAGTCAAGGGATTCACGCCCAGCACCCAGCCTCCCAGCAAGGCAATCACAATCGTGCCAATACCAATGCTACGGCCACCCAGCATGCCACCGCCGGAACCGCCATCGCCAGCGTCGCGGCGGTCTTCTACGTTATCGGATTCGCGGTTGCCTTCCCATTTCATACGGAATCTCCATGTTTCAAGGGGCGATGGTACCGTGGCGGTGTACGATTCCCGCGCACGTCCATATTGATGCAGCCGGCCCCACGGGCAGTGGGTCTTTGGAAAACACTTCATGAACATATTGGGATTCACCGAAAAGCCAACCGTGCTGGTCATCGACGACACTGCAGACAACCTCACCTTGATGGCTGCGCTGCTAAAAGACAGCTACCGGGTGAAGGTGGTGAACCACGGTGAAAAAGGCCTGGCCATCGCCGCTTCAACCACGCCACCCGACCTGGTACTACTGGACATCATGATGCCCCAGATCGACGGCTACGAAGTGTGCCGCAGGCTCAAGGCCAATCCGGCCACGCGCAACATACCGGTGATATTTCTTACGGCCAAGTCGGATGACGAGGCCGAAGAAAAAGGCTTTGAGCTGGGCGCAGTGGACTACATCACCAAGCCCATCTGTCCAGCCATTCTGCTGGCTCGGGTACACAACCATATTGCGCTGAACGTACGGACAGCCATGCTGCAGTCACTGTCGCAGAAGCTGTCTCGCTATTTGTCGCCCCAGGTCTACAAATCGATTTTTGAAGGTGCGCAAGACGTCTCCATCCAGGCGGTGCGCAAGAAGTTGACCATCTTTTTCTCGGACATCAAGGACTTCACCAAGACCGCTGAAGGCATGCAGCCCGAGGACCTGACCTACTTTTTAAACAGCTATTTCTCGGAAATGTCGAAGATTGCGCTGGAGCATGGCGCCACCATCGACAAATTCGTGGGTGACGCGATGCTGATCTTTTTCGGCGACCCCGAGACCCGTGGTGTACAGGAAGACGCCTTGCAGTGCGTGCGCATGGCGGTTGCCATGCAGCGACGCATGCATGGGCTGCGCGACATCTGGCGCGACAAGGGCTATAGCCACCCGTTCCAGATGCGCATTGGCATCAACACCGGCTTTTGCCACGTGGGCAACTTCGGCAGCGAACAGCGCATGGACTACACCGTCATAGGCAATGAGGTCAACCTCGCCGCCCGCCTGGAGCAAAACGGCGAGCCGGACAACGTCATGCTGTCGTACGAAACCTATGCGCTGGTAAAAGACGAATTCGATGCCGAAGAGCGCGAGCCGATCGCAGCCAAGGGCATTTCGCATGACATACGCTGCTTTGTGCTGCGTGGCATAGCGCCAGCACAAAGCGCAGCTGACGCACTGCACCAACGCTATCCCGGGCTGCGCCTGGCCGTGGACCTCGAAAAGCTCGACGCAGACAGCCGCGGGCGTGCCATACAAGACCTGCAGAACGCCATCGACAGCATCCGCCAGTTACCCCTCGCCACGCCCGCCTAGCGCAGCACGGCCGACAAGCTGTTCAACGTACACACCACCAGCTGCGCGCTAGAACCAGCGAACCGCAAGATCACACCATCCTCCTGCTCGATCCCGGGCAAAACCGCGAACAGATCGGCCAGACCTGGGCCCAGGGGGCCGCAAACAGCAGCGCGCCGCCGCCTCATTGGCCCCGCTGGCCACCGAGGGCGACAAGGACACACCGCTCGCATGGCCTGGGAAGTTTTCGCCACCATGAAACGTGCGCCTGGAAACAATGGCTCGGTGTCGGTCTTGAACACGTCATCACCATTGGCCAGCAGCGCGGGCACGCAGGTTGGCGCACCGCCCTAGGCCAAGGGGCAGCGCCCGACCTGCACGCCGGCCACGCCGGCACTGCTGTCTGATAGCCCACTAAGCGAGCTACCGATACGAGGCGCTTCCAGCACCTTAGGTATCCAGCTTAGGGTCCAAAGCGTCGCGTAGGCCGTCGCCCAGCAGGTTGAACGCCAGCACGGTGAAAAAGATCGCCAGACTGGGGAATAACGCAATATGCGGCGAGCTCATCATGTCGGCGCGTGCCTCGTTCAGCATGGCTCCCCACTCAGGTGTGGGCGGCTGTGCACCCAGGCCCAAAAATGACAGGCTGGCTGCCGTGATGATGGACGTGCCAATGCGCATGGTGAAGTACACCACCACCGACGAGATAGTCCCTGGAAAGATGTGGCGGGTGATGATGGTCCAATCGGACGCGCCAATCGAGCGCACCGCCTCGATATATGTCAAATTTTTCAAAGACAAGGTATTGCCACGCACCAGTCGCGCAAAGGCCGGCACACTGAACACCGCCACGGCAAAGATCACATTCACCATCCCGTCACCCAGGATCGCGATGATGCCAATCGCAAGCAAGATACCGGGAAAGGCAAACAGCACATCCGATATACGCATCACGATGCGGTCCCACCAGCCCTCATAGTAGCCAGCCAGCAAGCCCAGCGCAGTGCCAACAATGGCACCCACTGCCACCGAGATAAAGCCTGCCGCAAGGGAGATGCGCGCGCCCATCAGAATGCGGCTGAAGATATCGCGGCCCAGCGGGTCTACACCGAACCAGTGCGCAGCCGATGGCCTAGCGTTCAGGGCATCGTAGTCAAAATAATTCTCGGCGTCATAGGGCACCAGCCAAGGCGCCAGCACGGCGACCAGCACCAGCGCCAGCACAAAGCCCCCGGCCACCAGGGCTAGACGTTGGCCCTTAAATTTGCGCCAGAACTCGGTCCATGGGGTGCGTACCCGTTCTTGGGTCTTTTGGGGCTCTGGCGCAGATGGAATCATCACAAGTAGCTATATTATTTGTAGCGAATCGCGGGATTGATCACGGCGTACAGCACGTCCACCACCAGGTTGATCAAAATGAACTCCAACGAGAACAAAAGCACCTCGGCCTGGATCACCGGGAAGTCACGCATCTCGACCGAATCCACCAGCAGACGCCCCATGCCCGGCCAGTTGAAAACCTTCTCCACCACGATGGAGCCACCGAGTAAAAAGCCAAACTGCAGGCCCATCATGGTGACCACGGGAATCAGCGCGTTGCGCAGGCTGTGCTTCACCACCACCACGAACTCGTTCAACCCCTTGGCCCGGGCGGTGCGGACGTAGTCCTCTTTCAGGATGTCGATAAAGGACGAACGCGTAAAGCGCGCCATGACCGCCGCCACACCGGCACCCAAAGTGAGCGACGGCAGGATGTAGTGCCGCCAGGAATCCGCCCCCACCGTGGGCAGCCAACCCAGCTGCACGGAGAACACTTGCATCAGCAACATGCCCAGTGCAAAAGACGGGAACGAAATACCGGTGATAGCCAGCGTCATGCCCAGCCGGTCCGGCCAGCGGTTACGCCAAACGGCCGACAACACGCCAATCACCAACCCGAGCAGCACCGACCAGCCCATGGCAGCAACGGTCAGCCAGAAGGTTGGTGCGAAGCGATCTGCGATTTCGGTAGACACCGGACGCTTGCTACGCAGCGATATACCAAAATCGCCCTGCACCGCATTGCCGATAAAACGCACAAACTGCTGGTGCAAAGGCAAGTCCAGACCCAAGTCTTTGCGAATCATCTTCACCACTTCCTCGCCCGCCTCCGGCCCTGCCGCCAGCCGGGCCGGATCACCCGGCAACAGATGGACGAACAGGAACACAAGGGCCGCCACAATCAACAGGGTTGGCAGCAGGCCCAGCAAGCGTTTGAGGATGAAATTCAGCATAGCGTGGCGGAAAAAGCCGCTTACTTCAGTTCAACTTCATCAAAGTTGAAAGAGCGGTCTGGCATGACATAGAAACCGCTAAGGTTCTTGGAACGCACAGACACCAGCTGCAATGTAGCCAGGTTGATCCAAGGCGCATCTTTCCAGATGCGCTGCTGCACGTCTGCGTAGATCTGGGCCTTGACCGCAGGGTCCGTGGTTACCAAGGCCTTGGCAATACCGGCATCTACCGCATCGTTCTTGTAGTACGCGGTGTTGAACGATTTCGGAGGGAAGGATTCTGTAGCGAACAGGGGGCGGATCGCCCAGTCCGCCTCACCCGTCGATGCGGACCAACCCGAGTAATACATGCGCACCGGAGCGGTTGCCGCATCAGGTGCGCTCTCCACACGCTCCGCCCGCTGGCCCGCCTCCAACGCCAGCAACTGCACATTCACGCCCACCACGCGGAGCTGCTGCTGGATGAACTGGATGGCCTTTTGCGTCGTCGAGTCTGTGAAAGCCGCCCACAGCGTGCTCTCAAACCCATTCGGATAACCCGCTTCTTTCAGCAGTTCGCGGGCCTTCACTGGGTTGTAAGGCCAGGGGCCAAGTTTGGTGGAAAACTGCACGTCCTTGGGAATCACACCTTCGGCGGGAATGGCATAGCCGCCATAAACGACCTTGACCAACGCTTCCTTGTTGATCGCGTAGTTCAGTGCTTCACGCACCTTGGGGTTGTCAAACGGCTTTTGCAGCGTGTTCAGCGATACATAGCGGTGCACGATGGACGGCGCAACCGTGATTTCGAGCTCGGGCTTGGCCTTCAACAACTCGACCTGTTCGGGTGGTACAGGGTAGGTGAAGTTCGCCTCGCCCGTCTGAATGATCGCGCTGCGCGAGTTGTTGTCCACCACAGGACGCCAGGTGATGCTATCCACTTTGGGATAGCCCTTGCGCCAGTACTCGGCAAATTTTTCACCCTTCACGAAATCGGTCTGCTTCCACTCCACGAACTTGAAAGGACCAGTCCCAACGGGGTGCTGGCCAATCTCTTTGCCGTATTTCTGGATGGCGGCGGGCGAAATGATCACTGCGGACGGGTGCGCCAACGAATTAATGAAGGGCGAGAACGGCTCCTTCAACGTGAAACGCACTGTGTTCGGGTCCAACACCTCGGTTTTGGCGATGTTCTTGTAGAGCGTATAGCGCTTGAGCTTGTTGTCAGGGTTGGTTACACGGTCAAAGTTGGCCTTGACGGCTTCCGCGTTGAAATCGGTGCCATCTTGGAACTTGACGCCCTTCTTCAGCTTGAAGGTGTAGCTCAAACCATCCTTGCTGGCGGTATAGCTTTCTGCCAGCACCGGCACCATCTTCATGCTCTTGTCGAAGCCCAGCAAACCCTGGTAGAACGATTTGGCCACGGCCTGCGACAAAGTGTCATTGGCATCGTACGGGTCCAATGTCGTAAACGTAGAGTCCACCGCGACCACCACGTTCTTGGCGGCGAAAGCGTATGGCACCAAGGCAGCAGACAGCGCCAGCGCGGCGCTCAATCGGGTCAAAACATGCTTCATACAAAAACTCCAAGTTACTCAATAAGCCCGTTGCCGGACACCAAAAAATCGAATCAATACACACCACCTACACTGTGCCGCGCCACAAAATGGCCTGGCCCAACCTCTTGCAGAGGCTCTACATGCGGCAAATCGTCCAGCGCACGTATGGGACTGGGGATGTCTCCCACCAGTAAGTCTCGCTTGCCATGCCGGCGCGCCGGATCGGCCACCGGCACGGCAGACATCAGGCGGCGGGTGTAGGCATGCTGCGGGCTCTCAAACACGGCGCGGCGCGGGCCGATCTCGACGATCTGGCCCAGGTACATCACGGCCACACGGTGGCTGATGCGCTCCACCACCGCCATGTCGTGCGAGATAAACAAAAAGGCGATGCCGAACTCGCGCTGCAGGTCCAGCATCAGGTTCACGATCTGCGCGCGTATCGACACGTCCAGCGCCGACACAGCCTCGTCGGCAATCACCACCTTTGGGTTGAGCGCCAAGGCCCGGGCAATCGCGATGCGCTGGCGCTGCCCTCCAGAAAACTCGTGCGGATAGCGCTGGGCCGCGTTGGCGGGCAGGCCCACACGCTCCAGCAGCTCGGTCACGCGCTGCTCGGCCTGCGTACCCTGGGCCACGCCGTGCACCAGCAGCGGCTCCATGATGGCAAAACCCACGGTCAGTCGCGGGTCCAGCGAGGCGAATGGGTCCTGAAAAATAAACTGCACGTCGCGCCGCAAGGCCTGCAGCGCACGGCCCTGTAAGGGCGCAATCGCGCGCCCGGCCACGTCCACACTACCGGCATCAAACTCCACCAGCCGCGCCAACGAACGCCCGGTGGTGGACTTGCCGCAGCCCGACTCACCCACCAGCGCAAGGGTTTCACCCGGCTGCAGGCTGAAACTGACCTGCTCCACCGCGCAGACCTGGCGCGTGACACGGCCCAGCACACCAGTGCGCACAGGGAAGCGCGTGGTCAACGCCTGCACCCGCAGCACCGGCGGTGCCTGGTGCTGCACCGTATCGGGCAATGGCTGATCCTGCACCGCAGCGGCGTCGGCATCCAGCAGCGGAAACTTGGCCGGCGTATCGGTGCCGCGCATGGCGCCCAGCGTAGGAACGGCAGCCAGCAACGCGCGGGTATAGGGCTGGCGCGGGGCGGCAAACAAAGAAGCGCAGTCGCCCTCCTCCACCGTATCGCCCCGGTACATGACTAGGACCCGGTCAGCCATCTCGGCCACCACGCCCATATCGTGGGTGATGAAGACCACGCCCATCTGCATCTCGTCCTGCAGCATGCGGATGATGGCCAGCACCTGGGCCTGGATGGTCACGTCCAGCGCCGTGGTGGGTTCATCGGCAATCAGCAGGTTGGGTTTGCACGACAAGGCCATGGCAATCATCACGCGCTGGCGCATGCCACCTGACAGCTGGTGCGGGAAACGGTCCAGCACATTCTTGGCTTCAGGGATGCGCACCAGGTCCAGCATGCGCAAGGCCTCGGCACGGGCTGCCGCACGGGCCATGCCCTGGTGCAGGCGGATCGACTCGGCGATTTGCTCGCCAACCGGGAACACCGGGTTCAGCGAGGTCATGGGCTCCTGGAACACCATGGCCATCTCGGCGCCGCGGATGCGCCGCATGGTGGCCGGGCTGGCCTGGGCCAGGTCCAGTACGGAGCCGTCGCGGCGGTGGAAATCCATTTGGCCACTGACGATGCGCCCGCCGCCGTTTTCCACCAGGCGCATCAACGCCAGCGAAGATACCGACTTGCCAGAACCCGACTCTCCCACAATGGCCAGGGTTTCACCGGCATTGACATGGAAAGACAGGTCGCGCACTGCGTCAACAACCCGTTCCTTTGTTTCAAACCGCACGCCTAAATGGCGTACATCCAACACATGGCGCGGCTGCGCTACTTGCAAGCTCACGCAGCCACTCCGCGCAGCTGGCGGACCGTGTTGTCAGCCGCCTCCTGCAGGCTGCTCCAGACTTGCGCGCCTTCGACAAACACCTTGAGCTCGCCCGGCTCGAAGCTGGACCAGGGCTCGTCGGTGGTCAGCGGTTCGGTGGCAACCAGCACCATGCGATCGCTTTCGCTATTCACCTCGCGCAAATCCAGCGTCATATCGCAGTCCACCAGGCGGGCAGTCTGGAACGGGTGCTGGCGGGACACCCAGCTGAGCTTGGTCGAGCAATGGGCGTACATGGCCTCGCCGTTAGACAGCAGGAAATTGAACACGCCGTGGTCTGAAATACGGCGCGACAAACCGGCCAAAACCGGCGCGATCTGCTTCCAACCGGGAGGGCAGGCGCCCGAGAACACCGTACGCAGCTCTTGCAGCATCCAGCAGAAAGCTTTTTCGCTATCCGTGGTCCCCACGGGCAGGTAATTACCGACCAGCCCGGGGTGAAAGTTCTTCAGGTCGCCGTTATGGCAAAAAACCCAATGCTGCCCCAGCCATTCGCGCTGGAACGGGTGGCAGTTGGAAAGAGTGATCTGGCCCTGCGTGGCTTTGCGGATATGCGCCAGCACGGACTTGGATTTGATCGGGTAGCTGCGCACAAAGTCGGCCAGCGGCGAGTCGCTGGCGCGGCCGTCGTCTATGAACAAGCGGCAACCGGTGCGCTCGTAGAAGGCGATACCCCAGCCATCTGCATGCTCACCAGTTTGCCCGCCCCGCGCGGAGAAGCCGGTGAACGAGAAGTTGATGCTGGCGCTGCTGTTGCAGTTCATGGCGAGCATTTGGCACATTTAGATTCCCCCCCAGGCTTCGCGCACTACGTGTCGCTCTCGCCACCCCCCTACAGGGGGCGAACCCGATGGCCCGGCAAAGCCGGTTCCATGGGTTCTCACGGACAGTCCGGGATGCAATTGGACTGAAAGCTGATTGGTTGGCATTGTGTTTCCAATGTGTCTATTTCAGCCCAGCAAAAATCAGGCCCGTGGCAGGGTCACTCCGACCTGGCCTTGGTACTTGCCGCCACGGTCTTTGTAGCTGACTTCGCAGACTTCGTCGCTCTCGAAGAACAGCACCTGGGCGCAGCCTTCGCCAGCGTAAATCTTGGCCGGCAGCGGCGTGGTGTTGCTGAATTCCAGCGTCACATAGCCTTCCCACTCGGGTTCGAACGGCGTCACATTCACGATGATGCCGCAGCGCGCGTAAGTGGATTTACCCAGGCAGATGGTCAGCACATTGCGCGGAATGCGGAAGTACTCGACCGTGCGGGCCAGTGCGAAGCTATTGGGCGGGATGATGCAGCTGTCGCCGGAGAAATCGACAAAACTCTTTTCGTCGAAGTTCTTCGGGTCCACCACGGTGCTGTGGATATTGGTGAAGACCTTGAATTCGGGCGCGCAACGGATGTCGTAACCGTAGCTGCTGGTGCCGTAGCTAATGATCTTGCCGCCTTCGCGCTCGCGAACCTGGCCGGGCTCAAAGGGTTCGATCATGCCGTGTTGCTCGGCCATACGGCGAATCCATTTGTCGCTTTTGATTGTCATAAAGATGTCTTTCGGTGAACGGCGATTGTAGCGCTCAGCGCCCTTGAATGCTATCAACTTAATAGCTATATAGACATAAGCAATCTACAGTGCCTGCGAAATCACCGTACGCTCCACCAGGCGGTCGTCGCCCAGAATGATGCAGCCAAACAGCAGCTCGTCCAGGCTGCGCGCCCGCGATGTCTTGCGCGCCAACAGCGGCGTGGCCTGCGGGTTCAACACCAGGAAGTCGGCCTCGCAGCCCACCGCCAGATTGCCGACCACCCCGCCCAGACCCAGCGCCGCAGCTGCGCCGGCCGTGTGTTGCCACCAGAGCTGCTGCGGGCCCAGGGACAGGCCGGCCTTGGTCTGCCCCTCTCGACCCACGTAGTAAGCAGCGCGCATGGTGTGGAAGGGGCTGAAGCTGGTGCCGCCACCCACGTCGCTGGCCAGGCCGTAACGGAAGCCCGCGCGGTCCGCCTCGGCGTAGTCGAAAAAGCCACTGCCCAGGAACAGGTTGCTGGTCGGACTGATGGCGGCCACCGTGCCGCTGTCGCGCATCAGCGCCCTGTCAGTTGCGTCGAAGTGGATGCAGTGCGCATACACGGCGCGTGGGCGCAGCAAGCCGAAGTCCTGGTAGACCTCCAGGTAGCTGCGCGCGTGCGGGAACAGCTCCTTGACCCAGGCGATCTCGCCCAGGTTTTCGGCCACATGCGACTGCACCCATACATCTGGGTAGCGCGCAGCCAGCTCGCCTGCGCCGCGCAGCTGCTCCGGCGAGCTGGTGGGTGCAAAGCGCGGGGTGATGGCATAACCCAGGCGGTCCACGCCGTGCCAGCGCTGCAAAAGGTCTTCGGTGTCGATCAGGCTTTGCTCGGTTTCGTCGCGCACGCCGTCGGGTGAGTTGCGGTCCTGCAGCACCTTGCCGGTCATCAGGCGCATGCGGTGGCTTTGCGCCTCGGTGAACAGCGCATTCACAGAGCTGGGGTGCGAAGTGGCAAACGCCAGCGCAGTCGTCACCCCGTTGCGCAGCAGTTCCGCTATGAAAAACGCAGCTACCTCCGCAGCATAGGCGGGCGACGAGAAGCGTTTTTCTGCAGGAAAAGTGTAGTTCTCCAGCCAGGGCAACAGGCCATCGGCGGGGGCGCCGATGATGTCAGTCTGCGGATAGTGGATATGCATGTCCACAAAACCAGGCGCCAGGATGCGCCCAGGCAGGTGTTCCACGGTCAAACCCGGGTACTTGGGGCCCAGCGTACGGTAGGGGCCAACGGCCTGCACCACCCAGGTGCCCAGGGAATTTCGGCCCACGACGAGCAGGCCATCCTCCTCGTACAGGGCGGTTTGGTCGTCGGCAAAACGGAGAATAGCGGCGCGGTAAGCTTTCATATCTGACAAGCTTACGCATAATTCAGGCCATTTGATGTATTCCTCTATGCCGATATCGACTTCTATCCATGCGCTGCCAACAAGCCTGGAAGAACTGAACGCCCTACCCCCGGACCAATGGCAGGCCGTGCTGGCCAGCCCACCGGCCCAGGCCGTACCCTGGGTACGCGCTGCCGCCGCGCTGGGCCACGCCTCGGCCCAGGCCGCCTTGGGCCAGTGGCTGCTGGACGGCTACGGCATGGACAAGGACGCCGCGCAGGCCGTGCAATGGTTTCTGAAATCTGCCGCCCAGGGCCACCCCATGGGCATGAACATGGCTGGCCGCTGCCTGGAAAACGGCTGGGGCACCGAGCCTGACCTGTTTGCGGCCGTGGCCTGGTACAAAAGAGCCTCCAGCCTGGGCCTGGACGCGGGCCTGTACAACCTGGCCAACCAACTGGCCGCAGGCCACAGCGTGCCGCAAGACCACGCCGCCGCTCTGCAGCTGTACCGCCAGGCCGCCGACCAGGGCCATGCCAAGTCCATGACCAAGATCGGCCGCTACTACGAGGACGGCGTGGTGGTGGAGCAAGACCGAGACGCCGCCTTCTTCTGCTACCAGGAAGGCGCGCAGGGCGGCGATTTCCGTGGGCAGTTCAACTACGCCAGCATGCTGGCCGAGCGCGGCCGCCTGGCCGAAGCCCTGGAGTGGCTGGCCAAAGTGCCGCTCACCGCCACCAAGGCCTACCTGGAGAAGACAGGCGCCCTGCTGCAGCAGTCTGGCAATGCGGAATTCCAGCGCGTTGGCACGCTGTTCCTAGTGCACGCCGGGCGCTGAACCCTGGCCACACCCGGCAGACCATGGCTGTTGCGCACCCCGTCTTCCCCATCCGTACCGAATGCCCGCCCGGTGCCTGCAACTGCGGGCGCGACGCGCTGCTGCAAAACCCCGACGGCGACCTGCGCGTGCTGCGCCTGACGCGCGAGGACGAAAAGCGCCTGGTGCAGCGGCTGGAGAACCTGAGCAGCCTAAGCGACCTGCGGCGCATGGAAGAGCGGATGGAGCAGCAGGTGGGCATACGCCTGAGCATCAGCAGCAGCCCGAACGAGGTCCGCACGCTGCGCGGCATCGTGATCCTGGTGCACGAGCAGCCCGGCCTGTGCCGCAAGACGCGCCAGGCCATACCGGCCGCCATCAAGCGCAGCCTGGAACTGCACCCCGAGATTGCCTACGACATCCTGAACGTAGGCGGTCTGTTCGAAGGCAGCTGATTGCTTCTCTTTTGATAGCATACAGCGCAGGTATCACATGCGCTGGCTGCCCATTTCATCAATATTTGAATTGCAAGGCGTCGGTCCAGTCGCCCATGGGCTGCTGGCCGCGAGCGCGCATGGCGGCGTCGCGCTGTTGCAGGCCGTCCGGCTGCTCCAGGCCGAACGCGCGGGTGCTCAGTCGCAGTATGCAGCCGGTGTCGTAAATGGTGTGGTCCACGGTGCCCTGGCGGGCGAATGGCGAAATCACCAGCGCTGGCAGGCGCGTACCCGGGCTCCAGCGGTCGCCCTTGGGTGGCGCCACGTGGTCCCACCAGCCGCCGTTTTCGTCCACGGTGACGATAACCACCATGGTGTCCCACTGCGGGCTGGTGCGCAGCAGCTTGACGGAGCGGTCTCGCTGCGCAAAGTCGGCGGGCTTCAGGGGCGACAAAGGCTTTTCCAGACCGGGGAAGTTGGCAAACAGGTTGTTGAAGCTGCGGTTTTCGCCGTAGATCACGACCACGGTTTTGACGCTTTTTCTGCAAGGCGCTGTCCAGCGCGCTGACCTCCATGGCGCCGGAGCCACGCATGCTGTCGGTCGCGCAGGCAGTGAGCGTAGGCCCACGCCGGCGGTGGCCATGCCGCCCAGAAAGTGGCGGCGCTTGAGGTCGGGCGTGGGGCTGGTAGTTGCGGAATCTTCGGTGGAGTCTCGTGGGCCCGCCATGGCGTTCCTGGCTGGTTTATTGGCTATGAAGCTAGGTTTGCTAGCCAGCAACGGTGACAAAGAACAACCCGGAATGTGCTAAGGAATGTGAAACCCAGCCTACTATTCCACTATCAAAAAAGTAGCTGCTTGCGCAGGTAGTATCTGCGTGAGCGGCCTATTTCTTATAAATTTCCCCTCCAGGCTAAAAGCCGGCGAAGCAGGCTTGCAGGCGATCGGTCAGGGCCTTCTTCTGGCTGGCGTCGATGAAGCTGGCCTCGAAGCTATTGGCCGCCAGCTGGTAGGCCTGCTGCGCACCCAGGCCGGTGGCGGCAAAGGTCTGGGTGAAGTTCTCATTGATGTAGCCGCCAAAGTAGGCCGGGTCGTCTGAGTTCACCGTGGCCACCAGGCCCGCGTCGAGCAGACGGCCCAGGTTATGGTCGGCCAGGTTGGGGAACACGCAGAGCTTCTGGTTGGACAGCGGGCACACGGTGAGTGGGATGCGGTCCTTGGCCAGGCGCTGCATCAGCAGGGCGTCCTGGAAGGACTGCACGCCGTGGTCGATACGCTCGACCTTCAGTACATCCAGCGCGCTCCAGATATAGGCAGGTGGGCCCTCCTCGCCCGCGTGGGCTACCAGGCGCAAGCCCAGGCTGCGGCACTTGGCGAAGACCTGGGCGAACTTCTCGGGCGGGTGGCCCAGCTCGCTGGAGTCCAGGCCCACGCCGATGAACTTGTCTTGGTAGGGCAGCGCCTGCTCCAGCACCTCGAAAGCATCTGCCTCGCTGAGATGGCGCAGAAAGCACAGTATCAGCACCGCGCTCAGCCCCCATTGCTTGTGCGCGTCCTGGCAGGCGCGGTACAGGCCGTTGATCACCACCTCGATGGGCACACCGCGCGCGGTGTGGGTCTGCGGGTCGAAAAACATCTCGGTGTGCAGCACGTTGTCGGCGGCGGCGCGGGCCAGATAGGCATGCGCCATGTCATAGAAGTCTTGCTCGGTCAGCAGCACGCTGGCACCGGCGTAGTAAATGTCCAGAAAGCTCTGCAGATTGGTGAAGGCGTAGGCGCGGCGCAGCTCTTCCACACTGGCGTAGGGAATGGCGACCTGGTTGCGCTGCGCCAGCGCGAAGATCAGCTCAGGCTCCAGCGAGCCTTCGATGTGCATATGCAGCTCGGCCTTGGGCATGGCGCGTAACAGCGCGGGCAAACGGTCTGCGGCGATAGGGGGAACGGTAAAGGTATGCATCAACAGACTCCAAAAGTAATGCCCAGGTTCTTCAAATAGCGGCGGTAGGCGGACGAGGCTTTGTCCGCCGCCGTGTGCAGCTCGGCGCGCAAGTCCAGCGGCAGGCGCTTAGGCGCCTGCGACTCCAGCACAGGCTGGTCCTGCGTAAAGATGGTGTGCTGGAAGGCCTGCATCGCTTCGATGGCGCTGGTCCAGTCATTGGAAGCCAGTCTAAACCAGACCCGGCTGCGCTCGGGCCCCTGCGGGCAGATGAACATGGCGATGGACTCGCGGTAGTCCTGCAGCGCCATCTGCGCCGGGTCGGGCAACTTGGTCAGCACCGCCGTATAAGGCGCTTCGACCGCGTAGGTGTACTCCACCTGGGCCGGGCCGGTGGCCTGCAGGCTGGACTGGGGCTGCCAGGCCTTGCACTGCGTGGCCCACAGGCCCTGCGCCGTGCTGTCCACGCGGTAGTCGTCAATGGACGATGCCTCGCGCGTGCCCAGCCAGCCCTCGTGCACAAAGGCAAAGTGCGACATGTCCAGAAAATTCTCGACCAGGCGCGGCGCGCTGGTGGCCACGTCGTACGGGCCGCACAGCAGTTTGCGCAGCCGCGCATCACCCTCGGCAGCAAAAGGCACGACTTCCTGCGGCGAAGCTGGCGCCTGCAACTGCACCCACACCAAACCATAGCGTTCGCAAGCCGCATAGGTGGTGGCGGTATGCCCCGCCGGCGGCACATAGCCCGGCAGTGCCGGCACCCGCACACACTGCCCCGAGGCCGCAAACTGCCAGCCGTGGTAGGGGCACTCCAGCCGGTCATCGCGCACCTGGCCCAGCGAGAAGCGCGCACCCCGGTGCGGGCACTGGTCGGCCCAGGCATGCACCACGCCCGCCGCATCGCGCCACAGCACCAGCGCCTGGTCCAGCAGGGTCGCGCCCAGCGGCTGCTGCGCCACCGCCTCACTCGCGGCCACCGGATGCCAAAGCGTTTTTTCGATCATGGTCAACCCATTCAGCAAAGACTATGCCGCCAACGAAAAAAGCCGCTCCAAAGAGCGGCTTTTAGAGGAATCACGTGCGTCCCCAAGGCGAGCGAAGCAAAGCCCCTTCCAGAAACACCGCAGATCCGGCTACGCCGGTCTGCTGGTGTTGCCCCCTGCAAGGGGGTTGGCGGAAAGCGCTTGCGCTGTAGCCTGGGGGTGTGCTTACTTCCCGCCAGGGACCTTGCCTTCCACGCCCTTGACATAGAAGTTGATGCCGCCCAGGAAGGCGTCATCGGCGACTGCGTCCTTGTCCAGCACTTGCTTGCCGGTGTTGTCCACGATCGGGCCCTTCCAGATGGCGAAGCTGCCGTCGGTCAGGCCCTTCTTGATCTCGTCGATCTTGGTCTTGGTTTCGGCAGGCACGTCTTCGGCGATGGAGACGATGTCAATCGCGCCTTCCTTCACGCCCCACCAGCTCTTGCCGCTGGCCCACTTACCGTCCAGGGCGTCCTTGGCGGTCTTGATGTAGTACGGACCCCAGTTGATGATGCTGGAGGCCAGGTGGGCCTTGGGACCGTAGGCGGTCATGTCGGAATCCCAGCCGAAGGCGCGCTTGCCCTTGCTCTCGGCGGTCTTCAGCACAGCGGGAGAGTCGGTGTTCTGGAACAGGATGTCGGCGCCGCCGTTGATCAGCGAGGTAGCTGCTTCGGTTTCCTTCGGTGGGCTGAACCATTCATTCACCCAGACCACTTTGGTCTTGATCTTTGGGTTCACGCTTTGCGCGCCCAGGGTGAAGCTGTTGATGTTGCGGATCACTTCGGGAATTGGCACCGAGCCCACCACACCCAGGGTGTTGGTCTTGGTCATCTTGCCAGCGATCACGCCCGCCATGTACGCGCCTTCGTAGGTGCGGCTGTCGTAGGTGGACATGTTGTCGGCGGTCTTGTAGCCGGTGGCGTGTTCGAACTTCACGTCCTTGAAGTCGGCGGCGACCTTGAGCATGGATTCCATGTAGCCGAAGGTGGTGCCGAACACCAGCTTGTTGCCATTGCTGGCCATATCGCGCAGCACGCGCTCGGCGTCAGCGGACTCGGGCACGCTTTCCACGAAGCTGGTGACGACCTTGTCGCCCAGTTCTTTTTCCAGCGCCTTGCGACCGTTGTCGTGGGCGAAGCTCCAGCCGCCGTCGCCCACCGGGCCGACGTAGGCAAACGCAATCTTCAATGGCTCGGGCTTGGCCGGTGCGGCTTCGGCAGCGGGTGCCGAGGCAGGCGCAGCAGCCGGGGCAGGTGCGGGCTCTTCCTTCTTGCCGCAGCCCGCCAGGGCCGCCGCCACCGCGGACGCGGCGGCGAGTTGGATCAGAGTGCGTTTCTTCAGGTCAGTCATGTGATTTCACTTTCTGGGGGTTTGCGAGGAGAAATTAGAACGTAACAAAATGATTATGAACCGGGATAAAACGGTTTCCCTAGCGAGGCCGGCATGTTGATGCGAATCCAGGCCGGGTTGCGCGAAATCAGCGCCAGCACCACGATGGTGGCCAGGTAGGGAAGCATGCTCAGCAACTGACTAGGCACGTCCACGCCCACGCTTTGCAGGTGGAACTGCAGCATGGTCACGCCACCAAACAGATAGGCACCCAGCAGCACGCGGGTAGGCCGCCAGGTGGCAAAAGTAGTCAGGGCCAGGGCGATCCAGCCCTTGCCGGCCACCATGCCCTCCACCCACAGCGGCGTGTACGACAGCGAAAGATAAGCCCCCGCCAGGCCGCACAGCGCGCCGCCCACCACCACCGCCATCAGGCGGATACGCCGCACCGGGTAGCCCAGCGCATGCGCCGACTCGGGCGACTCGCCGACCGAGCGCAGCACCAGGCCGCTGCGTGTGCGGTACAAAAACCAGATCAGACCGCCTGCCAACAGCATTGCAAAGTACACCAGCGGGTGCTGGCGGAACAGTGCCGGCCCGACCAGGGGAATGTCGCCCAGCACCGGGATGGAGAATTGCGTGCGCTCGGGCAGCTTGGCCTGCACATAGTTGATGCCGGCAAAGGCCGAAAAGCCCGCACCAAACAGGCTCAGGGCCAAGCCGGTGGCGTACTGGTTGGTATTCAGCCAGATCACCAGCACGCCAAAAACCGCCGCCAACAGCGCGCCCGCCGCGGTACCGGCGGCAAAACCCAGCCAGTCGCTGCCGGTATTCACCACCGTGGCGTAGCCGGCAATGGCGGCGCACAGCATCATGCCCTCGGCGCCCAGGTTGACGATGCCGGCCTTCTCGTTGACTAGCAGACCCAGCGAGGCCAGGGCCAGCACGGTACCCGCGCTCAGCGTGGCCGCAAATAACAAAGCATACGTATCCATCACGCGGCCTTTCTGAAACGTACGCGGTAAGCAATCAAGGTATCACTGGCCAGCAAGGAGAACAGCAGCAGGCCCTGGAACACGCCGGTCAGGGACTTGGGCAGGCCCAGGCGCGACTGCGCCAGCTCGCCACCGATATAGAACATGCTCATCAGCACCGATGAAAACACCATGCCGACTGGGTGCAGCCGCCCCACATAGGCGACGATGATGGCAGCAAAGCCGTAGCCGGCCGGCACATAGGGCGTGAGCTGGCCAATTGGCCCGGCGACTTCCAGCGCACCGGCCAGGCCGGCGGCACCACCGGATGCCAGCAGTGCCAGCCACAGCGCCTTGCGCGAGGAAAAGCCCGCGTAGCGCGCCGCCGCCGGCGCCAGCCCGCCCACCTGCTGGGCAAAACCAGCGCGCGTACGGAACAGGAACACCCACAGCACGCCCACACCGGCCAAGGCGATCAACAGGCCGATGCTGACGCGCGAGCCCTTCCACAGGCGCGGGATCTGGGTCACGGCCTCGAAATTCTTGGTCTGCGGAAAGTTGTAGCCCATAGGGTCTTTCCAGGGACCGTAGACCATGTAGCTCAGCACCATGGTGGCCACATAGACCAGCATCAGGCTGACCAGAATCTCGCTGGCGTTGAACTTGTCGCGCAGCAGCGCGGCAATGCCGCCCCAGAGCATGCCACCCAGCACGCCGGCCAGCAGAATCGGCAACACGATCCAGGCACTGCTGCCATTGTCGGCCATCAAGGCCACGCCCGATGCGCAGACAGCGCCTATAAGGTACTGGCCCTCGGCGCCGATGTTCCACACATTAGAGCGGAAGCAGACCGCCAGGCCCAGGGCGATGATCAGCAGCGGCGTGGCCTTGACCATCAGCTCGCCCAGCGCATATGGCGTCTTGATAGGTTCCCAAAAAAACACCTGCAAACCTTTTACCGGGTCTTTGCCCAGCGCCACAAATAGCGCAATCCCAATCAGCACCGTGATCAACAGTGCCAGGATGGGCGAGCCAAAGCCCCAAAACTTGGACGGCTGGGGCCGGGATTCAAGCTTGAACATGGGCCGCCTCCGCCGTTGCAGGCATGGCTGCGTGTGACACGCTGCCGGCCGGGGTATTCCATAGTCCGCTCATCCACTCTCCAATCTGGGCCACGGTGGCCTGCGCGCGCGGGATGGAGGGCGACAAACGCCCCTTGGCCACCACGTGCAGGCGATCGCATATTTCAAACAATTCGTCCAGCTCTTCGCTGACCACCAGCACCGCGCAGCCAACATCGCGCAGCGCCAAAATTTCGCCCCGGATCTGCGCCGCAGCCCCCACGTCGACCCCCCAGGTGGGCTGGGACACGATCAACAGCTTGGGCTTGGCATCGATCTCACGGCCCACAATGAACTTTTGCAGGTTACCGCCCGACAAGGACTTGGCCGCCGCATTCGGCCCACCAGCCTTGACCTTGAAGCGGTCGATGATGGCTTGCGCCTGGGCCTGCAGCACACCCAGCTTGATCCAGCCGCTGCCGGCCACCGCGTCGATGCGCGTCAGCAACAGGTTATGCGCCAGGCCCATGGTGGGCACGGCGCCACGGCCAAGTCGTTCTTCGGGCACAAAATGCACGCCCATGGCGCGGCGCGGGCCGGGGCCCATCTGGCCTACGTCACGGCCAAATACCTGCACCATGTCGGGCCGGGCCCGCACGTCTTCACCCGACAAGGCGTACAGCAGCTCACGCTGGCCGTTGCCGGAGACGCCGGCGATACCGACCACCTCACCCTCGCGCACATCCAGGTCGATGCCCTCCAGGTCCACGCCAAACTGGTCTTCACGCGGCAGCTGTAGCCCACGCACACGCAGCACGGTGGGGCCGGTTTTGACATCGCGGTGCTGCAGCGCGGGTGGCTCGGCGCCAATCATCAGGCGGCTGAGCGAGGCGTTGCTCTCCTGCGTGGGGTTGCACACACCGGTGACCTTGCCGCCACGCAGCACGGTGCAGGCGGTGCAGAGTTCACGAATTTCATGCAGCTTGTGGCTGATGTAGAGAATGCTGCAGCCCTCAGACACCAGCTGTTTGAGCACCACGAACAGCTTTTCCACCGCCTGCGGCGTCAGCACCGAAGTCGGCTCGTCCAGGATCAGCAGCTGCGGGTTGGTCAGCAGCGCACGGATGATTTCCACCCGCTGCATCTCGCCCACGCTCAGGGTGTGCACCGGGCGGCTGGGGTCGATGTCCAGGCCGTAGGCGCTGGCCTTGGCGGTGATGCGCTGGGTGACTTCGGCCAGGCCCAGGCTTTTGTCCAGGCCCAGCCACACGTTCTCGGCCACGGTCAGGGTGTCGAACAGGCTGAAGTGCTGGAACACCATGCTGATACCCAGCGCCCGCGCTTCCTGCGGATTACGGATGTGCACCGGCTGGCCATTGAACAGCACCGTGCCTTCATCGGGCTTGACCGAGCCGTAGATGATCTTCATCAGCGTGGATTTGCCCGCGCCGTTCTCGCCCAGCACGGCATGGGCCTCGCCCGGTTGCACCACCAGCGACACGCCGCTATTGGCCACCACGGCCGGGTAGCGCTTGGTGATGTTCGTCAGTTGCAGTCTGGGTGGGGCCATACCTTGGGAATCTCGATTTATAAAAATAATGCCGCTAGCGCAGAGCAATCGTACACGAGTAGCTATGCTTTTCGTAGCGATGCCGCCACCGACTTGGTCAAGGCACGCAACCACTTGCCCGAGGCAGAGGTGTGGGTGCGGGCATGCCACAGCTGGTAATACATCATGCGGGGGAACGCCACCGGACAGGGCAATATTTTGACCGGCAGCGTCGCCACATAGCGCTCGCAGTACTGGCGCCCCGTGGTCAGCACCAGCAAGCTCGATGCCACCATGGCCGGGATCAGCCCGAAATGCGCGCAGCGCGCGTTAATACTGCGCCGCAAGCCCAAGGTGTCCAGGTGCTCGTCGATGACGCCTTTGGCCCCTGGGTACGCCGGCGTGGGCGCAATATGCTCGGCAGCCAGCCAGGTGGCCTGGTCCCAGCCACGGCGCACGGCGGGGTGGTCGGCACCGACCAGGCTGACCACTTCGTCGCCAAACAGACGGGCGATGTGCAAGTCGTCCGGCGGGCTGCTCCAGTTGCCCACCACCACGTCCAGCTCGCCCTGGGCCAAGTGGGCGTGGTAGTCGAGTTGACCCGACAGGCTATGGATTTCCACCGTGCACAGCGGGGCTTCGGCCTTCAGGCGCGCCACCAGCTGGGGCAGAAATAGCGGGTCCAAATAGTCGCTGGCGGCAATGCGGAAGGTGCTCTGGGCGGTCTTGGGCTCGAAGCCACGCACATCGCTGAACAGCACTTCGGCCGCCCGCAGAATGCTGACGCTGGGGTGGAGCATGCGCAGACCGGCGTCGGTGGGCACCATGCCAGAGCCGGAGCGCACCAAAATGGGGTCATCGGCCAGATCACGCAGGCGCTTCAAGGCGGCACTGACCGCAGGCTGGGTCATGCCCAGGCGGATGGCGGCACGGGAAACACTGCTTTCGGTGAGCACGGTATGGAGGACCCTGATGAGATGGAGGTCGATCTTGTCGAAAAGCGTCTGGTCTCTCATAGGGGCTCGCGGATGCAGGTCATATATCTTGGCGTATGTATTGTGGGGCGTGTCCAGACTAGGCTCTGAACGTATTGCACTTCGCAAGTGCGTAAGTATGAACAGGTTCTGATGCCCTTCCCGTTGTTTCTCACATGGCAACATGGCGGCAACCCACCAGCCACCGGCATAGGAAATGCAGGGGTATTGCCGTATTGCCGTATTGCCGCTCAGCAGTTGAAAAGCGGCGCGGCCGAGCCTAATGTTCGACTTATGCTGCATCCATTGACTTTGACTTTTCCCGTTTCAGCTCCGTTAGGACACCACACCTTATGACAACCCACCCTCTGCGCTTCATCCGGCGTGGCCAGACCGTGACACTGAACCACGTGCCCCCCGACCGCACCCTGCTGCAGGTGCTGCGCGAAGACCTGGGCGCCATCGGCACCAAGGAAGGCTGCGGCGAAGGCGACTGCGGCGCCTGTACCGTCGTGCTGGCCGAACCCGAGAACGGAAACCTGCGCTTTCGTGCCATCAACAGCTGCATCCGCCTGGCCCACTCGGTGGACGGTATGGCCTTGTGGACGGTGGAAGACCTGGCACAAGCCAATGGCAACCTGCATCCAGCCCAGGAGGCCTTGGTGCAGTGCCATGGCTCACAGTGCGGCTTTTGCACCCCCGGCTTTGTGATGAGCCTGTTTGGCATGTACCAGAACCATGTATGCCGGGGCCAGGGCATCAGCCGCCAGCTGGCGCAGGAGGAACTGTCAGGCAACCTCTGCCGCTGCACCGGCTACCGGCCGATTCTGGATGCGGCCCAGCACATGGCTAGCCTGCCCCCGGTCCACATTGACGAACCCGCCTTGCTACAAAAATTAGAGCTGCTTGCGCAGACGAAACCTGCGCTGCAGGCCGATTTTGCTTATAAGTCGCCCACCACCCTGGCCGAGCTCACCGCCGCCCGCGCAGCGCATCCGCAGGCCCAAGTCGTGGCCGGCTGCACCGACGTGGGTCTGTGGGTCACCAAGATGCACAAGCATTTCGACAGCGTGCTGGATGTCACCCAGGTGGCTGAGCTGCGGCAGATCCAGCCGCAGGCCGGTGGCATCCGCATCGGCGCGGCGGTTACCCTGCAAGACGCCTTCAGCGCGCTGGTGGCCGACCGGCCGCAGCTGCACAGCTTTGCCAGCCGTTTCGCCGGTCTACCGGTGCGCAACTCGGGCACGCTGGGCGGCAATGTGGCCAATGGCTCGCCAATTGGCGACTCCATGCCGCTGCTGATCGCCCTGGGCGCCAGCGTGGGCCTGGCAAGCCTTCGCGGCACGCGCAGCCTGCCGCTGGAGCACCTGTACACCGGCTACCGCAGCAATGTGATGGCGCCCGACGAGGTTCTGGCCTGGATCGACGTGCCCCGCCCGCAAGGCGAGCTGATGCAGGTCTACAAGATTTCCAAACGCTTCGACGACGACATTTCTG
The DNA here is from genome assembly GCF_058216335.1 of Rhodoferax sp. SPJ21. Classification (NCBI taxonomy): domain Bacteria; kingdom Pseudomonadati; phylum Pseudomonadota; class Betaproteobacteria; order Burkholderiales; family Comamonadaceae; genus Rhodoferax; species Rhodoferax sp. SPJ21. The sequence continues at coordinate 386,912 of NZ_JBYZMO010000001.1, forward strand.
CCGTTTGCCTGGCGCTGCAGTTGACGCTCAAAGATGGTGTCGTGCACACCGCCTCCATCGGCGCGGGCGGCGTGGCCGCCACCCCGGTACGCGCACTGAAAACCCAGGCAGCCCTGGTCGGCCAGCCCTGGAGCCAGGCCACGGTGCAGGCCGCCGCCGCCGTGCTGCGCGCCGAGTTCCAACCCATCTCCGACATGCGCGCCTCGGCCGCCTACCGCAGCGAGGTGCTGGGCAATTTGCTGCAACGCTTCTGGCTGGAAAGCCAAGGCCAGACCCAGATCAATCTGGCCACCCTGGACGTGGAGGCCCTGGTATGAACGCCCCGGAAAAACTTGCTCTAACCCCCTCCGCCGCAGGCCGCAGCGTGGCCCATGAAAGCGCCCGCGCCCAGGTGGCCGGTGCCGCCCATTATGTGGACGACCTGCCCGAGGTGCGCGGCACGCTGCACGCCGCGCCCATCCTGTCTAACGTGGCCCACGGCACATTGCACAAAGTGGATACGGCTGCCGCGCTAGCCATGCCCGGCGTGCAGGGTGTAGTGCTGGCCGCTGATATCCCTGGCGACCCGATCCTGGCCGCGTTCGCCCACGACGAAACCATCTTCGCCATCGACACGGTGCACCACATCGGCCAGGTGATAGGCCTGGTGGTGGCCGACTCTGTCATGCAGGCGCGCGCCGCCGCACGCGCCGTCCAGCTCGATATCAGCCCCCTGCCCGCGCTGCTGGATGTGCGCCAGGCCCACGCCGCGAAAAGCTATGTGCTGCCACCGGTATTTGTGCGCCGGGGCGATGCCGCAGCCGCACTGGCCCAGGCCCCGCACACGCTCAGCGGACAGCTGGAAGTGGGCGGCCAGGAACACTTCTACCTGGAAGGCCAGGTAGCCTATGTGCTGCCGCAAGAACAAAACCAATGGCTGGTGCACTCCAGCACCCAGCACCCGGGCGAGGTGCAGCACTGGGTGGCCCACGCTCTGGGCATTGCCAACCACGCAGTGCGGGTCGAATGCCGTCGCATGGGCGGCGGCTTTGGCGGCAAGGAGACCCAGGCCGGGCATCTGGCCGTGTGGGCCGCCGTGGCCGCACAGAAGCTGGGCCGCCCCATCAAGCTGCGCCTGGACCGGGACGACGACTTCATGGTCACCGGCAAGCGCCACCCGTTTGCCTACGACTACACCGTGGGCTATGACGACCAGGGCCTCATCTGCGGCCTGCAGCTCACCATGCTGGCCAACTGCGGCTTCAGCGCCGACCTCAGCGGCCCGGTGGCCGACCGCGCCGTCTTCCATGTGGACAACGCCTACTTTCTGGCCGATGTGGACATCGCCTCCTACCGGCTGAAAACCCATACCCAGAGCCATACCGCCTTCCGTGGCTTTGGCGGGCCGCAGGGTGTGATCGTCATCGAAACAATCCTCAGCGAGATCGCCCGCCAGCTCCAACTGGACCCGCTGGCCGTGCGCCGCCACAACCTGTATGACGCGGCGCATACGCCCAACCCAACACGCGATACGACCCACTACCAGATGAAGGTGGAGGACAACATCCTGCACCCCATGCTGGAGCAGATAGAGCAAACATCCCACTACCAGCAACGCCGGGCCGCGATTGCCACCTGGAATGCGGGCAGTACGGTGATCAAGCGCGGTATCAGCATCACGCCGGTGAAGTTCGGTATCTCGTTCACCGCCACCCTGTTCAACCAGGCCGGTGCGCTGGTGCACGTATACACCGACGGCAGCGTGCAGGTAAACCACGGCGGCACCGAGATGGGCCAGGGCCTGAACACCAAGGTGGCGCAGATCGTGGCCGACGAGCTGGGCATTGCGTTTGAAAACGTGCTGGCCACCGCCAGCGATACCAGCAAGGTGCCGAATGCATCGGCCACGGCCGCCTCCAGCGGTACCGATCTGAATGGACGTGCGGCCCAGTACGCCGCCCGCAATGTGCGCGACAACCTGGCGCAGTTTGTGGCCGGGCTGGATAACTGCGGCCCGGGCGCGGTGCGCTTCAAGGGCGGTGAAATCAGCACTCCGGTGTGCAGCCGCCCTTTTGCCAGCGTGGTGCAACAGGCCTATGCCAACCGCATCCAACTATGGAGCGACGGCTTCTACCGCACACCCAAGATCCACTACGACAAGACCACGCTGACCGGACGCCCGTTCTACTACTTTGCCTACGGCGCGGCCTGTACCGAGGTGGCCATCGACACGCTGACCGGCGAAAGCAAGGTGCTGAAGGTGGATGTGTTGTACGACGCAGGCACCAGCATCAACCCGGCCATCGACATCGGCCAGGTCGAGGGCGGTTTTGTGCAAGGCATGGGCTGGCTGACCACCGAGCAGCTGGTATGGAACGACAAGGGTTATCTGAGCACCCACGCGCCCAGCACGTACAAGATACCGGCCACTGGCGACATCCCGGCGCACTTTAAAGTGGCGCTATGGGAGCAACCCAACTTCGAAGACAACGTCTTTGGCAGCAAAGCCGTGGGCGAACCGCCGTTCATGCTGGCCATCAGCGTGTTTGAAGCCTTCAAGGACGCGATTGCCACAGCCCGTGGCGACGGCACCGTGGTGCAACTGGCAGCACCGGCCACCGCAGAGAATGTGCTGAAGGCCCTGGCGCATTGAGGCGCAACATTCCACGGCCAGCGTGGAATGCAAAAAGCCCGCTACCTTTCGGATAGCGGGCTTTCACAAATACTGGTGGGACGTGCGGGGGTCGAACCCACGACAAACGGATTAAAAGTCCGCTGCTCTACCAACTGAGCTAACGTCCCAGCTAAAGGTATTTACACCTTGTAGCGAAGCCTCAAATTATAGCGTGGTTTTTACGGTTTTTTCAATAGTCGATGCCAATTGATCCAAAACCCAACCGGCAGCACATTGGCCAAAGGTTGCGGTCACGCTCACCACTGACCCGTAGCCGTGGCAATTCAAGCTGCCGTCACCATCGACGGCACAGGATGCATCTGGCGGCATCACCGCTTCACGACTGAACACACAAGTGACCCCAATCTTCTTTCCCTCGCGTGGAGCCGCGTGCTCTTTGCGCAACCGGTAACGCAGTTGTGCCAACAGCGGGTCATGGGTGGTGAAGGCCAAGTCGTCGATATCGACCTTGTGCGCATGGCGCTTACCACCTGCCGCGCCAACGCTAATGAAGCAGGCGCGCGTCTGGCGTGCCCAAGCAGCCATGCGGGTCTTGGCCTTGACCTGGTCACACGCGTCCACCACCGCATCCACACCCTGGGGCAGCAATTGCAGCCAGGTTTCAGGTTCGACAAAGTCCTCGATGCAATGTACGGTGCAGTCAGGATTGATCTGGGCGATACGGTCGCGCATTGCCAGCACCTTGGCTTGGCCAACGGTGGATTCCAAGGCATGGATTTGCCGGTTGATATTGGATTCAGACACATGGTCCAGATCCACCAGGGTCAGACGCCCTACCCCGCTGCGCGCAAGCGCCTCCACGGTCCAGGAGCCAACGCCGCCAATGCCGACCACCATCACGTGGGCCGAACGAATGCGTGCCGCACCTGGCACGCCATACAAGCGCTCCAGGCCACCAAATCGCCGAGCCAGATCTACAGCATCCATTTACTTGAGCTTGGCTAGCCTGTCCTTGGCCGCCGAAGCAGCTTCAGATTGGGGATACACCTTGACCAGGTCTTCTAGGGTCTTGCGGGCCGAACGCGCGTCTTTCAGCTCCATCTGGCAGTTCGCAATTGACAACGCAGCCTCGGGCGCGCGCGGATGGTCGGGTGCCGCCGCCAGCAAGGCGCGGAAGTTGGCAACAGCCTCCTTATAGTCGCGGTTCGCATACTGGGCATTGCCCAGCCAGAACAGCACCGAGGTACCGTAGCCACTTTGCGGATAGCGCTTGTTGAAGCCCACGAAGGCGGTTTGCGCGGCGGGGAAATCGCCTTTGCGGAATATGGCCAGTGCGGCATCGAAGTCGCGGCTTTCCGCAGGATCGGCGTTGAACTCCTTGCCGTCCACGGTGACCTTAGTCGGTTCGAACTTGCGCAAGCGCTCATCCACCGACTGCGTTTGGTCCTTCATGCGGCGCTGCACATCGGCCACGTCACGTGCCAGCTGTTCATCCTGCCCACGCTGTTTAGCCAGATCAGCGCGTACCGAGTCGATCTGGCTCTGCAAATCCAGCAGGCTGCGGCGCAGCTGCGCATTGTCTTCGTTGGCTCGCTGCAAATCTTCAGCCAACTTCTTATTGGTGGATTCGACCCCAAGGCGGTTCGCTTCCACACGCTGACGCAAATCCAGAATGGCTTTGCGGGCCTCGTCATCGTCAAACACCCCGGCGTGAGTGCTACCTGCAAACAGCATGCAGCAAGCCCATGCCACTACGGCCAGACGCCGCACGGGGGCCGTCGAAAGTCTGGCAGTGCGAGTCATCGGTAGCTAATCTCTGCGCGGCGGTTCTTGGCCATGGCGGCTTCATCACTGCCAATAACCGCAGGCTTTTCCTTGCCGAAGCTCACGGCTTCCAGCTGCGTATCGGCCACGCCCAGCAACCCCAGCGCACGGCGCACGGATTCGGCGCGCTTCTGACCCAGTGCCAGGTTGTATTCGCGGCCGCCGCGCTCGTCGGTATGGCCTTCCACCACAGCGTGGCGGGCTTTGTCGGCCTTCAGATAACGGGCATTGGACTCAATGACGGACTGGTCGTTGGAGGAAACGGCGTAGCTGTCAAAGTCAAAATACACAATGCGGGTGCCGTTGGGGCCGATGGCATCGTTGTTCGATTTGGACAAATCCACAGAGGCAACGCTGCTCGCGCCGGCAGCAGAAGCATTACTCTGAGCGCCCGTATTGCCGGCCTGCGTGACACCGGCACCACTCTTGTCCACGACAGGCACATCGTTCAGCTTGACGCCCGAAGCGCAACCGGCCAGCACAGCCGTCAAAGAAAGAGCCCACACCAAATTTTTCATTTCCATTTCCTCGTTAAATATGAAGTCAATACTGCACTCAGGGCTTCGTGAATGGAGCCCAGTCCGGTTCACGGATATCCCCCGCCTGGCCTGCGAGACGCGCCTTGATTTTTCCGTCCAGGGTGGAGGTCATCAAAGCCTCGCGCCCCTGCTGCTGGGTTGCGTACACGATCAATCGGCTGTTGGGCGCAAAACTGGGGCTTTCATCCGCGCTGGTGTCGGTAATGCTGGTGACGGTGGAACTGCTGAGCTCCATCACCTGCAGCTTGAACGCACCATTGATGCGAGAGATGTACGCCAGCCAACGGCCATCCGGGCTGATGCTGGGCGAAATGTTGTAGCTGCCCGAGAAGGTCACGCGCTCAGCATTGCCCCCGCTGCTGGGCATACGGTAGATCTGCGGCGCACCGCCACGGTCACTAACGAAATAGATGTATTTGCCATCCGCCGAATACCGGGGCTCGGTGTCAATGCCGCTGGATTGGGTCAGCCGCCTAGGCTCGCCACCGTTCGCATCAATCGAATAAATCTGCGAGCCGCCATCCTTGCTAAGCGTCACAGCCAGAGAGCGGCCATCCGGAGACCAGGCCGGCGCACTGTTCGAGCCCTTGAAATTGGCAATCAACCGGCGCTTACCGGTGGCAACGTCATGCACGTAAATCACCGGCTTGCGTGCCTCGAAAGACACATAGGCCAGTTGCAGACCATTCGGCGACCAAGCCGGAGAAATAATAGGTTCAGGGCTGTCCAAGGCCGACTGACTGTTTTCACCGTCGGCGTCGGCAACCCACAATTTGTGACGCGAACCAGACCGCGTCACGTAGGCAATGCGAGTCGAGAAAATACCGCGATCACCGGTGAGCTTTTCATATACCAAGTCGGCAATACGGTGCGCCGCCAAACGCAAGTCTGCCTGTGGAACTGTACGGTTTTCCGCCGCCAAATCCTTACCTCGCACCACGTCCCACAACCTGACACGCACGTCGTAACGACCATCAGCCAAGCGGGTCACACTGCCCGCCACCAGGGAGTCTGCAGCCTTCTGGCGCCATACCGACACATCGGGCGGAGTGGTTTCATCCAGTTTGGCTCCGCTCGCATCCACCGCCCGAAATTGGCCGCTGCGCTCCAGATCCGCCTGCACAATGGCTGCAATCTTTTGCGGAGACTGGTCGTCGCCCTTGAAGCTGGCAATGGCGATAGGTAATTGGGTCAAGCCCACGCCAGATACTTCCACACGGAACTGGGCGAACACAGGCACCATCGCCAAAGACAACGAAACAGCTAGCAAATAACGTCGGCTGATAGATTCAGTTCGGCTTAGATTCATTGTGTTTTTGATTCAAACAATAGAGAGCAAAGTATTTTCCAAACGCCGCTTGGGCCTGCATAGTACACACCGCAAAGCCCATTGCACCGTCTAGAAAACCCCTTCTAAAAAAGTAGCTGCGCACAAATGCAACAAGCCCTGACAAGCCAGCCCGTAACATCGTCGTGGTTTGCCCCTGCTCGTGGCGCTGTCTAGCCCAGGCCTGGCTGTAAGACTCCAGCTTGCGCCAGTAGTGCGAAGGGGTAGGATAGCTGTCATGCAACAAAGGTTCCGTCAAACGCTTCACTGCGACACCTGGGTTGAGCACTACGCGCTCGTGCACCAAATCGTTACTAAACCGGGCTGAACCACGATAAAACAAACGTAGCACCCTGTCAGGCGTCCATCCGCAATGCCGTATCCACTGCCCGCAAAACTGAGTTAAACGAGGCACCTCATAAGCATAAAGTGGCCCATTTCTTATGACAGCCTGAATCTGCTGAGCAAGCACAGAAGAAACGCGCTCGTCCGCATCCAGAGATAGCACCCAGTCACAAGTGGCAAGTGCCAGCACCCTATTTTTTTGCACCCCGAAGCCTGGCCAGTCCGACGCCACCACAACACGCGCACCAGCAGCGCGCGCTAGCTCGACTGTATCGTCGGAACTTCCTCCGTCCAATACTATGCACTCGTCCGCAAAAGCAACGCTGGCGAGACACTCGACAATATTGAATGATTCATTGTGGGCGATGATGATGACAGACAAAGACATAACCTGATTTTATTGGACGGATAATTGCTCGCCCGCCTCTAGCTAGGCAACACTGTCCAAGATAAAAATATACATGCCCCCTACGTTCACGAAACATGCCGGCAACTTAAGCCGATGCGCGGGATTGGCCTGTGCCTTTGGTATACCTTGGTCTAACGCTTTTTTTCGAGTGGGCTTGACTGGCGTACTTATCGCACTCCCTTTCAGTGGCAACTTGCTACAACGCGCCCGGCAATGCCTGCGAGAGCCCATCGCCCAGCTTGCACTCATCTTGTTTTTACTGATTTTCGCAAGTGCTTGTTTGGCCAGACAACCACATGAAATGGCCATGTACGACCTGGGACACTATCGCAAGCTGCTACTCATACCTATATTTGCCATAGTATTCGAAGAATCGAATGACCAACGCAGGTTTTTGGCAGCATATTGCGCCGGAGTGTTTGTCTTAATGGTGCCAACTCTGATGGATGGCAGCGGCCTACTTCAAGCTGCTGGCTGGAACTTTACACAATTTCGCAACCAAGCCTACGAGCCTTATCGCTTGGGTACCCCAAACTTGGTGTACTGGCGCAATCAGATTGTGCATGGGTTCCATGTTTCTGTGCTTTTGGTCGCCTCCGCCAATGCAGCCTTACACTGGCTACGTTGGCGATGGCAACTGGCACTGCTGTGCGTCCTTTGCATAGCTGACATCTCCCTATTCATCTACGGCCGTATGGCATTGTTCAGCTTACTGCTGGCAATGGGGTGCATTCTGTCCTTGCATGTTGCCTCAGCGCGCGAGCGCGCGCTAGGAATGCTGGCACTAGTGACGATGGCCACCTCAGCGTATCTACTGATCCCACAAGTTCCCACCCGCCTCAACACGATCTACAGCGAAAGCTCAACTTTTTTTGAAACAGGAGACGTCCAAACGTCTGCCGGGCAACGCTTACACTACTGGGCTCTTAGCTTGCAAATGTGGAAGGAAGCGCCCTTACTAGGCCATGGCGCGGGTGCGTTTAGACACAAGCTGGAAGAAAGCAACGACCCAGCAGCAAGTCTCGGGCATCGCCACCCTCACAACGAATATCTACTTCAACTCGTGGAATTTGGTCTTGCGGGCCTGCTACTCTTAGTGGGCCTCCTAGTCACGGTCATCCAGACAAGCAGACGCATTTCGGATCCATGGCTATCACGCTCCGTAACTGCTGGCGTGTTGTTACTGTGCCTTAACGCGATTACCGACGCATCGGTACACAACGACTGGGAGGGTTGGACATTTGTCATGCTGGCAGCCATAGCCTGTGCGTCGCGAATGCATTCGAAACAATGAATTTCCTCCCTTCACCCATACGCGCGTTGGGGCTTAGCTCCGTTCAACAGCCAGTTTCCATCCCCGTCGCCGGAAATACCAAGGCATACCTGGAAGAAATTGGCATAAACAAGCTAGGCTGGCGCGCTTTCCGGCGTGAATTGGTGTACAGGTGGAGCCAGCAAGATCAATTTCGAATTGACAAAATTCCACGCCAGAGCAAGCGTGGGCTGTGGATGTACTTTGGCGTGCCACAAATCGGTGATGCCTTGATGGACCTAGCACCAAGAAGCATCTTTCGTGAATTAGGTGTAGAAATAGACTTGCTCGTAGAGCCTCCACTTGCACAACTATTCGAGGGCGATGCATGGTTCTCCAAAGTTTTACCAAACGAACATGCGGCCCTCGAAAACTCATACGACTTTGTGATTGTCCCTAGCTACAAAAACCGTTCATTGGGACCTAAGGCAAAACTACTCCCGCAATCCCGTTGGACATCGTTGCACGAACGTTTTACTGGTCCGGAATTTCATAGGGCACGCTTTGCAACCCAAAGACTGGTTGACCTTTTCGGACTTCAAACCGACGAAACGTCCTTTTCGTTTCATGCAAAACAGAAAATACGCTACGAGACAAATGAACACGCCACCAGCCTGCTAAAACCCTGCACAGTGGCATTGGCACTAGGTGGTGTAGATGCGTATCGTACATACGAGCAGTGGGTTGAAGTGGTCAACTTGCTAGTACAAGATGGCTGGAAAAATTTTCTGCTGCTGGGAAGCCCAAACGGAAGGCCCGCCGCCGAAGCCATTTGTGCATCCGGCCCGAAATCAAGCAACATGTTGAACATGGTCGGGCAAACCAACTTGCGCCAATGCCATTTTTTGCTATCTCAAAGCAAATTCGCCATCGCTGCAGATGGCGGCCTGATGCATTTGGCGGTAGCGGCCAACACCCCTGTAGTTTCCTTGTTTCAAAGTACCGTCCATCCGCAATGGCGACTGCCCTCGGAATGGATAGGGGCAGCGATACAGTCAACAACGTCAAGGGTCAACGATATACCAGCCTATATGGTCCAGCAGAGAGTGCGAGAAAATATCGCATGGGCACCTTGAAACACTCCCGTCTTCGTGCAAGTAGTCCTCGCCGACCGTTTGAACAAACTCTTAATCCACAGTTGCATCAGTGACCCCAAAGACCCCAAAGCCAACATGTCTGCACAAATATCACTATTGCAAAGGCTGAAGCGGATTACCCCCTACTTCAGCGGGCATTCTTCCGCTGTAGTTGCCGCCGTCTTGGCAACGCTTATCGGTGCGGCAACCGAGCCTGCGATACCGGCACTGATGCGACTGCTTTTGGACAAAGGTTTTCAGCAAGGGAATGTACAGTTGTGGATGGTGCCAGTTGCACTGCTGTCATTGTTTGGAATTCGCGGAGCAACCTCTTTCATCGCATCGTATGCCTTGGCCCATGTCACCAACCATGGTATGCGCCAACTTCGGGGCCTACTGTTCGATAAACTCTTGCACGCTCACCAAAGTCTGTTTCGCAACCAATCTGCGAGTGCGCTCACTAACACTGTAGTTTATGAAGTACAAAACGGCGCCGCAACCATAGTTGCGACGTTGCTATCGCTTTCACGCGATGCGTTGACCTTAGTCGCATTGCTAGGTTACCTCCTATATCTCAACTGGAAACTGACGCTCATCGTTTTAGTGATGTTTCCCTCGCTGGCTTGGGTCATGAAAGTCTTGTCTCGAAGACTGGACAAAATCTCCAAGGCCAGCCAGAAGGCAACCGATGAATTGGCCTACGTAGTGGAAGAAAATGTGCTGGCCCAACGCATGGTTCGGCTACATAACGCGCAGGAGGCGCAAGCATCTCGTTTTGAAAAATTCAATGATGAACTGCGTCGCTTGGCAATGAAGTCAGTGGTTGCGGGCTCCGCCATGACGCCACTCACCCAAATGCTTGCAGCCGTGGCGCTCTCGGCGGTGATCTGTATTGCCCTGTGGCAAAACGCCAGTAGCGGGGCGACCGTAGGGGGCTTTGCCGCTTTCGTCACCGCCATGTTGATGCTGATCGCACCCATCAAACATTTATCGGAAGTCGCAGGACCTCTCACACGAGGTGTTTCCGCTATAGAGCGTGGCTTGGACCTGATTGAAAACACATTCAATGAGGTCGGTGGCTCACAAAGCATAGACAAAGTCCAGGGCCGCATACAGCTGAAATCCGTCACGGTTCGCTATCCCGACAGCCAGCATCCCGCTCTCGACAGCATCGATTTGACCATCGAGTCTGGCACAACAGTTGCGCTGGTCGGTCGCTCGGGCTCCGGTAAGACAACGCTTGCCAACCTGCTGCCGAGATTCATTGATTGGACATCCGGCCAGATCACTTTAGATGGTATTCCCTTGGAACAATGGAGATTGGACGCGTTGCGGCGGCAGTTCTCTATCGTGAGCCAAGATGTGGTCATGTTTAACGACACCATTGCGGCCAATGTGGCGTTGGGCGCCGAAATCGACCGCCAACGGGTGCGGGAAGCCTTGGTTGCGGCCAATCTGGATTCGCACATCAATGCATTGCCACAAGGAATCGATACATTAGTCGGTCACAATGCAACGCAGTTATCCGGCGGTCAAAGACAGCGGCTTGCTATCGCAAGGGCAATATACAAAGACGCCCCGATACTCATTCTGGATGAGGCCACATCAGCACTAGATACAGAATCTGAGCAAGCAGTTAAGGGCGCCCTTGCCCGGCTGATGGTAGGCCGCACTACGCTTGTTATTGCACACAGGATGTCCACAATTGAGCATGCGGACCGCATCGTGGTAATGGACCAAGGCAGTATTGTTGAGAGCGGTACCCACCAGGAACTGCTTGCAAATCAGAGCTCTTATGCGCGATTGCACAGTATTACCAGCACCGCCTCTTCAAACAACGAAATCGAGAATCCTCTATGACCCGCGCCTCCATCAGCGGCTTTACCTTTATTCGCAACGGGGTAGAGCTTGGCTTCCCGTTTGAAGCATCCATTCGCTCATTATTGCCCTTGGTGGATGAGTTTGTAGTGGCGGTTGGACGCAGCGACGACGATACCTTGTTACGCGTGCAAGCTATTGACGACCCCAAAATACGCATCATCGAGACAATCTGGAACGAGCGCATGGCCGACCGCGGATTCGTCTATGCGCAGCAAAAGATGATTGCGCAATACGCATGCACCGGCGATTGGGCTTTTTACCTCGAAGGAGATGAGGTGGTGCATGAAAATGAATTGACAGCCATTCGGGCCAGTGTGGACCGCCACCACGCCAACCCTGCAGTCGAGGCCTTAGTATTTGACTACCTGCACTTCTACGGTAGTCCAGACTGGATTTCCATTAGTCCCGGCTGGTATCGCAGAGAATGCCGAATGATCCGCAACACCATCCGATCGTACGCGCCAGACGGCCAATATTGGCTTGTTACGACGGACCATAAGCGGGGACGCAATCCAAAGGCCGCGCTAGCGAACGCACACATCTACCACTACGGCTGGATTCGACGCAACGAAGACATGCAGAAAAAACTGGACCAAGTCAGTAAATATTGGGCCACCACAGCGAACAAAGTCACCTACAGCAAATTCGACGCACGCGCGCTCTCACCCTTCAGGGGGAAACATCCACTTGCGGCACAAGACTGGTTACGCACCGGTGCAGAACAAGAGTTACATATTGATCCAGACTACAAGCCAACCCCCAAAGAAAACAAATACCACCTCATGCGACAAGTAGAAACGCTTACCGGACTAGACTTCAGCCGCAAGCATTTCAAGCTCGTGCTCTGAGTTTCAACCCAAAGCGCTCCGGTACAAAGACTCTTGCTCAAGCGCTTTATTTGTCCAACCATGCAACTGGGCAAATGCACGTGCTGCAGTACCCAGTTGGTGGCGCAGTTCCGGATCACCCAGTAAGCGCATCAAAGCAGCCTTTAGCTCGACCACATCTTCGGGGTCGGAAAGCACCAAGGCTTGGTCACCAGCAGTCAGCAGACTGCTGATGCCGCACCAACGCTCGCCACTGACAACGACCGGCAAACCAAATGACATGGCTTCGAGAACAACCATGGCAAACGTGTCCTCCAGCGTAGGGTGCGCTAGCACATCAACAGCCTGGTACGCCAAGTCAACCTTGTGCAAAGGGCCTAAAAAATGTACTCGCCCACCAATACCCAGCACGGCCGCCTCCGCCTGCCACAGGGGAATCTGCACCTGACTTCCAACCACAGCCAGCCAGACCGGTTGCGACACCAGATCCATCTGCGCTAGAGCCTTTAGCAAGGTAGCTAAACCCTTCTTACGGTAATCATTGCCTACTAGCAAAATACCCAATCCGTCCACAGGCAGACCCAATTGACTGCGGGCTGTCCGCTGCTGAACCTGCCGAGCCTCCTCATTTGAGGGTAACGTCGGCACAACAACCCCCGGCGTGATCACTGTCAACATGTGCGCGCTACGCGGATAAGCCTTCGCAACGATGGCTCCAAGACTGGGCGAAGCAACCACAATCTTGCGCCCTGGCCGCAACCTCAGCCGAGTGGACTCCAACGCAAGGTATGTCAACAAGCGTGGACTGGTCAGCACTTTCAAGCAGCGCAGCCCGTATCTGAGTCCGCTAAGCGGACTGTTGCCATGCCCATGGAAAAGGTTGTACTTAACAGGTAGCACGTGCAAGGTTTGCAGCTGTCCATGCCACGTGTTTTCATGAGAATGAACAACATCAAAATTCCGGCGTGTCAGCCACCAAGTCGCGGTGGCATACCACAGCTGGTTCAACCAACGCGGCTTCTTGAATAGCGTGGGAACGAGGTGGAAAGTCACGCCAGGAATAACGTGCCCCACTGCCTGGGCAAATACATGGATTTCGTGCTGCTGGGCCAAATGCTCCACCAGCGCTATTGAATAGCGCTCCGCACCACCACCGGTAGGCTCAAAAATACGATTGAACACAGCGATGCGCAAACGTGCATCCGCCAAACGCTGGGCTTTGGTGGGGATACTCATGCGCGGCGGCGGTCTTCGTAGGCCGTACCCAGCTTCATCCACAGATTTAGCAGGCTGGTAGAGCGTGCCACCGGGGCGCGCGGCAGCTGCAGCATGTCTTCGCCCGCCAGGCAACGGCTGCGCTGGGTGGTGGTAGCCGTGCAAAAACCAGCCTCATGTACCAGCTCCGTATGCTCGGCCGTGTATTCCCCGTAGGGATAGCAGAAGTGGTTGACCGTGACACCCAGGCCGTCTTCCAGCTCCGATTTGCAGAGCATGACCTCGCTGCGGCTGGTGGCGGCATCTTGCTGGGGCATGCGTACATGGTGGCGGGTATGGGCACCTACGTCCTGCCCGCCCGCAACCCAGGCCCGCAGCTGCGCCATGTCCATCAGCGGCGTCTGGGCGATGCCGATCTCGGCGTCCCAGGCATTGGTCTGGCCCAGGCGCTGGCTGACCACATAGCAGGTGGACGAAAAGCCGTAGCGCTGCAGCACAGGTAAGGCGTAGTGCAGATTGTTCAAATACCCGTCGTCAAAAGTGATGCCCACCACCCGGCCGGTCTTGCTGCCGGCCAGATACGGCTGCAGAGCCTGCATGGACAAGCCCTGGTAACCCAGCAGCTTCAGCAGCGCCATCTGGCGTGCAAAGCTTTGCGGTGACACCACCAGGCTGCGAAACGGCGCGCCCTTGGGCGGCGCCGTGTCGATCTGGTGGTACATCAGGATGGGGATGGGCTGCTGGTTAGCTGTGCGTTGGCTGGGCATGGGTCTACAAAAGGACGATGTCGTACTGTTCCTGCCCCATAGCGGCCTCGCTTTGCAAGGAAATGGGTTTGCCGATGAAGTCGCTCAGGCCGGCCAGGTGCTGGCTTTCTTCATCCAGAAACAACTCTATGACTTTGGGCGAGGCCACCACGCGGAACTCGCGCGGGTTGAACTGGCGCGCCTCGCGCAGAATTTCACGCAGGATGTCGTAGGTCACGCTGCGCGCCGTCTTCACGCTGCCCTTGCCGCTGCACACGGCGCAGGGTTCGCACAACATGTGCGCCAGCGATTCACGGGTGCGTTTGCGTGTCATTTCCACCAAACCCAGCGCCGAAAAGCTACCGGCCGTGGTCTTCACGCGGTCACGCGCCAGCTGCTTGCGAAACTCGGCCAGCACTGCATCACGGTGCTCTTCACGCGCCATGTCGATGAAGTCCACGATCACTATGCCGCCCAGATTACGCAGGCGCAATTGCCTGGCGATCGCCTGCGTGGCTTCCAGATTGGTCTTGAAGATCGTATCGTCGAAATTGCGCGCACCCACAAACGCGCCGGTATTCACGTCCACCGTGGTCAACGCCTCGGTCTGGTCCACGATCAGGTAACCGCCCGACTTCAGCTCCACACGCCGGCCCAGGGCCTTGGCGATTTCCTCGTCGATGGAGAACAGGTCAAAAATCGGCCGCTCGCCCTTGTAGTGCTGCAGCTTCTCCACTGCGGCCGGCATGAATTCCTTGCCAAAAGCCTGCAGCATCTCGAACTGCTCGCGCGAGTCCAGGCGAATCGTCTGGGTCTGCTCACACACCAAATCACGCAGCACGCGCTGCAACAGATTCAGGTCCTGGTGCAGCAAAGACGTGGGGGGCAAGCGTACGGACGCACTTTTGATACGCGCCCAGGTCTTGCGCAAGTAGGCAATGTCGTCGGCTAGCTCTTCATCCGTGGCGTCTTCGCCATTGGTACGCAGAATGAAGCCACCACCGCCACCCGTGGACGCATCACCCACCAGCGCCTGCAGGCGCTTGCGCAAATCTTCGCGCTGGGCCAGAGGGATCTTTTGCGACACACCAACATGGTCGTCCTGCGGCAGAAACACCAGCAGGCGCCCGGCAATGCTGATCTGTGCCGACAGGCGCGCACCCTTGGTACCGATGGGGTCCTTGATGACCTGCACCATCAAGGCCTGGCCTTCAAACACCTGGCGCTCGATAGGCACCACGGACGCCGCCGGCTTGGCCACACCATTGGCATCCAGCTCGGCCGACTTGTGGCCCACGAAACCATTGGCCAGATCGGCCACGTGCAGGAAAGCCGCACGTTCCAGCCCGATATCGATAAAGGTGGACTGCATGCCGGGCAGCACCCGCACCACCTTGCCCAGATAGACATTGCCCACCATGCCGCGCTCCAGCGTGCGCTCCACATGCAACTCTTGCACAGAGCCGTGCTCCACCACCGCGACACGGGTTTCCTGCGGTGACCAATTGATGAGAATGTCTTGTTGCATAGGCAGATTGGTCAAAGTTTGAAACCCAGGGAGCGCAGCAACTCGGCCGTCTCGAACATGGGCAGGCCCATGATGCCTGAATAGCTGCCACGGATATGCGAGATAAACCCTGCCGCCCGCCCCTGCACCGCATAGGCCCCCGCCTTGCCCATGGGCTCACCTGAGGCCACATAGGCCTTGATCTGGGCCGTAGACATGGGGGCAAAATCGACGTGCGATGCGCTCAGGGCCTGCCCCCGCTTGCGGCGCTGCTGCACCGCCACCGCTGTCAGCACACGGTGCCTGGTGCCGGCCAAAGCGGACAACATACGCGCCGCATCCTGGGCATCGACCGGCTTACCCAGAATGTTGCGGCCCAGCGCCACCGTGGTGTCCGAGCACAGGATGGGCGCCACAGGCAGGCCACGGCGCTTCAACCGAGCCACGGCTGCATCAAGCTTTAGGCCTGTCACGCGCTGAACATATGCGGCAGGCGCTTCGTTTTTCATAGCAACCTCAAGTCCCTCGCTGTCCTCGTCCGGATCGGGCAGCAGCAGCTCATGGCGTACCCCCAGTTGGTCCAACAGCTGGCTGCGGCGAGGGCTTTGCGAGGCAAGATAGATGAAATCGGTCATGGCACGATTATCACGGCAGGCCTGCCCCAAAAAGAACAGCCCGCCCATCTCGTTGACGGGCGGGCTGTTCATGGGAGTGCTGTGAATTACTGCTTCACGGCTTCCACTTGGACGATCAGGTGCACGGCGTCAGGGAAGCCGTAGTTGGCGCCCCAGGTCATGCCCCATTGGCTGCGCTGGATGGTGGTGTCGAAGTCGCCACCGCACACTTCACGCTTGAGCATGGGGTTTTGGTAGCAGTTGAAGTTGCTGGCCTTCAGCGTCACAGGGTTGGTCTTGCCCAGCAGCGTCAGGCTGCCCACCACTTCCGACACCTTGTCGCCCGTGAAGACGAACTTGTCGGCGCTGAACTTGATCGTAGGGAATTGCTCCACGTTGAAGAAGTCAGCGCTTTGCAGATGCTTGTTGAATGCAGCCGAGCCGGTAGAGAGCGAAGCAGCGTCGATGGTCAGATCCACCTTGCCGGACTTGCCAGCCACGTCGAGCTGGACAGAGCCTTCTTTCTTGTCGAAACGACCGCGGTTGGTCGAGGTGCCCATGTGGCCGATTTCAAAGGTCACATAAGTGTGGCTTGGGTCAATCGCATAAGTTGCGGACTCAGCCTGGGCTGCCCCGGCAGACAAGGTGGCGATAGCGGCAAGAGCGAGCAAGGTGTGGCGCATGGGTTCTCTTTCAAGAGTGGTTTAGGGAAACAGGAAACAGGGAAAAAGCCGGGTCTAGAGCTTGCCAACACCCGTCAGATTGAATTTGAATTTGACTTGTACGTCGTCGGCCACCATAGAGGTATCGGCCCACTCGCCTTCGCCAATCTTGAAGGTCAGACGCTTGATCGGCAGCACGCCCGATGCCACGGTGTTGGCACCCGTCTGTACCATGGTCACCGGCACCACGACATCACGGGCCTGGCCCTTGATGGTCAGCTTGCCGGCAACGTCGTACTTGCCGCCGCCCAGCGCCTTGACGCCACTGGAGACAAAGCTGGCCTGGGGAAACTTGCCCAGGTTGAACCAGGTCGGCTTGGGCAGCTCGGCATCGGTCTCTGGCACGCCCAAGGTGGCGCTGGCCATGTCCACGGTAAAGCTGATCTTGCTGGCATCCAGCTTGGCCGGGTCGAAGCTGACCTGTCCGTCAAATTTCTTGAAGCGGCCCTCGACTGGCACACCCATCTGCTTGCTGACGAACACGATTTCGCTTCCGGCAGGCAGCAGCTTCTGGTCGGCATAAGCCCCCAGGCTGGAGCCCAAGGCCAGGGCAGCAAGCGACAAATTCAGGAGACGGGACATGGATACCTTTCGAAATGAGAAAAAGCGATGCTCAGACGGATAGATCAAGATAGATCAGGAT
Source organism: Rhodoferax sp. SPJ21 (assembly GCF_058216335.1). Taxonomy (NCBI): domain Bacteria; kingdom Pseudomonadati; phylum Pseudomonadota; class Betaproteobacteria; order Burkholderiales; family Comamonadaceae; genus Rhodoferax; species Rhodoferax sp. SPJ21. Next base: position 404,513 of record NZ_JBYZMO010000001.1, read on the forward strand.
TTGCCAGGCCACATGCGGGAAATCAGGCCATCACGGTCCACAAACTGGTGCTTCAGCGCGGCGGCTACGTGCACCACCACCAAGGCACACAGCGCCCATGCCGACAAACGGTGCAGAGGCTTCAGGAACTCGGCCAACTCCTTACTGGCGGGTACCAAGTCCGGCAACGGAATCTGCCCGAAGACCACGATCTGGAAACCAGTAGCCGAGCTATAGGCCCAGCCCAGCAGCGGCACCGCAAAAAACAGCGCATACATCAGGCCGTGCGTAGCGTGGTGCGCCCACTGCTGCCATGTGGGCATGCCGCGGACCATGGCTTCGGGCAAGGCCGGGGGGCGGTGCGTGGCGCGCCACAACAGTCGCAGGGCGGACAAGGTCAAAATCGTGATGCCGGCCCACTTGTGCCAGTTGTACAGCTTGAGCCGCGCGGGTGAGAAAGGCAGGCCCACCATATAGGTGCCAACGACAAAAATGCCCGCCAAGGCTAGAGCCAGAATCCAATGCAGGGCAATTGCCACGCCGGTGTAGGTAGAGGCCTGCTTGGCCTTGGCAATGGGTACGGAAGAAACGGGCATCGTGGTGAAACCCGAGCGGTTCAAGCGCCCGGTTCTTAAAATGTAAAGTTCATTTTAGGAACCGTTCGTGGCGAAAAGTTCACTCAATTTGTTGGAATGATTCGAAATTTCTGAATCATGCCACCCTGCAACTACTGCGCAGGCACGACCGACCGAGGCTCGCCAACGTCAGATGTGGGCACACCATCCTCGTCGTCCTCGCCCAGGAAGCCACCGCTCTGGTGCGCCCACAGTCTCGCGTACAGGCCACCTGCCTCCAGCAGACTGCGGTGGTCACCGACTTCCACGATGCGCCCCTTATCCAGCACCACCAGGCGATCCATGGCCGCAATGGTGGACAAGCGGTGGGCAATCGCGACCACGGTCTTGCCCTCCATCAGACGGTACAGGCTGGACTGGATGGCCGCCTCAACCTCGGAATCCAGGGCACTGGTTGCCTCATCAAGCAGCAGAATCGGCGCATCCTTCAGCATCACCCGTGCGATCGCAATCCGCTGGCGCTGGCCACCGGACAGCTTCACGCCGCGCTCGCCCACATGGGCATCAAAGCCCTTGCGGCCGCTCGGGTCGCTCAAGGTGTGGATGAAATCAAAAGCCTCGGCACGGCGCGCCGCCGCCTCCATGGGCTCATCGGTCGCGTCCGGGCGTCCGTACAGAATGTTGTCGCGCACCGAGCGGTGCAGCAGCGATGTGTCCTGCGTCACCATGCCGATCTGCGCGCGCAGGCTTTCCTGGGTCACCTGCGATATGTCCTGGCCATCCACCAGAATACGGCCGTGCTCCAGGTCGTAGAAACGCAACAACAAGTTGACGATGGTGGACTTGCCCGCACCAGAGCGGCCCACCAGGCCGATCTTCTCGCCGGGGCGGATGTGCAGCGACATATGGTCTATCACCTTGCGTGCGCCGGGGCTCTTGTCTCCGTAGGCAAAGTCCACGTTTTCAAACCGCACCTCGCCCTTGGTAACACGCAGCGGCTGGGCCTGGGGAGCGTCCTGCACGGCCTGCACGCGCGACAAGGTATTCAAGCCGTCCTGCACCGTACCCACATGCTCAAACAAGGACGCCATCTCCCACATTACCCAGTGCGAAATGCCGTTCAGGCGCAGCGACATGGCCGTGGCCGCGGCCACTGCACCCACGCCGACCTGGCCCTGCGTCCAAAGCCACAGCGCCACCCCGGCGGTTGCCAGAATCAGCAGCATGCCCAGCACGTGGTTCACAACCTCAAAGCCGCTGACCAAACGCATCTGGCGGTGCACAGTCTGCAGAAAATCCTGCATCGCCGAACGCGCATAGCCAGCCTCACGCCCCGCATGAGAGAACAGCTTGACGGTAGCGATATTGGTGTAGGCGTCGGTAATGCGACCAGTCATCAGCGAACGCGCATCGGCCTGCTTTTTGGCCACACCCGACAGGCGCGGCACAAAGTAACGAATCGCCACCGCGTACAACACCACCCAGCCCAAGAATGGAAGCAGAAGCCAGGCGTCAAAGCTCCCCACCACCGCCACCATGGTGACGAAGTAGATGGTCACGAACACCAGAATATCGCCCAGGATCATGCACACATCGCGCACCGCCAACGCGGTCTGCATCACCTTGGTGGCCACGCGCCCTGCAAACTCGTCCTGGTAAAAGCCCATGCTCTGGCCCAGCATCAGGCGGTGGAACTTCCAGCGCAGCATCATTGGGAAGTTGGCCGCCAGGGTCTGATGCTTGAACAGCGTCTGCAATGCAATCAATAGCGGACTCCCCAACAGCAGCCCGCACAGCAGCAGGAGATGCGTACGCTCCTGGGTCCACAGCAAGGCCGGCGGCACCGAGCCCAGCCAGTCCACCACGCGCCCCATCATGGCGAACAGCAGGGCCTCGAACACCCCCACACAGGCCGTGAGCAAGGTCATGGCCAGGATGTATTTGCGTGCACCCTTGCTGCACACCCAGACAAAATGAAAAAAGCCGCTCGGTGGCGGCTGGGGGGTGTCATCCGGGTAGGGGTGCACCAGGCTTTCAAACCATTTCAGCATCGTATTTATTCGCGGTGATAGGGGTGGTTTGCGTTGACTGACCAGGCCCGGTAGAGCTGTTCTACCAGCAGCACCCGCGCAAATGCATGGGGCAGGGTCAAATCCGACAGCCGGATGCGCTCATGCGCCGCCTGGCGAAACGCCGGGTCCAGCCCGTCTGGGCCGCCAATCACCAGCGCCACGTCATCACTTTCCAGCTGCCAAGTCTTGAGCTTACCCGCCAATGCCAAAGTCGTCAGTGTGGTGCCACGTTCATCCAGGGCAACAATGCGGGCATTGCGCCCGATGCTGGACATGATGGCTGCTTCTATGCGCTCACGCTCGGCCGCATAAATCGTCTCCAGGGTCTTGGAGCCCCGGGGCTCGGTCTTGACCGCCTTGAGCTCCAGCTTGAGCTCAGGCGGGAAGCGTTTGGCGTAGTCGTCGTAGGCGGTTTGTGCCCAGTCGGGCATGCGCTGGCCTACGGCCACAATCACCAGCTTCATTTACTTGCGGCCAGGAGCCCGTTTGGCCGGGGCCTTGGGGGTCTTGGGCGCAGCGCGCTTGGCGGCAGCGGCCTTCTTCACGGTTTCGATCGGCGCCTTGATGACGATGGTCTTAACTGCCGTTTTCACGGCCGTCTTGGCCGGCGTCTTCGCCGACGTTTTGGCCGCTGTCTTGGCTGCAGTTTTAGCCGGTGCCTTGGCGGCTACGGCCTTTTTCGCTGGCACGGCCTTTGCGGCTGCAGGTGCTGCCACCGTTTTCTTTGCTGCTTTTTTAGGAGCATCCAGCACTGGACGCTCGGGCGCCAGCAGGCTTTCGGCATGTTCGCGTGCGGCGATCTTGCTGGCGCGTTTGGCAGCTGCGGGGGACAGCTTTTTGGCTGGCGTCTTCTTGGCTGGGGCTTTGACCGGGGCCTTAACTTCTTCGGCCTTGGGCAGCGGCTTGGCCGAGCCCAGCTTCAGGCGCACCGGCTTTTCGCCCCACAGCTCTTCCAGGTGGTAGTACTGGCGGATCGCGGGTTGCATGATGTGCACCACGGCGCGGCCGCAATCGACAATGATCCATTCGCCATTGGCCTCGCCTTCGGTGCGCGGCTTGGCAAAGCCTGCATCGCGCACGGCATCGCGCACGCTGGAGGCCAGGGCCTTGGTCTGGCGGTTCGAGGTACCTGAGGCGATGATCACGCGCTCAAACAGCGCGGACAAACCTTCGGTGTCAAACACCACAATGTCTACCGCTTTGACATCCTCCAGACCATCGACGATGGCGCGTTGGAGTTTTTGGGTGTCTTTTTTGGCGACAGTTTCCGATTGGGCAGAGGTGGTCATCGATTTGCTTGGTAGAGATGGTGTTGGTCAATATAGCGCGCCACGCCTTCGGGGACCAGATGGGCTATCCCCTGAGATGTTGCTACGCGGTGTCGAATGTCGGTGGCACTCAGCGCCATGGGCGGCAGGTGCAGTGCCTGAAAGCGCCCGTGCGGCAGACTTTCGGTGACAAGCTCAGGTACAGATTCAGGCGTAAATGGACTGCTTGCGCTTGTGCTGTCTGCGCGCAAAGCTACCGAAATTATAGCAGCCTGGACAATATCCCGCCAACCATGCCAACTGGGCAGGCGCGCAGCCTGGTCTTCGCCCATAAGCAGGAACAGCTCTGTCTGGGGTTGCTCGGCACGCAATTCGTTCAGAGTGTCTATGGTGTAGGTGGGCCCTTCACGCTGAATTTCACGCGGGTCCACCACCACCTTGGGGATGTCGCCAAAGGCCAATTGGGCCATGGCCAGCCGGTGCACGGCCGGACTCAGCGTGCGCGACTTGTGCCAGGCGTGGCCGGTGGGAAACACATACAAGGCATCCAGCTGCAACTGCTGCAACGCCGCACGCGCCAGCGCCAGATGCATATTGTGCGGCGGATCGAACGCACCGCCAAACACACCTATCCTTCGCAAAGCAGCGCTCACACCCAGTCTCGCGGTGGCAGAAACTGGCGGGCCAAGGCGTCTTCGGCAGAGCCCTCTTCCGGCTGGTGCTGGTAGGACCAGCTGGCCAGCGGCGGCATGGACAACAGAATGGACTCGGTGCGCCCGCCCGACTGCAGGCCGAAATGCGTGCCGCGGTCCCACACCAGGTTGAACTCAACGTAGCGGCCGCGCCGGTACAGCTGAAAGGCCCGCTCGCGCTCGCCATAGGGCGTGTCCTTGCGGCGCTGCAAGATGGGCACATAGGCATCCAGAAACGCCGAACCCACCGCCTGCGTCATCGCCATACTCTGGTCTTGCCCCAGCTCGGAAAAATCGTCAAAAAACACGCCGCCGATGCCGCGTGCCTCTTGCCGGTGCTTGAGGTAAAAATACTCGTCGCACCACTTTTTAAAGCGCGGATATTTGTCCTCACCAAAGGGCGCCAGAGCCGCCTGGCAGCTGCGGTGGAAGTGCACTGCGTCTTCTTCAAAACCGTAGATAGGCGTCAGGTCCATACCGCCACCAAACCAGCACACCGGGGCCGCATCGGCGGGCGAGGCCACGATCATGCGCACATTCATGTGCACGGTGGGTGCATAGGGGTTGCGCGGGTGGAACACCAGGGACACGCCCATGGCCTCGAAAGGCGCGCCGGCCAGTTGCGGCCGGTGCTGCGTGGCGGAGGGCGGCAACTTGGGGCCACGCACATGCGAGAAGCCACAACCTGCGCGCTCCAGCACGGCGCCGTTTTCCAGGATCTGGGTGATGCCCCGGCCCTGCAACGTTTCGCCAGCCGGCTTCTCCCACGCATCGGACAGAAAGCTGCCGCCGTCCAGCTCGGCCATGCGGCGGGTGATGCTGGACTGCAAGCCCAGCAGATAGTCGCGCATGGCGACGGCCAGGTCCGGGCCGGAGCTCAAGTGCGTGCGGCGCGGTGGCCGATGTCCCGGCGGTATTGCATGCCGTCAAAGTGGATGCCACGCGTGGCTTCATACGCCTGCTGCTGCGCCAGCTTGACGTTGTCGGCCAGCACAGTCACACACAACACGCGGCCGCCCGAGGTGGACACCACATCGCCCTGCTTGGTGGTGCCCGCGTGGAACACCACGGTGTCGTCGCTGTTCTTGGGCAGGCCAGTGATGGCGTCGCCCTTGCGTGGATTCAGCGGGTAGCCATGTGCGGCCAGCACCACGCCCAGCGCAATGCGGCGGTCCCAGTCCAGGCTGATCTGGTCCAGCTTGCCGTGCGGGCCGGGTTCGGTCGCGGCCCACAGCACTTCGAACAAATCGGACTTCAGGCGCATCATCAGCGGCTGGGTTTCAGGGTCGCCCAGGCGGCAATTGAACTCCAGCGTCTTTGGTTTGCCCTTGGCATCGATCATCAGGCCAGCGTACAAAAAGCCGGTGAAGGTGATGCCATCTTTTTCCATGCCCTTGATGGTGGGCAAGATGATTTCGCGCATGGCACGGGCGTGCACATCGGCGGTTACCACTGGCGCGGGCGAATACGCGCCCATGCCGCCGGTGTTCGGGCCTTCATCGCCGTCCAGCAGGCGCTTGTGGTCCTGACTGGTGGCCAGTGGCAGCACATTCTTGCCATCGCACATGACGATGAAGCTAGCCTCTTCGCCGACCAGGAACTCTTCGATCACCACCCGCGCGCCACCCTCGTTGTGGCTCACGCCCAGGGTGTTGTCCACCAGCATGAAGTCCACCGCCTCATGGGCCTCAGCCAGTGTTTGCGCCACGACCACGCCCTTGCCGGCGGCCAGGCCATCGGCCTTGACCACGATGGGCGCGCCCATCTTGTCTACATAGGCGTGGGCTGCCACGGGGTCGGAGAAGGTTTCGAACTCGGCCGTGGGGATCGCATGGCGCTGCATGAAAGCCTTGGAGAAGGCCTTGGAGCTTTCCAGCTGCGCTGCGGCCTTGGTCGGGCCAAAGATGCGCATGCCGTGGGCGCGGAACTCGTCCACCACACCCGCCGCCAGCGGGCCTTCAGGGCCGACCACGGTCAGGGCCACGCCCTCGGTCTGCGCCCACTTGCGCAAGGCCTGCACGTCGTTAATGGGCACGTTGATCAGTTGGCTGTCCAGCGCAGTACCGCCATTGCCCGGCGCCACAAACACCTGCGACACGCGTTCGCAGCCATTGAGCTTCCAGGCCAGCGCATGTTCACGGCCACCGCCGCCAATTACGAGAACTTTCATAGGGCAGCGTTGTGAAAGACTTCTTGGACATCGTCCAGGTCTTCGAGCACATCCAGTAGTTTTTGCATTTTTTCGGCGTCTTCGCCATCCAGTTCTATGGTGTTTTCGGCCCGCATGGTGACTTCGGCCACATCGGGTTTGAGCCCGGCCGCGTCCAGAGCCAACTTGACTTTTTCAAAATCAGGGAATGCGGTCAGCACTTCGATGGCGCCGTCTTCGTCGGTGATCACGTCTTCGGCGCCGGCTTCCAGCGCGACTTCCATCACCTTGTCTTCGTCCGTGCCTGGGGCAAACACAAATTGCCCGCAATGCTTGAACTGGAACGACACCGAGCCTTCGGTGCCCATGTTACCGCCATGCTTGCTGAATGCGTGGCGCACTTCGGCCACGGTACGCACACGGTTGTCGGTCATGGTGTCTACGATGATGGCGGCGCCGCCGATGCCGTAGCCTTCGTAGCGGATTTCCTCGTAGCTCACGCCTTCCAGCGTGCCAGTGGCTTTTTCGATGTTGCGCTTGACGGTGTCCGCAGCCAGGTTGGCGGCCTTGGCTTTTTCCACCGCCAGACGCAGGCGCGGGTTGATGCTCAGGTCGCCACCGCCCAAACGGGCTGCCACCATGATTTCACGGATCACGCGCGTCCAGATCTTGCCGCGTTTCTCATCCTGGCGACCTTTGCGGTGCTGAATATTCGCCCATTTACTGTGACCAGCCACGTAAAGTCCTTCTAGTTTGATTTAATCTACTGGCGCGATTTTACTTTCCCACCGCCCACATTCCTGTCCAGGACGCACCCCCATGGCCGACGCTATTCTTCTTGCCAAAAACGCCACCACCACCTGCGAGCTGCTGCCTGCCCTTGCGAATCGCCACGGACTGATCACCGGCGCCACTGGCACCGGCAAGACCGTTACCCTGCAAACCCTGGCCGAAAACTTCTCCAAGATCGGCGTGCCGGTATTCATGGCCGACGTCAAGGGCGACCTGACCGGTATCAGCCAGGCGGGCCGCATCGGCGACAAGCTGGCAGGCATTCTGAAGGAACGCGATCTAGACCAGCCGGAATCGCTGGCCTGCCCCGCCACGCTGTGGGACGTGTTTGGCGAACAAGGCCACCCGGTACGCGCCACCGTGTCCGACATGGGCCCGCTGCTGCTGGGCCGCATGCTGAACCTGAACGACACCCAGGGTGGCGTGCTGAACATGGTGTTCAAGATCGCCGACGACCACGGCCTGCTGCTGCTCGACCTGAAAGACCTGCGTGCCATGCTGCAGTACGTGGGCGATAACAGCAGCGAATTCACCACCCAGTACGGCAATGTGTCCGCCGCCAGCGTGGGCGCCATCCAGCGCGGCCTGCTGCAGATCGAATCCCAGGGCGGCGACAAGTTCTTTGGCGAGCCCATGCTGAACATCAGCGATTTCATGCAAACAGTGGATGGCCAGGGCGTGGTCAACATCCTGGCCGCCGACAAGCTAATGAATTCGCCGCGCCTGTATGCCACCTTTCTGCTGTGGATGCTGTCCGAGCTGTTCGAGCAGCTGCCCGAAATCGGCGACCCCGAAATCCCGAAGCTGGTGTTCTTCTTTGACGAAGCCCACTTGCTGTTCAACGAAGCGCCCAAGGCCCTGGTGGAACGCATCGAGCTGGTGGTGCGCCTAGTGCGCTCCAAGGGCGTGGGCGTGTACTTTGTGACGCAAAACCCGCTGGACATCCCTGACTCGGTGCTGGCCCAACTGGGCAACCGCGTGCAGCACGCGCTGCGCGCCTTCACCCCGCGCGACCAGAAGGCCGTCAAGGCCACGGCCCAGACCATGCGCCAAAAGCCCGGCCTGGACATCGAAGCGGCCATCACCGAGCTGGCCGTGGGCGAGGCCCTCGTCAGCCTGCTGGACGAAAAAGGCCGGCCCAGCATCACCGAGCGCGTGTTTGTGCTGCCACCCGGCAGCCAGCTCGGCCCGATCAGCACCGACCAGCGCCAGTCGCTGCTGCAGGGCTCGCTGGTGGCCGGCGTCTACGAGAAACTGGTCGACCGCGAATCGGCCTACGAAAAGCTCAAAGGGCGCACCGAAACCACGGCGGCGAATGCCTCTGCGCCCGCCTCCCCCAGCAGCGCCCCTAGCGGCAGCCTTCCCCTGCCCGGCCAGGCCGCACCAGCGGCAACGGGCAACAGCGCATTGGGCGGCGTGATGGGCGGGTTGAACGACATCCTGTTTGGCAGCACCGGCCCGCGCGGCGGCCGGCATGACGGCCTGGCGCAGACCATGATGAAGTCCGCCGTACGCACCATGGGCACCAAGGTGGGCCAGGAGATTTTGCGCGGCGTGTTGGGCGGCATCTTCGGCGGCAAACGCTAAATACACCCTGCTGTAGATTTATAAGAAATTGGCCTGCAGCGCATGAATTACCTGCGCAAGCAGCTATTTATTCCATAGCACACAGACTCAGGTCTGCACGGTATGGTGCACCAGGCGGGCCACCAGCGGGCGCACAATAATCACGCAGACAAAGGCCAGCGGCATGGCCAGCGTATAGGCCTCCAGCACCTGGGCCAGGTAGCGGGGGCCTATGCCGCTGTTGGCGGCGACGATTACCGCGCACATCAGCAGCGCCATGATGGCGGCCATGTAAAAGGCAAACACATAAGGCATAAGGGGCTTGGGCAGTTTCCAGGAACTGCGGGCAACGGAGGGTGGAGACTTGGACATACGGCTGTATCACGCATAAGTTATTGAAGTGGCTGGACTTTAAGGCGCTAGCGCCGCGCAGACTAGAACCCTGCAGGCATGGACACTACCAAGCTAAACTTATGAATTAATACAGTCATTACAAAGCCCACCCATGTCCAACCTGCGCGGCATAGAAACCTTCGTCAAAGCGGTGGAAGGCGGCAGCATCGCCGCAGCAGCCCGCCAGCTGGGCATTACTGCCGCCGCAGCCAGCCAGAATTTGGCCCGGCTGGAGAAAGAACTCGGCACGCGGCTGTTGACGCGCACCACCCGCTCGCAGGCGCTGACGGCGGCGGGCGAGGTCTACTTCGCCCAGGTCAGCCCCCTGCTCGACGGCTTGGCCCACGCCCAGTCCGAACTGTTGGCGCTGCAAGATGCCGTGCAGGGCCGGCTCAAGCTGTCCTGCTCGGTCGCCTTTGGCCGGCACGTAGTGGCACCGCTAATGCCGGCCTTCATGGCCCGCTACCCGCAGGTGCACCTGGAGATGCTGATGGTGGACCGCAACGTGGACCACCTGAAGGAGGACGTGGACGCCAGCATCCGCTTCCGCCAGGTGCTGGAGCCCGGCCTGGTGGCACGGCGCATTGCCACCGCGCCCATGGTGTTCTGCGCCGCACCCGCCTACCTGCAGCAGCATGGGCGCCCCAACACGCCCGAAGACCTGGCCAACCACCCCTGCCTGGCCTTCCGCATGCCGCTGGATGGACGGCTGATGCAATGGCCCTTCATGCGCGACGGAAGCACCTTCGCACCCAGCATCCAGACCGCTGCGGTCTGCAACGACATCGACACCCTGGCCAGCCTGGCCGTGGCCGGCGCCGGCATTACCCGGCTCGGCAGCTTTATCGCCAACCCCTTGATCGCCGCCGGCCTGCTGGAGCCGCTGCAGCTGGATGCCGGCGGCACGGTGCAGGCCGACCCCGAGCCGCTGGAATACTTCGTCTGCTTCCGCGACCGCCGGCACCTGCCTGGGTCGGTGCGGGTGTTTGTGGACTTCATCGCCGAGGCCCTGCAAGACCACCCACTGCTGCGCGCCCCAGCATGGCCAGCGGCCTGAAAACCCGGCCTGCGGCACACAAAATGCATAGCATGTAACCTGCTTGCCAGAAGGCCAGCCCATCGCTACATTGGATTTTTTGAGGACGTTCCATGCCTGCTGACGTAGCCACCGGTTCCCCCACCCCAGCCACTCCCGCCACTCCCGCTGCGCTGGCGGGCCCCAGCCACATCCGCCTGACCTCGCACGCCAGCGGCTACGGCGCCCTGCCGATACGCTGGGCCGCAGCCACCGCCGCCGAGCGCGGCCCGGTGGTCGGCACCACCACCAAGCGCAGCCACCGCAATGTGATCGGCACGCACAGCGGCAGCTACAGCATCTACCGCGCGCTGGCCGTGGCCTCCGGCGGCCTGTCACCCAAACACAAGGCGGACCTGACCAACACCATGCCGACCGACGTGATCGGCCCCTACCCGCAGTGGAGCGAGCCGGGTCGCATCGTCGCCATGGACCCCTGGGGTGCCACCATTGCCACCGAATTTGCAGCCGAGCTGGAGGCGGGCTACGACATCCGCCCCACCATCGCGGTGACCCAGGCGCATGTGATCCTGCCGGAGGTGATCGAGGCGCTGCAGTCCGGTCGCCTGCAGGCCGACGGCAAATTCCTCACCGCCAGCGGCGCCGCCATGGTCACCAAGGTCGCGGTGGAGCCAGTGTGGTACCTGCCCGAAGTGGCCAAGCGCTTCAACTGCACCGAGGCCGAGTTGCGCCGCGTGCTGTTCGAGGAAACCGGCGGCATGTACCCCGAGCTGGTGACGCGCAGCGATCTGGAGGTGTTTCTGCCGCCCATCGGCGGGCTGACTGCCTACATCTTCGGCAACCCGCGCGACCTGGCCAACCCCGAGGTCGAGCTCACCGCCCGCGTGCACGACGAATGCAATGGCTCGGACGTGTTCGGCTCCGACATCTGCACCTGCCGCCCCTACCTGACGCACGCCATCGAGGAATGCATACAGGGCGCACAGCGCGGCGGCGTGGGCCTGGTGTCGTACTTCCGCAAGGAAGGCCGGGCCCTGGGCGAGGTCACCAAATTCCTGGTCTACAACGCACGCAAGCGCCAGGTGGGCGGCGACACGGCCGACCAGTACTTCAACCGCACCGAATGCGTGGCCGGCGTACAGGACATGCGCTTCCAGGAACTCATGCCCGACGTGCTGAACTGGCTGGGCATACGCAAGATTCACCGCCTGGTGTCCATGAGCAATATGAAATACGACGCCATCACCCGCGCCGGCATCGAGGTGGTGAAACGCATCAATATTCCCGAACACATGATCCCTGCCGACGCCCAGGTCGAAATGGACGCGAAAATGGCGGCCGGTTACTTCACCCCCGGCGCTGTGCCGGACGCCGAAGAACTGAAAAAGGCCAAAGGCCGTGGACTCACTGAATGACTATGGATTTGATAGCTGCCCGCGCAGACGCTGCAAGCGCTAGCGCCCTGTTGCGCTCTACACAAGCGGTACGCGAACGGGCCCAGGGCCTGCTGGCGCGGGCCCGTGCCGGCAACTCCGCCTACTTCACCGTGGCAGATGCCGCCCTGCAACCCACCGCTGCCCTGGTGGCCCAGGTCACGCGTGAGCGCTACCCCACGCTGGACATCCCGTACCACAGCCGCTGGCGCCATTTCGAGGCCGGTGGCGTGAAGCGCGTGGACCTGCTCAACGAAGAGCTGGGCAAAGTATCGGTCGCCAAGCGCGCCCGCTCGCAAATCGACCTGGCCATCGTCAGTGTGCTGCTGGATGCCGGTGCCGGAGCCGACTGGCACTACAACGACCCGCGCACCGGCAAAACCTATAGCCGCTCTGAAGGCCTGGGCGTGGCCAGCTACAACGCGTTTACCAAGGGCCTGTTTTCCAGCAAACCCATGCAGCCCTGCCAGGCCGACGCCGATGGCCTGCAGGGCATTACCGCGCGCCAGCTGGGCGATGCCTTCCAGGTCGGGGTGGAAAACCCGCTGGTCGGGCTGGAAGGCCGCGCCGCGTTGCTACGCCGCCTGGGCACGGTGATTGCGGCCCAGCCCGAGGTGTTTGGTGGTGCCGGTGGCCTGTGCCGCCCGGGCCGCCTGTTCGACTACCTGGTGCCCGTGAATACCGACACACCCACCGTCTCGGCCCACGCCATTCTGGTAGCACTTTTAACCACGCTATCGCCCATCTGGCCTGCGCAGAATGCTATCAAAATTGACGATGGCAGCGAGATTGCGCTGGGCGACTGCTGGCGCCACAGCGCCGTGCCCGGCGAGGGCGCGAGCGCCGGCTGGATGCCATTCCACAAGCTGTCGCAGTGGCTCAGCTACTCCCTGCTGGAGCCGCTGGAATGGGCCGACATAACCGTCACCGGCCTGGACGCCCTGACCGGCCTGCCCGAATACCGCAACGGCGGCCTGCTGCTGGACGGCGGCGTGCTGGGCTGGAAAGACCCCGCCCTGGCCAGCCAGACGCATACCGCAGGCGATGAATGCATCGTCGAATGGCGCGCGCTGACCGTGGCCCTGCTGGACGAGCTGGCACCATTGGTGCGCGCAGAGCTGGGCCTGACGGCCGAGCAAATGCCCCTGGCCTGCGTGCTAGAAGGCGGCACCTGGGCGGCCGGCCGCGTGCTGGCTCAGCGCCTGCGCGGCGGCACGCCCCCACTCAACATCGCCAGCGATGGCACCGTTTTTTAACCTTAGACAAAGAACCCTATGAGCACCGTACACCTGATCAACCACCCCCTGGTGCAACACAAGCTGACGCTGATGCGCCGCAAGGACGCCAGCACCAACACCTTCCGCCGCCTGCTGAACGAACTCTCCAGCCTGATGGCCTACGAGGTCACGCGCGACATGGCGATGCAGGACATCGAGATCGAAACCCCGCTGGAGAAAATGACCGCCAAGGTCATCGACGGCAAGAAGCTGGTGTTCGTGTCCATCCTGCGCGCCGGCAACGGCATTCTGGAAGGCATGCTGAGCGTGGTGCCGGGCGCGCGCGTGGGCCACGTCGGCCTGTACCGCGACCCGAAGACGCTGACGGCGGTGGAGTACTACTTCAAGATGCCCAGCGAGATGCACGAGCGCGACATCGTCATCGTGGACCCTATGCTGGCCACCGGCAACTCGGCCATCGCAGCCGTGGAGCGCCTGAAGGAGCTGAACCCAAAGTCCATCAAGTTCGTCTGCCTGCTGACCTGCCCCGAGGGCGTAGCCGCGCTGCAAGCCGCCCACCCGGATGTGGACATCTACACCGCCGCTATCGACCGCCAGCTCAGCGACCACGGCTACATCCTGCCCGGTCTGGGTGATGCGGGCGACCGCATCTTCGGCACGAAATAGGCCTGTAGTGCAAGAAATACCTGCGCTAGCAGCTATTTAATCAATAGCAAAAAACATCCGCTAGGCGGGCATTGGCCCCTGGCATGGCTGCCAGTGCACCGTGTTGCGACCGGCAGACTTGGCGGCATATAGGGCCTGGTCCGCCGCCTCGACCAGGGCCGACATGTCACAGTGACCGGCCACCGAGGTCGTAGCGCCCACGCTGACGGTCACGTGGCTGGCGACCTGCGAATCCGCGTGTGCAATGTCCAGCGCTGCAACCGCCGCACGCACCTTGGCCGCCAGCAGCATGGCCCCAGCCTGGTCTACCGACGGCAGAATGACGACAAACTCCTCACCCCCATAGCGTGCCAGCACGTCGTTCGGGCGCAGCAGCTGGGACTTGACCGACGACACCAGGGCCTTGAGCACGCGGTCCCCGGCGGGGTGACCATAGCTGTCGTTGTAATTCTTGAAATAGTCCACGTCCAGCATCAGCAGCGACAGCACGGTTTTGCTGCGCTGGTGCCGGCGCAACTCGGCCGACAAGCACTGGTCAAAATATTTGCGGTTGTAGACGCCGGTCAGGCCGTCGGTCACGGCCTCCAGCGACAGGCGCTCTGACTGGGACTGCAGCACCCGTTCCCGTTTGACGAACATGCTGGTGTCGGTGACCTGGATCAGGCAAAAACTACCGCTGTGCACGTCACCCACCGATACCAGGGTCAGCGCCTGGGGCATGCGCTGTGGCGGTTCCAGCTCGGAGGCGTCCAGCTTATGGAACAAGGGCAAAGGCGCACGGTGTAGCACATTCGACAAAACCACGGGCAGCCTGTAGGCCAATAGCCGCTTCACAGCACCGAGAAACGGGCCGGACAAACCGCCTGGGAAAATGCTTTCCAGATCACGGCCCAGCACCCCCTCGGCCGCCAGGCCGCTGTAGCGGGCCATCCAGGCGTTCCAGTAGACCACTTCTCCGCGCGCATTCAGCAAAATCACGCCTGTGCCCAAGGCGTCCAACATCGGCTTCCACGGTAACGCCGTGCCATCCATAGCAGGGTGCATGGCTCAAATTCCAGCGATCAACTTATCCAGCGCGGCCACCAAGCCCTCCAGAGAGCCCGAGCTCAGCAAAAACACCAAGTTGCCATGGGTCTGGCGTTTTTCAATGGTCAAATTGATATGCAGCACCAACACCACCGGCTGGTCGGGGTCCGATAGGATTTTGCCGAGCAACACATCGGTCGCGTCCACCGAGTATTCAGGCAGGGTACCCTCCAGCGCCACGTTCAGCATGTCGGAGATAGCCGACAGGCAGGCATTCAAGATGATGTTGCCCAGCTCGCACATGGCCTCCTGCTCGAAGTCCACCATCTCTTCCACGCTGACCTGCGTGCCCAGCATCTCCTGCACGATCTCCAGCACCCGCTCTTCGCGGAACAGCAGCGTGGCATCCAGGCTGAAAGGCCCGCCAAAACTCTGCCGCACCGCCCCCTGGCGCGCGCCGTCCAGCGACAGCACATCGGCAGTCACCTCGGAGTGGTGGTAGAAGCTGATACGGGGCACGGCCAGCAAGACCTGGTCGCCCACGATTTCACTCAGACTGGCGGCGGCCTTGCCGGCACCCACGTTGAACACCTCGGTGAGCGCATCCAGCTGCAGCTCGCTCAGGGCAATCATGGTGCGGCCTCGAAAAACGCCAGGGCCTCGGTAATGCTTTTCTCACTCACCGGCTTGGCGACAAACTTCGCGCCCAGCTCGGCCGCGCGGGTGCGCTGGGTTTCCTGGATGTTGGCGGAGAACAGCGCCAGCCGCATGCCAGGGAAATCACGCAACAGCAACTCGGCGGCGTCGGTGCCCAACATGCCCGGCATATTGATGTCCATGGTGCAGAACTGGAAAGGCTGTGCGGCGGCCAAAGCCAGCGCCTCGGCGCCATTGGAGGCCTCCACGAGGGTCCAACCCGGGCGCTTGGCCTGCAGCAACGTGCGGATCATCATGCGCGACACACGACTGTCATCCACCAATAAAACAGAAATAGCGGAAGAAGTTGTTTCGGTCATAAAGTAAGTAAATCAGAAAAACGAAATGTATGCTTATTGTCGCCGCAGCGAGCAGCCGAAACTGCTTTTCGCGCCTCTCTGGGCTGCAATCCGGCCTTGCTCGCATGCTTTCACAGCCCGCCCGCAAATCCCTGCGCCAGGTGCACGATACGCCTGAACCGTGCATCTTGCTATGCGCGCATTGCCCTAGTTGAAAAACCGGCAATGGTGGGTACGATGCTGTGGGCCGGTGTTCGCGTTACACCCCACAGCGGGCCAACGCTTCTCGAACCTGGAGTGTGGATGCCTCCTAAAACAGCTGTTGCACAAACTGCCACGCCCTCCGCAATGACCCGGGAGTGGTGCTGTGCGCCCCGTCTATACCGCGTGGGCTGCGCATGACAACCAAGCCGCCCGAACCTTCTGGCGCTACCGATGCCCAACTTTGGCAGCTGTTCCAGCGCAGCCGGCGCGCCATGTGCATACTGGCCGCCGACTCGGGACGGGTGCTGGCCGCAAACCCGGCCATGCTGCGGCACTACGGCTATGGTGAAGCGAAATTCCTGACAATGCAGGTGTGGGATTTGTGGCCGCAGCCACCCGATGGCGACATGGCACAGATACGCAACCGGGCGCCCCAGCCCGGCCAAGCCGCAGTCACCTGCCGCCACCACCACCGCGACGGCACGCTGATAGAGGTGGAAATCACCGCCGACGCCCTGCAGTTCCAAGGCGTGGCGGCCCACCACTGGCTGGTGCTGGACATCACCCAGCGCGCACATGCCGAGCGCGAATGGGCCCGCCTGCACCGCGCCCACCAGATGCTCAGCAGCTGCAATATGGCCCTGATCCGGGCCACGCTGGAAGACAGCTTGTTGCAAGAAATTTGCCGCATCACCGTGGACATCGGCGGCTATTGGGGCGCCTGGGTAGGCTTTACCTGCACCGACGAGGCCAAGACCATAGAGCGCGTGGCATTTGCGGGCGTCACACCGGCCTACCCACCACAGTACAGACCATCGTGGTCGGACGCCGTACCCGAAGGCATGGGCGCTGCGGGTCACACGGTGCGCAGCGGCAAAACCACCATCCTGCATGACGTAGCGGACACGGCGGGCCTTCGCCCCTGGGGCCACCTACTGCAGGCTGCGGGCGTGCGCGGCGTGGTCTGCCTGCCGCTGCGCGATGGCACACGCACATTTGGCGTACTACTGCTGTATGCGCACGAAACCATTGACGCCAGCCACGACGAAATCCAGCTGCTGGAAGAGCTGGCCAACGACCTGGCCTTCGGCATAGGTAGCCTGCGCGCGCAACAAGAGTCGCGGCGCGATGTGCAAACCCGCGCCGAGATCCTGGACATCCAGCAGCAGATTGCCGGGCTGGGCCACGACCTGCCTAGAGCCATGCAAACCATTACCCGGCGGGCCTGCGGGCTGACCACGGCAGACGGCAGCTCGATTGACTTGCTGGACGGCGAACTGCTGCACACCGCCGCCCACCATGGTCGGGCGCCATCCAGCCAGTGGTCGTTGAACGGCAACAGCCTGGCCGCCCTGGCCGCACGCACAGGCACCACACAGTCCAGCACCGACACCGAAACCGACCCACGCGTGGACCGCGAAGCCACTCGTAGCATGAACGTGCGCTCGCTGGTCATCTTGCCCCTTCTGGTACAGGGCGCGGTAGCTGGCGTTTTCAAGATCGCCTGGCGGCAACCCCAGGCGTTTACCCCGCGCGATGTCGCCAATTTGCAGATCCTGGTGGAAACGCTGGGCGCCACGCTGCAGCGCCACCGCCTGTCCGAACAGCTGCGCACCTCGGAAAACCAGTACCGCATGCTGTTCGACAGCAACCCCCAGCCCATGTGGGTGGTGGGCCAGGACATGCACTTACTGGCGGTCAACCAGGCCATGGTTGAGAACTATGGCTACAGCCGCCAGGAGCTACTGAGCATGCACCTTAGCGAACTCTGGGCCAACGATGTCGAGCGAGGGCAAGGCCTGGTGCGCGAGCACCTGCGTGAACAAAGCCGCTTGCGCCTGCTGCACCAGCACCGTACCAAGAATGGCAAGACCATCGATGTAGAGGTCATCACCAACAGCATCATCTTCAACGGCGCCCCCGCCCGCCTGGTCATGGGCACCGACATCACCCAGCGCCTGCGTGCCGAGCGCGAACTGGCCCAGGTCAGCCGGGCACAGCAGATGCTAAGCACCTGCAACGAAGCACTGATACGCGCCAGCTCCGAAGCAGCGCTGCTGGCGGACATCTGCCGCATCACGGTGGATATCGGCGGCTACCTGGGCGCCTGGGTTGGCTTCGCGCTCGATGATGCAGCCAAGTCGCTGGAGCGCGTGGCCTACGCAGGCACGGTGTCACCAAACACAGAGGTATCCCAAATCTCCTGGGCAGCCGACGACCCACGGGGCAAAGGCCCAGCCGGGCGCACTATCCGCAGCGGCCAAGCCGTCATCATTAGCGACCACGGCGACATCGACCCAGCTCTGGCCCCGAGCCACAGCACCATCCTGGCCAGTGGCATCCGCGGCCTGGTGTGCCTGCCACTGAGGGACCTGCAACGCACCTTCGGCGTGCTGGTTCTGTGCACCAAAGAGGCCCTGCACGTCAGCCAGGAAGAGCTACAGCTGCTGCAGGAACTGGCCAACGACCTGGCGTTTGGCATTGGTAATCTGCGGGCGCAGACCGAGCAGCGCCGGCTGCAAAACGCCGTGCTCACGGTCGCGGCGGCCGTGTCGGCCAGCTCCGGGCTGGAGTTCTTCGTCGAAATGGCGCGCCATATGTGTGAAGCACTGGGCGCGCAAGCTGCCTTTGTGACCCGCCTGCTGCCGGGCGAACCACCACGCGGCCGCACCCTGGCTGCCGTACTGAACGGCCAGCGCCTGGACGACTTTGACTACGCCATCCTGGGTACACCGTGCGAAAACCTGTTCCGCAACAACCACTGGGCGGAGACACACGACGTCACCATCCGCTTCCCACAGGCCCAAGAGCTGGCCCAGATGGGCGCCCAGGCCTATGTGGGCCAGCGGCTGGAAGATGCCCATGGCCAGCCGATTGGACAGATCTTCGTGCTCTACTGCGCGCCGCTCGTGGACTACGCCTTCATACAGTCCACGCTGCAGATCTTTGCCGCTCGGGTGGCAGCCGAAATGCAAAGGCTGAAGGCCGACGCCCAACTCCGCGACCAGGCTGCCCTGCTCGACAAAGCCCAGGACGCGATCGTGCAATACGACCTGGCCGGCAACGTGATCTTCTGGAACCACGGCGCCGAGCGCCTGACCGGCTGGACCGCCGAAGAGGCAATGGGCCAGCCCATGTACAAACGCATCTTCGTTGACCACACCGCATTCGCGCAAGGCATGCACCAGCTGATGCAGACTGGCACTTGGCAAGGCGAGGTGCAGCACCTGCGCAAGGACGGCCGGATGGTGGCCGTGGAATCGCACCGGACTCTGGTGCACGACGAACTAGGCCTGCCCCGCTCGGTACTGTCCATCAACACCGACATCACTCAGCGCAAAGCCGCCGAGCGAGAAATCCAGCAACTGGCCTTCTACGACCAGCTCACCCAGCTGCCCAACCGCCTGCTGCTGATGGACCGGCTGCAGCAGGCATTGACCGGCAGCGCGCGCCACGGCCACTACGGGGCACTGCTGTTCATCGATCTGGACAACTTCAAAACCCTCAACGACACCCTGGGCCACGAAAGCGGCGACCTGCTGCTGCAACAGGTGGCCGCCCGCCTGAGCGGCTGCGTACGCGGGGTCGATACGGTATCGCGCTTCGGCGGCGACGAGTTTGTGGTGATGCTGGAAGACCTGAGCGACAACAGCGCCGAAGCCGCCCTGATCGCCCGCAGCATGGGCGAGAAAATGTTGGCCGCCCTGGCCGTACCCTATGTGCTGGGCGGCGTGGAACACAACACCACCTCCAGCATAGGCGTAGCGCCCTTCGGCCAGGAAAGCCTGGGCACGGGCGAACTCCTCAAGCAGGTCGACCTGGCCATGTACCAGGCCAAGACCGCCGGGCGCAACGCCATCCGCTTCTTCAACCCGAGCATGCAGGCCATCGTCAACGCCCGGGCGCAACTGGAGCTGGAAATGCGCCAGGCCCTGGCGCAACAGGAATACTTGCTGCACTACCAACCCCAGTTCAATGCCGAGGGCCAGATCATCGGCGTGGAAGCCCTGTTGCGCTGGCTGCACCCGCAGCGCGGCCTGATCTCGCCCGCTGAATTCATCCCTGTCGCGGAAGACACCGGCATCATCATCCCGCTGGGCCAATGGGTGCTCCGCAGCGCCTGCCAGCATCTCAAAAGATGGCATGGTCAGGCGCATACCGCGCACATCAGCATGGCCGTCAACGTCAGTGCGCGGCAATTCCACCATCCCGATTTCGTGGAGCAGACCATCCAGACCGTGCTGGCCAGTGGCGTAGATGCCCGCCTGCTCAAGCTGGAGCTCACCGAAAGCCTGCTGGTCAACGACCTGGACCTGACGATTGCCAAGATGACCGCACTGCAGGCCCTGGGCCTGGGCTTTTCGCTGGACGACTTCGGCACCGGCTATTCGTCGCTGTCCTATCTCAAGCGCCTGCCGCTGGGCCAGCTGAAGATCGACCAGTCCTTCGTGCGCGACATTGCCGAAGACGTGAACGACGCATCCATCGTGCGCACCATCATCGCCCTGGGCCAAAGCCTGGGCCTGGCGGTGATTGCCGAGGGGGTCGAAACCACGGCCCAGCGCGACTTCCTGGCGCTGCACGGCTGCGCGGCCTACCAGGGCTATCTGTTCAGCCGCCCGCTTCCTATCCAGGCCTTGGATAAATTATTGGCCTCCAGCGCAGACTAGACCTGCGCCACCAGCTTCTAATTTGATAGCATCCAGCTTGAACTTCCATGCAGTCCACTGCGCCCGCCTTGGCGTGAAAGCTGCATGGCCCGTGTTTTGAAAGGAATGTGCATGCTGGATTTACTCGTCACCCACGCCACCCTGCCCGACGGCCGCAGCGGCATGTCCATCGCGGTACAGGGCGGCAAGATTGTGGAAGTCAGCCCTGGGCTGCAAGCCCCCGCGCACCAGACCGTGGACGCCCAGGGCTTGTTGGTCAGCCCGCCGTTTGTGGACGCGCATTTCCACATGGACGCCACCCTGAGCTACGGCCAACCCCGCGTCAACCAGAGCGGCACGCTGCTGGAGGGCATCGCCCTGTGGGGCGAGCTCAAACCCCACCTCACACAAGAGGCATTGGTGGACCGCGCCATGGCCTACTGCGACTGGGCCGTGGGCCACGGCCTGCTGGCCATCCGCAGCCATGTGGACATCTGCGACCCGCGCCTGCTGGCCGTGGAAGCCCTGCTGGAGGTGAAACGCCGCGTCGCTCCCTACCTGGACCTGCAACTGGTGGCCTTCCCGCAAGACGGTGTGCTGCGCGACCCGAACGGCATGGACAAGCTCAAACGCGCGCTGCAGATGGGCGTGGACGTGGTCGGCGGAATCCCCCACTTCGAGCGCACCATGGCCGATGGCGCATTGAGCGTGAAGCTGCTGTGCGAGCTGGCTGCCGAGCAAGGCAAGCTGGTGGACATGCACTGCGACGAGTCAGACGACCCGCTGTCGCGCCACATCGAAACCCTGACCTTCGAGACCAACCGCCTGGGCCTGCACGGCCGCGTCACCGGCTCGCACCTGACCTCCATGCACAGCATGGACAACTACTACGTGAGCAAGCTGCTGCCGCTGATGGCCGAGGCGCAGATGAACGTCATCAGCAACCCGCTGATCAACATCACCCTGCAAGGCCGGCACGACACCTACCCCAAACGCCGTGGCATGACCCGTGTGCCCGAGATGCTGGCCCAGGGCCTGACCGTAGCCTTCGGCCAGGACTGCGCCATGGACCCTTGGTACAGCCTGGGCAGCGGCGACATGCTGGAAGTCGCCAGCATGGGCCTGCACGTCGCGCAGATGACCAGCCAGGCCGCCATGCGACAGTGCTTCCAGGCCGTCACAGCCAACCCGGCGAAGATTCTGCAATTGGAAGGCTATGGCCTGGAGGCCGGCTGCAACGCCGACTTTGTGCTGCTGCAGGCGCAAGACCCGATCGAGGCGATTCGCCTGCGCGCCACCCGCCTGCAGGTCTACCGCCGGGGCCAGTTGCTGGCCCAAACACCGGCTACCACCGCCCGCCTGCACCTGCCCGGCCGGCCCGGCCAAACCGACTGGATGCTGCGCTCCGAAATTTAAGTCAAACAGGCCGCTGGCGCAGGCATTACCTGCGCCAGAAGCTATTAACTTGATAGCAAACTAGGCCAGGTTCTCAAACACCGGGTGCAGATCGTCCGCCCAGTGCTGCAGCTCTGCCTGGTCGATATGCAGGTGCTCCATACAGGCCGGGCCAAAACGAGCCCATTCGTCCGACTCGCGGGTGCCCTCGTGCAAAGCCACCAGGTGTTCCGCCACCAGGAGCATCGCCACCAGATAACGCACCTCGGCAGGGATGCTGGCAGATGGCAGGATGGTGAAGTCATGGTGCAGCCGCACGGCGGCCGTCACCAGGGGCGGGAGCTTCCAGGTCTTGGCCACCAGCGCGCCCACCACGGCGTGGTCGGTCTTGTGGGCTGCATTCTCGGTCTGGGTAAAGCTGCGGTCTTGCCGGGCCAGGGCCTCGGCCAACGTGCCAGCATAGCCCTTCACGCCCTGCAGCATCACCGGTATGCCCACGTGGCAAAACAGGCCGCAGGTTTGCGCCACCTCCACATCCACACCGTACAAGTGGCGGGCAATGTAGGCCATGGCCAGGGAACGGCGGGTAGAGGTTTCCCAGAAGTGCTCCAGCAAGTCCGCATTGACGCGGATCGCATGCCTGGTAAAAAACCCTGTCAGCACGCCCACGGTCTGCTTCACCCCCAGCATGGCAATCGCCTCGCCCACGGTGCGGGCCGGGCGGGAGCGGGCAAACAAGGGGCTGTTGGAATAACGTATCAGTGCCGCCGCCATGGCCACGTCCTGGCTGGCAATGCGGGCGATCACGGCGGGGTCGGGGTCGCCGCCCCGCACTTCGTCCTGCAGCTCCAGTAAGAGCTGGGGGCATGGCGGTATCACGATGTCCCGCACGGCCCCCTTGGCCTTGGCGGTTTCCAGTTCTCGGTCTATGTCTGCCAGTTGCATCGTGCCCCCTTAATCCACGGAATTATGCCGACGACGGCTTGGGCTTCGGTAGAATCCTGCCCGTCAGGAGAGAGTTTTCAACCGAAAACCGCCGAAGGCGCAGGGCCCCGCTACGTGGGCCTGAACGCTCAGGCAAAAGGACTGACAAACGCTTTTACAAGCGTCTCCCCCTGGAGAGAAGCCCGCCCCGAGCGGGCTCACCGAAGGCGCAACCCGCAGTCGGCCTGCACCACCGCAAGGCCTACCCGGCGAATCGCTCAGGTAAAGCGGACAGCGGGGGCCACACATGATTCTGAGAACGTGTTTACGTTTTTAGGAGTCGTGATTCCAATGTGCCCCCGAAAGAACCGCCATGTCCGACCTGTTGCTGACCCCTCTCAACGCCCTGCATCTGGAGCTAGGCGCCCGCATGGTGCCCTTCGCCGGCTACAGCATGCCGGTGCAATACCCCGCCGGTTTGATGGCCGAGCACCACCACACGCGTAACGCCGCCGGCCTGTTCGACGTATCTCACATGGGCCAGTTACGCCTGGTCGGGCCTGACGCCGCTGCGGCCTTTGAAACCCTGGTGCCGGTGGACGTGATCGACCTGCCCGTGGGCAAGCAGCGCTACGGCCTGCTGCTCAACGAAGACGGAGGCATCATCGACGACCTGATGTTCTTCAAGCGCGAGGCCGACATCTTCGTCATCGTCAACGGCGCCTGCAAAGTGGGCGACATCGCCCACATCCAGGCCCAAATCGGCCAGCGCTGCGAAGTCATCCCCATGCCGGAAATGGCGCTGCTGGCGCTGCAGGGCCCCAAGGCCGTCGACGCACTGTCGCGCCTGGCACCCGGTGTGGAAAAGCTGGTGTTCATGACCGGCGGCAGCTTCGAGGTAGCCGGCATCCCCTGCTTCCTGACCCGCAGCGGCTACACCGGCGAAGACGGCTTTGAAATTTCTGTACACCAAGACCAGGCCGAGGCTTTGGCCCGCGCCCTGCTGGCCCAGCCCGAGGTCCAACCCATAGGCCTGGGCGCACGCAACTCGCTGCGCCTGGAAGCCGGCCTGTGCCTGTATGGCAACGACCTGGACACCAGCACCACCCCCGTCGAAGCCGGCCTGAACTGGGCCTTGCAAAAAGTGCGTCGCGCGGGTGGTGCGCGTGAAGGCGGCTTCCCAGGCGCTAGCAAAATACTAGCGCAGCTCGCAGGTACTCCGGGCGCCACAGCCAAGAAACGTGTAGGCCTTGTCGCCCTGGAACGCATTCCGGTGCGCGAACACACCGCCTTGCAGGACACCGCCGGCAACGCGATTGGCGAAGTCACCAGCGGCCTGCTCGGCCCCACGGTGGACAAGCCGATTGCGATGGCCTATGTAGCGCCCGAATTTGCCGCCATCGGCACCCGTATCCACGCCATCGTGCGAGGCAAAATCGTGCCGATGGAAGTCGTCACCATGCCTTTCACACCCAACCGCTATTTCCGCGGTTAATTCAACCATTGACAGGAGCACCCCCATGAGCATCAAGTACACCGAAGACCACGAATGGCTGAACATCGAGGGCGACACCGCCACCGTCGGCATCACGCACCACGCGCAAGACGCATTGGGTGACGTAGTGTTCGTCGACCTGCCCGCCGTCGGCACCAGCTTCGCGCAAAAAGACGTGGCCGGCGTGGTCGAGTCCGTGAAGGCCGCTGCCGATGTGTACATGCCCGTCTCTGGCGAGATCACCGAGGTCAACGAAGCCCTGCGCGCCGACCCCGCCCTGGCCAACACCGACCCACTCGGCGCCGGCTGGTTCTTCAAGGTCAAGCTGTCGGACGCATCCCAAGTCGCCGCCCTGCTGGACGAAACCGCCTACAACGCCTTTAGTCAAAACGCCTAACCCCCGCCGTTCGCCCTGAGCCTGTCGAAGGGCTGCTAGCCATACCCGCCAGGCCCAGGACGAACGCGCAAAGTACGCATCTGCGTAGTTACCTCACCGATACCCCCGGATACCCCATGACGACCTCCCTGCACGAACTAGAAAACGCCAGCGAATTCATCGCCCGCCACATCGGCATCGACGCTGCCGATGAAACCCTGATGCTGGAAGTGATTGGCTCCAGTTCGCGCCGGGACCTGATTGACGGCATCGTGCCGCGTTCCATCGCGCGCAGCGCGCCTATGGACCTGCCCGCGCCCGTGACCGAGGCAGCAGCGCTGGCCGAGCTGAAGGCGATTGCCGCCAAGAACCAAGTCTTCAAAAGCTTCATCGGCCAGGGCTACTACGGCACCCACACGCCGGGTGTGATCCAGCGCAACATCCTGGAGAACCCCGCCTGGTACACCGCCTACACGCCCTACCAGGCCGAGATTTCGCAAGGCCGCATGGAGGCGCTGGTCAACTTCCAGACCATGGTCTGCGACCTGACCGGCATGCCGATTGCCAATGCATCCATGCTGGACGAAGCCACTGCCGCAGCCGAAGCCATGACCCTGGCCAAGCGCAGCGCCAAAAGCAAGAGCAATGTGTTCATCGTGGCGGGCGACTGCCATCCACAAACCATTGAAGTCATCCAGACCCGCGCCAAGCCGCTGGGTATCGAAGTCAAGATCAGCACCGCCGTCATCACCCTGCCCCAGTTGATGGCCAGCGGTGACTTCTTCGGCGTGCTGGCCCAGTACCCCGCCACCAACGGCATGGTGCACGACCTGCGGCCCCTGGTGGGCGTGGCCCATGCCAGCGGCGCAGCCGTCTGCGTAGCGGCCGACCTGCTGGCCCTGACCCTGCTGGTGCCCCCCGGCGAGTGGGACGCCGACATCGTCATCGGCAGCACCCAGCGCTTCGGCGTGGCCATGGGCAACGGCGGCCCCCACGCCGCCTACATGGCTTGCCGCGATGCTTTCAAACGCTCGCTACCCGGCCGCCTGGTGGGTGTGAGTGTGGACGCGCACGGCAACCCGGCCTACCGCCTGGCGCTGCAAACCCGTGAGCAACACATCCGCCGCGAAAAAGCCACTTCCAACATCTGCACCGCGCAGGTGCTGCCCGCCGTGCTGGCCAGCATGTACGCCGTCTACCACGGCCCACAGGGCCTGACCCGCATCGCCGAGCGCGTGGCCCGCTTGACCGCCATCCTGGCGCGCGGCCTGGAGCAAATGGGCTATGCGGTGACCAACGAATACGCGTTTGACTCCATCACCGTCAAAACCGGTGATGCTACTAATTTAATAGCTACCCGCGCACAGCAATCCTGCGCCAACCTGCGTTTTCGCTTGAAAACCCATTTGGGCATCTCGCTGGACGAAACCACCACCCGTGGCGACATCGAAATGCTGTGGTCCTTCTTCGTCAAGCCCGGCGAACCCATGCCGCGCCTGAGCGAGCTGGAAAACAGCGTGGAAGTGATGATCCCCGCAGCACTGCGCCGCAGCAGCGCCTTCCTGACGCACCCGGTGTTCAACACCCACCACAGTGAAACCGGCATGCTGCGCTACATCCGCGCACTCAGCGACAAGGACCTGGCCCTGGACCGCAGCATGATCCCCCTGGGCAGCTGCACCATGAAGCTCAACGCGACCAGCGAAATGATGCCCGTGACCTGGCCCGAGTTCGCCAACATCCACCCCTTTGCCCCGCCAGAGCAGCGCCTGGGTTATGCCGAGCTGAACAGCCAGCTCTGCGCCTGGCTCAGCCAGGCCACCGGCTATGCGGGCATCAGCCTGCAACCAAATGCCGGTAGCCAGGGCGAATACGCCGGCCTGCTGGCCATCAAGGCCTATTTCGATGCGCACGGCCAAAGCCAGCGCAATATCTGCCTGATCCCGTCCAGCGCCCACGGCACCAACCCCGCCAGCGCCCAGATGGCCGGCCTGACCGTGGTCGTCACCGCATGCGATGCGAATGGCAACGTGGACATGGCCGACCTGCAGGCCAAGTGCGAGCAGCACAGCAGCCACCTGGCGGCAGTGATGATCACCTACCCCAGCACCCACGGCGTGTTCGAGACCCAGGTCAAGGAACTCTGCGCCCTGGTGCACAGCCATGGCGGCCGCGTCTATGTGGATGGCGCGAATATGAACGCCCTGGTCGGCGTGGCCGCACCCGGTGAATTCGGCGGCGACGTCAGCCACCTCAATTTGCACAAGACCTTCTGCATCCCACACGGCGGTGGCGGCCCCGGCGTCGGCCCGGTTTGCGTGGTCGAGGACCTGATTCCTTATCTACCAGGCCACGCCACGGCGGGCGACAACAACCATGGCATCGGCGCCATCAGCGCAGCACCCTTGGGCAATGCATCCGTGCTGCCGATCAGCTGGATGTACTGCCGCATGATGGGCGCCGAAGGCCTGCAGCACGCTACCGAGGCCGCCATCCTGGCAGCCAACTACGTCAGCACCAAGCTGCAAGCGCACTACCCCACCCTGTACGCCAGCGCCAACGGTCACGTGGCGCACGAATGCATCCTGGACCTGCGCCCCATCAAGGACAGCTGCGGCATCACCGCCGAAGACGTAGCCAAACGCCTGGCCGACTACGGCTTCCACGCCCCCACGCTCAGCTTCCCCGTGCCCGGCACGCTGATGGTGGAGCCGACCGAAAGCGAAACCTTGGCCGAGCTGGACCGCTTCATCTTCGCCATGGTCGCCATCCGCGAGGAAATCCGCCAGGTCGAAGCCGGCACCTGGCCGCGTGACAACAACCCCTTGGTGCACGCCCCCCACACCGCCGCCAGCCTGCTGGCCGCCGAGTGGGACCGTCCTTACGCGCGTGAAACCGGCGCCTTCCCGCTGGCCAGCCTTAAGCAGGCCAAATACTGGCCACCTGTGGGCCGGGTGGACAACGTCTTTGGTGACCGCAACCTGTTCTGCAGCTGCGTGCCGGTGGCGGACTACGCCTGAATCCCGCGAAGGCATGCGCGGCACAGATCCTGCTGAGGGTAAGGGCATGAACACCCCTGTCCTACCGGTTCACATCCACACGCCGTTTGAAGATGCGCAAGCCATCTTCACCGGCACCCTGTTTGTGTCGCTGGCATTGATATTGTTTGCCCAGGTCGGGCTGCTCACCGGCGGCACAGCCGGCGCGGCCTTTTTGCTGCACTATGCCACTGGCGTCACCTTGGGCAAGCTGTTCTTTCTGATCAACCTGCCGTTCTACTGGTTTGCCTGGACGCGCATGGGCCGCGAATTTACCTTCAAGACCTTCATCGCCATCAGCCTGCTGTCGGCCATGGTGGAATGGTCGCCCAGCCTGTTCGCGATCGACAGGCTGCATCCGGCCTACGCCGCAGTGCTGGGCGGCTTGCTGCTTGGTTCCGGCTGCCTGTTCCTGGCCCGCCATCGTGCCAGCCTGGGCGGCGCCACCATCGTCACCCTGTACCTGCAAAAAACCTACGGCTGGCGCGCCGGCAAGGTGCAAATGGGCATAGATTGCGCCATCGTCCTGCTAGCCCTCACCGCCATAGAACCCGCCCGCGTGGCCTACTCGGTACTGGCAGCGGTGGTCATGAACCTGTTTATCTGGGTGAACCACCGGCCTGGGCGGTACGCGGTGTTGTAAAACCCCAAGGAACGAAAAAACCGGTATGTTTACCCACGACCGAGGTCTCACACAAGTACCGTCCCTCAAGAATCTCCAAACGGCAACTGGCAACTGGCAACTGGCAACTGAGTGTAGGTTTGTGAAAAATTTTGCTGCACCGCAATAAAAACAGCTCCCGTAGCTCAAAATTAACGACTTGCTGCAGCGAAAAACAGCCAGAACCAAAGTCCATCCGTTAAGAGCGTGACTGCATAGGCTTCAACATCAGCTGGTAAAGCAATCGCAAATTACCCGCTCGTGCAAGGCGGCCAAAATATTGCACGAGAATTTCAATTACTGACCGTATTTCGCGTATCGATTGCAGATATATACAAAGGCGAGATTGACTGTTTCAAATTGAAACAATCGGAGCAATGCATATCCACTTTTATCACGGCGTCTCGCATTGAATGCACGTACAAATAAAAATTGAACCGCAAAGGATGGCCTGTTAGTTGCTTTTACACCCTTCGGAAAATGCATAATTGCGCGCAATCAGGTTAAACCCTTTGTTCTGCCACCTGCTCCTCAAGGAAAGCCCGCTAGTGAACAACTGCCAGCCCTGCACCAAGGTTACGTTGCCCTCGAAGGCGCGTGATCTGTGCCTAGTTCCGACGCAGCGGCCCCTCTCCTGAAGCAACCACCAGCAACACGCATGTTTCCAAACTACAGATCGGGTCTCGCAGCTGTCTGCTTGCTTTTTTCCAGCCTACCCGTCGCTTGGGCCGAAGGTGACGACGCATTCAAGCTGAACGCAAGCTACGCACTGCAAACAGACAGCAATCTATTCCGACTACCCGCAAGTACGCTGCCCAGCAGATCTAACACGTCTGAGGTGATTGGACTCACTACCCTAGGGCTCAACTTCAACAAGGCATACAGCCTTCAGCAAGTTACCCTTGACGCAAGCCTCGTCGATTCCCAATATAAAAATAACAGCTACCTCAGTTTTGTAGCGCACAACGCAAAAGCAGCGTGGCACTGGAGCGCCAGCCCTGAGTTGCAAGGCAACTTGCTCTACAAGCACATGCAAAGTCTCAACGATTTCGCAGATAACTCCACCCTGAATGTACGAAATGAACGTACAGATACCATAGTCCGTGCAGACGGCGAATACGGAGTTAGCGGCCCATGGCGTGTAATTGGGACATTAATGTCCATCAAACAAGTCAATGTATTGCCCACCGCAGCCGAAGGCAACACGGATAACACGTATGTAGAAGCAGGTTTGCGATATGTATGGCCTTCTGATACCAGTCTGACATACACATATAGGAAGACTGACGGTAAATATACCGACAGAGCTTTACAACAAGCCGCTTTGCTGGACGATACATTTCATCAGCAGGACAACGAACTCAAACTGCGTTGGGTCCTAACAGGTAAGAGTACCGTCAATTTAACTGCCGCCTATATCAGTAGAGCCCATCCTCATTACTCTCAGAGAAACTACAGCGGCATCAATACAAGTGCCAACCTCAATTGGGCCATATCTGGAAAATCTGCCCTTACTGCAGGCTGGACCCGCGAGCTAACAAGCTATCAAACAGACACATCAAACTATGCCAAAACTGACCGACTATCTTTCGGCCCAGTGTGGCAGCCCACTGCCAAAGTTTCAGTTGGCGTCAAATACGAAATAGCTTTTCGCGACTACCTAGGCAATCCATCGGGTGTGGTTTCCGATCAACGCAGTGATACGCTAAAAGACATGAGCGTCTCACTTGATTGGCAGCCGTACCAATCATTGACTTTAAGTACATCATTAAAGAACTCCAAAAGAACATCGAATCAAACCAACTTAGATTTTGACAGCAATATGGCCACCTTCTCTGCTCAATATAGTTACTAGCAAAACCGCGCAACCAATAAATAGGCTCTCATTTATGTTTAAGTATTTACTTAACCTGACACTCAAAATACTGACTACAGTCACCGTCACAGCCAGTCTTGGTGCGCAAGCCCAAGTACAACCAGATTATCCTTTGGGGGCAGGAGACTCCATACGCATTCAAGTATTTCAAAACCCAGATCTCACAGTAGAAACACGAGTTTCAGAAAATGGAGTAGTCAACTATCCATTAATCGGCTTAGTGGAACTTGGTGGCTTGCCCATAGCAACTGCAGAAAAAAAGATTGCAGACTCGCTACAGAAGGGGGGGTTTATTAAAAATCCTCAAGTCAATATTGTGCTTTTGCAAATACGTGGCAACCAAGTAGCCGTTCTAGGACAAGTCACGCGGCCAGGGCGCTTCCCACTGGAAACTGCCAACACCCGACTCAGTGACATGCTGGCAATGGCAGGTGGAGCTACACCTATAGGTGACGACGTCGCCATCGTTACGGGTCTGCGCAATGGCAAACCATTTCGCCAGCAGGTCGACATTCCATCTATTTTTCTAACGGATAGAGCGCAAAACGATGTCGTTTTGCAGGGCGGCGACAGCATCTATGTGCATCGCGCACCTGTGTTCTACATCTACGGTGAAGCCCAGCATCCAGGTGCTTACCGCATAGACAGAAACATGACAGTTATGCAGGGGCTGGCTCTCGGTGGTGGCATAACTGCGAGAGGCACAGAAAAGCGTTTGCGACTGGATAGAAAAGCAGCAGACGGCAGCGTTCAGCAGCTGGAACCTAAACTTACTGACAAACTTCAAGCAGATGACGTGATTTACGTTAAAGAGAGCTTGTTTTAATCGGAACACTCCAGCATGACTATCCAGCAATTCCTACTCATTCTCCGAGCCCGTTACAAGGTAGCCTTAGCCGTACTGCTAGTCACCGTTGCCGCCGTCACGGCAGTCAGCTTGGTGCTACCTAAGCAGTACACGGCAACCGCAGCAATGGTGGTGGATGTGAAATCCCCCGACCCGGTAAGCGGTGTTGTACTGCAAGGCATGGTTGCGCCCGGGTATATGGCTACGCAGGTTGACATCATCAACAGCGACCGCGTCGCCAAAAGTGCCGTAAAACTTTTGCACATGGAAGAAAGTGCGGCTGTGCGTGAACAGTGGCAAACAGCCACACAAGGGAAAGGGCAATTAACTGACTGGCTAACAGCAAAGCTTCAACAAAAGCTAGACGTAAAACCATCACGCGAAAGCAACGTTATAAACATCAACTACACCGGCACTGACCCAAACTTTGTGGCTGCTGCAGCCAATGCGTTCGCACAGGCCTATATGGATGTGAATCTGGATCTGCGCGTGGCACCTGCCAGGCAATATGCCGCCTTTTTTGAAGAGCAAACAAAGACTGCGCGTGACAAACTCGAACAAGCACAAAAAGCTCTTTCAGAGTACCAGCAGAAAAATGGTATTACTTCCGCAGACGAGCGCCTCGACTTTGAAATGGCCAAGCTGAACGAGACCTCCAGCCAACTTACAAGTGTGCAAGGCCAAACCACCGACAGCCAAAGCAAGCGGGGTAATGCCAAAGCAG
This sequence comes from Rhodoferax sp. SPJ21, assembly GCF_058216335.1. NCBI lineage: Bacteria > Pseudomonadati > Pseudomonadota > Betaproteobacteria > Burkholderiales > Comamonadaceae > Rhodoferax > Rhodoferax sp. SPJ21. Next base: position 436,582 of record NZ_JBYZMO010000001.1, read on the forward strand.
ACACAGTTGCAGAAGTAATGCAAAGTCCCGTCATAAGCAACCTGAAGGCAGACATTGCTCGACTTGATGCCAAGCTGCAAGAAAGCAATATCAACCTCGGCAAGAATCACCCACAAACCCAACGGACAGAGGCCGAGCTGGCCACTCTGCGAGGGCAGCTCGAAGCCGAAACTCGCAAAATCACCAGTTCTATTGAGACAACATTTCAAGTTAGCAAGCAACGGGAACAACAACTGCAAGGCGCCCTAGCTGCTCAAAAATCTCGGGTGCTCATGCTGAACAAGCAACGTGATGAGCTGAATGTGCTGCGCCGTGATATTGAATCTGCCCAACATGCATTTGAGTTGGTGAGTCAACGCGCCTCCCAAACGAATATTGAAAGCCAAAGCAACCAAACCAATATCTCCGTATTAAACCAGGCCACGCCGCCTGCAACGCCATCCAAACCCAAGGTCATGGTGAATGTGCTGGTTTCTATCTTTTTGGGCACTCTGCTAGGTATAGGCATGGCACTGATCCTTGAACTAGCCAACCGTCGCGTGCGCTCCACCGAAGATATGTTGGAGGCGCTAGGTTTACCAGTACTCGGTGCAATCAGCTCTGCCGCAATCATGTTCAAACAAAATGCTCCTGAAAAAGGAGCCAAGGTATGAATACCATTAACTTGCCAGCCTCTGTGCCGTCAACCAGTAAAGCCCGCTCTATAGGAGACATTCTGGTTTCGACAGGTCGGCTCACACTAGAAGATGCTGTGCGCATAGTTCAGCGCCAACTCAGTGACAACACCAAATTTGGCGATGCTGCCATCGCGCTCAATCTGCTCACCAAAGACGATGTCGACTTCGCTCTTTCACAGCAGTTTGACTACACCTATTTGTCGGACCGCGACACTAGCCTTAGCAACGAATTGGTAGCCGCCTACAAGCCATTCAGTGGAGTGGGAGAAAACCTGCGAGCCGTTCGCAGCCAACTGATGTTGCGATGGTTTAACACCGATAACAACCACAAAGTTTTGACGGTGGTGAGTCCAGGAGTCGGTGAAGGTCGCAGCTTCATTGCAGCCAACCTGGCAATTGTGTTTGCCCAGCAAGGTGAACGCACCCTTCTGATAGATGCCGATCTGCGAACAGGACGTCAACAAAAGCTATTTAAGCTGGGCAAGAATGCTGGCCTGTCAGGCGTGCTTGCTGGTCGCGCTGAGCTGGATGCAGCATTGCCAGTCCCTAGCCTACCCGGCCTGACCGTACTGCCGTCGGGCGCCGTGCCTCCCAATCCTCAGGAGCTTTTGGGCAGAAACACTTTTGACTATTTGCTTCAGATAGCAGCTCAAAAATTTGACGTAATTATCGTAGACACCCCTGCAGGGAGCGCCTTTGCAGATGCCGAATTAATTGCGGCGCGCGCTGGGGCCGCAGTGATGCTCGCCCGCAAAAATCAAAGCTTGCTTCCGCAAACCACGTTACTGACCCGCCGCCTACAGGACAGCGGGGTTACTGTCGTTGGCTCAATATTGAACGACGTCTAAACCTGAAGTTATGCCCAATCAGCACGAGTAAGGACACGTTATTTCAATCGTGAATTACAAAATACTGATTGGGCAAACCATCTTCAAAAAAGATGCAAAAAATAAAAAATTCAATGCAATCGTTGGAAACGCTCTACTTCAGTCAAATAGATTTCCATCTATTTTGAGATGGAAGCTCCCATAAAGGCATTGAAATTAGGACATCAACATGTTCCAGGCTTAGCCACCTATGGACGTAAAAATTCAGAACTTGCATTGCCTGTCCCTCATACTTCTAATTTCATGGCACCCCACACTTGGCAAACACGCTGGCACACACTGCTGGAAAAGATAACCCGCATGCAGACGCCTGCTCAGTTGCAAGAATATCTGCAACAACTCAACACGGCGGTTTCACCACACGTGCTGGCGTTTGTGAATGCCCACGCCATGAATTCAGCAGCAACCTCTGAACAGTTTTATAGAGCACTCACCAGCGCAGACACTTTGCTTCGGGATGGGAGCGGCATGGCAACTCTGTTCAAAATGATGGGCTTGCAGCCTGGCCTTAATCTGAATGGAACAGACCTTATTCCGCAAATTATTCGCTGCTTTAATGGACAGCCTATTGCCTTATATGGAACGGAAGAGCCCTACCTTGCGCAATGCAGGTCCACCGTGCACGCAAGCATCGCCCCTCTTAGCGAACTACAAACTGCCAATGGATTTCTATCCATCGAAAATTACATTGAGCTCGCACAATCACACCAGCCCAGGCTCATCGTCTTGGGCATGGGAATGCCCAAGCAGGAGGAAGTTGCAGCCGAATTGCGCAAGCACATAATTGGCAACTGCATAATTGTATGTGGCGGAGCAATTATCGACTTTTTAGGGAATAGGGTTAGCCGGGCCCCACGTTGGATGCGCCAAATCGGGATTGAGTGGTTGTATCGTCTCGCGCTTGAGCCCAGAAGGCTTTTCAAACGCTATGTGCTTGGAAATCCCTTATTCATACTGCGCGCGCATGCCCTAAAAACACATAAAAAATATATTACCTCCAAAAGCGGCTCATCAACCTGATTTCAATCTTATTAGTCCGGTACTCACAAGAGATTCCATTAGTAGAATTAATCGGCTTTGTGCCCACCCCCACGCTTCAAGCGCAACATCCTTGACCCCAAACGCAGTCATGCTACGGAGACCGTCATCGAGCAGCACAGCTGCGTAAACCAATTCAGCAGCGCGACACAAATATGCAACTGGACCACCTGACGCTAAAAGGTCCGGCGCGTGTGCGGCAGCTATGTCTCGGGCCAGTGCTTGGCGATCTTCGAGGCCGATCGTTCGCCCTCGCCGTTGTCGAAGATCGCCGCGACTTTTTTTGACAGCACCAAGAGGGCCGCTATCTCCGCCAGCGCTCGCGCCTTGGGCAGCAGGTCGCCTTCAAGCATCCTTGATGCGTTTACGGTCGGATCGTGTGGCCTGCGGGCTGGCTCGTGCGTCCTCGGTGCGGTGCAACCCATCCGCCATTGGTCCAGCTCGGCCGAGTACACGCCGTCCTCGAAGCACCACGCACTCTTTCCTGCCTCGCTCATCGCCTCGGTGCTGATGACAGCCTCAAGCCGGGCGCCCGAAGTCCAAGACTGCCCTCGGATGGGCTTGGACTTCGCATTCTCGCGCCAGCGATCCAGGGTCCACGCTCTATTGCCCACTTCTCGCGCCACCACTTCCAGCGCGGCGCTCTATGGCAGCAGCAACCTCGCTACAGCCTTGTCTTCAAATGCTTGTCCGTATCGCGGCACTGTCTTTCTTCATCGCCCCCCGGGTTCCTGGATTTATGGAGGCGACAATTATTCTGACGCGGGAGGGCCAGCCAGACGGTCGATGACCCTCTGGCCTTCAATGCCGCTTTGCACACCAACCAGTTCGTCGTTAGGCACTATCCGGTCTCTTCATCTCTTCATCTCTTCATCCATCCTGAGAGCTTATCCGCTCAGACGGGCGGATTTATGCAACAAAACCCTTTGGCAATATCAAGCGTCTTGCTGAGCACTTTTAGCTAACCCAGAGCGCCCGAACATCAAATTATTCAAAATCCATGTGTTAAGTGGCTTTTCTATAAAATTATAGATACCAATACCACCCACACTGCAAAACAACATCGCACTTATCATAAACAAATATCCATCAAGCACGGAATTCACAGGATAAATAATGTACATCCAGCCAAACCTCATTGCCGCCAATAAAAATACGTGGCCAATATAAATAGAATAAGATGCATCGCCAAGTTTATGCAACCAATGTATCCATACCCCCTTGATACTAGGCAAAGCACAGGCGCCAGCGACAACTATGACAGCAGGAATACCTGCACCGATTACTCGATGCCCCGTTTGCACCGACTGCAAACCCCACCATAACGCGACTCCAATCGCTATTAATATCCAACCCAAGAGCCTATTTTTTGGAATTCGCCCAAGACAATTAAAATACCCCAGCAATGCGCCAGCCCCAAAAGTTAGCACAATTGCATCCGTATAAAAGCCTAATACTCCAAAAAAATTAAATAGAAAACCGAATACAACAGAGAATATCAAAGTGGAACACAGCAACAATAGGCGCCACGCTTGGGGCACAAAAAGTGTCAACCCGAAAAGAAGATAAAAGGCCATTTCATAATTTAAGGTCCAGCCCGGTATCAATAAAGGCCACATTTCGTCTGGGAATTTAGGCGAAGACATTGGCCAGAATGCAAAGCTCGCCAGCACATGGGGCATATAGATAACTGTACTTTTCAGGATGCCGGGTGCAACGAGCCCGACCACCAGAATACCGATAGTGGCCAACCAATACAGAGGTACAACACGCGCGAACCGCCGTTGGATGAACGCTGAGGGAGTTAGAGGCTTTCCATACGTGGTGTAAACCATTATGAAGCCACTAATGACGAAAAAAAGGTCAACCCCGTTGCCGCCAACTCCAGAAGGAAACAACAACTTCAACGCGTGAAACTGCTCCCGGGCGTGTACCCACACCACCATCATGGCCGCGATCCCCCGCAGGTACTGAATATTGACCAACGCAGTTTGCGCCGGTCTTTTTCCACTTAAATACTCACTCATATCTGGGCCTTAACAACACGCTGATAAACTCCAGCAACCGCTTTGGCCATGGCATGATCCGAATAGTAGGCAGCTTGTCGAGCATGTGCTGCCATCGCCATAGACCTTGCAGAGATTTCACCCGACACCAAAGCTTGAATACCGTGCGTAAGGCTTGCCACATCGTCTGGCTCCACCACCACACCGGCACCCTGCACGCCAATTACCTCTGGTATGCCCTCCACTCGCGATGCAACGACCGGAACGCCCACCGACATGGCCTCAATTACCACCATTGGCAGCCCCTCACCGAACAAGCTGGGCAACACAAACACGTGCATGCTCTCCATTTCACGGTGCACATTGTTGCTAAACCCCGTCCACTCCACTTTGTCAACAAGGCCCAATTGACGGGTCAAACCTTTGATAGCTTGCTCATAGACAGCAGTTTCAAAAGTTCCCACTGCCTTCAGCCGCACATTCAGCCCCAGATCTAGCAGTTCTCGCATCGACCTCAAAAGAACTTCGATGCCCTTGCGTGGCCGAAATAGTGCCACTGTGCCGATGGTCCATTCGGCCTCTGGCGGCTGCCATGCAGGAGCGGCACGAACAATCGGAACCCCATTCGGCACGACGGTGATTCGCGTCTCTGCCACACGATGCTTCAAGAGATAACCTTTGAGGCTAGAAGACACGGCCACCAACTGGCTGGCACTGGGTAGCACCAGGTAGTTTTCTAGAAAAGAATTCGCGAAATTGCGAAAACGGCTTTCAGTATCACGCTGTGTTGGGCTGTGCACATGGTGCACCAGAGGTAAGCCCAGTTTGCGAGCGACGAGACGACCAATAAGTGCACTTCGGGGGGTGTGAGTATGAATGACTCTGTAACCGCCAGACCGTGCCATATCAGCGATCCGTTTAACAATAGATAAATCAAAACGCGAACGCATAGGAATTACTTCCAAGCGGTTGGTCGAACTCCTGTGTTTCGCAAAAACGCCATCCTTCAGGCAGACGAAGGCACACTCGTAACCGAACTCGGGCAAGCACAACGCCAACAAGTCTTGCACTCGCTCAGCACCAGCATAAAACTCACCATTTACGATGTGCAAAACTTTTTGCATTTTCTATATTCCTTTCACATTGCCTAGGCTGTATTGCAATAGGCGGACCAGCCATTAGTGCCCCAGCTTCTTCCTAGCTAACCAGCCCAGCCGACAAACTACACGATATGGCCTACGCCAATTACATCGGCTTCAGCCTGATAACCCTTCATATCACCCTTGGCCGCAAAGATGCACCCCAAGGGAGCGCGTTCGCTACCGCGCTCATACCCAGCGCGTGAACTAAGTCTGACCCACCTGGCGCTCACTTAAACTCGCCAAGAACAGCAAACGCATAGTCCTTCCAGCTTCCTGCTGCGGAGCGCGCTGCATCGGCTCCTGCGATGCGTCGTTGATCCCGATGCAGACACGCTCCTTGGGCACCAACAACTCTTTCACCACCAATCTCGGTGCAGAGCTACCCAACACCACCACTTTGTCGGCCCGTGAGAACGTCCAACGCAGTGGCGCCGGTAAGTCTTTATAAAAATGATGCAACTGGGCCGCATGCAAGTGCAAGACAACCCGTAAACCCATCGCACGCGAAAACACTACAACAACCGCGTTACGGAACAAGCTCAAGCGCTCGGCCATATTCACGTGCACGCCCTTTAACTGCCCTGAAATACGGTTTTTTCGCTATTCGCGCCAGCATCAGCATCCCCATCCAAGCTAGAGGGCTACCGTCGCCGCGCGTATCCAGCGCACAAAGAGCAACATGCTCTTCGGCGCTACCTTTGACCACAGCATGCTGACACTGAATCAAATAGTTGCCCACCTTGAACGTGCCGCCGTCATTGACGCTCCAAGGACAGGCAATAAATATTGCCTTTTCCATCATATTGAATGCGACCTCCCCCACTTGGCATTCATGATGCTTAGAACAGGATTTTCAAAATATCTAAATAAAATCATTCCAACTACGCTGCACACCAACACCATAGTGAGTGCAAATATGACCGGAGAAATATGAACCGACAGCAAGCTAAAAATTCGAGCAGCCGGTCCCATTACAAATCCATGTGTCAAGTAAGTGCTGAATGAGCCATCTCCTGCCCATACCAGCTTTTTCTCAAACCATTGCGCTGTATCGGCATTTTTTCCATCCCGTGCAGTGACGCACAGAAAAACACAAAAACCGCAAACAAACAGCTCCAATGCCAGCAGAACACCAACTGGCATGGAATACCTTAAACTTACGAACACCAGCATTGCCAAGACGCACATCACAAAAAAACAGGTTTTCTGCCAGGAATATCTTGGAAACGTCGCAACCCAATTTTGGCGACTCAGCGGCCCAACCCACGCGCCGATAACAAAAAATAGCAAATACGTATCTGACATTAAAAACAGCGCGTTCTGTGCAAAGTCAGAACTTTCAGAGACAACCCCTACATGCCGGGCCCCGGTCAGAGCCAACATAACCAAGCTCACCAATATCAAACGCCAAAAACCAGATAAAAAAAGTGCAGCACCAAGAATAATGTAAAAAAACATCTCGTAGTTCAGCGTCCACCCCGCACCTAATACGGGCCGCATTAAGCCCTCACTATCAGCAAAAGGAATAAAGAAGACCGAATACAACATCGCATCTAAGCCGGGGGTGGCCCCCTGGAAAGCCAGCTTAACTGCGTAAACTAACGTAGCGCACCAATACATCGGCGCAATTCGAATGACCCTACGCCGAAGAAAATACCATACCGACTTCGGCCCATGAATTAAAGATTGACTTGAAGAAAATATGATGAAACCACTAATACAGAAAAAAAGCTTTACGCCCAACTCTCCAAACCCGTAGTTCACTAACACTGCATCAAATACATCCACCTTGGCTTTATATGTTGCTAGCGCATGCACATACACAACCATACCAGCAGCGATAGCCCGAAGTACCTGCAACGCCTCAAGGCGCCGTCCTTTAGAGGGCATTAGCATAGTGCCGCAATTTCAGCGACATACTCTTCACTTGCGATCCAGCTACGCATAGCTTCAAACGCTTGCTTAGTAATTCTTGTTCGCTCTTCTTTATTTTTGAGAAATTCTTCCACCTTCTCTTCAAAATCACTCAAATCCCATTGCAGCGGCACATAGGTTTCATTGGGTACAAACACATTTGGCAATACCTGCAAATGCGCCATATCGGGCTTAAGCAACAAAGCGCCGGTGGCATATGCCTCATAATCACGCCAGCAAATTTCACCATATCCAAATGGGCTAAAGCAAATTTTGCTCTTCATCATCTCTTCAAAGAACTTATGCCTACGCACGCGCCCTTCTGACACGATATGTATCGCACCATTTGCCGATAGTTTTTTTACTGCATCTTTCGCCTCTTGCCGCATCACCTGATACCAGGGGACTCCTTTAACGGCAATACGGGCATGTACATCAATATCACGAGAATCTACCTGTGGCGGCTTTCCTAGAAACAAATCAACAATCAAAGGTGACAAGCCGAAGTTGCTTCCCAAACGTATTTTGTTCTCTATTCCTGCAGGAGGTATAAACTGCTGCTGCGCATCCGGCAAATTATGCCGACGCGCGTAGTAATCATTTAAATTAGTATCACCTAGCGTAGGCACACTGTAGTTTGCGAAATCCGCATAGGTTTGCTTTTTTATATAAACATCAATATAAGGATCCACATAGGCTGCAGGTCTTATATGCAATGGGGCATACCAGTCCATAAAAGCAATTTTGGCCATAGGATATGCCGCAGCCAAACGCTCCAAAGCCTGCACCACCAGTTGCGGCGGCATTTCAAATGCAGGTTGGAAAAATATACGCTTGATATGCGCATGCTTTGCACCGGCATGCAGCCTATCTGCATCCGCGCCCACCAGCGCGTCCACATGCACCTGCGTGCAGCGCACTCCATACTTCTGTCGCAAAGTTGAACGGTAGAAGTGGAATGGGTACAACTGCGTTTCCGCCAACTCATGCCGAACCGTGACCAGCAGCACATTGGCTGTTTTAGGTGTATCTCGCAGCGAGGTAATAGTGTGGAGCTTGTTTCTGACCCGAAAAATAAGCTTGCGGCGCAGAAAGTTGAAATGGGCTTGCATAAAGAATAAGGGTTACTAAATATTTTTGACCAACACGCTATCCACTACTGCACGGGCTTCCCGCTGCGGCGCCAACAGGCCCCGCAGCAAACCTGCAGCGTTAAAGCACCACGACACCACAGAAAACAAAGCCTTGGATAAGCTGCGTTTACGCCATGCCATCAACGCAAACGGCGTGGCGAGAACAATAAAAAAGGCCGCTAGCGCCCGTGGCCACTGCGCAGACAGCAACAATATTGATAGCAGCACCAGCCACCACGCCAGCACAGCCCCGTACAGGCGCAGCTCCCGCATTCCCTTCAGCACCAAGGCCAGGTGCGGTTGCCCCCATGCTGCACGTAGCATTTCGCCCAGGCCGCAGATGTATCTGCTGCGCCAGCGGCGCACCAATAGTTGGTATGGCGGCGCATCATGCCCATGGTGTCGCACTGCATCGATAGCAATGCGCTGCAGCTTCCATCCGTTGGCACGCAAACGCACTGCTAGGTCAAACTCCTCGTAACTGTGTAGATTACGGTTGGAAAAATAGCCTGCCTGCTGCACTGCGGCTCGGCGGTACAGCCCACCCATGTCCAAGCGGTCCACCTCACCGGACTGCATATGCCCCAGGCCGCGCTCCACCCGGGCCACGTATTCCAGGCTAGTGGTGTTCATCTCTACCACCTGCCCACCTACGCCTGCCACATCCGGGTGCGCCTGCATGTACTCCAAAGCTTTGGGTAAAAATCCAGGCAGCATTTCCATGTCGCCGTCCAGAATGTAGACAAACTCGCCTAGCGAATGCTGAAAGCCCAGTTGCGGCCCCACGCCGCAGCATCGCTCCTGCGCATGCACCAATTGCACCACGCGGATAGGGTATGCCGACGCCAGTGCCACCGTGTCATCTGTTGAACAAGAATCCGCCAGCACCACCTCGCCCCCCACCACCTGGACCGCCGCCAGTGCACTCTCGACGGCGACGACAATGCGCTTCTCTTCATTCAAAGCTTTGATAACGATACTCACCCTGCAGGGCGCATCAGGAAACTCAAGAGTTTGCATGGTCTTTGGTTCGCAAAATAATTTTGGCCGGCACACCCACCGCAAGCGCGCCAGCAGGCACGTCGCAAATCACCACCGCATTAGCGCCAATATCAGCATCGTCCCCTACCTGCACTGCGCCCAAGATCTTCGCTCCCGCGCCAATGTTCACCCGGTGCCCAATACGCGGCGCGTCAAAGGGCTGGTCCATCCGCTTATTACCGATCGTCACTCCCTGCCTGATAACGCAGTCGTCACCAATAAATGCATTGCCATGCACCACGATAGCTCCAGAATGTTCAATCACCAGCCTACGCCCAATTTTGGCGGACACCCCGATCGTCACACCACATAGCATTTCCGCCAGCTTGGACAGCACCACATGCAATATTGCCAGTGGATAACGCACCAGCTTGGATTGAAACCTGTAACGCAAATGCCCAAGCCTGTAAACCTGCAAAGCCCAAAAGCCAAGAGACAAAACACCCTCTTGTGCTACGCGTAAATCTTCAAAAAAAGCCATTCATTTGACCCTTGTAAACACTAATCGGTAGCTGTACGCGCATTGCGCCAACGCTCCCAGCGCTGCACCACTACCCCAGGCAACGCAACAACCATCGCAAGCGACATCAGCCAGCGCTTAGACCGCATCGCATGCCGCGCACGCCACAACCAACGCAGCCCTTCCAGCCGACGCCCCATCACCAACGCCTGCCGGGCAAAAGTCACCTTTTGCTGAGCCACAAAATGCAATGCTGACCACTGCTTATCGGCTGGCATTAGCCCCGAGTGCGCCCGATCCTGCATCCTTAGCAAGAATGGAGCTAATACCAATGCTGCATGCCGGCTGGTCAGGCTCCCCACCGCCGCCGTACGGTAGGCAACCAGCACGCTATGAGAATGGGCAATAGCCGAACCCTCGGCCACACGGAACCACAGGTCCAGATCCTCCCCATGCGACTCGCCCACCTTAAAGCAAGGCTGCATCTGGACCAAGCGCGTTCTGCGCACTGCAACCGACGAGGTAAAAAACGGTATACCCTGCATCCAGCGGGCGGGTAAATCTTCTATGAGATCCGTGGCAGGCTGCGGAGACATTTCAGGCCACGGCCAAGGAGTCCAATCTGCAGCGTCAGGAATTTTGCGCAGCATAGTCGCCACCATGTCCACTTGCGGGTGGGCCTCAATGGCACGTTGCTGCGCCTCCAAATACCCGGGGTGCCACCAATCATCAGCATCTAGAAACGCCACCCATTCGCCTCTTGCCTCCGCAATACCCCGGTTCCTCGCAGCCGAAACCCCTGAATTGGACTGACGCACCAAACGGATACGCGGATCATTTTGTGCCAGTTTCTCGACGATCTGAGGACCGCAGTCGCTGGAACCGTCATCAACGACTAACAAATCAAAGTTCGCCCAAGTCTGGGCCAATACTGATTGCAATGTATATTCAATATAAGAAGACTTATTATAAAGCGGAACAATAATGCTAAATTCAATCAAAATCACACCCTAAATAACAACACCAGCCAAAACCCACCCCCGCCTCATGAAGTAATTCTATTCAACCACACCACCCTAGAAAAAAATATATTCTTAATTAATATTGGCAAAAAGACCCCAGCGCACAACAACACAGGAAAAAACAAAAAAAATCCCAGGCCATTCCAGCTCAAAAACTTAAACATTACGGCTTTAACGAATCCCATAGCCATCGTATTCATAAGGTATATGGAAAAACTCATTCTACCCAACAGGAGGAAAAAATCACGTCCAAATCTCAAAAATCGACATAATCCCATTAATGCAGGAATTGAAATCAACGATGAAAAAAACCATCCACCATTAGCATAAAAACCACCCCCCAAAAAAATCAAAAAAGACAACAAAAAAAGCACTGAAAATCTATCCACAAAGGAAAAAAACACCGCCCATCGAGAAAGAACAGCCCCCCCCAAAACAAAGAAAAACAGATACTTTGTTATTTGACCAACACCAAGAAATTGAATATACGGAAAAAACACCGCCGCAAACGAAATCAAAAGAAGAATATCAATACGACCATTTAAAAGTCTCAAACTAAAAACAACGACAGCAGTAATCACAAAAAGAGCATAGACATACCAAAGAAAAGAGGAAACGCTCAACATCGGGAAAAATAAAATATTCAACAAATCACCAAAACCAGAAACTGGATTGTCTACATGGACAAATTTCTCAAAAATGAACTTACCGCAAAAAACTATGAATGCAAATAATAAATAAGCAGGCATTAATCTAAAAAACCTACCCTTCAATATTAAAACATCATCAAAAATAGAAATAGAATTTTTAAATTTCAAGAAAAAAACAACACCACTAAGAAACATAAAAAAAGCCATGTGAAAAGAATATATTGCAGCCTTTAAATATGCATACCAATCATTCCCAACAGGCATCTCCCTAGCAACAACATGACCAACCACAACCAAAAAAATAGCAATTCCTTTGGCAACATCGACTTCCTCAATTCTATTTAACTGAAGATTTTTGCGCATGTTATTATTTTCAATCATTATTTCGAACAATTTTAACGACTCCACCCAACACAATTAACAGCAATACGTGTCCAACAAATTCAAAATTCAAAGTAGTAATCATTAATGGCACTTCGCTCACCGAGCGAAATGACAACGCAATAAAAAGTGCAAAAGTTAAACCTCCACTTTTTTTCGAGAATTTTATTGACAAGAATAATAGAAATAAAAAATAAACAATCAAACCAAATTCACCAACCCCACCCGCACGCGCAAGGGTATCGACAAACTGATTGTGCGCATGTGGAGTACCATCGATTCCGACCGAACTCTGATATTCAGCATCAAACAAAGTTGGACCATATCCAAAAAATGGACTATTACGCCACTCACCAAAGGCTATCGTCCAAATTCGATCTCTACCTGTGAATGAAGTAATCTGGGCTCCTTCGGCACTACTAAAAAAATTATCAAGCCTTTCTGCGGCCCCTCCAAACAATGAAATCATTCCGACGGATAAGAGAAGAACAACAGCCCCCACAACAAGCGAAACTGCCGAAAATGAATTCCCGTTAACCTTGAATATATTTCTTAATCGATACCAATTATTTACCAAAAACATATAAATCACGCACACCAGGAAAGATAGCCACACGGTCTTAGATTGGGCCAAAAATATTGTTCCTATTCCTAACAGCCAAGCCATCCTATTGATGGAAATTTTGCTAAATGGCCGTACCCAAAGGCACATTAAAAACAACTGAGCCAGTATCCCTAAAGAGTTTGCATGTGGCGCCAACCCAGCCAATCGAGGCAATCCAGGAATATATCCCTGCGTATAATTCACATCCATTACAAGCCCTGGGCGGATAAATATAAAAATGTATCCAAGCAGCAAAAAACCACAAGCCAAATTTCTAAAAACATCTATAGCCCTCAAGCTTCCATCATAGCTAACAAAAATTGCAGCCAGACCGAACAAAAGCGGATATATATATTCATTCGAAATATTCCCATGCGCACCAAATAGCGCAGGAGAGAAAACATTAGAAATCCAATAGAAAATAAAAATAGCTGCTAAAAAAGAAACTGATTTGCCATATTTTCTTTTTTCACGAAAAAACCAAAATAATATTCGCTCCAACGCAACGATAACCATACACAAACTCAAAAATTTATTAAACCATATCTGAGACAAGCTTAGAGATTCGATACTATTCAGGGAGGCATCTAGCGAGACGGTTCGATTCGAAAACAAAACACTCGACATTTGCTTTAACAAAATAGAGTAAAAGAAAAAATGAACAAATCCATCTCTCGAATATCGGGTAACGGCATTCAATGATGCGACCACAGCAACAGCAAGCCCTACCGCCCCTCCAAAAGCCAGAAGAGACAAAACAGAATACAAAATTAAATTAAACATTGCCTGCCAAAAAAGTTATGATTAAACATTTTTTACACAATTAAAAATATATTTTTTTCAACGCAGGGAAAAATCTAATCAACATCTGAATAACTTCATTTCCTAGAATTTTATTTCCATTAAAAATAGCAATAACAAAAACAATTAAAACCAACCCGCCACTTACCATTAGATTTATAATAGGGAATCCAAAATCACCTACAGACTTCACCCCCGACAAGGCTACGATGGCTACAACTAAACTAAGACTTACACCACGAAAAAGGTGAGGGCCCGCATTGGCAAAATTTATTTCAAGAAAAAAGAATACTGCCCCACACACCACGAGTGTTCTTATTAAAATTAGCGCTACAGCTACGCAGGCAAAAGCGTTTATTCCAAAAGGCATAGAGTAATAGAAGCCCACAGCTCCAACAGCAAGCACGGGCAATTGGAGTAAGGACTCGTGCTGCTTACGTCCGGCACTCCACAGTACCGGAGTAGAGAGCCCAAGGCAAACAAAGGCGGGGACGCTTAGAAAAAGCAAAGCCAAAACCCAGCCCGTATCCAACCATTTACTTCCATATAGAAACTTTACCAAGTCAAAAGAAATGACTGATAGAAAAACAAATATCGGCAGTATCAGCACCCACACTGTGGCGAATATTTGCATATAAGCCGCACGCATGCGACCAGGATCATCCTGCATTTTGGAACTGGCAGCGGTAAACGCTGGTTGCAGAGAACCCATGAGCAGGGTAGAAGGCATCGTGGCCAGGTTATAGCCCACAGAATAAACGCCAACTGCGTGCGCATTGGAAAACTTGCTCAATAAGAAGCGGTCCATGCTGCTAAGGCACCAATTGATGATGTTGGTGATAAAAACGGTTCCGCCAGTCTTCATTGCGGTAGAAGCACCTTCGTAATGGAATAACGGCTTGATCGAGTGCGGGTGAGCCCAAAAACTACCGATGGCTATGAACGAAACCTGCACGAGCCAGGCTGCTACAAGTGCATCCACGCCATAACCCAGCAACGCAAGGGGTATGCCAACCAGCAGGTAACCAGCGACATAGCCTCCAATTTGTATCAACCCCGCTGCCTTGAAATTCAAGTCACGGTGCATCAGATTCCCAGCTGGGGAGGATACGGCGCTGATCACACAAGCCAATGCTAGCCAACGGATAACAGGCTCAACACGGGGTTCGTGGAAAAAGCTAGCCAGCATAGGCGCCAGCAGAAAAAGCCCCAATGTGGCCGCGCTACCTACAATCATTTGCCAAGTAAAGGCAAAGCGCACATCTTCCTGTGTGACTGTTTTGCGATGCAGCAGGCTCCAGCCAAAGCCAAAATTTGAAAAAACATTGGTCAAGGTTAATACAACCATGCCCATGCCAAAAATACCGTAGTTTTCAGGCCCCAATATACGGGCCAATAAAACCTGGGCCGCAAACTGCATTACAAAGCGCGCAAGGGTTGCAATCGCGCTCCATTTAACGGCTTTTACGCCCTGTTTGGCAAGACTCATTACGTATGTAACCTTGATTTACAAAAAAGAGGGATCGGCAAAAACCATAGCCCCTGGGTCAATTCACAATGAATTTAATTATTTGTTTTTTGCTGCAACGCAGCATAAACTCATGATACAACAGAGGGCGGTCTCATCGTCGCAATACCATGACTAAACAAACAAGCTCCATCAAATCCTTGCTGCTCCCTTTGCTACTGGGTGTTTTGCCCTTGGCTACACCAGCGGCAGAGCAAAGTTGCAGCGCTGTTTCTGCTGCCACTTGCACTATCGCCAAATCCCTGGGGCGCGGCATCAACATGGGCAACATGCTGGAGGCGCCACGTGAAGGCGATTGGGGTGTAAAGCTAGAGCCAGCATATATTGACTTGGCGGCACAGCAATTCAAAACCATACGGCTGCCAGTACGTTGGACCAACCATGCAAGTGCGGATGCGAGCGCCACACTAGACCCAGTTTTTGCCGCACGGGTAGACACAGCCATTGATGCCATCTTGGCCAAAGGTATGTATGTGATTCTGGACCTGCACCATTACAACCAAATCTTTGGCGATGCGCTCGCGCCCAACGAGTTTGCGGTAGACCCCACGGTGCTAGAGACACGGCTCATCAATATCTGGACCCAACTGGCCCAGCGGTACAAGGACCGCTCGCCCAAGCTTTTGTTTGAGCTACTGAATGAGCCCCATGGCAAGTTGAGCAGCGACGCTTGGAATACCTTGTCTGCCAAGCTGCTGGCAACCGTGCGGGTCACCAACCCCACCAGGGCCGTGTTGATCGGGCCCATCTCCTGGAACCATCCAAAGCAGCTCGTCAACCTCAGCCTGCCCGCCGATCCCAATTTGATTGTTGCCATACATACATACGACCCCTATCCCTTCACCCACCAGGGTTTGTCTTGGATGCCGCAATTCCCAGCGGGCACGACATGCTGCACGCCCCAGCAAACAAAGACCATGCAGGATGTCTTTGCGCAGGCCGCCAAGTGGAATGCAGATAAAGGGGTGCCGCTGCACCTGGGCGAATTTGGCTCGTACAAGATAGGCGACATGGCATCCAGGGCTACATACACGCGCTTGGCGAGAGACACAGCCGAGTCTTATGGCATCAACTGGACATATTGGGAGTTGGCCTCAGACTTCGGCATTTATTCGCCACAAACGCAGACGTGGATTCAACCACTGACCTCTTCGTTGCTCAATTAGCCCGCTCCGTCAGGTACGCATCAAAAATGCATCCGCGCCAAGCAACTGCTCAACCACATTTCTGGTAGCAACCGGCGCGGCCCTATCGTGCTGCGGGCGTCAAAGCTCTCTTCTTTGACAATATCACCGATGCGAACACGGCTGGCACGCACGTCCAACTGCCGCAACGCCACGCCGTTGGACCGTAAGGTTTGCCTTAACAACCGCTCGGCATGGAGTGGATGGTTCGCGCTGCGGCAGTAATTCAAAATATTGTCGATACGGTTGCCGTAGTGCAGATAGGCATTGCTTCCACACACTGCAAATCGATCGTTATAGCCGCCCCACCATTGCCAGTGGGGCAAGAAACAACGACCTGCATGTGCGCCCGCATTCTGAATCACCCACGAGGGTATTTTGTCGTGATAGAGCAAGTCTGGCCGCGCATAAATCACTACGTCTGGTTGGTATTGCTCCACACTATTCGTAACAGTTTTAAGTGAATGCAACTGATGTAATAAATTTCCTACAGATTTAAATGCATCGCCATAGTAATCACCAAAGCCCTTAATGGCTTCCAAGTCATATTTGGCTAAGCATTGCTCTGGCTCCTCAATTATCAAATTGAAATCACGGTAGAGGTCGTAGTTCTCTTTGCCCAGGGCACCACCTTCACCAGATCGTGCATTGACGACCTGCCCGACATTAAAAAAGTGCCCAAAAAGTCTGACCTCGCCAAGAGCTCGGGCAGGTTCTATTATTTTCTCAACAAAAGGTGAGAATGTAAGACCTGCCCCACGCGGGATGCCGAAAATAGAAATTGCAATCTTCATACATCAAAGTCAATTAACAAGCGAGGGATTTTCATTGCCGTGAATATTATTTTTGAATAATTTATAATATTCAGATTTTTCAAAAAATACTGCAGCCGACTCTGCCCCCAAAGTACTAATATGCTTTCCATCAAAACTAAATGGGACCTCGCCCCCTGCCGAGCCTGGGAAAACCCCTGCTTCAGGAAAAATATAATCCCTATCAATATAAAAAACATTTTTATAATTCTTCGACAGGGACTTAATAATTTCATTTGCATTTTTTGTTTGAACATCACTATTTCTAGTGTAATGCAGTAAATCGAAATTCACACCGCGAATCAAACTTCGCTCATAAGCCAGCCCGATATTTGCATCATAACTTACAGGCGATGGCATTATAAAAACCATCTTTGTCCTAGAGGAAACCTCAGACAACGCAGCCTCAAAGTTTTTTATCTTATTTTGCAAAACGACATCAGACCAAGATCCAGCGAGAACAACGAAATCATATCTTTCGACATTTTCAAAAAGATAATTTCTATTTATTTTACATTGGGCATATGCACGACTAGCAATCGGCCCAGTGAAATCATCACCCAAACTAGGATAGCACCAGTTTGTAGTAACTGAATCAATCCTACGACTCTCATTTATTCCAATTTTATTCCAAAATGGTTCATTTTGGCCAGCAAATGAATCCCCAAAAAGTAAGCCTTTTATCTTGGATGCCTTATCCCCAATCGAGCATTTAAGTCCAGCATCGCCTATCGGCAATGCTTTTATGGTGTCAACGCTATAAAAACACCAGCCATTGCTCACAAGGGGCATGGTTATATCCTTGGTCAATTTTTCATACGCATCACTCATGCGATTTGGCAAGCCCTCGTTGACCGTCACAAATACAGCCAACGAAATAGACAAGCCAACAGGAATTACCAAAGCGAAAAATTTCCGATATGAACTAATTTTTCTCAAATACGATCCAGCCGGACCCTCAACAAAAGTAAATGAAAGATGCCCCAAAAGGCCAGTAAACAATAACGCACAGCCAATATAAATTAAATCATGCTGCTTATTCAAATAACCCAGCAAAACAACAATTGGCCAGTGCCACAAATATAAAGAATAAGAGCGACTGCCTAACCATTGAGCAATCCGCGAGGCAGTCAACAATGAATCAAATTGCATAGAACTTAATACACAGACCGCACCAAGAACGGGCAGCAATGCTCGCCAGCTAGGCCAAATTGATTCTACCGAAAAATATCCAATAGAAAAAATAATCAACCCAAAGCCAAAAATTTCAATAATTCTTCCATTTTTCTGAAATGCATTTTTTTGATGACTAGAAAAATATACCAATCCTCCAGCCAACATCTCCCACATTCGAGTTGGAAGGAGATAAAAGGCACCACTTGGATTTTTTATTGAAATCAGAGATGATAAAAATAAAGAAATCATAAAGGATACAAAAAATCCCCAAACAATATATTTCTTTTTTGGCTTGAGCTTCCACAGCAGCATTAACCCCAAAGGAAGCAAAAGATAAAACTGCCACTCCACCGACAGTGACCACGTATGCAAAAGCCATTTATCATGAGAAGAAACATCGAAGTAGCTAACTTCTTTATAGAAAAGGAAATTAGAAAAAAACCCTAACGCACCCGAAATATGCCGTCCAAGCTGGAGAAATTCAGAGGGAGGCAGAAAAAAGAATCCGCAAGCAATTAATACCAAACACACTACCAGCAAAGCTGGAATTATACGAATACACCGAGAAATATAAAAATCGAATAGCGAAAAATTATTATTAATTGTTTTTTCAAAAATTATCCCAGTCATCAAAAAACCGGAAATAACAAAAAAAACATCAACACCAACAAACCCCCCCGAAAAACCCCAGATACCAAAATGATAAAGAATAACGGACGCTACAGCCCAGGCCCTCAATCCATTAATATCACTTCTAAATTTTGACATCCCCCTACCTCCATACAATTTATCTTAATGAATCACACGCTCTAAAAGTCGAATTTATATAAAAATCAAACCAATCAGACATAAAATTATTCAAATATTGATAGTCTATAGTAAAAAAAGTCACCTGCCCCGGCATCAAGACTTCAACTGGAATGAATCATGCTTCATGAGTAGATGCCTCCAGTACATCGATATATCCGCTGCCACATCGGTACGCTAGACTTGCTAGCTACCTACAACCTCTACTTATTTGCTGTTTTCAGGGATTGAAATAATGAAAATTACCGTCATTGGTACTGGCTACGTTGGCCTGGTTTCTGGCACTTGCCTTGCCGAAGTGGGCAACGACGTGCTCTGCTTAGATGTTGACCCGGCAAAGATCAAGATCCTCGAAGACGGCGGCATCCCCATCTTCGAACCAGGCCTGCAAGAAATGGTGCGCCGCAACGTTGCAGCCGGACGTTTGCACTTCACCACAGACGTAGAGAAGGCCGCGCACTTCGGCACCATCCAGTTCATTGCCGTAGGCACGCCGCCTGACGAAGATGGCTCGGCCGACATGAAATACGTGACTGCTGCCGCCCGCAACATCGGCAAGTACATGACCGACTACAAGGTGGTCGTGGACAAAAGCACTGTGCCGGTAGGCACGGCCGACGCAGTCAAAGCGGCGATTGACGATGAATTGAAGAAACGTGGTGTAAGCACGCCATTCAGCGTGGTGTCCAACCCTGAATTCTTGAAAGAAGGCGCGGCGATTGACGACTTCATGAAGCCAGACCGCATTGTGGTGGGCTGCGATGACGAACAGGCTGCGCTGAACATGCGGGCCCTGTACGCACCTTTCCAACGCAACCATGACCGCCTGATCGTGATGGACGTACGCAGCGCAGAGCTGACCAAATACGCCGCCAACGCGATGCTGGCAACCCGCATCAGCTTCATGAACGAGCTGGCGAACCTGGCCGAGAAGCTGGGCGCCGATATTGAACATGTGCGCAAGGGCATAGGTAGCGACCCGCGCATTGGCTATGACTTTTTGTACGCTGGCGCAGGCTATGGCGGCTCGTGTTTCCCGAAGGACGTGAAAGCACTGATCAAGACGGCTGCCGACGATGCAGGCATTGACCTGAAGGTGCTGAATGCCGTAGAGGCCGCCAATGATGCGCAAAAGCACGTACTGGGCACGAAGATCAAAACGAGGTTTGGAGGCGACTTGAAAGGCAAGCACTTTGCCCTGTGGGGTTTGGCCTTCAAAGCCAACACCGACGACATGCGCGAGGCGACCAGCCGCGAAGTGATCAAAGACCTGCTGGCTGCGGGTGCTACCGTGACCGCATATGACCCGGTGGCCATTGCGGAAGCCAAGCACTGCTTTCCCGACGAGCCCCGCCTGAGCTTTGCAGATAACCAGACGGCAGCTCTGGAAGGAGCCGATGCCCTGGTGATCGTGACAGAGTGGAAAGAATTCCGCAGCCCTGACTTTGCGACGCTGAAGGCCAAGCTGAAAAATCCATTGATTTTCGACGGCCGCAATCTGTACGACCCCAAGCTGGTGCGCGGCATGGGGTTGGAATATTTGGCTATTGGGCGTTAACCGCAGCCCAAGCAAGTCAAGTATGACCTGAGGCAGCCATCCCCCAAAAGAACTACGCTCGGCCTTTGCGCGGTACGTTCGCTTACAGGGATGCCTCATTTCTAGATAAGAATTTCGACCCAATTTCACTTAAAAAACTTTATGGCAATTCTTGTAACTGGTGGCGCTGGATTCATTGGCAGCAACTTCGTGTTGGATTGGCTTTCCCAGTCTGACGAACTTGTGGTCAATCTGGACCGATTAACCTACGCGGGCAATCTGCAGAACCTGGCTTCTATCGCTAATGACCCGCGCCATGTTTTCGTTCATGGCGACATTGGCGACTCAGAGTTGGTTGGGAAACTGCTGGCCCAGCACCAACCCCATGCCGTGCTGAACTTCGCGGCCGAAAGCCATGTAGACCGCTCCATCTCAGGACCCGGCGAGTTCATCCAGACCAACATTGTGGGCACCTTCCACTTGCTGGAGTCTGTGCGCGCCTACTGGGGCAACCTGGACGCAGCCAGCAAGGAAGCATTCCGTTTGTTGCATGTGTCGACCGACGAGGTCTATGGGTCTCTGGCCAAGACGGACGCCGCATTCACCGAAACGAACCGTTACGAGCCGAACAGTCCCTACTCTGCCTCCAAGGCTGCCAGCGACCATTTGGTGCGAGCGTATCACCACACCTATGGATTGCCGGTGTTGACCACCAACTGCTCCAATAACTACGGGCCGCTGCATTTCCCGGAAAAGCTGATACCGCTGATGATCGTCAACGCCCAGGCAGGCAAGCCGCTGCCGGTGTACGGCGATGGCCAACAAATCCGCGACTGGCTGTATGTGCGCGACCACTGCAGTGCGATCCGCCGTGTGCTGGAAGCAGGCCAGCTGGGAGAGACCTACAACATCGGCGGCTGGAATGAGAAACCCAATATCGACATCGTGCATACAGTGTGCGCGTTGCTGGACGAACTGAAACCCCGTGCAGATGGTCAGTCGTACACGCAGCAGATTGCTTATGTGACGGACCGCCCTGGCCACGACCGGCGCTATGCGATAGATGCACGCAAGATTGAGCAGCAACTGGGCTGGAAACCTGCCGAGACTTTTGAAACCGGCATCCGCAAGACGGTGCAGTGGTATCTGGACAACCCGGAATGGGTGGCCAATGTGCAAAGCGGTGGCTACCGCGACTGGGTCAACCAACAGTACGGTGGCTCGGTAGCTGCAGCATGAAGATTTTGCTATTGGGGCGTAATGGCCAGGTGGGCTGGGAGCTACAGCGCAGCCTGGCTCCATTGGGTGAGCTAATTGCCTTGGGATCTGATGCATCGCTGAATCCTGGCAACCTGTGCGGTGATTTCACCGACTTGACTGGCTTGGCCCAGACGGTGCGCCAGGTGCAACCACAGGTGATCGTCAATGCCGGCGCCTATACCGCAGTGGATAAAGCGGAAGCCGAACCAGACGCAGCCCGTACCGTGAATGCGTTAGCACCGGGCGTGCTGGCTGCCGAAGCCAACGTCCTGGGGGCCTGGCTGGTCCACTACTCCACCGATTACGTTTTTAACGGCAGCGGGAGCTCGCCCTGGCGTGAAGCAGACCCTACCGGACCATTGAGCGTCTACGGCCAGACAAAGCTAGAGGGTGAGCAGGCAGTAGCAACTTGCCCCCGGCATTTGATCTTCAGGACCAGCTGGGTATACGCGGCGCGGGGTGGCAATTTTGCCAAGACCATGCTTCGGCTGGCGACGGAGCGCGAAGCTCTGAATGTTATTGACGACCAAATAGGTGCGCCCACATCGGCGGAGCTGCTGGCGGATGTCACAGCCCATGCGTTGATAGCAGCCATACACAAGCCGGAACTGGCCGGTTTGTACCACTGCGTTGCGGGCGGAGAAACCAGCTGGAATGGGTATGCCCGATTTGTTTTAGCACAAGCCCTGACATTGGGCTGGAAGCTCAAAGCTGGGCCTGAACAAGTAGGGTCCACCTCCACGGCCAACTACCCCACCCCTGCGCAACGCCCGCTGAACTCGCGTCTGAGCACGAGCAAGCTACAACACTCCTTCGGGCTGACACTGCCGCACTGGGAAATACAAGTGGCACGCATGCTGCAAGAAATTACAGGGAGGAATTGAATATGACGGAAACACATCTACCCACGGTAGGCACTGCCGTGCGGCGCAAAGGCATCATTCTTGCCGGCGGCTCCGGTACACGCCTGTACCCAGCAACCCAGGCTGTTAGCAAGCAATTGCTGCCTATCTACGACAAGCCCATGATTTATTACCCGCTCAGCGCGCTGCTGCTAGCGGGCATTCGTGAAGTGCTGGTTATTTCCACACCGCAAGACACACCCCGTTTCATCCAGCTGTTGGGCGACGGCAGCCAGTGGGGCATACAACTGACCTACGCCGTGCAGCCCTCGCCCGACGGCTTGGCACAAGCCTTTCTGATCGGCGAGAAGTTCTTGGACGGAGCCCCTAGTGCACTGGTGCTGGGTGACAATATTTTCTACGGCCATGACTTCGCAGGCTTGCTGCACAACGCCAACCAGCAAACCCGTGGCGCCACAGTATTCGCGTATGCGGTGCAGGACCCTGAACGCTACGGCGTGGTGGAATTTGACGCAAATGGCCGGGCCATCAGCCTGGAGGAAAAGCCTACCAACCCCAAGTCACGGTATGCAGTGACCGGCCTGTATTTCTACGATAGCCAGGTCGTTGAATTGGCCAAGAGCGTCAAGCCTTCGGCGCGTGGCGAGCTTGAAATTACCGACTTGAACCGTCTCTACCTAGAACAAGGTACGTTGGATGTGCAAACCATGGGCCGTGGCTACGCCTGGCTGGATACCGGTACGCACGAATCCATGCTGGAAGCAAGTCAATTTATCTATACGATTGAAAATCGCCAGGGCTTGAAAGTGGCGGCCCCCGAGGAAATTGCTTGGCGGCAGGGCTGGATTGATAGCGAACAGTTGCAGAAACTAGCGCAGCCTTTGGCCAAATCAGGCTACGGCCAATACCTGATGCGACTGCTAAAGGAAAAGGTGTTTTGATGAAAGTCACACCATGTGCCATTCCTGATGTGCTGTTGATTGAGCCCCGCGTATTCGGTGATGACCGTGGCTTCTTCTATGAAAGCTTCAACCAACGCGCATTTGACCAAGCCACAGGCTTGAACCTGCAGTTCGTGCAGGACAACCATTCCAAGTCGGCACGGAATGTGTTGCGCGGTCTGCACTACCAGGTGCAGCAGCCTCAGGGCAAATTGGTGCGTGTTGTAGCGGGTGAAGTCTTTGATGTGGCAGTGGATATCAGACGCAACTCACCCACTTTTGGTAAGTGGGTGGGAGCACTTCTCTCCGCCAAGAACAGCCACCAGCTGTGGGTGCCGCCTGGATTGGCACATGGCTTTTTGGTGCTGTCGGAGTCTGCGGAATTTTTATATAAAACAACCGACTACTACGCTCCTGAGCACGAGCGCTGCATTGCTTGGAACGATCCTACATTGGCCATTGACTGGCCCATCACTTCCGGCAGCCCAGCCTTATCGACAAAGGACGCTGCCGGCGCAGCATTCTTGCAAGCCGACTTAGGCTAAGCAACGCCGAGATATGAGCAACATTGAATCTGAACGATACGTATCAATCTAGGGGATAGACATGGCAAAAGGAATGATTTTGGCAGCTGGTCAGGGTACGCGTGTACGCCCCTTGACCAAGAATATGCCCAAGCCGATGGTGCCCATTCTGGGCAAGCCGGTGATGGAATACCTGATCGAACACTTGGCCAACTACGGCATCAAGGAGATCATGGTCAATGTGGCATACAACCACTACAAAATTGAGCAGTATTTTGGTGACGGCCACCGCTGGGGTGTGCAGATCGGCTATGCCTATGAAGGTGTGCGCGAACATGGTGATGTGATACCCAAGCCTTTTGGCTCCGCAGGTGGCATGCGGCGCATCCAGGACTTCAGTGGTTTCTTTGACGAGCCCACGCTGGTGCTGTGTGGCGACGCCTTGATCGACCTGGACATTGGTGCGGCCTTGCACGAACACAAGTCCAAGGGCGCCATTGCCAGTGTGGTGACGCTGGATGTACCGCGCACCGAAGTGTCCAACTACGGCATTGTGGTGGCCAACAACGAAGGGCAAATCCAGTCCTTCCAGGAGAAGCCATCGCCCGAAGAGGCGCAGTCCACCTTGGCCAGCACGGGTATTTACATTTTTGAACCTGAAGCCATTGACCTGATTCCACCCAACAAGGTGTATGACATTGGTTCGGAGCTGTTTCCGCAGCTGGTTGAAAAGAAGCTTCCTTTTTACGCACAGAAGCGCTTTTTCAACTGGATCGACATTGGCCGGGTCAGCGACTACTGGTCCGTGCTGCAACGGGTGCTGCGTGGTGAAGTTGCGCAAATGAACATTCCCGGGCGCGAGGTCAAGCCTGGCATCTGGGTGGGCCTCAATACTTCTATTGCCTGGGATCAGTGCAATATCCAGGGGCCTGTGTACCTGGGCTCCAGCGTGAAAGTGGAGCCAGGTGCCACCATCATTGGACCCTGCTGGATCGGGCACGGTAGCCACATCCGTTCAGGCGCCAAAGTGACGCGCAGCATTCTGTTCGAATACACCCGCATTGCGGCCGATATGCACTTCAACGAAATGATCGTGTCGCCCAACTACTGCGTCGATCGCAATGGTGAAACCCTTTATCGCGGTGATGAGCTGGCCCAGCTGCGCTGGGGCGACGCCCGAGCCTGAAGCTAGATTTGATCGCTGCATAAAAAAAGCCACCTCGCGGTGGCTTTTTCATTGGCTAGTGAACTGGATTAGTTCAGAGCGGTCTTCTTGCTGTCTTTGTAGACGGACAGAGTAATAGCGGGGTTCTTCAACTCACCATTGGGTTCGAAGGCGATGGTGGTAGTCACGCCCTTGTAGTTGGTCTTGATCAACTCAGGGGTGTAGACCTTGGGGTCGGTGGAGTTGGCACGCTTCATAGCGTCTACCAGCACCATGGTCGCGTCATAGGTGTAGGGGCTGTAGATCTGGAACTGACCTGGGTACTTGGCGTCGTAACGTTTCTTCCAGGCTTCGCCGCCAGGCATCTTGGCCAAAGAGGCGCCGCCTTCAGCGCAAACCACGTTGTCCAGCGTCTTGGCGCCAGCAGCCAGCTTGGCCACTTCGTTGGTGCACAGGCCGTCACCACCGAAGTACTTGACGTTGGTCATGCCCAGTTGTTCCATCTGGCGCAGCATAGGGCCAGCCTGGGGGTCCATACCGCCGTAGAAAATAGCGTCAGGAGCCTTGGACTTGATAGAGGTCAGGATCGCCATGAAGTCAGTGGCTTTGTCGGTGGTGAACTGTTCGTCCACCACGGTCATGCCCTTGGCAATCGCGGTCTTCTTGAAAACTTCGGCAACGCCTTGGCCGTATGCGGTACGGTCGTCAACGATGGCAACCTTCTTCAGCTTGAGTGCATCCACAGCGTAGAAAGCCAGCCCAGCACCCAAAGAGTTGTCGTTGGCGATGATGCGGTAGGTGGTCTTGTAGCCAGGCTTGGTCAGGTTGGGGTTGGTTGCAGCGCCCGTGATGTGGGGGATGCCGCAGTCGTTGTAGACCTTGGAAGCGGGGATGGTGGTGCCGGAGTTCAAGTGGCCGACCACGCCGTTGACCTTGGCATCGCACAGCTTTTGTGCCACAGCAGCGCCCTGCTTGGGATCTGCAGCGTCGTCTTCAGCGACCAGTTCAAATTTGATCTTCTTGCCACCGATCACGACGTTTTGCGTGTTCAGGTCGTCCACGGCCATGCGTGCGCCGTTTTCGTTGTCTTTGCCGTAATGGGCTTGCGCACCCGATGTAGGCGCAACGTGACCAATCTTCACGACCTGCACGTCCTGTGCAGAGGCAAGACCTGCCACAGCAGCGATGGCAGCAGCTACAGTCAATTTCAACTTCATTTGCATAAAAACTCCGATATTGGATTGGCTAGAAAACAAATAACTCTGTGAGTTACAAAACGTCACGAGCGGCAGAATAGCGCAATTTCCGGGCCTGGCGCATAGTGAAAACCTCGGACTAACCACTAATAGCCCATTAATTCAACTGATACAGGCCTTGACTATTTAAGAGCCATGGCGTGTTGCCAGCTCGTCTGCCACCGCATCTGACACGGACTGGCGCACGACGAATTCGATTTCCTCGCGCAGACGCGGCACCAGCGCCTGGGTTTGTTGCAGCACCATGGCCGCGACCGCTTCGGTCAGCCGGCGCTCCAAAGACAAATCGATGCGTTGCATGACACGGTGGATGATCTGGTCCTCCAGGGCCTCGTGGTTCGCCATACCTGTCACCACGCTAGACGCCTGCGACACCACCGGCTGCACCACTTCGGTGAGCGTGGGAACGAAACGCGGTGGCTGGCGAGGCGGCGAGGAGGACATCAGGCGGATTCTTTCAATTCAAGATCTTTGCGTTGGATGGCATAGCCACGCGACGCATAGTGTTTCCAGCGCTGACGGGCCAAGCCACGGTCATCCTCGTCCAGCGAGACGACTTCGATCAGCCGCTCGAAACACTCGAACCCGGGTGGCACGGCATCGCCCAGTTGCAGTAAGACTTGCTGGTGCGGGGCTTCCAGCACCGACTCCAGCAGCAGCACCGGGGATGCCGCCAGCAAAGCCACATCAGCACCGTCCAACGCATGGGCCACAAAGTCTGTGCTGGAGAAGGTCCACAAAGCCTGGTCGAGCTGCCGCAGCACGTCGATAGGCCCGGTCACCACGACCCGCGCTCCACTGCGCGTTGCCTTGCGCAACAGCCGGCAGGCGTACGCCTGCTTGTCGGGCGCATTGAAATGGAACTCGACCTCGGTCATGCAGCGGCCAATTTATTTCGCCAGCCGTTTGCGCGGAGCTGCAGGGGCAGGGGCAGCCACGGCTTTACGCGACACTATCTTTTTTGTAGCAGCTGGCGCAGGCGCTATCTGCGCAGAAGGCTGATTCAGCACATAGTCCAGCAGCAACCCAACGGGACGCCCAGTGGCGCCCTTGGCTGCGCCACTCTTCCAGGCCGTGCCGGCAATATCCAGATGGGCCCAAGGCATTTTGGCGGTGAACTTCTGCAAGAACTTAGCCGCCGTGATGGCGCCACCCGCACGGCCAGCCACGTTGGCCATGTCGGCAAAATTAGACTTCAGGCCTTCGCCATATTCGTCGTCCAGCGGCAGGCGCCAGCAGGGGTCGAGCGCGGACTCGCCCGCTGCCTGCAAGGCAGCAGCCAGGCTGTCATCACTGGCAAACATGCCGCTGCGCACGCCGCCCAGGGCGACCACGCAAGCACCAGTCAGCGTAGCGATATCGATGATGGCGCGGGGCTTGAAGCGCTCTGCATAAGTGAGCGCATCGCACAGCACCAGGCGGCCTTCGGCATCGGTGTTCAGGTTTTCAATCGTCTGGCCGCTCATGCTGGTGACCACGTCGCCGGGCTTCACTGCACCACCATCGGGCATGTTCTCGCAGGCGGGGATCAGACCCACCACATTGGTCGCCGGCTTGAGCTCCGCCAAGGCGCGGAATACACCCAGCACGCTTGCCGCGCCGCACATATCGAACTTCATCTCGTCCATCTCGGCCGAGGGCTTGATGGAGATACCACCGGTATCAAAGGTAATGCCCTTGCCCACCAAAACGGTGGGGGCCACGGTTTTGGCTGCACCGTTGTAGTGCAGCACGATGAAACGCAGTGGCTCTTTGGAACCCTGTGCCACCGACATGAACGAGCCCATACCCAGTTGCGCGACCTCTTTAGGGCCCAGCACCTCGCAGCTAATCTTGGGGAAGCGGGCCAGTGTCTTGGCGGCGTTGCCCAACAGCGTGGGCGTGGCGTGGTTGGCTGGGCGATTCGCCCACTCCTTGGCCATCTCAACCCCTGCCACCGTGGCGGCTCCTAACGCAAGCTCGGCCTGGGCCGCTGCCGCATCGGGTGCGCACAGCCACACCTGGGCCAACACGCGGCCTTCGGGCTTGGACTTGGTGGTGGTGTACACATAGGTGGCATCGGCCACAGCCTGCACAACGGCACGCACAGCTTTTTGGGCCGGCGCCCCGGCAAAGCTGATCAGCAACTTGCGCAGGGCCGGACCTTTCACAGCCGCTACTGCCGCCGCCACGGCCTGGCGCGTCTGGCGGGCCGATCCGTCACCCGCACCGACCAGCAACACCCGCGTGGCGACAGCCGCCGCAGGCCGGTACATCTGCAGCAACTTGCCCGGCTTGCTGTCCAAATCCCCGCTTTTGCGAGCCTGCTCTACAAGCTGAGACAATGCATCTTTGCCGGGCTGGAAGGCCTCCGACACCAGCACCACCAGGGCGTCGCACTTTTCTTTGGCGCAAGCCGCCAGGTCCAGGGATTTCAGTTCAAAGTTCATAATCCAGTCTTTTGGTTGGGGCCCCGAGTGCGGCCTGATAGCCAGTGCTAACTAAAGCAACGATGTTATTCCATTCTTCTATTCGCAAAGAGCTGGCACGCGGCTTTGGTGCCACCTTTGTAGCGCTCATCACCATCGTGATGACCATGATGCTGATCCGCACGCTAGGCCAGGCATCCAAGGGCGTGGTCAACCCCTCCGAAGTGATGATGGTACTGGGCTACACCGTGCTGGGCTATATACCCACCATATTGACCCTGAGCCTGTTCGTGTCCACGGTGGCCACCTTGTCGCGCATGTACCGCGACAGCGAAATGGTGATCTGGTTTGCCAGCGGACACGGGCTGATCGGTCTGCTCAAACCCCTGTTCCGTTTTGCCTGGCCCATCCTGCTGGTGGTGGCTGCCATGGCCTTGATCGTCTGGCCCTGGTCCAACCAGCAGATCCAGGACATGAAGGACCGCTACGAACAACGCGGCGACCTGGAGCGCATCGCCCCCGGCCAGTTCCAGGAATCGGCCAACGGCAGCCGGGTGTTCTTTGTGGACAAGGACACGCCGGATAAACGCAGCGGGAACAATGTGTTTATCTCCTCGCTGGAGCACGGCAAGGAAACCGTCACTTCGGCCCGCAGCGCCGAGATCACCAACATCGACAAAAAACAGTTTTTGATGCTCCACCACGGCCAACGCCTGGAATCCACGCTCGGCGAACCCGACCTCAAGGTCAGCGAATTCGAAGAATACGGCACCCGCGTGGGCGACAACGCGCTGGGCAGTAGCGACGCGCCACCCTCGCGCGTGCGCAACTCGCTCGACCTGGTACTGGAGCCCACGCCACTGAATTTAGGTGAACTGGCCTGGCGCCTGAGCCTGGCCCTGGCCGCACTGAATTTTGTAACCATCAGCCTGGCCGTCGCCGGAGGCAACCCGCGCTCGGGCCGCAGCGGCAGCATGGTGTTTGCGCTGTTCGCTTTCATCATCTACTACAACCTGCTGAACCTGGGACAAAACTGGATCACCAACGGCGCAGTGGCCTTCGGCAGCTTCATGCTGAGCCTGCACGGTGGTGTCTTCATCCTGTCCATGGGCTGGTTGCTGGTGCGCCATTACCAATGGTCCTGGCGCTCATTGGTAGCACGTAAACGCACTGGAGCCGCCGCATGAAAACCATTCGCCAGCTGCTGTACAAGGAAATCCTCACCTCGGTGGCTTTTGTCACCCTGGGTTTTCTGGCACTGTTCTTCTTTTTCGACTTTGTGGACGAGCTCCGCTGGGTGGGCAAGGCCGGTGAAAACAGCTACCAACTCGCCCAGGCTGTGCTGGTCGTGGGCCTGATGGTTCCCAGCCATCTGTACGAACTACTGCCCATCACGGTCCTGATTGGCACCATCTTTGTGATGGCGCGCCTGGCGCAAAGCTCGGAATACACCATCCTGCGCACCAGCGGCCTGGGCCCCTGGCGGGCGCTGCATACCTTGCTCACTTTAGGTCTGCTGTTCGTGCTGATCACCTTTAGCATCGGCGATTACCTGGCGCCGCTGACCGACCGCACGGCCCAGTTGGTCAAGGCACGCTTCCAGGGCGATATCACCATCGGACAAACCGGTGCCTGGCTGAAGGAAAAGCAAAACGAGCACTCGTTCGCAGCCAATGTCAGCGCGCTGACTTCCAGCGGCCAGATGCAGGGCATACGTATCTTTGAATTTGGCAGCAACGGCATGCTGGTATCGCTCACGCATGCCGCCAAGGCCGAGTTCGCTGACGACGGCAGCTGGACCCTGTCCAACGTGGAACGCAGCGAATTTCATACCCAGGCGTCCGACAATGCCAGCGTGGAGCGCAGCCACCTTGCCAGCTACCGCTGGCCCACCGAAATCACCGCCGAGATGGTGTCCACCGCCCTGCTCAAACCCGACCGCATGGCCACGCTGGACCTGTTCCAATACATACGCCACCTGAACGCCAACGGCCAATCCGCCCAGCGCTATGAGATCGAGTTCTGGCGCAAGGTCTTCTACCCTCTGAGTTGCCTGGTGATGGTGGTGCTGGCCCTTCCATTCGCCTATCTGCACTTCCGCGCTGGTGGCATCACCAGCTATGTATTCGGCGGCGTCATGGCCGGCATCAGCTTCTTCTTGCTGAACAACGTGTTTGGCTACATTGGCAATCTGCAGAACTGGCAGCCCTGGCTGACCGCCGCCTCGCCAGGCATTATTTACTCCATGCTCTCGCTGGCCGCATTCGGCTGGCTGGTGCTGCGCCGTTAAGGAATCGCATGCTGACACGAGGTGTTATTTTGTTTGCCCATGGATCCCGTGACCCCCTGTGGCACAAGCCGATGGAAGCGGTGGCGGACCAGGTCCGGGCACTGGACCCGCAGGCCCATGTGGTGTGCGCCTACCTGGAACTGACCGAGCCCGATCTGCCCAGCACGGCACGCCAGCTGGTTGCCCAGGGGGCGCAGCAATTGACGGTTGTGCCCATGTTCCTTGGTGTGGGCCGGCACGCGCGCGAAGACTTGCCGCTGCTGGTAGAGGGTATGCGCTTGGAGCACCCTCACGTAGACATACGGCTGCAAGCCGCCGTGGGAGAAAATCCACAATTGGTTTCCTTGCTGGCCAAGATTGCACTGGGCACCGAACACCCCCTATAGACACTTACGGCATAATGAATTTCACAATACGCTGAAATTCGATATGAACCTACACCAATTCCGCTTCGTGCAAGAAGCTGCCCGGCGCGGCCTGAACCTCACAGAGGCCGCCAAGGCACTGCACACCTCGCAGCCCGGCGTGTCCAAGGCCATCATCGAGCTGGAAGAAGAATTGGGCGTAGAGATCTTCGCCCGCCACGGCAAGCGGCTCAAACGCATCACCGAACCCGGCCAACACGTGCTGCAAAGTATTGAACTCATCATGCGCGAGGTGGGCAACCTCAAGCGCATTGGCGAGCAGTTCAGCGCGCAAGACAGCGGCACCTTGTCGATTGCCACCACCCACACCCAGGCGCGCTACGTGCTGCCGGTGCCGGTGGCCAAGCTGCGCGAGGCCTACCCCAAGGTGAATGTCAGCCTGCACCAGGGCTCGCCCGACCAGGTGGCCCGCATGCTGATCGACGAGGTAGCCGAGATCGGCATTGCCACCGAGTCGCTGTCCAACTACGCCGAACTGGTCACCCTGCCCTGCTACGAATGGCAACACGTCATCGTCTTCCCCGCCAACCATCCGCTAGCAAAAAAAGAGCGCCTGACGCTGGAAGACATTGCGCAAGAGCCCATCATCACCTACCACCCCTCGTTCACAGGCCGTACCAAAGTGGACCAGGCATTCGCCGCGCGCAAGCTGGTGCCACGCATCGCCTTGGAAGCCATCGACTCCGACGTGATCAACACCTACGTGCGCCTGGGTCTGGGTATTGGCATCGTGGCCGAAATGGCGGTACGCGATGCCCTGAACAGCGACCTGGTGGTACGCCCCGCCGGCGCATTGTTTGGCCAGAACGTCACCCGCGTAGCCTTCAAACGCAGCGCCTACCTGCGCAGCTTCGTCTACAAATTTGCCGAACTGCTGAGCGACCGCCTCAGCCCCAAGCTGGTCGCCCAAGCCATGACCGGCCACGTGAATGATTACGAACTCTGATTCCGCCACGCAACTTTCTGCATGAACCCCGCCATGACGCAAGCAGCCCCCCGCACCCCTACCCTGCAAACCAAGCTCCCCGCCGTAGGCACCACCATCTTCACCGTGATGTCGGCCCTGGCGACCGAACACAACGCGGTCAACTTGGGCCAGGGCTTTCCAGACTTCAACTGCGACCCGGCGCTGGTACAGGCCGTCACCGACGCCATGCAGCAGGGGCTGAACCAGTACCCGCCCATGCCCGGCATTCCGGCACTGCGCGAAGCGGTTGCTACAAAAATAAAAGCACTCCACGCTCGTGAATACAGCGCCAACACCGAAATAACCATTACGGCCGGCGCGACGCAAGGCATCATCACCGCCATCTTGGCCGTGGTGCGCCCGGGTGACGAAGTCATCGTATTGGAACCCTGCTACGACAGCTATGTGCCCAACATCGAGCTGGCCGGCGGCACCGTGGTGCGCGTGCCGCTGACGCCGCACACCTTCCGCCCCGACTTTGACAAGATCGCCGCCGCGATCACGCCCCAAACCCGCGCCATCCTGATCAATTCGCCGCACAACCCCAGCGCCACCATCTGGTCGCGCGAAGACATGCTGCAGCTGCAAGAGCTGCTGGCGCCCACCGAGGTGCTGCTGATCAGCGACGAGGTCTACGAGCACATGGTGTTCGACGGCCGCCAGCACGAGAGCGCCGCCCGCTACCCGGGCCTGGCCGCACGCGCCTTCATCGTCAGCAGCTTTGGCAAGACCTTCCACGTGACCGGCTGGAAGGTCGGCACCGTGGTCGCCCCCGCGCCGCTGATGGCCGAGTTCCGTAAGGTGCACCAGTTCAATGTGTTCACCGTCAATACCCCGGTGCAGCACGGCCTGGCGAAGTACCTGGCCGACCCCGCTCCCTACCTGGAGCTGCCAGCGTTCTACCAGCGCAAACGCGATCTGTTCCGCGAAGGCTTGAAGCAGACCAGGTTCAAGCTGCTGCCCAGCGAGGGTAGTTACTTCCAGTGCGTCGATATTTCGGCAGTGAGCGACCTGAGCGAGTCCGACTTCTGCCAGTGGCTCACCAAGGAAATCGGCGTAGCCGCGATTCCGCTGTCGGCCTTTTACGGCGACGGGTTTGACCAGCGCGTGGTGCGTTTCTGCTTCGCCAAGAAGGATGAAACCCTGCAGGCGGCACTGGCCCGTCTGGCCAAGCTTTAACTACAAATATGATAGCTACTGACGCAGGTATTACCTGCGCCAGCGGCCTATTTCGCTTCTAGATAATCGTAGACAACCTCACCCATGCCCAGGGTCAAGTCGGCGATGAAGTGCGAGGCCGAAACCACCTCCAGCACCGGCAGCCGGGCCACGTCCACCGTCACATGCTGGAACAGCTCCAGCGCAGCCGGGCCGGTCCAGGCGCCTTTGACCTGCACGTCCTCCAGCCGGTAGCGCACCAGCTCCAGAATGCGCGGCGTGCCGTCCACATGCGGGATGATCTTCAGCAAGTAGCTGGGCTCGACCAGGGCTTTGTGCACCGCCGCGCTGTCGGTCACCTTGTGCTTGTAGCCCATGGTGCCGACCGCGCAGCGCAGGCTGCCGCAGTCCAGCGTGCCAACGATCACCTCGCCCTCGTGGCTGATCTTGGGACAGGCCAGCTTCTTAGGGAAACCCCATAGCTCGCGGCCGCCGGCGATGGGCGCGTCGTCGTCCAGGTACATGGAATGCACGTAGCCGCCGGGATTGCCCTCGTAGGTCACCGGAATCACCTGGCCCGACTCGGTGTAGTCGCCAAAGCCGGTCGAATCCGGCATGCGGATGAACTCGTACTTGACGATGTTGTCGGCCAACTGCAGAGGCTCCGGCACCACGGCGCGCAGGGCATCCGGGTCGGTGCGGTAGCTGATGACGATGTATTCGCGGTTGTAGAAGCGGTAGGGCGGCCGAGGAAAGGAAGGATTGGTCAACGGCATGGCGAATGCCGTTGCCCGCACTTGGGCGATGTCCATGGCGGGCCCGTGCTTACTGCGCCGTCCAGCCGCCGTCGTTGGCCCAGGCTACGCCGCGCACGTTGTCGGCTGCGGGGGAGCAGAAGAACACGGCCAGGCCGCCTAGTTGCTCGGGGGTGGTGAACTGCAGCGAAGGCTCCTTCTCGCCCAGCAGTTCCTTGGTGGCCTGTGCCACGGTGATGCCTTCCTTGGCCGAGCGGTCGTCGATCTGCTTTTGCACCAGTGGGGTGAGCACCCAGCCGGGGCAGATGGCGTTCACCGTGATGCCGGTCTGCGCAGTTTCCAGCGCCACCACCTTAGTCATGCCCACAATGCCGTGCTTGGCCGCCACATAGGCCACTTTCTGGGCCGAGCCGACCAAGCCGTGGGCGGATGCAACACTAATCACACGGCCCCAGTTCTTGGCACGCATGCCGGGTATCACCAGGCGCGTGGCGTGGAAGGCAGCGCTGAGGTTGATGGCGATGATGGAGTCCCACTTTTCAATGGGGAATTCTTCGATCGGCGCCACGTACTGGATGCCGGCGTTGTTGACCAGAATATCTACGCCACCGAACTCGGCGTTCGCGTAGTCGATCATGGTGGCGATCTCGGCCGGCTTGCTCATATCGGCACCGCTATAGCCTACCTTGACGCCCAGCGCCTCCACCTCGGCCTTGGGGCCTGCATGGTCGCCAAAACCATTCAGGATGATGTTGGCGCCTTGCTTGGCCAACTCCAGGGCAATGCCCAAACCAATACCGCTGGTAGAGCCGGTGACGAGAGCAGTTTTTCCGTTCAGCATAGGTAGATCCAATCAAGGTGAGGTGAAAGAAAACAGGTGCCTTAAGCGGCGTTACCGCAAGGGTATACCACTAAGCTTGCCCGCGTATGTAGGTCAACAGGCAATGGCATCTGCAAAGTTTTGCGAACTCCTGCGCTCACCAAGAACTGTAGACTTGCGCCCCATGCCAGCCCCCGCCTACGCCCGTTGCGACATCCGCAGTTACAGCGGTGAACACATGGCGCACGCGCACGACTACGCCCAGGTCATGTTTGCCGTGCAAGGCCGCATGGAACTGGAGATTGGCGGCCAAGCCAGCTTTGCCGACACGGCTTGCGGCGTGGTGATTCCGGCCGGGGTGGCGCACGGTTTTCTGGCCAGCGCCAACGCCCGCATGTGGGTGGCCGACGTACCGGCCCACACCGGCCTGGAGCGCATGCGGCGCTTTGCCGTGCCTGCCCGCTGCCATGGCGGTCTGGACGCAGTGGCCGACCAACTCAGCGCCATTCTGCAAGCCCCCAAGGTGCTGCAGCGCCGCAGTCTGCGCCTGCAGGAGCTGGACCAGGCGCTGGACGCGGCCCTGCACGCGGACTGGACCACGGCGCGCATGGCGGCCCTGTTCTTTCTGAGCCCGCAGCGCTTCCACGCCCGCCTGCTGGAGCTGACCGGCACCACACCCCAGACCTATTTACGCGCACGCCGCCTGCGCCAGGCCATGCAGTGGATACAGGCCGGCATGCCGCTGGAAACGGCGGCGCTGCAGCTAGGCTACCGCACGGCCAGCGCCCTGGCCTACGCGCTGCGGAGAGACTACCGGGTGGGCGCCAAACAGCTGCGCCAGCGATAGAACAAGAGTTTCTCGACAGTCACGCATCGGCACTGCCCCAGCATGGGGGTATGCAAAACAAATCTCTCTCCGGCACGCTGATGGTCCTGGGCGCCGCCGTCTTGTGGGGTACCACCGGCACCACCCAAAGCCTGGTCCCCACGCATCTCTCGGCCTACTGGATAGGCGCTTTGCGGCTGGTGGTGGCAGCGGCATTTTTCAGCGCAGTCACCCTGGCTACGCTGTCCCGCGCGCAGTTGCGCCAGGGCTTGCGCGCCCTGCCCGGCTGGAGCGTGCTGCTGGCCGGTGCCAGCGTCGCCGGCTACAACCTGGCCTTCTTTGCTGGCGTCAAGGCCACGGGCGTGGCCATAGGCACGGCCATCGCCCTGGGCAGCGGCCCGCTGTGGGCTGGCCTGCTGCAATGGCTGCTGACACGCCAGTTGCCGGCCTGGAGCTGGTGGATGGGCACGCTGCTGGCGGTGGGCGGCGGCAGCCTGATGGTGCTGTCTGGCGCGTCCACCGGTGGCACGGCGGCCAGCCTGCACGGCATCGCCCTGTGCCTGTTGGCAGGCCTGAGCTACGCCGCCTACGCCTTGCTGAACCAGCGCCTGGTGCACGCGACCTCACCCACCATGGCGACGCTGGCTGCGTTCGGCACAGCCGCTGCGCTAGCAGTGCCCGTGGCCTGGGCCATCTCGGGCAGTGTGACACTCGGCCCGCGCGACTGGGCCGTGGTGGGCTATCTGGGGGTGGTAGCCACTGGCATGGCCTACCTGCTGTTCAGCCACGCGCTGCGCTGGATCAGCAGCGCCACCGCCGTCACCCTGGCGCTGGCCGAGCCGCTGGTGGCGTTCTACCTGGCCCTGCTGGTGCTGCACGAGGCGGCCAGCACCGGCGCATTCATCGGCCTGGGCCTGGTGCTGGCAGGGCTGGCCGTGGTGGTGCTGGCCGAGGTGCGGCGCAAGGCCTGATCATGCTCAGGCGCGCTGCGGTGCCAGCGTCTTGGCGTACAGCGAGGCGCCAGTCAGGTCCTTCAGCGTCACCGTCATGGCCTTGGTCTTGGCATCGATGTCCACCTGGCCGAAGAACTGGTAACCAGCCGAGGGCGCGGTGTTCTGCTCGGGCGGGGCCTTTTGGTAGACCACTTGCATGCCGAAGGTGTCATCCACCTTGTTCGGACCAAAACTGCCCGAGTTCAGCGGGCCGGAGACGAATTCCCAGAACGGCGCAAA
This sequence comes from Rhodoferax sp. SPJ21, assembly GCF_058216335.1. Taxonomy (NCBI): domain Bacteria; kingdom Pseudomonadati; phylum Pseudomonadota; class Betaproteobacteria; order Burkholderiales; family Comamonadaceae; genus Rhodoferax; species Rhodoferax sp. SPJ21. The sequence continues at coordinate 474,272 of NZ_JBYZMO010000001.1, forward strand.
GTCGTTGAACTGGGCCTTGGCCGGGTCGAAGTAATGCGCGGCGGTGTAGTGCACATCGGCGGTCAGCCACACCACGTTGTGGATGCCGGCGCGCTTGATCTCGCGCAGCAGGCGGGCGATCTCGATCTCCCGGCCACGCGGCATACCGTTGTCGCCGTTGGCAATGGCTTCCCATTTGTCGCGGCCTTCGGCGTCCTTGCCGTCTGGCACCTGCAGGCCGATGGGCATGTCGGCGGCGATCACCTTCCAGGTGGCCTTGCTGCGCTTCAGGCCGTCCAACAGCCAGTCCACCTGGGGTCGGCCCATGAAGGCGCTTTCCGGGGTTTCACTGGTTTGCAGATTGGCACTGTTGGGGCCACGGTAGCTGCGCATGTCCACCACAAACATGTCCAGCAGCGGGCCCTGGGGCAGGTGGCGGTAGACGCGCTGGCTTTCCACATCGGCGGTGCGGCGCAGCGGCGCGTATTCCAGGAAGGCCTTGGCACCGCGCGCCATCAGCAGGGGCACGTTCTTCTCAGAATAGCGCGGGTCGGCGCTGACGTCTTTGGAGTCCGACCAGTTGTTGGTGACCTCGTGGTCGTCCCACTGCCAGATCTGCGGCACGTCCGCAGCCATGCGGCGGATGTTGGCATCCATCAGGTTGTAGCGGTGGCGGCCACGGTATTCGTTCAAGGTCTCGGCCACTTTGCTGACCTCTTCGGTCACGATGTTGTTCCAGATGCTGCCGTCGGGCAGCTTGACCTGGGCGCTGATGGGGCCGTCGGCGTAAATGGTGTCGCCGCTGTGCAAGAAGAAGTCGGGGTTCACCTTGCGCATCTGGTCGTAGATGGACATACCGCCCCAGGCCTCGTTGATGCCCCAGCCCTGGCCGGCGGTGTCGCCGCTCCAGGTGAAGCGCACGTCGCGCACAGCGCGGCTACCGGCCGCTGCCGGCAGGCGCAGGTGGCCGGCCATGGGCTCGGACATCACGCGTTCGTTGTGCAGGTCTTGCAGGATCACGCGGTAGAAAATTTCCTGGCCGGCAGGCAGGCCCGCCAAGTCCAGGCGGCCGGTGAAGTCGCTGTCTTCCATCAGATACGGGCCGCGCACGCGGGTGCTGTTGGCAAAGCTGGCGGTGGTGGACCAGTCCACCCACAGGCGGGCCGGGCGGTCGCTGCGGGTCCAGACGATGGCGCCGTCGGCCTTGGGGTCGCCGCTTTGGATGCCCTGGGCCATCTGCGGGCGCATGGCATCGCGGGTGATGACGGCGGGGGCGGACTGGGCCCAGCTACGCAGCGGCAAGGCAGTGGCACCGGCGACTGCGGTGGTGGCGTTCAAAAACAGGCGGCGATCCATGCAACTCTCCAATCGTGGGTAATCGATACAAGCAGTACAAGCCCACATTCTTGAAAACCCAAATGTCAAGCGTATGACCCCGGCATAACCAAGCCGCCGCGCCAACGTTTCAGGCCCATTCTCGCCACTGCCTATATTCGACAAGCGTTAGCAGCTACTGAATGCATAGCAAAAAGAGTATCAAAGTAGAGGATGACAGACACAAAACTTCACACAAACAGGTGAGCGTGCGACAGAATGTGGCAGCTATTTGTCGCCAAGTAGCCGATAGAAACCTGAGACCCAGGGTGTAACCCCATATTTGAAAGCGCGTCTATGACCTTTGCAGCAGCCTCCCCCCATCAATCGGTCGCGCGCAAGCTGGCGCTTGTGTCCCTGGCCGGGCTTGCCATCGTGCTGCTGGCCGTCAGCATCACCATTGGTTGGCTCGAGCACAACAGCACCCAGGCGCTGATGGTCAAGTCGGTGGAGGAGAAGGTGCAAAGCGTAGCCGCTGTGGCCGATGCCTATGACCAGATCAACCGCAGCACGGTGCAGAGCGACTTCGACAGCTTCCGCCAGAAGTTCGACCCGGCACTTGTGCTGGATGAAACCACGGGCGATCTGAGCAATGCAGGCACCGTGCTGAACAACGACTTTACGCTGGTGGACCAGTTCAGCAAGGACCACGGGGGCGTCGCCACGGTGTTTGCCAAGAAGGGCGAAGACTTCCTGCGCGTTACCACCTCGCTGAAGAAGCAGGACGGCACACGCGCCATGGGCACCCTGCTAGACCGCAACCACCCGGCCTACAAGCTGGTCACGGCCGGCCAGGGCTACACCGGCCCGGCCGTGCTGTTCGGCAAGCCCTATATGACGCACTACGAGCCTGTCAAAAATGCGGCCGGCGCCATCACGGGCATTCTGTTTGTCGGCAGCGACATTTCGCTGCAGCAGACCGCGTTGGAAAAGCAGGTGGCTGCTTCCCACTTCTTCGCCACCGGAGGCATTTACTACATAGATGCCAAGAACGCCCTGGCAGACGCGGTGTTCATCGCCCACCCCACCGCCAAAGGCAAGAAGGTGCTGGAGGCCTATCCGCAGGCCGAGAAGTTCCTGCAAGAGCTGTCTACCGCGCCCGACGGCTATGTGCGCAATGCCTCCCCGCTGTTGGGTGAGCAGAAGGACAACCGCTGGGCCTTGATGCGCAAGACGCAGTCCGGCAAGGGCTGGCTGGTGGCCGAGGTGTCCGAAAAGGAATCCATGGCCGAATACTGGCGCAATATGGGCGTGATCTGGGGCCTGCTGGCCGCCACCACGCTGCTGCTAGGCGCGGGCCTGTATCTGCTGGTGCGCCGCAACGTCAGCCAGCCGCTGGAGGAGCTTACCCGTGCCGTCACAACCGTAGCCCATGGCGACCTGACGCAAACCTTCGTGACAAAGCGCAAGGACGAAATCGGCGCCCTGGTCAATGAAGTCGAGGGCATGCGCCAACGCTATCTGCAGGCCTTGTCGCAGGTGCGCTCTTCGGTGGACAGCATCAACAACGCCAGCAGCGAGATTGCCACCGGCAACCAGGACCTGAGCAGCCGCACCGAACAGGCTGCCAGCAGCCTGCAGACCACCGCCTCCAGCATGGAAGAGTTGACCTCCACCGTTCGGCAGTCAGCCGATGCCGCGCAGCAGGCCAATAAACTGGCCGCGTCCGCTGCCGCCGTGGCCGCACGCGGTGGCTCGGTGGTGGGCGAGGTGGTGGCCACCATGCACGACATCAACCAAGGCTCCAAGAAAATTGCCGACATCATCGGAGTGATCGACGGCATTGCCTTCCAGACCAACATCCTGGCGCTGAACGCCGCCGTGGAAGCCGCCCGCGCCGGGGAGCAAGGCCGTGGCTTTGCCGTGGTGGCCAGCGAGGTGCGCAACCTGGCTGGGCGCAGCGCCGACGCGGCCAAGGAGATCAAGCAACTGATAGGCGCGTCCGTCACGAAGATCGAATCCGGCGCTCAGCTGGTGCAGGACGCGGGCAGCACCATGGACGAAATCGTGCGCTCGGTGCAACGTGTCAGCGACATCATTGGCGAAATCACCTCTGCGTCCTCGGAGCAGTCGGGCGGCATTGCCGAGGTGAATACCGCCGTCAGCCAGCTGGACCAGATGACGCAGCAAAACGCCGCATTGGTCGAACAATCCGCCGCCGCAGCCGAAAGCCTGCGCGACCAGGCCGAGCGCCTGGCCCAGGCCGTGGCAGTGTTCAAGCTAGCCGGCGCGGGCGCCAGCCTGCCACGGCTGACGCACGGCTGATCCGAACCGGATCGGTAGCGTTAGTAGCGCTTGCCGCTGACGCGCAGCATCAAGCGCATCACCAGCATGGCCACATATTCCATGGCGCGCTGGCGTAAAGGCCGGCTGGCGTACTGGGCTGGATCCATGGGCCGGCCCTCTTCCTCCATCGCGCGGTGCAGCCGCCCGTGCAGGGTAGCCGCGAAGCTGCTGTCTGAGACCACCACATTGGCCTCGCGGGCCAACAGCAAACTCAGCGGGTCCAGGTTGGACGAACCCACGGTGGCCCAGTGGCCGTCGATGACTGCCACCTTGGCATGCAAAAAGCTGGGCGCGTACTCGAATATCTCGACCCCCGCCCCCAGCAGCACGCCGTACACCGGCCGGGCTGCGTAGTACTGCATAAAGTATTCATAGCGCCCTTGCAGCAGCAGACGCACGCGCACGCCGCGCTGGGCCGCCGCTACCAGGGCCTTGCGCAACCGGAAACCGGGCACAAAGTAGGCGTTGGCAATGATGATCTCGTGCTGCGCACCGGCGATGGCGCGCAGATAGGCAGCCTCGATGCGCATGCGGCTGCGCAGGTTATCGCGCAAAACGAGTGCAGCGGTGGTACTACCTGCGCTAGTAGCTACGAAATCAGTAGCAACAGGAACGGGCCACGATTTGGGCGACAGCAAGATGTTGACCGCGTCGTGCAAGTCATGCTGGCGCAAATCGCGCACGGCCTGCAGGCGCTGCCACAGCACGTCCATGGTGGCGGCAATCTGCGCCACCAGCGGGCCCGTTACCTGCACGGCAAAGTCGAAACGCGGCGCATCCAGCACGCCGTAGCTGGGGTCGTGGAAGTCGTCCAGGATGTTGATGCCGCCGCAAAAAGCCAGCGTGCCGTCCACCACGCACAGCTTGCGGTGCAGGCGCCGCCAGCGCGTGGGCAACAGCAGGCCCCAGAGCTTGACCGGAGAAAACACCCGCCAGCGCACGCCGGCCAGCTCCAGCCGCATGCGCCATTCAGCAGACGGCTCGTCCGTACCCAGACCGTCCACCACCACCTGGGTGCGCACGCCGCGCTGAGCTGCACGCACCAGGGCCTCCCCCACCTGAGCACCCGCACCGGTGAAGTCGAAAATATAGGTCTCTAGCTGTACTGTGTGGCGGGCAGCATCCATAGCGCTGACCAAGGCGGGGAAGAATTCCCTACTACCCTCCAACAATGCCAGCTGGTGACCGCCGCGCAAATGGGCTGCTTGGCGTGGCATGTCACATCCTGAATTCGGCCAGCAGGGGCAAGTGGTCGGACATGCGCCACCAAATCCGCCCGCGCGGCACTTCCAGGCCCAGCGGCTGCATGCCGCGCGCATACACATAGTCCAGCTGCGCCAGGGGCAGGCGCGAGGGATAGGTGCGCACGCCCGACTTGTCGAAGCAGTGCATCTGGATGCGGTTCAGCGCCATGCGCATCTGGTTACCCCAGTCGTTGAAGTCGCCGGCCACCACCAACCGCACATCCGGAGGAATCTCGCGGGCGATATAGGCCGCCAGCTGCTGCACCTGGCGCGCCCGGCTGGCCGGAATCAGCCCCAGGTGCACCACGATCACATGCACTGGTACGTCTTCCACCACCACATGCACGTGCAATAGGCCACGTTGCTCGAAGCGGTGGTCGGATATGTCCTCATGCTTGTGCCAGACCACGGGCCAGCGCGACAGCAGCGCGTTGCCGTGCTCGCCGTGGCGGGTGAAGGCATTGGTCTGGTAGACGGCCTCATAGCCCTCGGGGGCCAGAAAGTCGGCCTGCGGCATGTCGGGCCAGCGGGTGAAGTAGTCCTGCTCGCTGCGGTTGAGCTTGCGCACCTCCTGCAAACAGACGATGTCGGCGTCCAGCTGCTCCACCGCATGGCCCAGGTTGTGGATCTCCAGCCGACGTGCCGGCCCCAGCCCCTGCACGCCCTTATGGATGTTGTAGGTTGCAACGCGTAAGACGGTCATGGCATGAATCGGGGCAACATCAGGATGGCCTCTGCGTTAGAAGGTGAATAACAGGCTTGCGCTGCTGCATGGTACGGCAACCATTGATAGGCCGTGTGCTCCCGCGCGTGGAGCTGCACTGCGGTACCCGCTGGCACCTGCAGGCTGAAGAGTCGCTCGCGGTTCAGCAGCACGCCGGGCGCATAACGGTGCCGCCATTGGGGGTAGATGGGGTAGACGTTTTCCAGCTGCCAGTCGCGCAAACCCGCCGCCAGCAGACTCCCGGCGCCGCAGCGTATGCCGGTTTCCTCGGCTACTTCCCGCGCGGCCGTGAGGGCAAAGTCCTCGTCCCAGTGATCTTTGCTGCCGGTGACAGACTGCCAGTGTTCGTCCGCATCCGCACGGCGTATCAACAGCACGTCCAGGGCTGGCGTATGGATCACCACCAGCACGGATTCGGGGATTTTGAAAGCAACAGCCATGGTGGCATGTTAATCAGCTACTGCCATAAAGGTCATGCGCCAACACACATAGTGTCAAACCACCGGGAGCCTAGAATCAAGCACCGGGCCCAAGCTATTGCCGCCCGGTTTTTTGTGGGCTGTGCAACGCAGCCCCTGCAGCCGGCTCCAGTCCAAGCGCTCCACCTTCTCACCTCAAGAAAGCTGGAACCCCATGGAAATCTTCGACTACGACAACATCCTTCTGCTGCCCCGCCAATGCCGGGTGGAAAGCCGCGCCGAGTGCGACACCAGCGTCACGCTGGGCGGGCGCAGCTTCCGCATCCCGGTGGTGCCGGCGAATATGAAAACCGTGGTGAACGCCCCACTGTGTGTCTGGCTGGCCCAGCACGGCTACTTCTACGTGATGCACCGCTTCGACCTGGACAACGTGCAGTTTGTGCGGGACATGCATGCGCGCGGCGCGTTCGCCTCGATTTCGCTGGGCGTTAAAGCCCCCGACTACGCGACGGTGGACCAGCTGGCCGAAGCCGGCCTGGTGCCCGAATACATCACCATCGACATCGCCCACGGCCATGCCGATACGGTGCAAAAGATGATTGCCTACCTGAAGCAAAAGCTGCCCGCGTCCTTCATCATCGCCGGCAACGTGGGCACACCCGAAGCCGTGATCGACCTGGAAAGCTGGGGCGCTGACGCCACCAAGGTAGGCATAGGCCCGGGTAAGGTCTGCATCACCCGGCTGAAGACCGGTTTTGGCACCGGTGGCTGGCAGCTGTCGGCCCTGAAGTGGTGTGCCCGCGTGGCCACCAAACCCATCATTGCGGACGGCGGCATACGTGAGCATGGCGACATCGCCAAATCCATCCGCTTTGGCGCCAGCATGGTCATGGTGGGCTCGATGCTGGCCGGCCATGAAGAGTCTCCCGGCCAGACGGTGGAGGTGGACGGCAAGCTTTTCAAAGAGTACTACGGCTCGGCCAGCGACCACAACAAGGGCGAGTACAAACACGTGGAAGGCAAGCGCATCCTGGAACCCATCAAGGGCCCGCTGGCCAACACGCTGGTGGAGATGCAGCAGGACATCCAAAGCTCCATCAGCTATTCCGGCGGCCACAAGCTGATGGATATCCGCAAGGTGAACTACGTGGTGCTGGGCGGAGATAACGGCCTGATCATGTAAATGCTACGATTGCGCGGCCAAAAAGGCATCTAGCGCCGCGCGGTCTGGCCCGTTGGCCACACCGCCGGTACGCTGTACCTTCAATGCCGCTGCCGCCGCCGCGAAGCGCAGGGCCTGGCGGTCGCCCTGCCCTTGCGCCAAAGCCACGGCCAGGGCGGCATGGAATACATCGCCGGCACCGTTGGTGTCCACCGCCTTCACGGCAAACGCATCCAAGCTGTGCAGCGTGCCATCGCCCGCCCGCATCCAACGCACACCGCGCGGCCCCAGGGTCACCACCGCCACCTGCGTACCCGCATCCAGCGCCTGCTGCAAGGCGGCAGCCAGCGGCATATCGGGCGCAAACGCCACCAGGCCCGACTCGGAGAACACGGACCAATCGGCCAAGGCGCTCAGGACGCGCAAGTCCTCCTGCGGCGACAAGTCGCCGTCCAGCATGCTGAGTACCCCGTGTGCTTTGGCCCACTGCAGCGCCACCAGGGCACCCGGCATCCAGCGGGGGTCTACCGCCACCATATCGGAGCCCTGCAGCTGGGCCACATCCAAAGGCGCGGCTAGGCGCAAGGCATCGCCACGGCAATTGAAGATCTGCCGCTCGCCGTGCGCGTCAATCACCACCGCCGAGATGGACGAGGTGGCATTCGGTACCCGTTGCAAGCCGGAGCAATCCACCCCCAGGCTGTGCACACGTTGGGCCAAAAAACGCCCCGCATCGTCATCTCCCACGGCGCCAAATAGGCGTACCCGAGCGCCCAGACGCGCTGCGGCAATCGAGGCATTCGCAGCCATGCCACCCGACACCAGGCGGTAGGACTGTGCGGGCGTCTTGGTGGGTTGCGTAGGAAACTGGTCGATGTCAAAACAATGGTCAAGGGCCGCATGCCCCACGGTACTGATATATGGCCCCGCCGCAGCGGAGCCGCCTTTCTGCAACTCACCCATAACATCCCTCGTTGATTCACCGGCTGTTGGCACGCCGTGCGGCCAAGCACTTTGCGGGCATTGTGTCGCAAGAGACTGCGGAAACCTCGGCACTCGCTGGTACTTGCATCGTGGGCCTGTGCAAATAGGTCAAAAAAATATCAAGGGGCTTTAAAAAGCCAGAAATACTGTGCATAATAGAGGGCTTGCCGCAAGCGAATATTAATTGCTTCTAGGCACCGGTTTTAAAGTGGGTTCTTAGCTCAGTTGGTAGAGCAGCGGACTCTTAATCCGTAGGTCGACAGTTCGAATCTGTCAGGACCCACCACTTTTAAGCCTTATAGGCACTGCAAAGCCTGCTATTTAACCGATAGCAGGCTTTTCTTTTTTCCGATCCCCGGAGAAATTGGCAGGCAACCTATAAGCAGCGCGTCCTATTTCTCCTGACGCTGTTCATCCGCCAGTCCCAGCTGCGCCATCGAAGTGCGAATCAACTGCACATCCCCTATCCCGATTGCCACCTCTTCGCATTGGCTGAAACAGGGCTGCTGACGCAAGCGCGCAAGCCGACGACACACTTCGATCAGGTCAATGATCTTCTCCACCACATAGTTGTCGCACACTGGCTGACCAGGGCCGGCACTCGCACTCGCCAAGCGGTTTCGCAGCGCCTGCAGCTTCCCGATCTCTTCAGTTCTTTTGACCTCAGGCAGGCTGCGAAAGCGTGACCAAAAGTCCTCGACATCCCGAACGGCTTGCTCTCCATATTTCATGATGGCTCCTATGGAACAGGTCCATCATGCGCCCGAGGGCTGGGAAAACAGTGCGAACTATTTGGCAAATTCATAGAACCTGAGCATCCGCCAACACGGACCCTTTGAGCCCTGAAACAAGCCGGCCGCCTTTCCGCAACGGCACACAGGCCCACCCAACCAAGTCGTATTGAAAAAAAATAAAAAAGCCTCTAGCGCAGGTGGAATATGCACTGAAGGCTTTCATTTTTATAGCACTACAAGCAGGTCTCTGGACCGCTACACGCAAGCTATTCGGCGTGCGCAGCCTTCTGCGCCATGGCTTGGGCCAAGCCGCCCCACACGGCGCTGAACAGCCCCGGGTCCATGGTCTTGACCTTCTTCATGATGGGCTTGAAGCCCATGTGCGCCAGCACGTCGCGCTCCAGGTCGATGCCGGGGGCAATTTCGGTCAACTCTAGGCCGTCAGTGGTCAACTCGAACACGGCACGCTCGGTAACAAACAACACTTCCTGTTTTCGCAGCGCCGCATCGTGGCCGTTGAAGGTGATCTGTTCGACCTTCTCGATGAACTTGCGCGACTTGCCTTCTTTGACGATGGTGAGTTGGCCGTCGGCCACTTTGACCTCCAGGCCACCGGCGGTGAAGGTGCCGCAGAACACCAGCTTCTTGGTCGAGCGGGTGATGTTGACGAAGCCGCCGCAGCCGACCGGACGGCCGTTGAACTTGCTGACGTTCACATTGCCCCAGTTGTCGGCCTGGGCCAGGCCCAGGAAGCTGGCATCCAGGCCGCCGCCGTCATAGAAGTCAAACTGCAGCGACTGTTCGATGATGGCGTCGGCGTTATAGGCCACGCCAAAGTCGCCCAGCTGCGCCGGGATACCGCCGGTGATGCCACTCTCGATGCTAAGGGTTAATTGGTCGGACACACCCTCTTCCGCCGCCACCGATGGCACGCCGGCGGGGATGCCGATACCGAGGTTGGTAATGGCGCCAGGGGTCAGCTCCATCGCCGTGCGGCGGGCGATGACCTTGCGCTCGTCCAGCGCCATCGGTTCCAGCGAATTGACGGGCACCCGCACATCGCCGCTGAATGCGGGGTTGAACTGCGTGCCAATGGTCTGCATGTGATTCTCGGGCTTGCTGAGCACCACGTAGTCCACCGACACGCCGGGGATCTTCACAGCCTTGGGATGCAGCGTGCCGGACTTGACGATGCGCTCGACCTGCACGATGACGATGCCGCCGCAGGCCTTGGCCGCATGGGCGATGTTGATCTGCTCCAGCAGCATGCCTTCCTTGTCCAGCGTGATGTTGCCGTTTTCATCGGCCACGGTGCCGCGGATGATGGCCACGTCGATCTTCGGCGTGGGGTAGAACAGCCATTCTTCGCCGTTGAATTCGACCAGCTTGACCAGGTCTTCGGTGGACTTGCTGTTGAGCTTGCCGCCTTCGATGCGCGGGTCCACAAAGGTGCCCAGACCGACCTTGGTCAGCAGGCCAGGGCTGCGGCTGGCGATGTGGCGCGTCAGGTGCGACAGGCTGCCCTGCGGAAAGTTGTAGGCCTCGACCTGGCCTTCGAACACCATCTTCATCATCTGAGGCCCGGTCTGCCCAAAGTGGCCGGCCACGGTGCGCTTGATCATGCCGGGGTGCGCAAAGTGGACCATGCCCGCGTCCTTGCTGTTGCCAATCGCGCCGCAGGCCCAGGTGGTGACGTTGCGCGGGTGGCCGGTGTCCAGAAAAGTCTGCTCCACGCCCTTGAGCACTTCTTCGGGAAGGCTGGTGACGGCCAGGCCGCCCAGAAAGATGGTGGCGTCGTCTTGGATGAGGGCGCCGGCTTGCGCAGCAGTAATGATTTGCATGGTGTATTTCTGTACTTTATTGGCTGCTGTCGGTGACTCGCAGGATGGTGGCGTAGCCGCTGTCGCCGGCGGCACAGCCGGTGAACATGCCGGTGCCGCCGCCACGCAGCACCAACTCTTCGATCAACTCGATGATGGCGCGCAGGCCCGTAGGCGCTTGCGGGTGGCCCCAGATGATCGAGCTGCCATAGTTGTTCATCTTTTCCCAGGCAAAACCGGTGTCACGCGCCAGGGCAATGTCGTTGACTGCAAATGGGTTGTGGGTCTTGATGGCGTCAATGTCCTTGATGGACAGGCCCGCATGCTTCAAAGCGTTGAATGCCGCAGGCGATGGCGCCATGGGCATATAGCCGGGCTCCACACGGGCCATGCCAAAGCCCAGGATTTCGATCTCGATATGCGGGTTGACAGATGCCGCACGGGCCAGGTCGCGGGTGGTAACAATGGCGCCGGCATTGCCATCGGCCGGGTGGGTCTGGCCGCCGTAGGTCACGGTGCCGCCCTCTTTCACCGGCTTGAGTTTGGCCAGGCCTTCGGCGGTGGTGGGGAAGATGCCTTCGTCAGTGCTGAGTACGCCGGTCTGCTTGCGGAATTTGGAGTCGCTCAGCGGCACATCCGCCATGTAGCGCTTCTGAAAAGCACGGTCATCGACCAGCGCCTGCTGGTACTGCGTGTAGCGGTGCAGCTTCAGATCGTGCTGCTCGGCGGTGCTGATGCCGTAGCGTGCAGCCACGTTTTCACCAGTCTGCAGCATGGGGTTCTTGGCGTAGGGGTCATGGCCCATGTTGTCGGGCACCCAGTGTTCGCTGATGCCATAGCCACCGGTGCCGCTGGAGTCGGGGTAGTAGACCACCGGGCCGTTGGACTGGCGGTCGGCCATCACCAGCAACGCGCTGGTCGCGGTGCCGCAGACCACCTCTTGCGCGGCCATCTGCAGAGCCCGAACGCTGGTGGCGCAGGCTTGCTGGATGGTGGGACCGGCCACGCGGTCTATACCCATCAGGCCCGTGACCCAGGGCAGGCCGTAGAAACTGCCTTTTTGCGGATTGGTCAGGCCCAAAATGGCCAGGTCGATCTGCGCCATGTCGTAGCCGCGTGCGGCCAGCGCCTGCTTGCCGGTGTGGGCCGCTAGGGGCAAGGCATTCAGGTTGGCCAGCGCACCTTGCCATTTGGCAAACGGGGAGGACCAGTAAATTCCGTAGGGAATATAGGCTTGCATGGAGGTTTTCTGGTTTTGAGAACAGGTCGATTTAGTTATTTATCATAACCAAATTGACCACCAGAACACCTAGGGAAAACACTGGCTCAACCGGGCTGATCCACAGGCCCAGGTCAGCAGATACGCGCCAAGCTCGCCCACCGTGCGCGCAAGCACGGGCTGGTATGAGGCAGTCGTGGCGTGGGTGCAGATCCGAATTTATAGAAAACAGGCCTCTGGCGCAGGTAAACCGTGCGCAAGCAGCTCTCAAAAATATAGCAAGCATATGGGCTATGCTCACCCGGCCATTTACCTACCCTGAATAGACCCATGCTCACCGGCGACCTCAAAAGCAAAATCGACCAGATCTGGAACGCCTTCTGGTCCGGCGGCATCGCCAACCCCATCGAAGTCATCGAGCAAATCACCTACCTGCTCTTCCTGCGCCGCCTCGACGACCTGCACACCCTGGAAGAAAACAAGGCCACCCGCCTCAAGAAACCCATAGAGCGCCGCATCTTCCCCGAGGGCAGCGACCCACGCGGCCGCGCGTTTGACACCCTGCGCTGGAGCCGCTTCAAGAACGAGGCCCCCAGCGAGATGTTCACCATCCTGGGCGAACACGTCTTCCCCTTCCTGCGCACGCTGGGCAGCGACGATTCGACGTATGCCCACCACATGAAGGACGCGCGCTTCACCATCCCCACGCCCGCCCTCTTGGCCAAGGTGGTGGACCTGCTGGACGCCGTGCCCATGGACAACCGCGACACCAAGGGCGACCTGTACGAATACATGCTGGGCAAGATCGCCAGCGCCGGGCAAAACGGCCAGTTCCGCACCCCACGCCACATCATCCAGCTGATGGTGGAAATGACCGCGCCCACGCCCACCGACACCATTTGCGACCCCGCCAGCGGCACCTGCGGCTTTTTGGTGGCAGCGGGCGAATACCTGCGCGAGGTGCACCCCGCGCTGTTCCACGACGCCAAGCTGAACCAGCACTTCAACCATGGCATGTTCCATGGCTACGACTTTGACAACACCATGCTGCGCATCGGCAGCATGAACATGATGCTGCACGGCGTGGACAACCCCGCCATCACCTACCGCGACTCGCTGGGTCAGGAGCACGGCGCAGAGGAAGGCCGCTACAGCCTGGTGCTGGCCAACCCACCCTTCGCCGGCAGCCTGGACTACGAGAACGTGGCCAAAGACCTGCTGCAGACGGTGAAGACCAAAAAGACCGAGCTGCTCTTCCTGGCCCTGTTCCTGCGCCTGCTCAAGCCCGGTGGCCGGGCGGCGGTGATCGTGCCTGACGGCGTGCTCTTCGGCAGCAGCAAAGCCCACAAAGAGCTGCGCCGCATGCTGGTGGAAGAGCAAAAGCTCGACGGCATCGTTAGCCTGCCCGGCGGCGTGTTCAAGCCCTACGCGGGCGTCAGCACCGCCATACTGTTCTTCACCAAAACCAACAGCGGCGGCACCGACAAGGTGTGGTTCTACGACTGCCTGGCCGACGGCTACAGCCTGGACGACAAACGCCAGCCCCTGCTGCCTGAAGAAAAATTAGGCCTGCAGCGCAATCAGCACCTGCGCAAGCAGCTATCAAATGAGGAGCACACCAAAAACAACCTGCCCGACCTGCTGACACGCTGGCACAACCGCAACGCGCCCCAAGCCGACCGCCCCCGCACCGCCCAAAGCTTCTTTGTCCCCCAACACGAGATCGCCGCGAACGGCTACGACCTGAGCATCAACCGCTACAAGGAAGTGGTGCATGCGCAAGTGCAGCACCGCGCGCCATCCGAGATATTGGCGGAGCTGGCCAAGCTGGAGGAGGAGATTGCGGCGGGGATGAAGGTGTTGGAGGGGATGTTGAAGTGAGCGGCGTTCCCATGGTTTCCGTTGGCGAACTAATGGTTTCGCGCGGTGGCAGCGTTAATCCATTGAGCTTTCCGGACGAAGAGTTCGACCTCTACAGCATTCCGGCATTTGACGCTGGCAAGCCTGAAGTCGCCATAGGCGCTGATATTGGGTCAACGAAGCAAGTTGTCCAACCAAATGACGTGCTGCTTTCAAAGATCGTTCCGCACATTCGACGTGCTTGGGTCGTCGGATCAGACAGGGGCCGTCGGCTTATCGGATCTGGCGAATGGATTGTGTTTAGGAGCGAGCGCGTGTGGCCTGAGTATTTGCGCCATGTTCTTGTTGGGAATCCGTTCCACCAGCAATTTATGCAAACCGTTTCCGGTGTTGGCGGTTCACTGCTGCGTGCGCGCCCTGCATTTGTTGCAGGAATTTCTATTCCGCTCCCACCGCTGGAAGAGCAACGCCGCATCGCCGCCATCCTGGATCAGGCCGAAACCCTCCGAACCCAACGCCGCCAAGCCCTAGCCCACCTCGACACCCTCACCCAGTCCCTCTTTCTCGATTTGTTTGGTCATCCACTTATTGAGAACGCCGGTAAGCCTTTCGTATTGATGGAGCAGGTGTGCGAAAAAATTAGTGATGGGACCCACCACTCGCCAAAGATTCAGCCTCAAGGTGTGCCTTACATCACCGCGAAGCACCTAAAAGTGCATGGTTTAGATTTCTATGCAGATCCTTGGTATGTCGCGGAGGAAGACCATCAAGCCATTTACGCAAGATGTGATCCAAAGGTTGGAGATGTCCTTTACATCAAGGATGGCGCCACAACTGGTCTTGCCGCAATAAATGAATACGACTTTCCATTCAGCATGCTGTCCAGTTTGGCATTGCTCAGGCCAAAGAAGAATTTCATGACCTCGCACTACCTTTGTCACTGGTTAAACAGTCAAGAGGTGAAGGAGAAGTTGATAGGTGAAATGGCTGGTGCGGCGATTCGTCGTTTGACGCTGTCGAAAATCAAAGCGGTTCAGGTTCCAGTTCCCCCACTAGCCCTCCAACAAACCTTCGCCACCCGCATCCAATCCATCGAAGCCCTCAAAGTAACCCACCGCACCGCCCTGGCCCAGCTAGACGCCCTGTTCGCCTCGCTACAGCAGCGGGCGTTTGCGGGGGAGTTGTAGTCCCTATGCCGCCTGCCGACCGCCACTTCGTTCTGGGCTATGACCCTGGCGGCAATGGCCGGCACGGATTGGCAGTTTTGCAGGTTCAGCAACAGCAGGGGCTTTGGGTGGCGTCGCACATCGTGGCGCTCAAGGCATTGCCCGACGTGCAGGCCGTCATTGCATGCGCAGAGGCCCGCATAGGCTCGGGTGCGCTAGTGGCTACGGGCATTGACACTCTCACTGCGTGGAGTGGCGGGCCCTCGGGTTGGCGGCAGGCTGACCTGTGGCTGCGCCAGCGCTACCCCGCCGTGAATAACAGTGTGGCCAGCCCCAACTCGCTATTTGGCTCCATGAGCATTGGCGGCAGCTTGCTGTTGCATTGGCTCAGTCAGCGGCAAGACCACGGCGGCACGGTCACCGAGGCGCACCCCAAGGTTTGCTACTACGCCCTGCGCCAAGAACTGCACCCGTGGGCCAAGCACGCCAAGCCCGGCCAGCGCACCGAGGGCTGGCGCTGGCTATTGCAGGAGTTAGGGCTTGGTCTGCCCGACGAGGCACTTGCCGAGGACGCGGACCACGGCTTCGACGCCCTGATGGGTTGCCTAGCCGCACTGCGCGGGCTCAACGGCCAATGGACGCTCGATTTGCACGAGGCTGGGCGGGCTGCAGAAGTGCATCCGTTTGGGCGGACGCACTACTGGTGGCCGGACATGGGGCGTACTGGGGGATAGTTCTGGTTTTGCCACAAAAACTGCATTTTTTCGTGGCAATAGAGCTGGTGTTTTTCCGAGAAATGATTCATTTTTCAGACAAATAGAAAGCAATTTTGTTAAAAATACCTACTTGTACTTTTAACAAAAAATACCCACAATAAGGCCATGAGCCCCCAGCCAGCCTCAAAACCTACCCAAAAGCCTGCAAGTGCGTCCGCGCCTGCAGCCACCCTGGCGCGGCAGGTGGCGCAGCGGGTTGCACGCTGGGCGAAAAAAGAGCCCGCGCGGGTATTCACCCCGGCAGACTTTTTAGACCTGGGCACGCCTCACGCGGTAGGCATGGCGCTGTCGCGCATGGTGCGCGCCAACACATTGCGTCGCGTGGCGCGTGGCCTATATGACGTGCCGCGCAGTCACCCGCTGCTGGGCGAGCTAAGCCCCTCAACCGACGCACTGGTGCAAGCGGTAGCCCGGCGCGATGGCGTAGTGGTGCAGCCGCTGGATGTGGAGGCCACCAACCTACTGGGCTTGAGCGAGCAGGTGGTAGCCAAGCCGGTGTTTGAGACCAATGGCCCCAGCCGCACGCTGCGCGTGGGCGGGCAAGAGATTGAGTTCAGGCACCGCTCACCCCGGCGCGTAACCGCCGCTGCCGAATCTAGCAACTTGGTGTTTGCCGCGCTGCGCGGTCTGGGCAAAGCCCACGTTACGCTGGAGCGGGTCGCGCACCTGCAGCAGATGCTGCCGCCCAAGCAACGCGCGCAGTTGCTGAAAGATTTGCCACTCGCACCGGTGTGGATGCACCCGTTCCTGCGCCACATTGCGGAGAAAAACTGATGCCCACAGCTACCCCCAGTTTTGCCCTGCAGAGCGTGCAGGAGCGCCGTTTGATCCTCACCGAAGCTGCGGCGCGCCTGCGCTTGGCTCCGCTGATTGTGGAGAAAGACTTTTGGGTGGGCTGGCTGCTGGGGCGCCTGTTTGCTATGCCAGCACTGACAGGGCAGGTGCAGTTCAAAGGCGGTACGTCGCTGTCTATGGTGTTTGGCGCTGTGCAGCGCTTTTCTGAAGACATTGACTTGGCTATCTTGCCCGCTGCGCTGGGCTTTGAAGAGGGCTACTTCAACGACGCGCCATCTGCCAGCCAGCGCCGCAAGCGCATGGAAGCGCTGGCACAAGCCAGCGAGGCTTATGTGCAGCGCCTACAGCCCGTGCTGGAGGCAGAAATTGCATCCGTATTGGGCGCCAGCCCAGGTGGAGCAAGCTGGCTTGGCTATGAGATAGATAGCAATGCGGGTACGCCAAACCTGTGGTTTACTTACCCCAGCGTCACCCCACAAACCAGTGCTTACATTGCCAAGCGGGTAAAGCTGGAGTTTGGTTCGCTCACTAATCAGCAGCCCAGTGTGCAGGCCGTGGCGCGCACCATGCTTTCTGGCGTATTACCGGCGGGAGCTTTTTCCGACCTTGTTGCTCCGGTAGTGGTTTTGGACGTAGCCCGCACGTTTTGGGAGAAAGCGACCATCTTGCATGCACAATACCACCGGCCAGAACATTTGCCGGTACGTGACCGCTTTGCGCGGCATTACTCAGACTTTTGTGCGCTGTGGCAGCAAGACCATGCCCGCACGGCTGGACTGGCCCGATTGGATTTATTGGCTGACGTAGCGCTGCACAAGAGCCGCTACTTTGCTTCCTCGTGGGCCAATTACGACAGTGCCGTGCCCGGCACACTCAAACTGGTGCCGCCCGCGTACCGTTGGGATGCAATCAGCGAAGACTATGCGACGATGCTGCCCATGTTTTTGACCGAACCGCCACCGTTTGCAACACTGATGCAGCGTCTGGCAGAGGCAGAAGCTGCTTTGAACGCGCAATCAGACGCGGAGCAGGCAAAAGGCAACAAACAGTAGGGAGTTCGATGGCGTCCAATTTTTCATTCCTGCAAGCCGAATGGCCCGCGCTGTATGCCGAGGCCACCAAGGCGGAGCAGGCCGCTTTGAGCGACCCGCGCACGGCCTGCTTCTACGCCCGGCGCACGCTGGAGCTGGCGGTGGTGTGGCTGTTCCAGGCCGAGGGGGGACGCTCTGGCCGGCTGCAAATGCCCTACAAGCCCGACCTGTCCGCCTACCTGTTCGAGCCCAGTTTCAAGCTGCTGGTAGGCCCCGCGCTGCACGCCAAGATGGACGTGGTGCGCAAACAGGGCAACAACGCCGTGCACAGCGCGCGGCCTATCACCGCGCAAGACGCCACCGCCGTGCTGCGCGAGCTGTTCCAGGTGGCGTTTTGGCTGGCGCGCAACTACGGGCGCAACGTGGCTGTGCGGCCCGACCCGGCGCTGCAGTTCCGTGCCGACCAGCTGCCCCGCCCAGCAGATGCCACGGCGGCTCAAGCCACCCAGGCCGCCCTGAAGCAGCTGGCCAATGAGCTGGCGGCGCGTGATGCTGCACTGGCCGCTGCCAATCAAAAGACGGCCGCACTGGACGCCGAGCTGGCCCAGCTACGTGCCGACGTAGCCGCCGCCAAAGCCGCCAACACAGCCACGCCCGACACCCACGACTACAACGAAGCCGAGACGCGCGACCTCCATGTCGACCTGCTGCTCAAGGAAGCAGGCTGGAAGCTGGACCAAGCCCGCGACCGTGAATACGAAGTGCAAGGCATGCCCAACAACCAGGGCGTGGGCTACGTGGACTACGTGCTGTGGGGCGACGACGGCAAGCCGTTGGCGGTGGTGGAAGCCAAGCGCACCCGGCGCGATGCGCGCGTGGGCCAGCAGCAGGCCAAGCTGTATGCGGATTGCCTGCACACCCAGTTCGGCCAGCGCCCGCTGATCTACACCACCAATGGCTACGAGCATTGGTTCTGGGACGACAGCACGTACCCGCCGCGCCCGGTGCAGGGCTTCCACAAAAAGGACGAACTACAGCTGCTGGTGCAGCGCCGCACCTCCAGCAAGCCGCTGGCTGCCGTCACCATCAACCCCGCTATCGTGGAGCGGCACTACCAGTTGCGCGCCATTCGCCGCATTGGCGAAACCTTTGAGCGCGACCGCCAGCGCAAGGCCCTGGTGGTGATGGCGACAGGTGCAGGCAAGACCCGCACCGTGATTGCGCTGGTAGACCTGCTGCAGCGGGCCAACTGGGCCAAGCGCATCTTGTTTCTGGCCGACCGCGTGGCGCTGGTGAACCAGGCGGCCAATGCCTTCAAGGCGCATTTGCCCGACGCGGCTGCGGTGAACCTGGTGAAAGACAAAGCCACCGAGGCACGCGTTTATGTGAGCACCTACCCTACGATGATGGGGCTGATCAACGAGACTGACGAAGGCTTACGCCGCTTTGGCGTGGGCCACTTTGACCTGATCATCGTGGACGAGGCGCACCGCTCGATCTACCAAAAGTACAAAGCCATATTTGCCTACTTTGACGCGCTACTGGTGGGCCTGACGGCCACGCCCAAGGACGAGATAGACCGCAACACCTATGGCCTTTTTGGCCTGGAAGACGGCGTACCCACCGATGCCTACGGCCTGGAAGACGCGATTGACGAAGGCTACCTGGTGCCGCCACGCGCGGTGTCGGTGCCGCTGAAGTTTCAGCGCGAGGGCATCAAATACGCCGAACTGAGCGATGCCGAGCGCGAGCAGTGGGACGAACTGGACTGGGATGAAGACGGCCAAGCGCCAGATGAGGTAGGCGCCGAGGCGGTGAACAAATGGCTTTTCAACACCGACACGGTGGACAAAGTGCTGGAAACGCTGATGCGTAAAGGCCACTATGTAGCGGGCGGCGACCAGCTGGGCAAGACCATCGTCTTTGCCAAAAACAATGCGCACGCCAACTTCATTGCCGAGCGATTCAACGCCAACTACCCGCACTACGCGGGGCAATTTGCCCGTGTCATCACTTACCAGACCGAGTACGCGCAGAGCCTGATCGACGACTTCAGCGTCAAAGAGAAAGCGCCACACATTGCCATTTCAGTGGACATGCTGGATACCGGCATTGACGTGCCCGAGGTGGTGAACCTGGTGTTCTTCAAGATCGTGCGCTCCAAGGCCAAGTTTTGGCAGATGCTGGGGCGCGGCACCCGCTTGTGCAAAGACTTGTTCGGGCCGGAGCAGGACAAGAAAGAGTTTTTGATCCTCGACTTCTGCCAAAACCTGGAGTTCTTCAGCCAGAACCTGGAAGGCAGCAAGGGCGTTGTGGCAGAACCCCTGAGCCAGCGCACTTTCAAGGCACGGCTGGAGCTGCTGGCTGTGCTGGATGCACAGCTAGCGCAAGGGGCAGACGGTTGGATTGCGGCAGAACCTGTGCCGGGCTATGGCCTGACTGCCGTCACCCTGCGCGCAGACATCGCCAGCCATTTGCACGCCGTGGTGGCGGGTATGCGACTCGACAACTTTGTGGTGCGCCCACAGCGCCGCTGGGTAGAGCAATGGAGCCAAGCCACTGCCTGGCACACGGTGACGGGCGATCAGCTGACAGACTTGGCCCAGCATGTGTCTGGCCTGCCCAGCAGCGTGCGCGACGACGACGAAGAAGCCAAGCGCTTTGACCTGCTGATGCTGCGCACCCAGTTGGCTAGCGCCCATGGCGACATAGGCTTTGCGCGCTTGCGCGATCAGGTGCGTACGCTGGCCGATAGCCTGAGCGAGCTGGGCAGCATCCCCGACGTGAAAAAGCACATGGTGCTGATTGAGGCCGTGGCGGGCGAAGAGTGGTGGCAGGACGTGACCTTGCCCATGCTGGAGCAGGTGCGCAGGCATTTGCGCGGGCTCATCAAACTGCTGGCAAAAACGCAGCGCAAGGTGGTGTACACCGACTTTGAAGACGTCGTGGGCGAGGCGACCGAAGTGGCTTTGCCGTTGGGCGGCAGCGCGGGTGACTTTGAGCGCTTTCGCCTCAAGGTGCGCGCCTTCTTGCGTGCGCATGAGAACCACATCACCCTGCACAAGCTGCGCCGCAACCAGCCGCTCACCGCCACCGACCTGGCCGAGCTGGAGCGCTTGCTGGTTGACAGCGGCACCGGCACCGCTGAGGACGTGGCCCGCGCCGGGCAGGAAGCACATGGGCTGGGACTGTTTGTGCGCGCACTGGTGGGGCTAGACCGCGAAGCCGCCACGCAGGCGCTGAACGGCTTTGTAGCGGGCAAGACACTCAGCGCCAACCAGCTGGAGTTTGTGAACCTGGTCGTCACCCACCTGACCGAGCGCGGGGTGATGGAGCCCGGCTTGCTGTACGAGCCGCCCTTCACCAGCTACGCACCCCAGGGGCCGGACGCTCTGTTCACATCCGCCCAGGTGGACGAGCTGTTTGGGGTGCTGGACCACGTCAAGGCTACGGCGCTGGCAGCCTGAGTTTCATATGAAAAAGTGGCTCTAGCGCAGGTATTACCTGCGCAAGCAGCTACAAATTAAATAGCATTCAAGATTCAAGATTCAAGCTTCGGGGTTCTCGATCAGCAGTGCCATGCCCTGGCCGCCGCCCACGCAGGCGCTGGAGATGCCGAAACGTTTGCCGCGCTGGCGCAAGGCGCGGGCCAAAGTCACGGTCAGGCGCACGCCGGTGGCGGCCAGCGGGTGGCCTAGCGCAATGGCGCCGCCGTGCACATTCAGCTTGTCCAGGTCCAGGCCCAGCTCGCGGCCCACAGCCAGGGTTTGTGCGCCCTGGGCCTCGTTGATCTCAAACAGGTCGATGTCGGCCAAGGTGAGGCCGCAGCGCTCCAGCAGCGCGCGGATGGCGGGGGCCGGGCCTATGCCCATGTACTCGGGCGCCACGCCCACCGCCGCTGCGCCGCGCAGGCGGGCCAGGGGTTTCAGGCCGCTCTTGCGCACATAGGCGTCGCTGGCCACCAGGGCGCTGGCGGCGCCGTCTACCAGGGCCGAGCTGTTACCGGCCGTCTGCACGCCGCCGGGGTAGACCGTGCGCAAGGCGGCCAAAGCATCCACCGGCGATGGCCGGGGATGGGTGTCATGGGCCATCTGCACCACTTTGCGCGGCAGCTGGATGCCACGGTTGGCATAGCCTTCCAGTGCAAACACCTCGTTGGTTACGGGCGCGATTTCCCCGGCATGGAAGTCTTTGGCGCGCAGAGCGCGGTCAAACGACTGGGCCGCAAATGCATCCACGTCGGCGCGGCTGATGCCGTACTGCACGGCCAGGTTCTCGGCAGTCTGGATCATGCTGACGGGGCCGGCGGTATCGACCAGCGCCTCCACCAGAAAGTCCTTGAACTCCACCGGCGCACCCAGCTTGAAGCCGCTGCGGTGGGTGTAGGCGGCAATCGGGTTGCGCGTCATGGACTCGGTGCCCACCACCAGCGCCAGGTCGGCATAGCCCAGGGCGATCTGGTCGGCGGCCTGGCGGAACAATTCAAAGCCGGTGCCGCAGATGCGCTGCACCAGGATGGAAGGCACGGCCAGCGGCACGCCGGCGTACAGGCCCACATGGCGCGGCAGCACATAGGCATCAAAGTCGGCCTGCGCCATCGAGCCCACCACCACCGACTCCACATCGGCCGCTGGCAGACCGCTGCGCTCCAGCACGGCACGCGCCACCTTGATGCCCATGTCGGTGGGCGACAGCGCGCCAAAGGCGCCGCAGTAGTCCACCAGCGGCGTGCGCACGCCGTCAACAAGCCAGGCATTGTGGAAAGAAGAGGAAAAGTGTTTCATAGAAATCCGTGGATAGTTGGGACCGGCTGCGGCAGCTGCTACGCACCGCAAAACACACGCCACCGTAGCTGATGCAACGCTGCTTTTTGATTATTAAATATAACTTTATATGCACCCACCAAAGCTAGGGAAAGCACCTAGGATTCAAGCCTCTTTCAATCTTGTTTTAGTTATTTTTAATAACTATAGTTCGACAAACTAAACCTGTATTCCTATGCGCACACCACACACCGACATCTCTCTGGAAATCCGTGGCGACAGCGAAGAAATCGCCGTCATCCGCCTGACCCGCCCCGCCAAGCGCAACGCGCTGAACGACGGCCTGATCCTGGCGCTGCGCGACATCATGGACGACCTGCCCGCCAGCGTGCGCGCTGCCGTGATCAGCGGCGAAGGCGACCACTTCTGCGCCGGCCTGGACCTGAGCGAGCTCAAAGAACGCGACGCCGGCCAGGGCCTGCACCACTCCCGCATGTGGCATGCCGCGCTGGAGCGCGTGCAGTTCGGCCCGGTACCGGTGGTCGCAGCACTGCACGGCGCGGTGGTCGGCGGCGGCCTGGAGTTGGCCAGCGCTTGCCATATCCGCGTGGCCGATGAATCCACTTTTTACGCCCTGCCCGAAGGCTCGCGCGGCATCTTCGTGGGCGGTGGCGGCGCGGTGCGCATCCCCCGCCTGATCGGCACCGCCCGCATGATGGACATGATGATGACCGGCCGCGTTTACAACGCTGCAGACGGCGAGCGCGCGGGCTTCGCCCAGTACCTGGTACCCACCGGCACCGCGTTCGACAAAGCGGTGGAGCTGGCCGGCCGTATTGCCCAAAACGCCCCACTGACCAACTACGGCCTGATGCACGCCCTGCCGCGCATCGCCGAGCAACCCAGCGACCAAGGCCTGCTGACCGAATCCATGATGGCCGCGATTGCCCAGAGCGCGCCCGAGGCCAAAGAACGCGTGCGCGCCTTCCTGGACGGCCGCGCCGCCAAGGTGAAAAAAGACTGAGCCCACGCGCCCCCACCTAACCGTACGCGCCAGCCACACGACCAAGTTGCCCGCAGAGCACCGGAACCCAGACATGTCCGCCACCACCACATCCCCCCGCTTCCGCCCTTTGCAGTTTGGCGTCACCGAAGTCCGCACCCGCCAGGGCGAGCAGGGCTGCGTCTATGTGCAAGCCGCCCAGGAGCTGCAGCCCTACCCGACCCGGCTGACCGACCGCCTGGCCCACTGGGCCCAGACCCGGCCCGACCAGACCTGGATGGCCCAGCGTCACAAGAACGCCGATGGCAGCCTGGCTGACTGGCAGCACATCAGCTACGCGCAAGCATGGCAGTCGGCGCGCAACATCGCCCAGGCCCTGCTGGGCATGGATCTGGGGGCAGAGCGCCCGGTGGTCATACTCAGCGAGAACGATCTGGACCACGCCCTGCTGTCGCTGGGTTGCCTGGTGGCAGGCATACCGCAGTGCACTGTGTCCGCCGCCTACTCCACCATCAGCCAGGACTTCGACAAGCTGCGCCATGTGCTGAGCACCCTGACCCCCGGCCTGGTGTTCGCCAGCGTGGGCAGCCGCTTTGCCCGCGCCATCCAGACTACTGTGCCCAGCGATGTGCGGGTGGTGCTGGGTGCCGGCAGCATTGAAGGCCGCGACACCATCCCGTTCAGCCAGTTGCTGCACACGCCCGCCACCCCGGCAGTGGATGCTGCGCACGCCGCCATTAGCGGCGACAGCATCGCCAAGTTCATGTTCACCTCGGGCTCCACCAAGCTGCCCAAGGCGGTCATCATCACCTACCGCATGTGGAGCGCCAATCTGCAGCAGATGAACCAGGCCATGCCCGTGCTGGCCGAGACACCGCTGGTGCTGGTCGATTGGCTGCCGTGGAACCACACCTTCGGTGGCAACCACAACTTTGGCATCGTGCTCTACAACGGCGGCACGCTGTACCTGGACGAAGGCAAGCCCACACCCAAGGGCATGGGCGAGACCATCCGCAATCTGCGCGAGATAGCGCCCACCGTGTATTTCAACGTGCCCACCGGCTTCGAGGTGATCGCCAACCTCATGAAGACCGACGACCAGCTGCGCAAGAACCTGCTGAGCCGGGTGAAGATGTTTTTCTTCGCCGCCGCAGCGCTGTCGCAGCCGGTGTGGGACTCGCTGTTTGAAAGTGCCGAGCGTGAAATCGGCGAGCGCATCGTGATGGGCACCGGCCTGGGCATGACCGAATGCACGCCCTACTCCCTGGGCGTCAACAGCCCCCACGTGCAAGCCGGCCACATCGGCGTGCCCGGCCCCGGCCTGGAGCTGAAGCTGGCACCCGTGGACGGCAAGGTAGAAGTGCGCTACCGAGGCCCCAACATCACCCCCGGCTACTGGCGCAACCCCGAGGCCACCCGCGAGAGCTTTGATTCCGAGGGCTTCTTCTGCTCGGGCGACGCGGTGCAGTGGATCGACGAAAACGACCTGCACAAAGGCCTGAAGTTCGACGGCCGCATTGCCGAAGACTTCAAGCTCAGCACAGGCACCTTTGTCAGCGTGGGTCCGATGCGCGCCAAGATCATCGCCGCAGGCGCGCCCTATGTGCAGGACGCGGTGCTGACCGGTATCAACCTGAAGGAAGTGGGCGCGCTCATCATCCCCACCAACGCCTGCCGCAGCCTCAGCGGCCTGCCAGACGGCGCCAGCATGCAAGCGGTGCTGGAGAGTGCGCCGGTGCAGGCCCACTTCCAGCAGGTCATAGATAGGCTGGCAGCCGAAGCCACCGGCAGCGCCACCCGCATTGCCCGCGCCTACCTGCTGGCCGAGCCGCCTTCGCTGGACCAGGGCGAGATTACCGACAAAGGCTCCATCAACCAGCGCGCCGTGCTCAAGCACCGCGCCGCCCTGGTGGAAGCCATGCACAGCGGCAGCTTATCCAACATCCTCCAACCTATTGAACGCACTGGACACACAGCATGAACATCCAAGGAACATCCGCACTTGTAACCGGCGCCGCCTCTGGCCTGGGCGAGGCCACCGCCCGCGAACTCGCCCGCCTGGGCGCCAAGGTAGCAGTACTGGACGTGAACATCGCGCAGGCAGAAAGAGTAGCAGCCGACATCAACGGCATCGCCTGCCAGTGCGACATCACCAGCCCCGACAGCGTCACCGCCGCCATTGACAAAGCCGCCGCCGCGCACGGCCCGGCCCGCATCCTGATGAACGTGGCCGGCATCGGTGGCGCCAAGCGCGTGGTGCAGAAAGACGGCAGCGCCGCCCCGCTGGACGCGTTCAGCAAGGTCATCACCGTGAACCTGATCGGCAGCTACAACATGACCCGCCTGTTCGCCGCCGCCTGCGCCAAGCTGGAGCCGCTGGAAGACGGCGCGCGCGGCGTGATCATGTTCACCGCCTCGGTCGCCGCCTTTGACGGCCAAGTCGGCCAGCAGGCCTACAGCGCCTCCAAGGGCGGCTTGGTTGGCATGACGCTGCCCATGGCGCGCGACCTGGCGCAGCACGGCATCCGCGTGTGCACCGTGGCGCCCGGCCTGTTTGCCACGCCGCTGATGCAGGAGCTGCCCGAAGCCGTGCAGGCATCGCTGGCCGCCAGCATCCCCTTCCCGTCGCGCCTGGGCAAGCCATCCGAATTCGCCGAGTTGGCCGCCCACATCGTGACCAACCGCCACCTGAATGGCGAGGTGATCCGCCTGGACGGCGCGCTACGCATGGCACCGCGCTAAGCGCTGCCAGCCCCCATAAAAACAAGGAGACACAACATGCCCAGCCCCCACCCCAGCACCGGCGCTGCCAGCAGCAGCAAGGTGCTCACCCTCTTCCTCTGCTTCGTCGTGGCCTTGCTCGAAGGGCTGGACCTGCAGTCCGCCGGCATTGCCGCCTCCGGCATTGGTGCCGAGTTCAAACTGCTGCCGCCGCAAATGGGCGGTATGTTCAGCGCCGGCCTGGTCGGCCTGCTGCCCAGCGCGCTGTTTGGCGGCTGGCTGGCCGACCGCATTGGCCGCAAGAAGGTGCTGGTCGGCTCGGTGCTGCTGTTCGGTCTGTTCTCGCTGGCCACGGCCCATGTGTGGGACTACCAGAGCCTGCTGGCCGCGCGCTTCATGACCGGCCTGGGCCTGGGTGCGGCGCTGCCTATCCTGATCGCCCTGTCTTCTGAGGCCGCCGATGAGCGCAACCGCAGCGTGGCCGTGAGCGTGACCTATGCCGGCATTCCGCTGGGCGGCGCACTGGCCTCGGTCCTGGGGATGCTGAACGTGGGTGGCGGCTGGCGCGGCTTGTTCTACGTGGGTGGCGTGGTGCCGCTGCTGATTGCGTTTCTGCTGATCGTTCTGCTGCCCGAATCCCGCGCCTACCTGAGCCGCCAACAGGCTGCGGCCGCCACGGCGCGCCCTGTCTCCAGCGAAGGCCTGGCCGGACTGTTCAAAGGCAGCATGTGGAAGTCCACCCTGCTGCTGTGGCTGGCCAGCTTCTTCGTGCTGACCGTGCTCTACATGCTGCTGAACTGGCTGCCATCCTTGCTGCAAGGCAAGGGCTTTAGCAGGGCGGATGCGGGCATGGTGCAGCTGCTGTTCAACTTCGGCGGTGCAGCAGGCTCGCTGATGGTGGGCCGGCTGATGGACTCCAAGGGCCGCATGTTCACTGCCGTGTGCATCTACGTGGGCATGTTGTTGTCGCTGGCCGGGCTAGGCCTGTCGGACAGCTTCAGCATGATGTTGCTGGCCGGGCTGGGCGCAGGTTTCTGCGCCCTGGGCGGGCAGCTGGTGCTGTATGCGATGGCACCGGCGCTGTACCCCACCTCCATCCGCGGTACAGGTGTGGGCGCGTCCATCACCGTAGGGCGGCTGGGTGCGATTGGCGGCCCGATGATTGCGGGGCAAATCCTTGCGGCTGGCATGGGCGTAGGCGGCGTGATGGCCGCCTCATCGCCCGGCATCGTGGTCGCAGCCGTGGCCGCCATGGCGCTGATGCGCGCCCAGCAGGCGCTGCGCAGCCACTAGCCATTTATATATAAAAAATGCCCCTAGCGCAGGTAACACCTGCGCTAGTAGCTATCTAAAGAAGAGCAAACCATGGCCGCATTGGACGATATCGCTTTCCTGTTAACCGAGGTGCTGCAGGCACCGCAGCAATGGCAGGCCTTGCCAGCATTCGCCGATACCGATGCGGACCTGGCACTGCAGGTACTGGAGGAAGCTGGCAAGTTCGTGGATCAGCAAGTCGCACCGCTGCAACGTGTAGGCGACGAAGTAGGCTGCCGCTTCCACGCCGGCCAGGTCAGCACGCCGCCCGGCTTCAAAGCGGCTTACCAGGCCTTCTGGCAAGCCGGCTGGCCGGCACTGTCCTGCGCCCCGGAAGACGGTGGCCAGGGCCAGCCCGCGGTGCTGGAATGCGTGCTGTATGAGATGCTGGCCGGTGCCAACCACGGCTGGACCATGGCGCCCGGCCTACTGCACGGCGCCTATGAGTGCCTGAAGCACCACGGCAGCGACACACTGAAAGCCCAGTACCTGGAAAAGATCGCCAGCGGCGAATGGCTGGCCACCATGTGCCTCACGGAAGCCCATGCCGGCAGCGACCTGGGCCTGGTGCGCAGCAAGGGCGTACCCCAGCCGGACGGCAGCGTGCGCGTGAACGGCAGCAAGATCTTCATCTCCGGCGGCGAGCATGACCTGAGCGACAACATCATCCACCTGGTGCTGGCCCGCCTACCCGAGGCACCCGCCGGGCCCAAAGGCCTGTCGCTGTTCCTGGTGCCCAAAATACTGCCCGGCGGCGAGCGCAACGCCGTGGTCTGCGAGCGCATCGAGGAAAAAATGGGCCTGCACGGCAGCCCCACCTGCGTGATGCGCTTTGACGACGCCACCGGCTGGCTGGTGGGCGAACCCCACAAGGGCCTGAACGCGATGTTCGTGATGATGAACGCCGCCCGCCTGCACGTAGGTCTGCAAGGCCTGGGCCTGTTGGAGGCCGCCTGGCAAAAGGCCCATGCCTATGCGCTAGAGCGCCGGCAGATGCGCGCCCCGTTGGCCGCACAAGGCCCCAGCACCATCGCCGAGCACCCCGCCATCCGCCGCATTCTGGACACCCAACGCGCCTGGATAGACGGCGGCCGGGTCGTGGCCTACCACACGGCCTTGCAGTTGGATGTGGCCAAGCACAGCCCGGACGCGGCCCAACGCGCCAGCGCCCAACGCTGGTGTGCGCTGGTCACGCCGGTGCTGAAAGCCGCCTTCAGCGACCAGGCCTTCCAGGGCGCCAGCGCCTGCCTGCAGGTATTTGGCGGCCATGGATATGTCAGCGAATGGGGCATTGAGCAGATCGTGCGCGACTCGCGCGTGGCCATGATCTACGAAGGCACCAATGAAATCCAGGCCATCGACCTGCTGGTGCGCAAGGTGCTGGCCGATGGCGGAGCCACCATCAGCGCCCTGCTGGCCGAGCTACCGACGACAGCGCAACGCGACGCCTTGCTGCAAGCCACCATCGATTTGGTCCACGCCGCCAAGTCCGCGCCCGAGCTGCCCTACTGGGTGGCCGACGACTATCTGCGCGCTGTGGCCCTGGTACTGCTGGACTGGGCCTGGGGCCGCATCCGCACAGCCCCAGCCGCTAGCGGTCCGCGCTGGAGCGCACCGGCCCAGGCTTTCCAGACCTGGGTGCTGCCCGAGTTCGATATGCGCCTGGCCATCATCCGCCAGCGGCTGGGCTAACGCATACCGCACACCGGCGGTGCATTTGGCGCAGGCCCCTGCTTGTACATGGGTGGCCCGGCTTTTAAAATCAAGCCTACTTTGCCCGCCGGAGCCCTGCCCCATGAATGCCATCTCGTCCATTTCACTGTCCGGCATGCAGGCTGCACAAACCCGGCTGGATGCGTCGGCCCACAACATCGCCAACCAGCAGACCGAGGGCTTCCAGCCCCAGGAAGTGCAGCAAAGCACCCAAGCAGACGGCGGCGTCAACAGCCAGGTGGAACGCAGCACCGGCGCCGGCCCCAGCCTGGAAGACGACGTGGTCGCCCAGCTGCAGGCCAAGAACAGCTTCCTGGCCAACCTGAACGTGTTCAAAACCAACGACAGCATGCTGGGATCGCTGCTGAATATCCGAGCCTGAGAAACTGTTCAAGGTGTTTACGCTGTCCGCACGCACAAAAAAACCCACGTCCGGGTAGTTTCTGGTGGCTTGCGGGGCAAGCACGCTATACATTTAGATACATTTGCTGCCGAGCAGCAGCCTACCCCCAGTTCGCCTGCAAGGCAGACGCCAAGGAGCCTTGTGAACCAACGTGCGGACGACCTATCCAGCTGCCAGGCCATGGTCATCGACAGCCATGCCACGTCTCGCTCTATCCTGGTGGCCCAGCTCAGGGACTTTGGCGTGGGCAAGGTGGTGCAGTGCATGTCTACCGCCCACGCTCGCCGTCTGCTGGAGCACGAACACTTTGACGTGGTGCTGTGCGAGCACCAGTTCGCGGGTAGTTCGTCCTCCGGCCAGGATTTGATAGACGACCTGCGCCGCAACCAATGGTTACCCTTCTCGACCGTATTCATCATGGTCACGGGTGAAGCCACGTACACCAAGGTGGCCGAGGCCGCTGAGTCTGCACTCGACGGCTACCTGCTGAAACCCCACAGCGCCAACAGCCTGGGCGAGCGCTTGCACCAGGCGCGCGTACGCAAAATTGCGTTGAAAGCTATTTTTGAAGCCATAGACGAAGGGGAGTTTGACAAAGCCGCAGAGCTCTGTGTCAAACGATTCAACGCCAAAGGCCCATTCTGGCTGTACGCCGCCCGCGTGGGTGCCGAACTGCTGCTGCGCACCAACCAGTATGACCAGGCACAGACCCTTTACGAGGCCGTGATCGCCGCCAAGACTCTGCCGTGGGCCAAGCTGGGCGTGGCGCGTTCGCTGCTGGACTCCGGCCAGACCGCCAAGGCCACCAGCGCCATCGAAAGCCTGATCGGCGAAAATCCACAATACGCCGACGCCTACGACATCCTCGGCCGGGCCCAGTTCGAGCAAGGCAAGTACGAACAAGCCATGGCCTCCTACCAGATGGCGGTGGACATGGCGCCCGACTCCATCAGCCGCGCGCAGAACCTGGGCCTGATGATGTACTACGTCGGCGACCGCAAGCAGGCCGAAAAAATGCTGGACCGCACGGTGCGCCTGGGGCTGGACTCCAAGATGCTGGACTGCCAGACCCTGGTGCTTTTAGCGTTCATGCGCCTGGAGGCCAAAGACCGCAAAGGCCTGCAACGCTGCTACGACGATTTCAAGCGTGTTGTTGAACGCAGCAGCGACGCTGCACGCAGCCAACGCCTGATGGGCATCATGCAGACCCTGCTAGCCATCCACGACCAGCAGGTAGCCCAGGCAGTGCAATCGGTGCGCGAGCTCATCCGTGGTGTCAACCAACAAGCGTTTGACTTCGAGTCCGCATGCAATCTGCTGGCCCTGCTGAGCGTGCTGGCGCAGCGCAGCATCCAGCTGGACGAAATCCACACCGTGATCGACGCGCTGGGCATGCGCTTCTCCACCACCCGGCCGCTGAGAGAGCTGCTGGCCGGCTCTTGCGCCGTCCATGAACCCTATGCCGAACGCATACGCGAATGCCAGCCGCAGATCGCCAAGATCGCCGAAAGCGCCATGGCCCTGAGCCTGCGTGGCGACCCGCGCGCTGCGGTGGACAACCTGGTGCTGCACGGTACCAACACCCAGAATGCCAAGCTGATAGAGACCGCCTACCTGGTGCTGCAGCGCTATGAGGCCAAGATTGAGGGCCATGCCGGCCTGATGGCCGCCGTGCAGGACTTGCGTACGCGCTTCGCACCGGCCAATGCGCGCTCTGTACTGGGCGAGCCCAAACGCCAGGCCGGCGGACTGATACTGCGCACCGGCGGCGCAGCAGCACGTACATTACCGGGTTTGGCTCCGGCCGAACCCGCGCCCCAGCGCCACGCATTTTTGCCCTCTGGCCCCAACTGAATTCCCATGTCCTGGCACGCCCAACTCGACCTGCATTACCAAAAAGAAGCTGCACGCAGCATAGCCCGCCACCTGCACAAAGGGCCGCTGCGCATTCTGCAAAGCCTGTACCCAGAGGGTGATGCGATCTGCCACAACGTACTAGTGCACCCGCCCGGCGGCCTGGTCGGCGGTGACACGCTGGACATCACCGTGCGTGTGGACAGCGGCGCCCATGGCCTCATCACCACGCCCGGCGCAACCCGGTTTTACCGATCCGCCGGCGAAGCGGCACTGCAAAACACCCAGATCACGCTGGCGCCCGGGGCCCGGATGGAATGGCTGCCCAGCGAGGCAATTTGCTACAACCAGTGCCTGGCCGAAAACCGCCTGCGCTTCCAGCTAGAGCCCGGCGCCGAGCTGATAGGCTGGGACGTTACCGCCTTCGGCCTGCCGCAGGCGCAGCAGCCGTTTGCGCAAGGCCGCTTTTGCCAGCACCTGGAGCTGCCCGGCGTATGGCTGGAGCGCGGCACCATAGACGCCAGCGACACCCGCCTGCTGGACAGCCCGCTGGGCCTGGCCGGCAACAAGTGCATGGCCTCACTGTTCTTCCTGGCCGGCAGCCGGCTGGACAATGCACGCCGCGCCGCCGCGCTGGACGTGGCCCGCCAAGTCATCGACAACCACCCGCTGCGCGATAAGGCCGGCGCCACCAGCCCCGACGGCCAGGTCGTCATCGTCCGCTGCCTGGCCCCGCTGGTAGAACCCGCCATGGATTTGATGAAACAGGTCTGGGCCGCCTGGCGCGCCCACTTCTGGCAGCTACCCGCCACCAAGCCGCGCATCTGGGCGATGTAGAAGAAATAGGCCGCTAGCGCATATAGAACCTGCGCAGGTAGCTATCAAAAATGTAGTACAGAGGTATCAGACAATCTCAGTGGGAAAACTGGCCATCCCGTCAACGACGAGACTGTCTGGCCCAGAAACACCGCGGAACTGGCTATGCCAGGCCGCAGGTGTTGCCCCCTGCGTGTCACACCGGTTTTTCAAACCGATGTGAGGGGGGTTGGCGAAAACATGCGTCTTCGGCTTTGCAAGCCGAAGCCGGGGAAGTGTGTAGCCTGGGGGTGTGCCTAAACTTGCCCTACTAGCATCTGCACAAACATCTGCAGCTTGGTATTGGTCTCGGCGCTCAGGGCCGTGAACTCCAGCCCGGCCAGCAGCAGGCCGTCTTCGTGCTTGGTCTTCATCACGCGGGCGTAGATGTCGGTGACCGGGTATTCCACCAGGGTCATGTCGAAGTTCAGCTTCACGTCAAAGCCGACTTCCAGCGGCAGGTCCAGCTCCAATAGCACGCCGTGGTAGCCGATGTCAAGGATGTGCGCGCGGATTGGGTGCGGCAGCACCGTGCTGCCTTCCAGCACCTGCAGGTCGCAGGGAATGCGCACCTCGGCGCGGTGGCTGCGACGGAACTCCTGGCGTGGCACTTTGAGGTGCAGCGCGGGTATGGAGATCAACTCGCGCACCTTCACCGGCACCAGCTTGCCCGCCACGAACACCTCCACCGGGTCGGTCACCACTACCGAGCCATCGCAACGCTGGTAGGTGTTCTCGCTGATCAGCACCTGGCCGCGCAGGCTGAAGGATTCGATGCGCGACGCCAGGCTGACCTCGTTGCCAATCACCGTGTACTGCGAAAAAACCTCAGAGCCAAAGCGCCCGGCCATCACCGAGCCGGTGTTCAGGCCTATGCCCATGTACAGCTCGGGCATGCGGCCGCGCTGGTACTGGTCGTTCAGCAGGCGCATGGCGATCTGCATTTCCACCGCGCAAGACAGGGCGCGCATCACATCGTCCGGGCGCTCCACCGGCGCGCCAAACAGCACCGTCATGGACTCACCGGTGAACTTGTCGATGGTGCCCTGGTAGCGGTAAATCACCTCGCTCATGCGCTCCAGGCACAGGTTCAGCATGGTCACGATGGTGCCCGCAGGCTGGGTGGCGGTCAGCGCGATGAAGCCGCGCAAATCCGCCACCAGTATGGTCACGTCGCGCTTGACCACCGCCAGCTCGGGCCCTGAGTCGGGGGCGCCCAAGGCACCGTCCACGATGGCCGACAACTCGGCCTGCAGCGCGGGCGACACAGCTGTGCCGGTTTCGCGCGCCACCAGTGCTTGCAAGCGGCGTTGTGTCTCCGTCCGGGTATCAGTTTTCATGCGATTGGACATTCTGTAGTGGTTGCGCGGTATGCGCTGCCAACAGAATAGTGCCGCACCCGGTGGCGGTCAAGCTGCAAGACCCGCAGCCTGTGCGCCATGTCAATGGCCCAGCACCCCGTCAGCCTTGAACATGGCTTTGATGCCGCGCACCGCCTGGCGGATACGCGCCTCGTTCTCGATCAACGCAAAGCGCACATGCTCGTCGCCATGGTCGCCACAGCCTATGCCGGGTGATACCGAGACCTTGGCCTTGGCCAACAGCTGCTTGGCAAACTCCAGCGAGCC
Source organism: Rhodoferax sp. SPJ21 (assembly GCF_058216335.1). Lineage (NCBI taxonomy): Bacteria > Pseudomonadati > Pseudomonadota > Betaproteobacteria > Burkholderiales > Comamonadaceae > Rhodoferax > Rhodoferax sp. SPJ21. Next base: position 508,099 of record NZ_JBYZMO010000001.1, read on the forward strand.
CAGCGCGCGATAGGGTTCAGGAATACGCGCCCAGATGTACATGCTGGCCTTGGGGCAATCCACCTGCCAGCCGGCTTCCATCAAGCCTTTGTAGAGCACGTCACGGCGGCTCTGGTAGGTGGCGGCGATCTCGCCCACGCAGCTCTGGTCGCCCTCCAGCGCGGCAATCGCCGCCACCTGCAGCGGGGTGAAGGTGCCGTAGTCGTGGTAGCTCTTGATACGCGCCAGGGCCGCCACCAGGTCCGGGTTGCCAACCATGAAGCCGACACGCCAGCCAGCCATGTTGTAGCTCTTGGACAGGGTAAAGAATTCCACCGCGATATCCTTGGCACCCGGCACCTGCATGATGCTGGGCGCCTTCCAGCCGTCGAACACAATGTCGGCATAGGCCAGGTCATGCACCACGAAGATGTCGTGCTTTTTGGCCAGCGCAATAACCTTCTCGAAGAACGGCAACTCCACGCACTGCGCCGTGGGGTTGCTGGGGAAGCCCAGCACCATCATCTTCGGCTTGGGGTAGCTGCCGCGAATGGCCTTCTCCAGCTCGGCGAAAAAGTCCACGCCCTCGGTCAAGGGCACGCTGCGGATGTCAGCGCCCGCTATCACAGCGCCGTAAATGTGGATGGGGTAGCTGGGGTCGGGCACCAGCACGGTGTCGCCCCGGTCCAGCGTGGCCAGCATCAGATGCGCCAGGCCTTCTTTCGAGCCTATGGTGACGATGGCCTCGCTATCAGGGTCAATGTCCACCTGGTAGCGCGTTTTGTACCAATGCGAAATAGCCCGACGCAGGCGCGGTATGCCCTTGCTGGCCGAGTAGCCGTGGGTGTCCGGCCGCTGGGCCACCTCGGTGAGCTTGGCGACGATGTGCGCAGGCGTGGCCCCGTCGGGGTTACCCATGCTCATGTCAATGATGTCCTCGCCACGGCGGCGTGCGGCCAGCTTCAGTTCGGCCGTGATGTTGAAAACGTAGGGAGGCAGGCGGTCAATGCGCGCAAAGCGGCGCTTGCCTGCAGAAGATGCAGCCATGTTGATAAATCTCACGTAAGCGCCCGGAACCGTCCGAGCGACGTGGTCTGCCATGTGGGCAAACCCGCTGGAATGCTAGCAGAAAGCCTGGCCGCCCCAGACAAGCCAGCGCACGCAGAACTTGGCACGCAAACTGCTTATACAAACCTGTCTATACATATTAAATCGACCTACTTTCTGAATTTTCACCAAATTTGTGCCTGATATGACCCTAATTAAACCGTCAAATCCAGCCTCGCGCACCATTCAAGTGAAAATAATGGTTTACCTGTATGTACAAGTTGGCTCATAACGCCGACTATCGCACCACTATGAGCACATCCACACCTTCCGTACGCCGCACATCCAGGCCCCGCGCCCATGTGGCGCAATCCCCGCTGGAGCCCGCCGTGGCCCGCTACCAGCAGGTCAAGGACTTCATTGCCAGCAAGATCCAGGACGGCACCTGGCGCGCTGGCGACCGCCTGCCCTCTGAAAGCGAATTGGTCGCCCAGTTCGGCATTGCCCGCATGACCGTCAACCGCGCCTTGCGCGAGCTGGTAGAGCAAGGCCGCATCACCCGCACCGCCGGCGTAGGCAGCTTTGTGGCGGATGAAAAGCCCCAGGGCAATCTGCTGCAGATCGCCCGCCTGTCGGACGACATTCGCCGCCGGGGCCACGACTACCGCTGTCAGATCGTCAACGTGGAGCGCATCGCTGCCCCGCTCGAAGTAGCGGCTGCGCTGGGCCTGCACACGGGGGAATCGGTGTTCCACGCGGTCTGCGTACACCTCGAAGACGGCGTGGCCATCCAGCTGGAAGACCGCTTCGTCAATCCGCGCATGGCGCCTGAGTTCATGGAGCAGGACTTCACTATGGAGCAGCCCTCCGACTTCCTGGTGCGCACCGTGTTGTTCGACCAGATGGAGCATGTGGTGGACGCCGTGCTGCCCACCCGCGAACAGGCCGAACTGCTGCAGATGGAGCCCAGCCAACCCTGCCTGCTGCTCACCCGACGCACCTGGATGCGCGAAGTCCCCATCACCCTGGTGCGCTGCCTGCACCCCGGCGCGCGCTACCGCCTGGGCAGTCGGGTACGCACCGATGGCAATGCCGTGACCAGCTAACTTTTACCCCTACACACCACCGCACTTTCGCTCGCACCAACTTGTCTATACAGGATTAGAAATGTCCACACTCACACTCCATCCCGGCCACGTCACCTTGGCCCAGCTGCGCAGCATCCACGCAGGCAACATCCAGCTCAGCATGGCCCCAGAAGCCCGTGCCGGCATGCTGGCCGCACAGGCCACCGTGCAACGCATCGTGGACCAGGACCAGGTGGTCTACGGCATCAACACCGGCTTTGGCAAACTGGCCAGCACCAAGATCGCACCCGACCACCTGGCCGACCTGCAGCGCAACCTGGTGCTATCGCACAGCGTGGGCACGGGCGAACACCTCGCGGCCCCGGTGGTGCGCCTGATCCTGGCCACCAAGGCGGTCAGCCTGGCGCGTGGCCACTCGGGCATACGCCCGGCCCTGGCCGAAGCCCTGCTGGCCCTGGTCAACGCCGGCATTACGCCTTGCATCCCGGCCAAAGGCTCGGTGGGCGCATCCGGCGACCTGGCGCCGCTGGCGCATATGGCCTGCGTATTGATAGGTGAAGGCCAGGCCACCAGCGCCAACGGCGAAGTACTGACTGGCGTGGAAGCCATGGCCCGCATCGGCCTGAAGCCTTTTGTACTGGGCCCCAAGGAAGGCCTGGCGCTGCTGAACGGCACGCAGGCATCCACCGCGCTGGCGCTGCACGGTCTGTTTGGGGCCGAAAACGTATTTGGCGCCGCCCTGCTGTCCGGCGCGCTGTCGCTGGAAGCGGTGCAAGGCTCGATCAAACCCTTCGATGCACGTATTCACGCCGCACGCGGCCAGCCTGGCCAGATGGCGGTGGCAGGTGCGGTACGCGCCCTGCTGGACGGCAGCGAAATCGTGCCGTCCCACTCGAACTGCGGCCGCGTGCAAGACCCCTATTCGCTGCGCTGCATTCCGCAGGTCATGGGCGCCTGCCTGGACAACCTGACCCATGCCGCCAAGGTACTGCAAACCGAAGCCAATGCCGCGTCCGACAACCCCCTCGTCTTTGACAACGGCGACGTGATCTCCGGCGGCAACTTCCACGCCGAACCTGTGGCCTTTGCCGCCGACATCATTGCCCTGGCGATCGCGGAAATCGGCGCTATTTCTGAGCGCCGCCTGGCACTACTGCTGGACACCGGCCTGTCCGGCCTGCCGCCCTTCCTGGTGCGCGACGGCGGCCTGAACTCGGGCTTCATGATGGCCCAGGTCACGGCGGCTGCCGTCGCGTCCGAAAACAAATCCCTGGCCCACCCCGCCAGCGTGGACAGCCTGCCCACCTCGGCCAACCAGGAAGACCATGTATCTATGGCCACCTTTGCCGCGCGCCGCCTGGGCGAAATGGTGAACAACACCGCCGTGGTCATCGGCATAGAAGCCATGGGCGCCGCCCAGGGCATTGAGCTGAAACGCAACCTGAAAAGCTCGCCCCTGGTGGAAGCCGCCTTTGGCGACATTCGCCAGCGCGTGGCCTTCCTGGACCAGGACCGCTTCCTGGCCAACGACATCGAAGCCATGCGCCTATGGGCACACCGCAGCGACTGGCCAGCCGCCGTACTGAACATCTTGCCCAGCCACATCCCAGCCTAAGGAGAGCCTCAATGACCCAACAAGACCCCCGCTTCGACGCCAGCCGCGTCATCCGCGCACCGCGTGGCACCGAACTCAGCTGCAAGAGCTGGCTGACCGAAGCCGCCTACCGCATGCTGCAAAACAACCTCGACGCCGAGGTGGCCGAAGACCCGAAGAGCCTGGTGGTCTACGGCGGCATCGGCCGTGCCGCCCGCAACTGGGAATGCTTTGACCAGATCCTGGCCAGCCTGCGCGAGCTGAACGACGACGAAACCCTGCTGGTGCAATCCGGCAAGCCGGTGGGCGTATTCAAAACCCACGCCAACGCACCCCGCGTGCTGATCGCCAACTCGAACCTGGTGCCGAAATGGGCCAACTGGGAGCACTTCCATGAACTCGACCGCAAGGGCCTGTTCATGTACGGCCAGATGACCGCCGGCAGCTGGATCTACATCGGCAGCCAGGGCATCGTCCAGGGCACGTTCGAGACCTTCGTAGAAGCCGGCCGCCAGCACTACAACAACGATCTCGCCGGCAAATGGATACTCACCGCCGGCCTCGGCGGCATGGGCGGTGCCCAGCCACTGGCCGCGACGCTGGCCGGCGCCGTATCGCTGAACATCGAATGCCAGCAGAGCAGCATCGACTTCCGCCTGCGCACCCGCTATGTGGACAAGCAGGCGCGCGACATCGACCATGCTCTGGAACTGATCCAGCAGCACTGCGACGCGAAGGAAGCCGTGTCCATCGCCTTGCTGGGCAATGCGGCCGACATCCTGCCCGAGCTGGTGAAACGCGCCAAGGCCGGCAGCATCAAGCCCGATTTGGTGACCGACCAGACCTCGGCCCACGACCTGGTCAACGGCTACCTGCCCACCGGCTGGAGCGTGGCCGACTGGAAGGCGGCGCAGAAAGACCCGGCCCAGCATGCAGCGTTGACAGCGGCAGCCGCCCAGAGCTGCGCCGTCCACGTGCAAGCCATGCTGGACTTCCAGGCCATGGGCATCCCCACAGTGGACTACGGCAACAACATCCGCCAGGTGGCTTTCGACGTGGGCGTGCAGAACGCCTTCGACTTCCCCGGCTTTGTGCCGGCCTACATCCGCCCGCTGTTCTGCGAAGGCAAGGGCCCGTTCCGCTGGGTAGCCTTGTCGGGCGACCCGGAAGACATCTACAAGACCGACGCCAAGATCAAGGAACTGTTCCCGAACAACCACCACACGCACCGCTGGCTGGACATGGCGCGCGAGCGCATCAGCTTCCAGGGCCTGCCGGCACGCATCTGCTGGCTGGGCCTGGGCGAACGGCATATCGCCGGCCTGGCCTTCAACGAGATGGTGAAGAACGGCGAACTGAAGGCACCGATCGTCATCGGCCGGGACCACCTGGACACCGGCTCGGTGGCCAGCCCGAACCGCGAAACCGAAGCCATGAAGGACGGCACGGACGCCGTGTCTGACTGGCCGCTGCTGAACGCGTTGCTGAACACCGCCGGCGGCGCCACCTGGGTCAGCCTGCACCACGGTGGCGGCGTCGGCATGGGCTATTCGCAGCACTCCGGCATGGTCATCGTGGCCGACGGAACCGACGCCGCGGCCGAGCGCCTGGCCCGCGTGCTGGTCAACGACAGCGGCTCCGGCGTGATGCGCCACGCCGATGCCGGCTACGACATCGCCATTGCCACCGCCAAGAAGCAGGGCCTGCACCTGCCGATGGTGAAGTAAAGCGTCAAGTAAGGCAACGCTACGGTATTGATAGCTGCTAGCGCAGATAAACACTGCGCTAGCGCCCTGTTTTTTATAAATTTTCCTTTGTCCTCAACCCTTGAAAGCCAGACCATGAAGATCGAAAAACTCCTCTCCACCAGCCTGCTCGCACTGGGCGTCCTGGCCTGCGCCGCACCGGCCCAGGCCAAAGACTGGAAGTCCGTCACCATCGCCACCGAAGGCGCGTACGAACCCTGGAACCTGACCTTGCCAGGCGGCAAGCTCGGCGGCTTCGAGGTCGACATGATGGAGGACCTGTGCAAGCGCATGCAGATCAGCTGCAAGCTGGTGGTGCAGAACTGGGACGGCATGATCGCCGGCCTGAAAGCCGGCAAGTTCGACGTGATGATGGACTCCATCGTCATCACCGACGAGCGCAAGAAAGAGATCGCTTTCTCCGCCCCCTACGCCTCCACCTCGGCCAGCTTCGTCACCGCCAGCGGCAAGCTGCTGCCCGAAGCCAAAGGCCCGGCACTGAAGTTGGGCAACGACGCCAAAACCGTGCGCGCCGCCATCGAGCCGCTGCGCGCTGCGCTGAAGGGCAAGACCATCGGCATCGCCTCCGGCACCGTCTACACCGCCTTCATGGATGCGCACTTCAAGGACATCGCCACCATCCGCGAATACAGTGCCTCGGCCGACACCATGCTGGACCTGAAGGCCGGCCGCATTGACGCCGCTTTCGACGATGTGACGTTGATCAACTCCATCCTGGAAAAGCCGGAAAACAAGGGCCTGGCCTACACCGGACCGAAGATCGGCGGCCTGGTATTCGGCGAAGGCGAAGCTCTCGGCTTCCGCAAGGCCGATGGCGACCTGAAAGCCAAGTTCGACACCGCCATCAAGGCCGCGCTGGCCGACGGCACGGTGAAGAAGCTGTCGCTGAAGTGGTTCAAGACCGACCTGACTGGAACCCTGTAAACACCGTAAAGCGGCATTTGGCATCTGCCAAGTGCAGCATCCCGTTCGCCCTGAGCCTGTCGAAGCCCTTCGACAGGCTCAGGGCGAACGGGGCGAGATCCACCCGACCAACACCATGCGTGCTACAGCCCTGACCGAAAGACCATGATGGAACTCCTCACAATGCTAGGTTTCAGCGAGCAGGGCTGGGGCCCTGCCCTGCTGCTGGCCACCCTGTTGACGGTGGCCCTGACACTGTGCGGCTTACTGGTGGGCTCGGTGTTCGGCGCGCTGGTGGCGGCTGCCAAGCTGTCGCCACGGCGCAGCCTGCGCTGGCTGGGTGAGCTGTACTCAACGGTATTCCGAGGCATCCCCGAGCTGCTGGTGATCTACCTTTTCTACTTCGGTGGCTCGACCCTGATCACCACCATCGGCCAGTGGTTTGGCGCCGAAGGTTTTATCGCCACACCGCCATTTCTGGTCGGCGCGCTGGCCGTCGGCATGATCTCGGGTTCGTACCAGGCCGAGGTCTACCGTGGTGCCTTCCTGGCCGTGGTGCCGGGTGAGCTGGAAGCCGCGCGCTCCATCGGCATGCCCACCATGATGCTGGCCCGGCGCATCCTGCTGCCACAAATATTCCGCCTGTCGCTGCCCGGCCTGGGCAATGTCTGGCAAATGAGCCTGAAGGATTCGGCCCTGATCTCCGTCACCGGCCTGGCCGAGTTGATGCGCAGCACGCAAATCGCCGCCGGCTCGACGCGCCAGTACTTCACTTTCTACATCGTCGGCGGCCTGATTTACCTGCTGCTCACCGGCATGTCGAACCAGGTATTCAGCCGCTCCGAACGCCGCATGAACAAATCGCAACGCCGCAGCCTGGCGGGAGGCCACTGACATGGACTTCGACTTCCTCCTCGACACGCTGGGCAAGCTGCTGGCCGCGGTGCCCACCACGCTGGGCCTGTTTACGCTGTCCATGCTCTGCGGCGGCGCGCTGTCGCTGCTCATCGTGGCGATGCGCGTCAGCCCGTATCCAGCACTCAGCTGGTTCGCCCGCGGCTATGTGTTGGTATTCCGCGGCTCGCCGCTGCTGATCCAGCTATTCCTGATCTATTACGGCCTGGGCCAGTTCGACGCGGTGCGCGACAGCATGTTCTGGATCGTTCTGCGCTCGCCCTATGCCTGCGCGGTGCTGGCGCTGGCGCTGTGCACGGCGGGCTACACCGCCGAGATCCTGCGCGGCGGGCTGATGGCCGTGCCGCACGGCCAGATCGAGGCCGGCCTGGCCACCGGCATGTCGCGCTGGACGCTGCTGCAGCGGGTCATTGCGCCGATTGCGCTGCGCCAGTGCCTGCCGGCCTATTCCACCGAGCTGGTGCTGCTGGTGAAGTCCACCGCGCTGGCCAGCCTGGTGACGGTGTGGGACGTGACCGGCGTGGCCCAGCAGATCATCCAGCGCACCTACCGCACGATGGAGGTCTTCGTCTGCGCCGCCGCCATCTACCTGGTGCTGAATTTCCTGCTGGTGCGCGCCGTGGCGATGCTGGAGCACCGGCTGTCGCCGCATCTGCGCAAGCGCCCCACCGACGCCGTGCAACCCCAAGCCCAAACCGTTTGACCCGACCATGACCACCACCACCGCCACGCTGGCTGTCGCCGGCATCCACAAATCCTTTGGCAGCCACCATGTGCTGAAGGGCATTTCCATGACCGCGCAGAAGGGCGATGTGATCTCCATCCTCGGCGCCAGCGGCTCGGGCAAGAGCACATTCCTGCGCTGCATCAACCTGCTGGAAACACCGGACCAGGGCAGCGTCTGCCTGGACGGCGAAACCCTGGAGATGCGCCAGCGCAAGGACGGCCGCATGGAGCCGGTGCACCGCAAGCAGGTCGAGCGCATGCGCTCGCAGCTGGCGATGGTGTTCCAGAACTTCAACCTCTGGTCGCATATGACGGTGCTGCAAAATCTGATCGAAGGCCCGATGCGGGTGCAAAAACGCGCCCGCGCCGAATGCGTGGAAGAGGCCGAGGCACTGCTGCAGCGCGTCGGCCTGTTCGAGCGCCGTGACTACTACCCGGCGCATTTATCCGGCGGCCAGCAGCAGCGCGTGGCGATTGCCCGGGCGCTGGCGATGCGCCCGCAGGTGATGTTGTTTGACGAGCCGACCTCGGCACTCGACCCCGAGCTGGTCGGTGAGGTATTGAAGGTGATGCGCTCCCTGGCCGAAGAGGGCCGTACCATGCTGGTAGTGACGCACGAAATGGGCTTTGCCCGGAATGTGTCGAACCGCGTGGTCTTCATGCACCAGGGCGTGGTGGATGTGGAAGGCGCACCGGCCGAGGTGTTTGGCGCCCACAGCTCCGAACGTTTTCGCCAGTTCAATTCCGGCCACCAGGAACGTGCCGCGGCCTGACCTCACCAGCACTCCATCAATGACCTCCCCTCTGAACACCATCACCCTCGGCGACTCTCCCTTGCGCTGGCGCGAACTGGTCGCCGTGGCCCGCGACGGCGCGCCGCTGGCGCTGTCGCCCACCGCCTGGGCCCGCATCGCCAATGCCCGCGCCATCGTGGACCGCATCGTCGCCAGCGGTGAGCGTGCCTACGGCATCAGCACCGGCCTGGGCGCCCTGAGCAATGTGCTGCTGCACGGCGAGCAACTGGCCCAGCTGTCGCGCAACACCTTGCTCAGCCATGCTGTCGGCGTAGGCCCGCTGCTGACCGTGGCGCAGACAAGGGCCATCATGGTCGCGGCGCTAGCCAACTTTTCACAAGGATATTCCGGCCTGCAGCCTGAGGTCGTTGAAGGCCTGCTGGCGCTGCTGAACTTTGGGATCACCCCCTGCGTGCCATCCCAGGGCTCGGTGGGCTACCTCACACACATGGCGCACGTCAGCGTGGCGCTGATTGGTGTTGGCGAGGTCCAGTTCCAGGGCCGCATCCAGCCGGCCGCCGAGGCGCTGGCCGCCATCGGCCTGCAGCCGCTGGCGCTGGGCGCCAAGGACGGCCTGTGCCTGGTCAACGGCACGCCCTGCATGACCGGCCTGGCAGCACTGGCGCTGGCCGATGTGGAGCGCCTGGCCGACTGGGCCGACGTGGTCGGCGCAATGAGCTTCGAGGCGTTGCGCGGGCAGATTGCGGCCTTTGATGCCGACATCATCGCCCTCAAGCCGCACCCCGGTATGCAGCAAGTCGGACGCAACTTGCGCAGCCTGCTCGAAGGCAGCGAAGTCATCGCCAGCAGCCGGGGCATCCGGACCCAGGATGCCCTCAGCATCCGTTCGATGCCGCAGATCCACGGCGCCTGCCGCGACCAGATTGCCCACGCGGCACAACAGATCGAAATCGAGCTGAATTCCGCCACCGACAACCCGCTGCTGCTCGGCACGCCCGAAGCCTACCGTGTCGTGTCACAAGCCAATCCGCACGGCGAATCGGTGGCTATGGCCGCCGACTTGCTGCGCATCTCCGTGGCCGAACTCGGCGGCGTGGCCGAACGCCGCATCGACCGGCTGGTGAACCCGCTGGTCAGCGGGCTGCCCGCGTTTCTGGTGGCCGAGCCGGGGGTGAATTCCGGCCTGATGATCACCCAGTACACCGCCGCGTCGCTGGCCGGCGAAAACCGCCGCCTGGCCCAGCCGGTGGTGGTAGACAACTTCATCACCTCGGGCAACCAGGAAGACCACCTGAGCCTGGGCACCAGCGCTGCACTGGACCTACACAAGTCCACCGAGAACCTGACCCAGATCCTGGCCATCGAGTACCTGCTGGCCGCGCAGGCCTTCGAGTTCCTGAAGACGCAACGCTTCGGCCAAGGCACGGGCCAGGCATGGCGCAAGCTGCGCGAGCAAGTGCCCTCTTTTGATGCCGACCGCTTTCTCGCGCCCGACATCGCCCAAGCTGCCAAGCTACTGCGCCAGCCATCTGGACTGCTACCGTGATCCACCCCTTCGACACCGCCGCCCTGCCCGCCACGCCGTGGAAGAACGGCGGCGGCACTACGCGCGAGATCGTCTGCCAGCCCGCCGGAGCCGGCATGGACAGCTTCGACTGGCGCATCAGCATCGCTAGCATCACGCAGGCCGGGCCGTTCTCGGCCTTCCCCGGTGTGGACCGGGTCATCATGCTGCTGGATGGCGCCGGTGTGCGCCTGCAGGCAGCGGGTATCGACCACGCGCTGGACACGCCGGGCCAACCGTTCGCGTTCTCTGGCGACCTGGCGCTGGACTGCGATCTGCTAGGCGGCACGTCCACCGACTTCAATGTGATGGCCCGGCGCAGCCGGCTGCGTGCCGAGGTCCAGGTGCTACACGCCGCCAGCCCCATCCCGGCCACCCCACGAGGCCTGGTGCTGGCCGTGCGCGGCACCTGGCATTTGCAAGCCGGAGCGCATGATCTCCACTGCACCAGCGGCAGCGGCCTGTGGTGGGATCTACCGACCAGCTGGCAGGCCACGCCGCTGGAAAACCAGGCGCAGCTGGTATGGGTGTGCCTGCATGATGTATAAGAAAAAGGCCTCTAGCGCAGGTAATACTTGCGCAAGCAGCTACAAATTAAATAGCAATACCCCATGACAACCCAACACCCCAGCGCTGACGGACTATGGCACAACCTGCGCCTGGCAGATGGCGGCACGGCCACCGCCCTGGCGGTGCAGCATGGCCAGATCGCCTGGATGGGTGACGTGGCGGCTGTGCCCGCAGCCTTCACCCGCCTGCCGCACATCGACGCCCAAGGCGCCCTGGCAACGCCCGGCCTGGTCGACTGCCACACGCATTTGGTCTATGGCGGTCAACGCGCGAACGAGTTTGCGATGCGTCTGGCGGGCGCCAGTTACGAAGAAGTCGCCATAGCCGGCGGCGGCATTGTCTCGACGGTAAAAGCCACGCGCGCCGCCAGCGAAGAGGCGCTCTACGCCCAGGCGGCACCGCGCCTGCAGCAGTTGCTGGATGACGGCGTCTGCGCCATCGAAATCAAGTCCGGTTACGGCCTAAGCCTGGAGCATGAGCGCAAACAGCTGCGCGTAGCCCGGCGGCTGAGCCAGGACTTTGGAGTGACGGTGCGCACCACCTTCCTCGGCGCGCACGCGCTGCCGCCCGAGTACACGGGCCGCAGCCAAGACTACATCGACTTGGTGTGCAATGAGATGCTGCCCGCGCTGCATGCCGAAGGCCTGGTGGATGCAGTCGATGTGTTCTGCGAGCGCATCGCGTTTTCGCTGGCCGAGACCGAGCAGGTTTTCAAAGCCGCGCAGGCGCTAGGTCTGCCGGTGAAGCTGCACGCCGAGCAGCTGTCCGACATGGGCGGCTCGGCGCTGGCGGCGCGTTATGGCGCGCTGTCGTGCGACCACATCGAGCATTTGTCGCAAGCTGGTATCGATGCGATGCGTGCTGCCGGTACGGTGGCCGTGCTGCTGCCCGGCGCCTACTACACGCTGCGCGATACGCATTTGCCGCCCATCGAAGCTCTGCGCGCCGCGGGCGTACCTATGGCCGTGTCTACCGACCACAACCCCGGCACCTCGCCCGCGCTGAGCCTGCTGCTGATGGCAAACATGGCGTGCACGCTGTTCCGGTTGACGGTGCCGGAGGCGCTGGCGGGCATCACCTCCCACGCCGCTCGCGCGCTGGGTTTGCAGGACACGCACGGCACGCTGGCTGTGGGGCGGGCGGCGGATTTTGTGCTGTGGGATTTGCTGGAACCCTCCGAACTGGTTTACTGGTTGGGGCAGCAGCCTGGGCGGACGATTGTTCGGCAGGGGCTTGTTGCTTTGGATGGTTTGGGGGTGCTGTGAGTTTGCTGGGCGTTAATTGGCCTCCCCGGCCGGGATATGCGCCCGGCGGCGCAGTAACGTTTCTTTTGCTTCGCCAAAAGAAAGTCACCAAAGAAAAGGCGAGCCGAAGTCGTCGCCCCCTGCGCTGCGCTCCGGGGTACGCTGCGTTGCTCGGTCTGGGCGGGGTCCCGCTCGAACTCGCTACGCTCAGACAATCGCGGGCCCTGATCCGCCCAGCCCTGCGCTACTCGCCGACGCCACACGGCGTGGGAGCGGGAGCGGACATCCAGCCCGGCTGCGCCGGGCCGCCAGGCTCGCGCCCTAGGCGCGATGTGGCGCACAGCGCCACCGATTCCCGGGCCCCCTCTGTATGCGCCGAGGAGCGCAGCGGCAAGTGGATCAGGGCCCGCGATTGTCTGAGCCGAAGGCGAGTTCGAGCGGGATCCCACTTGGCGCGAGCACCGCAGGTTCCCCAGCACGGTAGTGCTGGGGCGCAGACAGTGAGGTGGCCTTTTCTTTGGTGACTTTCTTTTGGCCACGCAAAAGAAAGTTACTGCGCCGCCGGGCGCATATCCCGGCCGACGATGCAAATAAACAAGCCCTAGCCATGACAAACCAAATCTTCGCCCAAGACGCCCTACTCCCCACCGGCTGGGCCAGCAACGTCCTGCTGGAATGGAACAGCCTGGGCGAACTCACCACCGTCACCCCCAACTCAGAACCTAACGGCGCCCCCACAGCCGCAGGGCCACTCACTCCCGGCCTGCCCAACCTGCACAGCCACGCCTTCCAACGCGCCATGGCCGGCCTCACTGAATTCCGGGGTGCCGCCCAAGACAGCTTCTGGAGCTGGCGCACGCTGATGTACCAATTCGCCGCCCGCCTTTCGCCCGACCAGGTCGAAGCAATAGCCACCTGGCTGTACATCGAAATGCTGGAGGCCGGCTACACCTCGGTCTGCGAATTCCACTACCTGCACCACAGCGCCGACGGCACCCCCTATGCCGATGACGCCGAGCTGTCCAAAGCCCTGCTGCGCGCCGCACAGACGGCCGGCATCGCCGTCACGCTGCTGCCCGTGCTGTACCAGACCAGCGGCTTCGGCGGCACACCTCCGAACGACGGTCAAAAGCGCTTCATCCGCTCCACCGACTCCATGCTGCGCCTGCTGGAAACGCTCAAACCCCTGTGCGATGCCCAAGGCGCGCGCCTCGGTATGGCGCCGCATTCGCTGCGCGCCGTGCCGCCCGACAGCCTGCGTGATGCCGTAGCCGGCCTGCATGCCATCGACTCCAGCGCGCCGGTGCACATCCACATCGCTGAGCAAACCGCCGAGGTCGACGCCTGCCTGGCTTGGAGCGGCCAGCGCCCGGTCGCCTGGCTGCTGGACCACGCACCGGTGGACGCCCGCTGGTGCCTGGTCCACGCCACGCACATGGTTGACGCCGAATACCAGCGCGCGGCCGCCAGCGGCGCAGTCGCCGGCATCTGCCCCAGCACCGAAGCCAATCTGGGCGACGGCCTGTTCGACATGCCGTGCTGGCTAGGCCACGGCGGCGTCTGGGGCCTGGGCTCGGACAGCCATGCCTGCGTGAATGCGGCCGAAGAACTAATGCTGCTCGAATACGGCCAGCGCCTGCAGTTCCGCCAACGCAATGTGCTGGCCAGCCTGCAGCAGGCGCAAGTCGCCAGTGCGATGCTGCAGCAGGCAGTGCAAGGCGGTGCGCAAGCCTCTGGCCGCAACGCCAACGGCTTGGCCGTGGGCCAGCGCGCCGACTTCTGCGTGCTGGATGCGCAGCACCTGGCACTCAACGGCCTGCCAGCGCCCGCCATGTTCTCGGCCCATGTATTCGGTAGCCACCGCACCTCCGCGCTGGATGCCGTCTGGGTCGCCGGTCAGCAGCGCACCGGCAGCGGCAGCCGTCATCCGTTGCGAGAGTCGGCTGCCGCTGCCTTCATCGCCGCCCGCACACAACTCACCCAGGTGTAAACCATGCAAGCCTTTCACTTCCACCAAGGCACACAACCGCTGCTGATCTCCATGCCCCATGTAGGCACCTACGTGCCGCCGGCCCTGGCCGCGCGCCTGACCGACGTGGCGCAACAGGTGCACGATACCGACTGGCACCTGGAGCGCCTCTACGACTTTGCCCAAGACCTGGGCGCATCGCTGCTGATCGCCACCCATTCGCGCTATGTGATCGACCTGAACCGCGACCCGTCCGGTGCCAGTCTTTACCCCGGCCAGAGCGTCACCGGCCTGTGCCCGGTGGACGACTTTGACGACAAGCCCCTGTACCGCGACCCGCAGGATGCCCCCGGTGAAGCCGAGATCGCCGAGCGCCGCGACAGCATCTGGCAGCCCTACCACCAGCAACTGCAGGCTGAGTTGGCGCGGCTGAAGGCGTTACATGGAAAGGCCGTGCTGTGGGACGCACACTCCATCCGCTCGGTGCTGCCGCGCTTCTTTGAAGGCAAGCTGCCGGACCTGAACCTGGGCAGTGGCAACGGCTCTAGTTGCGACCCCGCCATGTCGGCCGAGTTGCTGGCGATTGCCGAGTCCGCACCCGACCACACTGCGGTGTTGAACGGCCGCTTCAAGGGCGGCTACATCACCCGCCAGTACGGCCAACCGGCCCAGGGCATCCACGCCATCCAGCTGGAGATGACGCAGTGCAGCTATATGCAGGAAGCCATGCCCTTTGATTACCTACCAGAGGTGGCTGCCCGCATCCAGCCACATTTGCGCCGCATGGTGCAAGCCGCACTGGCCTTCGCGCAGCGGAGTACAGGCTGATGTTGTGCGCCGTGGCTAAATGTTCGCCCAAGCGCTGACCACCTGGTTTCGACCCAAGCCCTTGGCTTGGTAGAGCAATTCGTCGGCTGCCGCAATCAGCTGCGGTGCTTTCATGGGCGGCACCAGCTCGGACACTCCGCAACTGACACTGACACACGAACCCGTCGAGGAATGCGCATGTGCGATGCCTAGCCGGCTTACCTCGGAGAGTATCTCTTTCGCCATATGGGCCGCAGCCTGCAGACCCGTATCGGGGAGGATGAAGGCGAACTCCTCGCCACCGTAACGCGCCACCAAGTCAGCCGGACGTTGCGAACAGGATTTCAGTACGCGCGCAATATGCTTCAGGCAGGCGTCGCCCGCCTGGTGTCCATAGTGGTCGTTGAAGCCCTTGAAATGGTCCACGTCGCAAAGGATCAGAGCCAATGGCCGATGGAAGCGGTTGGCAATAGCGATCTGCTCCGCCAGATATTCGTCAAAATACCGCCGGTTCGCCAGCCCCGTCAAACCGTCATGCCGCGCCAAATTGGCCAGAACCTTGTTTGCCGCACCGAGTTTGACCGAAAGCTGGAACAGCCGCTGGTACTGCTTGATATCTTCAACCAGTAAACCGATCAACAAAAAACTTGCGGCCAGCAGACCATAGATCCGGCCCACGTACCAGCCCAGATCGTACCGGCCAGTATTAAAGAGTGCCGCCAACGCAATATCGAACAACCACACGCACATGACGACCAGCAGCCAGACGTCCAGCACGGTGTGCGGCTTCGTCTTCCACACCGCCACCAAGGCGAGCAGGCTGAGAGCCCACACGCCAAATAGAAACATGCGCCCTATATCAGTGGTGCGGTTGCCATTAAGAAAAGTCGGAATATAGGCGTGGCCCTGCGTGGCGAAAATCCCAAACCCAGCCACCAGAGCAAGCACGCCCAGCGCGGCAACGGCAATCGCGATGGGCGGGCGATCCCGCATCAGCCGCTGCGGCCAACAGGGTTTAAAGGCCTTGCCCTTCAACAGCGCATAGCCAATGACGGCCAGTGGAAAGCCGGTATGCCAGAACATATACATCGCAGAAGAAGTCTGGGGACCAGCCCCGAAGAGACCGGTTGCCGATAAGAGACCTGGAAATATCGACAAGTACTCCACCGTAGCAAATGCAGTGAACAGGTAACCGCTGGCCAGCAGCAGCAAAGCCGGCGTGCGCACCACGCTGAACTGACCAAACAAAAGCACGGCGGTGATCAAATCGCAGACCACCAGCACCGACACGTATATCGGGATAAAGGCAGGAATCTGCACCAGCTGCGTCCTGGCATACGGCAGGGCCGCCGCAAAAACCAGCAGAGAGATCACGACAGAAACAGCAGCGTGCCGAATCTCCCGGCGCCCGGCGGGCTCCGTGGAAAGCAAGCCTGCGGGCGGCTTGGCCGAGTCACAGTCAGTTTGCATCATGTTATTTGCGGGTGTTTGCACCACCCGCACAGCTTCCACATTGAAACGACTCGACGAAAGACAGTTGGCCCCTTATGAACATCTGCCCCACCGTGCGGTACCAGCCGAGCGCCACCTCATTTGCACCCGGCCTGCACCACAGCTGATGAATCTTGCGCCTGCTACGCCGCTTTGTACCTAGGGTGGACCCTCCCACACCTACCCGCAAAATCATAGGCGCTGGCATTGCAAACGCCGCGCTGGCACCCAGCTAGCAGGTTCCGCACCGATTTGTTGCCAACCCGATTTCTATGGACACCCCCACCGCCACCTTCATCGCCCTGCTGATCCTGAGCCTGGTGTGCGCCCTGGGCTGGCTGCTGCCGCGATGGTGGGTGGCGCGGCGCAGGCGCAAGCTGCAGCAGCAGGCCTTCCCTACCGCCTGGCGTAACATACTGCGGCGCCGGGTGCCGCTGTTTCGCCGTTTGCCTGCCGATTTGCAACTGCAACTGAAGAAACACATGCAGATCTTCATAGCCGAAAAGGCCTTCATAGGCTGCGCCGGCCTGGAGGTGACGGAGGAAATGCGCGTGGTCATTGCCGCCCAGGCCTGTCTGCTGGTGCTGAACCGGTCCATCGACCGCTACGCCAATTTGCGGCAAATCCTGGTCTACCCCGGCGCCTTCGCGGTGGACCGCGCCACCTCTGACGGAACTGGCGTGCTGCAGGAGCAGCGCCATGCGCTGGCCGGCGAATCATGGTCGCAGGGCCAGGTTATCCTGTCCTGGCAGGACAGCCTGGAAGGCGCAGCCACGGCAGACGACGGGCGCAACGTGGTGATCCATGAATTTGCCCACCAGCTGGACCAGGAAACCGGCCACGCCAATGGCGCGCCCCGGCGCATGCCGGGCACCGACGCGCAGCGCTGGTCAGAGGTATTCCACGCCGCCTACGCCAAGCTGCGCCGCGAGGCCCATGTGGGCGAACCCGGCCTGCTGAACCACTATGGCGCGCAAGACCCGGCGGAGTTCTTCGCCGTGGTGTCAGAGGTGTTTTTTGAACAAGGCGCTGCGCTGGCCGATTACGACCCGGCGCTGTACCGGGAGCTGCAAGGCTATTACCGCCTGGATACGGCGGCCTGGTAGCAGGGAACGATTTAGGGCAACGCTGAACAAGTCCCTCGCGGTCTGCGCATCCCTGGCCTCGGGCGGTCTGCGGCGTTGCAAATCCTCGCCATAGCCCAAGCTATGTCTGCGGTTTGCGCCTTGCATCCCATCCCGATCCAGGGCACGCAGGCTCGCGGAGACTTATTCAGCGTCGCCTTAGATAAAAACAGGCTGTAGCGCAGGATTTACCTGCACAAGCAGCTATCACTTTCGCAGCATATCGCTCACACGCTGAGGTTGATGATCAAGCCCTTGGTCTGGCTGGAGCGGCGCAGTTGCTGCGAGTAGGTGGCGTCCATTTGCTTGCTGCGGGTGTTCAGGTCGTTGGCCGTGTCCTGGCTGGTGCGGGCCGAGCGGTCGGCCTGGTCGGCGGCGGCGCGCAAATCGTCCGCCCGGCTCTGGGCGGCATCCGCATCGCGCCGCGCCTGTGCCACCTGCGCCTTGTCGGGGCCGGTTTGCACCTGCGGAATCGACAGACTGGTGCCAACGATGGCGACCATGGCCGACTCAGGCAGTAGTGTTGACGATGCGGCCTGTGGTCTGGCCCTGGCTGTTCACCACAGGCGGCGGCTTGGCTGGTGGGTTTTGGTCCTGCGCGGCCTTGCTGACCTCGGGGTCATCGCGCTGGGCGGCGCGGCGTTGCGCGTTGCGGGTTTCCGACGCGATGTTGGTGGGCTGGGTAGGCTGAACGGGTTGCCGATAGACCGATGAAACATCCATGTCTGGCTCCTGGAGTGGATCGGCTGATTTTACGAGTGCGGGCCAGCACTTGCAATCAAGCTGCGGCTCAGCTCCAGATGCGGTACACCCAGAAGCTCTCGTCGTCCTGCACCCGCTGGCGCAAGGCCTCAGGGCTCAGGCCGGTGACGCGGCGCGTCTCACGGCACAAATGGGACTGGTCGGCGTAACCTGCGTCGGCCGCCAAGTCGGCCCATACGACGTTGCCCGCATCCTCCGCCTGCCGCACCTGGAAGAACGCAGCTTCTGCCCGGCTGCGCCCCTGCAGCGCTCGCAGGGACTGGCCGGTCCAGGCCTTCACCCGGCGCTCGGCCTGGCGCAAGCTCTGGCCCGCGCCGGATGCCAGGGCGCGCACCGCCAGCGTCTCGGCCCAGTCCTGGAAGCTACGCACCGGCACCGCGCCCTGGGTGCGCGCCTGCTGCCAGCGCGGCAGCAAAAACGCCTCGATGACACGCACCCGCTCCGCGTCGTCCGGCGCCTGCAGCGCGGCCTGGGCCATCTGGCACCAGCTGGCGTCCAGCACCTGGTGCAAAGGGCTTTGCCGGTCCACCTGGGCGGCCACATCCACACCGGTCATGGCGTACAGGGCGTCGGGCAGCATGAGCAGCATGAAACCCTGGGCCGGGCCTGGGTTGTATGACACCGAGGGCCGGGTGTGCGGGCCAAAAAACGAGATGGGCGGCAGGCGCTGCGGCACGGCATCGCGGCCATCGCCCGGCATCACATCGGCCACGCCGTGCGTAAACCACGAGATGCCGCACAGCGGGCTGGCGGGGAAATGGTTGTAGCGTTCCTGCGGCAGCAGGTCCACGCCCAGCGTGCTGCGCGAGATATAGGCCCGCACGCAGGCGCCCAGGCCCATGCCGGGGGCAATCAGGTGGGCGATAGCGCCCTTGGGCGAAGTGTGGGACAGCATGGTGAAAGTGTAGCCAGCCGGGCTTGTCGCAATCGTTCAATACACGCCGGCCAAGCAGGCGCACAGTAGCCACCATGCCCCCACACAACACAACAGTCCCCCCTGGCCCGGTCAGCCGCTTTTTCGGCTTCCCGCTGCTGGGCCAAATGCGCCGCGACTACCTGGGTACGGCGCGGCATATGCACAGCCATTACGGTGATGCGGTGCACGCGCGCATAGGCCCGGAGCAAACCTTCGAGTTCTTCCGCCCCGACTGGGTGCGCGAGGTGCTGGTGGAGCAGGCGCGCAACTTCATCCGCTGGGAGCGCGGCACGGCGGTCTTCGCCAAGGTGCACGGCCAGAGCGTGCTGGTGACCGAGGGCGATACCTGGCAGCGCCAGCGCCGCATGCTGCAGCCCGGCTTTGGCCCCAAGCGCATGGCCGGCTACGCGCAGCACATGGTGGCCGCCGCCGCCCAGGCACTGGACGCCTTGCCGCCCCAGCCCACGCAGACGCTGAACTTCGAACACATGGTGACCCAGCTGACCATGGACGTGGTGCTGCGCACCCTGTTCAGCCAGCAGATCAGCGACAGCAACCGGGCCGAAGCGCTGGCGGCCGAACAGGCGGTGCAGGTGATCAGCCGCGCCGGCATGGAGGAATTCTTCTGGCCCTTCAGCCTGCCCGACTGGATGCCGCACAAGTGGAGCGTTCGCAGTGCCAAGCACATGCTGGACGGCCTGGTACGCCGCCACATCCGGCAGCGCCGCCAGGCAGGCAGCACCGAACACAGCGACCTGCTGGCCATGCTGATGGCCATACGAGATGACAGCGAAGACAGCGGTGATGGCGGCGCGCTGAGCGACGAAGAGGTGCGCGACCAGTGCATGACCATCTTCCTGGCCGGCCACGAAACCACGGCCGCCGCGCTCACCTGGTGGGGCCACACCATGTCCGCCCACCCCGCTTTTGCCCAGCGCGCGCAGGACGAGGTGGACCAGGTGCTGGGCCAGCGCCCACCCCGCTATGAAGACCTGCCCCAGCTGCCCTACCTGGCCCAGACGCTGAAGGAAACCATGCGCCTGTACCCGCCCGCGCCCTCGCTGATCAGCCGGCGCGCGCTGCGCCCGGTGCAGATCGGCCCCTGGCAGCTGCCCCAAGGTGCGCTGGTGCGCGTCACGCCCTGGGTGCTGCAGCACGATGCGCGCTGGTTCCCCGAGCCCGAGCGCTTCGACCCCGAGCGTTTTTCCAGCACCGGCCAAGCCGCCCAAGAACGCGGCAGCTACCTGCCGTTTGGCGCGGGGCCACGGGTGTGCATAGGCAATCTGTTTGCGACCACCGAGATGACGCTGATCGCCGCCATGGTGCTGCAGCGCTTCCGCCTGGCACCGGGCAGCGCTGCGCCGCCCCAGCCGGTGCTGAACGTCACGCTGCGTCCAGCGGGCGGCATGCCGCTACAGCTGACGCGCCGCCAAAACCTGGCATAAAAAGTGCCACTGGCGCAGATAGAACCTGCGCCAGCAGCTACCAAAAGAGGAGCACGCATAACGAGGTGAAGCACAAGCCCCACAATAGCTGCCTTTTCACTTGTTTCCGTTACATGTCTACACAACTAACCCTGCGTCGCTTTTTACTGGCTCTGGCCATCGTCGCGGTGTGGGGTAGCAATTTCGCCATCATCAAGATTGCGCTGGCGCACTTCACGCCGCTCTGGCTAGCCACCTGGCGCTTCGCCCTGGTGCTGCTGCCGGCGGTGTTCTTCCTGCCGCGCCCGGCCGTGCCCTGGCGCAACCTGGCGGCCTATGGTTTCCTGATTGGCGTGGGCCAGTTCGGGCTCATCTACTGGGCCATGCAGGGCCACATCTCGCCGGGACTCGCGTCCCTGGTGGTACAGACCCAGGTGTTCTTCACCATTGCCCTGGCCATGCGCACCACCAAGGAACGCATGCAGGCCTACCAGTGGTGCGGCCTGCTGCTGGCGGCCAGCGGCATCGTGGTCATCATGCTGCACACAGACGGCAGCACCACGCCGCTGGGCCTGGCCGTGGTGCTGCTGGCGGCGCTGTCCTGGGGTGGCGGCAACACGGCATCGCGCCAGGCTGGCAAGGTCAACATGCTGGCCTATGTGGTGTGGTCCAGCCTGTTTGCGGTACCGCCGCTGCTGGCATTGGCGTGGGTGTTTGAAGGCAGTGCCGCGCTACTGACCAGCCTGCAAACCGCCGACCTCGCCACCTGGGTCGCCGTCGTGTGGCAGGCCTGGGGCAACAGCCTGTTTGGCTACGCCATGTGGGCCTGGCTGCTGGCGCGCCACCCTGCGGCCACCATCTCCCCCTTGGCCCTGCTGGTGCCGGTGTTTGGCATGGGCACCTCGGCCTGGTGGCTGGGCGAACCCCTGCCGGCCTGGAAGCTGATGGCCGCGGGCCTGGTGATGCTGGGACTGGTGATCAACCTGCTGTGGCCGCGCTGGCGGCAGTCGCACACACCACAGCGAAATTGAAGCCTGTAGGCCTGAGAACGTGTTCAAAGGCAGGCCTGCCTTAAACGACATCGTTCGTCGCATTTCGTCGCATTTCGTCGCACTTAATTACGCACCGCGCTCCTAACATGGAAATGAATAAATACCTTGTTAGGAACGAACAGTGGACACATCAATATTTCTCCCAACCAATGCCAGGCAGCTCAAGTTTGCCGGCACATTGCTGGGCTTGGCAATGGGTCTAGCAGCCTGTGGTGGTGGTGGCGGTAGCAGCGGTAGCAGCAGCGATAGTGGTGGAGGTAGCACCACGTCCACCGTCAGCATTGGTGGCACTGTCAGCGGACTGACCGGCACCGGGCTTGTGTTGCAGAACAATTCGGGAGACAACCTGTCCATCTCCGACAACGGTAGCTTCACGATGGCCACAGCATTGGCCAATGGCGCCAGTTACAACGTCACCGTGAGCAGCCAACCCAACTTGCCCAGCCAGACCTGCACCGTCACAAACGGCTCGGGGACTGCTAGTGCAGCAGTCACCAATGTAGTCGTCAGCTGTGCGACACCTCCAGTACGCTTTGCCTACGCGGCAAATAGTGGTACGGACGATGTCTCAGCCTACACCGTCGATGCCAGTACCGGCGCCCTGACTGCCGTAGGCCAGTACGCTACCGGCACCACTCCCGATTCGATCGTTGTAGACCCTCAGGGCAAATTTGCCTATGTGGCGAACTTCTCCGACCCCAGTCTGTCGGCATACACCATCAATACCAGTACGGGGGCCTTGACCTTACTGGCTACCTACGCGACGTCTGACACAACGCCTTCGGTAACCCTCAGCCCTAATGGCAAATTCGCCTATGCTGCAATCACCAGCGTCATCAGCGGCGCCAGCCCGGGTCAAATTGCCATGTATACCCGAGACACCAGTTCCGGTTTACTGACTGCCAACGGAGTGGCCACAACTGGGATCGACCCACGGTCTGTGGTTGTTGACCCTTCAAGCAAGTTTGCCTATGTCGTCAATTACGGAAGCGGCAGTGGCGCAACGGTGTCGGCTTATGCAGTGGATAGCAGCACAGGCACGCTGACCCTTGTTGGAAACTATGCCACTGGCGCCGGCCCTCGTGCTATAGCCATAGATCCCACGGGCAAGTTCGCCTATGTCACGAACTATGGAACCGGAGGGGGCAGTACGGTGTCGGCCTACTCGATCAATGCCAACACGGGGGCCCTGACTACGGTAGGCACTTATGCCACAGGAACCGCGCCCCGCGCGGTCGCGGTAGACCCACGTGGCAAGTTCGCCTATGTTGCCAACGTTGTCGACAATACCGTGACGGCATTCAGCATACAAAGCAGTACCGGAGCACTAACCCAGGTAGGAGCTGCCGTCGCCACCGGCGTTGGTCCGTTCTCCGTTACAGCAGACCCCACGGGCAAGTTTGTCTATGTGGCCAACTTCACAGATGGCAGCGTATGGTGCTACACCGTTAACAGCACCAGCGGTGCACTGACCAGGGCGGGCACCAGCTTCACCGCACACACCGGCACTACGGCAGTAATCACGACCCAGTAAACCTATAGCGTCGAAGACACGCGCCTATCGATGAACAACCCGGGCTTGGGTGCAGCATGCTGCACCCAAGCCCTCCGCTGACAGCCATTTGCACCGGCGCTTGCTAGCTCGGTGCTTGCCCCAGAAACGACTACCCCATGCATGCACCACCGCAGCGCATGCATGGCCCCCATCCGGTACACGCAGCCCCATTGCACGAGGCTGCACAATATTTTGTACACTCGTACAACACCTTTCGGAACGATTCCGACATTGGTGTTTGTACGAGTGTTCAATTTTTTGTACAAGTGTATAAACTGGGTTATGCCAATCAGCAAACCTACTCCAACGCTTCGCAAAATCCCGGCCACCCGGCGTAGTGCATCTCCAGAATCAGGCGACAGTGCGCTCGCGCCCAATCGCCAGCAGAACATCCTGCTGGCGGCCGAGCAGTTGTTTGCCGCACGGGGCTTCCATGGCGTGTCGATACGCGATATCGCCGAAGAAGCCGGCGTGCCCCTGGCCCTGGTGGGCTACTACTATGGGCCCAAGCTGTCGCTGTACCACGCCATCTTCCGGGAGCGTGCGGGCTACATCGGCGAGCGGCTGGAGTCGCTGGCCGCGGCCCAGCGCAATGCCGAGCCGGGCCAGCTGCTGGAGGGCATCGTCAAGGCCTTTGTGCTGCCCGTGCTGAAGGTGGCGGCCCAGCCAACCGGGCAGAACTTCATGCGTATCCTGTCGCGTGGCATGAACAACCACCAGGAGGAAGACGAGCCGGTGATACGCGAGCTGTTCGACCCGCTGGCCCATGCATTCATCGACGCGCTGGCCGCTGCCCTGCCCCAGGCCACGCGCAGCCAGGCCGCCTGGTGCTACCAGTTTGCGCTAGGCGCGCTGCTGCACCATGTGAATGACCGCCGCATAGAACGCCTGTCGCTGGGGCAAAACCAGCCGGGCGACTTCGACACCAGCGGGCCGCTGCTGGTGGCCTTCATCACCCACGGCCTGCGCGGCGCCTGCGCCGCCCCTACCCACTGAGCACTAAGGGCCGCCATGCCAACACAGCCTAGACACGGCGGCCAGGCCATGGGGCCATAAGCCCCCCGCCGCTCTCCCGCTCCCTTCGCCTGCCAAGCAAGGCGCAGTCGCACTCCGACCGCGCCGGGGGTGCGCACGCCCCCACAAGCAACAACACAAACCACCAGGAGACAAGAAATGACCACCCCCACCGCCAGCGCCCCTACCGGCGCGGCCCTACCCAACTCCAGCAAGCGGCTCACTCTGTTGCTCTGCTTCATCGTGGCCCTGCTCGAAGGCCTGGACCTGCAGGCCGCCGGCATTGCCGCACCCGGCATCGGTGCCGAATTCAAGCTGCAGCCACCGCAGATGGGCGGCATGTTCAGCGCCGGACTGGTCGGCCTGCTGCCCAGCGCCTTGTTTGGCGGCTGGCTGGCCGACCGCATTGGCCGCAAGAAGGTGCTGATTGGTTCGGTACTGCTGTTTGGCCTGTTCTCGCTGGCCACGGCCCATGTGTGGGACTACCCCAGCCTGCTGGCGGCGCGCTTTCTGGCCGGTCTGGGCCTGGGCGCGGCGCTGCCGATTCTGATCGCACTGTCGTCCGAAGCGGCCGACGAGCACAAGCGCGGCATGGCCGTCAGCCTGACCTATGCCGGCATTCCGCTGGGCGGGGCCCTGGCTGCGGTACTGGGCATGCTGAACTTTGGCGGTGGCTGGCGCGGCCTGTTCTATGTAGGTGGCGTGCTGCCGATGGCGATTGCGCTGCTGCTTGTCGTGCTGCTGCCGGAGTCGCGCGCCTTTGTGAACCGCGACCTGGGCCAGGCACAGCCAGACCGGCCCCGCTCCAGCAACGCTAGCAGCAGCATGGCCGGTTTGTTCCAGGGCGGTATGTGGAAGTCCACCCTGCTGCTGTGGCTGGCCAGCTTCTTCGTACTGACTGTGCTCTACATGCTGCTGAACTGGCTGCCCTCGTTGCTGCAGGGCAAAGGCTTTCGGCGCGCCGATGCGGGCCTGGTGCAGCTGTTCTTCAACTTCGGCGGCGCCGCCGGCTCGCTGCTGGTGGGCAAATTGATGGACGGCAAGGAGCGCGTATTCACCGCCATCTGCATCTATCTGGGCATGCTGCTGTCGCTGGCCGGGCTGGGTCTGTCAGACGGCCTGGGGCTGATGCTGCTGGCCGGGCTGGGCGCGGGCTTCTGCACCCTGGGTGGCCAAATGGTTCTGTATGCGCTGGCGCCCACGCTCTACCCCACAGCCATCCGTGCGACCGGAGTCGGCGCCTCCATCACCGTCGGCCGGCTGGGTGCCATCAGCGGACCCATGATTGCCGGGCAGGTACTGGCCGCCGGCATGGGCCTGGGCGGGGTGATGGCGGCTTCAAGCCCCGGCATTGTGGTGGCAGCCGTAGCGGCCATGGTGCTGATGCGCGCGCAGCAGGCGCTACACCGCTGAGCATTTATACAAAACAGCCGCTAGCGCAAATATTACCTGCGCAGGCAGCTACTGAATCCATAGCAAACCACGAAAGACCGAGCATGACCCGCCGCTTTATCGACATCTCCATGCACCTGGAAAACGACGTGCCCTCCGACCCGCCCGGCCTGGGCCCCAAGATCAGCTACATCGACCACCAGACCAGCTACCCGGAGATGGCCCGCTTCTTCCCCGGCCTGCAGCAAGAAGACATGCCTGACGGCGAGGCCTGGGCGGTGGAAGACGTGCAGCTGAACACCCACAACGGCACCCACCTGGACGCACCCTGGCACTACGCCTCCACCATGGACGGCGGCCAGCGCGCCATCACCATCGACGAGGTCGACCTGAACTGGTGCTTCCAGCCCGGCGTGAAGCTGGACTTTCGCCACTTCCCCGACGGCTACGTGGTGCAGCCTACCGATGTACAGGCCGAGCTGGCGCGCATAGGCCACACGCTGCAGCCGCTGGACATCGTGGTCATCAACACCGCCGCCGAGGCCGCCTACGGCTCGCCGGGCTATACCCGCGCCGGCTGCGGCATGGGCCGCGAGGCCACGCTGTACCTGCTGGAGCGCGGCGTGCGCCTGACCGGCACCGATGCCTGGAGCTGGGACGCGCCGTTCGCGCAAACCGCCCAGCGCTATGCAGACACCCGGGACGCCAGCCTGATCTGGGAAGGCCACAAGGCCGGCCGCGAGATCGGCTACTGCCATCTGGAGAAGCTGCACAACTTGTCGGCCCTGCCGCCGCACGGTTTCTACATCAGCTGCTTCCCGGTCAAGGTGCGCGCCGCCTCGGCCGGCTGGACCCGCGCCGTCGCCATCTTCGACGCCGCACTGCAGGCCAGCGCGCGATGAACACCTAGCCAAGCTTAGTCAAGCCCTCTCCGCTGATTCCGCTTGTGGCGCAGTCGCCCGCCGACTGCGCCAGGGACCGGCTCGTTCCGAAATTCACCACCACCCCACCGAGGAGACAAAACCATGCAATCCAAACTATCCACACTCACCCCCTTGGCCCTGGTCGCCGTGTGCTCTTACGCAGGCACCGCCCAGGCCCAGCCAGCCGTCACGCCGGGTCTGCAGATGTACGGCCTGGTGGACAACGTTGCCGGCAGTTTTGCCAGTTCGATCAGCGGCATCAACACACAAAGCGTGCGCACCAGCAAGCTAGAAGACGGCGGCATGTCGACCAGCCACTGGGGCGTTCGCGGCAACGAGGATCTGGGCGGCGGGCTGGCCGCGCTATTCGAGCTGTCGGCCTTCTTCCGCAGCGATGTCGGTGCATCCGGCCGCAGCGGCGCACTGCCGGCACCGGTCAATGTGGCGGCCGACCCCTTCTTTTCGCGGGCCGCCTGGGTAGGCCTGTCCAGCCCCAGTTGGGGACGGCTGCGCGCGGGCACCATCATCTCGCAGCTGTTCCTGAACACCATTGGCTCCAACGCTTTTGGCGACTCCATGGTCTTTGGCCCGCTGCCGCTGCTGACCTTCACCGGCGGCATCCTCGGCGGCGGCACCAGCTGGACCAACTCCCTGGTCTACGAAACACCCACGTTTGCCGGAGCCTCGGCAACGGTGGCGCGCTCGCTGTCCGAAGGCCAGGGCGGTGGCAACAGCGCGCTGCGCCTGGCCTATGCCCAAGGCCCGTTGGCCACCTCGCTGGTGTGGCAAAGCGTGAAGAAGGACCCGCTGACTTTTGCCGACGGCACCACGCCGAACGACACCAGCAGCTGGCAGCTGGCGGCCTCGTACGACTTCGACGCGGTGAAGCTGTTTGCCCACATCGGCCACATCCAGAACGACGGCACACAGGCCACACCGCAGAACGTGGGCTACCGCTTGTGGGACATCAGCGCCGCAGTGCCCGTAGGCGCCGGCCGCATCCTGGCAGGCTATGCCGCCCGTACCACCCACGACACCGTGGCGCCCGTGCCGGCCAGCGTGGCCGGTGGCAATGTGGAACGCAAGATCCTCAGCCTGGGCTATGACCACAACCTGTCCAAACGTACCGACGTCTACGCCATGTGGATGCACGACACCACCCGCACGCGCACCCTTCTCGCGCCCATTACCACCATCGACGCCAGCGGCAACAGCTTTGGTGTCGGCATACGCCACCGGTTTTAAGGCACACCCCCAGGCTCCAGCGCTGCGCGCTTTCCGCCAACCCCCTTGCTGGGGGCGATACCAGTGGCCCGGCAAAGCCGGTTCCACGGTATCTCTGGAAGAGGACTTTCCACCCGTTGCTAGAAGCTCACAGCACGTAATTTGTTTATGAAAGGCAATCAATGCTCAACGAAACCCATGATCCCAGCCTGCGCAGCTGGGTCGCCTCAGCCCAGCAACCGGGCAGCGATTTTCCGCTGCAAAACCTGCCCTACTGCGTGTTCCGCCGCAGCGGCTGCCAGGAGGCCTGGCGCGGCGGTGTGGCCATTGGCGACGCCATCCTCGACCTGGCTGCAGCCTATGCGCAGGATGTGTTCAGCGGACTGGCCGCCCAGGCGGCCGAGGCGGCCAGAGCCAGCGCGCTGAATGGCCTGATGGCACTCGGCCCCAGTGCGTGGTCCGCGCTGCGGATGGCCCTGTCGCGACTGCTGCGCGAGGGCGCGCCCGAGGCCGCACAGCTGCAAACCTGCCTGGTGGCCCAGGCAGATGCGGAATATGCGGTGCCGGCGCAGATCGGCGACTACACCGACTTCCTCACTTCGCAGTACCACGCGCTGAATGCGGGCCGCGCCTTCCAGCCCGACAACGCGTTGCCGCCTAACTTCAAATGGCTGCCCATCGGCTACCACGGGCGCGCATCCTCGGTGGCCATCAGCGGCACCGGCGTGCCCCGGCCGCAGGGCCAGACCCACGCACCCGACGCCGCCACGCCCCGCTTCGGCCCCATCGCCAAGCTGGACTACGAGCTGGAGCTGGGCATCTACGTCGGCCCCGGCAACCTGCGCGGCAGCGCCATCGCACTGGACGATGCAGAGCTGCATGTGTTCGGCCTATGCCTGTTGAACGACTGGTCGGCTCGCGACGTGCAGGCCTGGGAATCCATGCCGCTAGGCCCCTTCATGGCCAAGAACTTTCTGACCACTGTGTCACCCTGGATCGTCACGCTGGAGGCGCTGGCGCCCTACCGCTCAGCCCTGCCGCGCGCCGCGAACGACCCGCCAGCCCTGCCCTATCTGCATTCGCCCCGAGTGCAGGGCATAGACATCCAGCTGGAGACCTGGCTGACACCTGCGGGCCAGACCCAGGCCACACGCCTGTCGCGCACCAGTTACCGCCACGCCTACTGGTCGGTGGCGCACATGCTGGCCCACCACAGCAGCAATGGCTGTAATCTGCAAACCGGCGACCTGCTGGGCACTGGCACCCAGTCCGGCCCCGAGCCGGGTGAAGAAGGCTGTTTACTGGAGCTGACGCGTGGCGGCCAGGTGCCGCTGGCGCTGCCCGGTGGCGTACAGCGCCGCTACCTGGAAGACGGCGACCGGGTGGCCCTTCGCGG
The DNA here is from genome assembly GCF_058216335.1 of Rhodoferax sp. SPJ21. Taxonomy (NCBI): domain Bacteria; kingdom Pseudomonadati; phylum Pseudomonadota; class Betaproteobacteria; order Burkholderiales; family Comamonadaceae; genus Rhodoferax; species Rhodoferax sp. SPJ21. The sequence goes on from NZ_JBYZMO010000001.1 coordinate 537,299, forward strand.
CTGGTGCGAACGCGCCGGCCAGGCCCGCATAGGCTTTGGCCCCTGCGTAGGCACGGTGCAGGCTGCGTCATAGGGTTACAGATAAAAAGTAGCTCTGGCGCAATTAGTATATGCACCAGCAGCTACTAAATAAATAGCAACCCAGTCCCGTGGTTCAAGCCGGCCTAGGGCCGTCTTTCACCGCATTGGCATCTGCCCAGGCCCAGGCTTGGCTGGAGAGTTCCAGCACCCGATCCAAACTGCTGAAGCCGTCGGCCACCACACTGGCATCACTGACAGTCTGGTTCTCCACCTGCGCGGCGGTATGCAGATAAACGTGCCACGGCCCTGTCTGGCCCAGCAGGGCCTGCTCGGCCTCAGGTGGCAGGCTGAGTGTGGCCACCACTTCCTCAGGGGCGATCTTCAAAATCAGGCCCAGCATGGACGCCAGCCCCAGGGTGAAAAAGCGGCCCGGCTCGGCCTCGCCGCGTTCGATGGCCAGCAGCTCCACCAGCCGGGAACGGCACAGTGCAACTTCTTGCAAGGCCGAGGCCATCTTGCGGCTACCGGCAAACTTCATCAGCATCAACGACAGCCAGCGGTGCAGTTCGTTGCGGCCCAGCATCTGCACCGCCTGGTCCACGCTGGCGATACCACCCAAATGCGCAAAGCTGGCGCTGTTCATGCGCTGCAGCAGGCGATAGGTCAGGCTCACATCACCCTTGATGGCCGCCACGATCACCGACGTATCGGCTCCGGCAGAGAGCTGGCTCAGCAGCTGGGACAAACGCCCCACTTCTGGTGCCAGGACTGCCGCCTTGGGCTTGGCTACGGGTACCGCAGTGCGCATGGCACCGCTGGCAAACTGCGCGCCGTCCTGCAGCACCATTTCCATGTGCTCGACCTGGTCCAGGTCGGTGACGATGGCTGGTATCTTGGGTGCCGTGCTGGTTTGGGTTTTCAGCTGCTCCAGCAAGGCGTCCACACCGGCTTCGCCGGGCCGCAACAGCCAGAAGTCCGGGGCCACGCCCATATCCAGACTACTGCTCCAGGCCAGGCGAGCCCCGGCCGAGCGGAAAGCCGCCACCGTGTCACGCAAGGCCTGCTGCGCCTCAGGTGCCAGCGGCTGCGCCGTATCGGCCTCCACGCCGACCACCAAACCGGCATCATCCTTGGGTACCACGGCCTGTGCCAGCCATGCCGCCGGCAGCCGGGCAAAACCGATGCGGCCCTGCATGGCCACCAGCCGCGCCGACACCAGCACTACCGCCACCTGGGCGGTTTGTGCAGCAACATCGCCACTGGCGCCCAGGCTACGCTGCACAGCAGCGTCGACACGGAATTCAAAACCGGCCACATCGCCGTTGGCAGAAACCAGAGGCCGGCGGGCCACTGCCGACACCGGACGTGGCGACACGGGCGGCTTGGTCACCGCGACCGACGCTGGGGCGGACTGCGGCGGAGCGGCAGGTTCGGGAGCGTTCTGACCAAACTTGGGAATCAGGCGTTTAAAAAAGGAAGTCATGGCGGGTACGGCAAAAATACGTGGTACCTGACTCTAAGGCCTTCCTCTAAAGATTTCAGACCTTTGTGGGCCTTTTATCGGATCACCCGGATACAGCGGACATCAAATCGCCACCAGATTACGCACCCCGTTGGCTTCCATGTCCTTGCCCAGGCCACGGGCGATGAACTCGCCGCGCTCCATCACCAGGTAGTCGTCGGCCAGCTCTTGAGCGAAGTCGTAGTACTGCTCGACCAGCAGAATGGCCATATCGCCCCGGTCGGCCAGCATACGGATCACGCGGCCAATGTCCTTGATGATCGACGGCTGTATGCCCTCGGTGGGCTCGTCCAGTATCAGCAGCTTGGGGCCTGCGGCCAACGCGCGGGCAATGGCCAGCTGTTGCTGCTGCCCGCCAGACAGGTCGCCGCCACGGCGGTGGAGCATCTGCTTGAGCACCGGGAACAAGGTGAACAGCTCGGGCGGAATCGGCGTGCTGGCGCTTTTGTAGGCCAGGCCCATGCGCAGGTTTTCTTCCACCGTCAGGCGGGCAAATATTTCGCGGCCTTGCGGCACAAAGCCGACACCTGCGCGGGCCCGCTCATAAGGCGTGTAGCCCTGGATGGCCTTGCCGTCCAGCTCGATGCTGCCGGTCTTAATGGGCACCAGGCCCATCAGCGACTTCAGCAAGGTGGTCTTGCCCACCCCGTTACGGCCCAGTAGCACGGTGACCTTGCCTTTGGTGCATTGCAAACTGACGTCGCGCAGGATGTGCGAGCCGCCGTAGTATTGGTTGATGTTTTTGACGTTGAGCATGGTGGTCACTTTCCGCTTTTGACGTAAGCCTTGTCTGGACGATGGAGGTCGTCAACTGGCATGCTGGGCTCGCGCCCTAGGCGCGATGTGGCGCACAGCGCCACCGATCCCGATCCCCGGGGTCCCCCTCTAGATGCGCCGAGGAGCGCAGCTTCAGGCGGATAAGGGCTGGCGTTGTTTGAGCGCAGCGAGTTTAGCCAGACCCCGCCTGAGGCGAGCACCGCAGGTTTCCCAGTGCGATAGCACTGGGACGCAGGTAGTGGGGGCGCCTTTCTTTTGGTGACTTTTGGTGTTCGCGTAACTTTGCTGCGCAAAGTGAGCGAACTCCGCGTGCAAAGCACGCCTTTTGCGCAAAAGAAAACCCGCTCGCGGGTTTCTATAAAAGTTACTGCGCCGCCGGGCGCACATCCCGGCCGGGGATGCAAGTTAACGTCAACCCGCCAATCGGGGTCTGAGCCCAAATGCGAGACACAGCACGCTCGATCCGCATGCACACGGCGCGCAATTGGGATCTGACCCCCATTGGCTAGAAGCGCAGCTCTATCGGCCAAGATAAACCTCAATCACGCGCTCATCGGCCTGCACCTGATCCAAGGTCCCCTGCGCCAGCACCGAGCCATCGCACAACACGGTGACGATCTCCGAGATGGTCTTGATGAAGCCCATGTCGTGCTCCACCACCATCAGCGAATGCTTGCCCTTCAGCGTCAGGAACAGCTCGGCGGTGCGGGCAGTTTCCTCGTCGGTCATGCCGGCTACCGGCTCGTCCAGCAGCAGCAGCTTGGGGTCTTGCATCAGCAGCATGCCGATCTCCAGCCACTGCTTTTGCCCGTGGCTGAGGTTGCCGGCCTGGCGCGTCACGCTGTCGGCCAGGTGGATGGTGGTCAGCATCTCGGCCAGCTTGTCGCTCTGCGCCGAATCCAGCTTGTGCAACATGGACGACTTGACGCTCTTGTTCATCTTCAGCGCCAGCTCCAGATTCTCGAAAACGCTGAGCTTTTCGAACACCGTAGGCTTCTGAAACTTGCGGCCTATACCCAGCTGGGCGATCTCGGGCTCGTTGTGGCGCAGCAGGTCGATAGTGCTGCCGAAGAACACCTTGCCGCTGTTCGGCCGCGTCTTGCCGGTGATGATGTCCATCATCGTGGTCTTGCCGGCGCCGTTGGGGCCGATGATGCAGCGCAGCTCGCCGGGCGCGATATCCAGACTCAGTCCGTTGATGGCCTTGAAGCCGTCAAAGCTCACGTGCACGTCTTCCAGGTACAGGATGCGCCCATGGGCAATGTCCACCTCGCCCGGGGTGTGGATGCGCGAGAAGCCGGCTTCGCGGCCACCGGATTCGGTCTGGCCCGTCTGCTGCTTAGCGCGCTCTTTCTTCTCCAGGCGCTCTGTGCCTTCTTCCATCAAGTCGGGCGTCATGCCTTGGCTCCCTTCAACTTCTTCACCAAACCCACCACGCCATCGGGCAGAAACAATGTCACCGCAATAAACAAGGCACCCAAAAAGTACAACCAGAACTCGGGGTAGGCCACGGTCAACCAGCTCTTGGCACCGTTGACGATAAAGGCGCCGAGGATGGGGCCGATCAGCGTGGCACGGCCACCCACTGCGGCCCACACAGCGATCTCGATCGAGTTCGCCGGGCTCATTTCGCTCGGGTTGATGATGCCGACTTGCGTCACATACAAAGCCCCGGCTACGCCGCACATCACGGCAGAAATCACCCAGATGCTCAGCTTGTAGCCCAGCGGCGAATAGCCGGAGAACATGACACGCGTTTCCGCGTCGCGTATCGCCTGCAACACCCGGCCGTACTTGCTGCCGACCAACCATTTGGCGAACAGGAAGAAGCCGAGCAAGGTCAAGCCCGTGAGCACAAACAAGGTCATGCGCATGGAAGTCGTCGCCATGGGGATACCCAAAATGCGCTTGAAGTCGGTAAAGCCGTTATTGCCGCCAAAGCCGGTTTCATTGCGAAAGAACAGCAGCATGGTGGCAAAGGTCATCGCCTGCGTGATGATGGAGAAGTACACGCCTTTGATGCGCGAGCGGAAGGCGAAGAAGCCGAAGATGCCCGCCACCAGCGCCGGGGCCAGCACGACCAGGAACAGCGTGGCGCCGAAGCTGCCGCTTAAGCTCCAGTGCCAGGGCAAAGCCTTCCAGTCCAGGAACACCATGAAGTCGGGCAGATCGCTTTTGTAGTTGCCGTCGCGGCCGATCTGGCGCATCAAATACATGCCCATGGCATAGCCGCCGAGCGCGAAGAACAGGCCGTGGCCCAGGCTCAAGATGCCGGTATAGCCCCAGATCAAATCCATGGCCAGCGCTGCAATGGCGTAGCACATGATCTTGCCGACCAGCGCAATGGCGTAGTCGCTCAAGTGCCAGATGCTGTCGGCCGGGGTCAACAGGTTCAGCACTGGTGCCACTGCGCAGACCAGGATCAGCGCGACGAAGAAGCTGCTCCAGCCGGAACGGGTCAGCAGCGGGCCTTTGACAGGCAAAATTACTTTCGAGGTAGTGCTCATAATCTCACGCCTCCGCAGAGCGGCCCTTCATCGCAAAAATACCTTGGGGACGCTTCTGGATGAAGATAATGATCAGCACCAGCACCGCGATCTTGGCCAGCACGGCGCCGGTCAAGCCCTCCAACAGCTTGTTCAAGATGCCCAGGCCCAGGGCCGCGTACACGGTGCCGGCCAGTTGGCCCACGCCGCCCAGCACCACCACCATGAAGGCGTCGACGATATAGCCCTGGCCCAGGTCGGGGCCGACGTTGCCCACCTGGCTCAGCGCGCAACCGGCCAGCCCCGCGATGCCGGAGCCGAGTGCGAATGCGTAGGTGTCGATGCGGGCCGTATTCACGCCCATGCAGGAGGCAATCGGGCGGTTTTGCGTCACGCCGCGCACGAACAGGCCGAGGCGGGTTTTGCCAATCAGCCAGCCCACACCCAACAGCACGGCGATGGCAAAGGCGATGATGACCAGGCGGTTATAGGGCAGCGACAGATTCGCCAGCACCTGCACACCGCCGCTCATCCATACCGGGTTTTCCACGCCCACGTTTTGCGCGCCGAAGATGCTGCGCACCAGCTGCTGCAGCATCAGGCTGATACCCCAGGTGGCCAGCAAGGTCTCCAGCGGACGGCCGTACAGAAAGCGCAGCACGCTGCGTTCCAGCGCTGCGCCCACCAGGGCCGATGCCAGAAAAGACACCGGCACGGCGGCCAGCAGGTACCAATCAAAGGCACCGGGCAGGTACTTGATGAACACGGTTTGCACCATGTAAGTGGCGTAGGCGCCGATCATCATCAGCTCGCCGTGGGCCATGTTGATCACGCCCATCAGCCCGTAGGTGATGGCCAGGCCCAGGGCCACCAGCAACAGGATAGAACCCAGGCTGATGCCGCTGAAAATCGCACCCAGCTTATTTCCCCAGGCCAGTGCCGCGTCCACCTTGGCCAGCGCGGCGGACAGGGCCACTTTCACGTCGGGCTCTGCCTCTTCCTTCATGCGGGCCAGCAGCACCGTCTTGGTGGCTGGGTTGCTGCTGTCGGCCAGGGTTTTGATGGCGTCCAGACGGTGCGCCTTGTCGGTGCTGTTCAGCAGCAAGGCGCCACGCAGCAGACCCAGCTGCTCCTTGATGGTGGCATTGGCCTCAGTAGCAAAAGCTTTTTCCACCAGCGCCAGCTTGCTCTCGTCGGGCTCGGCCAGCAGGGTTTTGACGGAGGCGGCACGCACCTTGTCGTCTTTGGAAAACAGCTTCAGGGCGGCCAGCGCGTTGTCCAGCTCGCCCCGCATTTGGTTGTTGTTGATGACGTCTTCGGCGTCTTCCGGCAGGGCCACAGCGGCGCCGCTGGCAGGGTCCACGGTCTTGTCGCTCTGGACCCAAAAGACTTTGTCGCCCTGGATCTTGATCTGGTCGTCCGACAGCGCCTGGATGAAGGCGACGGTCTTTTCGTCGGCGTTGATGACAGCTTTATTGAGCGCCTCGATGCGCGTCTCGGCTTCGCCGGTTGCCATCGCTTTTACCTCGCCAGCGCTTATTGCATAAGCGTGACCAGCTATCAAAAGCAGAGCAGCAGTAAAAATGGGAAGGATGGGGCGGAACATGTCCCAGCTTTCAAAAATAAAAAGGAGATGGGGGCGCGCCACCGGCGTCGCCCCCACCCTAGCCCTCTCCGCGACAGAGAGGGAATGGACAGCAGAGGCTTACTTTTTCACAGGGGCGTCGGGCTTGCCGGCGTTACCTTCTATGTAAGGGCTCCATGGCTTGGCCTTCACAGGGCCAGGCGTCTTCCACACCACGTTGAACTGGCCGTCGGCCTTGACTTCACCGATGAACACCGACTTGTGCAGGTGGTGGTTGGTGGCGTCCATTTCCGACACGATGCCGGACGGTGCGTTGAACTTCTGGCCGGCCATGGCGGCGATGACCTTGTCGGTATCGGTGGACTTGGCCTTCTCAACCGCTTGCTTCCACATATTGATACCGATGTAGGTCGCTTCCATCGGGTCGTTGGTCAGAGGCTTGTCGGCGCCGGGCAGGTTCTTGGCCTTGGCGTAGGCAGACCACTTCTTGATGAACTCGGTGTTGGCCGGGCTCTTGATGGACATGAAGTAGTTCCAGGCAGCCAGGTGGCCGACCAGCGGCTTGGTGTCCACACCGCGCAGCTCTTCTTCACCCACGGAGAAGGCGACGACTGGCACGTCCTTGGCCTTCAGGCCGGCGTTACCCAGTTCCTTGTAGAAAGGCACGTTGGAGTCACCGTTGATGGTGGACACCACAGCAGTCTTGCCGCCTTCAGAGAACTTCTTGATGTCGGCCACGATGGTTTGGTAATCGCTGTGACCAAACGGGGTGTACTTCTCGTCGATGTCCTTGTCGTCCACGCCCTTGCTCTTCAGGTAGGCGCGCAGGATTTTGTTGGTGGTGCGGGGGTACACATAGTCGGTACCCAGCAGCACCCAGCGCTTGGCGCCGCCGCCGGCCTTGCTCATCAGGTAGTCCACCGCAGGGATGGCTTGCTGGTTAGGCGCAGCACCGGTGTAGAACACGTTCTTGGACAGCTCTTCACCTTCGTACTGCACGGGGTAGAACAGCAGGCCGTTCATTTCTTCCACGACAGGCAGCACCGACTTGCGCGACACAGAAGTCCAGCAGCCGAAGATCACGGCGACCTTGTCCTGACCCAGCAGCTGCTTGGTCTTTTCAGCGAACAGGGGCCAGTTGGAGGCGGGGTCCACCACTACGGGCTCCAACTTCTTGCCCAGCACGCCGCCCTTGGCGTTGATTTCGTCAATCGCCATCAGCACGGTGTCTTTCAACACGGTTTCCGAAATGGCCATAGTGCCCGACAGGCTGTGCAGCACGCCGACCTTGATGGTGTCGGCCGCATGCGCGGGAATGACGGACAGGGAGGACAGGGCGACCGCGGCGGTCAGCGCCTTGAGAGTGAATCGACGTTGCATGTGTGCTTCTCCGTTAAGTAAATGAACCCGGTTCGCCGCGCCCGGCATGTGTTGGACACAGGCTTTGTGCGGCGATGGGTGAACTTTAGGGAGTACCCGTAGATACGGAAATACGCCGGGTGGCGTACAGGCGGGCATTGGTGGCTAAGCCCAAGGCCGCCCATGCACAGCAACAAGGCGCCTAGGTTCTACGCACGCGGCGCAAGCGCAGGCAGACCAAACTTGCTACCCAGGATGGTGCCTAGCTCTTCTGCATCCAGCGCACGCTCTTCAAGCTTTCCGTGCGTGACCGTCTTCAGCTGGCTGCCGACCAGGATGTCGCGCCCATGCGGGTTGTGCAAAACCACCACCACTTTCTGCACAAAGATGGCACCCGGGTGCGTCGAGTTCATGTAGTTGGCGGGTTCAAAGTCGATCCACTCCTGCGGCGACAGATCGAAGCCGTACTGGTTTTGCCACTGTCCTCCCGCATAGGCCTGCAGCAGGTAGTCGCCGCTCTCGGCACGGCTCAGCTTGAAGCGGTCTGCGTCCTGCGGCACCTCCACGTCTAGCAGTGCCAGCCGCATAGGCGCCCGGATGCCATAGCTGCCAAAGCCCAGGTCGCACAACCAGTCTTCCCCGTCCACCGTGGCAATGATGGCCATGTGCGTCTTGGGGCGCCGCACCGGGTAGAACATGGGCCGTGCCGCGATCAACCGGAACGGTATGCCCAGCGCACGCAAGGCCATCGCAAAGATGCCGTTGACCTCGTAGCAGTAGCCGCCGCGCTGGCGGTCGATGATCTTTTCAACGATGTGCTCCGGCACCAGGGAAACGACCTTGCCGGCCTGCACGTCCAAATTCTCGAAAGGCACGGTAAACAGCTGGCAACGCATGATTTCGGCGAGCGTGGCGGCATCGGCCTTGGCATTGCCTGTGTATCCGATCCGCTGAAAGTAGCGCTGCAGGTTGAAATTCTCGGCTTGCATAGAAAAGTCCTGTGATGGGTTAGCTGGGGGCAAGTACCGATGATGCTGCGTATCCACCGGCCAACGGCACCAGAAATTAAGACACATGTGCTATACAGATAACGACAAACCATATCTGTTATGCAGCACAGTTACATCCAGCTTTCCAAGCTCTTGAAGCTCGACATCCGCCGCCAGCGCTACCAGGTGGGCGCCAAGCTGCCGTCGGTGCGGCAGTATGCCGAATCCCAAGGTGTCAGCGCGTCCACCGTGGTGCGCTGCTACCGCCATTTGGAGAGCGAAGGCTATGTGGAAATCCGCGCCAAGTCGGGCATGTACGTGGCCGACTGGAAAGCGCAGCAGGCACGCGCCCCCGCCAGCTCGGCTATGGCCCCTCCACCCGCACAGGCTGTGCAGTACGAGCAGCTGGCATCCCTGCAACACCGGATGACGCAGCTGTATGCGCTGACTTCCCAGCCGTTGACGTTGCCGCTGCACCTGGCACTGGCCGCCCCACCGTGGTACCCCTGCGATGCCATGACGCGCATAGGCCAGCGCGTACTGCGCCGCGACGTATTGGCATTCGGCGCCTATGCCACAGGCACCGGACTGCCGGCCTTGAAAACCGCCTTGGTCGGCCATTTGACGCGCTGCGGCATCGAACTGGGCCCTCACGACCTGCTGGTGACCAACGGCGCCACCGAGGCGCTGCAGATCGCACTGCGTGCGGTCACCCGACCAGGGGACACCGTGGCGGTGGAGTCGCCGGTGTACTTCGGCATTGTCCAGATGTTGGAGCACCTGGGCCTGAAGGTGCTGGAAGTGCCCTGCACCGCCAGCCAGGGCATCAGCCTGGAAGCGCTGGAATACGCCCTTGAACAGCACGGCAGCGTGCGCGCCGTGGTAGTGATGCCCAGCTTCCAGAACCCGCTGGGGTCCTGCATGCCAGACGCGGCCAAGCGGCGCTTGCTCGGCATCGTGGAGAAGCACAACAGCGTGCTGATCGAAGACGATGCCTTTGGGGACCTGGCCCCAGCCGCCGAGCGCCCACGCCCGGTCAAGGCCTGGGACCGCACAGGACGGGTGATCTACTGCGGCTCGGCCAGCAAAAGCATGGCGCCCGCCATGCGCCTGGGCTGGGTGGTGGGCGGCCGCCACCAGCGGCTGCTGGAGTCGCTGAAGCTCAGCAACTCTTTGACCACGCTGCTTTTCGAGCAAGCGGTGCTAGCGGAATTCATCGCGTCCGGGGCCTTGCCCTCGCACCTGCGCAAGCTGCGCGAACGGCTGGCGGCCACGGTGGGGCCTGCCACGCAGGCGGTCCTGCAGCACTTCCCGCTGGGCACGCGTGCCGGGGGCCCGGCTGGCGGCTGGTGGCTGTGGATCGCTTTGCCTGACGCGCTGGACACCATGGCGCTGCTCCACGCTGCGGCGCAACGCGGCATCACCTTCACACCGGGTGCCTTGTTCTCGGCGTCGGGCAAGTTTGCCAACCATCTGCGCCTGAACATCGCCCGCCCTTGGGACCGCGAACTGGAGCAAGGCATCAAGACGCTGGGCCTGCTGGCCAAGGCGCAGCAAAGCCAGCCTGCGCCAAACGCTGGTGTGGGGCCTTGAACCGCAGACTGAATCTGGGTATGTTGGCAGGCCACAGACGGGCATGATTGCTGCATGGCCCAGCACGACGAGCTGGCCGCCACGCACCGGCACTTCGGCTTCTTCCGGTGCCCCACGCCGCAGAGCCGGCACCTCTAATGCCTGGCTGACACCGCCGACGCGCCGCTGAGCAGCACAACCAAGACGGCCGATGTCTGCGAGATGAAGATCATCGACATCACCGACCGACCAGCGCTAGGGCGACGCTGAACAAGTCCCTTGCGGTCTGCGCATCCCTGGCCTCGGGCGGTCTGCGGCGTTGCAAATCCTCGCCATAGACAAAGCTATGTCTGCGGTTTGCGCCTTGCATCCCATCCCGAGCCAGGGCGCGCAGCCTCGCGGGGACTTATTCAGCGTCGCCTTAAGGCAGGCGCACCGCCTCCACCTGTACCAGCAGGTGCACAGCCTTGGGCAAGCCCCAGCTGACACCCATGTCCATACCGTAGTCGGTACGGTCTATGGTGGTTTCAAAACCACCGCTGCACACCTCGGGCGCGGGCGGCACGGTGCAGGCGAAATGGGTGACGTGCAGCACTACAGGCAGGGTCTTGCCCAGCAGAGTCAGGCTGCCGCCCACCTCGGTCAGTGTGTCGCCGTTGAAGGCAAACTGGTCGCCCATGAAATGGATGGTCGGGTACTGGCTGGCGTTGAACAGCTCCGCGCTTTGCAAAATGCTGTCGATAAAAGCCACGCCCGAACGCACCGACGCAGCGGCGATATGCACGTCGGCCAAGCCGGTTTTGGCTTGCAGGTCCAGCTGGATGCTGCCCGTGTGCTGCTCGAACCGGCCGCTCTGGATGCTGCCAAGTTCATATTGGGTCACGGTGCGCGCAGGGTCGATCACATAGACCACCGGCTCGGCATGGACCAACCCCGCCACCAGCGCCAGCACGGCACAACTCAAGCGCAGCCCCAGCATGGCGTCAGGGCGCCAGCACGCGAATCTGCACCAGACGGCGCGTCTGCGCCACGGCTTCGCTGCTGTAGGTATTGGCCTGGGCCTGCGCACCGGTAGCGGCTACCGTGACCCACTGGCCCAGCGCTGCGCTGACCGTGTTGGCCATCTGGCTGCGCGACTGGCTGGGCAGCTCGGCATTGGCCGTGGGTGCCTCCACGCCAGCGGCCTGCACGTCGATCTGCACCACCACCGGCTGCTTGCCACCGGGCCAGCGCGGCTGCACCGCCATGCTTTGACCAGCCTGCATCCAGACCATGCCGTAGCTGACACCACCGCCGCTGCTGCTACCCGTGCCGTTGCTGCCCGACTGGCTGCTGCTGCCCCCGGCCACCGACTGCACAAAGCGGATCGGCACGGTCTGGCCCATGTGCAGCGTGGCCTTTTCGCCATTACGCACCTGTACCTGCTGTGCCACCAACGGGGCGCTGGTGGCCTGGGTGCTGACGGTGTAGGCAGCGGCCTCGTCGATCTGGCGCAACTCTACCGTGAGGTTGCGCTGCGGCAGCTGTGCCAGCGCAGGCAGGGCCAGCCACAGACCGGCAGTGGCCAGAAACAAGGGTTTGCGTGCATTTTTTGCCATTGCCAATATTGTTTCACGTAGCCGCTTTGTGCGCCTGATGCGTTTTGTAAATACGGCCCTATATACGGCCTATCCAGGGCTTTATTCCAGCCCTTGTTCTGCATGGCCTTGCCTATATTGAAATGGACAGCCAGCCTCATTTTTGGCGGAGCTTTTATGTACACGGACACGATGACATTGGACAGCGGCACGGCGGGGGCATCGCCCAGCGGCCTGCTGCTAGAGGTGGACTTCAAATGGCTGATGGCAGGCCAGGGCCGTGATGTAGACCCCGAACGGCTGATGCACGACCCCGCCTACGCCAGCGGCTGCCTGGAATTCGCGCTGCACTCGCCCTGCGCACCCTTGCGTGCCTGTGCCAACCGGCTGATGGCTGTACTGGGGCTCACCCAGATCTAGGTTTTACCGGCAATCCGCAAAGCCAGCGCACTCAACGCCTCACAGGCCGCGCCGGCCTGGGCGTCCCAGGCTGTCACCGCCTGGGCCTGCCGGGCAATCGCTGCGGTGTCGCCGCGCGCGGCCGGCCCGGTCAACGCAGCAGCTGGGCCCAGCGTGGTGATATTGGCCACGGCGTTGTGCAGCAGCATGTGGCGCAACCCCGGGATCAGCTCGGCCGGCACGCCGCTGCTGCGCCAGGCGTCTTCGGCCACGCTCTGTAGCACCGGCAAGAAGTTGGTGGCAAACACCGCCGCCGCGTGGTACAGCAGCTTGTGTTCCGTGGCCACGCCAAAGCATTGGGCTCCAATCGCCGTAAAGGCGACGCGCAAAATCTCACAGGCCGCCAGGTCGCCCTCCAGCGCGCAGGCGGTGCCGGCAAACTGGGCCACGGCCGCGTCTACCGAGGCAAAACTCAGAATGCAATGCGCACTGGCCGTCTGCCAGCCCCGCTCAGCCAGCGGTGCGAGCAGGCCATGGCCCAGGGCCCCGCTGCAGTGAAAGGCCAGCGTAGGCGCGGCATCGGCAGGCAGGGCCGCCGCCAGCGCCTGGGCTGCGGCGGCAATCTGCGCATCGGGCACGGCCAGCATCCACACATCTGCGGGGCGCAAGGCCTGCGGGCTGTCCACCGCACGGCCCGCGCCGATGGAGGCACAGGCGAGCTCGGCGCGCGCCAGGGAGGTGGTCAGCACGTCCTGCACGACAAAGCTGCCCTGCTGCTGCCACAAACGTGCCAGGGTTTGGCCCACGCGGCCCGCGCCCACCAGGTTCAGGGTTCTCATGGCGGGTCGCCCGGCAGATGCCAGACACAGTTACGGCCGGCACGTTTGGCGCAGTACAGCATGCCGTCGGCCTGGGTCAGCAGATCGTCCAGGGTGGCATCGGGCTCGGACATCACCACGCCAAAACTGGAGCTCAGGGGCACCGGCTTGCCGTCGTTGGACAGGCATAGTGCCTGCTCCACGCCCTGGCGCATGCGCTCGGCCAGGGCCAGGGCACCGGCCAGATCGGAATCCACCGCCACCACCACGAATTCATCGCCACCGATGCGGCCGAACAGATCGGTCTCGCGCAGATTGTGCTGGCAGGCTTGCACCACCGTGACGATGGCACGGTCGCCCACCGAGTGGCCAAAGCCGTCGTTGACCAGCTTGAAATTGTCAATATCGAATGCGATCACAGCGATTTGCGTCTGCGCGCGGCGCACGCGCTTGAGCTCCTGCTCGGCTCGCTCCAACAGATGCCGCCGGCTCAGGATGCCGGTGAGTGCGTCAGTGTTGGCCAGCAGGCGAAACTGGTTCTTCAGCTGCACCACCTCGGTGATGTCGGTGGAGATGCCCACATAGGCGTCCACCACGCCGTGGTTGGTGATGGGCACCTTGATGGACCAGTAGTGGCGCGTCACGCCGTCGGCGTCCACCAGGGTTTCTTCGCCAGTGGATTTTTGCCCACTGTCAAATACCTGCTGGTCCATCACGCCCAAGCGCTCCGCTTCCTCGGCGGGAATCATCTGCGCGTCCGTCTGCCCCACGATGCTCTCCTGCGTCTGGCCGAACAGCTCGGCGGCGTTGGCGTTGGCGTACAGGTAGCGGCGCTGCCGGTCCTTCATGTAGACCAGGGCTTCGAGGTTGTTCAGCACCGTACCCAGCAGGGTCTTCTGGGCCATCAGCGTGGTTTCCAGATGCCTACGCTCGGTGATGTCGGTAGATATGCCGCACAAGCCAACGATCTCGCCACCGGGTGCGCGCAGCGGCAGCTTGACGGACCAGCAGATCGTAGGCCCCGGGTCGCCCTTGGTGAGGCTGACCTCTTCTACCTCCACCTTTTCGCCGGTGGTGAGCACATGGCGGTCATTCGCCAGAAAGTGGTTGTACACCGCGAGATCAAAAAACTTGTCATCCGCCGCACCCACTACGTCTTCCAGACTGCAGCGAAATTGCTTGCACACCATGCTGTTGGCGTAGGTGTAACGGCCCTGCAAATCCTTGGCATACACAAAGGCGCCCACATGGTCCAAGGTGGTTTGCAATTTGAAGACCTGCGCTATCAACTCTTCATAAGAGGCTTCCATGCGCACTCCCTACTTTTTGTATCTTTTCATTTTAGGGGACTGCTCCGCGCCCACAGCGCCGCATCCAAAGCGGTTTTCCAAGCGGAACACCTTCTAAGATGCCGTATGCATACGCCCCCTGCCCCCACCAGCACCACCCAAGACCGCCTGCGAGCCTTGCCCAAGGCCGAAGTACATGCCCACCTGGAGGGCTGTTTCGAGCCCGGCTTGCTGGCAAGTTGGGCGCAGCAGGCAGGTGTGGCGCTGCCCCGCCCGGTGGACCAGCTGTTTGCCTTCCAGGGCCTGGCCGACTTTCTGCACTTTCTGGACTGGGCCTGCGGGCTGGCCAACACGCCCGAACGCCTGGCCCAGCTGGCCTATGCCTACAGCCAGCGCCTGGCCGACAACGGTGCGGGCTACGCCGACCTGATCGTCAACCCCAGCCACTGGAAGGCCTGGCACGGCCGGCTGCCCGCCATGCTGGACGCCATAGACGCCGGGCTGAGTGCGGCAGAGCAGGAAGGCCTGCCGCCGGTGAACCTGTGCATCAGCCTGCTGCGCACCCAGTCGGCCGACGCGGCGGTGCAGCTGGTGGACCAACTGGTCGCGCTGCGCCACCCGCGCGTGGTGGCCCTGTCCATAGACGGCAACGAAGCCGCAGCCGGCCGCACCGGCCCACGCTTTGCCGATGCCTTCCAGCGCGCCGGGGCCGCCGGACTGAAGCGCACCGTGCACGCCGGTGAATCCAGCGGGCCCGAGGGCGTGCGCGACGCCATCTTGCTGCTGGGCGCAGACCGCATCGACCACGGCGTGCGCGCCATCGAAGACCCCTCGGTGGTCGCCCTGCTGGTAGAGCGGCAGATACCGCTGGGCATCTGTCCCAGCTCGAATCTGGTGCTGGGCGTTTACCCTTCGCTGGCCGAGCATCCGGTGGACCGGCTGTACCGTGCCGGCGTGCGCGTGTCGCTGAACACCGACGACCCCTCGCTGCTGGGCGCCAGCCTGGTGGGTGAATACCAGCGCTGCCAGGCCGCGTTTGGCTGGACAGACGCCGATCTGCGCGCCATGGCCCGCACCTCTATCGAAGCCAGTTTTGCCCCGACCGCCACGCGCCAGCAGCTGTTGCAGGCGCTGGCCACTTGGTAGTTGCTATGTGGTAGCCGCTATGTATTCCATAGCTGGCTGCGCAGGTAATACATGCGCTGCAGGCCGTTTTGCTTAGAAGCGGGAAAGCCCGACTCCAGACTGCGCGCAAACCGCCGATAACCAAGAACCGCGTTTCACACCCCACCAGGAGACCCGCACCATGGGAATTGCCAACACCACGGCCGTGCAGTCGGCCACTGCCGCCGCCCAGGCCCCCGCGTCTGACAGCCTGAACATCCGCGTGCTGAAAAAGGCCCTGGACCAGCAGGAAAGCAACGCGCAAACCCTGTTAGACGCCCTGCCCCAGCCCGCCCCAGCACCCGCCCTGGCCACCTCGGGCAGCCTGGGCACACAGGTCAATACCTACGCCTGAATTTTTAAGGGAATTTGGCCCCAGCGCAGATAAAGCCTGCGCTGGCAGCTATGGATTTAGAAGCATGCCGTGGGTGTGGGCCAGAAGCCGTCACAATCCAGCTTTCCCCCACGAAACACCGCCATGCTGTTTGAAGCCTTTACCTTTCTCCATTTAGTGGCCGCCATCGTCTGGATGGGTGGCATGACCTTCATGCTGTTCGCCCTGCGCCCCGCCGCACTGGTCGCCATGGAGGCCCAGCCCCGCGCCCGGCTGATGGTGCAGGTGATGCAGCGCTTCTTCCGCCTGGTGCTGGGCGCCATCGTGCTGCTGCTGGCTACCGGCGGCCATATGTACGGCAGCAGCATGAAGGCCGCGCGCGCCGCCGGTGCAAGCCTGCCCCTGGGCTGGAGCGTGATGGCCGGCCTGGGCCTGCTGATGGTGCTGGTGTTTGGCCACATCTACTTTGCCGGCTTTGCCAAGTTCAAGCGCGCCGTAGCTGCCGCCGAATGGCCCACCGCCGCGCGCGCCGCCGGCCAAATCCACAACATGGTGGTGCTGAACTTTGTGCTGGGCTGGCTGGCAATTGCTGCAGTGAAGCTCATCCACTAGCCACGGAATAGGCCTCCAGCGCAGGTAGTTACTGCGCAAGAAGCTACTGATTTCATAGCAAACCTGGCTTCAAGCTAAAACCCGCCGCACTGGCGGGTTTTTCATACGCCCGAACTAGACGACTGGTCTACTTAGCCCATAATCCAATCCATGCTTGCCGACGCCTCCCCCACACGTAACCAGATCCTCGACTGCGGAGAACGCCTGATCTCCAGCAAGGGCTTCGTGGGTGTGGGCCTGGCCGAGATACTGGCCAGCGCAGGCGTACCCAAGGGCTCGTTCTACCATTACTTCAGCTCCAAGGAACGCTTTGGCGAAGTGCTGCTGGCGCGCTACATCGAGCGCTATTTGCAACAGTTAGACGCGCTGCTGCAGCCAGACGGCACGCCGGCACGTGCCCGGCTGATGCGCTACTGGTCGCACTGGAACATGTCGCAATGCGGCATCGGCGACAGCGCAGAGCCTGCGTCCAGCCCCAAGTGCCTGATCGTCAAGCTCAGCGCCGAGGTGGCCGACATCTCTGAACCCATGCGCCAAACCCTGCGCGAAGGCACCGACGGCGTGCAACAACGCCTGGCCCAGTGCCTGGAAGAAGCCCGGCTCGATGGCTCCGTGCCCGCCAGCCTGGACGCGCCCAGCACCGCCGAAACCCTGTACGCACTGTGGCTGGGCGCCAGCCTCTTGTCCAAGCTGCGCCGCGACGGCAGCGCGTTTGACCAAGCCACCCGCAGCACCGAACTGCTGCTGGGCACACGCACCACCTGAACCAGGCATGCCCATCAATTTTTTCGCCGGCCAAACTAGCCGACCGGTCTATTTATAACCATACGTTCTACACACAAGGAGCCCCCATGCTGAACTTTGACTTCCACAACCCCACCCACATCGTCTTTGGCAAGGACCGCATCGCCGATATCGCCAAGCTGGTGCCCGCCAGCGCCAAGGTGCTGATCCTGGTCGGCGGTGCCAGCGCCGAAAAAACCGGCACCCTGGCCGAGGTGCGCCAGGCCCTGGGCGCGCGCCAGCACAGCACGTTTGCCGGCATCGAGCCCAACCCCAGCTATGACACCGCGCTGCAGGCCGTGGCCCGCATCCGGGCCGAAGGCTTCGACTTCCTGCTGGCTGTGGGCGGCGGCTCGGTGATCGACGCCACCAAGTTCATCGCCGCAGCGGCCCTATTCGAGGGCGATGCCTGGGACATCCTGCTGCAGCGCGGCCGCAACATCGGCCAGGCCCTGCCCTTTGGCGCCGTGCTGACCCTGCCCGCCACCGGCTCAGAGATGAACAACGGCGGCGTCATCACCCGGCGCGACATCGGCGCCAAGCTGCCCTTCCGCAGCACCAAGGTGTTCCCGCTGTTTTCGGTGCTGGACCCGACCAAGACCTACACCCTGCCGCCCCAGCAGCTGGCCAACGGCGTGGTCGATGCCTTCGTCCACACCGTAGAGCAGTACCTGACCTACCCGGTCAACGCACCGGTGCAAGACCGCTTTGCCGAAGGCCTGCTGCAGACCCTGGTGGAGATAGGCCCGCGCCTGCTGGCAGCCCCCACCCCGGTCTACGACGACCGCGCCAGCCTGATGTGGGCCGCCACCCTGGCACTCAACGGGCTCATAGGCTCCGGCGTGCCGCAAGACTGGGCTACCCACATGGTGGGCCACGAGTTGACCGCGCTGCACAACATCGACCATGCCCGCACCCTGGCCATCGTGCTGCCCGCCATGCTGGAAGAGCGCCGCGTGCAAAAGCGCGACAAGCTGCTGCAGTACGGCGAACGCGTTTGGGGCATACGCACCGGCACGGACGATGAACGCATCACCGCCGCCATCGCCCAGACCCGCGGCTTCTTTGAGCGCATGGGCATTGCCACCCGCCTGAGCGCCTACGGCCTGGGCGCGGACGCCATCGACACCGTGGTGCAGCAACTGCAGGACCACGGCATGACCCAGCTCAGCGAACACGGTGACATCACGCCCGCCATCAGCCGGCGTATCCTGGAAGCAGCCCTTTAAACCGATCCGGCGAAAGACCCCAACACATGAGCCAAACCACCACCCAAAGCAGCACCGTCAACCGCCAAATCCAGCTGGCCTCGCGCCCGCACGGCGCCCCCACTGCGACCAACTTCCACCTGGCCAGCGGCCCCGTGCCCGTGGCTGGCCCAGGCCAGGTGCTGCTGCGCACGGTCTACCTGTCGCTGGACCCGTATATGCGCGGCCGCATGAGCGACGCGCCCAGCTATGCCGCACCGGTAGCCGTGGGTGCCACCATGGTCGGCGCCACCGTCTGCCGCGTGCAGACCAGCCAGCACCCCGGCTTTGCCGAGGGCGACTGGGTGCTGGCCTATACCGGCTGGCAGGACTACGCCGTGTCTGACGGCACGGGCCTGACCAAGCTGGACCCCACACTGGCGCCCCCCTCCTACGCCCTGGGCATCCTGGGCATGCCCGGCTTTACCGCCTATATGGGCCTGCTGGACATTGGCCAGCCCCAGGCCGGCGAAACCGTGGTGGTAGCCGCCGCTACCGGCCCAGTGGGCGCCACCGTGGGCCAGATCGCCAAGCTCAAGGGCTGCCGCGTTGTCGGCATTGCCGGCGGCGCAGAAAAGTGCCGCTGGGCCGTGGAAGAACTGGGCTTTGACGCCTGCATAGACCACCACAGCCCCGACCTGGCCGCCCAGCTGGCTGCAGCCTGCCCACAGGGCATCGACGTGTACTTCGAGAACGTGGGTGGCAAGGTGTTTGACGCAGTGTTGCCGCTGCTGAACAACAAGGCCCGCGTGCCGGTATGCGGCCTGATCGCCCAGTACAACGCCACCGAACTGCCCAGCGGCCCGGACCGCAGCAGCCGCCTGGTGCGTGACTTGCTGACCAAGCGCATCCGCATGCAAGGCTTCATCATCTTTGACGACTACGGCCACCGCTACCCCGAGTTCGCCAAAGACATGGGCCCTTGGCTGGCCGCCGGCAAAGTCAAGTTCAAGGAGCACGTCGTGGACGGCCTGGAAAACGCCCCCAATGCCTTCATGGGCCTGCTGGAAGGCAAGAACTTCGGCAAGCTGGTCATTCGCGTGGCCAACGACTAACTCAACACGAACACAAGGAAACAAGATGACCAAAATTCTGATGGTACTGACCTCGCACGACCAACTCGGCAACACCGGCCACAAGACCGGCTTCTGGCTGGAAGAATTCGCCGCGCCCTACTACGTCTTCAAGGACGCGGGTGTGGACATCACCGTAGCCTCGCCCCTGGGCGGCCAGCCCCCACTCGACCCCAAGAGCGACGACCCCAGCGCGCAAACCCCGGCCACCGAACGCTTCAAGGCCGATGCCGCCGCCCAGGCCGTGCTGGCCAGCACGCGCACGCTGGCCAGCGTATCGGCCGCCGACTTTGACGCGGTGTTCTACCCCGGTGGCCACGGCCCATTGTGGGACCTGGCCGAAGACGCCAAATCCATCGCCTTGATCGAGGCCATGCTGGCCGCCGGCAAGCCGGTGGCAACGGTGTGCCATGCGCCCGGCGTGCTGCGCCACCCCAAGAATGCCGACGGCACATCGGTGGTCGCGGGCAAGGCCGTCACCGGCTTTACCAACACCGAAGAAGCCGCCGTGGGCCTGACCGACGTTGTGCCGTTTCTGGTGGAAGACATGCTGCAAGCCAATGGCGGCAGCTACTCCAAAGTGGCCGACTGGCAGCCCTACGTGGTGGCCGACGGCCTGCTGATTACCGGCCAGAACCCGGCCTCGTCCGAGCCCGTAGCCGAAACCCTGCTGAAGCACCTGGCATAGCCTGCACCCAACCGTGTAGCCTTGCATGGCGTCGATACAATGAGTTACGAACGGCGGGCCCAAAGCGGGTAGAACGGGTATGAACCTTTCTACCCAGCGCCGGTCCGACACAGCGTATAAACCTTAAGCCATCGACAAGGGAGATCTGCAGTTGAGCGACGATTTTGACGAACTGTTTGACAGCCCCGCTTCGACGCCAGCATCCCCAGCCACGCCTCTCCAGGTCACTGCGCCCACGGCCGCGCCGACCGCCATGCCAGCACCGGCACCGGTAGCCGTCAAGGCCCCGTTTCTGGACCCACCCACGCTGTGGATGCCCTTGCTCAAGCCGGGCACCGAGGTCCGCTTTCAAGACAAGCCCTACACCGTCGGCCATGTGCTTATCAGCAAGGGCGATCTATTCGTCAACCTGCGGGAAGTAGAAGGTGCTGTCTCGGCTGAAAAGGTCCGCGTCAGGCTCACGCAGATCAACCTCAACCTGCCGTCCAAGCCCGGCAGCACACGCTAGCGCGCGGCAGCCCAGTAGCGTTCACGGCCGCATCCAAAACGCTACTTATTTAATAGCACCATGCGTACGCTCTACCTGCGCTGGTGGCCTATTTCTCTTATATCCAGAAGGCAGCTGCGACGCATCCGCAACATCGCAAGCGCACGCGCCCCTGGCCAAGCCTGGCAGTTGCAGGTAGATTGCTGGCGTATGGGTCCTTCCTCCGCCCCCGTCGGCCAGCACTTCAGCCCTGGCCTTCCAACGCCTACGGCCTATGCACCCCTTGGATGACCTACTCACTGCCGCCCTGGCCAGCGGTACCGCGCCATTGCCGAATGCGCCGCACGCCGGGCTGGCCCTGCTGCGAACCTTGCTGGATGCATCTCCGGACGGCGCGGCGGCCATCACCACACAGGGCGAACTGCTGGCGTTCAACGCCCACTTCATAAAGATCTGGTGCATCCCGCCGGATGTGCTGCAGCGGTGCAACCCGGCAGACTTGCTACAGCAGTGCAGGCAGCTGGTCCGCTCAGCGGCAACAGAGGCTTGCGAACCGCATGCGTGCTGGGGCATACCCGGCCAACCGCAAGAATTCGAGCTGCACGACGGCCGCATCCTGGAGCGGTATGCGTCCAGCCCGCTCACCGCTGCCGAGCAGCAGGTCGTCATCGTCTACTGGCGCGACATCACGGCGCGCCGGCGCACCGAGCTGCAGCTGCAGGAGACGCAGGTCTTCATGGGCAATCTGCTGGACTTTGCGCCGGTGTCTATCTTCGTCACCGGCCACGACCAACGCCTGCACCTGGTCAACCGGCAATGGGAATACGACACAGCCACCCCGCGCGCCGACGCCGTAGGCCGGCGCATGGATGAGGTCTTTCCCGTCACCCTGGCGCAGCAATACGCGCTGGAAAACCAGCAGGTGCTGGACAGCGGCCAGCAGCGGATCAGCGAGGGCTGGGCCGAGACGCCGAACGGCAGGCGTTGCTACTACACCATCAAATTTCCGCTGCAAAACCGCCAAGGCCAGGTAGACGCGGTGGGCGGCATCTCCATCGACATCACCGACCGCAAAGACGCCGAAGCCCAGGCCAAACACCTGGCTTTCTCGGACCAGCTGACCAGCCTGCCCAACCGGCGCCTGCTGCTGGACCGCCTGGACAAGGCCATGGCTGCCTGCCTGCGCCACGCCCGCCACGGCGCCCTGCTGTTCATCGACCTGGACAACTTCAAGACCCTGAACGACAGCTACGGCCACGAAATGGGCGACCAACTGCTGCAGCAGGTGGCCCAGCGCCTGCTCGCCAGTGTGCGCGACAGCGACACCGTGGCCCGTCTGGGTGGCGACGAATTCGTGGTCATGCTGGCCGACCTGGACCCGCTGCCGCCCCTGGCCACCGAGCAGGCGCAGGCGGCTGGCGAGAAAATCCTGGCCACCCTCAACCAGGCCTACCTGCTGGGCAGCACCCGCTACCACGTCACGCCCAGCCTGGGCATCACCCTGTTCGGCCCCCAGGCCGAGGGGCTGGAGGAGCCCCTCAAGCGCGCCGACATGGCCATGTACCAGGCCAAGGCGGCAGGCCGCAACACCCTGTGCTTCTTCGACCCGCAAATGCAGGCCGTGGTGCACGCCCGCTCGGCGCTGGAGATGGGCTTGCGCGAGGCCTTGGCGCAGGGCGAATTCCAGCTGTACTACCAGCCGCAGATGCTGGGTTCGCTGCAGGTGACGGGTGCCGAGGCCCTGGTCCGCTGGCTGCACCCGCAGCGCGGCATGGTGTCGCCGGCCGAATTCATCCCGCTGGCGGAGGAGTCCGGCCTGATACTGCCGCTGGGCCTGTGGGTGCTGCACGCGGCTTGCGCGCAGCTGGCGCAGTGGGCTGCCATTCCAGAGCTGGCCATGCTGACGCTGTCGGTCAATGTCAGCCCTCGGCAGTTCCGCCAGCCCGATTTTGTGGAGCAGGTGCTCAGCGTGCTGCGCCACACCGGCGCCAATCCACAGCGCCTGAAGCTGGAGCTGACCGAGAGCCTGCTGGTGGCCTCCATCACCGAGGTGGGCGCCAAGATGCATGCGCTGAAAAGCGTGGGCGTGGGCTTCTCGCTGGACGACTTTGGCACCGGGTATTCGTCGCTGTCCCACCTCAAGCTGCTGCCGCTGGAACAGATCAAGATCGACCAAAGCTTCGTCAAAGACCTGCTGACCGACCCGAACGACGCGGCCATCGCCTGCATGGTGGTCAACCTGGCGCACAGCCTGGGCGTGGACGTCATCGCCGAAGGGGTGGAAACCGAAGCCCAGCGCGACTTCCTGGCCCGCCACGGCTGCCACGCCTACCAGGGCTATCTGTTCAGCCGCCCGCTGCCGCTGGCGGACTTCGAGGCCTGGGTGCGCAAAACGCTACACAATTAATAGCTACTGGCGCAGGTTCTACCTGCGCCTGAGCCACTATTTCCTTAAAGTTTCCGTCGCATCATTTGAGCGGCACGGCCACGCCCAGCATGGGCCCCAGCGGCGCGCCCAGCCCGCCTTCCAGCGGGAACAGCTCGGAGATGGAGCCATCCAGGTACAGCGCGTCCTGGCAGCCCAGGCTGTCGCGCAGCGTAATCGCAAAGTCGTAGAAATTGATGGGGTAGCGGCTCTTGGCCAGCACCACCTCTTGCGGCGTGCGGGTGCACACGGCGTTGCGCACCAGGCGGTTGTCCGACCCGGGGGTGAACAGCGGGTTGATCTGCCGGTTCTGCAGCAGCAGCGGCCCCGACTGCGTGGCGTAGCGCACGCTGGGCGCCAGCTGGTCCCAGACGGTAGCCAGCGCATCGGTGTCCCAGATGGTGGCGCTTTGCTCGGTCAGCACCAAGGCACCGTTGGGCTGCAGGTAGAAGTTGCCGTAGCCATCCTTGCGGGTGCTCAAGCGCCGCAAGACCTGGCGGTCCTCCACATACAGCCCGATAGGTCGCAGGTCCTTGCCGTAGATGCCGGCATTGCTGCCGCAAAGCAGCCGCTCGTTGCGGGTGCGCAGCCAGCCATCCACCTGCGGCAGGCTGGCAAAGGCCTGGCCATCGGGCCCGCGCCAAAAGGTACGCAAGGCGTCACCCGGCACATGGATCTTGCACACATCCAGCACCAGCGCGCCCTTGCCCACATTAGCCAGCTCTGCCGCCTGCAAACCGACGGCGCAGACACCCCACCATAGTCCCAGGCCCCAGGCCAGGGAACGCTTCAACACACGATCTAACATCCGCCCTTTTTACCTGTTTTCACCGCCATTCCGACGCGGGTAGCGCTTCTTTACCTAGGAGCCTATCCGGCTTGGAACATCGAATGCGAAAACCGATGACTTCACCCAAATCGGCCCCAGCCAAGACAGTTTTGCCGGATTTGCGGGCCCATAGCTCCACTACAGGGAAAAAAGACGGTGCAAGCGCAGGTTCTATAAAAATGGACCGCTGCGGTCGATTGGCAGCCGACGCTTTCCAGCGTCCGGCAGACTCCTAGCGTTGTCCCGCGCCGTCCATGCGCCCGTCTTGCAGCGGTGGTCCAAGACGTTTTCAGCGTAGGCGCCTACAAACTTGTGACGACCGACTAAATAACTTTGGATGACATCAACTCTAGCCGAGCGCTGTCATTCAAAGGTACGGAAATACGATCCAGAAAACACAAACGGCACAACGATATAACTCGCTGTGCCGTTATGAGTTGCTTTATGAGTCAGATGGTATTAAATTAAAAATCTTTTAATAATCAACGACTTACAAGCACAATTGGCGGAAAGGGTGGGATTCGAACCCACGGTACCTTGCGGTACGCCTGATTTCGAGTCAGGTACATTCGGCCACTCTGCCACCTTTCCTGGTGTGTCTTTAGCTTGGTCCTAGTGGCCCCGGGACTAAGCAACGCCCGCCATTCTAGCAGCTGGCGCGGCCATATTCGGCTTATCCGCCCAATTTTTCCAAACCGCCCAGGTAAGGACGTAGCGCCTGCGGCACGGTGACCGAGCCATCGGCATTCTGGTAATTCTCCAAAACGGCCACCAGAGTACGCCCCACGGCCAAGCCAGAGCCGTTCAACGTGTGCAGCCATTCATTCTTGCCCTGCGCATTCTTGAAACGGGCTTGCAGGCGGCGGGCCTGGAAGGCTTCGCAGTTGGAGACCGAGCTGATTTCGCGGTAGGTGTTTTGTGCGGGTAACCAGACTTCCAGGTCATAGGTTTTGGCCGCGCCAAAGCCCATGTCGCCGGTACACAAGGACATCACGCGGTAGGGCAAACCGAGCTTTTGCAGAATGGCTTCAGCGTGGCCAGTCATCTGTTCCAAAGCCTCGTAGCTGTGGTCGGGATGGACGATTTGCACCATCTCGACCTTGTCGAACTGGTGCTGGCGAATCAGGCCCCGCGTGTCACGTCCGGCACTGCCGGCTTCGGAGCGGAAGCACGGTGTGTGGGCGGTCAGCTTAATGGGTAGATCGGCCTCGGCAGCAATGGTGTCGCGCACAAAATTGGTCAACGGCACCTCACTGGTGGGGATGAGGTAGAGCGCGCTGTTGTCAGGCACGTCTTCGCCGTCCTGGCCACCTTTTTTAGCGGCAAATAAATCGCCTTCGAACTTGGGCAACTGGCCCGTGCCGCGCATGGAGTCGGCATTCACGATGTAGGGCACATAGCACTCGGTATAGCCATGCTCGGTGGTCTGCACATCCAGCATGAACTGCGCCAAAGCCCGGTGCAAGCGGGCAATCGGGCCCTGCATGACCGTAAAGCGCGAACCGGTGAGCTTGACGCCCATTTCAAAGTCCAGGCCCAGGGGTTCGCCCAGATCCACATGGTCTTTAGCTGCAAAATCCATAGCGCCCGGCGCGCGTTCGGCGGGGCTCCAGGTCCGCACCACCACGTTGCCAGACTCGTCGGCACCGACCGGCACGCTGGCGTGCGGCAGATTGGGTACGGCCAGCAGCAGGGCTTGCAGCTCGGCTTGCAGATGGTCCAGACGCAGGGCCGAGCTTTCCAGCTCGTCCTTGATAGCTGCCACGGCAGCCATCACGCCATCAACGCTCTCCCCTTTGGCCTTGAGCTGACCGATCTGCTTGCTGAGCGCGTTGCGCTGGGCCTGCAGCTCCTCGGTACGGGTCTGTATGGTTTTGCGCTCGGACTCCAGCGCGCGGAACGAGTCCACGTTCAGGAAGGCTTGCGGATTTTTACGCGTTAGCAGGCGGGCTACGACGGCGTCGAGGTCTTTGCGGAGGAAGGTGATGTCTAGCATCCCCGCATTTTAGTTTCACGCCAGCGTGGCTGGATCGACGTTGCCGCCGCAGAGTATCAACGCCACTTTTTCGTCCGCACGCACCTGGTAGGCGCCAGACTGCAAGGCGGCCAAACCCAGTGCCGCACCGGGCTCCACGGCCAGCTTCAGCTCCTTCCACAGCCAGCGCTGCGCGGCCCGGATGGCATCGTCTTCCAATAGCAAGGCGTCGCGTACAAAACGTTGCGTCACGTCCCAGCCCAACTGCCCGATGCGCTTGGCACCCAGTGAGTCAGCGGCTATACCACCCACCGCCACATCCACCGGTGCCCCCGCCTGGCGCGCACGGTACAGCGTTGGTGCCAAGCTAGGCTCCAGGGCCACCACGCGGCTGCGCTGTTCAAACCAGGCCGCCACGCCGCCGATCAGGCCACCACCGCCTACGCTGACCAGCACGCTGTCGGGCAGGCCGCCTTGGGCTTCCATCTCGTGGGCCAGGGTGCCGGCACCAGCCAGCACTTCCGGTTGGTCGTAGGCATGGGTCAACAGGGCACCGGTGGTCTGCTGGCGCGCCATGCAGGCCTCGAAAGCCTCGGCATACACCGCCCCGGTCACCACCACCTCGGCTCCGAGATCGCGTAAGCGGGCACGCTTGGCTTCGGGCGACACGGTGGGCACAAATACCTCGCAGCGCACGCCCAAAGCCTGCGCTGCAGCCGCCGTCGCAATACCCGCATTGCCACCCGAGGCGATCACCACGCCCGCTTCCGGGATGGGGTTGGCCAGAAGGCGGTTCAGCATGCCTCGGGCCTTGAAGCTGCCGCCTACCTGGGTGTGCTCCAGCTTGAGCCAGACCTCGGCGCAGCCCAGGCCCAGCGCTGCGCCGGATAACTTCCACAACGGTGTTTTACGTAAAAAAGGGCTGGAGCGCAGATCGAACCTGCGCAAGGCGCTATCAATTTCAGAGTGATTCATACTTTAATAGCCGTCACTGCCATAGCCGCTGGCCAGGCTTTCAAACTTGGTGATGTTACGCAAGAACGCCAGCTTGACGGTGCCGACGGGCCCGTTACGGTGCTTCGCGATGATGACCTCAGCCACGCCCGGCTCTTTACACGCGTCCTTGGTGTAGTACTCGTCGCGGTAAATGAACATGATGATGTCCGCATCCTGCTCGATGGCGCCGGATTCACGCAAGTCACTCATCATGGGACGTTTGTCCGGGCGTTGCTCCACCGAACGGTTGAGCTGGGACAAGGCGATCACCGGGCATTGCAATTCTCTGGCCAGCATCTTCAAGCCGCGCGAGATTTCGCCCAGTTCGGTGGCGCGGTTGTCGCTACCTCCGCTGGAGCTGGAGCCACTCATCAGCTGCAAGTAGTCAACCACGATCAGGCCTAGCTTGCCGCACTGGCGCGCCAGACGGCGCGAGTTGGCACGCAGCTCGCTGGGCGACAGACCCGGGGTTTCATCGATGTGCAACGACACCGTACGCAGACGCTCCACCGCCTCGGCCAGGCGCGGCCATTCCTCGTCGGTCAGCTTGCCGGTACGCAAATGGCCCTGGTCGACGCGGCCGATCGAGCCCACGATACGCACAGCCAACTGGGATGCCCCCATTTCCATCGAGAAGATGGCAACCGGCAGGCCTTCGTTGAGCGCCACATGTTCGGCGATGTTCACCGCGAAAGCCGTCTTACCCATGGACGGACGCGCTGCGAGCACGATCATGTCGCCTGGCTGCAAGCCAGAGGTCATGCGGTCCAGATCAGCAAAACCCGTGGCCACACCGGTCACATCGCCGGCACTGTCAGCCATCTCCTGCACGCGGTCCAGCAAGTCAACCACCAGGGTGTCCATGGCCTGGAAGCCCTGTTTGCTGCGCGCACCTTCTTCGCCGATATTGAAGATCTTCTGCTGGGCCTCGTCGAGGATCTTCTCCACAGGCCGGCCCTGGGTGTTGAAGGCATTGGTGGCGATCTCATCGCTGACCGTGACCAATTTGCGCAGCACGCCGCGCTCACGCACGATTTCAGCATAGCGGCGGATATTGCTGGCGCTGGGCACGTACTGCGCCAGCGAGTTCAGATAGGCCAAGCCGCCTACCTCGTCAGACTTGCCGATCACCTGCAGGCGCTCGAACACGGTAATCACGTCGGCCGGCTTGCTGGCGTTGATCAGCTCGCGCACCGCGGTGAAGATTAGCCGGTGCTCGTAACGGTAAAAGTCGTCATCCTTGAGCAGATCACCCACCCGGTCCCAGGCGTTGTTGTCCAGCAACAGGCCACCCAGCACGCTGGATTCGGCCTCAATGGAATGGGGAGGAATGCGCAGCTGCGCAACTTCGCGGTCACGACTGGGGGACTCGTCCAAGGGGGGGAAAACGGCAGACATGGGGGCTTGCTTCCTGGGGTGAGGCTGGATGCTACGCGGTGGCGCCGGGAACGGCTAGGCACAAGTCTGTGCGCAAGCCGTGGATAAGCTCTGGACAACCCGGTATAAAGCCCGGCGCCAAAGGAAAAGGCCGCCAGAGCTTACGCCCTGGCGGCCTCATACAGAAAAACGCTAATTAAGCGGTTTCGCCGTAGACGGAAACGGTGATTTCCACAACCACGTCGGTGTGCAAAGCCACGTTCACGGTGTTGTCGCCGATGGTCTTGATCATGCCGTTAGGCAGACGAACCTGGGCCTTGGCAACCTTGTAGCCTTGCTTGCTCAGCTCTTCGGCGATGTCGGCGTTGGTCACGGAACCAAACAGACGGCCATCCACACCGGCTTTTTGCGTCAGCTTGATGGTCGTGCCACCGAGCTTTGCGCCCAGAGCTTGCGACTCAGCCAGCTTGGCAGCAGCAGCCTTTTCCAGTTCGGCGCGCTTGGCTTCGAACTCGGCCTTGGCCAGCGTGGTGGCGCGACGAGCGCGGCCAGAAGGGATCAGGAAGTTACGGGCGTAGCCGTCTTTGACCTTAACGATGTCGCCGAGGTTTCCAAGGTTCACAACCTTGTCGAGCAGAATGATTTGCATGTTCGTACTTCCTTAGATGCGGTGCTGGTCGCTGTACGGCAGCATGGCGAGGAAACGCGCACGCTTGATAGCGGTGTTGAGCTGGCGCTGGAAAATAGCGCGGGTGCCGGTCAGGCGTGCGGGAATGATCTTGCCGTTTTCAGCAATGAAATCACGCAGCGTGTCGATGTCCTTGTAGTCGATCTGTTCCACACCGGTCACGGTGAAGCGGCAGAAGCGCTTGCGCTTGAACAGCAGGGACTGGGTGTTGCGCTTCGGGCGCTTGTCTTTGTTATTGAAACGTTTTGGTCCGGCCATGATGGACTCCTGAATTAATCTGGTTGAAATTCTTGAATATGGAGCGCGGGGTTTTTACCCAATCGGGGGCTTGCAAGAAAACCGGTGAATTGCCAACGGCTGCCCAAGGGCTGCTGCTGGATCCGCTCGGCTATCGCGCCAAAGGCAATTGCCTTGACCACAAGTTTGATTTGCCTTGTGTGGCCTGCTTGCTCCAGACTGGACTCATGTTCGAGCACCATATCCAGGGCCGGCAGCCCGGCGGGCGTGTAGCGCAGACTTTTAAGCTCTGCAATACAGGCCGTCAAAACAACGTGGTTCACTCCGTTCGGTGACTCCGCGTAAGCACACCACCTTAGTGGGCTGCGTACTCCGCCTGTTGCGTCTTGCGGGCTTCTTCGCGCTCAACGGTCTTCATCATCGAAGATGGGCCGGTTTCAGCCTTCTTCATCACCACGGTCAGGTGGCGCAGCACGGCGTCGTTGAACTTGAACGCGTGTTCCAGTTCAGCCATGATGGCTTGGTCGGCTTCGATGTTGACGCACAGGTAGTGGGCCTTGGCCAGCTTGTTGATCAGGTACACCAGTTGACGGCGGCCCCAGTCTTCCACGCGGTGGATCTTGCCGCCGCCGGCAGTGATCATGCCCTTGTAGCGCTCCAGCATGGCTGGAACCTGTTCGCTTTGATCCGGGTGGATCATCAAAATGATTTCGTAATGACGCATATTTCTCCTTAGGGATGTAAAGCCACCCACTGCGTCTGTAGTGGTGTAGCAAGGGCAAAGCCAAGTATTATAGCGCGGCTTTTTCGCCCCCAGCCCATCGCCTCGATAAGAGACTGACCAGCCAGACCGTTAGCGCACCGGCTGGCAGTCCAAACACCCCGGCAGAAACCGGCTGAATACCCCACCACAGTCCGCTTTCATGCAGGCCGAGAAATGCCCGCACAACAGATGCGTTCAAACCCATATACCCCGTGGTGACCACCAAGCCCACCAGCATGCCGGCCACTGCTCCGGCTCGGGTCGCGCCCTGCCAGAAGATACCCGCCACCATGGCCGGAAAGAATGCTGCGGCCGCCAGAGAAAACGAGGCCGAAACTAGAACCAGGATGTTTGCAGGTTTCTGCGCTGCCACGTAGGCCGCCACCAGGGCTAACAACAACAAAGCAAACTTAGACAACAGCACCCGCACCATGGGATCGGACCGCCCCCCCCTCCCTTCCAAATATAAATCGTGGGCCAGAGCATTCCCCATCGTCAGCAACAGACCATCGGCCGTGGACAGGGCCGCCGCCAAGCCGCCCGCAGCCACCAGACCAGACACGACATAGGGCAAACCACCCAACTCGGGGGTTGCGAGCATCACCAGGTCTGCCCCCAGCTTCAATTCAGCAAATTGCAGCACATGGTCGCCATTCACATCATTCACTGCCAGCAAGCCTGGATCCACCTGGGCCCACTGGGCGATCCAAGTAGGCAGGCTTTCAAAGCTTTGGCCCACCAAATGACTCATCACCTCGAATTTGACCAGCACAGCCAGGGCCGGCGCCGCCAGATACAACAAGGCAATGAATAGCAGCGACCACGCCACCGAGCTACGGGCCTCGGCCACCGAGGGAGTGGTGTAGAAACGCGTCAACAAATGCGGCAGACCTGCGGTGCCGGTCATCAGGCAAAACACTAAGGCCAGAAAGTTCAAACGGCTGGTATTGAACAGGGCCGCCTCGGCTGGGGCTCCCTCCGGGTCGCCAGCAAATACCTGAGCATGTGGCGACATGCCGCCCAGCGGCCTGGCTCGGTCCAGGTTGTCTTGCCGGGCTCGGCTCCATTGCTCACGGGCCGAAGCTGCATCGGGCGGCAGTTCAGCCAACTCACGTGCGGCCTTGCGCACCAGCGCTGCATCCACGTGGTCTGCCCTCAGCTGCCGCAGATGCGCCTGCGCAGCCACACGCTCTTGCACCAGAGTTTGAGGCACGTCGAGCAACATCTGCTCATACCGCGCTGCTCTGCGGCTGTACTCAGCCAGCACAGCAATCTCTGCGGGCGACTCGGTAAGTTGCTTTTCCAGGGCGGCAATCTTGGGTAATTGCTGCCCGTAGACCAAGGGTGCCAAGGGTGCCAAGGGGCTGCCCAACTGCTTATATGCCAGCCAGGAAACGGGGATCAAAAACGCCAGTATCAAGATCACATACTGCGCCACCTGGGTCCAGGTGACCGCCCGCATCCCCCCCAGGAAAGAGCACACCAGCACGCCCCCTAGACCCAACAGAATGCCGATCTCAAACTGCACCCCGGTCAAACGCGAGGTGATCAAGCCCACGGCGTAAATCTGCGCCACCACATAGGTGAACGAGCAAACCACAGCCGCCCCCGCGGCAATCCAGCGCGGCCAATGGCCTCCATAGCGTTGGCCAAAGAAGTCGGGCACCGTATAGAGCCGCAGACGACGCAAGCGCGGTGCAATCAGCAAGGCCACCAGGCAAAAACCGCCGGTCCAACCCATCATGTATGCCAGGCCACCCGGCTGTCCATCCGGTGCCGAAAAGCCATTCAGGTACAAGCCACCTGCCAAGCCAATAAAAGACGCGGCGCTCATCCAGTCGGCTGCCGTCGCCATGCCGTTGTAAACCGCAGGAATGCGCCGCCCCGCCACAAAGTATTCAGCCGGGTCTGAAGTGCGGCAGTAGATGCCAATGCTGGCATATAGAGCCAGTGTGGCAAACAGGAAGATGCCACCTATCCAGTAGCGCGACAAGCCTCGGCGCTCCGCCCAGGCCATCAAGAACAGGAAGCACAGCAGGCACACCACATACAGTGCGAAATTGCGGTGCAGCCCCCGGCGATAGCCTGCCTGGACGGACGCCGCCACATCCTGGTCGGCCCCCACGTGACGCCTGCGCCAGGCATAGAGGCCCACGATCAGCAAATAGCACAACACCACGCCCTGGGCGCTGAACCAGTAATTGAACGGCCAACCAGCCACCACCCAGCCCAGGTCGCGCGCGAAGAACACCACGCCAAACGACAGCAGCGCCCACAGCACCAGCAACACAGTGCGCAAGCGGTCAAAGCGGGGAAGCGTAGCCAGTGGAGATACGTGCACAGCAGATAGAAAAAGACCCACCGCAAAGTCGCAGACATTGCAACCTTGGTGGGTCCTTCATCCTAGCCCAGGCGCAGGCCCGGGCCTATCCGCAACAGCCCTAGGAGCCCGCGAGTTGCTTCCAGGTTGCGACCACGCTGTCGGGGTTCAGCGAGATCGACTCGATACCCTGGTCGGCCAGCCACTGGGCAAAGTCGGGGTGGTCGCTAGGGCCTTGGCCACAAATACCCACATACTTGCCCTGCGCCTTACAGGCGGTGATGGCGCGGCTCAGCATGGCTTTGACGGCAGGGTCGCGCTCATCGAAATCGGCGGCAAGCAACTCCAAACCAGAATCCCGGTCCAGCCCCAGGGTCAGCTGGGTCAGGTCGTTGGAGCCGATCGAGAAGCCATCGAAGTACTGCAGAAACTCGTCGGCCAAGATGGCGTTGCTGGGCACCTCGCACATCATGATGACCTTCAAGCCATCCTGGCCGCGCTGCAGGCCGTGCTGGGCCAGCAACTTGGTGACCTTCTCGGCCTGGCCCAGAGTGCGCACGAAGGGCACCATCACCTGCACATTGCTCAGACCCATGTCCAGCCGTACGCGCTTCAGCGCCGCACACTCCATGGCGAAGGCTTCGCCGAAATCAGCGCTGATGTAACGCGCCGCACCACGGAAGCCCAGCATGGGGTTTTCTTCCTCGGGCTCGTAACGGCTGCCGCCGATCAGCTTGCGGTATTCGTTGGACTTGAAGTCCGACAAGCGCACGATCACCGGCTTGGGCCAGAAGGCGGCGGCAATGGTTGCCACACCCTCGGCTACCTTGTCCACATAAAAAGCGCGTGGCGAGGCGTGCCCACGGGCCACGGACTCGACGGCCTTTTTCAGGTCGCTGTCGATGTTCGGGTAGTCCAGGATGGCCTTGGGATGCACGCCGATGTTGTTGTTGATGATGAATTCCAACCGGGCCAGGCCCACACCCTGGTTGGGTAACTGGCAGAAGTCGAAAGCCAGCTGGGGGTTGCCCACGTTCATCATGATCTTGGTCTTGATCTCGGGCATGGCGCCGCGCTCGACTTCGGTGACCTCGGTTTCCAGCAGGCCGTCATAGATCAGCCCGGTATCGCCTTCGGAGCAGCTCACGGTCACCAGAGTGCCGGTCTTGAGCTTTTCGGTGGCGTCACCGCAGCCGACCACTGCCGGAATACCCAATTCACGCGCAATGATGGCGGCGTGGCAGGTGCGGCCACCACGGTTGGTAACGATGGCGCTGGCGCGCTTCATCACTGGCTCCCAGTTCGGGTCGGTCATGTCCGTCACCAGCACATCGCCTGGCTGGACTTCGTCCATCTGGCTGATGTTATGCACCAGGCGCACCGGGCCGGTACCGATCTTCTGGCCAATGGCGCGGCCTTCGGCCAGGATGGCGCTCTTGCCTTTGAGCTTGTAGCGCAGCTCGGCCTTGTCTTTCTGCTGGCTCTTCACGGTTTCAGGACGCGCCTGGAGGATGTAGAGCAGGCCGTCGGTGCCGTCCTTGCCCCATTCAATGTCCATCGGGCGGCCGTAATGCTTCTCGATCACCAGGGCGTAATGGGCCAGTTGCTCGACTTCGGTGTCGGTCAACGAATAGCGGTTGCGCTGCTCAGTCGGCACATCGGTGGTCTTCACCAGCTTGCCGGTGGCGGCTTTCTCGGCAGCGGTGGTGAACTCCATCTGGACCATTTTGGAGCCCAGGTTGCGGCGGATCAACGCACGCTTGCCGGCCTGCAGCATGGGCTTGTGCACATAGAACTCGTCTGGGTTCACGGCGCCCTGCACCACGGTTTCGCCCAGGCCGTAGCTGCTGGTGATGAACACTACCTGGTCGAAACCGGATTCGGTGTCGATGGTGAACATCACGCCTGCCGCGCCCAGGTCGGAGCGCACCATACGCTGCACGCCAGCACTCAGGGCCACGATGTCATGGGCGAAGCCCTTGTGTACGCGGTAGCTGATGGCACGGTCGTTGTACAAAGAGGCGAACACCTCTTTCATCTTGTGCAACACGTCGTCGATGCCGACCACGTTGAGGAAGGTTTCCTGCTGGCCCGCGAACGAGGCGTCGGGCAAGTCTTCGGCCGTAGCCGACGAACGCACGGCAAACGAAGCCTCAGGGTTCCCCGCGCTCAGCTTGGCAAAAGCCTCGGCGATGGCGGCTTGCAAATCGGCTGGAAAAGGCTGGGCTTCCACCATGGAACGGATTTCGGCGCCGGCCACGGCCAGGGCGCGCACATCTTCGATATCCAGGCGTGCCAAACGGGCACTGATCTTGTCGGCCAGGCCGTCATGGGCCAGAAAGGCCCGGAAGGCATAAGCCGTAGTGGCAAAGCCGGTGGGCACCCGCACGCCCGTGGGCAGCTGGGAAATCATCTCGCCGAGGCTTGCATTCTTGCCACCCACCGACTCGACGTCGTCCATTCTCAGTTGTTCAAAGGGTACGACCAGGGCGGTCGGGCTGAATAGTGCAGACATGGGAAGACTCCGAAGGTTAAAACCGGGTCTGCGCGTCCAAGGGCCCGGCCTTGGACGTCGCTATACATGCCTGCCGCGCGACGGTGTTGTTGTTGGTCTGGGTAGCAACGGGGCATGGTGTGTGGGGTGTCGAAATAATTTCGAATGGCGCGATTGTAGATAACTCAGCGCTCCATCACATGCAAGTTACCGCCGAGTTACGAAATTTAGAAAAAATAATCAAATCGCGTTCTTACGCAATAAATACCTGCGCAAGTAGCTTCATTTTTGATAGCAAAATCATAAAACCATCAGCGCTGACGCAGCCGCGCCCCTAGAACAAGACCGACCGCTTCATGAGGGCTCGCGTGTCCGACAGCATGCCGGCCATGCGGTGCAAGGCGTCCTGCGAGTCGCCCTCCTCGATGGCGGCAAAAACCTTCTGGTGCTCGGGCAGGGCGTTCTTGAAATCACCGGCATTGCGGGCCGTGATGTCCAACAAAGACTCCAACGCGCTACCGATGATGGCGGCCAGCGGCATGAGCAAGGGGTTATTGGTGGCCTTCAGGATCGCAGTGTGAAAGGCCAGGTCGGCCTCCACCCATTCGCTAATGGAGGTGGAAGCCTCCATGGTCTGCAAGGCTGCGCGTATGACCACCAGCTGCTCCGGCCTGCGGCTTGCGGCCGCCAGGGAGGCGGCCGCCGGCTCGATAATTTCACGCAGCTCGGTCAGGTGGCGCAGAAACTCTGCATCGGCTCCAATCGCGCAGCGCCAGGCCAGGATGTCCGGGTCCAGCAAGTTCCACAGGTCGCGGTTACGTACACGGGTGCCGATGCGCGGGCGCGATTCCAGCAGCCCCTTGGCTGCCAACACCTTGACAGCCTCGCGCAGCGCGGTACGGCTCACCTCCAGCTCTTGGCACAGCTGCTCTTCATTGGGCAGTACCGCCTCGGCGGGATAGATGCCGCTGACGATACGCTTACCCAACTCACTCACCACTTGGCCGTGCAGGTTACGGCCGGTATACATCGAAGCAGAATGGGGAAGTACAGGATGCATGCAGGGTGCTGCGCCTCATGGCGCCTCGTAATTACCTAATAAGTGCCTAGTAAATGCGATTACCGGGCTTGTCAAAGAGCAATGATAGGCGCGTCTGGAAGCATGCACCGTAGGCCTGCCCGGTCTGTAACGCCCGGCCATGCTCGGTTTTGATCACGATAGTGCCGCCCGACGCGGAACGTGCATAGGCAAAGGTCTCACCGCCCAGGTGTTCCAACATGTCGATAGTCAGTGGCAGGCGACCATCGCCATCTTCACGAAAATGCTCGGGGCGTACGCCGAGTTGCACCTCGGTGCCCACCGCCGGTGCCGCGCCCTTCAGGGGAACGGACACCACCAGCTCGCCAAAGCCGGCCAAAGCCACATGGCATAACGGCCCATCGCTGCCCAGCACCCGCCCGTCAAAGAAGTTCATCTTCGGCGAACCGATGAAGCCGGCCACAAAAGTATTTGCCGGGTTGTCGTACACCTCCAGCGGCGCCCCTACCTGCTCGATCAGGCCGGCGCGCAGCACCACGATCTTGTTAGCCAGGGTCATAGCCTCGACCTGGTCATGCGTCACGTAGACGATGGTGGAGCCCAGTTCGCGGTGCAGGCGCGCGATCTCGATGCGCATGTGCACCCGCAACTCGGCGTCCAGGTTGGACAAAGGCTCATCGAACAAAAACACCTTGGGGTCGCGCACGATGGCCCGGCCTATTGCCACACGCTGGCGCTGGCCGCCGGACAAGGCCTTGGGCTTGCGGTCCATCAGCGGGCCCAGGCCCAGGATGTTGGCGGCGGCGTCCACTTTGCTAGCCACTTCGGCCTTGGGCACGCCGGCGAACTTGAGCGCAAAGCCCATGTTCTCGCGGACCGTCATGTGCGGGTATAGCGCATACGACTGGAACACCATGGCGATACCGCGCTTGGACGGGTCCAGCTCGTTCACGCGCTGGCCGCCGATTTCCATCACGCCATCGGTGATGTCCTCCAGGCCGGAGATCATGCGCAGCAGTGTGGACTTGCCACAGCCAGACGGCCCGACGAAGACGACGAACTCGCCCTTGTTGATCTCTAGGTCCACTCCGCGAATCACATGCGTGCCGCCGAAGGATTTTTTAACGTTGCTTAATTTGACATCTGCCATTTTTATTTTCCCGCAGGCGCTTTGCCTCTTACTCCTGTTGCATCAGCATGTAGTGAGCGTCGTGGTGTGCTGGCCCAGGCGCTGCGTAGACACGGTCACCACGCTGTCGCAGCGCTCGCCCGTGCTTTCCACCCAGAAACCGGCCACCCCCCCCTTGAACGCCAAGGCCGCAGGACCTAGCAATTTGCCGCCACCCGAGACCTGCAGAGACACCACATCGTCCAGAAACGGCAGCACGCGGCCATGCTGGTCCAACGCGCGCACGATGAAGCGCACTGCGTCCTTCTCATTCGCAATCAACTCACTGCTGTCGGCATGCACTTCCAGCGTGGTCGGCAGGGGGTTGCCACTGAGCAGCACCTGTTTGACGGGCTTGCCGTCCACATAGCCAGTCAAGCGGCCGTCCATCCACTGCATGCCCCAGGCGCCCAGCTCCTGCGGGTCGACGTGGCGGCTATCAATCACCACCGGCGCATGCGGCAGATGCGGGTACTGCGCACGGTCGGGTTCGATACGGATGGCCGGGAAGCTGCCGAACTGGAATTCCAGATAGTCGCAGTTCGTCAGCACAATCAGCGGCAAAGCCTCACAGCGGTCCTTTTCGCCGCGCGCCCAGTAGGTCACCGGCTCCAGCACCACCTGCTCTTGCGGGGCGCACTGGCTGGCGTAGGCAAAAGCAGCAAACTTAGGCTCGCGAAAGATGTCCATTACGCCGTGGTGGCAGATGCGGTCGCCCGCGCCAAAGTCCTTGTGCGTGTTGTAGTCGAACATGCACCAGCCAATGGAGCCGGCAATCTGCGGGTTGCCGTAGGCCTTGTTCAGCACATCCAGGTAGCGGGTCACGTGCTCGGCTTGGCGCACCTCGGGGTCGATGCGCTTGGTGGGGAACATATGGCCGTTGAACTCGGTCACCAGGTAGGGCACGTCCTTGTCCAGGCCGGTCACGTAACGCGGTGGCCGCAGTGGCGCGGGCGGCTGGCCGCGCATCCATTCGGGCGTAGCGACATGGCAGAAGTCGTTGACGGTGTAGACGTCTTCCAGCAGCTCGCTGTTCTCGATGTAGCGCACACCACCGGTCTGGCGGGTGCTATCCAGGCCGTGGGCCATGGCGTTGGTACGTGTGTAGAACTCGTGGTCGTCCTGCGACTCGTTGATGCGCACGCCCCACAGGATGATGGAGGGGTGGTTCCAGTCGCGCTCTACCATGCGGCGCACGTTCTCTACCGACTCGTCCTTCCAGGCCGCGCCGCCAATGTGCTGCCAGCCCGGAATCTCTTCAAACACCAGCAGGCCGATCTCGTCACAGCGGTCCAGGAAATAGCTGGACTGCGGGTAATGCGAGGTGCGCACCAGGTTGCACTTCAGCACCTCCTTCAGCACGTCTGCGTCTTTCTGCTGCGCGCGGCGGCCCATGGCGTAGCCCACATAGGGGAAGGACTGGTGGCGGTTCAGCCCCCGGATTTTCAGCGGCTTGCCGTTGAGGGAAAAGCCCTCGGTGGTGAAGCGTGCGGTGCGAAAGCCAAAGCGGGCGCTAAGCTGGTCGCTGCCTGCGCTGCTGGCGAGCGTGGCGCGGACCAGGTACAGCGCGGGGCTGTCCAGCTCCCACAGTTGCAAGCCCGCCAGTTGTTCAAACGATGTACTGAAGCCATCGGCATCCACCGCCACGGTTTGCTGTTGCAGCACAGCCCCCTCCACGGTGCACAGCTCTACCAGCGCGGTGCCGGTAAAGGCCAGGCCGGTGGGGTTGGCCAGAAAGCCTTTGACAGTCACGCCTTTGGCATCGCTCAGCTCATTCGATGTTTCAATCTTCAGATTGGCGATGGACACCGGGTCTGTCACCTGCAGCCAGACGTCACGGTAAATACCGGCATAGGTCAGGTAGTCGATCTGGCCGCCGAAGGGCGGGATTTCCGGGTTCTCGCTGCCATCCACCTTCACGGTCAGCAGGTTGTCGCCCTCTTGCAGATATTCGGTGAGGCGCGCCTTGAAAGGGGTGTAGCCGTCCTTGTGGCTGGCCACCTGGTGGCCGTTGAGCCAGACCACGGTGTTGGCCATGGCGCCGTCGAACTGCAGCGCTACTTCCTTGCCCGCAAACCCGGGCTGCCAGGCCAATATGTACTGGTAGCCGAATTCCTTCTGGAAGCTGCGCTCGTCGAAGTAGTTCATGTCCAGGTCCACCGCGTTGTGCGGCAGGCGGACAGATACACCCGCCTTGGGCTGGGTGGTCAGGTCGCTGGAAAAATCGGCGTGGAATTCCCAGCCGGCTGTCAATGGAGTTACGGTACGCATATGTAGAAAACCTATTTAACGGAACCCAGCATGCCTTCGACAAACTGGCGCTGCATGGCAAAGAAAACGACCAAGGTGGGAATGGTGGCCAGGATGGTGGCAACCATGATCACGCCGAAGTCCGGCGTATATGACGAGCCCAGGGACGACAGCACCAGGGTGATGGTCTTCAGCTCCACAGACTGCAGCACGATCAGCGGCCACAGAAAACTGTTCCAGATGGTCATGAAGACGATGATGAAAGCCGCCGCGTAGGTGGAGCGCATCACCGGCAGATAGACGAACAGGAAGATCTGCCATTCCTTCAGCCCATCCACCCGCGCTGCGTCGCGCAGCTCCAGCGGGAAGGACTTGGTGTTCTGGCGGAAGTAAAAAATCATGTAGGCCGACGCAATGCTCGGCAGGATCACCGCCATGTGCGTGTCCAGCATGTCGAACGAGGCCAGCAGGATGAACAAGGGGATCATCAGCGCCGAGAACGGAATCATCATCGACAGCAGCACGCCCTGGTAGACACGCTCACGGCCGGGCGAACGGAATATCTCGAAGCCATAGCCCGCCAACGACGACACCGCCAGCGTCAGGAACGAGCCCAGAATCGCCACCTTGCCGGAGTTCCAGAACACCAGACCCACATCGAACAGCTCAGCGAACTTGTGGTAATTCTCGAACAAGGCATTGCCAAAGCTCATCTTGCCTTTGGTGATGTCGTGGCTTTCATTGGTGGCGCTGATCAGCATCCAGACAAAGGGGAAGATGGACAACAGCGCCATCAACCACAAAAACCCATACACCAGGGCCGTGCGTAACTTTCCGCTCCATTGGCTCATTGATCACGCTCCCGGGCTGCATAAAACTGGATGAAGGCCAAAATCGCCACCAGCACCACGATCACATAGGAGACCGTGGCGGCGTAGCCAAAGTTCGGCACGTATTTGAAGGACAGGTTGTAGATGTACAGCGACAGCGTCAGCGTGCTGTCGGCCGGCCCGCCGTTGGTGATGTTCATGGCCTCGTCAAACATCTGCAGCGTGCCAATGGTGGACGTAACGGTGGTGAACAGAATCACCGGCTTCAGCACCGGAATGGTGATCGACAGAAATCGCCGCGTGGCCGATATACCGTCGATGCGCGCCGCCTCATAGATCGACTTGTCGACGTTCTGCATCGCCGCCAGATAGAAGATCATGTTGTAGCCGGTCCAGCGCCAGGTGATGGCGACGATCACCACCACGCGGGCCCAGAACGGGTCGGTCAACCAGGGCACGGCCTCAGAAATCAGGCCCAGCCCCATCAGCGTGCTGTTGACCACGCCGTCATAAGAAAACATGCTTTTGAACAGCACCGAATACGCCACCAACGAAGTCACGCAGGGCAGAAACACGGCGGTGCGCAGCAGGCCACGGCCTTTGAGGTTGGGGATATTCAGGCAAGACGCCATCACCAGGGCCAGCACGATCATGATGGGCACCTGCACCACCAGAAAGATGGAGGTATTGGTCAAGGCCCGCAGGAACATGGGGTCGTCCAAAAGCCGTTGCACATTGCCCAGGCCCACAAACTTGGTCATGGTGCCCTGCCCCGACTGCACCGACATCCACAGCGATTTGCCTATGGGGTACAGCATGAACACAGAGATCAAGGCCATCGCCACGGAGACGAAGGCCCATCCATTGATATCGAAAAAGCGGCTGGAACTCGGCTTGCTTACTTGCCGCATAAAGGCTCCCGGGAACAATACACAAGGGGGCAGCGCCAGCGCCGCCCCCACTCAAAAATGCCTGCCTGGAAGGCTTACTTGATTTGCGCCGACAGCTGTTGCTGGATCTTGTCCAGCAGCTGGTCCACCGGCACGCCCTGGTTCAGCGCCGGCAATTGGGCCGACACAGCCGCGTCACCCTCGTAGGTGTAGATGCCATAGTTCACGCTGGGGATCTTGCCCAGCCAGTCGCTGTAGCGCTGCCAGACCTGGGCGCCACCAAAGAACGGGTCGGCTTCGGCATAGGCTTTGCCGTTGCGCGAGGCCAGCAGCGTGCCGACAGCGCCACGTGCGGTCAGGATGTTCTGGTAGAAGTCCACATCCTTGGCGTAGATTTCATTCAGGAAGTCGATGGCCTGCGCCTTCTCTTTGCCGCCGCTCAGCACATACCAGCTGGAGCCGCCCAGGTTGGACGCATGGCCCGCACCAGCAATGCCCAGCGAAGGCGTAGGCGCTACACCCCATTGGCCGGACTGGCTCTTTTCAGACTTGACCGAGCCGGTGATCCACACGCCGGTGGTGATGGAGGCCACGTCGCCCTTGTTCACCGCGCCCACGTATTCCGCCCAGTTGGTCACGGGCTTGACGATGCCGGCCTTGAACAGCTTACCCTGGGTTTCCAGCGCGGCCTTCAGTGCGGGGTTGTTCTTGATGTCCAGCTTGCCGTCTTTGTCGAAGTACCAGCGGCCGGCAGACTGCATCATCACGCGGATCAGGCCGTTGTCATTGGGGTCGATGCCCAGCATCTTCTTGCCGGTGGTGGCGACGACCTTCTTGCCGATTTCGATGTAGCGGTCCCAAGTGATGTTCTCCATATCCTTGTCAGAAAAGCCGGCCTTGGCCAGCAAGTCCTTGCGGTAGTACATGCCGGTCACACCCGAATCAAACGGCAGGCCATAGGTCTTGCCGTCGATGGTCATCAGGTCCACCTTGTACTTGGCAAAGCCCGCGTAATTGACCACGCCGGACATGGGTTCGAACGCACCGGGGAACGAGCGCAGGTATTTTTGGGCGTTGTAGTCTTCCACCAGCACCACATCGGGCAGCGACTTGCTCACGCCAGAGGCCAGCATGGTTTGCAGTTTTTGCTCCACGTCCGCCTTGGACATGTCCACGATCTTGAACGTTGCATCGGGGTGCTTGGCCGTGTAACGGGCAGCCGCGTCTTTCATGATGGCGATGTTGAAGTTCGGATCCCAGGCCCAGATGGTGACTTCCTTGGCCGAAACCGCTGCTGCGGTCATCAAACCCATAGACGCCAACGCCAGGCTGGCCACGGCGGTGGTTGGTTTCGCAAAATGCATGGTGCTCATCCTCTTTCGTCTCTTGTAATATGGTTTGCAGGCCTGCACTAGCCACCCGCGCGCCCGCGCATCGAACGCGGACCACCCCGATGGTTAGGCAGTCAAGGTCTGCGGGCCAAGGCCGTCGACCAGCATTCATATTACAAATAAGCTCCGCCAAATTCACCGGGGATTACCCTTGTTTACAGGTGAACTTTCGAGTAACCCCATACTCAACTTGAATGATGGCAGCTAAGAATCCGTTCACCCGGCGGTAAATTCGCCTCAATCATCATATTTTTAAACCCACTATGTCCGACAGCATCCACTTCTACGAACCCCGCCTGGGCCACGGCCTGCCGCACGATCCGTTCAATGCCATCGTCGGGCCGCGCCCCATCGGCTGGATCGCCTCGCACAGCGCCACGGGTGCGCTGAACCTGGCGCCTTACAGCTTCTTCAACGGCTTCAACTACACCCCGCCCATCATTGGCTTTGCCAGCGTGGGCTACAAGGACACGCTGCGCAACATCGAGCAGACCCGCGAATTCGTCTGGAACCTGGCCACCCGCGACCTGGCCGAGGCCATGAACCAAACCTGCCAGGCCGTGCCACCCGAGGTGAGCGAGTTCGCGCTGGCCGGCCTGACGCCCGCACCCAGCCGCGTAGTGGCCGTGCCCCGGGTGCAAGAGAGCCCGGTCTCCTTCGAATGCCGCTGTACCCAGATCGTGCAGCTGCAGGCCGCCAGCGGCGAGCAGATCAGCACCTGGCTGGTGTTGGGCGAGGTGGTGGCTGTACATATCGCCAAAAGCCTGCTCAAAGACGGCGTGTACGACACCGCCGCAGCCGGCCACATCTTGCGTGGCGGCGGCCCGGCCGATTACTTCAGCGTGGGGCCGGAGCAGCTGTTTCGCATGCACCGCCCGCGCTGACAGCGCCAAAGCTACTTTCCTATTTTGATAGCGGCTTACGCAGGTTTTACCTGCGCTAGCGGCTAATTTGAGCGCAAACTTCGGCAGACTTTGCGTGGCTGCAGTACATTGGCGTCTATGCCTGATTCCACCCCGTACCTGACCGAGCCACTGGCCGACCTGGCCGCCTGGACGCGCTATTTCTGCGACGCCGAAATCCCGGTGCTGGCCACCACCTCGCAGGCCCTGGAGGTGCTGCGCGCCATCGAAGACGATGTGGACGCCGCCATGCTGACCGAGGCCATCCAGCCCGACCCGCTGATGACCATCAAGCTCATGGCCTACGCCGCCAAGCAGCGCCGGCCCGGCGACTTCACCGAGACCGAGAGCATCACCAGCGCCCTGGTGATGACGGGCATCGCCCCCTTTTTCCGGCACTTTGGCCTGCAGCCCACCATTGAAGACCGGCTGCACGACCAGCCCGAGGCGCTGGCCGGCCTGCGCGAACTGCTGCAGCGGGCCGAGCGGGCCCGCCTGTTCGCCTTGGGCTTTGCCGTGCACCGCAACGACCTGGACGTGGACGTGATCCAGCGCGCCGCCTTTCTGCACGACTTTGCCGAGATGCTGATGTGGTGCCACGCCCCCACGCTGGAGCTGCAAATCCGCAATGCCCAGAAGGCCGACCCCAGCCTGCGCAGCGCCAGCATCCAGCAAAGCCTGCTCCATATTGAACTGGACGACCTGGCCCTGGCGCTGATGAAGCTGTGGCACCTGCCCTCGCTGCTGGTGCGCATCAGCGATACCAAGCACGCGGACCAGGCCAATGTACGCAACGTGGTGTTGGCCGTGCGGGTCGCCCGCCACACCATGCACGGCTGGGACAACCCGGCACTGCCCGACGATGTGAACGATATCGCCGAGCTGCTCAACGCCGCACCGCGCATCGCCCTGGCCTATTTGCACAAGATAGACACCTCGGTCGCCTAGGAGTCTGGGCAGCGCGACATCGCAAGCTTGACCTGGATCAAGGTCGCATCGGTCTGCATGCCCCAGGCTGCGGGTACAGGGTGGCCTGTGCTTGGCGTGCTGCCCGGCCGCCGCCCCGCCCAAGGAGACCGTGATGAAAATTCTGCTTGCCGTTGATGGGTCCAGGTCGGCGCTGAACGCGGCCAAATATGCGGTCAAACTGCTCAAGCGCATGACCGGCGAAGCCCACCACATCACCCTGGTTAGCGTGCACGACGACACCGCCCTGCGCCACGCCACGGTCTTCGTCGGCAAAGCCGCAGTGGACGACTACCTGCGCGAGCTCAGCGAGAAGGATGTCAAGCCCGCCCGCAAACTGTTGGACGCCGCCGCCATCCCGCACGATATGGTGCTGCGCACCGGCCACGTGGCCCAGGAAATCCTGGCCTGCG
The DNA here is from genome assembly GCF_058216335.1 of Rhodoferax sp. SPJ21. Taxonomy (NCBI): domain Bacteria; kingdom Pseudomonadati; phylum Pseudomonadota; class Betaproteobacteria; order Burkholderiales; family Comamonadaceae; genus Rhodoferax; species Rhodoferax sp. SPJ21. The sequence continues at coordinate 582,034 of NZ_JBYZMO010000001.1, forward strand.
CCCATACCGGCAAGTTCGACCTGCTGGTGCTCGGCACCAAGGGCCGGGGTGCGGTAGCCGACCTGCTGATGGGCTCGGTTGCCCAGCGCGTACTGGCCACCGCCAAGCAGCCCGTGCTGCTGGTGAAGTAGCCCCCAAGCCAGCCCCCGCAGCATGGACAGCAGCGGCCTGACACAGGCCGAAGCCCAACAGCGGCTGGCGCAAGACGGCCCTAACGCCCTGCCCACTTCCAAGCCACGCAGCCTGCTGCGCCTCGTAGGCGATGTGGTGCTGGAACCTATGTTCATGCTCCTGGTGGCCTGCGGCGCGCTGTACATGCTGCTGGGTGACAGCCAGGAAGCACTGATGCTGCTGGGCTTTGTGTTCGTGGTCATGGGCATCAGCTTTGTGCAGCAGCGGCGCACCGAACGCTCGCTGGATGCCCTGCGCGACCTGTCCAGCCCGCTGGCGCTGGTGCTGCGCGGCGGCCGGTCTCTCAAGATCGCCGCCCGCGATCTGGTCTGCGGCGACACGGTGCTGCTGGCCGAGGGCGACCGCGTGCCCGCGGACCTGGAACTGACCCAAGCGTCCAACCTCGCACTGGACGAATCCCTGCTCACCGGCGAGTCCGTGCCGGTGCAAAAGCAAACCGGCGGCGCCGCTCCAGCCCAAGCCTTCTCTGGCACTTTGGTCACGCAAGGCAGCGGGCAAGGCCTGGTGGTAGCCACGGGCGAGCGCAGCACGCTGGGCCGCATAGGCAAGTCGCTGGAAGGCATCGCCAGTGAAACCACCCCCATCCAGGGTGAAACCAAGCACGTCGTCAAAACCGTAGCCATCGTAGGCATTGCCCTAGCGGCGGCGCTGGCTGTGGCCTACGGCCTGCTGCGCGGCGACTGGCTGGGCGGGCTGCTGGCCGGTCTGACGCTGGCCATGGCGGTGCTGCCCGAAGAACTACCGGTGATCCTGACGCTGTTCCTCGGCCTGGGCGCGTGGCGCCTATCGCGCCAAAAAGTGCTGACCCGCAACATCCCCGCTGTGGAGCTGCTGGGTGCCACTACCGTGCTGTGTGTGGACAAGACCGGTACGCTCACGGCCAACCGCATGGCAGTGCGGCGGCTCTGCGCTGGCGCCGAGACCTATGACAGCCTGCAGGCCGGCACCGCCCCGCTGGCCGAAGGCCTGCACGGCGTGCTGGAATACGCGGTGCTGGCCAGCCACCGCCGCGCCTTCGACCCCATGGAAACCGCCATCGTCGATGCAGGCACGCGCCTGCTGGCACATACCGAACACCTGCACGCCAACTGGACATTGGTAGACGACTACCCGCTGTCGCCCGAGATGCTGGCCATGTCGCGCGTATGGCAGTCCCCCGACCTGCGCGAACGCATGATTGCCGCCAAGGGCGCGCCCGAGGCCATCGTCGACCTGTGCCACCTGCCCGAGGCGCAACGCCAACACATTGCCGCACAGGTGGCCGCCATGGCGGGCGACGGCCTGCGCGTGCTGGGGGTGGCCAGCGCCGTGTTTCCCGCCAAGCCCCTGCCAGACAACCAGCATGACTTCGACTTCATCTTTCTGGGCCTGGTGGCGCTGGAAGACCCGGTGCGGCCCGACGTGCCCCAGGCCATCGCCGAATGCCACGCCGCTGGCATCCGCGTGGTGATGATGACCGGCGACCACCCGGCCACCGCCGTGTCCATCGCCCGCCAGGTCGGCCTGCCCACCGATGCCCCCCCCATCACCGGGCAGGAACTCGCAGCCCTCAGCGACACGGAATTGCAGGCCCGCCTGGCCAGCACCAACGTGTTTTGCCGCGTGCAGCCCGAACACAAGCTGCGCTTGGTACAGGCCTTTCGCGCACGCGGCGACGTGGTGGCCATGACCGGCGACGGCGTGAACGACGCGCCCGCCCTCAAGGCCGCCCACATCGGCGTGGCCATGGGCGCGCGCGGCACCGAGGTGGCCCGCCAGGCGGCCGACCTGGTGCTGCTGAACGACGACTTTGCCTCCATCGTCACGGCGGTGCGCTATGGCCGCCGCGTGTTTGCCAACCTGCGCAAGGCCATTGTGTTCGTGGTGGGTGTGCACCTGCCCATCGTCGGCCTGTCGCTGCTGCCGGTAGTGCTGGGCTGGCCACTGCTGCTGATGCCGGTGCATATCTTGTTTCTGCAGCTGATCATCGACCCGGCGTGCTCGGTGGTGTTCGAAGCCGAGCCGCTGGAGGCCGACGCCATGGCCGTGCCGCCGCGCCCGGCCAGCGCCCATTTGTTCGACCGCAGCGTGCTACTGCGCGGCCTGTGGCAGGGCCTGGGCCTGCTGGTGCTGCTGCTGGGCGTGTATGCAACGGCCCGGACGGTCTCCGAGGGCGTTGCCCGGGCCATGGTGTTCAGCGTGCTGGTGCTGTCCAACCTGGGCCTGATCTACGCCAACCGCAGCTGGACCCGCCCCTCGTGGCGCAGGGACGCTGCACGCAACCGCTACTTTGGCTGGACCTGCGCCGCCACCGTGCTGCTACTGGGCACCGTGCTGGGCTTCGCACCCGTCCGCCGTCTGTTCGCCTTTGACCAGCCCGCGCCCTGGATGCTGCTGGCAGCATTTGGCCTGGCCGCCGTCAGCCTGCTGTGGTTCGAGGCGGTGAAGTGGGCCATGGGGCGCCCGGCGCAGGCGATACGGAATTACCCATAAAAACAGACCTCCTAGCATACAAAATATGCGCTAATAGCTACCAAAAATGTAGCGCGCAAATTTAAATTTAGGAATTTTTTGGATTTTGTAAACGCCGCGTGAATCCAAAGCAAAGTTTCCTGCGTATCCGTGATGGAAGTCCTGTACCAAGCTGTGCAAGACGTCCGCGAGCCAGCTTGGCATCAACGGATACAACTTTTAGGAGATCACCATGCGATTCAAATTCGGCCCCGTGACTGCAGCCTGCGTGCTGCTGGCCATTGGCAGCGCGGCATTCGCCTCCAGCCACCGCGAAGCGCCTTTCATCACCACCTCGCCCAAGGTGGACGGCACCGACTTCTATATGTTCCGCAGCTACGAGGGCGTGGCCAGCAATGGCAGCGGTGGCCGCTCGGACTACGTGACCATGATCGCCAACTACCAGCCGCTACAGGCTCCGTACGGCGGCCCCAACTACTTCTCCATGGACCCGAACGCGCTGTACGAGATCCACATCGACAACGTGGGCGATGCCAAGGAGCACATGACCTTCCAGTTCCGCTTCAACAACAAGCTCAATAACGTGGCCCTGCCGATTGGCGCGTCCAGCGTCGCCATCCCGCTGATACAGGCCGGTGGCGTGAGCAATGTGAACGACGCCAACCTGAATCTGAATGAGAGCTACACCGTCAAGGTGGTGCGCGGCGACCGCCGCAAAGGCGCCGTGTCCGACGTGACCAAGACCAACGGCAGCAAGACCTTTGAAAAGCCGGTGGACTACATCGGCGCCAAGACCCTGGGCAATGCCGCCGCCTACGAGGCCTATGCGCAAAAGCACATCTTCGACATCAAGGTCCCAGGCTGCCCCGCCGGCATGGACAGCGGCCGGGTCTTCGTCGGCCAGCGCCAGGACGGCTTTGCGGTGAATCTGGGCCCGGTGTTTGACCTGGTGAACGCGCCCGCCGCCTTCCTGCTCGACCCGGCCAACAAGGACGCCGTGGGCATGGGCGGCCAGGCCGCAGTGCAGAAGACCAACATCACCACCATCGCACTGGAGGTGAACAAGGGCTGCCTGACCGCTGGCTCCGAGACCGTCATTGGCGGCTGGACCACGGCCAGCCTGCGCCAGGCGCGCCTGCTCAACGGCAAGCCACCATCCGGCCACCAGGCCAGCGAGAAAGCCGGTGGCGCCTGGGTGCAGGTGTCGCGCCTGGGCAATCCGCTGGTCAACGAGCTGGTCATCGGCCTGCCCGACAAGGACAAGTTCAACGCCTCCAAACCGCAGGACGACGGCCAGTTCCTGACCTATGTGACCAACCCCACGCTGCCTGCGCTGCTGGGCATCACCCTGGCCAATAGCGCCACCGCCCTGGCGCCGACCAATCTGCCGCGTACCGACCTGGCCACCGTGTTCCTGACCGGCATCACCGGCGTGAACAAGCCGGCCAACGCCACGCCATCGGAAGTGCTGCGCCTGAACACCGCCATCAGCCCCGTGCCCTTCGCCACGCAAAACCGCCTGGGTGTGGCCGGTGAAGTGCTGCGCGTGGGTGGCACGGCCAACCTGGCCCAGGCCGTGGACCTGGCCGGCTTCCCGAACGGCCGCCGCCCCAAGGACGACGTGGTGGACATCGCCCTGGTCGCCGTACTGGGTGGCCTGTGCGTGATCAACGGTGACAACAACAGCCTGGGCCTGAACAGCGTGCCGGGCGTGCCCAGCCTGACATCCGCCTGCAAGGCTTCCAGCGTCCCGCTGGGCGCCCAGTCGGCCAATATCCACGACGGCGTGGACCAGGCCACCGTGCCCTTCCTGACCCGCTTCCCCTACCTCAACACGCCCAACTCTGGCTCTAACTAAGCCCGCAGCGGCACGAAAGGACACACCATGGCTCAGTACAAATGGATAGCCCCCACCGTGGTCGCCATTGGCCTGCTGGTGGGATGCGGAGGTGGCGGCGGCGGCGCGGACGTGGTGCAAACCGTGCCTGGGACCGACGTGCCCCTCGCGGCAGAAACCAATGTCGGCGAGGTCATCGCGTTTGCCCAAAGGCAGATCGCCACAACCAGTGACAGCAGCGACCCGCTGATTCTGGGCGGCGCCACGCTGGCCACCAGCGACTCGGACGAACCTGCGGACATCTGATCCGCCCCCCAGCCTTGCACCGTTGCCGCCCCGGCGGCGGTGCAAGGTATTTCAAGATTTACAAGAAATGGGCCGCTAGCGCACAAGATACCTGCGCCAGCAGCTACTTTTTATATAGCAAACCAGACGCTGCACCCCCCATGCGCCTCACAAACTTCCTGTGTCTTGCCAGCCTGCTGGCGTGCAGCGCCGCCCACGCCACCACCGAGCTGCACCCCAGCCGGGGCGACGAAGTGGTGGAACGTCTGCCCACCGTCACCCGTGTGCGCCCGCTGGCGCCCAACGCATCTGCCCCGGCACAGCCCGCCGACCCGGTGGCCGCAGCGGCCCAGGCCCGCGCCCACATCGCCACCGCCCGGCAAAGCGGCGACACCCGCTACTGGGGCCGCGCCCAGGCCGTGCTGGGGCCTTGGTGGAACCAGCCCAACGCCCCGGTGGACCTGGCCATCCTGCAGGCCACCGTGCAGCAGGGCCGGCATGAATTCGCCGCGTCGCGCAGCGTGCTGCAAGCCGCCCTGAAGCGAGACCCTGGCAGTGCCCAGGGCTGGCTGAACCTGGCGGCGCTGGAGCGCCTGTCCGGCCAGTACCCGCAGGCCCTGCTGGCCTGCAACGCCGTGGCCCGCGCCGGCCAGACCATGTATGCCCAGGCCTGCGTACTGGAAACCCAGTCGCTCCAGGGTCAAAACGCCGCTGCCCGCACCAGCTTGAACACCCTGCTGGCACAAACCCAGGATGCCGGCCAACGCAGCTGGCTGCTGTCCCTGCTGGCCGAGAGCGAGGAGCGCGCCGGCCACGACGCCGCTGCCCAGGCCGCCTACCGCAGCAGCCTGCGCAGCGAGCCCGACCTCTACACCAGCATTGCCCTGAGCGATCTGCTGCTGCGCACCGGCCAACCCGCCCAGGCCCTGGCCGTGCTCAAGCCCTTGCCGCTGACCGACGCCGTGCTGCTGCGCCAGGCCACCGCCCTGCGCCGACTGAAAGACCCCAGCTGGCAGGCACTGCGCCAGACCATCCGCGAATGGAATGCCGAACTCGCCCAGCGCGGCGACGACCTGACGCTGCACGGCCGCGAGCAAGCCCTGGTGGCCCTGTGGCTGGACGACGACGCCCCCGGCGCCCTGGCCATCGCCCGCCGCAACCTGGGCCTGCAGCGCGAGCCGGTGGACTGGTGGGTGGCCCTGCAAAGTGCCCGCCAGGCCGGCGATACGGCCGCACTGCAGCAGCTGCAGGCGGATATGCACGGCATTGGCCTAGTCGATGCCCGCAGCACCGGGGGGGCACGATGAAACGCCTGCTTACGCTACTGTGCGCCCTGCTGCTGTGCAGCGCCCCCGCCTGGGCCCACAAGGGCAGCGATGCCTACCTGGATGTGCGCCAGGCGAACGCCGCCCCTGACGCCGCGCTGAACCTGCGCCTGTCCGTGGCCCTGAAAGACCTGGACCTGCTGCTGCCGCTGGACGCCAATGCCGATGGCCAGCTCACCTGGACCGAAATACAGGCAGCCACACCCGCCGTGCTGGCCCTGCTGCAAGCCCATACCGGGCTGGACACCGCCGCCCCCGGCTGCCCGCTGACCTGGCGTTACGACGGTCTGGAGCGGCGCAGCGACGGCGCCTACCTGCGCGCCGCCGCCCAGGCGCAGTGCCCAACTGGCGCGGCCCTGGCCTGGCGCTACACCCTGTTCCGCGAGCAGGACGCCAACCACCGCCTGATCGTCACCGGCGCCCTGGACGGCCACGACCTGCTGGCCACCGCCTCGCCCCAGCAAGCGCAGCCGCTGCAGCTGCGCCAAGCCAGCAGTGCTGCCAATGCCGCCAGCCACAACAATCCCACCGCGCAGCGCGGCATCGCCGCCACCGTGCTCGACTACCTGGGCCTGGGCATGCACCACCTGCTGGAGGGCTATGACCACATGGCCTTCTTGCTGGCCCTGGTACTGCCGCTGCATTTGCGGCTGGGGCGACAGGCCGCGCAATCCACACAGCGCAGCCCCTGGTGGTCGCTGCTGCGCACCATCACCGCCTTCACCATTGGCCACTCCATCACGCTGATGCTGGCCACCTTTGGCTGGAGCCAGGCCTCGCCGGTGTGGGTAGAGCCGGCCATAGCCGCCTCCATCGCGGTGACGGCCTTGCTGAACATCTTCCCGGTGCCGGTGCTGCGGCCCGAACGGCTGGCGCTGGGCTTTGGCCTGGTCCATGGCTACGGCTTTGCCGGTCTGCTGATCGAGGCCGCCGCGCCATCCGGTCTGCTGCCCTGGGCACTGGCCGGCTTCAACCTGGGCGTGGAGGCCGGCCAGCTGACCGCCGTCACCGCCTGGGTGCTGCTGTCCCAGCTGGTCGTCAACCAGCCCTGGTACGGCCGCGTGGTGGTGCGCGGCGGCTCGGCCCTGCTGGCGCTGCTGGCGGCCTACTGGTTCTGGATGCGGGTGTTTTGATTTGCTATGTAATTAGGAGCTACTCGCGCAGGTACTATCTGCGCCAGAAGCCTATTGCGCACCCATTCAGCAACTACTCGCCAACCAGCGACGGGCACAGCGGCTTTCAGGCCAAGAACCCGTGGAACCGGCTTTGCCGGGCCACTGTGTTCGCCCCCTGCGTGTCTCATCGGTTTTTCAAACCGACGCGAGGGGGGTTGGCGGAAACACGAAGTGTGGAGCCTGGGGGTGACTCAATGTGAATGACGATGGTGGATGTCGGGGTAGTGCGGGTGCTTGTGCGTCAACACCTCGTGCCGGTGCGGGTGCGCGTGGGCGCCCTGCCCGCTCCAGGCGAAGCTGTGCGCGTGCTGGTGGTGCGCGTCGTGCCGGTGGGTGTGGCTGTGCTCCAGCACCTCGTGCGTGTGCGCATGCTCATGCCGCTCGCGCACATGCAGCCATACGCCCACGGCCATCAGTGCTGCAGCCACCCAGAACAGCGGCCCCGGCAGGCCCGGCCACAGCAGCAGCGCAATCACCACACCAAACAGCGGCGCCACCGAGAAATACGCGCCAGTGCGTGCCGTGCCCAGGGTTCGCAGCGCCACCACGAACAGCGTCAAGCTCAGGCCGTAGCCCAGGAAGCCCACCAACATGCTGGCGCCCCACACGCCCATGGTCGGCAACACCGCACCGCTGGCCAAAGCCAGTGCGGTGTTGCTCACTCCGGCCAGCAAGCCCTTGAGGCCCGCCACCAGCATGGCATCGTTGCTGGAGACCTTGCGCGTCAGGTTGTTGTCTATGGCCCAGCACAGGCAGGCGCCCAGGATGAACAAGCCGCCGCGCGAAAAGCCCAGCCCGCCCGGCTCCCAGGCCAGCAGCACGCCACCCAGCACGATGGCCACCATGCCCAGCACCAGTTGACGGTCGGCGTTCTCCTTGAACACCCACCAGGCGATCACGGCGGTCAGCACACCCTCCACATTCAACAGCAGAGAAGCGGACGCAGCGCTGGTCTGCGCCAGGCCCAGCATCAGCAGCGCCGGCCCGAGCACGCCGCCAAACACGATGGCGCCCAGCAGCCAAGGCCATTCGGCCCGGGGAATACGCAGCTCTTGCGACTGCCGCCGGGCACTTCGCAGGCTGCGCAAGCCCAGCAGCAAGCACAGACCCAGGCCGCTGCCCAGGTAGAGCAAGCCCGCCAAAAACAGAGGCGTGACGTCGCCCACCAGCAGCTTGGCCAGCGGCGTGCTGGCGCCAAACAGCAGCGCGGCGGCCAGGGCGGGAAGAGCGGGTTTGATGGTCATGGTGGGCAGACGAAGACGTAAGGCGATGATGGTACCTTTGCCACCTTAACCACCCCTGCATTGATGCCAAACACCATGCCTTTGCCCACCGAGATCGCACCCCAGCCCGTCAGCTTTGGCCAGGCCTTTGCCTACTGGCTGAAGCTGGGCTTCATCAGCTTCGGTGGCCCGGCAGGGCAGATTGCCATCATGCACGAGGAGCTGGTGGAGCGGCGCCGCTGGATTTCCGAGAAGCGCTTTCTGCACGCACTGAACTACTGCATGGTGTTGCCCGGGCCAGAGGCCCAGCAGTTGGCCATCTACATTGGCTGGCTGATGCACCGCACACGCGGCGGCATTGCTGCGGGCGTGCTGTTTGTGCTGCCCTCGCTGTTCATTTTGATCGGCCTGTCCTGGGTGTACATGGCTTACGGCCATGTGCCGGCCATCGCCGGTGTGTTCTACGGCATCAAACCGGCCGTTACCGCCCTGGTGGTGCATGCGGCTTACCGGGTGGGTTCACGGGCGCTGAAGAATGCCTGGCTGTGGGGCATCGCAGTGGCGGCGTTTGTGGCCATCTTCACGCTGCAGCTGCCGTTTCCGCTGATCGTGCTGGCCGCGGGCAGCATTGGCTACCTGGGTGGCCGGCTGGCACCGGCGCAGTTCGGCGGCAGCGGCGGCCACGGCAAGGCCGGTGCCTCCTACGGGGCCGCACTCATTGACGACGATACGCCCACACCGCCGCACGCCCTGTTCACTTGGCGGCGCTTTGGCCAGGTGCTGGCGGTGTGCCTGGGGCTATGGCTGGCCGCCATGGGCATGCTGACCGCACTGTACGGCTGGGACGCGGTGTTGACGCAGATGGGCTGGTTCTTCACCAAGGCGGCTTTGCTGACCTTTGGCGGCGCCTATGCGGTGCTGCCCTATGTGTTCCAGGGCGCGGTGGAGCATTACCAGTGGCTGAGCGCGCCGCAGATGGTGGACGGCCTGGCGCTGGGCGAGACCACGCCGGGGCCGCTGATCATGGTGGTGTCGTTCGTGGGCTTTGTGGGCGGCTGGGGCAAGGCGCTGTTCGGGCCAGAGGCGTTGCTGTTGTCGGGCGCGGTGGCGGCCAGCGTGGTGACCTTCTTCACCTTTCTGCCCTCGTTCATGTTCATTTTGCTGGGCGGGCCGTTCATTGAATCCACCCACGGCAATTTGAAGTTCACCGCACCACTGACCGGCATCACGGCGGCGGTGGTGGGCGTCATCGTGAACCTGGCCGTGTTCTTCGCCTACCACGTGCTGTGGCCGCAGGGGCTGTCCGGGCACTTCGAGTGGGCTTCGGCCCTGATTGGCCTGGGCGCGGCACTGGCCTTGTTCCGCTTCAAACGGGGCGTGATCCCGGTGGTGCTGGCCGCTGGGCTGGCCGGCCTGGCCTGGACGTATCTGCAGCAGGCCTTGGCGTAGCTCAGTTGCCTCAGTTCAGGCGAAGTCGCCGGCTTCGGCCGGGCCCGTCCATTCAATGGGGTTTTCAGAGCACAGCAGCTCCTGGTCGGCGAAGCCAATCGAGTCGGCCACACGGCTGGGGTATTTTTCAAACAGGGCCGGGGCGTCCAGGTCCATTTCATGGGCCAGGCTGCCCCACGAGGCCAGGTAAACGATGCCGGCCAGGGTTTCGCTGTCTGTGTCTTCACTGGGGTTGGGGTGGTGCTTGATGGCATCCACAATGGCCTGCGGAAAATGCCATTTGGCGGCAAATGCCGCGCCCACGTCAGCGTAGGAATAGCCCAGCTCGGCCACTTGCCGGGCATGGCGGTCGCCATCCGAGGTAAAGCTGGTTTGCAAACAGGGCTGCTGGGGCATGGCGATCTTCATCACCAGGTCGCCCACGCCATGCAGCAGGCCGGAGGTAAAGGCCAGGCCCTTGTCGATACGCATGGAGTCGGCCAGGGACTGGGCGATCTTGGCCACGTCCAGGCTGTGGCGCCAGAAGTCGGCCATGTCCACGCCCGGCACCTGCTTGAAGGCACCGCCCACCGCTGCAGCGCTGATCAGCTGGTTGGTGGCCTTCAGGCCCAGCAGCGGAATCGCGCCTTCCACCGTGCCAATGCGGCCACCACCACCGTAGCGGGCGGAGTTCAGCAGCCGCAGTATGCGCACCGTCAGCCCGACCTCGCTGGAAACCAGCTCGGTGATACGGCGCACATCGGGCTCAGCCTTCTGAAACTCACCCAGAATCTGCGCCACCGTGGCGGGCAAGGACGGAATCAGCGTGTCGGAGGCAAGAATTTCTGCAAGTTGCATGGCGTTCTCCGGGGATGGGACTGCGGGAAAATGCTGTCAATATAGTCCGTTTCCAACGGGTAAAGCCCATTTTTCCCATCCAGGCGGCGGGAACCTCCGCTGGGTATGGAACTCAGTCAGTACGGCCCCGGTGCCACGGTTTGACCTGGCGCAACACCCTGCACCGCCAAAACCCGCACACTTGCGCGCAGGCGGCCCCCGTAAGGATTTTTATGTATTGTCGATTTCGCCTGCCATTGGCTTGCGCCGCCCTGCTGCTGGCAGCCCCCGTGGTGTGGGCACAAGCCCCCAAAACCGTGTTTCTGGAAGACCTGACCTGGACCGAGTTGCGCGACCAGGTGCAGGCCGGCAAAACCACCATCCTGGTGCCCATTGGCGGCACCGAGCAAAGCGGCCCCTATGTGGCGCTGGGCAAGCACAACGCACGGGTCAAAGTGCTGTCGCAACGCATTGCCGAAGGCCTGGGCAATGCGCTGGTGGCCCCGGTCATTGCCTACGTGCCCGAGGGCGGCACGGCGCCCACCTCGTCGCACATGCGCTTCCCCGGCACCATCACCGTGCCGGACGATGTATTCAAGAAAACACTGGAGTCGGCGGCCAACAGCTTCAAGGTGCATGGCTTCAAAAACATCGTCTTTCTGGGTGACCACGGCGGCTACCAGAAGGATATACAGCAGGTGGTGGCCCAGTTGAACAAAAGCTGGGGCGCCACGGCACAGGCCCTGGTGCCGCCGGTGTACTACGCCACCAGCTCTGACGGCTATGCCCAGATATTGCGCCAGCACGGCATACGCGACGATGAAATAGGCACCCACGCCGGCCTGGCCGACACCGCCCTGCTGATGGCCGTGGCGCCCCAGATGGTGCGCCAGGACGCGATGCGCAGCGGCCCCAAGGTCGGCCAGGCCGATGGCGTGTACGGCGGCGACCCGCACCGCGCCAGCGCCGAGCTGGGCCAGCTGGGCATAGACGCCATCGTCAGCAAAACCATACAAGCCCTCAAAACCAGTACGGCCGCGCACTAGGCACCCATTAACAGCTGACAGACGCGACCAGCATCTCTACAGGAACCAGCATGCAATTCAAAACCTCCCTCACCTCTCTGGCCCTGGCGGCCATGGCTGTCACAGCCTCAGCCCAAGCCATCAAAACCATCCCCGGCATGCCGCCGGTGGTCAACGCCAGCAACCTCTACAGCGAGGCCGGCACCGACCGTCTGAGCCCGGCCGTCGCCAAGGCCCTGCCGCGCATCTACGTGCCGAATCTGCGCTCCAACGATGTCTATGTAATCGACCCGGCGACCATGAAGGTGGTGGACAAATTCCCCGTGGGCCAAAGCCCCCAGCACGTGGTGCCCGCCTGGGACCTGCAAACCCTGTGGGTAGCGAATAACGCCGAGGGCAAGAACAGCGGCAGCCTGACCCCCATCGACCCCGTCACCGGCAAACCCGGCAAGAACGTGGAGGTAGACGACCCCTACAACATGTACTTCACGCCCGACGGCAAGGAAGCCATCGTGGTGGCCGAGGCGCATGCGCGGCTGGACTTCCGCGACGCCCACACCATGGCGCTCAAGTCCAGCCTGTCGGTGCCCGAATGCAAGGGCATCAACCACGCCGACTTCGCCATCGACGGCAGCTACGCCCTTTTCACCTGCGAGTTCGGCGGCAAGCTGGCCAAGATCGACATGGTCAACCGCAAGGTGGTGGGCTACCTGGAGCTGAACAAGAAAGGCATGCCGCAAGACATCCGCGTCTCGCCCGACGGCAAGGTGTTTTATGTGGCCGACATGATGGCCGATGGCATCTACGTGGTGGATGGCGAGAGCTTCACCAAGCTCGGCACCATCCCCACCGGCGTGGGCGCACACGGCCTGTACCCAAGCCGTGACGGCAGCAAGCTGTACATCTCGAATCGCGGCAGCAACATGGTGCACGGCATGCGCCACGGCAAGGGCAGCGTGTCGGTGCTGGACTTCGCCACGCGCAAGGTGCTGACCACCTGGCCCATCCCCGGCGGCGGCAGCCCGGACATGGGCAACGTCAGCGCCGACGGCAAGACGCTGTGGCTGTCCGGCCGCTTCGACGATGTGGTGTATGCCTTTGACACCGACAGCGGCGCGGTGAAGTCCATCAAGGTCGGCGCCGAGCCGCATGGCCTGACGGTCTGGCCCCAGCCTGGCCGCTACTCGCTGGGCCACACCGGTAATATGCGGTAACGCCTGCAGCCATTTTGCTGCGTTTTTCATAGCTACCTGCGCAGGTATTACCTGCGCCGGAGCCCGATTTTCCTTATGAGCAGCACCGACTTCCCAGCCCTGGCCTTTGTGGACATTGAAACCACCGGCAGCACCGCCGGGCGGGACCGCATCACCGAAGTGGGCATTGTCGAGGTCGATGGCCCGCATGTGCGCCGCTGGAGTCAGCTGCTGGACCCCGGCACGCCCATCCCCGCCTTCATCCAGCAGTTGACCGGCATCTCCGACGCCATGGTCGCCGGCCAGCCCCGCTTTGCCGACGTGGCCGTTGACATTCTGGACCGGCTGCGCGGCAAGCTCTTTGTGGCGCACAACGCGCGCTTTGACTACGGCTTTCTGCGCGCCGAATTCAAGGCCTGCGGCATCACCTGGCAGGCACCCGTGCTGTGCACGGTGAAGCTTTCGCGCATGCTGTTCCCGCAGCAGGCCCGGCACAACCTGGACACGCTGGTGGCCACACACAGCCTGCAGATGCCCGACCGCCACCGCGCGCTGGCCGACGCCGATGCATTGGCGCAGTTCTGGCAGCTGCTGCAAACCCGCTTTGCCCCTGCCACCTTGCAGGACGCGGTGGCCACCCTGTCGGGCCGCGCCGCCGTGCCGCCGCAGCTAGATGCGGAGCACATCGACCGCATTCCCGAAACGCCGGGCGTCTACCTGTTCTGGGACGCGCAGCGCAACCCGCTCTACATCGGCAAAAGCAAGAACCTGCGCAGCCGCGTGCTGGCCCACTTCAGCGCTGCGCTGTCCAACCCCAAGGAGATGCGCCTGAGCCAGCAGGTGGCCGACATCGATTGGGTGGAGACCGCCGGTGAAATCGGCGCCCTGCTGCTAGAGGCCCGCATGGTCAAGCAACACCAGCCCAGCCTGAATGTGCAACTGCGCCGGCAAAACGATCTGCACGCATGGCGGCTGGACCAGCCCGCACAACCATCCGCGTCCACACCCGCGTCTGGGCACGCGCCCCTGGTGCCGCGCCTGGTGCATGGAGCCGACATCGGACTGGGCGTGCAGGACGCGCTGTTTGGCCCGTTCCGCTCACGCCGCGCGGCCTTGCAACTGCTAGAAGACCTGGCCACCGAGCAGCGCCTGTGCCGGGCCGTGCTGGGCCTGGAAAAAATCGCCCCCGGCAAGCCCTGCTTTGCCTACCAGGTACAGCAGTGCGCCGGCGCCTGTGTGGGCGCGCAAAGCATGGCCCAGCACAACCTGGCGCTGCGTACCGCCCTGACCCGCCACCAGGTCAAGCGCTGGCCCTACCCGGGCCCCATAGGTCTGCGCGAGGGCGATGACCTGCACGTGCTGCACGCCTGGCGCCACCTGGGCACGGCCCGCAACGAAGAAGAGGTGCAGGAGCTGCTACAGGGCGGCCAGGCCGCGTTTGACTTTGACACCTACAAGATCATCAGCAAAGCCCTGGCCCAGGCCAAGCCGGGCCAATTGCTGCACCTGGCTGAATCCAAGGCTGAATAGAGGCCCTCCAGGCAGCTGGGGCGTCACTCTATTTCCAGATCAACACGAGATGAGGTGCGAAGCCGCAGACAGTGGTTTGCCACGGCAAGGCGAAGCAACAACATATTCGGATTGATCTGGAAATGGAATCAGGTTCGCAAAGTGCCCAACACCTGGGCCGCGTCGCTGAATTGCAGATTGTTCATGTCGTCACGCAGGCGGGCGAAGCGCTCTGGTCCCAGCAGCGGCTTGATCTGCGCCGCCAGGGCCTCAAAACGTTGGATGGCCAGCATGTCCTGCTGCTGGAGCAGGTCACACAGGCCGGCCAAGTCCTCGGGCGCCAATGGCGGGCCAGATTCGGCCGGCGCTGCGTCCACCAGCTTGTCGTGGGCGTCCAGGTACGGGGCGGCACTCTGCTGCAGGCTGTCCATTTGCGCATCCAGCTTGCGCAGCAGTTGCCGGGCTTTGTTGACCAGCCCTTCCGCGCAGGCTTGTTCGGCCTCGCCAGCGAGTTGCTGCACAGCATTCACGCCCAGCATGCCGGCGCTGCCACGCAGCTTGTGCATGCGCTGCGCCAAGGTGGTCAGCGATCCAAGATCCCCATCAACAGGGGCCAGGCTGGTGGCATGAAACTCCCGCAGCAGGCGCTTGAGCATGGCGTAAAACAGCTTCCAGTCCCCGCCCAGGCGGGCATGGGCGTCCTGGGCATCCACCCCCTGAATCGCGGGCCAACCGGTCTGCGTCGGCCCGGCAATGGCCACCGCCACCGGTGACTCCGGCGCTGCCTGGGCCTCGCCTCCGAGGGCCGAAACATGGCGCAGGATGGTGCGCTTCAGGTGCTGCACATCGAAGGGCTTGGCGATGAAGTCGTCCATGCCTGCGGCTTCGGCCTGCTGGTGCTCCTCCAGCATGGCGCCAGCCGTGAGGGCAATGACAGGTAAACGGGGCAAACCCAGCTCCTGGCGGATGATGCGGGTGGCGCTCAGGCCGTCCAGCTCGGGCATCTGCACATCCATCAGCACCACGTCCACTGCGTTGGGCTGGGCCCGCAGAATGTCGATGGCTTCACGGCCATTGGCCGCCAGGGTGACCAGCGCCCCTTCTAGCGCCAGGATACGTTTGGCCACTTCCAGATTGATCTCGCTGTCGTCCACCACCAGCACCCGTAGGCCGAGCAGACCACGACCCGGGGCTACAGCGTGCTGGCGCTTGTGGCCTTTGGCCGCGTCGGCGGCGACTGCGTCAAAGTCCAGCTGCAGCCAGAACTCGCTGCCCACGCCTTCGGTGCTGTCCAGGCCCAGCTGCCCGCCCATCAAGGTGACCAGGTGCTTCACGATAGACAGGCCCAGGCCGGTGCCCCCAAAGCGCCGCGTGGTGGAGGCATCGGCCTGCACAAAGGGTACGAATAGGCGCGCCTGCACCGCCGGTGGAATGCCAATGCCCGAGTCCCTTACGGAAAAGCGCAGGCGGATACGGTCGGACGCCGCCGCCGGCAGGCGTTGCAGCACCAGCCGCACATAACCCTGCTCGGTGAACTTGATGGCGTTGGTCAGCAGATTGGTCAAGATCTGCTGCAAGCGGGTGGCATCTCCCGTCACCACATCGGGCACGTCTTCGGGCCAGTCCAGCAGAAATTCCAAACCCTTGGCATGGGCCTGCATAGCCATCAGGTCGGAGACATTGCGCAGCAATGTGTGCAGGTCAAACGGCACCTGCTCTATGGCCATTTCATTGGCCTCGATCTTCGACAGGTCCAGCACATCGTTGATCAATGTCAGCAAGGACTGGCTGGCCAGCTTGATCTTGTCCAGGAAAGCGGCCTGCTCCTCGTCCAGAGCAGTGTGGCCCAGCAGGTAGGACAGGCCCATCACCGCGTTCATGGGCGTGCGGATTTCATGGCTCATGTTCGCCAGGAACTGGCTTTTGGCCACGCTGGCCTGTTTGGCCTTCAGCATCGCGTCGCGCAGCGATTGCTCTACCTGCTTTTGCCGCGTGACATCGTGGGCCACACCCAGATAGCCAAAGATGCTGCCATCGGCCGCATGCATGGCGGTGATGACCTGGGACACGGTGACCCGGCTGCCGTCCTTGCGCACATAGGTCCACTCGCGGGTTTGGTGCAGGCTGAGCGGCTCGGTGAAAACCGAGGCCCCCAGCACCGGGTGGCCTACTTCGTCGCTTAGCTCCTGGCTGCGCGCCCATACCTCTTCGGGGTCATGGATCAGCATGGGCGTTTCACGCCCCACCATCTCGCTGCTGGAGTAGCCCAGCAAGCGCTCGGCACCGACATTGAATACGCGGATGGTCAACTGGCTGTCGGTTGCGATGATGGACACTTCGGACGCGGACTCCAGCACGTTCTGCAACAAGGAGCTGGTCTCTACTAGCAGCAGCTCGGCCCGCTTGCGCTCGGTGATGTCACGGTTCACCCCGGTCAGGCGCTGCGGCGTACCCAAGGCGTCGCGGTAGACACGGCCCGCGGCCTTGATAAAGCGCACTTCCGCATCGGGACGCACGATGCGGAATTCGATATTCATGGGATGTTCTCCGCGCACCGTCGCATCCACATGGGACTGGTAAAGCGCCAGGTCCTCTGGGTGCAGACAGCGTGCCCAGAGTGATTCCGGCGCCTCGCCGCTATCCACGGGCACACCGAACTGCTGGTATACGCGCGCATCGCAACTCAGGGTGTTGTGGACCAGGTCCAGATCCCACACGCCCAAACCCGCACCTTCGGCCGCCATTTCGAAACGCAGATTGGTGTCGTGCAGCTGTTCTTCGGTCTTTTTGCGGGCGGTGATGTCGCGCGAAATACCAAAGATACCAATCACCTTGCCCTGCACATCGCGCAAGGGCATCTTGGTCGTCAGATTCCAGGTCGGAGGCCGGTCCGGCCAAAACTCCTGCTCCTCCAGGTCGATCTGGGGCACACCGGTCGCCATGATGTGTTGCTCCACAGCTGCCGTTACGCTGGCGTGCTCGGGGGTGAAGAAATCCTCGTCTGACAAGCCAATGGCCTCGGATGGATCCTGCAGCCCATAGCGCCGCGCCAGGCCGGGGTTAATGCGCAAAAACCGGCTGGACATGTCCTTGAAGTAGATCTGGTCGGGTACGGTGTTCAATAAAGACGTCATGAGGTGACGCTCGTAGATCAGGGTGTTTTCGATCTGCTTGCGCGTGGTGATGTCCTGCATGATGCCGACCAGGCGCACGGGGCGCCCCTGCTCCGTCTCCGCTTCGCCCAGGACCCGCACCCAGATCAGCCGCCCCTGGGCCGTCTGCATCTGCACCTCCAGGTCCCAGCTCTCGCCTGAGGCTATGCCCTGTTCGACCATTCGCTGTATGAGCGCGCGATCTTCGGGTAAGTAAAAGCTCAACCCCTCTTCCACCCCCGGTTGATAGTCGGGCGGCACCTCGTGAATGAGCTTAAGCTGGGGCGACCAGACCACTCGCATGGGGTCCAGATCCACCTGCCAAGCGCCAATCTTGGCCACACGGTTGGCGCGGTCCTGGAAAGCATGGCTGGCGCGCAAGGTTTGCTCCGCCCGCTTGGACGCGGTGATATCGGTGCG
The DNA here is from genome assembly GCF_058216335.1 of Rhodoferax sp. SPJ21. Taxonomy (NCBI): domain Bacteria; kingdom Pseudomonadati; phylum Pseudomonadota; class Betaproteobacteria; order Burkholderiales; family Comamonadaceae; genus Rhodoferax; species Rhodoferax sp. SPJ21. The sequence goes on from NZ_JBYZMO010000001.1 coordinate 600,086, forward strand.
CACAGAGATGTAGCGCTCCACCTGTCCATCGGCCCCGATGAATGGCGCAATAGTGCTGGCCACCCAGTACAGCGAACCATCTTTGGCGCGGTTGCAAATCTCTCCACGCCAGGGCTGGCCGGACGAAATCGTTCGCCACATATCGGTCCAAAAAGCCTTGTCCTGCACACCGGAGTTGACCACCCGGTGGTTGCGGCCCAACAGTTCCTCTCGGCTGTAACCGGATATCAGGCAGAAGGCGTCGTTGACCTCGGTGATGCGGCCCGCACGGTCGGCCACCGAAACCAGGGCATGCAAGTGGATGGTTCGCAGCAGGGCGTCGTTCTCGCGCTGCAGAGCGCCCAGCTTCATGCGGCCATCCACCAGCTCCGATACGTCATGCACCAGCGTGACAAGGCCGCGCACCTCGCCATCCACAATGTCTGGCAAATAGTTCACCAGAGCGTGCCGCTTGCTGCCGCCACCCGGCATGGGGATTTCCTGCTCGAAGAAGCTTTGGGGCTGGCCACCCAACGCAGCTTCCAGGGCGGGCCGGCTGCTCTCATACACGACCGGGCCCAGCAGGTCTCGCATATGCGTGCCACGCAGCACTGCGGGGTCGATGCCAAACCAGTTGCGATAGGCCTCGTTGGCCATGCGATTGAGCAGGCCCTTGTCCCAATAACCAATCTGCGAAGGCACGGCGTCCAGAATCAGTTGCAGTTCACGGCGTGCCGTATCCAGCAATGCGGTGCGCTCCAGTACCTGCTGCTCCAGGCTGGCATTGAGCTCGCGCACACGCAACTCGGCTCGCTTGGTGGGACCAATATCCCGTACGACTTTCACAATGCCAATGCAGCGGCCATCGGCCCCCAGCATGGGAGCCCCCGCCACAGACACATCCAGCAAGCTGCCGTTCTGGTGCATACGCGTGGTATCAAAAGGGGGCACCACCTCGCCGTTGGATATGCGCGCGAGAAGGTCGGTGTCTTCCTGGGCCCGGTCCGGAGGTAGCAGCAGCGCCGCAAGCATTTGCTCCTTTGCCTGCTCGGCGGTGTAGCCAAAGAGCCGCTCAGCCGCCGGGTTCCAGTCGGCCACACGGCCATCCAGTGTCTCGCCCACGATGGCATCGGCTGAGTAGTCCACCATGGCAGCTCGGCGCGAGCGCTCCAGACGTACCAGTTCGGCCTGCGCCAGCTCTTTCTGGCGGATACCAACCAAGGCCGCCACCAGCATACTAATCGCCAAGCCTGCCAGTGCCACCCAGCGCGGGTCCACCGAATCCAATTGGTCGAAAAACGGCGGCAAAACCTTGGCCTCTACCACCCAGGTGCGCCCGTAAATGGGAAGGGAGATGCGCTGACCCAGCGAGTCCGATACGGGTTCCTCGGAGGACGAACGGTAAAACACCTGCTCACCCTTGTCCGATGCATCGCTGAGCGTCAGAGCCAGCTGATCGCGGTGTATTTCTACATTGCGCAGCACCTCAGAGATCATCAGAGGTGCAAAAGACCAGCCCTCCAAGGCCAGCTCGCGTGCTGTCGGGTCCGCCACGGAAGCACCGGGTCGGTAGATAGGCAGCAGCAGCAAAAAGGAGCTGGGCGCATCGGCCGGGTCCTGCACCAGTCTGATGGGTTCGGTAATGGTTGCTTGGCCGGTGCGCATGGCCTGATCGGCTGCGGTTCTGCGGCCGGCGTCGGAGGCCACGTCCAGGCCTATGCCCATGCGGTTGCTCTCAACCGGCTCCAGAAACTGGATGACATAGCGCTCACCCGGATTCGGCTTGAACTGCCGCACGGCAAAGTTGGGCCAGCCATCGCGCTGCGCCGACTGCACGAAGGCCTCCTCATCCTCCTGCGCCACCCGGCGTATCACGCCAAAGCCACGGGCACCCGGGAACTCCTTGTCGATCCGTCGGGAGTCGGCGTAATCGCGGAAATGCTGGCGGTCCACTAAATCAAAACCGGCACCCAGCACCGCGCCGCGAGCACCGCGCAAGCCGTATTCATAGATGCCCAATCGCGCATGCAACTGCTCCATGGTGCTTTGAACCAGGCTGTCAAAGTGGCCCGCTGCAGTGGCGGCGTTCTGCCGGGCTTGCCATAGGGTGGCCCAGCATGTCAATGCCAGTCCCAGCAGCAAAACCAGCCTGGCCCGTACCATAGGCCGGCGCAGCCAATCCTGGGGGGACTTCCACAGGGCGGCGAGCTGCATGGTCAGGTCGCCGGTAAATCAGGGGGGCTGTGGGGCCTGAGCGTGGTGGGGCCGTGGCCGACCGCAGGAGCGGGCAGCTGCAGGGGGGCGGTGCCCATATGCCAGGCCTGAGCCCGTCCCGCACTCTTGGCCGCATACAGCGCCTGGTCTGCTACGGCTACCAGGTCACGCACCTGGATCTCGCTACCGGGCACCTCCACATAACCTATCCCCACGCTCACCGTCACATGGCCGGCGATAGATGAAGCCGCGTGTGGCAGGGCCTGGCGGGCCATGGCGTCCAGTACGCGCTGCGCCACCAACTGCGCACCGGCCAGCGTGGTTTGCGGCAGCAAAAGCGCAAACTCCTCGCCCCCGTAACGGGCCGCCAGATCGGCCGGGCGCTGGCAGCTTTCCATCAGCACCCGCGCTACGGCCTGCAGGCAGGCATCGCCCTCGGGGTGGCCGTAATGGTCGTTGTAGAGCTTGAAGAAATCCACATCCACCAGCAGCAGCGCAATGGGGTCTTTGTCACGCAGGCTGCGCAACCATTCACGCTCCAGCCGTTCGTCCAGGCGGCGGCGGTTGGCCAGGCCGGTCAAGGCGTCCACAGTAGAGGTACGGCGCAGCTCATCGGTCAGGTGTTTGATGCGCAACTGGGTTTTGACCCGCACCAACAGCAGCGGTTCGCTGATGGGTTTGGCGATGAAGTCCACCGCACCCAGCTCCAGCCCCGCCACATGCAACGCTGTATCACTGTGGCTGGTGACGAAGATCACCGGCACGTCAGCAAACTCGGGGTCGGCTTTCAATATCTCGCAAATCTCGAAGCCACTCATGCCCGGCATTTCAGAGTCCAGCAAAATCAGGTCCGGCACGGCCACGCGGGCCAGGCGCAACGCAGCTTCACCATTCGTGGCGAAACGCAGCGTCGCCACCTCTGAAAGGATGCGGCTGATGCGATGAATGATGACAGGGTCATCGTCGACCAACAAAATGCTGCTGTTATTCATTGTCCCGCGAAATGATGGATGGCCTGCCCATGTGGGTCGCCGAAGCAGTATCTCTGTTTTGCATCGACTTGGGTAGCAATTGTCTAGTCCTGTTGCGGCCCTGCGGTGCCCATCAAAATACTATGTTTTTTGCAGCACTCTGCGCAGACAATATCTGCGTACCAGGCTGATTCATACCCAATATATAGGAGACATGACAGCGCTGGTTCAGATGCAAAAACTTGCAATTTAGAGACTGCTGTGGAAGACCCTGCGCAGGGCTTCGGGGTCCATGGGCTGTGCTACAAATTTGGCCTTCAATGTCGGCCGTGATTTTTCTGTCGCCAGCCAGCAATTGCGGGCTGCAGCGCGATAGGACTGGGATAAGCTACAACGCAAGACATCGCAACAGGAGAAGCCTATCCACCCGCCCGAGCACCACAGCACGATGGACACGCTAGACCAGTTGCCCTGCCCGGTTTTGGTGACCGACCACGCTGGCTATATCCAGGCCGCCAACCGTAGTCTCGCCAGCCTGGTGGGCCGCTCGGCGCAGCAGCTCAGCCAAGGCGCGCTGGAAGACTTGCTCCCCCTACCCAGCCGCATCTTTTTGCAAACCCATGTATGGGCCTTGCTGCGCAACCAAGGCATCGTCAGCGAAATGAATCTCAAGATCCAGGACGCCCACAAGGCCAGCGTCCCGGTGATGGTGAACTGCCAGCGGGGTGTGTTTGCCGGCGCAGACTGCTACTACTGGGTGTTTTTCGTTGCACTGGAACGCCACAAGATAGAGACGGAGCTGCTGGGCGAACGCCAGCGTGCCGAGGAAATTGCCCGCGAGCTGGCAGAAAGCGCGCGCTTTGTGCAGACCATCACCGACGCCATGCCCAGCCTGGTCGCCTACTGGGACAAGAACCTGCGCTGCCACTTTGCCAACAAGCCCTACCTGGAATGGTTCAGCATCCAGTCCGAAGACGTGATTGGCAGCACCATGCTGGAGCTACTGGGCCAAGCCAACTGGAAGCTGAACGAAGCCCATGTGCGGGGTGCCCTGGCCGGCGAGCGGCAGCAGTTCGAACGCGCCCTGACCAAGGCCGACGGCAGCACCGGCTACACACTGACCCACTACATCCCAGACCACAACCACCTGGGCGAAGTAGCCGGCTTCTTTGTGCTAGTCAACGATATGACCTACATCAAGACCACCGAGAGCGAGCTCAAGCTGGCCGCCAGCGTATTCAGCAACACTGTCAACGGCATCATGGTGACCGATGCAGACGGCATGATTCTGTCGGTCAACCCGGCGTTCACGGCCATCACCGGCTACAGCCCTGACGAGGTGGTGGGCCGCCCCTCGCAGCTGCTGCGCTCGCACCACCACGACGATGCCTTCTATAAGGCCATTGACCACGCGCTGACCCAGCAGGGCCACTGGGCCGGCGAGCTGTGGAACCGGCATAAAAATGGCGAAGCCTTTCTCGAATGGCAGAGCATCACCACCATCCCGGGCTCGGCCGACACGGCCACGCGCTATGTCTCGGTGTTCAACGACATCACCGAGCGCTGGCGCAAGGACGAACGCATCCGCCACTTGGCACTGCACGACCCTTTGACCGACCTGGCCAACCGCCAGCTGCTGACCGACCGGCTCAGCCAGCTCATCACCCAGACCGCACGCGAGCCACGCCAGCTGGCCCTGATGTTTCTCGACCTGGATGGTTTCAAACATGTCAACGACACACTGGGCCACGACGTAGGCGACGAGCTTCTGGTGCAAGTTGCCCAAAAACTATTGGCTCTGGTGCGACAAAATGACACAGTGGCCCGCCTGGGCGGCGACGAATTCATCATCCTGCTGGACAACCCGCTGAACCAGGACGACGTGGCGCAGATCGCCGACCGCATCGTCGCTACTATCCGTGCACCCATCGTGCTGCAAGGGCAAACGGTGCAAATTGGCGCCTCCATCGGCATCGCCATGCACCCGTATGGCGGCGCCACACCCGCAGCCCTGATCCAGAGCGCCGACACGGCCATGTATGCCGCCAAGCGCGACGGCAAAAATACCTACCGCTTCTTTGCTGCTGACGACGCTATTTAAGTCAAGGTAGAAACAGTTTTTGCTACTATTTCAATAGCTGGCAGACCATATAAAACCTCCGCCAGCACCGTTTTTTAGTCCGCCGCCCTAAAAAATCCCCTGCGCAGGGCAACTGGTACACGCAGGGGATTTCAGCTAATGACCTTATCTCAAGGAGTGAAGGTGGCTAAGCCTAGTTGGCTGAGTACCGCATTACCCGCAGTTCCATTCAGCCGCAGCACTTGGCTGGTTGACAACTTATCTTTGTAAGCCCAGTACACCTGACCGGCTCGCTCGACAAAGACGCGCTCGTAGCTCAAGCCGGCAAGTTGGGCAGGCAGCCCGGCGAAAGTCATTACACGGGCATCTCCCATCGTAGCAATGGCGTAAGTGCCTGTGCCGATGACGGTGCAATTGCGGGTTGATCCGTTGGTAGAACGCTCAAGGCAAGAGTAGTAGGTGGCAGCGTTGCTGCTACCGCCCGCGAACGACACGCGAAAGCGGGTATTGCCCGAATAAAAGCCGGTCACCGTTCCGGTGGTACCAAGGGGGTTATTGCCCAGGTTACCCAAACTGGTCGTGGTGTTGCCCCACCCTACGTTGGGTGAAAGGCTGGTGTACACAACGCCACCGACCCCAGTGACAGTTTGTGCGCTATAGGTGCAAGGGGTACCCGGGTTGCGCGCAATCAGGGTCTCCAAAGTCACTGCATTTGTGGCATTGGATGAATTAGTTCCCGCGCAAGCCACCGTGCTGTTGGTAATGGCATTGCCACCGGCCGCTACGTCGGCATCTGCAACCGTCACGATATTGTCGGACCGCACGTCATATCCAATCGCCGTTGCCGTAGTGGCGTCCGATTGGGTATACAGCTTAGAACCGCTTGGAAATACAGCGCTACCCACACTTGCAGTTACGGTGCCAGTAAACCCGCTAGGCGCATTGCCCCAGTTGCTAGCGGCCGTACGGGTGTTCTGGATCAAGGTAAAAATACTTGCCATGGTCTTGCCAGTGATGTCGGTGACGACCCGCTGGGTAACGCCCTTGTTTAGGCTATCGCAATAGCTGTAAAAGCTACGCCCCTGGGCGTCCCGTACCGTGCTGGTATTCACCGTCCCTAGCGGGCAGCTGGCCCAAGAGGCCCCATTCCAATGCACGTCGTCTTTGCGCAATGGATTACTGCTGTTGACCCATTGGGTTTCTACGCCATTCACATTGTTATGGCGGATCGAGCGGTAGCGTGTCAGTCCATTGGCATCAGGCGTGGCTTCTGCTGCGGTGGAGGTAAAGATACGCGTATACCAATTGTTTGCATCGCCTACGTTCACCCAATCCAGCGAAAAACTAGCCACGGGGGTATCGGAAGTGTTGGTGTCTTTTGGTAACTTACCCAGGGCCACCTGCGACTGTAAGGTGCTGCTCGTCAAACCGTTGTCGGCGACCAAGGTTGCAGCCGCCGCGCCAATCGCCTCTTTGCATGCTACTGAAGTTTTATCGGTACACGCCGACGCTATCGTTGTGTCACTCCCGGCTGCAACCGCACCTGGGAGTACGTTGAAAAGATTACCCAATATGGCCTTATGAATATCGTCTGCGGTCATGGCTGTGCCGCTGCTGTCGTTCTGGCCGGCAGATCCGCCCAGGCTGATACCCTGGCTTTGGATGGTCACCACCAACAAGCGTGCGGCATTGTTAGCCGCGCTGTCGCCGTTCGCAACATAGTTCGCCATGGGTGAAGTAGGTAGGCCAGCCTGGTTTTGCACTAGGGCACTTGCGTCGGCTGTGTTCAAGCCAGTAGCTGCAGCCACTTGCTGGACCACCGTAGTCAGGGGACTTACTACCCCTGTTTGGTCAGCTGGAGCGCTCAAGGTATAGGCGGTTGTCACCGGCCCGCTATCGGCATCCACTGCGCCCACGGGCACCACCGCCAGAACGGTGTATTTCCCGACATCGGCATTCGGCACGGCAAATGTCGCCACGCCTGCGGCATTCGTGGTTGCTTGCGGCTCGCCGGTATCACACAGGCCGTTGCCATTTTTGTCCAGGCAGACTATGGCCCCCTGGATCAAACCATCCATTACGGTGGAAGAGACAGTGGTAGTCGCAGGCGCAACCGTGGCAGCGCCGTCGCCATCGCCTCCGCAAGCCGACAAAGCCGCGATGGCTACGGCCAGCATGGTCCATTGAAGTGGGGTGTGCATAGATTCTTCCTGGAATTTTTAATACAAAAGATTGCAAATCTTCACATTTGCAAAAATAGTCTATGCAGCGAATGCAACATGCCCAAGCAACATCCTTCTGCAACATCCTCAATTGGAGGGAAGAAAGCACGAACACTTTTCAGAGCGATAGCCTGCCCTGGTTCACCAACTGGTAAGCCGGAACGCCACCGCCAAAAAGTCCACCAACACCCGCACCTTGGGAGGCACATGTTTGCGGCTGGGGTAGACGGCGTAGATTCCCATCTCCAGCGAACGGTAGGCGGGCAGCAGCTCCACCAGGCGGCCGGCGGCCAGGTCTTCGCCCACCAAAAAACTCGGCTGCAGGATGACGCCCTGGTGGGCCAGGGCAGCAGCGCGGCAGGTATCACCGTTGTTGGCATGGATGCAGGGCCGGGTCGTGACGCTGACCGTGCCCTCGGGGCCGTCAAAATGCCACTCGTCCTTGGCCGCCCAGTAGGTGTAGGCGATAACGGCATGCCCTGCCAGTTCGCGTGGATGCAGCGGCGTGCCGTGCGCAGCCAGATAGGCCGGCGACGCGCACAGCACCATGCGGGTGCTGGCCAGGCGCTTGCTCACCAGCGTGGAGCTGGGCAAGGTGGCAATGCGAATCGCCATGTCATAGCCCTCTTCCACCAGATCCACCACCCGGTCGGCCAGGGTCAGGTCCAGCGCGACATCCGGGTACTGGCTGCGGAACAGTCCCCACAGCGGCGCCAGGTGCAGGATGCCAAAGGTGACCGGCGCATTGATGCGCAGCAGGCCGCTGGCCGCGCCGCTGCGCGAGGTGAGCTCGGCCTCGGCCTCGTCCACACCGGCCAGCAACTCCTTGCTGCGTGCGTAAAACCCCTGCCCCGCCTCGGTAAGCGACAGGCGCCGGGTGGTGCGCTGCAGCAGGCGCACGCCGAGGCGGGCCTCCAGGTCCGCCACATAGCGCGACACCGCCGCCTTGGACAGGCCCAGGCTATCGGCCGCCTTCACAAAGCTGCCGGCATCCACCACAGCCACCAGGGTTTGCATCTCCAGAAAACGATCCATTGTCTTGCCTGCTGAAACAATGAATCTTATTTCAGGCCATTTATCTCTGCAATAGCCATAGATACAGTGAAGGCCATGCTTTCACCCGACACCACCATGACCACCGCCGCCCCGGCCAGCGCCGTTGCCACCGCCAGCCTGGCCCCGGTCTTCTTCATCTCCCACGGCGCCCCCACGTTTGCGCTGGAACCTGGCCGGCTAGGCCCCTTGCTGCAGGCCGCAGGCCAGCAACTGCAGGACATCAAAGCCGTGCTAGTGGTGTCGCCACACTGGCAAACCCGTGGCGTGCGCGTGTCCGCCAGCCCCGCGCCCGAGACGGTGCACGACTTCGGCGGCTTCCCCGCGCCGCTGTACGCACTGCACTACCCCGTCGCCGGCCACCCCGCCCTGGCGGCCCAGGTGGCCGAGCTGCTGGCAGCCACCGGCTGGCCCACCAGCCTGGACGGACAGCGTGGCCTGGACCACGGCGCCTGGGTACCACTACGCCATTTGCTGCCGGCCGGCAATGTGCCGGTGTTCCAGGTGTCTCTACCCCTGGGCCTGAACGCTGGCACCGCCTTCCAGCTGGGTGAGGCCCTGGCCGCCGTGCGCGCCCTGGGTGTGGCCGTGGTGACCTCGGGCAGCATGACGCACAACCTGTACGAGGTGGACTTCCACGCCGGCCCCGATAGCGCCACCGCCGAGTACGTCACCGACTTCACCCGATGGGTGCGCCAAGCCGTGACCCAGAACGATACACAGAAGCTGGTTGACTACCGCCAGCAAGCCCCCCACGCGCAGCGCGCCCACCCCACAGAAGAGCACTTTTTGCCGCTGCTGGTGGCCATGGGCGCGCGCGGCAACGCCGAACCCGCGCAAGTACTGGATGGGGGTACCACCTACCATGTACTGGCCATGGAGTCTTATGCTTGGGGCCTGCCCGCAGCCAGCACTGAAACCACCCACTGAATGCAACCTGGAACACACGCCATGCCCACCTTGAGCCCTCTGCAGACCAGTCCCGACTTCAGCCTGGCATTCCGCCTGCTGCAACCCGTACCCGCCCAGCCCCAGGCCTGCCTGGTGCTGCTGCACGGCGTGGGCGGCTCCGAAACCAACCTGGCCGAACTGGCCAGCGACCTGCCGCCCAATACCCTAGTGGTGCTGGCGCGTGGCCCGTTGACACTGGGCCCTGAGCAGTTCGCCTGGTTCCGCGTGGCTTTTGGCGCGCAGGGGCCGCGCATTGATGCCGCCGAGGCCGAGAGCAGCCGCCTGACCTTGATTCGTTTCGTGGAGCAGCTGCAAACCGCCTATGGCGTCAGCCCGCAACGCACCGTGGTGGCAGGCTTCAGCCAGGGTGGCATCATGTCGGCCAGCCTGGCCCTCAGCACACCCGAGCGGGTGGCGGGTTTCGGCCTGCTGTCCGGGCGCATCCTGCCCGAGCTGGAGCCGCACCTGGCCGCGCCGGCGCGTCTGCACCAGCTGCAAGCCTTTGTGGCCCACGGCACGGCGGATAGCAAACTGCCCGTCGCCTGGGCCGAGCGCGCCGACGAGCTGCTGACCATGCTGGGCGTGGCCCACGAGACCCGGCTCTACCCCATGGACCACGGCATCAGCGCAGCCACGCATGCCGACTTTCTGGCCTGGCTGCACAAGGTGCTGCCTGCGCAATAAGATACTCCTAATTTGATAGCTGCCAGCGCAGGTATTACCAGCGCAAAAGGCTTATTTTTCTTAAGAAAACCATGGACACCGACACAACCATCCAGCGCGACTACGCCGCCGCACGCCTCCAACTGCCCCTGGGTACGGCGATCACCGTGCTGCATATCGGCGAGACGGCCACGGTGCTGGCCGTAGGCCACGAGGCAGAGCCCAGCGCGGTGCTGTCGCTGGCCATCGGGTCGCAGAAAACGGCGGCCGCATTCTTCAAGCACACACCGCCCACGCCCGGCGAAATCGAGAACGCCATCATGGTGGTGGAGGATGAAGTCACCTTGGCACGCCACCTGGTTGCGGGCCACACCACCTTGTTCAGCGCCGACGCGGCCCTGCTGGCCATGGCCAACATGGTGGGCATAGACACCGTGCACAGCCGCAGCATGTCTTTGGAAACTGTGGAGGGTCTTTTCGACCTGCTCGCGGCCCTATCCCAGGGCCGGCCCGCTGCCAGTGCAGGCATACCAGATACACCCCACTTTGCCGCCATGCTGCTGATCTTGCGTGAATTCATGCACCACCTGGGATTTACGGAAATCCGCTGGTAGACGCTTGAGTTACCGGCGGCCAAGCCCTACGCGCCACTACAACGCTGCATGACGCCGTGCCGCTCTGCTTGGAGACCCCGCAGGGCCTGGATTCAGCCTGCGCAAGCGACATCTACATGCAGTGGTCCGGGCTCATGGTTCAAACTTCAACTCTTGTGTTCACGGCGCAGTGCGACTGCGTCCATCTGGCTCAGAGTCGGCTCGCCTGAACGCAGGCGGAACAAGCGCATGGTGTTGCTCACGCCCTCTACCTGCCCGCGCAGCGACTTCGCCGTTGCGGCAAGCTCCTCCACCATAGCCGCGTTCTGCTGGGTCAGCGAATCCATCTGAGAAACCGCCTCGTTGATCTGGGAAATACCCAGCGTCTGCTCGCCGGAAGCGTGGGCGATTTCATCCAGCACGGTGCTCACCTTGCCTACCGATTCCAGCGCCGACTGCATGCGCTCCAAGGCACTGCTGCTCTGCTCGCCACCGGCACTGATGCGATGGGACGACTCGGTGATCAAGGTCTTGATCTCCTTGGCCGCAGCGGTCGTACGCTGCGCTAAAGCCCGCACCTCGCTGGCCACCACGGCAAACCCCCGGCCCTGCTCACCAGCTCGGGCCGCCTCGACGGCCGCATTCAGCGCCAGGATGTTGGTCTGGAATGCAACCCCTTCGATCAGTTGGATGATTTCGGTGATCTGCGCAGACGACTGGGCAATCTTTTGCATGGACTCGGACACCGAATGGACGGCCTCATTGCTGCGCTGGGCGATCTGTGTGGTTTCCTGCGCCAGCTTGGAACCACGCGTGGCAGCCGTAGCGCTATGCTGCACGGTGCCGGTGATCTCCTCCATAGACGCAGCGGTTTGCTGCAGGTTACTGGCCTGCGACTCGGTGCGTGCAGACAGGTCCTGGTTGCCTTCGGCGATCTCAGCCACGGCGACACTGACCTGGTCGATTTCCTGCCGCACATCGCTGACCACCGTACGCAAATTGACCGACATCTGCATCAAGGCCTGTTGCAACTGGCCCACTACGCCGCTGCCATCGGTACGAACTGCGTGGGACAAATCACCTGCCGCGAGGTTGTTAGCGTCCTTGACCAAAGAATGCAAGGGATCAATCGCCATGGACCAGGACAGCCAGACGACCACGGCGGCCAGCGCTCCCCCCAAGACGGCAGTCACCGCCAGAGGCATGTGCATCGCGACCGAAGCCAATACCACTATCAGAGCCACGGCCTGAACCAGTGCGAGACGGGCCACCGGGCCGGGGCTGCACAGACGCTGCAGCTTTCCCACCAGATCATTTCGAATGACTTTTCCGTTGCGCAGCAAGTAGGTTTTGCTACCGGATTTGGCCTCGCTACGCATTTGCGCATACAGCGTTTCTGCGGCTTGCACAGCCGAGCGGCTAGGGACCGTCCTGACGGACAGGAAACCGGTAATCTGGCTGCCGTCTACCATGGGCGTGGCATTGGCCTGGACCCAGTAGTAGTCACCGTTCTTGCGGCGGTTCTTGACCAGCCCGGTCCAGGGCAGCCGGGCCTGTATGGTGGCCCACATATCGCGAAAGGCTTCTTCCGGCATGTCAGGGTGGCGCACCAGATTGTGGGCCTGGCCCAAAAGCTCGGCACTCGAATAGCCGCTGACCTCAATGAATGCCGGATTGCAGTAGGTGATGCGCCCCTTCAGGTCCGTCACGGATACCAGGGTTTGTTCAGTGGGGAAGGTGTACTCGTGCTGAGTGACAGGAAGATTAAGCCTCATGGATACCCTTCGTGTTGAAGTTTTTTGTTCCCGTAGCGGAGGTCAGCAGACCCCGGCTCAGACATTAACGCTGGCTGGCTCCACGCTATCAATTTACATCAAATTAACACTTAGAAACCGCTGTAACACTCCAAAAATCGACCTAAAAGATACGCAAGCATCCTCAACATTTACTACGAAAACAGTGAATGCGAAGTAGATTCAATTCGAGAATTATGGGATGGGCCATAGCGTAGCCCAGCGTCCATGAACAAGCATGTATCGCGTCCTGGCATGTACGCCCAAAGCTTGGTATGCAAGACCTGGGCCGGATACCGATCCGTGTAGCGCCAACGCTGGAGCCCCAACTTCAGCAACAACCTGAGAACACGTTCTCAGGCCGCCATCTCCTCGGGCAGCAGCATGGCGATACGCTCGCGGATGGAGTCGGCGCGATCGGCGCCGGCGATGTTTTCCACCTCGTCCAGCATCGCGCGGCCCACTTCCAGCATGGACGCACGGTCGCGGGCATTGCGCAAGGCCTCGCGAAAGAACTCGGCTTGGGCCGGGTCTCGTTTGGCAAACATGCGCTCGCAAATATCAAACAAAAACATGCGCGTGGTGGCCAGCGATCGCTTGCCGTCAAACGGGTCTACCGCCGTGGGTTGAACCACGACAGCAGCCGCTGAAACCTGCTGGCTCAGGTAACCGTCACGCAAGAGCTGCAACACCAACTGTTCGCCCTCGTGGCCAAAATACGCAGCCACCTCCTGTACGCTCTTGCGACCATTGGCCAACAGCAGCAGCGCACGCTCCCGCTGGCCTAGACTGCGGCGCCCGGGTTGCAGTTCGGCTCGTGCCTTATCGGTTTTTTGAAGCCCCATGGTGTCCGCCCGTTGAAGACAAAGAGCGATTGGAGCAACAATTTGTTACCCTGCCATGACGCGACGGCTGCGCTCCAGCATGGCCTCAAATTCAGCGATGGGCAGAGGGCGGCTCATCAGATAGCCCTGGTAGGCATCGCAGCCGTTGCGGGCCAGGAACACGCGTTGTTCCTCACGTTCCACGCCCTCGGCAATCACCGCCAGCCCCAGCGTGGCTGCCAGCGCGATGATCATCTTGGCAATGGCCGCGTCGTTCGGGTCGTCCAGAATGTCTTTGATGAAGCCCTGGTCGATCTTCAGCTGGTCCAGCGGCAGGCGCTTCAGATAAGTCAGCGATGAATAGCCCGTGCCGAAATCGTCCAGCGAAAAGCCCACGCCCTCGGCCTTCAGCGCATCCATTTTGGCGATGGTGGTCTCCACATCGTTCACCAGCAGGCTCTCCGTCAGCTCCAGCTTGAGTTGCTGCGGCTGGGCGCCGGTGCGGCGCAGCACCTCCAGCACCTGCTCCACAAAATCATCGCGCTGCATTTGCCGGGCACTGACATTCACCGCAATCGACAAGCCATCCGTGCCGGGTTGCTGCGCCCAGGCCGCCAGCTGCTGGCAAGCCGTCTCCAGCACCCACTGGCCCAGCGGCACGATCAGGTCGGTTTCCTCGGCCAGCGGAATGAACTCGGCCGGGCTCACCATGCCGCGCAGCGGGTGCTGCCAGCGCAGCAGCGCCTCGGCTCCGGTGACCCGTCCCGTGCCTAGCACCTGCGGCTGGTAGTACAGGCTGAACTGCTGCTGCAGCAAGGCGTCGCGCAGGTCCGACTCCAGCGCCGCACGCAGCGTCACCACGGCCTGCATGGCGGCATCAAAAAAGCGCAAGGTATTACGGCCCGATGTCTTGGCCTGGTACATGGCCAGGTCTGCCTGTTTCAGGAGTTCATCCACAGCATTGTGTCGCCCGTCAAATAATGCAATGCCGATGCTGGGCGTGCTGCGGCGCTCATGGCCATCCAAAACGTAGGGCTGGTTCAACACATCGAACATCTTTCGGGCCACGGCCCGGCAGTGGGCGGCGGCCTCATCGGCATGACCGCCCAGACCCTCCAGGATGACCACGAACTCATCACCGCCAAAGCGCGCCACAGTGTCCCCCTCGCGCACGCAGCAGGTCAGGCGCCGCGCCACCTGTTGCAGCAGCAGGTCGCCCTTGTCGTGGCCCAGCGTGTCGTTCAGGGTCTTGAAGTGGTCCAGGTCGATGAACAGCAAAGCCCCCAGGTTACCGCTGCGCGTGCTGGCCACCAGAGCCTGCTTCAGCCGGTCCAGCAGCAGGCGCCGGTTCGGTAACCGGGTCAGTGGGTCGTAAAAAGCCAGGCTATTAACCTCGTCTTCGATGGCCTTGCGTTCGGTGAAGTCTTCGATGACCCAAATCGACCCGGCTCGTGGCGCCTCGGGGTACAAGCTACGGCTGCGCAAATGGGCCCAGAACTGAGAGCCGTCCTGGCGCTGCAGAAACAGCACCTCGTCATGGGGCCCCAGCTCGGGCGCGGTCGAGGGTGCGCCGGGCGGATACAACTGTGTCGTAGCTAATCCCGCCATGTCCGACTGGGTGTAGCCAAAGATGTCCTGCGCATGGCGGTTGGCCAGATGAACCACGCCTTCGCGCACAAAAATCACCCCCACCGGCACATTGCCCAGTATGGCCTGCTGTTCGGCGAAAGCGGCCTTCAGGTCGCCGCGCATATGTTCCATCTGCAGCGCCAGGCGGCCGATTTCGTCCGGCCGCTGCCAGCCCACGGGCTGGTCAAAATCGCCGCCTGCCAGGCGGTTGGAAAACAGCGCCAACTGGTTCAATGGCCGCAGCACACGGACATGCAGCGCCAGCAAGATGAAGCCCAGCGACAGCACGAACTGCCCCAGCAAAATGAAGGAATAGGCCCGGCGGTCGCTTTCGAATTCATGCTGCTTCAGGCTGCTGTCCACCTCGATTTCTACAAAGCCGGCCAGCTCGCGCTGTTTATTACCCGAATCCTGGAACATCAGCGGCCACCGCACCACCCGTGAACTACCCAGCCGCCGCTCTGGCCGCTCCAGCGTCAGTATGGGCATCTTGTCAGAGTCACGGATGACGATGCGCACCACCTGCGGATCCAGCAGCGTTGCCTGCCCTATGGTGGTCACGCTAGCGGTGTTGTAGTTCCATACCGGTGCCGAGAGGCTGTTGGACAACAGCAAGACCTTGTCGTCCAGATAGCGGTCCAGCTCCTTGTCGATTTGTGCCTGGCGCAAATTGGTGAGCGTCATCACGCCGATCAGGGCCGGCACTATCAAGCCCGCCGCCATGGCAACCGCGATACCCACGCTAAGGCTGCGCAACCGGTCCCGGGTCTTGAGCGGCGCCAAGCGTTGCTTTACACGTTGTAAGAAGTGCATGGCCTGAGATTAACCTTATAACGTGCCTAAGCCCCCTATCTAAGACCCGTATAAGGCCATCAGCAGCGACCCAAGGCGACGCTTATAAGTCTTCGCGAAACTGCGTGCCCTGGATAAGCATGCGCAGACCGCGAGTGACTTGTTTAGCGTCGCCCTAACACTTGGTGCACACCAACTTCTGGATCTCCGGATTTTGGTAATTGGCCTTCGTCACCAGAACGGTGTCGGTAAAGATGGTGGCTTCTTTGATGGCCTGGCCACGGGCCGCTGCCGCTGCAGCCTGTGTGCCTTTGTAGCCCATCTGCACCGGGTTCTGGATCACCAGGCCGCTGATCTCTTCCTTCTTCAGGCCGTCCAGCAGGGCATCGGTGGCGTCAAAGCCGATGAACCTTAGCTTGCCGGCCTGGCCGGTATCGCGCAGGGCACGCAGCATGCCATCGGTCGCGGTTTCATTCACGGAAAACACGCCGTCCAGCGGCGGCTGTACGGCCAACAAGGCGCTTGCACTTTGCCGCGCCTTGCCGGTCGAGCCACCGCCATGTACATCCGCCACCACGGTGATAGCCGGCGCGTTGGCCCTCATATAGTCCTGGAAACCCTTGGCCCGATCGTCGGTGGAAGCGCTGCCCGCCACCGTGCGCAGCACCGACACCCGGCCTTTTTTGTTCAACAGCTCGGCCAGGGACTTGGCCGCCAGCTGGCCGCCCGCGTAATTATTGGAAGTGACAAAGTTGCTGAGCTGCTTACCGTCCAGTCCCGAGTCAACGGCCACCACCGGGATACCCATGGCAACAGCACGCCCCACTGATTCGACCAGGCGCCCCCTGTCGGTGGCGGCAATCAGGATGGCGTCGACCCCAGGCTTGCTGTAGAGCTGCACGATCTTGATCTGCGAGTCGGTGTCGTCGTTGTGCGCCGGCCCGCGCCAGGTGAGGTGGATGTGCCCGTCCTCCTGCACCGCCTTGTCCACACCGGTACGCATCAGGTCCCAAAAGACCTGGTCGCTGGCCTTCGGGATGAAGACCAGATGCACATCCTTCACCACCGGCTGCGCGGCAGGCATGCCCATCACGCAGCAGGTCCACAGCAGAAAGAGTAGAGATTTCATATGCCCTCCAGCCCTGGTTCTTGCACCATAGCAAACGCTATGGGCCAAACGATACGCCAACCTGGCGCCTGGGCGGAAAGGGCATACCCTGCCTGGGCCGAACCACCGACCAACCCGGGTGGGGCGACGAAAACTCCTTATTTGATAGCAGCTAGCGCAGGTTTTATATGCGCCAGAGCCCTATTTCATTTAAAAACTGTGGGCAGCTCAGTTGGCTACGGTGAAACGCTTTTGCACATGCTTGGGTGTCTCGATCTCGTCCACGATGGCCACGGCCAGGTCGGCAACCGAAATACCGGATGGCGCGTCGCCCACGCCAGGCAACAGCGTGTCTGCACCCACGCGGTACTGGCCGGTACGCTCGCCGGGCGCCAGCAGGATGGGGGGCGACAGGAAGGTCCAGTCCAGCGTAGTCTCCAGCTTGATGCGGTTCAACAGCTCGCGGGCCGCCAGCGCGCCCTGCTTCCATTCGGCCGGGAACTCTGGCGTGTCCACCAATTGCAAGCCGGGCTCCACGAACAGGCTGCCACCACCGCCCACCACCAGCACGCGCTTGCCGCCCGCCTGCTTGACGCCATCCAGAATCGCCTTGCTGCCCTGCAGGAACAGGTCGTGGATCTGCGGCTCGGTCCAGCCGGGGTTGTAGGCGCTGATGACGGCGTCCACACCGGCCACGGCCTGGGCCACCTGGGCCGGGTCCAGCACATCGGCAGGCACCACGGTCAGCCCGGGCTGGGCGCTGAACTTGCCAGGGTTGCGTGCCAGTGCGGTCACTTGGTGGCCACGGCTGAGCAACTCGGTCAACACGGCGCTGCCAACAAAACCGGTACCGCCAATCAATGCAATCTTCATATCAAGCTCCTGTGGAAAAGAGCGTTAGTGTGATTTCTTCACCAAGATATGAATAGACGGTCTAATTCGCTATTACTCTGAAGCCCTGCTACACAATCAAGCCTATGGACCAACTCAAACGCATGGCCATCTTTGCCGAGGTGGTGGCCAGCGGCTCGCTCACCGCAGCCGCCCGGCAACTGGACATGACGCCCTCGGCCGTCAGCCAGCATCTGCGCCAGCTTGAAAAAGCCCTGGGCCTGGCCCTGCTGCACCGCTCCACCCGCAAGCTAACGCTGACCGAAGCCGGCGCCCGCTACCACGTGGGCTGCGCGGCCATGGTGGCGGCGGCACGCTCTGCCGAATCGGCCCTGGCCCGGCTGCGCGACGAACCCGAGGGCGAGCTGCGCCTGGCCGCGCCCATAGGCTTTGCCAGCCTGCTGGCCAGCGCGCTGGCGCCGCTGCGCGGCCACCCCAAGCTGACCTTGAACCTGCTGCTGGACGACACCGTGATCGACCTGATCGACGCCCGCGTGGACATTGCGCTGCGCGTGGGCGCCATGCCCAGCTCCAGCCTGGTGGCACGCAAGCTCGGCAGCATGGCGCGCCAGTTGTGCGCCGCCCCAGCCTACCTGGCCGAGCACGGCTGGCCCAGCCATCCGCAGGACTTGCTGCAGCATGTGTGGCTGGGTAGCGCCGCCGACAACACCAGCTTCGACACGCTGGAACTGCATGGACCGAAAGGCGAGCAATGCACTGTGCAGTTGCGGGGCCGCGTGCAGGCCAGCCAGGTATCGGCCCTGCACGCGCTGTGTGTGGAGGGCTGGGGCATTTGCGTGGCCGTGCGGCAAGAAGACTTCCAGGCCCTAGCCGACGGCCGGCTGGTACCCGTGCTGCCGCAGTGGCAGCAAAGCCCCATGCCGGTTTACGCCGTCACCCCCAGGCGCGATGCCCAGCCCGCCAAGGTGCGGCACACGCTGGACCTGCTGGCCAGCTACTTTGACCGGGTGTACCCCGGCGTGGTGGGCGGGTAG
The DNA here is from genome assembly GCF_058216335.1 of Rhodoferax sp. SPJ21. Classification (NCBI taxonomy): domain Bacteria; kingdom Pseudomonadati; phylum Pseudomonadota; class Betaproteobacteria; order Burkholderiales; family Comamonadaceae; genus Rhodoferax; species Rhodoferax sp. SPJ21. The sequence goes on from NZ_JBYZMO010000001.1 coordinate 618,844, forward strand.
TTCCTATTTTGATAGCAGCCTGCGCAGGTATTACCTGCGCCAGCGGCACTTTTTTCTCTTAGTGGTCGTCGTGCAGATACGTGGCTTGGCGTGGCAGCAGCAGGCTGACCGCAAAGGCCAGAACCATCATCCCCGTGACGTACCAGTAAAAGTAGGACTCGTGGCCCATAGCCTTCAGGCCCAGCGCCACGTACTCGGCGCTGCCGCCAAATATCGCGTTGCCCACCGCATACGACAGGCCCACGCCCAACGCACGCACTTCGGGTGGGAACATCTCGGCCTTCACGATGCCGCCAACCGAGGTGTAGAAGCTGACCACCGCCAGCGCGATGGTGATCAACACGCCGGCCACCAGAGGGCTGGTCACGCTTTGCAGCGTGGTCAGAATCGGTACCACCATGAGCGTGCCCAAGGCGCCAAACAGCAGCATGTTGTTGCGCCGGCCGATGCGGTCCGACAAGGCGCCGAACAGGGGCTGCATGCACATATAGAGGAACAGGCAGGCGGTCATCACATTGCTGGCGGTCTTGATCGACATGCCGGCCGAGTTCACCAGGTACTTCTGCATATAGGTGGTGAAGGTGTAGAAGATCAACGAGCCGCCGGCGGTATAGCCCAGCACCACCAGCAAAGCACGCTTGTGGTTTTTCAGTAGCTCGGCCACGCTGCCCGCAGCTTTGGAACTGCGCGTCTGCGCGGTGGTGGTTTCATGCAAGGTGCGGCGCAGCATCAGCGCGACCACGGCGGTCAACGCACCCAGTACAAAGGGAATGCGCCAGCCCCAGCTCTTCAGCTCGGCCTCGTCCAGCAGCTGCTGCAACACCACCACCACCAGCACCGCCAGCAACTGGCCGCCGATCAGCGTGACGTACTGGAAGGACGAGTAAAAGCCGCGCTGGCCGCGCATCGCCACCTCGCTCATATAGGTGGCGGTAGTGCCGTATTCGCCGCCCACCGACAGGCCCTGCAACAGGCGCGCCGTCAACAACAGCACCGGAGCCAGCGCCCCAATGCTGGCATAGGTCGGCAGGCAGGCGATCAGCAACGAGCCGCCACACATCATCATCACCGACACCACCATCGAGGTCTTGCGGCCCTTGCGGTCAGCCAGCCGACCGAAGATCCAACCGCCGATAGGCCGCATCAAAAAGCCCGCGGCAAACACGCCGGCCGTGTTCAGCAGCTGGGCCGTGGGGTCCGACTTGGGGAAGAACGCCGGCGCGAAGTAGATAGCGCAGAAGGCGTAAATGTAGAAGTCAAACCACTCCACCAGATTGCCCGACGATGCGGCGACGATGGCGAAGATGCGTTTGCGCTTTTCTTCAAACGTATAGGGAAGGGGCAGTACGGCAGTCATGGGCGTCCTTGTCTCGGTGAACTTGTAGCTGGCAGTGTCTTGTGATGCCGTGCTTCTGTCGTCCGTAGCAATCCGCCCCGGCGTCTGCGTAGCTCTACGCAAGGGTAATTACTTAGACTCTGTCAAATGCCGTTTTCGCGCAAAAACCGCTCCAGCTCGTGGCTGTTCGACAGGCCCAACTTGGCGAACACATGGGCGCGGTGCGTCTCCACGGTACGCAGCTCCAAGGGCGCCAGGTCCAGCGCGATGCGCTTGTTGGGCTTACCCTCGGCCACCAGGCGCGCCACCTGCACCTCGCGCGGCGTCAACTTGGCCCACAGCGCCTGCGCGGCCTGCCGGGCCTGCTGCTCGGCGGCGATGGCGCTGGCTTTCTGCAAGGCCTGGGCCACCGTGTTCAGCAGGCGCTCGTCGTTGCAGGGCTTCTCCAGCCAGCCAAAAGCGCCCTGCTGTACCGCATCCACCGCCATGGCGATATCGCCGTGACCGGACAAAAACACCACCACCAGCGGGCTCTGCTGCGCGCGAAGCGTCTCGAACACCTGCAGCCCGCTGATACCGCCCAGCCGTAAATCCAGAATGGCGCAGCCCGGCCGTTGCGGGTCGACGCCAGCCAAAAACGCCTCGCCGGAGGCAAAAGCCTGCACCGCATGGCCGCGCGACAACAGCAGCAGGCCCAGCGAGCGGCGCACCGCTTCGTCGTCGTCAACGACGTACAGGTTCAGGGGCAGAGGGTTTGACTTCATGGGGCAGTAAACAAGGAATGGAGCGCGTAGAGACTAACCGACACCAACGCACAAACTTTTACAAATAGCCATTACACGGCAATAGCGTACATACGGCCAGCGCCCATGGAAACAAGGAATCGCTTCGCTGTAGCGTTCAAATCTGGATGGATCTGTATCTTTTCAGAGCGCCCCCGCTTGCCTATGCTGGCGCCCATCTCCCACCTACATGAAGGATCCCATGCCAGAAATCTCCAGCTTGCTTGCCTTTGGTCTTATCTCGCTCGGCATGGTGCTCACCCCCGGGCCGAACATGGTTTACCTGATTTCGCGCTCGATTTGCCAAGGAAGAACGGCCGGGCTGATCTCTTTGGGTGGAGTGGCACTGGGCTTTGTTTTCTACATGCTTTGCGCTGCATTTGGCATCACGGCTTTGGTGATGGCGGTACCGTACGCCTATGACGCACTACGCCTCGGAGGTGCGGTCTATCTGCTCTATCTGGCTTGGCAAGCTGTTAAGCCCGGCGGACGCTCGCCGTTTGAAGTACGTAATTTGCCAAAGGACAGCCCCCAAAAGCTTTTCACGATGGGATTCATCACCAATTTGCTCAACCCCAAGATCGCGATCATGTATCTGTCTTTGTTGCCACAATTCATTGATCCCAACCACGGCAGTGTGCTTGCGCAATCTCTCCTATTGGGCCTTACGCAAATTGTTGTCAGCGTTAGCGTCAATGCCGTGATAGCCGTACTGGCGGGTTCTATTGCGATTTTTCTCGCGTCCCGCCCCTCTTGGCAGACTGTTCAACGCTGGCTCATGGGAACCGTATTGGGCGGACTGGCTATGCGCATGGCCATGGAGAGTCGGCGGTGATTTCCTGATGGAAACGCCATCCAGTAGAACGGTCACCCTGCGACTTCGAGCTCCAGCGTAAAAACCGTTCCGCCATCCACCCGGTCGGCAAAGGCCAATCGACCACGGTGGCTTTCGACGATGGTGCGGCAGATGTTCAAGCCCAGGCCCAGGCCGCCTTCTTTGGTGGTGAAGAATGGCGCGAACACCTGCTCCGCAATCGCAGCATCAATGCCGGGCCCACGGTCCGCCACGCAGATGTGCATGCGGCCGTTGACCACGGTCGCGTCGATCTCCACCACACGGCGCTCCACAGGTGTGGCCTGCATGGCTTGTAGGCTGTTGAGCACCAGGTTCAGCAACACCTGCTCCAGCAGCACGCGGTCGCCGCGTACAGCGGGCAGCGTGGCGGTAATGCGCAGCACAGTGCGCGCTTGCTGCGCCCTGATTTCACCCTGCAGCAGGGCCAGCACGTTCGCCACCAGGGTGGCCACCACGCAGTCTTCGGCACCGGCAGTGCGCTGGTGCACAAAGCCGCGGATGCGGCGCACGATCTCGGCGGTGCGCTGGGCCTGGGCCATGGTCTCGTCCAGGCTGCTGACCAGCAGGTCCGACCGGCCCTGCTCGGCAAAGGCCTTGGCCGCGCTGGCGAAATTGCTCAGCGCCGCCAGCGGCTGGTTCAGCTCGTGCGCCAGGGTGGATGCCATCTCGCCCAGGCTGGCCAGGCGCTGCGCATGTTGCAGCTGCTCGTCATTCTGGCGCTGGCGCAGCTCGGCGCGCTTTTGCGCGGTGATGTCCACCACCGAACTCATCCAGCCGCTGTGCTGACCATGGGCGTCGATCAGCCGCGCGGTGTAGACCATGGTGAACACCTCGTGCCCGTCGCGGTGGCGGATGCGCGACTCGAAGCCGGACATCGCGGCCTGGCCGGACATGGTGGCTTCATTGTTTTGCCAGTGCTGGTCCACGTCGTCCGGGTGCCAGTACGGATACGGCGGCAGGCGGCCCAGCAGTTCGTCAGCGCGGTAGCCGGTCATCTCGCACAGGGCGGGGTTGACGTAGATGATGTGGCCGTCCAGATCGCGTGCGCGCATGCCTACCAGTAGCGAATCTTCCATGGCCTTGCGGAAGGCATGGGCCTGGTCAAGCTCCAGCGTGCGTTCACGCACGCGCACCTCCAGGTCGCGGCGGGCATTGCGCTGCTCGGCAAAGCGGCGCTCGCGCAGGCGCCAGTACAAAGCGCCCAGCAGCAGCAGGCCGGCACACAGCAGGCCCAGCATCCAGCTGCGTTCGCGGGCGCGGGTGACGGCGCTGTAGTCGGCCATCACGGTCAGGGTCCAGCCCAGGTCGGGCAATGCTTCGTCTACTGCCAAGAACTCGCGCGGCTGGCCAGCCAAGCTGGTGCGCACGCGGTAGCCCTCGGCATCTGGCGCCAGATCGGGTGCCACATTGCGCTGCCAGGGCAACAGTGGAAAGCTGTGATGCGTGCCGTACTGCTGGTGGCGCTGCACCCAGGCCAAGTCCTCCTCGCCCAGGGTGCGCTGGGCCTGGTACAGCCAGGACGGCACCGAGCCCAGAAACACGATGCCCCGCGCATCGGCCAACAGAATCGGGTCGCGCACAAAGGCCCAGGTTTCCTGTATTTGCCGCAGGCTGACCTTGACAGTGAACACGCCGCGCACCACCCCACCCTGCTGCACCGGCGCGGAGATGAACAGGCCCGGCTCCCCTGTGGTCTGGCCCACGCCGTAGAACTGGCCGTTGCGGCCAGCCCGCGCATCCAGGAAGTAGGGCCGGTTCGCATACGACTGGCCAACGAAGCTCTGCGCCGTCTGCCAGTTGCTGGCGGCCAGGGTTATGCCCTGCAGGTCGATGAGGTAGAGCGCGTCCGACCCGGCGCGGCGGTTCACCTCTTCGATGTAGCGGTTGGCACGCTGCTGGGCCAGCGGGTCGTGCGGCTGGGCCAGCGCCGCCAGCACGTCCGGGTGCTGCGCTGCGGTGAACGGCAAATAGCTGTACTTGGCCGCCGCGCCGCGCAGGCCCAGCGCATGCACCTCGATGGCCCGGTGTATGGAGTCCAGCTGAAAGCTGGCCTCACGCCGCGCCGCCCACTGGCCTGCCGCCGCAATCAAAGCCAGAGCCAGCACAGCCACTGCGGCCCATACCCCAGATACCCACCACGCCCGGTATGCGGGCTGGGTGGCGGCGGGTTCAGGTGGAGCGGAGGGCATGGCAGAACTAGAAAAAGGGGCCGAATCATTGTGCATGAGCAAAACCACAGCAAGGCATCGGCACAAACAGTATTGGCTTTGCGCAACTGCGTACCAGTCCCGTACGCGCCCCCAAAAAAGGCGTATTTTTTGTGCGCCAGGCAGCGGAGGCCAGCCTGGCAATTTACTATTATTTTTATAGCTTCTCGCGCAGGCATTCTCTGCGCAAGAGGCATAAAACACCATGTAACTCGAAAGAGCCTGACCGCCTGCTCAAAGCCCCCTCTGCACGGTAAGATGGATGTGCGCGCGGCCTTGCTGGCCGCCACTGCAAGCACCCGATACACCCCACCGTCTTGACGTACAACAAGAGGCAAGAACACACCATGCAAGCCATCCGCATCGCCATCGTCGGCGAATCTCTGATCGACTTCACCGCCACCAGCGGCCTGAACTTTGAAGGCCATGAAGGCGGCGCCCCCACCAACAGCGCCATTGCCACCGCCCGCCTGGGCCAACCCATCGGTTTCATCAGCCAGTTGTCTACCGACCTGTTCGGCGAGCGCCTGTTGCAGCATCTGCAAAGCAACGGCGTGAACACCGAATGGGTGCTGCGCAGCGACGCGCCATCGACGCTGGCCTTTGTCGAGCGCACGCCGCAGACCAACCGCTACGCCTTCTACACCCAGGGCACGGCCGATACGCAGTGGGCGCCCGCCGTGCTGCCAACGCTGCCCGACAGCTGCCGCTTTCTGCAATTCGGCTCCATCGCGCTGCTGCACGAGCCTGCGGCCAGCCGCATCACCGACCTGGTACTGGCGCAGCAGGGCCAACCCAATCCTCGTATCGTCTTGTTCGACCCGAATGTGCGCCTGAGCCTGATCAAGGATCTGCCGGCCTACCGCGTCAACGTGCAGCGCTGGGCCGCCGCCAGCAACCTGATGAAGTTCAGCGACGAAGACGCCGCCGCCCTGGCGCCCGGCCTCAGCCTGGCCGAGGTGGCTGCCAGCTTCATGGCCAGCGATAACAGCGGCCCACGCGCCGTGGTCATCACCCGTGGTGGCGACGGCGCCACCCTGTTCCGCCGTGGCAAGGCGCCGCTGGAGATCGCTGCACCGAAGATCACCGTGGCCGACACCATAGGCGCCGGTGACACCTTTGATGCCGGCCTGACCGTCGGCCTACTGGAACACGGTGTGGAGCAGGTAGCCCAGCTCGACAGCCTGCCCGACGCAACCTGGCTGGCCGTGCTGCGCTTCGCTGCCCATGCTGCCGCTATCAATTGCACCCGCGAAGGTGCCAACCCGCCCACCCGCGCTGAGCTGCAAGTGGCGCTGGACGCCGCCTCCTGAGCCGACCGAACACCATGCAAGCCTTTCACCTCTACCTGGACAGCGCCGATCTGGCCGATCTGCAAACCTGCCTGCCCCACCCCGCCGTCCACGGCGTGACCACCAACCCCACGCTGCTGCGCCGCGCCGGCATCACCCGCGCCACGCTACCCAAACTGCTGAACACCTGCATCAAGATGGGCGCACGCCAGGTGCAGGCCCAGGTGCATGCCGCCGATACCGACGGCATCCTGGCCGACGCGCACCAGCTGGTGCGTGAATTCAACCCCGGCCAACTGGTGGTGAAGATCCCCGCCACCCGCGACGGTCTGCGTGCCGGCGCCGAACTGAGTGCGGAAGGCATTCCGGTCACCTACACCGCGGTGTACGCCCCCGAGCAGGCGCACTTCGCAGCGCAGCTGGGCGCCGCCTATGCCGCGCCCTACCTGGGCCGGCTGGAGGATTCAGGCGTAGACGGCATGGCACTGATTGGCCAGATGCAGGGTTTGATCAGCCGCAGCGGCGCCAGCACCCGGCTGCTGGTGGCGAGCGTGCGTTCACGCGCGGCCTACCTGGCCTTGCTGGAGCTGGGCGTGGGCTCCATCACCATCCCGCCCAAACTGTTCACCGAACTGTTCGACCACCAGGCCACGCTGGACGCCGAGCGCGGCTTCCTGGCCGACGCGGCGGCACTGGGGGCGTAAGCCACCGCTTCCCACCACAACGGTGGGCGGTATTGCGTTTACGATGGAGGCCATCCAGAACCAAGCCTGGGTGGCTGCGCCGCCCTTGAAAGAGGCCCTTCCATGTCCGACCGCACCGTCTTCTTCATCTCCGATGGCACTGGCATCACCGCCGAAACCTTTGGCAATGCCATCCTGGCGCAGTTCTCCATGGCACCACGCCATGTGCGCCTGCCCTTCACGGACACGGTGGACAAGGCCCACCAGGCGGTACGCCAAATAAACCACACGGCCGAAATCGAAGGCAAGCGGCCCATCGTGTTCAGCACCCTGGTGAACATGGAGGTGCTGAAGGTGGTTACCGAGAACTGCAAGGGGATGCTGCTGGACATGTTCGGCACCTTTGTGAACCCGCTGGAAAACGAGCTAGGCATCAAGTCCAACCACCGTATCGGCCGCTTCAGCGACGTGAGCAAAAGCCAGGCCTACCACGACCGTATCGAGGCCATCAATTTCAGCCTGGAACACGACGACGGCCAGACCCACCGCGACCTGGCCCAGGCCGATGTGATCCTGGTCGGCGTCAGCCGCAGCGGCAAGACGCCAACCACCCTGTACCTGGCCATGCAATACGGTCTGAAGGCCGCCAACTACCCTCTGATCCCCGAAGACTTCGAGCGCCGCCAGCTTCCACCGGCGCTGGTGGAATTCCGCAAAAAGATCTTTGGCCTATCGATCCAGCCCGAACGCTTGAGCGAGATCCGCAACGAGCGGCGCCCCAACTCCAAATACGCCTCGCTGGAAAACTGCCGCATGGAGGTGAGCGAGGCCGAAGCCATGATGCGCCGCAGCGGCATCCGCTGGCTGTCCAGCACCACGAAGTCCATCGAAGAAATTGCCACCACCATCCTGCAGGAAATCCGGCCGGAACGGCTGGTGTACTGAGGCTGGAGCTGGCGCCTACACCGTGATGGTGTAGAGCATGGCGCTGGCGCGCTCGTCGGCGTTGTGGCCTTGCAGCGCGATATCCCATTCGCTGCCCAGCGCGCCACGCTGGGGCTGCATGCCCTGCGTCATGGCAGTGACCTCTTCCGCAGTGGCATCGAATTCGGCGGCCAGTTCACGGTTCTCCAGGAACAGCCGCGCCACCATGGAGCCCCCCGAATCGATCAACATGAGGTAACGCACAGGCAGCCGGTGTGGCGTCTTAACGTTGCCTCGCGGCGCTTCCATTCCGAAGGTTTGGCTCATGCGGTCATCTTGCCACAGCAACCGCGCCAAAGGTAGTGCTGCTTGCGCCTAGGTGCATTGGGCCCAGGCCTTAATTGCTATTAATTAGATAGCACAATACGCAGAATAAATAAGCGCTACAGGCCTTTTCCATCCTCAATTTTGTCCGCGCGTTTTTCATACTCGCCACTCAATTTAAATGCATACAAGCCGATAACAAAGTAGATACATTCACTGCCGGCCCTACCCCCATGCTTGTACGCTCCGACCTGATCACCAGCATCTTGCCCTCGCCGGTCACCAGCCTGCGGAGCACGGCATCGGCAGAGACCGATGCCCCCACGCGGGCTAAGGCCGAGCTGGCGTCCACCATCGTCAGCAACTCCAGCGCCCTGGAAGCCAATGCCGCCAGCTGGACCTACGCGGCGCCCACGCGCTATGTGCCCGCCAGCACACAGGCCTGGCAAAGCCGCTCCGAAGATGCGGTCAGCAAGCTCATGGCGCGCAACTTCTCGTCCACCGGCAATGCCAGCCGCTTTAATGGCCTGGCGGGTGCCTTGCTAGAGCGCCTTAAAACCACGCCGGGCGACTACCAGCAGGCGGTAGCGAACTATGTACCCAGCAGCAACACCAGTGTCGATGCTGCGGCCCAGACTGCGCTGTCCAGCATAGGCAATAACGCGTCGGCCAAGGTGTCGCTGAACATACGCACCCGCTCCGGCACGGTGGTGAACTTGACCCTGATCAACCAAAGCGACGGCCTGGGGGTGGAGATACACAGCAGCGGCCCTTTGAGCGCCACCGAAAGCCAGGCCATCGCGCAGTTGTCCGCCAGCTTTGAAAGAGCGGTGCAAGGCTTCACTGCGGACAAGCCCGAGGTGGATATTGCCGGTCTGGGTGATTACGACGGCACGGTCTTGTCCAGCATCGACCTGAAGGGCCAGATGCTGCGCAAAGGCGATAGCTACCGCCTGGACTTCCATGCAGATACCAGCCAGCGCAGCCTGACAATGAGCTCACCCACCGACCAGGTGGATATGAAGATCAACCTGCAGAACCCAGCCCTGTGGGGCAGCCCGGCGCAGCGCGAGCAGGCCATCGCCCAGCAATTGCAGAAGATAGGCCAGGCAGGCAGCAGGGGCCATGGCAAGGCCGAGTGGATAGGCATTGTCCAGGACGCATTCGCATCCATGCAGCGGTCCTACGGCGCCAATGCCAGCGACGGCGCCCAACTGCCTGCCAGTACCGGTACGCCGGCCGTTAAAGACAGTGCTTTGTTATCTGGCATGGCGGATTTTGCGCTGCGCATCACGGGCATGACCCAGGCCACCAACCCCATGCGCCTGGAAGAAACCGACCGTTTTGACTTCAGCTTGGCACAGACCACCAGCACCACCGGCCCGGCGGACAAGCCCGACAGCATCCAACAGCGGCAGACGTCACGGCTCAAGGCGAGCTACCACAGCGCACTAGACGGCTCGGCGAAGCTGGAACTGAGCAGTGAAAAGAAGTCGCAAAACTACCTCTACACCCGCATCGACGACCAAGACAGCCTGGTGGTGACACTGACCCGTCAGCTGGACCAGAGCATGCAGGTAAAGGTGGAGACATCGGCGAAAACCTCCGCCCGGGTCCAGCGCTACGAACTGGGCATGCTGGTCGAAGACCGCAGCACGCCCTGACGGCAGGCTTCGCTTAAAAGCTGGTCCAGTCGTCGTCGTTGGTGCTGGCTGGCTTGGGGGCGCTGAGCTTGCCGATGGACGGTTTGATCGTGGGCTTGATAGTTGGTCGGATGGCCGACTTGGCTGCCGGCTTGCCATTCGGCGTGGGCAGAGATTTCGCCAACGGCTTACGGATGGCAGCGGGTGCGGGACGGGCCAGGCTGGGTTTGGCAACCGGCGCACGCGCCGTTGCAAACCGCGCAGATGCTGGCACCGGTGCAGCCACAGGGGGCTGTGCCGCTGTACCGTCCAGCTTGAACACGGCCACCACCTGCACCAGGTCGTTCGACTGGGTGCGCAGGCTGCCGGCTGCGGCGGCCATTTCTTCTACCAGGGCGGCGTTCTGTTGTGTGGCCTGGTCCATCTGGGTCACGGCTTCACCGACCTGGGCCACGCCCAGGGCTTGTTCGTTGCTGGCAGCGCTGATCTCTCCCATGATGTCGGTGACGCGGCGGATGGAGCTGACGACTTCGGTCATGGTGACGCCGGCCTGGTCCACCTGGGCCGTGCCTTGGGCCACACGTTCCACGCTGGCGCTGATAAGGTTCTTGATTTCCTTGGCGGCATCGGCCGATCGGCCAGCCAGGCTGCGCACTTCGCTGGCGACCACGGCAAAGCCACGGCCTTGTTCACCGGCCCGCGCGGCTTCCACGGCGGCGTTCAGCGCCAGGATGTTGGTCTGGAAGGCGATGCCGTCGATGACGCCGATGATGTCGGCAATCTTTTGCGAGCTGTCGTTGATGCCCTTCATGGTCTGCACGACCTGATTGACCACTTCGCCACCCTGGATGGCCACGGTGGATGCGCTCATGGCCAATTGGTTGGCCTGGCGGGCGTTGTCGGCGTTCTGGCGTACGGTGGAGCTGAGTTCTTCCATCGACGCGGCGGTTTGCTCCAGCGCGCTGGCTTGCTGCTCGGTGCGGGCGCTCAGGTCGTCGTTGCCCTGGGCAATTTCAGCACTGGCCGTAGCCACGTTTTCAGAGCCCGAACGCACATTGGAGACCACCCGTACCAAGCTGGCCTGCATGTCTTGCAGGCTGGACAGCAGTTGGCCGACTTCATCGGTGCTGCGGTTGTCGATGTGGGCGCTCAGGTCACCTCCGGCCACTTGACGCGCCACAGTGGTCGCCTGCACCAAAGGGCCGGTAATGCTGCCGGAGATCAGCCAGGCGCACACCAGGCTCAACAGCAGACTGACTACGCCTAGAGCGACCATCAGGCTGCGACCAGCTTCATAGTTCGCCTGAATCTGTTTGGCAACGCTGTCGATTTGCGTGCGCTGATGAGAAAGCAAGGCATCCATTTTGGCCAGGTACACCTTGGAGGCAGGTACGAACTTATCGGTCAACACCTTGTTAGCCTCGTCCTCTTTGCCGTCCTTCTTGAACGCAAGAATTTCGTCTCGAGCGGCTACGTAGGTCTTTCTGGCGACCCCGATTTCTGCATAAAGGGCTTTTTCCTGGTCTGTATTGATAACCTCGTCCAGCTTCTTCTGGAACTCAGCCGATGACTTGGACGATTCGGCCTGGTCCTCCGCAAAATAACTGGCTACAGAGGGGTCGCTACTTTTGGCGATGGCACCCGTGCGCCGCACGCCAGTGTGGACGTTCCGGTACCAGTCGCTCACAAGGCGCTCTGTCGTGAGTGGTTCCTCCACCATACTCTGTGTAGCCTGCGCAACAGCATTCAACCTAGAAAGACCGACCAAGATACTGATCAAGGACATGATCAGCACCACGGCGAAACCCAGACCCAGGCGCTTGGCAATGGACAGGTTCTTAATAAAGCTTGGCATGGCAGCGTCTCTCTTTGGGGTTATACGTAAGGGCGTCAAAAAAAGCAGGCCGCCAGGCCCGCAGAGCACAGTGGGCAGTACACCGCCATTGTGTGTGGGCGGTGTATGCGGCATGCGCGGTGAGCGCGGTACGCTCAGCCTTTTGGGGGGCAACTCGCAATGTAAAAGCCGAATTCTGCGGCAATTTACACCCGCTTACATGCAAGGCCTGCGAAATGCTAGAAATATATGCCAGCAATGCTCTGGCGGCTCCCATATGTGCACAGGATGGGTCGGCTCAAAAGCTATACATTTGATAGCTTCCAGCGCAGATGGCATCTGCGCAAGATGAGCATTTTCTATATGCCGGAAGACTGTGCGGCTGCCGCCCGCAGCTTGTCCTTTTTGCTTGGGCGCTTGCCCTTGATGCCACCGTTGGCATTGGCCGCGCTGGCAACCGGCGGCAAGGGCAACTCCACCGGCTCAAAGCCCGCCACCTCTTCGCGCGGCAGGCTCAGGCCCTGGCGCTTCTCGATCAAGGCGAAATGGGCCGCGCTGTCGGCCGTGATGAAGCTGTAAGCTTCGCCGCTGGCGCCGGCACGCCCGGTGCGGCCAATGCGGTGCACATAGTCCACCGCAGAACGCGGCAGGTCGTAGTTGACCACCACCGGCAAATCCGATATGTCGATGCCGCGCGCCGCCAGATCGGTAGCGACCACCACGTGTACGCGCCCGGCCTTGAAGTCGTCCAGCACCTGGGTGCGTTTGCCCTGGCTTAGCTGGCCGTGGAAGGGCTCAGCCAGAATGCCGGCCTTGCGCAGCTTGTCGGCCACCACCTCGGCGGCAAACTTCGTTGCCACAAAAGCCATGACCCGCTGCCAGCCCTGGCTTTGCACCAGGTGGCGCAGCAGCTGGGTACGGCGGCTGGCATCCACCGCAATGGCACGCTGGGCAATTGCGGGCGTGGCCGCCTCGGTGGTCGGAGCCGCAGCCATCTCGATACGCACCGGGTCACGCAACAGTTGCGCTGCCAGGGCCTCGATGGCGGGTGGGAAGGTGGCAGAAAACAGCAGGTTTTGCCGCTGTTCGGGCAGCAGGGTGAGCACGCGGGCCAGCTCTTCGCTGAAGCCCAGGTCCAGCAGACGGTCCGCCTCGTCCAGCACCAAAGATGCCACGGCCGACAGCTGCAGGGCGTTGTGGTCTACCAGATCGAGCAGGCGGCCGGGCGTGGCCACCACGATGTCGGCACCACCGCGCAAACCCATCATCTGTGGGTTGATGGACACACCTCCAAAAATCACCGCAATTTTCAGCGGCTGCGGCAGGTGCTGGGCCAGGCCACGAAACACCTCGCCCACCTGGGCCGCCAGCTCGCGCGTGGGCACCAGTACCAGCACGCGGCTGCGGCGCTTGCCCTGCAGATGTCCGGCTGCCTGCAGGCGTTGCAGCAGGGGCAAGGCAAATGCGGCGGTCTTGCCGGAACCAGTGGGCGCAGCAGCCCATACATCGGCCCCACGGGCGATGGCTGGGATGGCCGAGGTCTGGATCGCCGTGGGCGCAGAGAAGCCCTGTTCGCGCACAGCGCGCAGCAAGGCGGGAGCTAGTCCCAAGGAAGCAAAGGGCATGGAGTTGCGTCTGCAAGACGTCTAGAAGGGGGTGGGGAGTTTACTCCCCGGCTGGGCAGCGTCAGCGGCGCAGCGCCAGCAGCCACGCCGGCAAACAGTTCAGCAGGGCCACCAGCCAGCGCATCTGCCACGGGAACACCCGCACCGCCTCGCGCAGCCGGATGGCCTGGGTGATCTGTGCCACGGCCTGCGCTTCGGACAAGATGAAAGGCTTGTGGCTGGCGTCTCCCTGGTTCAGTGCACGCAGTTGGGCCGTATCCACATAGCCCGGAACAATGGCCGTGACTGCAATGCCAAAGGGCTGCAGGGCGGTACGGTAGGCGGCGCACAGGCTGAGCACGCTGCGCTTGGTGGCGCTGTACAGCGACGCACCCGGATAGTCGTGCAGCAAGCCAGCCACTGATGCTATCGCCACCAGCTGGCCCGACTGCTGGGCCAACATGGTTTCTGCCGCCAGGCCAAACGCCTGCTCCATGCCGCCCACGTTGGTCCGAAGCATGCGCAAAGTGGTGCTGGCATCCAGCGGATGGTGCCGGGTGTTGAAGTAAAAGCCTGCGGCCACGATAAGCAGGTCCAGGCCAGGTGCGGAGAACTTCTGGATCACCTGGGTCAATGCCGGCGCATCGGTGATGTCTAGCGCATATACCTGTAGCTGTGCTGCGCCCAGGTCCGCTGGCAAACGCGTCAGGTCACGGCCCGCCACGGCTACCGTGTCGCCCTGCTGCAGATAGTGCCGCGCCAGGGCCAGGCCGATACCACTGGTACCGCCCAGTATCAGGACGCGCATGGCTCGGCCTGGTTGTAGCGGTCTACCTGGCGCATGCGGGTCTTGTCGCTGGGCATGGGCCGCTGCAGAGCCTCCATCCCGCGCTGATAACCGTACTGCCATTGCGCGTCCACGTACTCTGCGTAGGTCGCATGGCTGTCGGGCAAGGCCAGCACGATGCGGTTGTGCAGCCAGTCCAGCTTTTTGTGTACCTGCTGCCGGGGCAGCGCACGCGACACGTCGGAGGTATCGAACCACACGTCGGCATGCTGCCCGTTGACCTGGCGCAGGCGCTGGTTGCCGTCCAGGCCCAGCACCTCGCGCCAGGCCGGGATGGAAAAGGTCTGGTCGAACGACTCCTTGAATTCGATCATCACTTCGTGGGCCAGTCGGTGCGCCACCTCGATGGGGAACAGGTCCACCACGCCGCCGATGTAGTGGTCGTCGCCGTGGCGGTGGCAGGGGAAGTAATAAAAGTCGGTAATGGACAGGCGAGCCGCCTCCTCCACGCCAATGCTGCTGTCGGTATAGAGCTGATCGGCAATCGCATGCGCGCCCCAGCGCGGGTTGGCAAACGGGGAATCCATGCCTTGCAGCAAGGCTGCTGCACGCGGCTCGCAGAGCACCGTTTGGGCGAACAGCTTGCGCTCACCACGGGGCTGCAGCACCTCGTCGGGGCCAAACAGCAGCTTGCCGCCCATGGTGGCCACAGCTACCTCGGATTGGGCGGCTGCGGGCGGCAAGGGCAGCTGCGGCGGCACCTCGAACAAATAGTCCTGGAACAGGTTAGGAATGCGCGGCACACGGCCCGCCACCAGTTTGCGCCGCAGCGCTCGGGCCAGCGTGCCGGTCAGTGTGGCTTGCCGCGCCGGCTGCAGGCTGGCCCAGAAGGCATACATCTGTGGCGAGCTCAGCCAGGCCTTGCGCTGCGCGTCATCGGGCAGCGCCTGGATGATGGCTGCCGCAATCGCGCCGCCACAGCTGGCCAGCAGCAGATCGGGCTGGCGCCCAGCATCGCGGGCTGCCGCATACATGCCGAGATAGATGCCAAAACGGAAACCACCTCCGGCGAACACCATGCAGCGTTGGTACTTTGGGGGCTTTGGGGACTGGTTCATGCCGCTAAGATAACTTAGGAGCCTGTCGGGCTTGGGGCGTCGAAAGCGAAAATCGGCCCCAGCGAGGACAGTTTTTGCCGACTTTGCAGCCGCATAGCTCCGCTATGGGGCAAAAAGACGGTGAAAAATGGACCGCTGCGGTCGGTTTGCAGCCGACGTTCCCCAAGTCCGACAGGCTCCTAGGCATGATGGGCAACAAAAGAAGGCTGCGAATGGGGGGTGTGAACGGGGTGACATGGCAGCAGCGGCTAACCCACCTGGGGCTCAACAGCCTGGCGTTTTTGCTGTGCTACGTGCTTGCCAATGCATGGGCCCAACAACAGCTTACGGTGCGTAATGTGGCACTGGCTTGGGACGCACATATCCCGTTTCTGCCCTGGATGGTGCTGCCCTACGCCAGCAGCGGGCTGTTCTTCTGCGCGGCGTTTTTCCTGGTGCGCAGCCCAGATGCCTTGCGCGTGCTGAGCCAGCGTCTGCTGCTGGCCACCGCCGTGGCCGGGGCCGTCTTTGCGCTGCTGCCGCTGCAGTTCGGCTGGCCACGGCCCATGGTCACATCGCCTGTGCTGGCCACCCTATTCCAGGGGCTGGAGCTAGTAGACCGCCCGTACAACCAGCTACCGTCCTTGCATGTTGCCTATTGCCTGCTGTTCTGGGCATCGTTGCACCCGCAGCTGACCAGCCTGTGGGCACGCATGGCGCTGGGCGGCTGGCTGGTGTTGACGGCCGTATCCACCTTGTTCACCTACCAGCACCATCTGTTCGATGTGGCCGGCGGCCTGCTGCTGGGCGGGGTGGGTATTACCTGCGTTCCACCGGGCCGCAGCGAACCATTTGTGGGGCTGTATTACTTTGTCGCGGCCTGCATCGCATTGGTGCTGGGGCGCTACGCCTTGCCGCTGTGCGCCACGATGTATCTGGTGCTGAGTCTGGGCCTGGTCAGCCTGGCCTATGCACGACGCCACAAGGGCTTTCTGCACAAGCGGCAAGGCCAATTCCCTTGGTGGGTGTGGTGCGTTTACGCACCCTATCTGCTGGGCTACCGGCTGACGTGGCTAGCAGTCAGGTGGCGCGACCGAAATTGCGCCCCATTGCGGCAGATCAACCCACAACTGTGGATTGGGCGGCGCCTGACGAGCGCAGAAGCGAGGCTGTTGCCGCCCAACTGCAGCATCATCGACTTGGCCAACGAGCTACCGGAAACCAAGGCACTCCGCACCCAGGCCTATCAACACTTTGCGCTGCTGGACATCGTGCTACCGCCAGCGGATACAGTGCAACAGATCGTGGCGGCCGTGCGCCGCGAGACCGACGCCGGTCGCCCGGTGTATCTGCATTGCGCCATGGGCTACCGCCGTTGCCTACAGATTGCCAGTGCCTGCAAACAATAGAAGCCATGCGCATTTCCATCTACCAACTCAAACCCCGTTTTCAACAACTGCTGCGCCCTAGCCTGTCCTGGCTGGCACGCGCGGGGGTTACGCCCAACCAGATCACGCTGCTGGCCATGGTGCTGTCGCTGCTGTACGGCGCGGCGCTGCTGCTGTGGCCGCAAGACATGCGGCTGTGGGTCGGGCTGCCCATGTTCATGCTGCTGCGCATGGGCTTGAACGCCATCGACGGCATGCTGGCCCAGGCCACCGGGCAAAAAACACGCCTGGGAGCGCTGCTGAACGAGGTAGCCGACCAGGTGTCCGACGCGGCCCTGGTGCTGCCTTTTACCTTCGCGTCCGGCATCTACGCGCCCCTGGTGGTGCTGGCCGCGTTGGCCGCACTGCTGGTGGAATTTTCCGGCGTGCTGGCGCTGCAGGTCGGGGCGGCGCGCGGCTTTGATGGACCTATGGGCAAGAGCGACCGTGCTGCAGCATTCAGCCTGCTTGCCTTATTGCTAGCGGCAGGCGCCGGCCCGCTGTGGCTGAATGGTCTGCTGTGCCTGGTGCTGCTGCTACTGGCCTGGACGCTGCTTAACCGCCTGCGTTCGGCGCTGCGCCACGGCGCGCCACCGACACGGTAAAAATCCCCGCGACACCCACCTCGCTGTGGAGCTTGTGGCAGCCCGCACTGGCAACCAGGGCGTCCATCTCCGCCTGCGGGCGTGGGCGCATCTGCCAGGGCTGGCCCTGGTGGTTAGTCAAGGTCTTGGCAATCATCAGCAACTGCGGGTGCCAGGGCTGGCCGGTGTAGACCAGATGGCCACCCTCTTTCAGTTGTTGTCCTACGCCTTGCAAGGATTGCAGCACCCGGGCGTTATCGCTGAACAATTCATACAGGCCGGAGACGATGGCGATGTCGTAAGGTGCCTCGTCGGCAGGATAACTGGCTGGATCGAAAGCATCGCGGCGTTGGTAGGCGATATGGTTCTTCAACTGCAGCTGCATGGCGAGCTGCAGGGCCTGCTCCAGATTGCGAGGGTCCATGTCGCGCAGGGTGATTTCAATCTCTCGGTCCTGGTGGCGCTTCACAGTCTCCAGCACATAGCGGCCACCGCCAGCGGCAATGTCCAGGATGCGCAGCGGCTGGTCTGCCGGGTGCTGCGCAATCAACGCCCCCAGCAATTGCTGCAGCTGCGCCTTGCGCTGGCGTATGCCGCGCCAACCGATGGCGTTCAGGTAGCCCCGGTCGATCAGCGGCCCCACACCCCAGCGCCCACCGGCCTGGTTACGGTACACATAGTCCAGCGAGGCACCGGAATCAAATCCCTGCTCCAAGCCGATACGCATGCCATCGCTCCATGGCCCCAACTTCCCCAGCATGCGCTTCTGCAAACCCAAATAGGCGTGGTCCCACGCACTGCCAGCCCTACCCTGTTGCAAGGCCTGGTAACGCTGTGCACTGGGGCCAAGCACGTCGGCCGCATGGTAGCGATCCAAGGCCGGTAAGTCCTTCGCGAAGCACTCGGCAATAAATACCTTACTAGCCTCTAGCGCTTGTTCTGCCTGGACCTGCGCTTCATAAAAGATAGCATGGTAGCAATCGGGAATGACTACATAGCGCTTCATGGGTGACGCCAAACGGTCAAAAAACTGGCGCTGCGGCGCCTGCTTGACCACATAGTCTTTGTCGGCCACCAGCATCAGCACCGGTGTGTCTATGGCCTGGGCGTCTGCCACCACGCGCTGCGCTGTATCGGCCAGGTCCAGCAGCACCCGCGCCGAAATGTTGCGGGTGATCAACGGGTCCAGATCGTAGGCCTGCGCCTGGGCTGCTGAATGCGTCAGCATGCCAGCGCGGATATAGCTGGTCACGCTCAACCCAGGGCTAAAGCGCAGTGCCAGGCCCAATGCGGGCTTGGCCAGAGGGACGTACAGATTGATGTCAAAAGCCGCCGCCGCCATCACCACACCGCGCACCCGGGGCGCGTAGTCATGCAACCAAGTGGCCGCAATCACCGCGCCCACACTATTGGCCACGATCAGCATGTTTTCTGCGGCAATACCGTATCGGGCTTGCAGGTGGCGGATGAAAGCCTCGAAGTCTTGCACCAGGGTGTAGAAGCTAGGCGCATCGCCCCGCTCACCTGGGGAATGCCCGTGGCCGCGCGCATCCCAGGCAAAGGCCCAGTCCTGGGTGCAGCCAAATTGTTCTACCAGCGGCTGGATGCGGCCCGAATGCTCATGGCCACGGTGCAGAAACACCAGCGCCCGCTGCGGGCCGTCGTCGCGTGGCATCGTCGGCTGCCAGCTGCGGTAAAAAATGCGGGTTTGGTCAAAGCTTTCGAAACCAGATTCCTGTTGGGTCCAGCCGGAAGCAGTCAATAGGGTCATAGAGATATCTCGGTAAACGGATCAGGTGCAGGCCTTACAGCGTCAAGCCCCAGTACAAGGCCGGCGCGGTCAATACCAGGCTGTCTACGCGGTCCAGAATACCGCCGTGGCCGGGAATCAGCTGCGAAAAGTCCTTGATGCCCAAACGGCGTTTGGCGGCAGATAGGGCCATATCACCCACAAAACCAGCCAACGATAACAACACGCCCAGGCCCAGCAATTGCGGCACGGCTGCCAGCTGCAAATACCAACCCAACAGCGCCGACACCGCCATACTGGTCAGCACGCCACCCAATAATCCCTGCCAAGTCTTGTTCGGGCTGATGCGGGCCGCAACCTTGTGCCGTCCCCAGCATTTTCCGCACACAAACTGCGCAATGTCATTCAGGGCCGTCAGAACAAACAGGTAGAAAAACCAGGCCAGGTTGACGCCTGCAGACGACGTCATATGCAGCAGCCGCGGCAAAAAACTCATACCTGCACACAGCCACACAAACAGCAGGACCAGCATCCAAGAAGTTCTGCGGTAGACGCAGAAAGCCAAGGCCTGCAACAACAGCATTCCCAGCAATACATTGCAGGCCC
The DNA here is from genome assembly GCF_058216335.1 of Rhodoferax sp. SPJ21. Taxonomy (NCBI): domain Bacteria; kingdom Pseudomonadati; phylum Pseudomonadota; class Betaproteobacteria; order Burkholderiales; family Comamonadaceae; genus Rhodoferax; species Rhodoferax sp. SPJ21. The sequence goes on from NZ_JBYZMO010000001.1 coordinate 638,580, forward strand.
AACCCGGGTCATACATTGCCAGCAACGTTTGCAGCACCAGCACCAGGGCACATGTCGCGTAGAAAGACTGGGCCGGCCCGAGGTAATGCATGCCCAGTTCACGCATGGCCAAGCCGGCAATCAGCAAAAACAGCACGCCCGGCCCCCATGGATACAACAGCAGACTCACACTGACCACGGGAAATATCCGCCACCAAGCATTGATCTGCTGACGCAAAGCACTCTGCCGCGCAGAGCTCAAGCCAACACCCACACTTGCAATTGCCAGCACCCCATACAGCAGCAACATGGCCCAGCCTATGCGCGGCGCAGCACTCCAGACGGCATACCCAAACGCCCAGGGGCCAAATAGCACATCAGGCATCGATAGCCGCAAGCCGGAGGAATGTAAACATGCGGCAAATTCTATGGCAGCATAAACAAGCAGATAGGCCGCCAAAAGCGTTTGCCAAGCAGTAACGCAAATGAAAAGGCCGTTTGCCGGAAGCCAGCAAACGGCCTTGGATGTCAATATGGTGGAGCCGGGGGGATTTGAACCCCCGTCCGCAAGCCTTCTTCGAACAGTTCTACATGTGTAGCCATCTGGTTTAAGTCTCGCCTTTTGCATCGCGCAGTGGCACGCTATGCAAAACGCCAGTAACCTATTTTCTCGAAGTGCACTAAGTTACCCAGCGCGCTCCCAGCCAAATGAAATTACCCCGCAGCCTGGACTGCAATACCTTGCGGCATTACAACCCTTGCCCAGCCTATTGGCTTGCTGTTGCGAGGCTCACGCGCAATTAAGCGGCGAGTGCGAAACGTTCGTCGTTTGCAGTTAGGTTTTTTCTGCTGTTTTACGAGGTGACAGAACCTCGACATGCCCTGCTGCGCGTCCGAACCCACGTCGAAACCAGTGCAGCCCCAATCAGCCTATTTTAAACGACGAATCATGCCTGCGCATTCGGCAGCCATTGCAACAACTCTTCCGGCGCATGAATAACCTGGTGCGCACCCCACTGAGCAATATCTGCATTGCTTCCTAAGTAGCCATACGCTGCCGCCACGGTGTACATGCCCGCAGCCAAGCCGGCAACAATATCGCGCTCATCGTCCCCCACATACACACAGCGCGCGGGGGCAACCCCCAAGCGACGCGCTGCCTCGAACAAGGGCTCGGGATGGGGTTTGGCGTGAGGCGTCGAATCCCCACCCACAACCGCACCTGCAGACGCAAAAATCGGCATTGCCTGGGTCAAGGGAATCGCGAATCGCTCTGATTTATTGGTAACCACGCCCCAGGCCAGTCGCCGCCCAGCAAGTTCCTGCAACAAAGCCGGTATGCCATCAAACGCATAGGTTTGAAGCGTCAAGCGCTGTTCATAATTGCTGAAAAACTCTTCTCGCATCAGCGCGTAGTCGGAATGGTCTGGCTGCATACCGAATGCAATACCAAGCATGCCTCTTGCACCCGCGCCGACCATGGGCCGATAACGCTCCGCCGGATAAGAGGAAAGGCCACGATCGGTACGCATCTTGTCCGCCGCTGCAGCAAGGTCTGGTGCGCTGTCCACCAAGGTACCGTCCAGGTCGAACAAAATCGCCCGGACATTCTGAAATTGGGTCCCAGACGAAGAAGTCATAACTTTTGCGTCGCGAACATATAGTTCACGCTGGTGTCTCCGCTCAAGGCGTAACGCTGGGTTACTGGGTTGAACTCCAATCCACAGGTATTGCTTAGTGCCAGGTCCGCTGCACGGCAATAGGCTGCGAGCTCGCTGGGGCGGATCATTTTGGCGTATTCGTGAGTGCCACGGGGCAACATGTTGAGGACATACTCGGCACCCACGATAGCCATCAGAAAAGACTTTGCACTGCGGTGGATGGTGGAAAAAAACACCCAGCCACCTGGCTTAACCAAGGTCGAACAGGCCCGCACAACCGAGGAGGGGTCTGGCACATGCTCCAGCATTTCCATACATGTCACCACATCAAAACTGCCCGCTTGCTCCGCAGCCATATCTTCAGCGCTGATTTCCCTGTATTGCACCCGTGGTGTCCCTGACTCCAGAGCGTGCAACTGTGCCACCTTAAGGGCTTTACTCGACAGGTCGATGCCTGTGGCATCCGCCCCGGCTCTGGCAATGGAGTCTGTCAATATGCCTCCGCCACAACCGATATCCAATACCCGCTTGCCCTGGAACGAGGCCAGGCCGTCCATCCACGCCAGGCGCAACGGGTTGATCTGGTGCAAGGGACGGAACTCGCTGTCCTTATCCCACCAACGATGGGCTAATTCAGAAAATTTCGCCAGTTCGGCGGGGTCAGCGTTCAGACTTGGGTTCATTACATGATTTTCGCAGATTACACGCACCGACCTAGCCCGAGATATATGCCATACACACGCAAAAAAGCCTCCCGAAGGAGGCTTTTTTGACAGGCTTTTAGCCAAGTTTTTATCTAAGCAACAGCGCCAAAATACTTCAACGCTCTTCCAGATAAATTACTTGTTGCGCGTGCCGACCACTTCGATTTCAACGCGGCGGTTCTTGGCGCGGCCTTCAGCAGTCTTGTTGTCCGCCACAGGTTGCTTCTCGCCCTTGCCTTCGGTGTAAACGCGGTTCTTTTCGATGCCGTTGGACACCAAGTAAGCCTTCACGGCTTCGGAACGACGAACCGACAGCTTTTGGTTGTACGCATCGCTGCCCACGGAGTCGGTGTGACCCACGGCAATGATCACTTCCAGGTTGATGCCCTTGACCTTGCTAACCAGATCGTCCAGCTTAGCCTTGCCTTCTGGCTTCAGTACAGACTTGTTGAAGTCGAAGAATGCATCAGCAGCGTAAGTTACCTTTTCAGCAACCATAGGCGCTGCGACCACAGCAGCAGCAGGAGCTGGAGCGGGGGCTGCAGCAGGAGCTGGCGCGGGAGCAGCAGCAGCGGGAGCTGGCGCAGCAGCAGGAACGATCGCGCCATCGCAGCCAGGAGCAGCCGTTGCGGGCGTCCAGTTGGCATCGCGCCAGCACAGTTCATTCGTGCCGTTCTTCCAGACCAGCTCGTTCGTGCCGTTCTTCCAATTGTCAACGGACTGCGCACCAGCGGCGGTCACAAGCGCTGCGGAGGCAAACAACATCGCCACTTTGTTTAATTTCTTCATGGTTCTCCTCTGGGGGAAAAAGCTGCAGCAGCGCTGCAATAAGGGACGCCTGCAGTGACCATCACTGCAAACGTTCATTGAATTGTGCCACACGCGTAAGGGGAAACGAGTAGGACAACAGGCTATCGCAAAGCCAGGCATGTGCGCACAGCCTATGTGTTGCTGCGTAGCGACAGTCACTTGGCCGTAAAATCCCACACTTCGTCTCGCACCACGTTTGCACTCCATGACCCAGTTCGCCAAAGAAACCCTGCCCATCAGTCTTGAAGAGGAAATGCGCCGGAGTTACCTCGACTACGCGATGAGTGTGATTGTGGGCCGCGCCCTGCCCGACGCCCGCGATGGCCTCAAACCCGTGCACCGCCGGGTGTTGTTTGCCATGCATGAGCTGAACAACGACTGGAACCGCGCATATAAGAAGTCTGCACGTATCGTTGGCGACGTGATTGGTAAGTACCACCCGCACGGCGACAGCGCCGTGTATGAAACCATCGTCCGCATGGCGCAGGACTTTTCGCTGCGCCACATGCTGGTCGATGGCCAGGGCAATTTCGGATCGGTAGACGGCGACAACGCGGCGGCCATGCGTTACACCGAAATCCGCATGTCCAAGATCGCCCACGAGCTGCTAGCGGATCTGGACAAAGAAACGGTAGATTTTGGCCCGAACTACGATGGTAGCGAACAGGAGCCGCTGGTCATGCCAGCCCGCTTCCCTAATTTATTGGTCAATGGTTCATCCGGTATTGCGGTGGGTATGGCGACCAATATTCCGCCACATAACCTGAACGAAGTGGTGGACGGCTGCCTGCACCTGCTGCGCAACCCGCAGGCGAGCGTAGACGAGCTGATGGAGATCATCCCCGCGCCCGACTTCCCGACCGCCGGCATCATTTACGGCATCAACGGCGTGAAAGACGGCTACCGTACCGGCCGTGGGCGTGTGGTGATGCGCGCCAAGTGCCACTTTGAAGATATAGACAAAGGCCAACGCCAAGCCATCATCGTGGATGAGCTGCCCTACCAGTGCAACAAGAAGACCTTGCAAGAACGCATGGCCGAGCTGGTACACGAGAAGAAGATTGAAGGCATCAGCCATATCCAGGACGAGTCGGACAAGTCCGGCATGCGCCTGGTGATTGAGCTCAAACGCGGCGAAGTACCTGAAGTTGTTTTAAACAACCTTTACAAACAGACACAACTCCAAGACACCTTCGGAATGAATATGGTGGCCTTGGTGAACGGCCAGCCTAAGCTGTGCAACCTGAAAGACCTGATCGAAGTCTTCCTGGAGCACCGCCGCGAAGTAGTCACCCGCCGCACCATCTTCAACCTGCGCAAGGCCCGCGAACGCGGCCATGTGCTGGAAGGCTTGGCGGTCGCGCTGGCCAATATCGACGACTTCATTGCCATCATCCGCAATGCGCCTACGCCACCGGTTGCCAAACTAGAGCTGATGGCCAAGCCCTGGGACAGCAAGCTGGTACGTGAAATGCTCACCCGCACCCGCGCCGACGGCGGCATGGTGAATGTGGACGACTACCGCCCAGACGGCCTGGAAAAAGAACTGGGCATGGGCAAGGACGGTCTATACCGCCTGTCCGAAGTGCAAGCCCAAGAAATTCTGCAGATGCGTCTGCAGCGCCTGACTGGCCTGGAACAGGACAAGATCGTCGCCGAATACAAAGAGGTGATGTCCGAGATCGAAGACTTCCTGGACATCCTGGCCAAGCCAGAACGCGTCTCCGCCATCATTGGCGAAGAACTCACCGCCATCAAGCTGGAATTCGGCCAAACCAAGATTGGCGCACGCCGCAGCCTGGTGGAGCACAGCTCGTTCGACCTGAGCACCGAAGACCTGATCACACCCACCGACATGGTCGTGACCCTGTCGCACAGCGGCTATATCAAGAGCCAGCCGCTGTCTGAATACCGCGCACAAAAGCGCGGCGGGCGCGGCAAGCAGGCCACAGCCACCAAGGAAGACGACTGGGTCGATCAGCTGTTCATCGCCAACACGCACGACTACATACTGTGCTTCTCGAACCGAGGCCGCCTGTACTGGCTCAAGGTCTGGGAAGTACCGCAAGGCTCGCGTGGTTCGCGTGGCCGCCCCATCGTCAACATGTTCCCGCTGCAAGAAGGCGAGAAGATCAACGTCGTGCTGGCTTTGACTGGCGCTGCGCGCAAATTCCCGGCTGACCAGTATGTATTCATGTCCACCAGCATGGGCACGGTCAAGAAAACGCCGCTGGAAGACTTCAGCAACCCGCGCAAGGCCGGCATCATCGCCGTGGACCTGGACCCGGGCGACTTCCTGATCGGCGCGGCGCTAACCGACGGCAAGCACGATGTCATGCTGTTCAGCGACGGCGGCAAGGCCGTGCGCTTTGACGAAAACGATGTGCGCCCCATGGGCCGTAATGCCCGTGGCGTGCGCGGCATGATGCTGGAAGAAGGCCAGACCGTGATCGCCATGCTGGTGGCCGAAGACGAACAGCAAAGCGTACTGACCGCCACCCTGAACGGCTACGGCAAACGCACCAGCATCACCGAATACACCCGACATGGCCGCGGCACCAAGGGCATGATTGCCATCCAGCAAAGCGAGCGCAACGGCCGCGTGGTAGCTGCGACGCTGGTGCACGCCGACGACGAAATCATGCTGATCACCGACAAGGGCGTGCTGGTGCGCACCCGCGTGAGCGAAATTCGCGAACTAGGCCGCGCCACCCAGGGTGTGACCCTGATCGGCCTGGACGAAGGCTCCAAGCTCAGCGGCCTGCAGCGCATCGTCGAAAACGATGCCAATGTCGCGACTCCAGAAGCCGGTGGTGCAGATGCCGCCGCTGATGGTGATGTGGCTGGCGACGAGACGCCCGAGGCTTAAGCACAGTCAACTATCAATTTAATAGCGCCTCACGCATATTGAATGTGCGCTGGAGGGCTATTTAACCTGTAAATCGCATGACCCGCCCATTCAACTTTTCTGCCGGCCCTGCGGCCATCCCTGAAGAAGTATTGACCCAGGCTGCCGCCGAAATGCTGGATTGGCATGGCAGCGGCATGGGTGTGATGGAGATGAGCCACCGCGGCAAAGAGTTTTTGTCGATCTACGCACAGACCAAGGCCGACTTCCGCGCCCTGATGGCGGTGCCGCCCGAATTCAAGATCCTGTTCATGCAAGGTGGCGGCCTGGGTGAAAACGCCATCGTGCCCTTGAACCTGTCGCACGGCGGTGCGGTCGATTGCGTGGTCACCGGCAGCTGGAGCCAGAAGTCGCAAAAAGAGGCCCGCAAATACGCCCAGGTGCATATCGCCGCCAGCGGTGAAGCCCAGGGTTACACCACACTGCCAGCCCCCAGCAGCTGGCAGCTCAGCGCCGATGCCCAGTATGTGCACATCTGCAGCAATGAAACCATTGACGGCGTGGAATTCCAGACCCTACCTGACTTGCAGGCCCTGGGCAGCAAGGCCCCGCTGGTGGTGGATTTTTCTTCCCACGTGGCCTCCCGCCCCGTGGACTGGAGCAAGGTCGGCCTGGCCTTTGGCGGCGCCCAGAAGAACCTCGGCCCCGCAGGCCTGACCGTGGTGGTCGTGCGTGAAGACCTGCTGGGCCATGCGCTGCCCATCTGCCCCAGCGCATTCAACTACGCAACAGTGGCCGAAAACCAGTCCATGTTCAACACCCCGCCGACCTACGCCATCTATATGGCGGGACTGGTCTTCCAGTGGCTGAAGCGGCAGACCGAAAACGGTATGCACGGCATAGAAGCCATGGAGCAGCGCAACATCGCCAAGGCCGAGCTGCTGTACCGCACCATCGACCAGTCGCAGCTGTACTTCAACAAGGTAGACCCCAACTGCCGCTCGCGCATGAACGTGCCCTTCTTCCTGCGCGATGAAAGCCGCAACGATGCCTTCCTGGACGGCGCCAAGGCACGCGGCTTGCTTCAGCTCAAGGGTCACAAGTCGGTCGGCGGCATGCGGGCCAGCATCTACAACGCTATGCCGCTGGCTGGCGTGCAGGCGCTGGTGGACTACATGCACGCATTCGAGAAAGCCCAAGCCTGATCCATGACTGCCGCTCTCCCCGCCACACCCGCTTCCACCCCTCTCGACCTGTCCGATCTGCGCGTCAAGATTGACCAGATCGACCAGGAACTTCTGTCGCTACTGAACCGCCGGGCCCTGGTGGCCGAGCAGGTCGGCGAGGTCAAACGCCGCGAAGGCTCCCCCTTCTTCCGGCCCGACCGCGTGGCGCAGGTGATCGAAAAGATCCAGCACGCCAACACCGGCCCACTGAAGAACACGCATGTGGCCGCAGTTTGGCGCGAAATCATGTCTGCCTGCCTGGCGCTCGAAGCGCCGCAACGCGTCGCCGTGCTGGGCCCTGAAGGCACTTTTACCGAACAGGCTGCCATCGAATTCTTCGGCAGCGCCGCCGAGCTGCTGTACTGCGCCAACTTTGACGAGGTCTTCCACGCCACGGCCGCAGGCACCACCCAGTACGGCGTGGTGGCGATTGAAAACTCCACCGAAGGCGTGGTCGCGCGCTCGCTCGACCTGTTCCTGCACTCTCCGGTGCATGTGGTGGGTGAAGTCAGCCTGCTGGTACGGCACAACCTGCTGCGCCAGGTGAACTCGCGTGATGACATCGAAGTTGTCATGGCCCACCCCCAGGCGCTGGCCCAGTGCCAGGGCTGGCTGACCCAGCACCTGCCACATGCCGAGCGTCGCGCCGTTTCCAGCAATGCAGAAGGCGCGCGCCTGGCTGCGGCCAACTCCAGCTGGGCGGCCTTGGCCAGCGAACGCGCCGCCTCCCAGTTTGGCCTGCACATCGTGTCCCATGCGGTGCAGGACGATGCGTACAACCGCACCCGCTTTGCCGTCATCTGCCTGCCCCAGACCCTGGCCACGCCGCCCGCTTCGGGCAAGGACTGCACCAGCTTGGTGGTGTCCGTGCCCAACAAGCCTGGCGCCATGCACGATTTACTTGTGCCGCTGAAGACCAACGGGGTATCCATGACGCGTTTCGAGTCGCGTCCGGCCCGCACCGGCCAGTGGGACTACTATTTCTATATCGACCTGGACGGCCACCCCTCCCAGCCCCATGTCGCCAAAGCTCTGAATGAATTGCATGCCCTGTGTGCGTTCTACAAGGTGCTGGGCACCTACCCTGTCGGTCCATAAGCGAGGCGCAACATGTTTGAACAACTGGGACTGATAGGTTGCGGCCTGATGGGCGGCTCGTTTGCCCTGGCCATGAAGAAAGCCGGCCTGGTCCAGCGCGTGGTGGGTTACAGCAAGTCCCCCTCCACTACCAGCCGGGCCCGCCAGCTGGGCGTGATCGACGTGGAAGCACCGTCCGCCCTCCTGGCCGTATCCGGAGCCGACATCGTTCTGCTGGCCGTGCCGGTAGCCGCCACCGAAGCGACCTTCAAATCCATAAAGCACCTGATCACGCCCAACACCCTGGTGATGGACGTGGGTTCGACCAAGCGTGATGTGGTGGATGCAGCACGTCGCGCCTTGAAGGAGCAGGTCGGCTCCTTTGTCCCTGCACACCCCATCACCGGCAAGGAAGTATCTGGCGTGGAGTTTGCCGACCCGTACTTGTACAGCGGCAAAAACGTCATCCTCACGCCTATCGAGCGCACCCTCACCAAGCAATTGGCCCGCGCCCACGAAGTCTGGACGGCACTGGACTGCAATGTGCTGCAGATGTCGCCCGAGTCGCATGACGCTACGTTTGCCGCCGTCAGCCACCTGCCGCATCTGATCGCTTTCGCGATGATGCATGGCCTGGTGTCCCAAGCCCAGGGCCAAGAATACCTGGCGTTGGCTGGCCCGGGTTTCCGTGATTTCACCCGCATTGCCGCGTCTGATCCGCATATGTGGCGCGACATTCTGCTGGCCAACAAGGAAGAACTGCTGGCGCAGTCCCGCATCTTCCAGCGCACCCTGCAGACCATGGAAACCATGATCACCAACAACGACGCTGACGCGCTGGTCAGCATGCTGGAGCATGCCAGCGACAGCCGCGCCGACTGGAGCATGGCCTCCATGAAACAGAAAACCTGATGTTCGCAACCGCCTTCCTAGACCTTCCCCCACTGGACAGCGCCACCGGTACTGTCGTACTGCCTGGTTCCAAAAGCATCTCCAACCGGGTGCTGCTACTGGCCGCACTCAGCGGCGGTACCACCCGCGTGCACGACCTGCTGGATTCGGACGACACCCGCGTCATGCTGGACGCGCTCAGCAAGCTGGGCTGCGGCATCCGCCACAGCGGTAATACGGTCGAAATAGACGGACTCGCCGGCCAACTCTCCGCGTCGCAGGCCGATCTGTTCATGGGCAACGCTGGCACCGCCATCCGCCCCCTGACAGCCGCCCTAGCCGTGCTGGGTGGCGACTTCCGCCTGCACGGCGTACCGCGCATGCACGAACGTCCGATCGGCGACCTCGTCGATGCACTGCGCCAACTGGGCTGCCAGATCGACTACACCGGCCAGGACGGCTATCCCCCCCTACGCATTGCCCAGCCCCAGCTGCAACTGGGTGCGCCGATACGCGTACGTGGCGATGTCTCCAGCCAGTTCCTGACGGCGCTGCTTATGGCCCTGCCCTTGGTCGCACGTCAGAACGTGGTGATAGACGTGGTGGGCGAACTGATCTCCAAGCCCTATATCGAAATCACACTGAACCTATTGGCGCGCTTTGGCATCAACGTGCAACGCGAGGGCTGGTCCCGCTTCACCATCCCAGCCGGCAGCCGCTACCAATCGCCGGGCGACATCCACGTCGAGGCAGACGCCTCGTCCGCTAGCTATTTCATAGCGCTTGGTGCAATTGCTGCCAGCGCCAGCGGCCGAATTCGTATTGAAGGCGTCGGCGCCGCCTCGATCCAGGGCGATATCCGCTTCATCGATGCCGCGCAGCAAATGGGCGCGCAAATCACGAGCGGCCCCAACTGGCTAGAAGTCAGCCGTGGCAGCTGGCCCCTGAAGGCCATTGAACTGGACTGCAACCACATCCCCGACGCCGCCATGACCCTGGCGGTCATGGCTCTGTATGCCGACGGCACTACCACGCTGCGCAATATCGCCAGCTGGCGGGTCAAGGAAACCGACCGGATAGCTGCCATGGCCACCGAGTTACGCAAGCTCGGCGCTACGGTGGACGAAGGCGCGGACTATATCCGCGTCACGCCACCGGCGACGGTTGCAGCTTGGAAAGCCGCCAGCATCCACACCTATGACGACCACCGGGTGGCGATGTGCTTCTCGCTGGCCGCCTTCAACCCGGCGGAGCTGCCGGTACGCATCGAAGACCCGAAGTGCGTGGCAAAGACCTTCCCCGATTACTTCGAAGCCCTGCTTTCGTTATCGCAGACCGCCACGGCCCACATCCCGGTGCTTTGCATCGACGGGCCGACCGCCTCGGGCAAAGGTACGGTCGCTGCGGCTCTGGCCGCCAAGCTGGGCTACCACTTCCTGGATTCGGGCGCCATGTACCGCATCACCGCGCTAGCGGCTTTGCGTGCCGGCTTGACCATCTCCGCAGCCGACGAGGCCGCCATCGCCACCTTGGCCCAAACCCTGCCCGTGCGGTTTGACGCCGGCAAAGTGTGGCTAGGCAAAGACGATGTATCAGAGGCAATTCGCACCGAAGAAGCCGGCATGAACGCCTCCAAAGTCTCGGCCCTGCCCTCGGTGCGGCTGGCCTTGGTGGACCTGCAACACAGCTTCCAGCGCCTGCCGGGCTTGGTTGCCGATGGGCGCGACATGGGTACGGTGATCTTTCCGAAGGCGCCGCTCAAGGTGTATCTGACCGCCACCGCCGCCCGGCGCGCCGAGAGGCGGCATAAGCAATTGATTTCAAAGGGGATTTCGACTACACTCGAGGACCTTCGTGCTGATTTGGAAGCGCGCGACGCCCGGGACTCGTCCCGCAGCACCGCGCCTCTCAAGCCAGCGCAAGACGCCTTGCTACTGGACAACTCTGAAATGACCATCGAAACCTCGGTGGTCCAGGTGTTGGACTGGTGGCAGAGCAAACAACCGTTTCAGGCTTCCTGAAATAGTTTTAGTAGGCCCACTCGGCCGCCACCGCGCCGCAGGCGCACTGGCTGAGTGGTTTTCAACCCTGTAACCCCGGTGGTCACACGACCGCCACACCGCCACGGCAGACCCCACGCAGGTGCAATCCCGCACCCGTATACCCCTGTTCCGTGGACTAGGAAACACATGTCAGAATCATTTGCAGACCTCTTCGCCGAATCGCTAACCCGCACGGAAACGCGCATTGGTGAAGTCGTTACCGCCGAAGTCATCCGTATCGAACACAGCTTCGTGGTTGTCAACGCTGGCCTCAAGTCCGAAGCCTACGTGCCGCTGGAAGAGTTCAAGACCGACAAGGGCGAAGTTGAAGTCCAAGTTGGCGAATTCATTTCGGTCGCCATCGTTGCCATCGAAAACGGTTACGGCGACACCATCGTCAGCCGCGACACCGCCAAGCGCCTGGCTTCCTGGATGTCCCTGGAGAAATCCCTGGAATCCGGCGAATTCGTGACCGGCACCACCTCCGGCAAGGTCAAGGGCGGCCTGACCGTTCTGGTCAATGGCATCCGCGCATTCCTGCCCGGTTCGCTGATCGACACCCGCCCCATCAAGGACTTGTCTCCCTACGAGAACAAGACCATGGAATTCAAGGTCATCAAGCTGGATCGCAAGCGCAACAACGTGGTGCTGTCGCGCCGCGCTGTGGTCGAAGCCTCCATGGGCGAAGAACGCGCCAAGCTGATGGAAACCCTGAAAGAAGGTTCCGTGGTGCACGGCGTGGTCAAGAACATCACCGAATACGGTGCGTTCGTGGACCTGGGCGGCATCGACGGTCTGCTGCACATCACCGATATGGCATGGCGCCGCGTTCGCCACCCATCGGAAGTGGTGACGGCTGGTCAAGAAATCACCGCCAAGATCCTCAAGTTCGACACCGAAAAGAACCGCGTGTCCTTGGGTCTGAAGCAAATGGGCGACGATCCATGGATGGGCGTGAACCGCCGCTACCCACAATCGACCCGTCTGTTCGGCAAGATCACCAACATCGCCGACTACGGTGCATTCGTGGAACTGGAACCCGGCATCGAAGGCCTGGTGCACGTTTCCGAAATGGACTGGACCAACAAGAACATCGCTCCCGCCAAGCTGGTTTCGCTGGGCGACGAAGTCGAAGTCATGGTTCTGGAAATCGACGAAGACAAGCGCCGTATCAGCCTGGGTATGAAGCAATGCAAGGCCAACCCATGGCAAGAATTCGCGCAAGACACCAAGCGTGGCGACCGCGTCAAGGGCCCGATCAAGTCGATCACCGACTTCGGCGTGTTCGTCGGCCTGGCTGCCGGTATCGACGGTCTGGTGCATTTGTCTGACCTGTCTTGGAACGAAACCGGCGAAGCCGCCGTGCGTAACTACAAGAAGGGTCAAGAAGTCGAAGCCATCGTGTTGGCCGTGGACGTGGACCGCGAACGCATCTCTTTGGGCATCAAACAGCTGGACAGCGATCCCTTCACCACCTTCACCACCATCAACGACAAGGGCCAGACCGTTACCGGTAAGGTCAAGACCGTGGATGCCCGTGGCGCTGAAATCGACCTGGGTGAAGACATCATCGGTTACCTGCGCGCTTCCGAAATCAGCCGTGACCGCGTCGAAGACGCACGTAACGTGCTGAAAGAAGGCGACGAAGTTACCGCTGTGGTGGTCAATGTGGATCGCAAGACCCGCAACATCCAGTTGTCGATTAAGGCCAAGGACGCTGCCGACCAAGGCGAAGCCATGGCAGCTCTGAGCCAAGCTTCTGCCCGTGAAAACGCCGGCACCACCAGCCTGGGCGCTCTGCTGCGCGCCAAGCTGGACAACAACAATTAATTTGTTGCTGATATAGCCTAGTGCCAAGCCGATCCGACTCGCAGGGGCGAGCGGATCGGCTTGTTTCACTCCTGAGCAGGGCTTATGCAATGCCTTCTACAGGCGCTCCATACCGAAGGCATTGCATAACTCCGACTAACGTCCTTTTCCATGACCCGATCCGACCTTGTTGAAGAACTGGCCGCCCGTTTCAGCCAACTCACCCACCGCGATGCAGAGCATGCCGTCAAGACCATCCTGGATGCGGTCAGCGATGCTTTGGTACGGGGCCACCGGGTCGAGATCCGTGGCTTTGGCAGCTTCTCCATCAACCGCAGGGCGCCGCGCATAGGCCGTAACCCCCGCAATGGCGAAAGCGTCTCCATTCCTGAAAAGCGCGTGCCCCATTTCAAGCCAGGCAAGGCTCTGCGTGAGGCTGTAGACCTGCGCACTGCCGAACTGGAAGCCCGCGACCGGCGCGAAGCCCGGGATTGACGGATACGGCACCACACTAGAATGTTCTGAAGAGGAAGGACTCCCATGAAGAACCTGGCCAGGCTGCTTAAGTGGTTACTTAAAGCAGCCATTTTTTTTACCCTGTTTGCGTTTGCCCTAAATAACCAGCAAGACGCCACCGTGCACTTCTTCTTTGGTACGCAATGGCGCGCACCCATGGTGTTACTGGTGCTGAGCGCCTTTGCAGCAGGCCTGGCGCTGGGCATACTGGGCATGGTGCCGCGCTGGTGGAAACACCGCGTCATCGCCAAAAAGGCACAACAGCCTCAACCGCCCCTGCCCACCAGCGCAGCGACCGAAACCTCCCGTACGGAACCCTCATCCCCACCCCATGGACTTTGACCTCAGCTGGATATTGCTTGGCTTTCCGATTGCGTTTGTACTGGGCTGGCTTGCCTCTCGGTTCGACTTCCGACAACTGCGGGTAGAAAATCGACTCGCACCCAAGGCCTATTTCAAGGGCCTGAACTTCCTGCTCAACGAGCAGCAGGACCAAGCCATCGACGCCTTCATCGAAGCCGTTCAAAAAGACCCTGATACCTCCGAACTGCACTTCGCGCTAGGCAATCTGTTCCGCCGGCGTGGTGAGTATGAGCGTGCCGTTCGAGTGCACGAACACCTGCTGTCGCGCGGCGACCTTAGCGCCGCCGACCGTGACCGCGCCCAGCACGCACTGGCGCTGGACTTCCTCAAAGCCGGCCTGCTGGACCGTGCCGAGACTGCGTTACGCAAGCTGGAAGGCACCGCATTTGAGGCGCGCAGCCGCCTGGCCTTGCTGGCGATCTACGAACGCTCGCGCGATTGGGCCGACGCATCCGAGATCGCCCACAAGCTGGAAGCCGCCGGCCAAGGCAGCTTCAGCGGTCGCCAATCACACTATCTGTGCGAACAGGCAGCGGCCAAGCCCGACAAGGCCCTGGACCTGCTGCAACAGGCCACCGCCGTGGCCCCGCAAGCGCCACGTCCGCGCATCGACATGGGCATTCTGCAAGAGAAGGCAGGCCAGCACGACGAGGCATTAAATACGCTTCTAGCGCTTATGGAACATGCGCCAGCAGCTATGCCTTTAGTAGCAGACCGGATCGCCACCCTGGCTGTCGATGCAGGGCGCATCCCAGATGCCTTGGCTGTGCTGGAAGCCAGCTATGCGCACACCGCGTCGCTCGATGTACTGGAAGCCATTCTCAAGCTGCAGCTGCGCTCCAACGTCAGCATGACCGATGTCCGCCTGCGCTACCTGCAGCATCTGGACCGCGAACAATCGCTGGTAGCCGCCACCCGCTGGATTGCAGGGGAAAAGCTGGAACACGAAGAGTTCCACCCGCAGATCCAACGCGCCCTGGACCACGCCGCCAACCCTTTAAAGCGCTACCGTTGCGCCGCCTGCGGCTTCGAGGCCAAACAGCATTTCTGGCAATGCCCCGGCTGCCAGGCCTGGGACAGCTACCCCGCTCGGCGTGTGGAAGAACTCTGAACGCCTCAGGCTTCGGCTATGACCGCACAGTGAAGATAAAGAAATGACAAAACTCCTGACCCTTTCCCGTGAAAAACTGTCCCAGGCCCAAGTGCTGGTGGTGGGAGACGCCATGCTGGACCGCTACTGGTACGGCGCGGTAGACCGTATCAGCCCCGAAGCCCCGGTACCCGTGGTGCGGGTCACACGCGAAGAAGAGCGTGTGGGTGGGGCCGCCAACGTGGCCTCCAACATCGTCAGCCTGGGCGCGCAGTCTTCACTGCTCACCGTCGTGGGCGACGACGAGGCCAGCCACCGGCTGGAAGCGCTGGTGGCCAAGACTGGCATCCGCACCCACTTTGGCCGCGACCCCCAGCTACAAACCACGGTCAAACTTCGCGTTATCGGTCGCCAGCAGCAGCTGATACGGGTGGACTTTGAGAACACCCCAAAGAGCGAAATCCTGGCCTCGCAATCCGCCAGCTTTGCCACCCTGCTGCCGACCCACCAGGCGGTGCTGTTTTCCGACTACGGCAAAGGCGGCCTGGCCCATGTGGGCGACATGATTGCGCTAGCGCGCACGCAGGGCAAAAGCATTCTGATCGACCCCAAGGGCTCGGACTACTCCCGCTACAGCCAGGCCACGGTCATCACCCCCAACCGGGCCGAGCTGCAGCAAGTGGTGGGCAGCTGGAGCAGCGAAGAAGAGCTGCGCACCAAGTCGCAGAACCTGCGCCAGCAACTACAGCTGGACGCCCTGCTGGTCACGCGCAGCGAGGAAGGCATGACACTGTATGACGCCCAGGGCGAGCTGCACGTGAGCGCCCAGGCGCGCGAGGTGTTCGACGTGACAGGCGCCGGTGACACCGTGATCGCTACCCTGGCGGCCCTGGTTGCTGCGGGTTTAAGCCTGCGCGAAGCCATGCCACTGGCCAACCGTGCTGGCGGCGTGGTCGTCGGCAAATTCGGTACCGCCACCGTCAGCTACGACGAACTTTTTACCGCCGTTTAAGAGGATTACCACCATGACCCGCATCGTCGTTACCGGAGCCGCCGGCTTCATCGGCAGCAACATCGTCAAAGGCCTGAATGCACGTGGCATCACCGATATCATCGCGGTAGATGACCTGACGCAGGGCGACAAATACCGCAACCTGGCCGATCTGCAAATTGCCGACTACGTGGATGCCGACAGCTTCTACTCCCGCTTCGCCCAGGAAACCTATGGCCGCGTGGACGCGGTGTTCCATGAAGGTGCTTGCAGCGACACCATGGAGATGAACGGCAAGTACATGATGGACAACAACTACCGCGTGTCCTGCGACCTGTTTGCCGCCTGCCAGGCCCAGGGTACGCGCCTGCTGTACGCCTCTTCGGCGGCGACCTACGGTGGCTCGGCGTCCTTCATCGAAACGCCGGAATTTGAGCGCCCGCTGAATGTGTACGGCTACTCCAAGCTGCTGTTTGACCAGCGCATGCGCCTGGCCTGCGACCCGGACTTCAAGCGCTCGCACAGCCAGGTGGTGGGCTTTCGCTACTTCAACGTCTACGGCCCGCGTGAGCAGCACAAGGGCCGCATGGCCAGCGTCGCCTTCCACCAGTTCAACCAGTTCCAGGCAGACGGCAAGGTCAAACTGTTTGGCGAATACGGTGGCTACGCGCCCGGCGCACAGTTACGCGACTTTGTGTTCGTGGACGATGTGGTAGCTGTCAACCTGTGGTTCTTCGACCACCCGGACCAGTCCGGCATCTTCAACCTGGGCACCGGCAAGGCCCAGCCCTTCAATGACGTAGCCCATGCCGTCATCAACGCCTTGCGCGCCCATGGCCAGCAGCCAGCGCTCAGCCTGGCCGACGCGGTGACTGGCGGCCAGCTCGAATACGTGGCATTCCCAGACGCCCTGCGCGGCAAATACCAGTGCTACACCCAGGCCGACCTGACGGCGCTGCGCAGCACAGGCTGCGACCATGTGTTTGCCGACGTTCACACCGGCGTCACACGCTACGTGCAAAGCCTGCTGCAAGCCTGAGCCCATGTACGCGGCCTCGGTACCGGTATGCCAGCGTTACCTGGGCCAATTGGCCCACATGCTGAACCTGGCCGAAGCCCACGCCGCCCACCAGGCGCTGGATGTACCCAACTTGCTGCAAGCCCGACTAGCCCCCGACATGCTGCCGCTGGCCTTGCAGGTCGATATCGCGGCCCACTTTGCACTGCGCGCCTGTGCCCCGCTGGCAGGACTGGACGTACCGGACTTTGGCGAAGACAGCCACTCGTTCGAACAGCTGCAAACCCGTATTCGCCACAACCAGGCATTCCTCGATACGCTTACGCCGGAGCTCATGGAGGATGGCGCACAGCGCAGCTGCAGCAGCCAAGCCGGCAAGGCACCGGTGACGCTGCCGGGCGATACGTTCCTATCGCAGTACGCGCTGCCGAACTTCTTCTTCCACCTGAGTTGCACCTACGCCATCCTGCGCCAGCAGGGCGTGCCGCTGGGCAAGGCGGATTTCGACGGCTGGCACCTGTACTGAAGCGCGCCAGCGCACACGTCAGGACATGAACATTCCGCCATCCACGTTGACGGTCTGGCCCGTGATGTAAGCCGCGTCGTCCGAGGCATAGAAGCCGACTAAGCCCGTCACATCCTCGCCGGTGCCCGCACGGCCCATGGGAATGACCTCCACCCACTCGGCCATCAGCCCCCCCAGGCCGCGTCGTTATAGGCACACATACCTCCGGCAATGGTGCAAGGACAAGGGGCTTATGCCCGGCTCAGCACGGGCATAGCTGGCTCGCCGAGAGGTAGTACAGACAACCCGCTCCCAGCCGATGCATCCGAGATACACCCAAGCCCGGAGGCTTATGCAGCCACGACAGCCGAGGTGCTGCGGGCCAGCGCGTCAATCGGCTCTGGTTTGTGCAGCAAATAGCCTTGGGCAAAATCCACACCCAGCGTGATCAGGCGCTGCAGCACCGCCGGGTCGTCCACGAATTCAGCTACCGTTTCTATGCCCAGGACACGGGCAACATCGACAAAACAACGCACAGCGGCATCGTCCAGCGGGTCCGTGACGACATCGCGCACAAACTGCCCATCGATCTTCAGGTAATCAACGGGCAAGGACTTCAAATACCCGAACGAAGATGCTCCAGCACCAAAATCGTCCAGCGCTACGCGCACGCCACTTGCACGCAGGCTCTGGATGAAGAGGGCTGCATCGGCCAGATTAGTGACTGCAGCCGTCTCCGTGACCTCAATACAAAGTTTCGCTCGAATGCCCACCCCGGCATCCGCCAGCAGTTCGGATGCCCATACGTGGAAAGTGCGATCGCTGACCGATTGCCCCGAAAGATTGACACTCAACGAGCCGATGGATGTTGCTGGATCCAACTGCTTCATCCACGCCAAGGTATTGCGCAAAACCCACCGGTCCACCCGTGAGGCCAGGTGGAATCGCTCTGCCGCTGGCAGAAAGGCACCGGGCGGAGTCAGGGTGTCGTCGTCATTCTTCATCCGCAGTAAAACTTCCGCATGGATGCCCACCTCGCCAACGCCCAAAGAATGGATACGCTGCGCAAAAAGCACAAAACCATCTTCGTCCAGTGCCCGCTCAATGCGGGATGTCCACCCCATCTCGGTATGGCGCGCCCGCATCGCCGCATCCGACTCCAACCAGGTGTGCACCCGGTTTCGGCCGGCTTCCTTGGCCGCGTAGCACGAAGTATCGGCGGCCTGCTGGATTGCGGACGTGTTTGTCCAATGGTGGTTCACAAGCACTAGACCAATACTCGTGCCAATGCGGAAGCGCCGCCCGTCGTGAATGAAACGGAAATCATCCATCCGGTCACAAATTTTCTGCGCAACACGGTACGCCTGCTCTATCGAACAATGCTCCAGGATGATGGCAAACTCATCGCCACCCAAACGCGCCAAGGTGTCCCGGGTGCGCACGGCATCTGCCAACAGCTTGGCCACCTGTTGCAGCAACTCGTCGCCTACCGCGTGGCCACAGGCGTCGTTGACAAGCTTGAATTGGTCCAGATCGATATAAAGCAGTGCGTGTTCACTATGCTCCTCCTGCGCTTTCCGCAGTGCACGCGCAAGCCGGGCGTCGAACTCACCCCGGTTCAGCAGCCCTGTCAGAGAGTCATGGGTGGCGCGATAGGTCATCTCGCCCGACATGCGCCTTTGTTCCGACACGTCATGGAAAACAAGGACAACCCCGTGCAGCGTGCCCGATGTATCCAGAATGGGCGCCGCAGAATCTTCAATGCCGAACTCCCTGCCGTCGCGCGATATCAGCAGCGTATGGTGTGGAAGCCCAGCTGCTTGCCTCTGTTGCAGACACATTGCCACCGGGCTCTCCGCCAGTGCACGCGTATGCTCGTTCACGATATGGAACACCTGCTCCATCGGAAGTCCTTTGGCCTCGGCGGCGAGCCAACCGGTCATGTGCTCGGCCACCGGATTGAGCCAATCGACATGGCCCGTCGCATCCGTCGTGATGACTGCATCGCCAATGGACTCTAAAGTCACCCGCATGAGTTCGTGCTTCTCGACCAGCTCAGCGGACATGCGGCGGTGTTCGGTAACGTCCTGGAACGCACCTACGAGCCTAATAGCAGCACCGTCAACGTACTCGGCCGACCCGACCACACGCACCCACCGCAGCGCACCATCGCGCCGGATAATCTCCAACTCCAAATCAAAACCCACTCCGGTCTTTATGGATTCTGCGACAGCGGCTTCAATCTTGGGCCGGGATGACGGTGCATAAAACGCAATCGCCTCTTCCAGGCTTGGCACGTAGTCCAAGGGAACACCGTGGATACGCCGCACCTCGTCTGTCCACAAGACACTATTGGTTGGCAAATGAACTTCCCAACCCCCAACACCCGCCAAGCGCCCGGTGCGCCCAAGAAGATCCTGGGATCGCACAAGGGCAATCTGCGCTTGCTTTCGGTCCGTGATGTCCTGTACCGTACCCCGTAATCCAATAATGGCACCATCGGAATCAGCCACCGCTTCACCACGTGCCTCCACCCAACCGAGCGCGCCACCGGAGCGGCGATGTTCCAACTCCAGAACGTAAGGCTCGCCAGACTCCATCGCACGACCAACTGCCCGCTGCAACAGTGAGGCACTTGCAGGAACATAAACCTCCAGGTAGTCCGCAAACTTCAACGGACCGTGGGCTGGATCACGCTCCAATATCCGAAAAAGCTCGTCCGACCATGTTCTCGTGTCCCCGGCGGCAAGCCACTCCCAGCTGCCGATCCGTCCCAGCCTCTGCGCTTCGCTCAAGGCTGCACTTCCGCGCCGCAACAATTCCTGCGTCTGCTTAAATGGGGTCACGTCGGCCACATGCGCGAGAAAACCAATGACCTTGCCATCGACCGTCTGGGGGATATAGGTAGCCAGCGTTTGGCCTAGTTCGCCATTGGCCTTCTTCAGGTTTCTTTCGAATTGCTGGCGCTCTCCCGCCAATGCACCTCGCACATAGGGCTCATTCAACCTAAAAACATCCGGCCCAAGCAAGTCTGGAAGCCTGATACCGACAAGCTGTTCAGGGCTCTCACCGAACCACGTCAGATAGGCCTCGTTGGCAAACTTGCACCGTAGCTCCATGTCCCAGAATGCGACCATGCCGGGCAAGGCATTGGCAATGGACCGCACGAACGCCTCGCTCTGCGCCAGCAAAGCAGCGCTGGCTTCCGCCCGGCTGCGGGCATTGAGCAACTCCACTTCAAAGCGACTGCGCTCCCGCGCCACGAATAGCGTCCAATAGAAGCAGGGTTGCCCAGCATGTTGGCCTTGCTTCACATTCAAGAGCACGGGTATGGATTTGCCCGCACTATCGCGAACCTGCAAGTAGATCTCGCTAACACCCTTGTCCCGCATCAACGTGGGCCAGATATGGGTCTGCAGAAAAATACGCCCCGCTGGCGGAAAGAGATCCTCGATATAACGGTCCTGCCAGTCTTTAGAAGTAGCCCCGGCGAGCGAACACAGCGCCTCGTTGGTAAGGAGTACTTTGCCCGCCGCATCGGTCACCAGTACCGCACAAGGAAGTTCGTTCAACAGATGCATGGTGATCGCTACTTAAGCCAATGCAGCTCAGGCCAAAAATGTCTTCATGGCCTGGACAACCAGCTCTGGATTGCTCATGTGGGCGCAATGGCCCACAACGTCAAGCACCTCTAGCCGGCTACCGCGCAGATGCTCATGCATGTACGCCCCCACACCGAGCGGTGCCAGGTTGTCACGGCGGTGCTGCAACACCAAAGAAGGTACGCTCACCTTCGCCAGGTCCGCGCGGTTGTCCGCAAAAAAAGTAGTCCGGGCGAAAGTGCGCGCCATGCGTGGATCGGTCGAACAGAAGCTGTCTGACAGCTCCGTGGCAACCTCACCTTCGGCGGGCTCACCAGCCACCACAGGTGCCAGGTAATTGGCCCAGCCCATGTAGTTCTGGTCCATCAGCGCCAGAAGCCCCTCCAGGTCTTCCCGCTCGAAGCCGCCCTGGTAGTCCGGTGGATCATTCAAAAAGCATGGCGACGGCCCGACCAGGACCATACGTTCAAACAGCTCTGGCCGTGCGATAGACGCCAGGATACCAATGCTGCAGCTGACCGAATGCCCCACAAACGTGACGCCACTGCGCAAGTCCAGCGCATCGCAGACGTCGAGCAGGTCTTGCGCATAGCCGTCGAGCCGCGCGTAGCGCTCCTCATTGAAAGCAGCAGGATCAGACTTACCGCTGCCGACGTAGTCAAACAAAACCTGGCGATGGGTTTGCGCGAATGCCGGGGTCACCCGGGACCACATGTTTTGGTTACATCCGAAGCCGTGTCCATACAGCAACACGGGCCCATGAGACCCGTGGACCTGGACATTGTTTCGATCGAGCATGCTCATGGGGACACCTTTCAGGCCGGAAAACGACGGAAAAAGAAAGCACTTTGGTAAACGCGCATTGTGCCCCGAACCATGCACGTCCGGACTACAGTCATACGCGGCCAATTGGCCATCTCATGCTATGCAATAGATAGCCATTAGCGTAGGTACATCCTGCACCAGAGGCATATTTTGTTCAGACGTTCAAAGGCACACACATGGACGCTCTCACCATCCTGGCCGTGCTGTTCATCGGTGGAATCAGCCCCGGCCCCAGCTTTGTGCTAGTGGCCCGCACGGCGATTGGCAACTCGCGTGCGGCCGGCATGGCGTCCGCGCTGGGCATGGCTGCTGGGGCATGTGTGTTGTGCATCGTGGCCCAGCTGCCGCATGCCCCCTCGCCCGCCCCGTTCTTCACCCAGCTGCAGGCAGAAGGTGTGGAGCTGCACGGCGCCTGGTTGGCCCAGGCCGGCCTGCCCATGCCGCGTGCCACAGCTGAGACCAGTTTTATCGTGCGGCTGCTGCGGGTGGGCTGAGTGCAGATTTCTATCCAAACAGGCTTCTAGCGCATGCACCACCTGCGCTAGAAGCTATGTTTTATATAGCAATTCAACCCTTGGTCTTCACCGCGCAGGTATTCCACCCCAACAGTGCATGCGTTGGATGGCATCGTGGTTCTCTGAAACTGGCGCTTGTGGCACACACAGTGTTGCCCGCAAATCCTAGACGCCCGGTGGGAGCTTGGATGCCATCATCTTTCTGCGATCCAGCCTGTCGCCGTCGACGATGAACGTTCCGTCGCCCACCGCGTGGAGCGTGCGCTTCTCCTTGCGGCTGGTGTTCTTGTATGCGGCAACCGCTTCCAGCACCACAATGCTGTGCTTCTGGATGATGTCGATGACCTTGCACTCCATGTTGGCCAGGCACTCTTTGACCAAGGGCGGGCTGACGAACTTGGCCGGTACCGCTGTGAGGGCGAACTTGGCAAACTTGTCGGTATCGGCCCCAGAGCAGGTGCCTATGCCCACCACGGTGTCCAGCATGTCCACGGTAGGAATGGCGATCACGCATTCCCGGTTTTTGCGGAGCGCCGCGAATGAATGGTTCCACCCACCCGTGGTGATGGCAAATACCGGCGTGAAGTCCATCACCATGGTCCAGGAGATGGTCATGATGTTGGCCCGTTCACCATCGTGCGTCACCACCAAGACCACAGGCCCTGACTCCATCAGCGTAAAGGCCTTGCTGAGGTCTAACTGCCGCATGCAACCAGCTCAGATTACTTGGCAGAACAGTCGCAGGCGGTTTTCGTCGTCTTTTGCGCAGTGTTGCAGCAGCCCATGGCACTCTTGGAACTGGCTTTGGCGTCACTCACCTTGTTCTGCTCGTGGCAGGAGGCTGCTTTGTGGTGGTGCTGCGCGGCCGCTTCGTGGTCGCTGGCAGCTTGTTTGTGCAAAACACTGGCTTCGTTGGTTTGTGGCATGGGGTGTTTCCAATGTGAGGAAGTAGATGAACCGAGGGGCAAAGCACACCGGCCAATCTCTTGCATGACCGCAGTGCCACGCCACGGTAGCCCCCTACATCGGCACACACCGTGCGACAGCGCACACAGTCAGAAATATCCCGCGCTGCGCACTTGTGGCGCAAGCACCAAAGCACGCCGCAATGGACCCTGGTTCAGGATTTCACCGAACAAGTATTCCAGCCAAACAAGGCATACGGCGGACACCAGCCCACCAAGCCCGTCGCTAAAGGCAGCACGCCGATCCAGCCCCATAAACCTACGATGCCAGTTGCCGCTAGCGCAACCAGAGCTGCGCCTGCAGCAATACGAACAATGCGGTCAATACCGCCAACATTGGTTTTCATGGCCTGTCCTTTCATGGTGAAGACCTGGACATTGGACGCGCGGAACAAGCCCGCGTCTCTGATCCATGTCATGGAAAGACCCAACCCATGGGAAGGAAAACCCCGCCAAGCCATACGGCGTGACTCCAAGCAAGGACCGGCCAACGCTCTTAAATTAATAGCTGGTTGCGCAGGTATCTTCTGCGCCAGAGGTCGATTTGGCTTGAAGTTTCTGTGGGACTTGATGGCTCTACTTGCATCCCCGGCCGGGAAGTGCGCCCGGCGGCGCAGTCACTATTTTTGCGTGGCCAAAAATAGTAACCACAAAAAGGCCAGCCGAAGTCGTCGCCCCTGCGCTGCGCTCCGGGTACGCTGCGTTGCTCGTTCTGGTCGGGGTCCCGCTCGAACTCGGCCTACGGCCTCAAACAGTCGCGGGCCCTGATCCGCCCAGCCCTGAGCTACTCGCCGACGCCACACGGCGTGGGAGCGGACATCCAAACAGCCAGCCCGGCTGCGCCGGGCATCGCGCCGCTGGCGCGAATTCAGCGTATGTCTACCCCGTTCGGGCTGAGCTAGTCGAAGCCTATCGTTAACAAACAAGCCCTTCGACAAGCTCAGGGCGAACGGAACCAAATAATGCCGACACCCCCTCGCGCCCTAGGCGCGATGTGGCGCACAGCGCCACTAATCCCGCTCCCCGGGGTCCCCCTCTGTATGCGCCGAGGAGCACAGCTTTGGGCGGATCAGGGCTGGCGTTGTTTGAGCGCAGCGAGTTTAGCCAGACCCGCCCAAAGCGAGCACCGCAGGCTCCCGTAGCGAGAGCGGAGGGAGTAGACAGTGAGCGTGCCTTTCCGCCAGGCCTGCGACGATGACGGCTTGGTCAGTTTCAAAATCAAGAGTCGCTGCAAGCCAAGCGGCAAGGTACTGCCGGACTATAGTGCGGCGTACCCTCCGCTGCTTTTTCTAGATTTTTATGGCTATCCCCCGTTCATAACAAACCAAAGAAACCCAAGCCTGCAGAGGGGGAGGCCCGCATTTAGCTGATCCTGTTAGAGCGACAAATGCGATATTAGGGAGACACCTTAGTGTCTTTACATATTGAGTAGGTTTCATGTTCTACACCGACAACTTCATGTTCAATGTGATGGGTATTCGGCAATTACCAGACGTTCTTTACCATTACACGTCGATCGAAAGCCTTGCAATGATTCTTTCGAATAAAACACTTCGTTTCGGGCGGCTTGACAGTATGAACGACCCTCAGGAAGCTACGTCTCGCGATCTAGAGAACGCATCCACGCTGGTTTTTGCCTCCTGCTGGACTGCGCAGAAGCGGGAGTCACTTGCGATGTGGCGCATGTACACACCAAACATGCAAGGTGTCCGGATCGCTCTGCCCAACAATCCTTTTTTAGGTCGCCATAAGCCTGAAATACTCGATAAAGGTGGCGCAATGCAGCCCATCGAAAGTCGGCTAAATATCACGCGAAAAAACGGAGGTATCGGAATCTGGTCTTACTACGTCTCCGGCCCGAACAAGATTTACTACACCGACGATCCAAAGTTTCGCGAAGTAACCTGTCTGCAAGATGAAGGTGATCAATGGTCAGTTCAGTTGCACGACCTTGGTATGGTCAAGAATACGCACTGGGCGTTTGAAGAAGAATGGCGATACAAGGTACTGGCAACTTTTTCTGAATCTATTCTCAATGAGCCAAATCCAGCGTCTCATCCTGCACTTGACTTTGTCAGGTTTCCCGTCCGTGAAGAGGCAATTTTTGTCCCCATGGATGGCAAATGCCTACGCGACATGGAAATCGTTCTTGGTCCATGTGTTTCCGAAGGCCAGGAGGTAATGTTGAAAGCGCTTCTTGCAACCTATGTACCAAATGCAACCCTTAGTCACAGCGAGATCAAGGTACGCCTTCCAGGATGAAACCTAACTCGTCGTTCGAACCGATACCCACCTTTAAATCTACCCGCATGGCGACCCTGCCCCAGACCCAGGCAAGCGTTTACTCTCGAATTGATAGCTGGTTGCGCAGGCAATTCAAGCACTAGCAGTCGATTTTTCTTAAGGTCTTTTGAAAGGCTGCCATGAGCATCCACCACAACAGAAGCGGTATCCAGAGCGGATAAAACTGTCGCGACAACATCGGTTAACCCAAACGTATAACTCACACTTCAATTAATCCAATGTTTGTAAATTTTGCACCACGCATCACACTCCCATATCGCATTGACAGCAACCTGATTGCGATCAGCACCACTACGTGGCAGACAAAAAACATTACTTCCATCAGCATTGATCAAAGCCTGCTTAAGTTCGTAGAGCCAGAGCCAAAATTCAGCCAACCCAAGCCTGCGCCGACTACGCAATGGGGATTACTTGCCCTATCTCTCGCCACTGCCTGGACTATTGCCATTTCAACCAATCATCCAGCACTTGTAGGATGGCTTCTAACAGCCATCCTTATATTCGGCGCTTGGTTTATTCGCCATTTCTCCCATAAGAACTATTTGCGCATATGGACACGTCGCAAAGAGAAAGTGAAGTCTCAAAATGAGGAATGGCACCGCTTGGTCAAATCAATTCCAAGCACTTTTAATCTCATCTTGGAATCTGCTAGTGGTCGCAGTGTTGCACTATCAACATTCGACAAAAATGCGCTGTTAGAAGTACACGATGCAGTTCTTGCCGCTATGCGAGGGGCAACAACGTCTGCCATGAGCGGATCCATCATGACGATAGATCCAGCAGCTGGGCCAATTGACTCCCTCTATGAGCGTTACTGTCGAAACGAAATATCTTCAGCCTAGCTACAGTGAAATTAACTGACTGCTCGGCACCTACGACAACGTAATCTGCATCGCAGCCGAAAAGCGTCAGCCCACCACATCCAATTGCAATCCCTTGAGCAGCGGAAACCTCACCGTCACCTCGATCCCATCCATCTTGTGCACCGCCACCGCACCCAACGCGCTCCCCCGCTGCGCTCACCGAACGCCATGACTCCAAGAGCTCAAACTTTATTTCACTTTACCAAGAGCCGAGAGACGCTAAAGCTCATCCTGGCAAGCGGATTTTGGCCGAGGTATTGCCTTGAGGATATGCGCTGGCTCGGGCAAGCAGATGCGCCCAACGTTGCATTTCCCATGGTTTGCTTCTGCGATATTCCACTTTCGCGCTTAACTGATCACGTCAATTTCTACGGACAGTATGGCCTCGGCATGACCCGCGAGTGGGCAATGGCAAACTCTCTGAATCCACTTCTGTATATCGCCGGAGAGAGTCCACTAAGCGCGGAGCTTAGACTTCTTAACAGTCACGCAAACAAGTTGAAGGAACCCGATCAAGAACCTGCCAAGTCAACTTTGCGTTATCTTCACGCACACATCAAACCCGTGCGCGGAGCAATGAATGTGGATGGCAAAGCATCGGAAAAGGATTTCTATCTTGAGTCAGAGTGGCGACATGTGCCTCAGCACAAAGAGATCAGACCTTATCTTCGAGAGACGACGTTCACAAGCACCGAGGAACTGGCCGCTGAAAACGCCAAGACCGATAGATATTGCCGATTGAAGTTCACACCAAAAGACATACGGTACATATTTGTTCAGTCCGACGCGGATATCCCGGATGTCATCAATTTCATTCAATCGAATCTAGATCAGTTCCCCCACGCAGATACCAAAGTCTTAATGTCCCGAATTACTTCTTTAGAAAGTATCCAGGGCGACGTGTGAGGTCTAACCCCTTGCTCAACCGAACCCAATACGGAAAGCGCGAACGTTGAGCTATCCAAAAGCCATCAATGCATGCAAACTTCAAAAAATTTCGCGTCCAACAGGCACTCAACGTACATAAAATGTACGCCAGCCGCTACAGTTTTTAGAGCATTGCACCCCTGAAACTGCAAGGTGCAGGCTACCGCCAAAGCAGCCCACACAGCGCCAGGCGAAGCCTCAGCCCCCCAAATCCATCCGCAACCCCTTAGGCAGCGGAAACTTCACCGTCTCTTCAATCCCATCCATCTTGCGCACCGCCACAGCACCCAGCGCACGGATGCGGTCAATCACCTGCTGCACCAGCACCTCGGGGGCAGAGGCGCCAGCGGTCAGGCCTACGCGGGCCTTGCCTTCGAACCAGGCGGGTTGCAGCTCTTCGGCGCTGTCAACCATATAGGCGGGCGTGCCCAGCTTTTCGGCCAGCTCACGCAGGCGGTTGCTGTTGGAGCTGGTGGGGCTGCCGACCACGATCACGATATCCACCTGCGGGCTCATGATCTTGATGGCGTCCTGGCGGTTCTGCGTGGCGTAGCAAATGTCTTGCTGCTTGGGCTCGCGGATCAGCGGGAAGCGGGCCTTCACGGCGGCGGAGATTTCAGCCGCGTCGTCCACGCTCAGGGTGGTCTGCGTGACCACCGCCAGCTTGGTGGTCTGGCCGGGCTGGACATGCGCCACGTCGGCCACGTCTTCCACCAGGTGGATGCCGCTGTCGAGCTGGCCCATGGTGCCTTCGACCTCGGGGTGGCCCTTGTGGCCGATCATGATGAATTCATAGCCCTCTTTGTGCAGCTTGGCCACTTCGACGTGGACCTTGGTGACCAGCGGGCAGGTGGCGTCAAATATCTGGAAGCCGCGTGCCTCGGCTTCGCGCTGCACCGCCTGGCTCACGCCGTGGGCCGAGAACACCAGGGTCGCGCCGGGCGGCACGTCGTCCAGCTCTTCGATGAAGATGGCGCCGCGCGACTTCAGGTCGTTCACCACATAGGTGTTGTGCACGATCTCGTGGCGCACGTAGATGGGGCGGCCAAACTTCAGCAGAGCGCGGTCCACGATCTCAATGGCGCGGTCTACCCCGGCGCAAAAGCCGCGGGGTTCAGCAAGGATGATTTCTTCTGCGGAGCTCATAGCACGCCAATCAGTTGCACTTCAAAGGTCACGGGCTGGCCGGCCAGCGGGTGGTTGAAGTCGAACAGCACGGCGTCCGGGCTCTCGGCATTGCCCACCTGCTGCACGGCACCGGCGTAGCTGCCTTGGCCGTCTGGCGTGGGGAACTGCACCACATCGCCCACGTGGTACTGCTCCAGTGGGTCGCCCAGCTGGTTCAGCAGCTTGCGCGCAACCCACTGCTGCATGTCGGGCTGGCGGTCGCCAAAGGCTTCGCCGGCGGGAATATCGAACGAGGTGCGCGTGCCTTCCGGCAGGCCCAGCAGGCGCTGCTCCACAGCGGGTGACAGCTCGCCCGTGCCGAGGGACAGCGTAGCGGGCTTGTCATTGAAGGTGTTGATGATGTCGCCCGTGGGGCCGCTCAGGCGGTAATGCAGCGTGAGGAAGGAGCCCGACTGAACGACAGGCAAAAATGTAGAGGGCATAGGAGTCTCGGTAAACTGACCCCCATTGTAAAAGTCCGCCATGCCGCTTAAAGATTTACCCCCCGATGCCCGTCCACGCGAAAAGCTTTTGGCGCGTGGCCCTGCCGCCCTGAGCGATGTGGAACTGCTGGCCCTGCTGCTGCGCACCGGCATCCAGGGCAAGGGAGTTTTGCAGATGGCGCACGAGCTGTTGCAGCTTCCGGCTGCGGATACCGACGGATTTGGCGGCATTGCCGGCCTGCTGAATGCCACGGCCGACGACCTGAAACGCGTCAAGGGCCTGGGGCCGGCCAAGCGCGCTGAAATCAGCGCCGTGCTAGAGCTGGCGCGCCGCGCCATGGCCCAGCGGCTGCAGGAAAGGCCAGCCTTCAGCGACCCGGGCGCCGTGAAGCACTATCTGCAGCTGCACCTGGCGGCGAAAGGGCACGAGGTGTTTGCCGTGCTGTTTCTGGACGCGCAAAACCGCCTGCTGGCGCTGGAGGAGATGTTCCGTGGCACGCTGACGCAGACCAGCGTCTACCCGCGCGAAGTGGTGGTGCGCGCCCTGCACCACCAGGCCGCTGCCGTGGTGCTGGCGCACAACCACCCCAGCGGCTCGGTCCAGCCCTCGCGTGCCGACGAGGCGCTGACGCAGACTTTGCACGCCGCTTTGGCCCTGGTGGACGTGCGTGTGCTGGACCACATCATCGTGGCGCCGGGCGAAGCCCTGTCCATGGCCGAAAAAGGACTGCTGTGATGAAGATAAGCTCGCTGCAGGACCTGAAGAAGATCCAGAAAGTCATTGCCGACGCAGCCGCGCTGCAAGCTGCGCAAAAGGCCGCCGAGCTGGAGGCGCAGCGCCGCAAGGCCGCCCAGAAGAACCTGTTTGTGAATGCCGCAGGCGCCGTGCACCGCTTGCCGGAGCAGCGCAAGGCGCTATTGAAAAAAGAGCAACCGCCGCCGCTGGCAATACAGCTGCAACGCGACGAACAGGCAGTGCTGGTGGAAGCCATTAGCGACGGCTTTGACGCCAGCAGCCTGCTGGAAACCGACGACACGCTGAGCTACCGCCGCCCCGGCATCGGCATCGACGTGCTGCAGCGCCTGCGCAAGGGCGAGTGGACCATCCAGCGCCAGCTGGACCTGCACGGCCTGCGCAGTGACGAGGCGCGCGATGCCCTCAGCGGCTTCATCCGCGAGGCCTACAAGCAGGGCATACGCTGCGTACGTGTGGTGCACGGCAAAGGATTGAGCTCGCCGGGCAAAACCCCGGTGCTGAAGGCCAAGGTGCGCAACTGGCTGGTGCAAAAGAACGAGGTGCTGGCCTTTGTGCAGGCCCGGCCCATGGAAGGCGGCGCCGGCGCACTGGTGGTGCTGCTGCAGCCCAGCCGCATCGGCCCGGCCTGAGATTTATAAAAAATGAGCCGCCAGCGCAGTATCTACCTGCGCCAGCAGCTATTTAAACCATAGCAATATCAGACCGAGATGCCCACTGCCAGCGAGGCCGCGTAGCCGGCGCTGACACTGCCGGTCACGGTGGCCATTTCGGTGGAGGTGCCGTCGCTGAACACGTTGTCGGTGGCAAAGCTGATGTTGGCCAGGTTGGTCACGCTGGCCGAATAGCCCGTGCTGGCGTAGACCGTGCTGCAGATGTCGCGCGGCAAGGCGATCTGCGAGGTCAGCACCTGGTCGCCCGCCGGGTTGGTGATGGCCGCCGACAGGCTGGAATACACCTCAAAGTGGATGTGCGGCATGCGCCCAGAGTAGCAAGCGGGAAAGATGGTGGTGAAGGTCACGCTGCCATTGCTGTCCGTGACTTGCAGACCGCGCAGATAGTTTTCAGCCGTCACGCCACTGGAATACAGCGAGTAAAGGCCGTCGCGATTGCAATGCCACAGGTAAACGGCATAGCCCGCCAGCGAGGCGCAGCTGGAATTGGTGTTGGTCAGCGTCAAGGTGATGGTCAGCGGCACGCCGGGCGCGGTGGTGCTGCTGCTGCCAAAGCTGGAGCGGATGTCGCTGCGGTTGATGCCGGACTGGGTCAGTACGTTGACCGTGGTGCCGCTCAGCGTATTGGTGCCGTCCGCCGGGTACGGGCCATTGGTTTCGCTGGCCGTGTTGGTGCAGCTGCCGCTGGTGGTCGTTGTGGTTGTGGTTGTAGTAGTTGTTGTGGTGGACGTCGTGGAGCTGGTGCTGGAATCCCCACCGCCGCAGCCGGAGAACCCCAGCACAGCCAGCGGCGCCACGCTTCCCACCCCTAGCCAACGCAGCGCGCGACGGCGCTCTGCCAACATATTTTCGAGTACGGCCAGATCCTGGGCCAGGCCGTGGAGGCGTTCTTCATGCATGGGTTTTCTCCTGTAGTCGGTGGGCGTGGAATCAAAATAAACAATCAATCCAGCTGCACCGAGCGCAGCTGCAGGGTCTTGCCGTCAGAGGCCAACAGGGCCTGCACCTCTACCTGCTTGCCCACCAGCGTGGCGGGGCTTTGGGAGAAATAGGTGTTGCTGTCCCAGGTCGCGTTGACGTTGCCCATGTTGGTGCTCAGCACCAAGCTGCTGGCAGCGGTTTGCACACTCAGCACCTGGCCGCGGGTGTCCACCACCGCGTTTGCCGGGACGGAGGTGCTGCAAGTCACCTTGCTGGCCATCAGTGGCTGGCCAGGCGCCTGCAGACGGCCTTCGACGGACAAACTGACCTGGGCGGTCAGTGCGACGCTGCGGCAGTTGTTGTCGATCACCGCAGCGGCGGCCTGCACGCTCACGGCGCGCAGGCTGAAGAGCACTGTGCTGGGGGTCCAGTCGATGCCGCTGGTCACGCCCATCAGCACGGTGACGGCACCCTGGTCGTCATGTCCGCCTGAGCCGGTGCGCGTGCTCACCGCGCTGGCCACCAGCGTGGAGCCCACACGCTGCACGTCCATGCTCACAAACTGGCCCTGGGCCAGCGCCGAGGTGTCCACCGCCAGGCTACTGGGCAGCTGCACCAGGGCGCCCTGCACCACCACGGTACGGGCGCTGGCGTTGTATTCGGTGGCCAGGCCGCTCAAGCGCAGGAACTGGCCGCTGGCCAGGTCCAGCACATTGCTTTCCGAGCGCAGCACACGCGTGGCGGGCACGGGGACCGAGGCGAGGCTTGTCGCAGTGGCCCAGACCTGCACCACCTGGCCGTTGGCCAGGTCGCTGGGCAGGCTGCTGGACTGCACCAGGGTGCCGGTGGCGCTGTTCAGGCGGAAGCTGGTGCCCGACAGGGCTTGCACCACGCCGCCCAGCTGCACCACGCTGGGCGCGCTGGACTGCTTGGCCAGCCGGGTCGCCACCAGCACATAGCTGGCGCTGCCGCTGTCCCAAACCCAGCAGCCGTATACGTCCACGGTGTCGCCCACAGCAATGTCGCTGGCAGCGCTGTAGCCGTCCAACACGGTAGCGGTGCTGCGGGTGGCGTCACTGCTGGAGCTGACCAGACGCACGGTCTGGCCCAGCACCTGCAAGCGGCCATTGCTGTCCGGCACGGTGGTGACACCGCCCAGCAGTTGGGACACCACCTCGATGCTGGCTGCGGCATTGCTGCCCTGGTATTGCAGCCGCACCCGCTGGCCCAGCTGGGCCGTGGTGTTGACCAGCGCGCCGCTGGCGTCGCGGCGCTGCACGGTGGCGCTGGTATCGCTGTATTCCACGCCGTCCACGATCACACTGCCAAAGCCGCTGACCGTGCCGCTGGCCTCGCCCGTGCCACCGCTGCCCACACCGGCCACCGTGCCGCCGCCACAGCTCTCCAGCAGCAGCGCCAGCAGCATGACGGCCAGGCTGGCCAAAATGGCGGCCAACCAGCCCTGCCACTCCCTGCCAGCACCACCCAGGCGGCTGGCACCGTCGGTGGGGTCCATCTGGATGCTGGTGTCTGCTTTAGCCATGGTCGGGTGCGTCCTGCGGGTTGTTGTTCTGCGGGGGTGGGGGGGGCACGGGTGCCATGGGGGCGGTCAGGCAGAACATGCCCAACCGGATGCGCTGGTTACCGCCAGCGGGTTCATCTTGTTCACACAAAGGGATGGCCGCCTTGACCATGGCGGCCATCACGTCACGCCACAGGCTGTTGGCCAGTTGCTCCAGCTGCTGCACCGACTGCGGACTGAGCCCGTCGGCAAACACGCTTTGCTCCAGAAAAGTCTTGCCGTCACCCGCGCTGAGGTTGTGCACCCCCGCTTCAATATGGTCGGCCACGCTGCCGGCCAGCAGGCGGCGCGCCTCTTCCAGCGAGGTATTGGGTACAAAGGCCTGGCGCCGCAGCAGCACCTGGCCATCGGCCTCTTCAACCACGGCCAGGCGCACCAGCTCCAGCAGCACAGAACGGGGATGGATGTCTTTGGACACGGAACGGGCCAGGCTTTCAAACGAGGCCTGGACGCCGGCAAACGGCAGCACGTCTGGCAGCTCGGAGGCCAGCCAGCGCGTCATCACCTGGCTGGCGGGTGTGGGCTTGCCCAGGCGGGCCCGCACATCGGCAGCGCGCTCGGTATGCGCGGCAGCCCGCACATCCTTGCGGTGAAGGCCGGACAGCAGGCTGACCGCCGAGTCCGTCTGCTTGCCACCGATGCGTGTCAGCTCGGTGCGCGCCGCCTCCAGGAACACCGGCTTCAGCGCGGCCGTCAGATCGGTATAACCCACCCCGGAACGCAGCAGCCACACCACCAGCGGCTGCAGCATGGCAAGCACCTGCTCCAGCACGGGCTGGCCTGGCGTGGGTGGAGGAGTTTCAGACATGGCTCAATTGTAAATGGGAAATTTACCCATTACAAATAAAAGCTACCGCCGTAACTACGCGCCATGCAAATCGCTACAAATTTAATAGCTACTCGCGCAGATAGCCTCTACGCAAAAGCCCTAAAAGACCAAGCTGTTACATAACCGACATCAAGCGACCAAACCCAGGTAGTCCGCCAATATCAGCGCCGCATCGTCGGTAAACAGGCCTTGCGCCAGTTGCTCGGCCAGCGTTGCGGGTGGCAGCAGGGCAAAGGCTTGCACCTCGCCATCTTGGTTGGCCGGGGCCACGCCCTCGGCCAGGGTGCAGGCGTACCAGTGGATGTGCTCCACCACATACCCGGCGCCACCGCTGTCGGTGCTGGGCCGGCGGGTGGTGAGGCGGCCGCCCAGGCGCAGGTCCTGCATATGCGGCGGGCGCAGGCCGGCCTCCTCCCAGGTTTCGCGCTCCAGCGCGGTGGGGATGGAGTCCGCCGCCGACACCATGCCGCCCACCAGGGTGTCCCAGCGGCCGGGGTCGTTGGGTTTGCTGTCCGAACGCTGCTGCACCCAGACCCGGCCGTCCGGCGCGGCGCCCACCAGGTGTACGGCGCAGGTGGTGATGCCCAGGGCGCGCACCACGCCGCGCTCCACCGTGGCGACGACGCGGCCGTCGGAATCGGGCACGGCAAGCTGCTCGTCACGCCAAACATGGGCCAGGCCGGCATCCCGCAGCACATGGGCCAGGTGCGCCAGGCTGTGCGTGGGCTCGCCCTGCAGTTGCCAACCCAGCTGGCCGTATTGCTCTACTTTCAGGAGCACCTTGCGCAGATAGGGTATGCGCTGCAGGTCGATTTTGGCCATGAACTCGGGCTCTACCGAGCCGATCTGCACCGCGCCAGTCCACAGGGGCTGGCGGGGCCGTGCGGGCGGTTGGTCGGCCTCGGCGCGCAGCTTCTTCAACCAGCTCATAAGGTGAGGATGGTGCAGCCGGTGGTCTTGCGCGCCTCCAGGTCGCGGTGGGCTTGCTGCACCTGGGCCAAGGGGTAACGCTGGCCGATGTGGATCTGCACCTGGCCGCTTTGCACCACGGCAAACAGGTCGTCGGCCATGGCCTGGGTGCTCTCGCGGGTGGCCATGTGGGTGAACAGCGTGGCACGGGTCAGGTACAGCGAACCCTTGGCGCCGAGTATGCCGGGGGCAAACGGTGCCACCGGGCCAGACGCATTGCCAAAAGATGCCAGCAAGCCAAAGGGGCGCAGGCAGTCCAGCGATTTATCAAACGTGTCCTTGCCCACCGAGTCGTAGACCACTTTCACGCCCGCACCACCAGTAATCTCTTTGACCCGGGCAACAAAGTCTTCTGCTGCGTAATTGATAGCATACGCCGCACCATTGGCAAGCGCCAGAGCACATTTTTCTGCAGAACCTGCTGTACCGATCAGTTGCAGGCCCAGGGCCTTGGCCCACTGGCTGGCGATCAGGCCCACGCCACCCGCAGCGGCGTGGAACAGCACGAAGTCACCAGCCTGCAGGCCGCCCTGGGGCAGGGTCTTCTTCAGCAGATATTGGGCGGTGAGGCCCTTGAGCATCATGGCCGCGCCGGTCTCGAAAGAGATGGCATCGGGCAGCTTGCAAACGCAGGTGGCCGGCATGACCCGGCGCTCGCAGTAGCTGCCGGGCGGGTTGCTGGCGTAGGCGGCGCGGTCGCCTACCTGCAGGTGCGTCACGCCCTCGCCCACGGCTTCGACCACACCGGCGGCCTCCATGCCCAGTTGTACCGGCAGGTTTTGCGGGTACAGGCCGCTGCGCTGGTAGACGTCGATGAAGTTCAGGCCGATAGCGTGGTGGCGGATACGGATCTGGCCGGGGCCAGGCTCGCCCACGGGGATGGTGACCAGCTCCAATTGTTCGGGGCCGCCGTGTTGGCGTATTTGGACGGACAGGCTGGTGGTAGGCATAAAAATCCTTGCTCAAAACAATGTGGCGGCATGGTGCCATGAAACCCCGGTTACAGTGCGCGCCATGCAACAAGGCCTGACGCTCCGTACCGCCCTTCTCCTGACCCTGGCCCCGCTGTTATGGGCCGGCAATGCTGTTGTAGGCCGCATGGTGCATACCTTGGTGCCGCCCATTACGCTGAACTTCATCCGCTGGGCGCTGGCCTTTGCCATCCTGCTGCCCATAGCGGGCTGGGTACTGCGGCGCAACAGCGGGCTGTGGCCGCATTGGCGGCGGTTTGCTCTGCTGGGTCTGCTGGGCGTGGGCCTGTACAACGCGCTGCAGTACATGGCGCTGCAGACTTCCACGCCCATCAACGTGACCCTGGTGGGCGCCAGCCTGCCCATGTGCATGCTGGCCGTGGGCGCCCTGTTTTTTGGCGCCCGCGTGACGCGCCGGCAGGTGCTGGGCGCGCTGCTGTCGCTGGCCGGCGTGCTGCTGGTGCTGTGCCGGGGGCAATGGCAGCAGCTGCTGGCACTGCGACTGGTGGCGGGCGATGTTTTCATGCTGCTGGCCACTGTGTCCTGGTCGTTCTACAGCTGGCAGCTCAGCCTGCCCAAAGACCCACCAGCCATACGCGCCGACTGGGCGGCGTTTTTGCTGGCGCAGATCAGCTTCGGCCTGGTGTGGTCGGGGGCCATGACGGCGGTGGAATGGGGTGTGGGCGCGGCCCCGGTGCAATGGGGCTGGCCGCTGGCCGCCGCCCTGGCCTATGTGGCGGTAGGCCCAGCGGTACTGGCCTACCGCTGCTGGGGTGCGGGGCTGCAGCGGGTGGGGCCGAATGTGGCGGGCTTCTTCATCAACCTCACGCCGCTGTTCGCAACCCTGTTGTCGGCCGCCTTTCTAGGCGAGTGGCCGCATCTGTACCACGGGCTGGCGTTTGGGCTGATTGTGGGCGGTATCGTGGTGTCGTCGCGCCGCTGAGCTGGGAGCTCAGGTTTTCCAGAGGTTGCCGGCAAAACGGCTGCCAAAGCGCAGCTTGCTGCGGTCCCACGGGGTAAAGCGGGGAATCTGGAACGGGTCGGTGCCCGTACGGGCAGCCCCCCAGGTGGTGGACACGGCGGCGTCAAAGCCCAGTTCACGCACGATGTCCACGCTCTCGGGGATGTAGTCGGTGCCAGGTTTGCCATTCGGATAGGCAAACAAGCCCACACGCTCGCCTAGCAAGTCCTGCAAAAACGCCCTGCTCTCGCCGATTTCGGCGCGCGCGGCATCGGCGCCCAGTTTGGCAAGAATCGGGTGGGTGCGGGTGTGGGCACCGATCTGCATGCCGGTTTGGCGCAGTTCACGCACCTGCTGCGAGGTCATCATCAGATCGTCAGGCGGGCGCACACCGGCGCAGGCAGCGATCTGCTCGGTCAAGGTCTTGCGCTGGGCCAGCGGCAGGTATTTGATCTGGCCGATGATGGCCTGGATGGCCTCGCGCTTTTGCACTGGGCTGCCTATGGTGTACTGGCCCAGGTAGCCGCTGCCATCAGGCTTGGCCAGGGACGACAAATCCAGCTCTGCCTGGGTACACAAGCGCACGGATTCGATCACGGTGTCGTTCCACATGCGGCCGCCATCCAGAAAGTCGG
Organism: Rhodoferax sp. SPJ21; assembly: GCF_058216335.1. NCBI lineage: Bacteria > Pseudomonadati > Pseudomonadota > Betaproteobacteria > Burkholderiales > Comamonadaceae > Rhodoferax > Rhodoferax sp. SPJ21. Next base: position 676,017 of record NZ_JBYZMO010000001.1, read on the forward strand.
TGGCGATGAAGAAGGTGGCCTGCAGGCCGTGGCGCGCCAGGATGGGCTGGGCCACGCTGCGGTTGTCGGCATAGCCATCGTCAAAGGTGATGGCCACAGCCCGCTCGGGCAGGCTGCGGCTTTGCAAGCGCTGGGCGGCCACATCCAGCGGCAGCACATTGCACCAGGATTTCATCCACTGGCAAATGGCGTCAAAAGCCACTGCATCCACCTCACCCGGAAAGATGGGGTCGGGCTCGGGCAGCACGCGGTGGAAGATCAGCACCGACAGGCGGCCCCGTTCGCCTGCCGGGGAAAGGTGTTTCAGTACCGTTTTAAACATGGATTACTTGGGTTTGACCAACCGGGCCATGCCGGGGATATTCTTCCAGCCCGGCACATAGGCCGGCTCGCGCAGCCAGCCCTTGGTTTGCACCCAGACCCGGGTCAGCACGACCAGCACCATCACGTTGTAAGGCAGGTCGAAATAGGCCAGGCTCAAAAAGGCCCCGCCCACGGCATAACCCAGCAAGCAGACTTGGCACATGGCACCCAGGTCCACGCACCAGGCCGCCTCAGGAATCTTGGCGCAGTGGGTACGCAGCCAGCCGGCAGAACGCCAGGTCATCACCCAAATGGACAAGAACAGGAACAGGCCAATGAAACCGTGGTTGCCCAGCACCTGGAAGTAAATGCTGTGGGCCGCATGAACTGCATCCGGGTAGGGTGAATACAGTGCAAACAGCTCTGGCCGGGCCGCGTCAAAGCCCACACCCGTAGGGTAGTGGAAAGCGATGTTCCAGGCATTCCACCAGGCAGAGATACGGCCCATGGAGGATTCGTCTTGCTCATATTCACCGATGGTGGACATGCGGCCCATCCATTCGCTGGGCATGAATGCAATCAACAAGGGCGCCACCAGCGCCAACACCATGCCCACCACAAGTTTGTTCTTGCCGTTCCACCACATGAATGCAGCCATGGCACTGATGGCCAACAAGGCACCCCGCGAATAGCTGCCGACGGCCGCTATGGCACACAGTACCGACATAGCTGTCATGGCGTGGCGGCCCCAGCGCGCGCTGAGTTGCAGCTGCAAAAAACGCAGCAACGGGATCGCCATCACCAAGGACAACGCGAACTCGTTGTTGTCTTCGATGAAGGAGCCCGGTGGCCCCCACACCCGAAAGTTGCCTCCGGTCAGCAAGGTAAACAAGCCGCCTTTGGCACCCAACAGGGCCAGCGAACCGGCGCACACCCAGGCCAGGGCCAGAATGTGCTTTTTGCTGTGCAACAGGACCAGCGCAACCAGGATCATGAGGTCCACCTTCATGACCTTGTTCCATTGCCAGTAGTCGCCTGACGGATCCAGGCCCAACACGGTCGAAATGCATATCCAGACTATGAATACCAGGAACACCACGACGACCGGCGCTTTGAAAGGCGAAGCCCTATCCCGGGTCACCAGCAAGCCCAACACGGTGGCACAAAAAGCCATCATCGCGACCGGCGCATCGAAGGCAAAACCATAGGTGTAGCGGTGCGGATTCATGATGCTCAGCCATGTCCACAGCATCACGCCTATCCATGCCTGGCGTACGGCCGCGATAGCGCCCAGCAGCACCAGGCCCACAATCAATACGTCACGCATGCGGGTCTCCTCTGGCCTAGACGGCGTGGCTTACGATGTAGCGGAATTTGCCGGATTTCTCGGCGGGGATGGCATCCACCAGATCCACCTGCACCTGCACGCCTGCCCCCAAGCGGCGCTTGAAACCCTCAACGATCTGCACCGGAGCATCCGGCAGAAAACCGGGCCCTGCCACCAGCAGTACCCGGGTCTTGTCGCGCGACTCCTGCACCACCTTGAATGACTGGACGCCCGCCAAGTCGCGCAGAATGTAGATCAGCGAAAGGCCATGCATCACGGTGCCATCGGCAGCAATCACGAAATCGGTGCTGCGCCCCTGGATCTCCTTCAACAAAGGCAGGCCGCGGCCACAGCCACAGGTGGCGGTGTCGAGCACGCCGATATCGCCCGTACGGTAGCGGATGAACGGAAAGTCCTGCGTCGCCAAATGCGTCACCACGATTTCACCGGCAACCCCTGGTGGCTGCACCTCACCCGCCTCGTTGATGATTTCCACCACCAGATCTTCGGTGGTGATATGCATGCCGCCAGCCGGGCATTCATGGGCAATGAAACCCGCATCCCGACCGCCATAGCCGTTCGCTACAGGGCAGCCAAAAGTCTGGCCTATGGTGGCGCGTTGGTCGTCGTACAAACGCTCCGATGTAACAAACGCCACCTTGATACCCAAGTTATCCAGGGCGATGCCGCGCTTCTGCGCGTGGCGCGCAATCAGTGTCAGTGCTGACGGGTACCCAAACAGCATTTTGGGGCGCGTGCTGCGGATGGTCGCAATAAAGCCGTCCAGCTTGGCCTCCGACATTTCAAATGCCGGTAGCAACTGGGTACGCATCAAGGTATCGCGCACCAGCTTCACGCGGTCCTGCGTACCCAGCTCAATCGGCGAGCCCCACACCACAATCTCAGGATCGCCAATATCTACACCCCACCAACGGGTCGCTCGCCACTTGGCGGCCACGTCATGGCTTACGCGCTTGGTACCGATGAAAAACACCAAAGGCTCGCCTGACGAGCCTCCGGTATTGAAACGAGTCAAACCCTGGGCATTAGCATGCCTAAGGCCATCTGTGTTGGCCCTGATGCTGGCTTTGGTGAGAAATGGCAATCTGGCTAGGTCGCCTACCGACGAAACCGTTGCCGGATCAAAGCCAGTCGCTGCAAACAGGTCACGGTAGTAAGGCACGTTGACCGCAACCTCGGCCAGAAATGCGCGCAGCCTTTGCAACTGGTAATCCGCCAGCTGTGCGGAAGACCACCATTGGGCATCTTCCATATGGCGGTGCACGGCAACCGTGGTGTGCTTTTTAAGCCGCTCTTGCAGCGGGAAAAGCACGTTGGAGATCAGCTTTGTGTACAGATCCATTTTTTGAATATTGCCAGGCAACAAAAATTAGCGAGAAGCGCCTATGGCACTCGTGTACTGGGCTGCCAGCAGAGGGCCGACCTGGCTCCAGGTATAGCGCTGCACCCGGGCCAGACCGGCGACATGCAGGCGCTCCCACAAAGGGGCCTCTTGCAGCAAGCGCAAGCAGGCATGGGCCATCGCCTCGGCATCCCCGGCGGGTACCAGCAGCGCCGTTTCTCCATCTTCCACCATATAAGGGACCCCGCCCACGCGCGTACTGACCACCGGTACACCACTAGCCATCGACTCCAGCAGTGAATTGGGCATGTTATCGGCAAGGCTGGGATTCAACATGACATCGGCCTCCCGGTACAAGGCGGCCATGGCATCTCGGTCCAAACGCCCCGTGAATTGCACGGCCTGGTCCAGGCCCAAATCAGTCACCAGTTGGCGCAGTTCAGCCTCTTGCGGCCCACTTCCGGCAATGGTCAGGCGTGCTGCAGGCGCATGCGAGCGGACAATATGAAACGCCCGTATCGCCGTGGCGTTGTCGTATAAGGGCTCCAAATTGCGGGCCACCACTAAATGCGCCGAAGCACCCACACGCGGGCCACGTGTGCTAAACCGGGCCAAATCAATGATGTTGGGCACGATCGTAGACGGCATGCGAAAGCGGGCAAATATCTCTTGCAGAAAAGCCGACGGTACGATCAGCTGCGCAGTACGGGCCATGGAGACGCGGACAAACGACTGGGCACTTTTCAGAAATTCCGCCGCTTCGCCGCCCCGGTAGTTCACCACTACCGGCACACCGCGCAGCCGCCCTACCCAGATCGCGGGAGCCGCAAACAGATGCCAGGACCAGCCTGAATTCGCCATGATGTGCAATACATCGCTACGGCCCGCCGCGCGCCACAAAGCCCATATGTACGGAACCAAGCGGAACAGTGCGCGAGCCCCTGGCAAACCGGCGGCCCACGCTGGACGGTACGGCGCATTGGTTTGGACCAGGGTCACCTCGGCCTGGCCCGAACGCAGCAATTCAGCCAACTGCCGGGTCTGGTTGGCCATGCCGCCAGAGGGCGGTGGCAAGGGTCCCACCAGCCCCACACGAATGCCAGAAAAGCTCATCCAGCCACGCGATCTGTTAGCGCAGCATAGGGGGCAGAATAATTTGCAATGCTTTTGGTCCAGTTGCGCTCGGTCTCAACAAACTTGCGGCCAGCAGCACGCAGTTGCGCCCAACGTTCGGGCTCTTGCAGCAACTTGACGGTGGCTTCCGCCAAGGATTCAACGCTGCCGGCTTTAAACAGTACGCCTGTGACGCCATGGCGTATCAGTTCCTTGTGCCCCCCGACGTCGGACGCTACCAGCAAGCGTCCTTGCGCCATGGCCTCCAAAGGCTTGAGGGGCGTTACCAGTTCGGTCAAGCGCATGGAATGGCGCGGATAGGCCAACACGTCCACAAGGTCGTAATAGCGCTGAACTTCGGTGTGCGGCACACGCCCGGTGAAAACGACTTTATCTTTCAAACCCAATGCCTGGGCCTGGGCTTTCAAGGCCGCGTCCTGCGGACCACCGCCCACCAGCAACACGCGGACCTGGGGCATTTTCTCCAGAATGGCAGGCAAAGCCGCCAGCAAAATGTCCAGCCCCTCATACGCATAAAAAGAGCCAATGAAACCCACGATGGTGCAACCCGCAAGGCCTAGCTTGGCCTTCAGGCCACCATCAGGAACGCCGCCCACGTCAAAGGCATCGATATCGACAGCATTCGGAATCACGGTCACTTTGTCTGCGGCTATGCCCCGCGCGACAATGTCAGACCGCAGCCCTTCGCAGATGGTAAAGACATGGTTCGCCTGCTTCAGCGCCCGAGTTTCCAAGCTGCGCGTGAAGCGATAACGCAGACTGCCTTCTTCTGTTGTGCCGTGGTCCACAGCAGCGTCTTCCCAAAAAGCACGCACCTCGTACACCACAGGAATCCCCAAGCGCTTACCCACTCGCAATGCCGGCAATGCATTCAGAACCGGAGAATGGGCATGCAAGATATCCGGCCGCAGCTGCTCTGCAACCTCTTGCAAACGACGCTCTACCTGGCGCATCAACGCCAACTCCCCCAAGCCAGGCAAACGCATGACACCAGACTCTGGCGCAGGTGTGCGATAAAAATGCCAGCCGTCCACCGTTTCCTCTAAGCCACTTTCAGCCGTGTGCTTTGGGGTGGTGAGGTGGAAGGTTTCCCAGCCTAGCTTGCGCTGCTCCCGCAAAATGGACAGGGTTCGAAAGGTATAGCCGCTATGCAGAGGGATGGAGTGGTCCAGTACATGCAATACCCGCGTCATACTGCAACGCCCTCAGCCTGTACTGGCATCGCAATTTCACCCTGCATCACATTACGCAAAAAAGCTTCAAACATCAGCAGTGTCCACAAAGGGGCGCTGTAATCACGGGCGCCCGAGTCATGCGCATTTACCAGATGCTCCAGATATTCCCGGTTGAACCAACCGGTTTCCGCCAGGCGAGGGCCCAGCACGGCATCACGCACGCGCTGGCGTAAAGGCCCTCGGAACCAACGCGCTAAGGGCACGGAGAAACCCATCTTGGGTCGGTACAGAATATCGTCCGACAAACGCGGCTCCATCGCCTTTTTGAGCAAGTACTTGCCCTCTTGCCCCTTGATCTTGAGAGAAGAAGGCAAAGTCGCCATCCACTCAACCAGCTCATGGTCCATCAAGGGCTCGCGTACCTCCAGAGAGTGGGCCATGCTGGCACGGTCCACTTTGGTGTTGATATCGCCTACCAAATAAGTCTTCAAATCCAAATACTGGATCAAGGCAAGCGGATCGTCGGTGTTCGCCTTGGCCGCGTGGTAATCAAACACCTCTTGGGCGTTGTAACCCGCAAGCTCACTCTTAAAGCGCTTGCTGAACAGTTGCTCGCGCATGGGGTCACGCAGTATCGAGACTGAATGAAAATATGCCTCTACCGAACTACGCGAAAGACCTTCAAACGTGGTCTTGGCCCTGAAGATGCGAGGCGCCCAATCGGCCTTGGGATACAGACGCCCCAATGTTTTGAACAAGGGCTGCCGCAAGGCCTGCGGCATGGAGGCGCGCATCTTCTCCTCCATCAAGTGCAAGCGGTAACGCCGGTAACCGCCAAACGTCTCATCACCACCATCCCCCGACAATGCCACCGTCACATGTTTACGGGCCAACTCGCATACACGGTAGGTAGGAATCGCCGAACTATCCGCAAATGGTTCGTCATACAGACTGGCCAAGGTATCTATCAGATCGAAATCGTCGCTCTTCACCGTCTCTACGCGATGATTGGTGTGGTAACGGTCTGCCACAGTCTGTGCGAAAGCAGACTCGTTGAAAGCCGGATCATCAAAAGCGATAGAGCAGGTATTGACGGGCTCAGAAGACAAATCGGCCATTTCAGCCACTACCGCACTGGAGTCCACGCCACCCGACAAAAATGCACCCAGTGGAACCTCTGCAATCATCCGCAAACGCACAGACTCTTTCAGCCTAGCATCCAACTCCGCGCAAGCCTCTTCCAAACCTATTTTGCTATCCAGACTAAACCGCACGTCCCAATACTGCTCGGGTTCAGCCAAGGCCTGCCCTCTGCGCAAGGTCAGCGTATGCGCTGGTGAAAGCTTTTTTGCCTGGCGAAAAATGGTCCGCGGCTCAGCAACATAGCCCAATGCAAAATATTCCTCCACGGCCAGCGGATCCATATCGCGCTTCAGGCCGCCATGGGCCAACAATGACTTGAGTTCCGAGCCAAACAGCAATGTCCCGTCGTCTAAATGGGCGTAGTACAAGGGCTTGACTGCCAACCGATCCCGCGCCATGAAAAATGTCTGCTGGTTGCGGTCCCACAAGGCGAACGCAAACATACCGCGGAAGCGCTTGACGCAATCTTTGCCCCAAGCCTCCCATGCATGAACAATCACCTCAGTATCGCTGCGCGTCCGAAATACATGGCCCAAGGCCTGCAGCTCCGGAATAAGCTGTTGGTAGTTATATATCTCACCATTGAACACTACAACTACCGAGCCATCTTCATTGAAGAGAGGCTGTTGGCCTGTAGCCAAGTCAATAATCGACAGGCGCCTGTGTCCAAGACCCAAACCGGGTTCCAGATAAAGATCACCCTCCACCGGTCCACGATGGTGTTGTGACTCATTCATGCGATGAAGCACCGCACGGTTGATATCTCGGCTGCCACGCGTATCAAAAATGCCAACGATTCCGCACATGGTATTTATTTTGTATTGAGAGGTGTTTGGACAGCAACCGTTGCCGCACCCAGAAGGCGATCGTACAAGCCTTGGTAGGTTGCGACCATGGCAGCCATGCTAAATTTTTCTACGGCAAGCTGGCGCCCTGCTCGTCCCATACTTTTGGCTAAGACAGGTGCCGTCGCGAGCTGCACAAGACTGCGCGCAAGTGCCTCTGGATCATTCGACGGTACGAGCAGCCCAGTTTCCCCTTGCACCACCAAGTCCGCATTTCCGCCCACCTCAGTAGCGATCACAGGTAAACCACTCGCCATCGCCTCCAGAATAGTGTTGGAGATACCCTCGGCAAGCGAAGGCAACACAAAGCAGTCCAAGCTGCGCATAAGTTCCGCAATGTCCTGGCGCTCGCCAGGCAGCCAAGAAATATCGGATAAGCCGGCGGAATCCAAGATGGCTTGGCATTGCTCCCGCAACGGACCATCTCCCACCATCACAAGCCGCAAATATGCTTTCAAATCTGGCGCAATTTCAATCGCTCGAACAACCGCTTTGGACAAAGTAAGCTGATCCTTGACAACCTGCATACGCCCAACAGTACCCACAATCCACTCATACGGTTGCCTAAAGGGGAAATCAGCAGGAAAAGCGTCCAAATCCGAGTCGAACGGACGAAACTTTCCAGAATCAACGCCGTTGTATGCCTGTGTTACCCGACGATCCCGAATCTTGACTTTATCCAGCAAATAGCCGGCCAAATCACGAGAAAGCGCTAGGTAGTGAGAAACGAATGGACTGTAAATTCGCCGAATCCATTGGTGTTTCTTGCTCAAGCCAGCCAAGTCCTCTTGATCACGTCCATGTTCGCCATGAACACGCACCTTCACACCCGCCAACCAAGCTGGCACCAGGACCTCAAGTGCCGCTAAATTACGGGTGTGAACAATGGCTGGGTGTAATGCCCGAAACAACTTAAATAAACGGGGATACAACCAGACTGCATGCCCTGATGCTTTATTCAAAGCAATAAACTCCACGTCCGATCGCACAATACGGAGTCGAAAGTCGGTAACTTCAGTTAAAGCCAAAACAACATGGCGATAAGCCGATACAGGCATTTTGTTAATTAAATTAACAACACCATTCTCAAGACCACCTGTATCAAAACGGTACACCACGTGTACCACAACCGGACGCAAATCAACTACAGGCGCCACAACTTGTAACCAGCAGCCTGTATAGCTTCCCCGTCAAAGGCTGCCTTAACGTCGATGAAGGCTCCGCCCTTAACAAGCTTTTTAGAAAAATCTTCCACGGAAAGTGCGGCATATTCCCTATGAGCAACCGCCGCCACAATAGCATCAGCCCGCGGCAAATCATCCCACTTGGACAAATGCACGCCATACTCGTGCACAGCCTCCTCTACATCCGCTTGAGGATCAGTAACGAATATTTCCACGCCGTACGAGCGCAACTCTTTAATAATATCAACGACCTTAGAGTTTCGCAGGTCGCCGCAGTTCTCCTTAAACGTCAAACCCAAAATATTAACCTTCGCACCTTTAATATAACTACCGGAAGCAATCATATTCTTAATTGTTTGCTCGGCAATGAACTTCCCCATACTGTCATTAATACGGCGCCCAGCCAAAATAACTTCAGGTTGATAACCCAACATGGCGGCCTTATGGGTTAAATAATAAGGATCAACACCAATGCAGTGCCCACCAACTAAACCCGGGCTAAATTTTAGAAAATTCCATTTTGTACCAGCAGCAGCCAAAACCTCAGAGGTATCGATACCTATCTTATCGAAAATGATAGCAAGCTCATTCATCAGTGCGATATTTAAATCCCGCTGGGTATTTTCGATAACCTTAGCCGCCTCAGCAGCTTTGATGGAAGAAGCACGATGTACACCAGGCACAATAATGGATTCATAAAGTTGAGCAACTTTTTCAAGGGTTTCAGGTCCGTCACCCGACACCACTTTTAAAATCTTTGTGAGGGTATGTTCTTTGTCACCTGGGTTGATACGTTCAGGTGAATATCCAACAAAAAAATCTTGCTTCCACTTCATTCCTGATTCTCGCTCAAGCACTGGGATACAAACTTCCTCCGTAGCACCAGGATAAACAGTCGACTCGTATACAACAATAGCGCCGCGCTTCATATTCCTACCAACACTGGTACTGGAACCTATTAGTGGTTTGAAATCCGGTATATGCGCATCATCCACGGGGGTGGGTACCGCGACCACAATAATATCTGCCTCTCCTAACATTTTGGGATCAGCGGTATACACAGCATGAGGAGATGCACGCATCTCCTCGTCAGACAATTCCCTCGATGGATCTACACCACGATTACAAGAGTCAACCTTAGGCAAAGAGATATCGAATCCAATAGTTCGGAAATGCTTGCCAAACTCAATAACAAGCGGAAGTCCAACATAACCCAAACCAATCACAGCTACAACAGTCATAGATCACTCCATTTATCAAAATATTATATTTAATTTTTTACACCATGAAAAATGGTGTTTATATTCTTGTAGTTATCTACCAAAAACTTGCCCATCGCATCATTAGCATCGACACCGTCAACGATTTTTGAACTTAACACCACCACAACAGACTCATCACCGTGCCCCAAAAGCTTCTGAAATGCACTATAAACTATAGCAACGTAATCATTATTGGTGATAAAACCATTAATCCAATAAAACTGCCACACAGCGAGCCGCACCTCTCCCCCCGGAAAACCAACTCCACGAAGCACCGTTGTTCGCATCGGTATAACGTGGGAGCCGACATCAATAGAATTTACACCAGAGGATATTTTTGACCAATGTGGGTCGCTGCTAACCACAAGTACATTGTCCGAAGAAATCATCTTGTAACCATAATTTTGTCTGGCGTAATATCCGAAAAAAACGTCAACAGTTTTGCCATCTCTTTCAAAACCTCCAGAAAACTTAAGCGCCGTATTTTTATAAGAAGGCAAAAACCCAAGATGGGCGTCATCCTTAGATACCCAGCCCAGCTTTATATTTGAAAAATCAACAGAACTATTAAAGCCATTTAGAGAATCACTGTCTACGACGGATTTTAGCAACAGCGGACAAATTAAAAGCAAAGCAGCAGCACAAGAAACGCCAAAGTATCCCGTCCCAGAATTGAATGCAATACTCTTTGGAGCCAGGTTGGAAGACGCTTCGAACTCAATAGAGGATTCAGACCATCGCGCCCCTACCCAAAACATTACTGCAATAACAAATCCAAAAAAGAACCATCCATAAATAATATGGTCAACACCGGTTGCAATTTTATTCGCAGACAAATGACCAAGAATAACAATAAGATAGGCGCGAATCCAATTTGCAAAAATAGGTACGGCAATAGATATAAGAACAAAAATAAATCTTCGACAAATCGATTTATAATTTAAATATGCAAACAATGCACCAACAGTTACTGACGAAATTAGATATCTAATACCGCTACATGCTTCAACAACAGACCAGTTTCCAGAAGGAATGACAAACTGCAATCCCTCTCGGTATACAGGAACGCCACTAAATCGCAGAGCGAGCACAGTGAAGTCCGCCGTCCACTCCATTAACTGTGGGAAAAGAAATTCTCCGAATGGAACAGCAAAAAATAAAAAGCAAAGTGGGAATAAAATAACTTTAAATATAGAGTAACCAAACAGTATAGGAACAAGCAACACAATAGATGCAACTGCCATAAACTGAGTCACAGAACCCACAGCAACGGTATCACCCAAAAACCAAATAATAATAACAAAAAATAAAAAAACTAAAAACCAAAAATTCGGCCGGGGAACTTCGACCAATATGTATTCCCGCTTTCTCCAAATCAACCACAACGAAATAGGCGGAACAACAAAGCCGTGGGCAAAAGTTTCCGAGCGTCCCCAAATAGACCACATTCCAGCAAAGCTGCCTTTAAAAACAAAAAAATCAATGCAGACAAGAAGAACCAATGAAATTACTGAATTTCGCCAAACTTGCGAAGGGAAAATATTGACATTATTCATGAGAACTTCAAAAAGCTGGCGAGTCAAGATACTTATCAACTTGAGACAAATGAGCAGTCCAACTATATTTCTCCTGGACTGTACGGCGACCAGACTTACCAATCAAGCGCGAAAAAACTGCGGAATCTAATAATTTATTAATTTGTTGAAAAAATTCGTCCGAACTTCCAGCAGAAAGTAAATCTCGATCCGGTTCAACAGCCATGCTATTAACACAAATATCCGATGCAACCACAGGACACTCCATAGCCATGGCTTCCAAAATTTTATTTTGAATACCGCGTGCAACTCTTAAGGGAGCCACAACAACGGAAGCAAACTTCAAATAAGGCCGAACATCCGCTACAGTACCAGTCACGACCACATGATCCGATGCAAGCGCCAAAACCTGTGCGCTAGGATTTCTACCTACGATATAAAAATATACATTTTTTCGAATATTTTGTAATTTTGGAAAAATTTCACTAGAAAACCAAGTCACAGCATCGACATTTGGCCAGTAATCCATTGCACCAGTAAAAACCAAGAAATAACTGTCAGTCTCTAATATTGGTTTCTCAAACGGTGATTCACACGAAAAATCCATCGAAAAATACTCAGCATCAACGCCATTATTGATAGTTGAAATCTTATCAACGCACTCCGGAGCCAAACTATTAAAAAGAGAAGCCTCATTGTCAGTGACAAAAAAAGACTGCTTTGAATGGATCGCTACAGATCGTTCATATTCAAGCAACTTAATAGATTCCCGTCGATAAACTAAAGACATTGGGAAAAAATGCTTCAGTGCATATTCCGACCACTTCGCAGAATCAACATCCACAAAGTCAATCAATATATCGATATCATTTATATGATCTACATACTGCGCCATCGCAGAGGAAAAAATTATTATTCTGTCAATCTTATTTCTTACAATAAGACTATCAACCCAATTTTTTAGCGCTATGTTGTAATAATAGCCCAATGTCAAAGGGGTACCATGAAAAATACCGAAGATACTTCGGCATTTTGCAATAAACGGATTAATTTCCAAAAACAACACGTCAGCGCAGTATTTTTCTACCTGCGGAATATATTGTCGATCAAAGGGATCATCGATAAACGCTGCCAAGTAAATATCATGGCGAAGTGAAAGATATTTCAACAAATGAAAAGATCGAACCTTATCTCCCTTATTCGGAGGAAAGGGTATTCTGTGTACGAGATAGAGTATGTTGCTCAAGACGTCAGCCCAAATTTCTTACAATAAATGGACCAATAAAATTGGCAACACCAACGGGAAGCTTCCGCCATACAGCGATCATGAGTCTGTATTTCGAATTCAAGGGATTGTTTTGAGGTACGGACTCTCGATTAAGCAACCTATACTCGTAACTCAATGGCGTAGCCTCAAAGCCCCAGTTCTTTTTAAAAGAAAATGAACCGGTTCCTAACTTACTTCGGCCAAAATCAAATATTTTTATACCGCGCAAGCATGATCTGCGTAATAACTCCCAATATTTAAAATCATTTGCGGCTAAATCTCGCGCTCTTTCATTGTCACCAGCGTAATAAGGCAGGACCTCGTCCCGAAAGTAGAAACTAAAAACACTACTGACGGGATCTCCAGACGCATCCAATACCGTTAATATTTCGCAGCTACTTTCGAACTGGGTCAACAATGCGTCGAAATATTTTTTCGACATAGGCGGCGTACCATGTCTATGAACATTGTTTGCATATAGTTTAAAAAAAATATCGGACTTCGTATCAAGCTGACTGACTAGATTGTGTTTAATACCTTTTCTAATCATTGCCCTTTGCTTACGTGGAATTTCGAGGAGATTTTTCTCCACATCCGGAAAAATCTCTTTTCGAAAAGTAACGTAAATATCCTGAGATGGCCAATCGGGGTGACGACGGTTTATATTTTTAAACTCAAGATAATCCACACCAATTTTCTTGGAAATTCTCTGGGCCTCATCTTCTAATAAAATTGCGGCATCAGTATTTTCAGAAGCCACTCCAGCATACACAGCAAAAGGCAAGCTGGCCAAAGATTTTCCAAATAAAAAACTATTAACATGTGCAAGTGGAAGCACCGCCACAATCAAATTATTAATTTCGGCGTATAAATAATATGTTTGGTGTCTAAAAATATCGTGAATGATATGCTGCCAACCTGAACGATGAAAAAAAGTCGCGTTTGGGCATTTTTCTACAAAAATATCCCAAGCACTCTCATTGGCAACATCGCCTCGAATTAATTGTTTTATATTTATGAAGGACGTAGAAATATCTGTCATCTGATTATTTCAGTCATTTGCTGAGAAATACGCTATCCATTCGATCCCACTTGAAATCAGACAACAATCGTTTCAATTTGTTCTCTGTAGTATCAAGATTAATATAATGCCTAAATTTTGACTTCCAATTGGCTCCAGGGATGCGCGGTTGCATGACATCAATTTCCCAAGGGTGAAAATAAAATATGGCAGGCCTTCCTTCTTTCTCATTAACCCTATTTATCATCCAATTAGATAAACCATATGGAAGCAACCTAAAATATCCCCCACCGCTAGATGGGAAATTTTTATCAAAGAATCTTATTGTCGTAATAGGAATTTCTAGTAGATTTTTTCTTGATTCATAAGGGAAACGCGGAGAATTAGGCATCCCATAATGATCATGCTGAATTGGATAAATACTAGAGCTATATTTATAGCCAGCCTCCAATAGAGTATCGAAAGCCCAGAGGTTGCTCTCTCCAATTGAAAAACTCGGCGCTCTGTAACCACAAACTTCAACGCCACCAATATCTTCCAAAATCTTTTTCGATAAAATAAGATCGGAAAAAAACTCAGAAGCAGTTAAGTCGGTCACACGCTCATGCCCATATCCGTGGCTAGCTAATTCATGCCCCTGCGCAACAATACGTCGAACCATATTGGGATAGCGTTCCGCGATCCAGCCCAGCGTAAAAAAGGTTGCCTTAACGTTATATCTATCAAGAAGCGCAAGTATTGACGTAATGTTTTTTTCAACCCTGCAATCCAAGGTATCCCAACTCGAACGTGAGATATAAGGTGCAAAAGCAGAAACTTGAAAATAATCTTCTACATCAATAGTTAATGCATTGGATATTTTTTTTTTAGGCATGGATAAATTTAACTCTGGGTAAGCGAAGACATCCAGATCCATAAGTCCGCGGCAACTCTCTCTGCGGCATGTCCATCCCAAAATTCCGGCACACGACCCTTTTTACCATTACCAGTGAGAACCTGATCTACGCAATTCATAATGGCATTATGATCGGTTCCAACCAATGTATTAGTTCCCTCAGCGATAGTAATGGGACGCTCCGTATTTTCTCGCAAAGTTATACAAGGAACACCCAAGGCAGTAGTTTCCTCCTGTAAACCGCCAGAATCCGTTAGAACCAATGTTGCGCCGCTCATTAATCCAATCATTTCCAAATAACCCTGAGGCGGTAACAAAACTATCCTATGGGTACCGATTAGGCGCAACAAATCAAATTTTTCGAGATTTCCACGCGTTCTAGGGTGCAACGCGAAAATCAAAGGCAACTTCTCAGAAATTAGACATAAGTCGTAAACCAGCTTGGTTAATGTTTCCTTGTCATCAACATTAGATGGACGATGTAATGTAACGACACCATAATTGATTGGATCATTCAAAAAATTACAAGAAATACCTTGGGAAGCTAGCGTGTCAGATGCACTCTTCGCAAATTTTTGACTGAACTTTAAGGTATCAATCATTACATTTCCAACAAAGCAAATTCGAGCCGAAGATATTCCTTCCAAACGTAAGTTTTCCTCCGCACTACGTTCAGTTGTGTACAATCTGTCAGCAATTTGATCAGTCAAAATTCGATTAATTTCCTCTGGCATTGCGCGATCATAGCTTCTCAAACCAGCCTCCACATGAGCTACTGGAATTTGCTTTTTTACAGCGACCAAAGTACAGGCCAGCGTTGAATTAACATCTCCAACAACAAGAACACACAGTGGATTATTAGCATCCAGTATTGGTTCAAATCGCCGCATTACCTCTGAGGTTTGAATCGCGTGACTTGCAGAGCCCACTTCCAGATTAATATCTGGCGTTGGTAGTTGCAGATCAGCAAATAAGCGATCACTCATATCCTTATCGTAATGTTGACCTGTATGAACAAGTAATACAGGAATAGGTGGGACATGAGAAGAAAATGCCCGCAATATAGGCGCCATCTTCATGAAATTAGGTCTTGCTCCGACTACACAAATCACTGGTTTTTTTGAAGGCAGATTTTTCATTATTTTGCATCTCTCGAATTTATTTTTATCGCGTCAAAAAAAAGCTTTAACATTGAAAGTATTTCATCGTTAGATCTTTCTAGTCTCAACAAACTTTGCTCTAGCCGTTTAGTGTGGAGATCATTACTAAGACAGTCGATATTTTTTGAAAATTCATCCAATAAACTATGAACCTCAGGTGAGTCCATGTCACGCGAGAAGCGCGCTGATTTTTTAATTTCACCAAAAGAGATGCTAGAGCTTTCTTCATTCAATAAATTAAATGAAGACCCGGACTCCTCTCTCATTTCCCGAGAGACAGTAGCAACATCTTCCGATGTCAATACTTCTTTATTTTCTAAAAAGCCCAATAATAACAATCGATCACATACCGCATTTATACGACGGGGGACCCCGCCACTAGTGCTAAAAATTTCATCGAACGCCGCTATCTCAAACTCCGGACGTCCCGTACTTCCTGCGCATTTCAATCTATGCTGTATATAACCTTGTGTTTCGTCAAGGTCCATTGGTCCAATATGGCAAGCCGCAATTACTCTTTGCCTTAACTGCTGCATTTGCGGATGCTGGAGAACCTCACGAAATTCAGGCTGCCCGACCAAAAAACTTTGCAGCAATGCTTGTTTGCCATATTGAAAGTTTGACAACATTCGCAACTCTTCAACAGCACGAGGGGTTAAATTTTGCGCCTCGTCCACAATAAGCAAGCAACGCTTTCCTTGAGTCGCCTGACTTACAAAAAATGCTTCTAACGCAAGCAGCAGATCTGCTTTCGATACATCTTTAACCCGCACGCCAAATGCTGCGGCAACCAATCGCAATGTATCATCAGCGTCCAATTGTGTACTAACAAGACTTCCTGCAATTACTTTGTCCGCATCTAGGCTTTCAAGCAACCCACGAACAATGGTAGTCTTGCCAGCGCCAATTTCGCCGGTAATTACAATAAACCCTTCATTACGAAGGACGCCATATTCCAAATATGCTTTAGCTCTATTGTGCTGCTTGCTGGAAAAATAAAATGCCGGATCAGGATTAAGCTGAAAAGGCTTGATATTTAGACCATAAAATGATTCATACATAAGTTAAAACTGCACAGATAATCCACCATTAATGGAATTAACATTATAAGGAGAGGCACTGTTGGAAAAAATAGTTCGACGAACTCCAACTGTAACTACAGACTTAGAACTCACTTTAGTGGACGTATCCACGCTTATAGACTTCAAATTAGAAGCCAAATTGGAACTATCGCTTGTATTTTTTTGACTAGTAAACTGGGCGCTTAACGATGCATTTGAATCCAAACGATGCATCAGGCTTAACGTTATACCACGCTGAGTAATAGTGTTATTACTAGAAAAATCATCGAGACTAATTGAGGATTTTTCTATATTTTTCCCAATGCTTTGCATGGCGGTAAATGTTATAACGTCACGCACTCCTAACAAGGAAAAAGAAAAATCCTGAGTTCTTTGTATCGAAGTTCCGGAGGTTAGATATCCATTCAATACGCTGTCTGATGATATGCCATACTTCGTTAAAAGTATATTATTTACCATCTCAGCACGTTTAACGGGATCCGGCTCAACGGATACAAGTTGATTAAACAAAAGGGTATATGTATTACCCAATATTGAATTTGAACTTACAGAGTTTGAAAAAGATACGTTTTTGATATCACTGACACGCCAACTGGTTTTAGATGTTCTATGTTCAAAATTTAACTTGTGCGTCTTGCCTGCGTAAGCATTTTCAATATCTGCTGAAAGAGTTGTTCTCTCAGAAGGAGTCCAAATTGCCCCTACGCCCGTCGTATTTTTATAATTACTCTCAGACGAAGAGTAATTACCGTACTCCCGCCCGAAAGAAGCAGTTAGATTGAATTGAGGATAAATTGAATAAGTTAGAGAATTTTTTATATTGTCTGATTTGACGGTTTGACTCGAACTTTGTTCAACTCTTTTTGTCGACAATTGAGAGCTCCAATTAAGTCGCCCATTAATACCAGTGCCATTTAACTTTAAATCAATGGATTGCCCATTGGCATTTGCATACTGCGCATCTTTTGCGCGAGTTGTAGATGACTCATATCTTGCCTCATAGTCGGCAAAATACTTAAATCTACCTTTAATATATGGCGAAACTCTAAATGATGAAACTTCCGTTTTATTCGTATTCGAGAAACTATCTAAAGTTGACTGCGCTCCAAATGCTGAAATAGTTCTTTGCGAAATCTTCCCATTAATGTCAACAAAAGCCCACCTATCTACAAGTTCAACAGTTCCAGTTGTATCAAGTGCATTTTGCAATTCATTTTTGTTTGAATCACTAGATTGAATAATTTGATGCAAGGAGTAATCTAAAGAACCAACTACCCGACCGACAGAACTGCTCAAATGTAACCCGGGACTAATATCCGTGGTTAATCCAGATTTTTTATTATCCCTCGCGAGATTATAATTATCAGTATAATACTCAGTTACAGAAACTCTCGGAACAATAGAAGAGGCCCTAGGTGAATTACCGGATTCTGGATTTATAAGAGTCTCTTGAGCATAGCTTTGCGAAAAAAACAATATCACAATCCATATAAATAAATTTTTTTTATAGATATTTATTTTCATTTTTAAAACAATAAAACAAGTTATCTATACTGAAAAAATTATTAAGTATCAGATTGTGCGTAGCCATATCCATAACCACCATATCCAGCATACCCCCCCTGGGATCCATTTCTAGCTTGATTTAGAACCATCATCTTGACTGGGCAAGACTCTATCGACGTAATTGCATGTTGGACGCTTGTTTGTAGGGTTTTTTCAGCGTGAACAACTATAACAATCTGCCCCATGTGCGTGGCTAGCACGCGTGCCTCAGTAGTTAATAGTAACGGAGGGGAGTCAAATATAATAATTCGATCAGAATATCTATTGGCAATGTTTTCAATCAACTTACTCATTGCATCACTTGCCAACAACTCTGTAGCTCTTAAATGAGGCGTTCCGCTCGGCAATAATGTTAATTTATCTATATTTGTTTTTAATAATACGCTAGACAAATCATCCACATCCCCGACTAACAAATCCAATAGACCAGGACTCGCTGGTAAACCTAACATTCTTAATACAGATGGTCTAGCGACGTCCGCATCGACTAGCATTACCGTATTATCAAGTTCGGTTGCAATACTCATCGCCAGATTAATTGCAGAAAAACTCTTCCCCTCTCCAGCCAATGCGCTTGTAACCATTATAAGATTACCATTTTCTATTTTTGATGCGCCGCGGCCCATCGCATTGCTTATCAACGGCCTCTTAATTACTCTATATTGATCTGCAATCTGCGACCGTGGCGAATTCGGGCTGACAATTCCCGCGACATTTAGAGCATCTAAATCCAAATCAACTTTTCGAGAAAATATTTTATTTTCTTTATTTGTTTTTTCATTTTCATCAATAAACTGCTTTAAACCAGGTTCTGCATTTTTTTCGGATACTTGTAAAACGGCAACATTTTCTTCGGGTACAGCAACGCCTGCGCGCCTAAGTAGTTCCAGTCGCCGTGTTGCCTGTTCGATCAAGCTACTCATAAATTATCCCACCTGTCCAGAAATGATAGTCAACGCAGCAATCGCAATAATAAAAATACCGACAAGTCCACCTGACGCGAAAAAGAATTTTTTAAGCTCAGATCGTTCACGCGATTTGGCTGTATCGCTCATAACAAGTGTGACAACACCCAAAATGGGTAAATCAATAACGCTACGGAGTGTCCGTGCATCATGAAAAACAGGTTTAAATTGACTTGAGGCAAAAGCGGCAAAGCCACCAGAAGCGAGTGCAATACACATTACAAGAAGCAACAAAAGTATTCTATTGGGCGCAACGGGCTTCGGTGAAACCCTAGGGGGATCAATTAATCGGAAATCAGCCACGCCAGCCGCAGACTCTAAATCACCAGATAAAGATGCAGATTCGCGCCGAGATACCAGATCTTCATAATTCTTCTTATTAATTGCATAGTCCCTATTTAACTGTGCATATTCAGCTTCAGTTTGAGGTGCGGTTTTCATCGTTTCGCGCGCCCGATCATAACGTGCGGAATATTCTGACACTCTCGCACGTAGTGCAGCTACTTGCACCTCTGATGAAGCCAACAATCGACCCATTTCTTGCGCAGCAAGACTATTGCCGCCAGCGCTAGCCGATGAGCTGTTTAACATCGCCGTTTTCCTTAGCTCCTGAACTTCTTTGCGTTTCTGCTCTTCTAATTCTTTTATTAGCTTTCTCGCACTTATGATGTCTGGATGCTGCTCAGTGAATCGTTGTAATAGACCATCTAAATTTCTCTTCTGCACCTCAATTCGCGAGTCTATTTCAGGTGTTGCAAGAGACTGAGCAGACTCCTGCAACAGACTCTTAGATGTTATGCTCGAGTTTTGTGATTTCTCATTTTGCAACTGTAATTTTGCAGCATCTCGCGCATTTTCTGCCTCTCGCAACTCAAGTTTCGCTTGGTTTAATTGAGATGATATTTCTCCCAATTTTCCAGCTATATCGGTACCACCGCTTGTAGTTTGAACATCAATATTGCGCAACTTAAACTCTTTTAAGCGTGCCTCAGCAGCCTCCAGCTTAGATTCGTATGTCTTTATTTGTTCATTAATGAATTTCTTTGCAGCATCTGTGTCTTTTCTACTATCACCCATACTGGATTCGACAAATATAGAAACAAGTGATTGCACTACTCTCTTTGCTTTTTCTGGACTTGGATCTTGGTAAGATAGTGTATAAAGATTATCTCTTGCAGTACTTTTTATTTGCAACGTACTCATTAATCTTTCTATTAAACTATCTTGAGCTGATTTAGATGAATTGGATAAATCAAGATCAGCCATACGTATTAATTTTTCCACATTTGGACGCGTTATTAACGTACGGCTAAGCATCCCAACTTGCTGATCAACGTTAGGTTGCACTGCCAAACCAGACATTAGCGGTTTCAGGATAGATTGAGTATCAACATAAATGCGAGCAGATGCCTCATAACGATCAGGCACGCGCAGTACCACTCCAGCACCAACTATTCCGATAAGCCAAGCAACGACTACCCCGATCCAGCGATATTTCCATGCACCTTTAGCATAGGTCAATATCTGACTAATTACTTCATCCATTAGGTAATTCTTTGCTAAATATATTTATTCATCATTGCGTAAAAGAAATATAATCAAAACCACCCTTGCGGGATTATCAAGATATCCCCAGGTCGCATTTCTACATTTAACGAAACATCACCTCGTTTAATTAAATCCTTTAATCGCACTGTGTACCGTTTATCGCCCTCTGCCGTTCTTAAAATAGTTGCGGCGTTGCCGTCTGCAAAATCAGTCAGGCCACCAACAGCAATCATCACATCCAGGACAGTCATCTTATTTTTATAAGGTAAGACTTGGGGTTTTGTAGCTTCACCAACCACACGTATCTGCTCGCTATATGGTCCGACAAAACCTGTAACAATAACTGTTACGACAGGATCTCGGACAAACTTTGCGAGTAGTTTTTCGACCTCTCGTGCCACCTCTACAGATGTCTTGCCTTGTACGCCCAGCTCATCTATCAGTGGCGTAGTCAGCTTTCCGTCAGGTCGGACAGGAACGGTCATCGACAACTCTGGATTTCTCCATACGATGATGTTGAGTGAGTCTCCCGGGCCAATGATGTAGTTGTAGTCTGTCGCAGGCATTGCCAATGCCGGAGCGGCAGGAAACGCTGGCGAAAACAATGAACAAGCAGTTACAAAAGACCCTACTAGTGCTACTAAGCACCACCGAGCGGCAGCCACCAAAAAAATGTTAAAAGTGTTCAAAATTACTCCCCGTACTGGATTGATTGACTGCACATACCTAGTTTTAATATAACCCAATTCGATGCAATTCTATAGTCAAAAAGCTATGTTTATAGATGCCTAATTTAGCCTGAAAGGCATGCTCGATGCGCTGGGTCAATGTGTCCAACCTACTGAAGTGGAACGAACCTCAGAAAAATCCCTGCCCATCTGAGTCAGTTGAACTTCTTACTACACCAGACTACGATTTCTAGATAGGTAATAAAAATAAATTCTTTCAATCAAGAATATATTAGAGATATCAACTTTCAGCTTCTTGCAATTAATATTTCATAAGAAGAATTAATTGCAATAAGAGAAAATGTTCTTAATTTCATATATTTTACGAATCCACTGAGATTGATAAAATATTTTACCAAATACCAAATATTATAAATATCTACAAATACCCTTGATGACAGAAAAGCAGAAAGCTACTGCGTAAATAATACATTGATTATATTAATACCTGGGCAAATGAGAGTTTTCAAATAAATTTATTTATTAGCTATTTTTTAACTTGCCCTTGTAAAATTGGTCTAATAAATCGCAGTAGCAGTTTCTGAAGTGGATTGGAGTTCCCCCAAGGCCGCCAAGTAAATTTAAGCTTTTGATGATATGCATCAAAATGCATACCCCAAGGTACAGCCTTCATTGCCCCCCGATTCAGCAGCAATTTCAAAACAGATGTTCCAACAACACCCGCGCAAAGATCGCAAGCCATGACTGTGGACGGCCCGCGCCTTTCGCGAAAATTTACCGATTCGGGTGTAACTAAATAGTTACGGTTTAGCATGGAAGGAGACAAACCTGCTATAAAACGTGCATATTGCTCCTGCTCAACATGGCCCTCCATCTTGAAGTAGTCTTCAAAACTCATTGCAGTTGGGCTGAAATATAAAAGAGCAGCCCCCATGCCCAGTGGTGCGGCTGTCAAGGCAGGGATACCTTTTTCTCTACATTTGGCAAATACCATACGGCGTGCTGGTAATGCAAAAAAATCAAGCGCATCTACATATACGTCCACGTCACGTAAAAACGTATCAACATTAGACTTTTGTACGCCCTCTGGAAAAATTTGAATATTAAGATCTGGATTGACATCTTTGGCCATTCTGGTCATGGTTTCAAGCTTCTTTGCCCCCATGGACGACATAAACGCACCGGATTGTCTATTCATGTTGTGAATATCAAATATATCAAAATCTGATATGTTAAAACTACCGACACCCAGACGCGCAAGTGTCAATAGATGCGCCCCCCCCACGCCACCTAATCCAGCTATAGCAATTTTTGCGTTTTTTAGCTTTAATTGCTCGCTAGAAGTAAGCCATCCAATATTTCTTGAAAAAGCTTTTTCATAATTAAATTTTATATCCATAATTTAATCAACCAAAATTT
Source organism: Rhodoferax sp. SPJ21 (assembly GCF_058216335.1). Lineage (NCBI taxonomy): Bacteria > Pseudomonadati > Pseudomonadota > Betaproteobacteria > Burkholderiales > Comamonadaceae > Rhodoferax > Rhodoferax sp. SPJ21. The sequence goes on from NZ_JBYZMO010000001.1 coordinate 698,900, forward strand.
GAACAAAAGGAGAATTTAGATGAAAGATAAGCTTTTAAAAATTCTGCACAGCGGCGTTTTTGCACCGTCTGCTGACAACCAGCATGTATTTCAGGCAGAAATTCTGGATTCCGCAATTCGGTTGTGGCCCTCGGATGCATTTTCTTCGACGATCAACCCCATCCGTTTGACGTTAGGCCTTGTATCAATAGGCGCCGTGATTGAGAACATGCGGATAGAAGCCCTTGCACTGGGTTTGAACAGCAATATCACCTGGCTCTACGAGCATAACAACTCAGGGCCATTTGCGGAACTGAAATTTCACACCATAGCCGAGCCAATTTTCGACGAGTTTGCAAGTGCAGTTCCACATCGGCACACCAATCGACGAATGTACCAAGGCTCCAAGCTTGAGGAACATCAGATCAGCGCCTTGAACGATGCAGCTACTGGGGTCGATGGGATACAACTCACCTGGCTAACTGGCAACCATAGAAAAAAGGCGCTTCAGCTCATATGGTCGGCCGAAAGTGAACGATTTTTACGAAAGTCATTGCATGAAGATCTATTCTCATCCATTCGTTTCGACCTAAAGTGGAACGAAACTTCAAAGACGTTACTTCCTCCTGGCGCACTCGACATCGAAGCTCCTATGCGCCCGATCTTCAAGGCTCTGCGAAACTGGTATTTGATGCGCCCATTAACGAGCATAGGGCTACACCATATCATTGGCCTAAGAGCTGGTTTTTTACCTTGCTGGCAAGCCCCTGCGCTAGGTTTGCTCACTACAACTGGTGGAATAGAAAAGGGGGCAGTCAATGCGGGAGCAGCACTTGAGCGCGTATGGTTGAAAGCAACACTTTTGGGAATAGCCATGCAACCATTGGCCGCATCGTGTATGTTCGCACTACCTAATAGCTCCGGTCAAGGCCCATCCGATGAACTTAGGTCCTTCTTGGTTTCCGGCTGGGAAGAAATTGCCCCCGGGCGCTTGCCGATGATGGTCTTTCGTGCAGGGAAAGCAGCTTCGCCAAGCATTCGAACGGCAAGACCACCTGTCAATCAATACATCAGAACAAAATTAGGCGAATAAGATTGCGTAATTTTGAGTTTAAATACTTTTACTAAAATTTTGGGTAAAAAAAAGCGAGGCAGAACCTCGCTTTTTGAATTTAACCTTAATTACAGGTCTATATTTTTGATAACTTCCTATTTGGAAGATTTACGACGGCTTGCGGATGCAGCCAAACCAGCCAAACCTACACCGAACAGTGCCAGGGAACCTGGCTCTGGAACGCTGTTGAAGTCGATAGCACCCGTAGCTTGATTAATTGCAACCAGATTCCCGTTGGAAGACAAGCCTTGTGTAGTGTTATTCAACTCTGTGAAGGCAAATGTGTAAAACGGATCAGGATCAACAAAGAAACTCTTACCAGTTCCGCTTGTGCAATCCGCAGACGGCACAGCAGTTGCGCCAATCTTAGCCGTACCAGCGCCTGTGCACAGAGCAAGGGTATTGACCGCATTGGTGTATGCACCACCCAAACTGTTAAAACCGGCAACACCATTAATCAAGGAGCCATAGCCCAGCAAGATGTCATCGGAAGTGCCAGAAACAGTAGCTTCAGTGCCTGTGCCAGCAGCGCTTGCCTGCGTGAAAGAATTGTTATTCAGAGGATCAGCCCATACCTTGAAATTCAGCAGGGTCAGCGTAGCAACGCTGCCTGCAGTGTTAATACCGGCGCCACCACCAACGTAAGTATCAGCCAGGTCATACGTCACGTATAAGCCGTAGCTACCTAGAGCGCTACCGAAACCTTTTACGGCGGAGCCCAGAAAATCCAAGGTACTGATTTGTAACCAGCCGGAACCTGTATGACCAGTTGCCGAAGTATGCAGCAACTCCGAGGAAGTGCCGGAGAACTTATCGCCAGTTTTTAACTGTGTCGTACCAGTGATAGCACCACTATCAATAGTAAATGTTGGGACCGCAGACGCAGAACCTGCGCTCAATGCGAGCACAACACCAGCCGCCATTGCTGCAGCGGAGACTTTTGGCATCGAAAATTTCATGATGTACCCCTTAGAGTGAAAGTTAAACAGTCTGGTCCACTGCGGAGTCGACCGTTTCTCTTACAAAGCATGCAGTGTGCCAACTAGAATATAACCATTAAAATCAATGGCTTATGGAAATACAACCATCTGACAGAGGTTTTAATGTAAGGTTTTCCGACATAACATCTCAGCAAAACTCAGGTCACGGGAGACGTTAAAAGAAGTAGGTACCCAAAACTTGCATGGTCCGACGGTCCGGTAGGTCTCCAAAATCACTGCCAGTACGCCCTGCACTCTGCTGTAATTGAAATGTCAAATCAAACTTTGACCAGTGGTGACGCAATTCCAACCAAGCGAGCCGGCTGCTGTCGCCCACATTGACCCTCAGATAAGCTGTCAAATCCAAATCCTTAAGCAGCAGACCCTTTTGCGTCACGTAAACCAAATAGGCTTGCCGAGATGCAAGCTCTTGCAATCGCAGGGATTTGCCGAGATATGCTTGTTGCGCCAGAACCCCTCCCATTCCTGGCGCAGACCAGTCTGGCTTATCGGGTGCAAAGCCGTTGTATTGGTATTCAGCAGTTAACGACAGCTTACTCAGCGTGGTGTAGGTGGCTCCACCAGCAAAACGGTTGCGCGTTGACGTACTACCGGGTAGCGCCGTAAAACCGCTCAATAGATCTGACTCCCTGCCGCGGGACCACTCGAGGTGCGCTACGGCTGCATCCGACAACAAAGCTGTTAGATTAGCCCCCAGAGCTGAGGATAGGCCATCCTGCTTATACAAAAAAAATTGGCTGCTCACCCGCTGAGAAAATTGGCTCCCAAGAGCCACTAAAACCCGATCCCGATTATTGGTAGATCCAAGATCAAGGCTCCACGTGTCTTGATTAGGCTGGTCTGCAAGCTTCGGAGCAAATGCGACCGACAGAGATCCACCAGTCCATATGCTTTGGACCCTCAGCATGGCAGTACCCAATCTGTTCTCTCGGAGTGCAAAGGGATCTGCAGTGGTCACCACACGCAAGCTGCCATCGCGAAAAAAATCTGTTGGGTTGTAGCCATAGCTCGGCCCATAGCGCAAATTGATGCGCCCAGCTTCTGCGATTAGCCCCCCGTCATCCGACTGCCAACTTACATAGGCCTCACGCAAGCTGTTAACACTCTCGTCAAGACCTGCATCTCGGGGATGGATTTGATCGAACCGGTCAGAGAGCAACCCCCGCCAGCCATGGGCAAGACGCGCACTATGGGTGAAATCTATGGACGCGCGAGATGTGTCCACACTGCTCGACTTGTATCGCTGACTCGCATTACCAATAGCGCCCTCAACAAAAAGCTTGGTGTCCCGGGTGCCTTCGGTAGCAACACTCATATCGCTTTCGAGATTAAGTGCATCTACCTCGGCGCCAGTAGCGCTCAAAGATGGCAAAGGCTGCATCATTGCCAGCGTGAGAGCAGACAAAAAAAAGGAACGAGAAACGATAGTCATCGGTTTAATCAGGTTGAAAACGGGGCAGAAAATCTCTTTGCATCCAGCTTTCGGGAATGTTACGGGCTTTGTAATCGGAAAAACGCATGAGCGTCACGGATTGGGGATCCAGGCCGTCAATGATCACGCTCTCTGTAGGCCGCTCAGCGCCTAATTGCGGCTGAAATCGCCGGTAGTACACCGTTTTGAGAAGCCGGGACGATTCTGCATAGAACCGCCCCTTGATAGGCCGGTTGTTTTCCTTATCCACCCACATTTCAATGCTGGCATATGTGACATCGGGAGTCGCTGCGGTCAAAGCCAACTTGTATGCCTTGCGCATATGCTTTTCGCCATCCTGCACCTCTTCCTCACCAGCAAGCGTTGCCTTGTAGTCTTTCGCCAAGTTCACCGTCGCCACGTCGCCATTAGACGCTTGCCCAAGCAAGCGCTGTTGGGGGGACAGGCGAACGCTGGCTTTGCTGCTGGGGTCATAGAACCACATATCGTTGCCGCTTTTAAGCATCAACTTACCCGCATCACGAGCAGGTAAGACAAACCGTATCAAGCTGGAGAATTGCCCGCCCTGTTGCTGGCTCAAGGAATAACTGGTCAAGGTGCTGCTGTCAGCCTGCTTACCTCCCTGAAACTCCGTCAGCGTAACGGTGACACTGAATGCACGACCGGGGTTGCGGATGGCATCGCTGGCGACAAGTATCTCTTCAGCCGATGGTGCAGCCCAAGCCGAGCCAGTTCCATGCAAACAGATACATAGGAATATGCGTAATGACTTCATGATGACTGCCTTGATGATTTCAAACGTGGCGCAATGCTTCAACGATCTTGAGTTGTGCAGCTTGGTAGGCGGGCCACCAAGCGGACAGTATGGCAATGCCAATCAGGCCCAAGGTAGTGCCAATAATCATTTTTAGTTCGCCAGCCACCAATATAGTCAGAGGCACCGGCTCTACCGTACTGGGCGGAACCCAAAGAATATCCAGCTGGTTAATGATTGCAGAAATCACCAAAGCCAGCACGACACCCAAAACCGCGCCACACACACCCAGCAAAGCCCCCTCTGTGACGAACAATCCACGGATACCGGCACGTCGCACACCGATGGCCCGCAAGGTCCCAATTTCTACCGTACGTTCAACCACAGCGGTATTCATGGTGTTGCTGACGGTGAACAGCACAATCGCGCCTATAAGAACAAAAACAAATCCAAATATGGTGTCAAACATTTGCACCGTTTGCACATAGAAAGGATTCAGCATGCGGAAGTTGAGCACCGCCAATGGCTGGCTGCTGGAATACTTCGCCAATATGGGCTCCAGGCGCGCCACCGCAGCAGGGATCTGATCGGAATGCCTCAGCTGAAGAATGATGGAAGTCACTTTAGGGGCCGACTTGCCGTAGACCAGTTGCTGGATTTTTGCCAAGTGCATGATGAGCGCGATCTCGTCCAGTTCCTTGACGCCCTGGTCCTCGGCCCTCACCACCTCCAGAGAAGTCACATTCGGCGCACCTCTGGAGTTCACCAAAAGCACTTCAACCCTGCGCGGGCTGACATTGCTTGCGCCGGATGCAGCTTTTGACTCTTGCATGCTGAGCTGGGCGATATCGTCTGGCACGGCCTCACCGTCTCCCGATCGCTTCTTGTCCGGTTTGGGGCAGTGCTCCACCTTCAAGGCCTCGCACAGCTGCAGCACCCTCGCAACTCCCACACCCACCACGGCAGAGTCCAGCGCAGTTCCCTCCAAGGTCGAAATCGGCGCCTTGGAGCGCAGGCCAAAGTCGTTCCAGTGGCGCATGCGGTTGATGTCTTCGGCCACGAACCCCGTCCCAATCACGGTGCGGGATACGCTGGCGGCATAGTTTCCTGCAATACCGCCGAACTGCAGGGTAGGAGTAGCGACCAGCACCATTTTGCGAAGCACTTCGTCTTGCTGGATATCCGTCAAAATTTTGGCGTAGTCACTGATACCGTAGTCAGTAGGGTTACCACTGCCATAAAGATAGAAATCGCGGTGCTGGATCTGCAAATGCCCACCGCGCTGCACGATTCGGGTGTGCATCTCGTAATTGATGTTGCCGCTAAAGCCGCCGAACAACAATATTGCGGCACAGCCAATCGACATAGCCACCAAAGTGGCAAGAGAGCGGCGCCGGTTGCGCAGCAAATTGCGCACAGCCAGATTCAAGGTTCTTGTCATTTTGGCGCACCCATGTTCTTGCGCTGAACATCACGGATCACGCCATCGTGCAGAAAAATCGTGTCATCCGCCGCTTTGATAACTTCTGGATCGTGGGACGAAAAAATAAAAGAGATCTGGTAACGGTCCACCATGCGGCGCATCAAAGACAAAATGGCAGCTCCTGTCTGGCTGTCCAGATTTGCCGTCGGCTCATCTGCAATAACCAATTTGGGCTTGCGGGCCAAAGCCCGGGCGATGGCCACGCGCTGCCGCTGGCCGCCGGACAACTGGCCTGGCAAGTTCTTAGCCCGATCTTCCAGCCCTACCGCCTCTAACAACTTAGGTACACGTGTACCACGCGTTTTGGCAGACACCCCAGCCAGCAACAACGGATATTCGATATTCTCGTAGGCACTCAGGACCGGAAGCAGGTTGAAGTTTTGGAAAATGAAGCCAATGTTCTTGGCGCGAAAGTCAGACAAAGCGTCGTCGCTCAGCTCGCCGACCTTGCAGTCCGACACGACAATTTGGCCCTTATCCGGCTTGTCGATGCAACCAATCATATTGAGCAAGGTGGTCTTCCCACTCCCAGATGGCCCCATCAGCACTGTAAAACATGCTGATCGCACCATCACGTCGACGCCTTTGATGACGGGGACACTCACCGAATCGAGCCTGTAGGTTTTCTCGACTTGCGTAAGCATTGCCACTGGCTGCTGACTCAAGGTTTTTTCTGTCATGTATCCCTCGTTCCTACGGTTGCAGGCCACTCATCCACGGCTTGGCTACGGGCAATCATTATCACCACGCCAGAGCACGTCGTACCCACAATCAAGGTCAAGATCACCCAGCATATGCAGGTATTGAAGTGCAGTCCGTTGGACGCCTGGTTGAACGAGAAAGCTCACTCACACTATAGCGGCCACAGAGGGTGAAATCACTACTCAGATAATGAGTAAGATGCTAGACGCTCCGGCCACCGAACCGGATCCCGAGGTCGCTCACCACAGCTGGTTTAACACCATTTTCAGCCCCATCGAAATTGCACCATCACAGTATCTTCCGATGCTCAAAATATTGATAGTCTGCAAGGCCAATATCTGCCGCTCGCCCATGGCGCAGGCTGTCCTGCTCAAGTTTGCCGAAGATGCTGGCCTGAAACGCAAGTTAAGGGTGGACTCGGCAGGCACCCACGCAGGCCGCATCAGCGAACGAATGGACGCACGTGCCAAGAATGCGCTGTCTGCCAGGGGCTATGCCGCAGGCAAGGACCGTTCACGCAAAGTCGCAGAAAGTGACTTCAACGCCTACGAATTGATATTGGCGATGGACCAGTCCAACCTAGCCGACCTGCAGCAAATATGTCCCAGCCACCTGAAGCACAAGGTGCAGAGCTTTATGGCGTACGCCCACAAGACGGATATAGATGAAGTACCAGACCCGTATTTTGGCAATGCCCAAGGTTTCGAGCGGGTGCTGGACCTCTGCGAGGCTAGCGCGCGCGGTGTGATTGCGCACTGTCAAAGCCTCATCAGATAAGGTTTAAACCTTGTAGTAGTCGCGGTACCAGGCGACGAAGTTACCGATACCGGTCTGCACGCTGGTTCCCGGCACAAATCCCACCCAGTCCTGCAGTGCGTCGGTGTTCGCATAGGTTTCCGGTACATCGCCATCTTGCAGCGGCAATAGACGCTTCTCGGCCTTTTGGCCCAGGGCATCTTCGATACAACCGATAAAGTCCAGCAAACGGACAGGATTGTTATTGCCAATATTGAACACACGGTAAGGCGCGTTGCTTGTGGCGGGGTCAGCCAATACAGCGTCATATTCCGGGTTGGGCGCAGCCACACGGTCCAGCACACGCACCACACCTTCGACGATATCGTCTACGTAGGTGAAGTCGCGCTGCATGTTCCCGTGGTTGAAGACGTCGATCGGGCGCCCTTCCAAGATGGCCTTGGTGAACAGGAACAAAGCCATGTCGGGCCGGCCCCATGGGCCATAGACCGTGAAAAACCGCAGGCCCGTGGTGGGCAAACCGTACAGATGGCTGTAGGTGTGCGCCATCAACTCGTTGGCCTTCTTGGTGGCGGCATACAGGCTGACGGGATGGTCGACGCTGTCATGCTCGGAGAACGGCATCTTGGTGTTGCCACCGTACACGCTGGAGCTGGACGCGTACACCAGATGCTGAACCTTGCTGTGGCGGCATCCTTCCAGAATATTGATGAAACCCACCAGGTTGCTGTCTACATAGGCCAGCGGGTTTTGCAGGGAATAGCGCACACCCGCCTGGGCAGCAAGGTGGATGACGCGGTCAAACTTCTCGCGAGCAAACAAATCGGCTATGCCCGCACGGTCGGCAACGTCCATCTGTACGAAGCGAAAGTTGCTCTGCGGCGTCAGGCGCTTCAGGCGGTTGTGCTTCAGATTGACATCGTAATAGTCATTCAGATTGTCCAGGCCGACGACCTCATCTCCGCGCGCCAACAGCTTCAGCGACGCAGTCATACCAATGAAACCTGCCGCACCCGTGACCAATATTTTCATGACCGAATCCTTCTGCTCTATGCTTGTGAGGGGCTATCTTAGCCGGTGTTACTGCTGCGTTCGGCCCAGCAGCGCGCTTAGGGCGGCACGTCAACCCCAAACGCCCGTCTGGCGTTGTATGCTGGCCATTGAACGCTACTGCCGCGTTGGCATGCGGCGCTCATGAACTTAAAGGAAAAACCTATGTTGAAGAAGATTCTGGCCATTCTGGCCATGCTGACTGCGGCCATGGCTTTCGCTGCGGTGGACGTAAACAAGGCAAGCGTGGCCGATCTCGACGGCGTCAAAGGTATAGGCCCGGGCATTTCCAGCAAGATTCTGGATGAACGCAAAAAGGGCGAGTTCAAGGACTGGAGCGACTTGATCGAGCGCGTCAAAGGCGTTGGCGACAAAAACGCTGCCAAGTTTTCTGCCGGTGGCCTGACCGTCAATGGCAGCACATTCAATGGCGCAGCCGCTCCCGCCGCTAAGGCTGCTCCCGCCGCAGCTGCTGCGCCAGCTGCAGCGGATGCGAAAGCCGACGCCAAAAAGGCCAAGGCCGATGCGAAAAAAGCCAAGGCTGACGCAGCTGCCGCCGACAAACCCGTAGCAGCCGCCAGCGCGACCAAGAAATAAGCGAACCAGCCCCTCCTCCCAAACCCGCTTCGGCGGGTTTTTTCATGGAGCCAGCGCTGGACTAGCCCCAGCTCAGGTCACTGGCGCCGGGTTGAACAACACCAAGGAGTTTTGCAGGCCCCACTGCTCTGCCCAGGTCTTTTTACCACTGGCCACCGCCAGCATCAGGTGGAACAGCTCCCAACCCACGTCCTCGATGGTGGCCGATCCGTCGGCAATACGGCCGGCGTTGACGTCCATCAGGTCATGCCAGCGGCGCGCCAGGTCGCTACGCGTGGCCACCTTGATGACCGGTACCTCGGCCAGACCGTAGGGTGTGCCTCGGCCGGTGGTGAAGATGTGCACATTCATACCGGCCGCCAACTGCAGCGTGCCGCAGATGAAGTCGCTGGCCGGGGTTGCGGCATAAATCAGACCTTTTTGCTTCAGCTTCTCACCGGGCGACAGCACACCCGAGATCGGCGCGCTGCCGGACTTGACGATGGAGCCCATGGCCTTCTCGACGATATTCGACAAACCGCCCAGCTTATTGCCCGGCGTGGTGTTGGCGCTGCGGTCCACCCGGCCCTTTTGCAGGTAGTTGTCGTACCAGGCCATTTCGCGCACCATGGCATCGGCCACCTCGGTACTGCTGGCGCGCGAGGTCAGCTGGGCAATGCCGTCGCGCACCTCGGTGGTTTCAGAAAACATCACGGTGGCGCCCGCACGCACCAACAGGTCGGTGGCAAAGCCCACGGCCGGGTTGGCCGTCACGCCCGAAAATGCATCGCTGCCGCCGCACTGCACACCCACCACCAGCTCGGATGCGGGCACGACCTCGCGGCGGCGCAAGTTCAGCCGCTGCAGATGCACCTCGGCTTGGCGCAAGATGGCGTCAATCATGGACATGAAACCCACGTTTTCTTCGGCCTGCAGGCAGACCACGTCCAAAACAGCATCGCGCTGGTCCTCAATCGGGATCACACCCGGCGGCAGCAGGCGCTCGGGTTGCAGCTTCTCGCAGCCCAGGCTCAGCACCATCACCTCGCCGCCAAAATTCGGGTTCAGGCTGATGTTGCGCAGTGTGCGGATGGGGATGATGGCATCGGGCGCGTCGATCGCGACACCGCAGCCGTAGGTGTGTTCCAGCCCCACCACGTCGTCCACATTTGGATAGCGCGGCATCAGATCAGACTTGATGCGTTTGACCGCGAAATCCAGCACGCCAGCCACGCATTGCACCGTGGTGGTGATTGCCAGGATGTTGCGGCTGCCCACCGAACCATCGACGTTGCGGTAGCCCTCAAAGGTATAGCCCTCCAGCGGCAGCAGCACGGGGGGCGGCACCACCCCGGCGTCGCCGGGCATGGGCAGGCCTTCCAGTTCGCGGGCTGCAGGCATTTTCAGCAGACGCTCATGGACCCAGCTGCCGGCCGGGATATCGCGCTCTGCATAGCCGATGACCACGTTGTAGCGCAGCACCGGCGCGTCGGCGGCCAGGTCTACCAGGTTGACCTTGTGGCCCTGCGGCACCTTGTCGCGCAGCACCAGGCCGCTGGGCAGCACGGTGCCCGCGGGCAGGCCACCGTCGTTCGCCACGATGGCCACGTTGTCCCGCGGATGCATGGAAATGGTCAGCGGGGTGGAGGAAGTCATACGGGCGTGTCCTTATAGTGGGGCGGTGCGTGCGCGTGGGGATGTGGTAAATCTGGGGCGTCATCAGTTGTCAGACAACACCCAGGAATGATGCCCCAAGCCTGCGGCGGCGTCAAGCTGGAGAAACGCGCAGCAGCACGCCACAGCCGCCCGCAAAGTTTTACCCGCCGGCACTGGACAAACTTGTGGATAAGTTCGGAAAACCGCTGTATGGGGCGGCTAAGTCTTTGTTTTATAAAGATAAAGCTTGCGGCGCCTAAAATTTAAGCAACCCAAGGAAAACGATTGCCTAGCCTGCAAGCCAGGCAAAAGGCCTACCATGGCAGACTGCCATTTCAAAATACGCAGGAGAAATTTTTATATGCTGAACCGTTCTGCCGGCCTGCTCGCCATGGCCTGTACCCTGGTATTCCTAGTATTGGGCGGCGCGCTGACCGCCTGCGCGTCCAAAGCCAACGCCCCAGCCATGCCCCACGCCAGCCCACCTACGGCCAGCCAGCTGCAAGCTTTTCAATGGACGCTGGACTCAGCCAGCGACGGGCAAGGCCAACGCATGGCAGTGCTGTTCCCGCGCGCAGACCGCCGCTTTGTCATGGAATTCATGGCCGACCGCATGGCGGTAAGCGGTGGCTGCAATAGCCTGGGCGGCAACTACCAGACCCTGGGTGCGGGCGTGCTGGAGGTGGGCCCGCTGATGGGCACGCGCAGGGGCTGCGAGGCGCCGCTGATGGAGGCAGACAAAGCCATCAGCGCCCTGCTCGCCCAGCCTTTGCAATTGCTGATGACTGCGGGCAGCCCACCCGTGCTGCGGCTGGTATCTAGCCAGGGCCAGACCCTGGTGTGGACTGGTACCCCCAAGCTCTGAATCAGCCCGCTATATTTTTAATAGCTTCCAGCGCAGTTAAATACTGCGCCAGCGGCAGATTTCATCCAAAAACCAGAATCAGGCAGACTGCGCGGTTGCGGGCGTACGGCGGTGCTTCACCTCCAGCCGCTCGGGAGAAAGATACTGCGGTAAATAGACGTCGAAGGGCATGGTGTCGGCCGCTTCTATGTCTTTCTGCGCCTGGACGGACTGTACCGTCATGGCTTCGAAACGGGCTTGCTGCTCGGCGGTGAACTGCAAATCCAGCAGCGTCTCGCGGGTGCGTTGCGACTGCTCGGCGATGAACGGTACGAAAGCGCCGCCGTGGCCGCTTTGCATGGCGGCCAGCACGCGGGCCGACGACAGCAGGCTGGGGTCAAGCAAGGCCGCATCGGCGGTATCCAGCGCATCGGTGTACAGCTGGCCGCCATGGGTGGCGTCCAACGCGGCGGCGATTGGACGGCAGGCTGCCACCAGCTCCTGGCCCCAGGCGGTCAAGGGCACTTCAGTACCGGCGCGCTCCAGGGTCAAGCCGGGTTCACGGCCACGGGCGGCCACCCGGTGCTGGTTATGGGCCAGCTCGGTGATTTCCTGCGGACTGTCGGGCGGGCTGTCGGAGAGCAGGCAGTGCAACAGAAATACATCGATGAAACGCATGGTCTGCGCCGTGATGCCCACGGGCACGAACGGGTCCAGGTCCAGCAGGCGCACTTCCACATACTCCACGCCGCGCTCGCGCAGAGCATGCAACGGACGCTCGCCCGGATGAATGACGCGCTTGGGGCGAATGGTGCCGTAAAACTCGTTCTCAATCTGCAACAAGCTGGTGGCGAGCTGGTTGTAATCACCACCGGTGCCGCGCACGCCCACCGCCTTGTAGGCCGGGTACGGGCGTGTCAGCGCTTCTTGCAGTGACGCGCCATAGCCTTCCAGGCTGTTGTAGCTAACGGCCAGCGAGGCCTGGGCATCACTCTGGTAGCCCAGGCGGCCCATGCGCAGCGACGTACCGTGCGGCATGTACATGGTGCGCTCATTGAGCTGCTGCAGCTCATGCTGGCGCCCGGCGACAAAGCTGGAGCATACGGCCGGTGACGCACCGAACAGGTATAGCAGCAAAAAGGCATGGCGGCGGAAGTTGCGGATGAGTCCGAAATACTCCTCACTGGACACGCCCGGCATCGACCAGTTGTAGTGGATACCGGAGATGGTCTGCATGCGCCGGCCATAACGGTGGCCCAGGCCCATGCGGTACACGCTCTTGGCGCGGCCCACGTTCGAGCTGCCATAGCGGCCAATGGGAATGGTCTCGTCCGTAGGCAAACCGCAGGGCATGCTGGACACCCACAGCATCTCGTCGCCCACGGCCTGCATGGCCCGGTAAGTGAACTGGTGCACCTCGGTCAGCTCGTCCAGGCAGGCTTCCACGCCTGCATGCACGCCGGTGATCAGCTCGACCTGAGACTCGCTGAAGTCGGTGGTGATGTGCGGGTGCGTGAGTGCCGAGCCCAGCGCAGCGGGATGCGGCGTCAGCGCCAGGCTGCCGCCGGGTTGGGCGCGCAGGCTTTCCTTCTCCAGCCCACGGCGTATGCCCTGGAGCCGGGCGGGCGCGAGCGCATGCAGGCGCTCCAGCAAGGCGGCGTGGGACGGTGTGGGCAAACTGGGCATGTCGTGGGTATCCGTAAGAGAACTCACGCAGTAGCCGGTGCTGGCCTGCGGCCACGGCTGCTACGTCAATCAAGCGTAAATCTATTCTGAACTGGGCACGGAAGGTATCACAGGCAGCTGCGGCCTGCATGGCCACCAGAGACAACCTCGGCCTCAGCGGCCTATGGACGGCAGGCTGCACGCCCAAGCCATCACTGTGCATGGATGCAGCGAGCACACCAGCACCTCCATACCGCTACAAATAAAATAGCACCCAGCGCAGGTATTGTCTGCGCTGGGTGCTATTTTGATATTCAAACCAACCTGCTGCCGTTCGGCAAACAGGCTGGTCAGCGGATGCTCAGGGCTGGGTGCCCTGGGCCACCAGGTTGCTGGCATCCCAGCCGCCGCCGAGAGCCTTGTACAGGCTGACTACCGCGTTCAGCTGGGTGCGCTGCGCGTCGATCAGGCCAGACTCGGCCTGCATCAGATCGCGCTGCGCATTCAGCACATCCAGGTAGCTGGAATAGCCGCCCTTGTAGCGCAGGTCCGCCAGGCGCAAGGTGCCGCGCAATGCCGCGATGCGCTTGGCTGTGGTGGCGGTGATCTCGTTGCCAGTAGACACATTGTTCAAAGCGTCATGCACGTCGCGGAAGGCGTTTTGCACGGTCTGCGTGTACGTGGCCACAGCCTGCTGCTGGCGGGCATTGGCGGCGGCTTCCACAGCTTTCAATGCGCCACCACGGAAGATAGGCTGGGTCAGGTTGCCCACCAGGCTCCAGAACAAAGATGCCGGATCAAACAGATTCGACATGTCTTTCGACTGCTGGCCCAGGCTCGCGGTCAAGCTGAACTTGGGGAAGTAGGCGGCACGGGCCTGGCCGATGTCGGCGTTGGCCGCAATCAGGCTTTGCTCGGCGCTGACCACGTCGGGCCGGCGCGTCAGCACGTCGGACGGCAGGTCCGCAGGAATCGGTTGGGCTGCGTACAGCTTGCCAAGTTCCGCACCGCGTGCCAGCACCGGGCGCACGATGTCGCTGGGCTTGCGGCCCAACAGCACGGCCAGGGCCGACTCGGCATTGCTACGGCTTTGGCGGGTCTGTTGCAGCGTGGCTTCGATGCCGGCGGCTTCGGACTCGGCCTGGCGCATGTCCAGCTCGCCAATCACACCGGCGTCGAAGCGGCGCTTCTGCAAGCGCAGGTTCTCTTGTCGGGTGGCCAGGGTTTGTTCGGCCAGCGTAGTTTGCGCATCCAGCCCACGCAGTGCAAAGTAGCTTTGCGCCACGTTGGCGTACAGCGTGGTCAGCACCGTGCCTCGGCTGGCGGCCTGGCTGAGCAGGCGGGCTTTGGCGGCCTCGTCGGCGCGTGCGTACTTGCCCCAGAAGTCGATCTCGTAGCTGGCACTCAGGCCCAGCTGGCGGTCGTTGGAGTAAGGGTTCGCGCCTGGGGTAAACGAAGCCGAATTCTCACTGCCGCGCTTGCGCGTAGCACCAGCCGTCAAGTCCACCGAGGGGTAGAAATTGGACAGGTTCTGGTCCACCGTAGCTCGGGCTTCGGCGATGCGGGCCGTAGCCAAGGCCAAGTCCTGGCTGTTGCTGGAGGCTTCCTGCAGCAAGCTGTCCAGCACCGGGTCCTGGAAGCCCTTCCACCAGCTCAGCCAGTCCACATTGGTGGCTGTGCCGTTTACTGACAGCGTGGCCGGTACATCCAGCTCAGGCCGTTTGTAATCAGGGCCTACAGGCGCAATACCGCAGGCAGACAGTACGCCAGCAGCTATCAAAGATATAGCAAATTTGGGCATGCGCTTAAACATGGGCCGCTCCTTCGCCGTGGGCGGGTTTGTTCACGCTGTCAAAGTCTTCCGGATTGCTGCGGAAGTGCCAGTCGTTCACCAATTTAAAGAACAGCGGCACCAGGAACACCGCCAGGAAGGTCGCTGCAATCATGCCGCCCACCACACCCGTACCAATGGACTGGCGCGCTGCCGCGCCGGCGCCGGTGGAGATGGCCAAGGGCACCACACCCAGAATAAAGGCCAGCGAGGTCATGATGATGGGACGGAAGCGCAGGCGCGCGGCTTCCAGGGCCGCAGCCACTGGGGTCATGCCGTCGTGCACCTTCATCATCGCGAACTCCACGATCAGAATCGCGTTCTTCGCCGATAGCCCCAGCAGCGTGACCAGCCCGATCTGGAAGTACACGTCGTTCGCATGGTTGCGCAGGTACACCGCCACCAGCGCGCCGAAGATACCGAAGGGCAAAGCCAGCAGCACCGAGAACGGCAGCGACCACTTTTCATACTGCGCGGCCAAGATCAAGAAGATCATCACAAAGCCCGCGCCAATGGCCAGGCCCGCAGCACCGCTGCTGCGCTTTTGCTGGAACGCGGTTCCGCCCCAGTCGTAGCCCATGTCAGATGGCAGAACCTTGTTGGCAGCGCGTTCCATGGCGGCAATGGCCTGGCCCGAGCTGAAACCTGGCTTGGGATCGCCCAGGATCTGGATCGATGGCAGCGCGTTGAAATGCTGCACGGATTCCGGTCCGGCCACGAACTTCACGTCTGCCACAGAACGCAGCTGGATCATCTTGCCGGCATTGGAACGCACATACAGCGCACCAATGTCGTCTGGCTTGGAGCGGAACTGGCCTTCGGCCTGCATCAGCACCTGGTAGATACGGCCGCTCTTGTTGAAGTCATTCACATAGTAGCTACCCAACGTAGCCGCCAACGTGTTGTAGATGTCGGCCACGGCGATGCCCATGGAGCGGGCCTTCTCGGTATCGACGCTTACAAAGAGCTGGGGCGAGTTGGCTTGCCACAGCGTCTTCACGCCTTGCAACTCGGGCTGCTTGTTGGCTTCTTCCAGCAGGGCTGGCAGCAATTGGGCCAGGCGGCGCACGCCACCGTCACCCTTGTTTTGCAAATAGAACTCGAAACCACCAGTCTGGCCCAGGCCCTGGATAGCCGGAGGACCGAAGGCCAAGGGCAGACCTTCCTTGATGCCGCCCGTCTTCATGTAGAACTCGCCCACCATCTGCTGGGCAGACTGGTCGCGCTCGCCCCAAGGCTTGAGCGGGAAGAACATGGTGGCCGCCGACGACTTCAAGCCGCCGCCACCCAAAAAGTTCAAGCCCACCAAGCTGAACGTGGTGTCGATGTTCTTGTTACCGCCCACAGCGGCTTCGACCTGCTTGACCACCTGGTTGGTACGGTCCAGAGACGAACCTTCCGGCAAGATGACCGCAGCGATGTAGTAGCCCTGGTCTTCGTCCGGCACCAGGCTGCTGGGCACGAGCTTGAACAGCACGCCCGTCAACGCGCCCATGGCAACGAACAGCACCAGACCCAGCACGCCGCGCTTCAGGAAGAAGGCCACGCCCTTGGTATAGCGGTGGGTCAGGTTGCTGAAGCTCTTGTTGAACCAGGTAAACACCTTGTTCTTGCGCTCGGCACCCGGCTTGAGCAGCACGGCGCAGAGTGCCGGCGTCAAGGTCAACGCCACCACGCCCGACAAGCAGACGGCGATGGTGATGGTGACGGAGAACTGGCGGTACAACTCGCCCGCCAAGCCGCCCAGGAAGGCCACCGGGATGAAGGCCGCGCACAGCACCAGAACGATGGCGATCACCGGGCCGGTCACTTCACGCATGGCTTCAATCGCGGCTTCGCGCGGCGTCATGCCCTCTTCATGCATCAGGCGCTCGACGTTTTCCAGCACCACGATGGCGTCATCCACCACGATACCGATGGCCAGCACCATGCCGAACAGCGTCAAGGTGTTGATGCTGTAGCCCAACAGATGCAGGCCGGCCATGGTGCCGATCAGCGACACCGGCACAGCCAGCGTCGGGATGATGGTGGCGCGCCAGCTTTGCAGGAACACATACACCACGATGAACACCAGCACCATGGCTTCCGCCAGGGTTTTCAGCACTTCGTGGATGGACTCCGTGACGAAAGGCGTGGTGTCGTAGGGTGTGGAGTAGGTCAGGCCTTCAGGGAACTTGGCCTTGAGATCTTGCAGGGTCTTTTCCACCGCTTCACGGGTTTCCAGCGCATTCGCGCCGGTCTGCAAGAAGATACCAACAGGCACCGTGGGGTGGCCGTTCACGCGGCCATAGAAGTTGTAGTCCTTGGCGCCCAGCTCAACGCGGGCCACGTCCTTGACGCGAACAATCGCTCCGTTGGCGCCACTGCGCACGACGATGTTGGCAAAGTCATCGGGCTCCAGCAGGCGGCCCTTGGCGGTGACCGTGAGCGTCAGCTCTTCGGTATTGTTCGGCGGGGCGCCGATCTTGCCTGCCGCGTACTGCGCGTTCTGCTCGGTAATGGCACCCGAAATATCGCCCACCGTGACGCCCAGCTGGGCCATGCGGTCCGGGCGCAGCCAGATGCGCATGGCGTAGTCTTTGGCACCGAAGATCTGCACATTGGTGGTGCCGGGCACCCGCTTGATCGCGTCCAACACGTTCTGCGTCACGTAGTTGGAGATGTACAGCGCGTCATAGCGGTCGTCGGGCGAATAGATCGCCGCCACCGTCATGAAGCTGGCCGAGCTCTTGGCCACAGTCACGCCCTGGCGCTGCACTTCTTGGGGCAGCTTGCTCAGCACCTGGTTCACGCGGTTGTTCACGTTCACTGCGGCGATGTCCAGGTCGGTACCGACATCGAAAGTGATGCTGATGGACACCGCGCCGTCACCGGACGAGGTGGAGCTCATATAGAGCATCTTCTCGACGCCGTTGATGGCCTGCTCGATAGGCGCGGCCACGGTGGTTTCCAGCACTTCGGCCGAAGCACCGGGGTAGACCGCGCTGACGCTCACCACCGGTGGCGAGATTTCCGGGTAGCGCGAGATCGGCAGCACACGCATGGCGGCCAACCCGGCGAGCACCAGGAACAGCGATAGCACCGTCGCGAAGATCGGACGGTCAATAAAGAACTTGGAAAACATGGGTCAGTTGCTCCTTATTTCGAAGCAGCTTGCGCAGCACTGGCAGGCGCTGCGGGTGTTTTTGCTTCGGACGCAGGCGCCCCAGCGGGCTGGCCGTTGGCGGCCTTGGCCACATAGGGCACTGGCTTCACGGTCATGCCGGGCTCATGGGCTTTGATGAAGCCTTCGACCAGCACACGGTCGCCGCTCTGTATGCCCTTGGTGACGATCCATTCGCCCTTGCTCCAGCCGTCCAGCTCCACCGGGTGGGGTACCAGCTTGTCGTCTGGCGACACAGTGAACACCATCTTGCCCATGGGGCTGTCGATCACCGCGCGCTGGGGCACGGTGATGGAGTTAGGGCGGCTTGCGCCGCTGAGCAGCACTCGCACGAACTGGCCGGGACGCAGGCTGCCATCGGGGTTGGGGATCTCGGCACGGGCGTCAAAGCTGCCGGTTTGTGGATTCACCTTTTCGCTGGCGAAATTGAGCTTGCCGGCACGCGGGAAGATGCTGCCATCGGCCAGCTTCACATTGACGGTAAAGCCCAGGCTGCCGTTGGCCGAGCGCTGGCCGGGCACGCTCAGTTGGCCGGTACTCACTTGCTTGGTCATGCGCAGCAAATCGCTTTCCGATACGCTGAAGTTCACGTACATCGGGTTGGTTTGCACGATCGTGGTCAGCAGGCTGTCGCTGGCCGACACCAGGGCGCCATCCGACTTGGATGCCGTGCCGGTGGTGCCACTGATGGGGGCCACCACCTTGGTGTAGCCCAGGTTCAAGCGGGCTTCGTTGGCCTGGGCCTGGGCCTGCTTCAGCGAGGCTTCGGCGGATTCCAGGGTGGACTTGCTGTCGTCAAATTCTTTTTGGCTGATGGCTTTTTCAGCCGCCAGTGGGGCCAGGCGGGCCTGGTCACGGCGGGCCTGGTTGACCTTGGCCTGGGCTACAGCCACATTGGCTTCTGCCGAAGCGGCCTGGGTCTGGAAGGTACCCGGGTCGATCTGGAACAAGGGCGTGCCGGCCTTGACCAGCGAACCTTCTTCGTACAAACGCTTTTCCAGAATGCCGGCTACACGCGCACGCACTTCGGTTTCACGCGAACCGGCGGTCTGGCCGACATACTCCAACTCGACCGCATGGGCCTGGGCCTGCACCGTGACCACCGACACCTCGGGCGGGGGCATCGCGCCCCCCGGACCGCCCGCCGCACCGGTGGACTTGCCGCAAGCCACCAGGGCCAAAGGCAGGGCCGCCAACAAAAATGGGGATATCCACCGCCGGTGCGCAAAGCGGGTGTTGCGGTTTTCGGTCGATGAAGCGCGAGGAGATGCGATGGACATAGACATAAATGGTTTAATTGGAGGGTGTAGTATCACATACATTCACGAATGTTTGTTTCAACTACGTTACTAACTCTTACAGCAGCAAGACACGACCATGGCTAGAAAAACCAAAGAGGACGCAGAGCATACCTATGCCGCGTTACTGGAAGCCGCGGAGCAAATGTTCTTTGACAAAGGTGTTGCCCACACCACGCTGAATGACATCGCCGCCGCAGCTGGAATGACGCGTGGCGCAATTTACTGGCACTTCAAAGACAAGGCCGACGTACTGCAAGCGCTGATTGCGCAGGCCATGTTACCGATGGAGGCCATGCTTGTCGAACTGGACGTATGCGCCGACACCAATCCGCTGGCCGCATTGCGCCAGATGTGCGTACGGGCTTTGACAACGCTGGCCGGCTCGCCACGGCAGCAGCGGGTGTTCAGCATCATGTTTTTCAAATGCGAAAACATCGGCGAAGTGGTCACCGTGATGGAGAACAAGCTGGCAAGGCGCGATGAATGCTTCACCCAGATCCAGGGCATTCTGGTGCGCGCGGTGAACAACGGCCAACTGCCCGCTGACACCGATGTGCTCCTGTCCCAGCAAATCATCAATTTCTTTATCGCCGGCACCATGCGGGAATGGCTGCTGTCGCCGCACAGTTTCTCGCTGGAGACAGCTGCACCATCAATGGTGGACATGGTGATGGCCGGCCTGCAGACCAATCCGCCGCGCGTTCAACGCAGCTGACGTAGCGCCACGTAGCGCCATGTAGTGCGAGATAACGCACAAAAGGCCGCTACAGTCTGGCCCCATGCAAGGCCTGCACCTCACCGCCGATCTCCACCACTGCCGCTGTGCCAGCGCCTGGCTGCTGGATGCCCAGCTGCTGGGTGTGGCCTGCCGGGATGCCGTGCAAGCCGCAGGCCTGCAGGCCGTGGGCGAACTCTTCCATAGTTTTCCTGCCACAGCGCAGGGTCCAGGTGGGGTTACTGCTACCATTTTGCTAGCAGAGTCGCACTTATGCGTGCACACCTGGCCCGAGCAGTCGGCCGTGACGCTGGACGTGTATGTGTGCAATTTCGGCGCCGACCACTCGGCCAAAGCCCAGCTGCTGCTAGACAGCCTGATCGCGCTATTCATGCCCGGCCGCACCGAGCACCACCGCCTGCAGCGCGGCGGACTGACCCCGCAGCCGGGCTGACGCCATGCCGGCCTTGCACCACCTCCGCCCCTACCAACGCATTTACGCACTGGTGTGGCTACGCCGTATCAGCGCACTGCTGGTCTTGCCGATCTGCATCTGGGGCTTTGCCCGCCACCATTGGTGGCCTGCGCTGGTCTTGCCCATGGGCGCCATGCTGTGGGCCGCCTTGCGCGCCTGGGAGCAAAGCCTGCGCCGCCAGTTCATTCGTGACGCAGAATTCCCTCGCTTTCTGGCCGCCAAAATCCTAGAAGCCCACCCCGGCCTGCAGCCGCGCGATGCCGAGTTGGTGCTGCGCGGCCTGCGCCAGTTCTTTATGGCCTATCTGCGTAGCGGACAGCAATTCGTCGGCATGCCATCCAAGGTGGTGGACAGCGCCTGGCACGCCTACATCCTGCATACCCAGGGCTACGCGCTGTGGTGCCAACGCGCCTTTGGTCACATGCTGCACCACACGCCCGCCGAAGCCATGGGCAGCAATGCCCGGCGCAACAACGGCCTGCGGCGTACCTGGTACTGGGCCTGCAAGGAAGAAAGCATCAACCCACGTAAACCCACGCGACTGCCCTTGCTATTCGCGCTGGATGCCAAGTTCGGGATTGCAGATGGCTACCGCTACACACCCGACTGCCACAACGTGGGCGCGCAAAGCGATGCCGGCGGCTATTGCGGCACAGACTTTGGCGGCAGCAGCGGAGGCTGCGGTGGTGGTGATTTCGGCGGCTCCGACAGCAGCTCCGACAGTAGTTCCAGCAGCAGCGACGGCGGTAGCGCCGATGGAGGCGGCTGTGGCGGCGGATGCGGTGGCGGAGGCGACTAGGCCGCGGGTATCATCATCCACCACACTCAGCTACCGGAGCACACCATGGCCTTGATGGACTTCATCCGCAAACAGTTCATTGACATCATCCAATGGACCGAAGACAGCGACGGCCTGCTTTCCTGGCGCTTCCCCATGGCCGACATGGAAATCCAGAACGGCGCTGCACTGGTGGTGCGCGCGTCGCAGGTCGCCATCTTCGTCAACGAAGGCCAGGCGGCCGACGTGTTCGGCCCCGGCACCCACAAGCTGACCACGCAAACCCTGCCGGTACTGACCTACCTTCAGCACTGGGACAAGCTGTTCGAGTCGCCCTTCAAAAGCGATGTGTACTTCTTCAGCACGCGCCAACAGATCGACCAAAAATGGGGCACGCCCCAGCCCATCACCATCCGCGACAAGGACTTTGGCGCGGTGCGGCTGCGTGCCTTCGGCAACTACAGCTTCCGCGTGGCCGACCCCAAACTCTTCCACACCGAAATCTCCGGCACGCGCGACAGCTATGGCGTGGCCGACGTGGACGGCCAGTTGCGCGGCCTGGTGTTGCAGAACATCAGCAACGCGATCGCCAGCAGCGGCATCCCCTTCCTGGACCTGGCGGCGAATCAGCAGGTATTTGCCCAGGCCTTGAGCACCCAACTGGCGCCGGAATTCGCCAAGATCGGCCTGCAACTGGACGGCATGACGGTGCAAAACCTGTCCCTGCCCGAAGACCTGCAAAAGATACTGGACCAGAAGATTGGCATGGGCATGGTCGGCAACGACATGGGCAAATTCATGCAGTACCAGACGGCGCAGGCCATCCCCAAATTTGCCGAGGGCGCAGGCTCCGGCGGCGGTGTGGCGGGTGACGCCATGGGCCTGGGCGCGGGCGTCGCGCTCGGCCAGGTACTGGCGCAAAACCTGCAGGCGGGCCTGCAAGGCGGTGCCAACGCGGCAGGCATGAAACCAGAAGAAGTCATGGCCACGCTGGAAAAGCTGGGCGAACTCAAGACCAAGGGCATCCTCACGCAAGAAGAGTTCGACGCCAAGAAGACTGAACTGCTGAAAAAACTGGTCTAGCCGCACCTTAGCTTCGTGGCGATACCGAATCTCCAGCGCGCCTACCGCGCGCCCTGCCCTGGCTGCGGCGCGCCGGTTGACTTTCTGAGCGCGCAATCGACGCACGCCATCTGTGCCTACTGCCAGAGCATGGTGATACGCAACGGCGAAGTACTGCAGCGCATCGGCAAGATGGCCGAGCTGTTCGACGACCACAGCCCGCTGCAGCTACAAGCCAGCGGCCGCTGGGAAAACAAGGGCTTCACCCTGGTTGGCCGCCTGCAGTACAAATACGACGAAGGCCGCTGGACCGAGTGGGTCGCCCTGTTGGACGACGGCAGCACAGCCTTTTTGAGCGAGGACAACGGCGCCTACGTCTTCAGCACGCCGCTGCGCGCCGAGCGCGAACTGCCGGATGCAGAACACCTGCGTGTTGGCGCCACCACGGCCATCAACGGCAAGAGCTGCAGTGTCGCCTCCCAGCAAACCGTAGCGCTGATGTCGGCCCAAGGCGAGTTACCCCGCCTGCCTGCGCTGGGCCAGCCCTTTGCCATGGTGGACCTGCGCAGCCCCGAGGGCGAGGTGCTGAGCGTGGACTACGGCAGCCAGCCGCCCACCCTGTCCATAGGGACATCGGTGCAGCTGGAAGATCTGCAGCTCGTGGGCCTGCGCGAGGAATCGGTCAAAGACGAGCAAGGCCGCCAGTTCAACTGCCCGCAATGCGGTGCCTCAATTACCCCGCTGCTGGCCAGCAGCAAAAGCCTGGCCTGCGGGTCGTGCCACAGCCTGATCGACCTGACGGTCGGCGTGGGTGGCGAGCTGCGGCATGCGGTGCAAGACGAGCCCATGCAGCCGCTGATCCCCCTGGGCTCGGTCGGCAAGCTGCAGGGCGCCGACTGGCAGGTAGTGGGCTTCCAGCACCGCATGGGCACCGAGCCCGGCGAAGAAGACGAGCAATTCGGCTGGGAAGAATACCTGCTATACCACCGCAAGCGCGGCTTCCTATTCCTGGTCGATGCGACTGACGGCTGGAGCGTGGTCAAACCCGCCACCGGCGCGCCCACCATGGCCAAGAACGGCCAGAGCGCCAGCTACCTGGGCAGCCAGTACCGGCTGCAAAGCACGTACCGCGCCGAAACCACCTATGTGGCAGGCGAGTTCTACTGGCAGGTGCGGCGCGGCCAGATCACTTCCAACCAGGACTTCAGCAGCGGCAAAGGCCTGTTATCGCGCGAGCAGTCTCCCGGTGAAGTCACCTGGTCGGTGGGCAGCAAGATCGACAGCAGCATGGTAGCCAGCGCATTCAAGCTGGAGGCCAAGAAAGACCTGCTCAAACGCAGCGACGCCGCGCCCCTGAGCCTGAATGGCAACAACATCAACATCAGCATGGGCACCGCCATATGGGTGTTCGTGATCCTGCTGCTGGTGTTATTCATGGTGACGCGCTGTTCCGACTGCGACCCGAATGTGCAGAACTGCAGCAACTCGTCCAGCGGCGGCACCCGCACCTCGGGTGGCTCGTTCGGTGGTTTCTCATCCGGCGGCGGACACAAGTAATTTTTGAAGGAGATCTCCATGGATGTTGAATGGTTGAAAGCTGGGGTCGTCTTCGGCTCCATCGTGTACGCGCTGATCGGTGTGGCAGTTTTTGGTCTGTGCTTTGTGGTGATGGACAAGCTCACGCCCTACAAGCTGTGGGAAGAAATCATCGAGAAGCAGAACCTGGCGCTGGCACTCGTAGTCGCAGCTATGTCACTAGGTATCTGCATCATCGTGGCAGCGGCCATCCATTGAGCCTGACAGACAAACCCGGGCCACGCCCGGTCGAGGTGGCGCTGCTCGCCTCGGTTTTCATCGTGTCCGCCTGCGGCCTGGTGTACGAGCTGGCGGCGGGTGCGCTGGCCTCGTACCTGCTGGGCGACTCGGTGCTGCAGTTTTCCACGGTGATCGGCAGCTACCTGTTTGCCATGGGCGTGGGCTCTTACCTGTCGCGCTTTTTCGAGCGCCAGCTGCCCGCCCACTTCTTACGCATAGAACTGCTGGTAGCGCTGGTAGGTGGTGCACTTCCAGCTCTTCTTTTTATAGCAAATGCCTATCTGCCCAATGCCTTTCGCCCGCTGCTGTACAGCCTGGTAATTTTGGTCGGTACGCTGGTGGGGCTGGAGATTCCGCTGGTCATGCGCATTCTGAAGCGCAATGTGGCGCTGCGCGACCTGGTGTCGCAGGTGCTGACCTTCGACTACCTGGGCGCGCTAGCCGTGTCGCTGGCCTTCCCCTTGGTGCTGGTGCCCCACCTGGGGCTCATACGCACCGGCCTGCTGTTCGGCCTGATGAACGCCACGGTGGCGCTGTGGGCGCTGTGGCTGTTCCGGCACGACCTGCGCCAATTCAAGGCCCACGCCCTGGCCTGCGCGGCGACGCTGGCCGCACTGGCCGCCGCCATGGCGGCAGCCGACTTGATTACCACCTGGGCCGAAGACAAGCTCTACCAGGACCGCGTCGTCATCGCCCAGGCCACGCCCTACCAGCGCATCGTGGTGACGCACAGCGCGGGCGAAGGCAAGGCCGGCTACCGCCTGTTCTTGAACGGCAATCTGCAGTTCGCCCAGCGTGACGAATACCGCTACCACGAAGCCCTGGTACACCCGGTGATGTCGGCCTTCTCGGCCAGCGGCGCCGCGCCGAAAAAGGTGGCCGTGCTGGGCGGTGGCGACGGCATGGCGGTGCGCGAAATTCTGAAGTACCCCGGCGTGGAAAGCATCACCCTGGTCGAGCTGGACCCGGCCATGACCACGCTGTTTGCCACCCAGCCGGCGCTGGTGCAGCTCAATGGCGGCGCCCTGCTCTCACCCAAGCTTCACATCGTCAACACCGACGCCTTCAACTGGCTGCAAACCAACACGGAAACCTTCGACGTGGTCATCGTGGACTTCCCCGACCCGACGAATTTCGCCATCGGCAAGCTCTATACAAATTCCTTCTACAGCCTGTTGGACCAGCGCCTGTCGGCCAGCGGCTACGCCGTGATCCAGACCACCTCGCCACTGGTGGCGCGCAAAAGTTTCTGGACCGTGGCCACCACCATCGAATCCGTGGGCCTGCACACCACGCCCTACCACGCCCATGTGCCCAGCTTCGGCGAATGGGGTTACATCATCGCCAGCCGCCGGCCCTACCGCATCCCCACCACACTGCCAGCCGGCCTGCGCTTCCTGAGCCCGCCCAGCCTGCCCGCACTGTTCGACTTCCCGCTGGACATGGCGCGCGTGCCGACTGAGGTCAACCGGCTGTCGAACCAGGTGCTGGTGACCACCTATGAAGAGGAATGGGGCAAGGTAGTGGCGCGCTAAAGGCTGGCCATCGCCACCCGCGCCGCTGCCAAATCCCAGGCCGCTTGACCCACGGTTTTGAACACCGGCGTTACAGCACTGGGGGCCAGTGGCGTATCCAGCACAGACGCCAAGTCCCGCACCTGCCCCCAGTCCACGCCAGCCTGCAGCAGATCGCCGGCCTCATGCCGGGCGCCGCCCAGGTCGTCCACCACGATCTGCCGGCTGTGCAGCAGTGCCGCAGGGAATTCCGCCATATCCGGTTTGAACGCCCCTACGCCGATGGCCAAGGTCTGCGCGCCGATGTGGGCGGGAATGACAGGCGTGCGCGATGTCGTCAAGGCCAGCACCAGATCGGTCGCCGGCAAGGCATCTTGCAAGTCGCTAACCAGCATGGCGGTAGCGTCAACCTGCGGATGCTGGGCCTGTAGCTTCGCGCAGAAGGCCTGTGCCGCCGCCAGGCTGCGCCCGGCGATCCAGAATTGGGCGATGCCCAGATGTTCCACCAGGGCGTCCGCATGTGCAGCAGCCTGGGCGCCGGTGCCGATCAGCAAAGCGGTCTTTGGCGTGTGGGGTGCCAGCGTCTCGATGCCCAGCAAGCTGACGGCCGCAGTGCGGCGAGCCGTGACGGTGGGGCCGTCCAGCAAAGCCAGGCGGCGGCCGGTGGCGGTGTCCATCACCACCACCTCGCCCTGGATCACGGGCAGGCCGTGCGCACCATTGCCCGGGTGCACGGTAACCAGCTTGGTCACGCTCAGGTCGTGGCCCACGGCGGGCATGGCCAGCAGCACGCCACCCGCTGCCATGGGCACGACCATACGCTCAGGCGCCTGGATTTTCTGTTGCGCCAGCTCGCGCGCGGCCTGCGCTACGGCAGGCACCAGTTGCGCATAGGGCAAGGCCTGAGCGGTCTGTACGGCGTTCAGAATCTGCATGGTGGGCCTCAGCGTAAAAAGAAACCGGTGGGGAACGGGTCCAGCTCTTCCAGCACCCACTGGTGGTGGCCCATGATGTGGGCGCTGCCGGTGACCTCGGTGAGCGCGCCGTCGAAGTCGCCGACCTTCACCGCCTGCGTGACCTTCACCTCGAATTGGCTGCCGACGATGCTGCCGTTCACATAGTTCGCGCCCAGGGCCAGCTGGCCGCGCAGAAACAGCTGGGCCGCCCGGCCCGAGGTGCCGGTACCGGTGGGCGAGCGGTCCACCTCGCGGTCGGCAAACACGCAGACGTTGGACTGGTCCACTCCCGCACAATTGGGTGCGCTGTCGATGATGCTGCCGTAGAGTTGGTCCAGCCCCGGCTCCAGCGGGTGCTGGATCTTCACTTTGGCCATCACGGCGGCCTTGGTTTCCGCGCCCAGCTGGATCAGCTGACGGACCAGTTCAGGCTTCACCGTCAACCCGGCCTGTTCGGCGTTCAGGTAGTAGTAGAACGCGCCGCCAAACACGATGTCGCCACGCACCGTACCAAAGCTGGGGGTCTGCACCTCCAGGTCGCGCAGGTAGATGAAGGCTGGCACGTTCTTGAAAGTGACCTTGCCTGCACGCTGGCCATCCCACTCCACAAAGGCTTCAATAAAGCCCGCCGGTGCGTCAAAGCCAATGCGCGTCAGCGGGCTGGTGCGCTCCACATAGCCCAGCTCCACCAGCACCTTGCCCAGGGCGATGATGCCGTGGCCGCACATATCGCTATAGCCCTCGTTGTGGATGAAGATCACGCCAAAGTCAGCTTCTGGCGTGGTGGGCGGCAGCAGGTAGGCGCCGTACATGTCGGCATGGCCGCGCGGCTCGTTCATCAGAAACTGGCGCAGGTCGTCGCGGTGGGCTTTGAGCCAGGCGCGTTTCTCCAGAATGCCGTTGCCCGGCACGGCCGGCATGCCGGACACCAGAATACGCAGCGGCTCGCCGCCGGTATGGGCATCCACGGTCTGGACGCTACGGACTAGATTCAACATGGCGGACTTTCAGGAGAGATTTGACAAGGCAATCTGGTTTAATTTTAACCAAACTGGTTTTAAAATTATGCCAATTTATGAAACACCCCGCCCTCTCCGCCACTGAACCCAGCGCATCGCCGCTGCGCGTGCCCCAGCTCTACGAACTGGTCGCCGAGCGCTTGAAGAAATCCATCCAGGACGGCAGCTACCCGCCCGGCTCGCGCCTACCAGCCGAGCGCGACCTGGCAACCACCCTGGGCGTGGGCCGCGCCACGGTGCGCGAGGCCATGGGCGAGCTGGTGAACCAGGGCGTGGTGCAGACCAAGCCCCACTCCGGCTCCTTTGTACGCGACAACGCGCTGGAAGTGATGCGCGCGCTGAAGGCACCCCCCAGTCAACCCGACACCAGCCCCTTGTCTACCCTGGCCGCTCGGCTGGCCATAGAGCCGCTGGTCGCCCAGTTTGCAGCCGCCGTGGGCCGGCGCGACGAAGAGATAGAACGCCTGCTGGACCTGATGGAGCGCACCAGCGACCTCAGCGACCCGGCCCAGCGCCGCGACTGGAACGAGGCCGACCGCCAGTTCCACCACCGCATCGCGCTGATGACCGGCAACCCGGTGATGCAGGCGATTGCCCAGGTGGTGGCCTCCGCCGTGGACGAGCCGCTCTGGCGCCAGCTGCGCGACCACGGCATACACGACCCGGCCCGCGCCAGGCTGTATGTGTACGAGCACCGGCTGATCTACGAGGCCATTGCCACCGGCAACCAGGAGGCAGCGGGCTTCTATGTACGGCAGCATCTGGAGCGGGTGCAGAAAGACATGCTGGCGACGTAAGCCCGCCAAACCGTCTATAACTGGCATTCAGGCAACCCATGGGAGTCCGATATGCGCCGCTTCATCTACACACTGCTCACCGCAAGCCTGCTCGCCTGCGGAACAGCCCACGCCAAGGGCACCATGTCCGAGACCAACTCGGACGACCACCTGAAAGCCGCGCAGGCGGCCATCCAGGCACGCAACTGGGGCCTGGCGCAGACCGAGCTGGACACAGCGGTGCGCGCCGACCCGCGCAACGCCGACATCCACAACCTGATGGGCTACACCGCCCGCAAGAGCCCCACGCCGAACCTGGCCAAGGCCTTTGAGCATTACAAAATCGCACTGCAGCTGAACCCCAAACACCGGGGTGCCCACGAGTACATTGGCGAGGCCTATCTGATGAACCAGCAACCTGCTGAGGCCCAAAAGCACCTTGCCGCGCTGGAGCAGATTTGCGGCAACCGCAGTTGCGAAGAATACGAAGACCTGGCCAAGGCGATTTCGAACTACCAGGCCAGCCATCCCTGAGACGGCCTTCAGTACGGGGCCAGCGTAGCCCCCCATTGGTAATGGACTGCCCTCAAGCCTCGCTGCGGTGTTTGTAAAACCGCAAAATGGCGGTAGCAGAATCGTCTACCAGCACCCGCCCCCACCAGCCCGAATACCAGTTGAAATGGGTGCTAACGCGGTAGTGCACATCGATCTCCAAGCGCGTACCTTCACCTTCCGGCACCAGCCGGTAAGAGGTATCGACAAGGTCAAAGTATTTACCGCCAATCAGCACATGGTCGTCCAGGGAACCCGGTGGAAATGATTCCGGCTTGAACGCATAGGTCCAGCGAATGAAGCGGTTTTCGTCCCATGCGGTGATCGGCTCGTCAAAGTGAACATCTTTTGCCCAGCGTAGCTTGCGCACCCGCTGTCCTCCTTCCACCTGCGTGATCGCTTCCAGCGGATACGGCACGCCGATCATGTAGGCCAGCCCGCCCTGCATTTCGGCGGGCTGGATGTCCACCGCATGGTTGATGTAACCCCACACTACTTCGGGTTTGCTTGCTATGTAGATGGACGATCGACTCTGGCTTACTGCCTGCGGCAGCGGCAATTGCGTCTCGCCATATCCGGCCAGCAACGGCAATAACAGGAGGGCATTGACCGCGCCCGGACGGGGCACCATTGTCTTCAACACCAACCACGCCAGCAGGCCCCCCACCGATGCCATCAACAAGAAGATCGGTAGAGCCATGGCAATGCAGATCGACCCCTCTATCAGTAGCAACGCCGTACCCGCCACAAAACACAATGTTGGCAGCCAGGGCGCAAACAGCGCGAATCCCAAACTGGATGCGTGTAGCCGAGACGCGTACACGGTGTAGGCGCCAATCAGCAAAGGGACAGCCATCACAAATGACAGCAACATCGGGCCGCTTGGCGAACTGGGGCTTGATGTATTTAAAAATGTCGCCATCCCAAAGAGGAGGCGCATCAGCAAGCCATAACCGGCTCCGGCAAAAAACACCTTCCACTTGGGGGGAAACGATGTGGGTTTGTCTGTCATGGGCTGAGCTTTTTTCCAAGTGCGAGGGGTAATGCGGCTTCAATTGAAATTTCACCATACCGCCACTGCGGCCAATGGCTAGGCTATCAAGGTACAGCCCCAATATGGTTGAAGTTCTCCATCGGCTCTTATCCTAGACAACCGCGCCAGCAAACGAGCGCCATGGGTAGGGTCGCAAGCGGCCTCTGGCCATCCAACTGCTAAAGTCGAATCTGCGGTAAAACGCAGCGCCCCGCCGACCTGTAACGCATCTCGTCCACGTCCCAGCTGCTTCCGCTTGCTCTGAATGCCAACGCATTTTTCCACACCCTTGGCCTCCTCCATGCAGACCACCTCCCGTCCGCAGCTACGCGGATCGGCCCCAGGTTGCCTGGACGGCAATTCGGCATGATGCACCGCCGCCAATTTCTCGCCGCCGCCAGCAGCCTGCCCCTGCTGGGCTGCCAAAGCCCATCAGAGATCACGGGCGGTTTCACCGGTATCCACTTCGAGCGCGGCCACCTGCTGCGCGACACCCGCAGCTACCCCACGCCCAGCATTACCCGCCGCACCGAGGTGCTGATCGCCGGCGGCGGCGTATCCGGCCTCGCGGCGGCGCGGGCCTTGCGCTTGAAAGGTGTTGAAGACTTCGCCCTGCTGGAGCTGGAAGACAGCGCCGGCGGCAACAGCCGGGGCGGCACGGTCAACGGTATTGCATGTCCGCTGGGCGCGCACTACCTGCCCGTACCCGGCGACGACGCACCCGATGTGCAAAACCTGCTGGAAGAGCTGGGCCTGCGCAAGCGCGTGGCAGGCCGCTGGGAATACGAGGAACGCCATTTGTGCCACAGCCCGCAAGAGCGGCTGTACCTGCACGGCGCCTGGCAAGACGGTCTGCTGCCGGTAGCCGGCGTAGGTGCAGAGACGCTGGCCCAGTACCAAAAGATGGCCGCGCTGGTGGAGCAGCTGCGTGGGCAGGCACGCTGGACCATTCCCATGTCAAACAAGCCTCTGGCGCAGGTACAACGTGCGCTAGCAGCTATCACTTTCGCAGCATGGCTGGAGCAGAACGGCCTGAACGACAGCTATCTGCGCTGGTACCTGGACTACTGCTGCCGCGACGACTTTGGCGCGGGTGCGGCCACCGTATCCGCCTGGGCCGGCATCCACTACTTCGCCAGCCGCCACGGCTTCCATGCGCCGGGTGCGGATAGCGGTGAGCGTGACAGCGTGCTGACCTGGCCCGAGGGCAATGCCTGGCTGACACGCCGCCTGGCCACGCCCTTAGGTGATCGCTTGCGTACCGGCCAGGTGGTGGTGCGCATCACTGCGACCAAGCACGGCATAGAAGTAGACGCCTACAACACCGCCACCCACGCGCTGGAGCGCTGGCAGGCGCGCCGCGCCATCGTGGCGCTGCCCGTTTTCATTGCCGCGCGCGTGATGCAGAACCCGCCGGACTTCCTGCGCCAAGCCGCCGCAACTACCACCTACGCGCCCTGGCTGGTGGCGAACATCCACATTGAAGCGCCGCTGTTTGACCGCCCCGGCCCGGCCCCCAGCTGGGACAACGTGCTGTACGACGCACCCGGCCTGGGCTATGTGGACGCCATGCACCAAAGCCTGCAGCCCGTGCCCGGCGCCACAGTGCTGAGCTATTACCGCGCACTGGGCGATGTGCCCGACGGCCGGCGCCTGCTGCTGGAAAAACCCTGGGCGCAGTGGCGCGACGAAATCCTGGCCGAGCTGGCCACAGCCCACCCGGACATCCGCAGCAAAACCAAGCGCATCGACATCACCCGCTACGGCCACGCCATGGCCATACCCACGCCCGCACTTTCAAGCCAAATCGGCCTGCAGCGCACATTTAACCTGCGCGAGCAGCTACAAAAAACAGAGCGAATTGCGTTTGCGCACAGCGACTGGGCGGGCTACTCGGTATTTGAGGAAGCCTTCACCCAGGGGCACCAGGCCGCCTAGGCCATCCAGGTCTTCACGGCGCGGTGCTGATGCGTGTCATCCAGGCAAATAGCTCGGGCAGATCGTAGTCGCCGCTGTGCGGGCGGTCCCAGGGCAGCGCCAGGTCCACCGCATAGCCCCGGTTCTGCAGGGCGCTAGCCAGCATGACGGGCACGGCCAGGGAGGTATCGCGGTCCTTGGTGCCGTGGCGTATGCGCCAATGGCCGGCGGTGCTCGCCCCGGGCGCGCCGATATAGGCCATGGCGTTCATCATCTTCACTGTCTGCGCATCGGTCTGCGTGGCAGCCACCGTGCTGTGCTGGCTGGCCCAGGCGCTGAAATGCTGCGCATCCACCGCCGCCGTGCCGAACAGCTGGTTCTCGCCGCTGCTGAGGTCAAGCTCGTCGAATGCGGGCGGGGACTTCATGCGCCCCGCGTAACGCACATAGCCGGCCCAGTCCAGGCCGCGCACCACGCCGTTTTGCACTGTCAGCCAGGCCAGGCCCGACAAGTCCTGGCCCTGGTCCAGCGCGGTTTGTGCCGAGGCCAGCACTAGAGACTGCACATAGGCCTGGAAGCTGCCCTGGCCAGCGCTGTCCAGCGTCAGCGGCTGGCCTTGCGGGCCGCGCAGAGCCAGGCTGTTCAGGTAGGCGGGAAACTGGGCCTTCAAATCGGCCGACACGCGGATCTGCGCGTCCGTCAGGCTGCCCGCCACTTCCTTGCGCTGCACATTGAAGTCGAGCATGGACAGCTCGATCTTCTTGTAGTCGTTGATGCCGTTGAACAGCCATTCATAGGCGCTATCGGCGTGCTCCAGGTTGGTGATGGGGCAGTAGGCCGAGACGGCGAAGATGTCGTCGCGTGCCTCTGCCGCGCCCAGCGCCTGCAGTGCTGGCGCGTAGTCGGGGCTGTTGCCGCTGGCCCCCAGCAGAGCCGACAGCGCGCCGCCAGCGCTGGTGCCATTGGAGATGATTTTTTCGGCATCGCCGGGCATGCGCGCATCGTTGAAGCGCAGGTAGCGCACAGCCGCCTTCAGGTCGACGATGGCTGCCGGTGCCTTACCGGTAACGGCGGTACGGCCCCGCGCGCCGGGCGCTGCCACGACGAAGCCCTGGGACAAAGCCACGGCGATGGCGCTGGCCGGGGCAGTTTGGCCAGCGGCGGGGGGTGGACCGTTGCGGCTAGCGGGGGTGCCTGGCTTGGCCGGCATATAGCCGCCCACCTGGTTGGGCAGGAAGATAGGCGCTGTCTGCGCGTTAAAGCGCCCCACGGTCTGGCCGTGGAAGTAGGCCTCGGGCACATAGATATTCATGGCCTGGTAGCTCGGGTCCACCGGGTGAGCGACGTACACCAGGTTCTCGAAAGCCCGCACCGTGACGGTCTGGCCATCGACCAGCAGTTGCTGGGTTTGGTAATGGTTGGGGTCAAATTGCATGGAAACGGAGGGTGCGTCCGCACGCGGCTGAATGACAGGGCTGCTGCAAGCAAGCAGCAGGCAGGCCGTCAACGCGGCGGCGGCCCGGGGTACATGGCGTAGGTACATCATGGTGCAAGGATTATGGCCAGCACAGCATCGGCTGGCTAGCCCAGTGCTGTTCAAAAAATCAGACTGCCGCGCAGATTGCAACTGCGCAGGCAGCTATCAAAAGCAGAGCAATCAGCGCGCTGCGGGCTTGTCCCAGGCCTGCGGCGCGCTGGCACCGCCGGCCACCGAATACAAGGCACCGGGTGCATTACGGGTCTGCTGGAATTGCTCCAGCGTTTCGCCGCGCATGGCAGCGTAGATGTGCAGATTCGACACGCCCAGCACCGCACCCAACTTTTCCAGCACAAAGAAGATCGCGCCGTAGTGCAGCAGGCCGCGCCAGTCACGGGCGCGCAGCAGGCTGCGTTCCTGCTCAGACAAATCAGCGGCGGCAAAGCTGGCCTCGGGGTCGGCCAGGAAGGCGGCGCGGTGCGCGGGCTGCACCATGGCGTGCAGGTAGCGGTTCATCCGGTAGGCCTGCGCGCTGCGCTTCAGATCAAAGGGATAGGTGCCCTTGAGCGACTGGGCTCCATCCAACTGGCGCGCCATATGGGCCTGGTGGCGGGCGATCTCGCCGGCCTGCGCGGGGGCGGCCAGGTTTTCGTAGATGGCGGTGGCGATGCCGGTCATGGATGGCAGGTAGTAGCTCTGGTGCAGCTTGCGCACCTGGCTGGACAAGGCGCCGCGCATGGTCAGCCACATGATGACCTCGGCACCCTCCAGTCCGCCCAGCTCGGCATATTCGGCCTGGGTCATCTCAGTCAGGCGCTGGGGGTCGTTTTCAAACATCTCCAGGAAGCGGGCGTCCCAGGCCGGGTTGTTGAAGCCGGCGCGCTCACCATGCACCTGGTGCGACAGGCCGCCGGTGGCCACGATGGCCACGCGCAGGTCTTCGGGGTAGCTTTCGATGGCGCGGCGCAGCGCCTGGCCCAGCTTGTAGCAACGGCGTGCGCTGGGCACGGGAAACTGCAGCACGCCCATCTGCAGCGGCACGACCTGCACCGGCCAGGTAGGCTCGTGCGGGCACAGCATGGACAGCGGCGAAAAGCAGCCATGGTCCAGGGCCTTGTCCTGGAAGAAGGACATGTCGAACTCGTCCGCCACCAGCGACTGGCCGATGTGCGCGGCCAGCGCAGGGTGGCCTGGCACGGCCGGCAGGTCGCGCTCGCCGCCGCCTTCGTCGGCCACTTTCCATTCCGGCCCCACGCCCAATGCGAAGGCCGAATAGTGGTCGAAGAAGAAGGAGGTGACGTGGTCGTTGTAGATGAACAGCAGCACGTCGGGCTTCTTCTCGGCCAGCCAGGCTTGCACCGGGGCAAAGGCCTCGAAGATGGGCGCCCAGACCGGGTCGTCGCGTTTGTTGCGGTCGAACGCGAAGCCAATCGTCGGCGTATGGGAGGCGGCGATACCGCCGATGATGGTGGCCATAGTTCTCTTTCTAAATGGCGCTCAGTGCGCGCTCTGTGATGCGTAAGGAATCGTCGGGGTGGTCGCAATGCTGCGGCGGTTCAGCAAAATCGCCAGCCCGGCCAGCACCGCCGGCACGGCCAGCACGGTGAAGATGCCTTCAAAACCCCAGCCCAGGCTGAGCAGCACGCCGCCAATCGACGAGCCCATGATGCTGCCCAGGCGGCCCACGCCCAGCATCCAGCTCACGCCGGTGGCGCGGGCCATGGTGGGGTAGCAACCCGGGGCAAAGCCGTTCAGTCCGGTCTGCGCGCCGCTCAGACAGAAGCCCACGGCCACCACCAACGCCACGATGGACGCGGACATCAGACCGTTCAGGCCCATCACCACCAGGGCCACAGCCCCCAGGATGTAGGCACCGGCGATAACCTTGTTCGGATTCATGCGGTCCATCAGCCAACCGACCAGCAGCGCACCCACGGTGCCGCCCAGTTGGAACATGGCAGTCACATTGGCAGCACGGTCCACCGACATGCCGGCGTCTTTCATCATGGTGGGCAACCAGCTGGTGGTCAGGTAGATCACCAGCAAACCCATGAAGTAGGTCACCCACAGGGTGATGGTGCGCAGGCGAAAACCCTGGTGGAACAGCACAGCCAAGGGCTGGCGCGCACCCACAGCGGCTTCGCCAGAGATAAATTCACGCACGCCCTGCAAAGGGCTCTGGCTGACCTTGGCCAGCACCTCGCCGATTTGCGCCGTGGTGTAGCCACGGGTCACCATGAAACGCGCCGACTCGGGCAAGAAGAAGAACAGCATGGGCAACAGCAGCAAGGGCAAGGCGCCGCCCATCACCAGTACAGACTGCCAGCCAAACGCCGGTATCAGCGCGGCTGCCGCAAAGCCCACCATGGCCGAACCCAGGTTGAAGCCGGTGAACATGATGGCCACCAAAAAGGCACGTCGACGCTCTGGCACGTACTCAGACAGCAGCGTGGTGGCGTTGGGCATAGCCGCCCCCAGGCCCAGACCAGTCAGCAGGCGCAGCAAGGCCATCTCGGTGGGGTTGCGTGCGAAGGCGGTGAACAGGGTGCATAGGCCAAAGCCCAGCACCGAAAACAGCAGCACCTTGCGCCGGCCGAACCAGTCCGACGAGGAGCCCGCAAACAAGGCGCCCAGCGCCAAGCCGATGGGGGCCGCCCCCATCACTATGCCGAAAGCGGGGCGCGAGATATGCCATTCGGCCAGGATGGACGGTGCGATGAAGCCCATGATGGCAACGTCCATGCCGTCCACGGCAACTATCAAAAAACACAGCACCACCAGCCACCACTGGTTGCGTGAGAGGGGTCTGCTGTTGATGAATTCCCGGACGTTCAGGGTAGGGGCAAGCTGCATGGTGTGAGAGGTCTCCGTTGTAGTTTTCGAGTGCACTGGCGCAGTGCCAGACATGGCAAGGACCGCATTCTGGGCAGACGAACCGCTTCCCACCAGATGCCACAAAGCCCGCCGCGATAACCTCTGGTTATCAGGATTCCACACGCCCACACGAGTCGTTACCATGCGCCCCATGAAACTCACGACGCTACGGGCCTTGATCGCCACCATCGAAGAAGGCAGCCTGCGCAGCGGCGCCAGACGCATGCAGATATCACAACCCGCCCTCACCAAAATGGTCCGCGAACTAGAGGTAGAGCTGGCCACCACGCTGCTGGTGCGCACCTCCAAAGGCGTGTTGCCCACGGCCCAGGGCACGGTGCTGTACCAGCGGGCACTGGCGGTCTGCAAGGAGCTGGGTACGGCGGTGGATGAGATCAACCAGCTGGGCGGCAAGATGGTGGGTTCGCTGCACATAGGCGCGGTGCCGCTGGCGGTGATGCTGCTGATTCCTGAAACCCTGCGCACCTTTGGCCGCGAGTTCCCCGAGATCCAGCTGCGCGTCAGCGAAGAGCTGTACCAGGCGCAAATGCAGCGCCTGCGTAACGGCCATGTGGACATCGCCGTGGGTGGCATACCGACCGGCCTGTCGTCGGGTGAATTCGTCGTCGAGCCGCTGCTGCAAACCAGCATGGTGGTCGTGGTGCGCAAGGGCAGCCCGCTGGCGCGCGCCACCTCGCTACAACAATTGATGGGAGCCAAATGGGTCTACACCGGCGCCTCCAACGACACCGGTTACGCCAAGCTGCTGTTTGAAAGCCATGGCCTGCCCGCACCGCCGGTAGGCGCCATCGTGAACTCCACTCTGGCCCTGTTGTCGCTGGTCGCCACCGGCGACTTCGTGGGACTGATGCCGCAGCAGATCGCTACCCACCCCATGGCCGCACCGTTCCTGAGCCTGGTGCCGCTGGCAGAGGGTGGCTTTCCTCTCACCGTGGGCGCCATTGTGCGTAGCGACTCCGTACTGTCCCCCGCCATACGCCACTGCATTGCCCACCTGCATCGGGCGGCGCACCAGTTGTCACGCCAAAGTGCGGGCACTCTGCTGCCTTAGCGTTGAATCGGCTGCAGGTATTCCGCCCCATGACCTGGATCAAGTACAAGCCTCGCCAATCCACCTAAGCTGCAGCAGCTTGAAAGGACTCTGAACATGGCACAGCTGGAATGGAGCAACGCATTGGTCTTGGACCTGGCGGAAATGGACCACACCCACCACGAATTTGTAGACCTGTTGGCGCTGGTCGAAGCCGCGCCGGACGACAGCGTGGTACGCCACTGGGCAGAACTGATCACACACACCGAAGCGCATTTCGGCCAGGAAGACGCGTGGATGCGCGACACCGGGTTTTCATCCTCCAACTGCCACAGCCTGCAGCACAAAGTGGTGTTGCAGGTGATGCGCGAAGGCCTGCGCAACGGGCATGATGGCAAGCTGGACGTGGTGCGCGACATGGCCCGCGAGCTGGCCGCCTGGTTCCCGGCCCACGCCCAGTCGATGGACGCCGCACTGGCCCTGCATTTGCGCGGCATAGGCTACGACCCGTCCACCGGCCAGGTCGCTATGCCACAGGCCCTGCCAGATACGCCCATCCACGGCTGCGGCGGCGCCAGCTGCTCCGACAAGGCACGCCAGGCCGAGACCAGCACCGCCTGATGCGGCTCGGGGCTCGGCTGCCTGCACAATGCTGCCTTCGCTTGACACCATCACCAGCAAAGGCAGCACCATGGCAGATACGCCCACCGTCGTTCCGGTTTACCCCCCTGTAGAACCCTACCGCAGTGGCACGCTGGCGGTGGACGACATCCACACCCTGTACTGGGAAGAATGTGGCAACCCGGACGGCGTGCCGGTGCTGTTTCTGCATGGCGGACCGGGCTCTGGCACATCGCCAAAGCACAGGCAATTCTTCGACCCCGCGTACTACCGGATCGTGCTGTTCGACCAGCGCGGCGCGGGCAAGTCCACGCCGCTGGGCGATGTCCGCAACAACACCACCCAGCTGCTGGTACAGGACATTGAACAACTGCGCGAGATGCTGGGCATTGGCCAGTGGCTGGTATTCGGCGGCTCCTGGGGCTCCACCCTGGCGCTGGCCTATGGCGAAACCCATCCCGAGCGCTGTACCGGTTTTGTGTTGCGCGGTATCTTCCTCTGCACCCGGGCCGAGGTGGACTGGTTTCTGAACGGCATACGCTGGTTCTTCCCAGAGGCGCATGCGAAGTTTGCCGGCCACATCCCCGAGGCCGAGCGCGGCGATTTGCTCAAGGCCTACGTGCAGCGCCTATTCAGTGACGACCGGGCTGAAAGCCTGGCCG
Source organism: Rhodoferax sp. SPJ21 (assembly GCF_058216335.1). Taxonomy (NCBI): domain Bacteria; kingdom Pseudomonadati; phylum Pseudomonadota; class Betaproteobacteria; order Burkholderiales; family Comamonadaceae; genus Rhodoferax; species Rhodoferax sp. SPJ21. The sequence continues at coordinate 737,504 of NZ_JBYZMO010000001.1, forward strand.
CAGCCCGCACCTGGAGCCGCTATGAAGGCAGTTGCCTGCACTTGCTGCCGCACCCGGAGGTGGCGGATGCCTTTGGCTCCGACGCGGTCGCCCTGGGCGTGGGCCGGCTGGAAGCACACTACATGCGCAACGGCGCTTTTCTGGACGAGAACCAGCTGGTGCGCGACGTGGGGCGCATCCGCCACCTGCCGGCCACCATCATCCAGGGTCGATACGACGCTGTCTGCCCGCCGCGTTCGGCCAAGGCGCTGCACGCAGCCTGGCCCGAAGCCAGCTTCACGATGGTGGAAGACGCAGGCCATGCGGCGTTTGAGCCCGGCATCGCCACCGCGTTGGTCGCCGCTACCGAGCGCTTCAAGCTAACCGGCCGGCTGTAGTCCGGCGACAGCAACCTATTTCAGCCCCAGAATCCAGGCGGCCAACTGCCGGGCCTCCGCCTCGGACACCTGGGGGTTGGCCGGCATCACGTCCATTTGGTCGGTGGGGCCGCCATGGATGATGGTGTGGGCCAGCTTATCGACCATGCCCCCCTGGCCCGCGTACTGGGCAGCGATGTCCTTGAACGCCGGGCCCACGACGGCCTGGTCCACCGCGTGGCATTCCAGGCAATTTTTGGCCTTGGCCAGCGCAAGCCCATCGGCCGCGACGGCCAGGACCGGGCCCAACAGCATACCCAGAACCAGCAAGCATTGTTTACGCAATTCCATCCTGCCCCCCTTTTGAAAACGCTGAAACGGCGAGCCTGGTTCAGTTCAGATACACCGACTCTTTGAACGCCAGGTCCGCAGGCCGGCCAATATTGACGGCCCAGTCGGCCATCATGCTGGCCGGCATAGCCTTGGCAAACAGATAGCCCTGTAGCTCGTCGCAATGAAGCGCCGTCAGCACGTCGCGCTGGGCGGCAGTTTCCACGCCCTCGGCCACCACACTGAGGCCCAGCGCGTGGGCCAGTTGCACCACGGCCTCGACGATGGCACGGGCGTCGGAACTGGTCTCCAGGTCCTGCACAAAAGACTGGTCTATCTTCAGCTGGCTGACGTGCAAGCGGCGCAGATAGGACAGGCTGGAGTAGCCGGTGCCAAAGTCGTCGATGGACAGCTTCACACCGATCCGGCCCAGGTTTTCAAAGGCCTTGAACGTGCCTTCCGCATCCTCCATGGCCACAGACTCGGTGATCTCGAAAATCAGCAGCGCTGGGTCAACCGCGTGGCGCTGCAGAGCCAGCTCCACGCGCTGCACCAGGTCGTCCTGGCGCAGCTGGTGTACCGACAAATTGATGGCCACGCGGATGCGCAGGCCCTGGGCCATCCAGGCACGCATCTGCTGGCAGCCTTCTTCTATGACCCAGTTTCCGAGGCGGTTGATCAGGCCAAAACGCTCTGCCACCGGGATGAAAACAGCAGGGCTGACCATGCCGCGCTCCGGGTGGTTCCAACGCAACAGGGCCTCCACCCCGGTGATGAGACTGCCGCCAGCACCCACCTTGGGCTGGTAGTGCAAGGCCAGCTCGCCCCCATTCTCCAGAGCCCTGCGCAGGTCGTGCTGCAGCTCGATCTGCTCGCGTATGCCGGCATTCATGTGCGGCTCAAAAAATGCGTAAGCCGTGCCACCACCGCGCTTGGCGGCATACATGGCAGCGTCTGCATTGGCCATTAGCTGGTCGCGCGCGCCATCGGAGGGGTACATAGCGATGCCGATGGAACAGGACAGCCGCACCTCGTGCTCGCCGCCGGTCACAGGCTGGGTCAGCGCGTCGATGACGCGCTGGGCGATCTGCGCCGTGGCGGTGGTGTCCAGCCCGCCCTCCAGTAGCAGCACAAACTCATCGCCACCGACGCGAGCCACGGTATCGGTGGTACGCGCCACGCTGGCCAGGCGCTGGGCCATTTCGCGCAAGACCATGTCGCCAAAGCCGTGGCCGAAAGAGTCGTTCACCGGCTTAAAGCCATCCAGATCGACAAACAACACGGCCAGCAAGGTGCCGTCGCGCACGCTGCGCTCCACCGCCAAGGCGACCCGGTCGTCGAACAGCAGCCGGTTCGGCAAGCCTGTCAGCGCATCGCGGAAAGCGAGTTGCTGCAGCTCGGTATTGGCTTTTTGCAAGGATGCGGCCAGTACCTCGGCCTTGCTTTGCATGCGCGCGTCGATGACGGAGGTCAGCATGGTCATGGTCAATAGCACCACAGTGGCCACAGACACCAGCAGACCCAGGCCATCACCGCCCAGCTCGTTCTCGCTCAGGCACAGCGACCCCAGGGGGAAAGAGGCCGCCGCCATGCCGGTGTAGTGCATGCCGCTGATACCCGCCCCCAGCACCAGTGCCGCCACCAGCTCCCAACGCCGGGCAGCCCAGCCCGTCTGGCGGCGCAACCAGAAAAAGATCAGCAAGGCCACTGCCGAGGCCCCCACCGCAACCGCCACCGACGCCAGCACCCAGGGCGTGGACCAGCGGATGCCGGGCACCATGTCCATGGCCGCCATGCCGGTGTAGTGCATGGCGCAGATGCCCGCGCCCATGGTGATAGAGCCGCCCACCAGGCGCGCCGTGGTCAGGCGATTGCGGCTGGCGACATACAGGGCGATTGCCGATACCACCACGGCCGCCACCCAGGACAGCGCCGTCACCACGTAGCCATAGCCCACGGCAAACGGCAGACTCATGGCCAGCATCCCCACAAAGTGCATGGACCAGATGCCGGTGCCCAGGGCCAGCGAACCACCGGCCCACCAGCCAATGCTCAGCAAGCGGTCCTGCACGCGCACGCGCTTGGCCAAGTCCAGCGCCACATAAGACGCAAAACTGGCGATCAAATAGGAAACCACCACCACCCAAGGGGCGTAGCTGACATCAATAAATGGGGTATCCATGGCGGCCCTGTTGGATGAAAGGAAGTGCGCCAAAGAACGTATTCAAAGGGCTCACAAGTGCCGGTAATTATCCAAGATAGCAAATGCCCGTGTGTGCTCCGTACTACCTATGTGGCCGCAGGCAATGGCAGATCCAGCACCGCCTCCAGGCCCGGCTGCGCGGGTCGCAAGATGAGCTGTCCGCCGTGGGCCTGCGCCACCAGACGGCACAGGTACAGCCCCAGCCCCACACCACCGGTGCCACGCTGGCGCGCCGTATCGGCCCGGTAAAAGGGCTCGGCCAGTTGGGCCCATTGCGCGTCGGCCACGCCGGGCCCGTGGTCACGCACGCGCAGTTGTACGCCCTGCCCCAACCGCTCCAGATGCACCTCCACCGGCCCCTGGCCGTGCAGCTGGGCGTTGTGCACCAGGTTGCGCAGCAGCAGGCGTAGACGTGCGCGGTCCAGCGGCCAGACGGGCAGACCGGGCTGCAAGTGCAGCTGCACGGCCGGGTCGGTTACCACCTCTCGCACCAGCTCGGCCAGGTCGGTGGGCTCCAGGTACAGGGCCGCATGCGGGCTGGCCAGGCGCTCGCTTTCCAATAGGTCGCTAACCAGGTCGCGCATCAACGCCAGGTCGCGCAGCAGGGGCTCGCGCAAGGGTTGCAGCTCGGTGGTTTCGGGCAGCAGCTCGGTGTTCAGGCGGGCACGGGTCAGAGGTGAGCGCAGCTCATGGCTGATGGCCAGCAGCAGGCCGCGTTTGGCCTCCAGCATCTGGTGGATGTCTTGCGCCATGGTGTTGATGCGCTGGGCCAGGTCGCCCAGCTCGTCCCGGCGGCGCAGCGGTATCGGCTGGCTGAAATTGCCAGAGCCATAGCGCTGCGCACCCAGGCGTATATCGTCCAACGGGCGTAGCAAGCGGCGCACCACGGCATACGCCACGGCGGTCAGCAGCAGCAAAACACCCAGCGTGCCCCATACGATGAAGTGGCGCGACTGCGGCCAATCCTCCGTGTCGCTCAGGCCCAGGCCCAGCACCACGCGCGTACCGTCGGCGGTGGTGCGCGACAGCAGGCCAGGCTCGCCATCGTCACCATGTCTGCGGCCCCAGCGGCGCTCGAACTTGCCGGGATGCGAATCCCAATGCACTTGCGGACCATCCAGGCGCACCGACAAAGGCAGGCGCTGCACCAGGGCCTGGGCCCGTTCGATGCTGGGCGGACTGCCCAGGTCGGCCACCAAGTGGTCCACATAGTCGGCCAGCAGCGGCCGTGCCGCAGCACGCCAGCCCCCGGAAAAAGCCTGCTGCATGCCGCCCACAAAAGCAACCGACATGGCCAACGCCAGCGCCAGGAACAAGCCCACCAAGCGCCAGCGCAACGAGTGTTTGAAAGCATGGCGCGCCCTGCGCCAGCGGGCCGGGCGGCTACGCACGACCTACCGCCAACGAGTAACCGGCGTTACGCCAGGTTTTGATGCAGTCCAAGGGCTCCAGCTTCTTGCGCAGGCGGCTGACCAGCAGGTCCACCGCCCGGGTTTGCAGCTCGGCCTCGTGGCCGCGCAGGCGGTTCAGGATGTCGTCACGGCTGAAGACCTTGCCAGGCTCGCGCGCTAGCAGGGCCAGCAGTTCGAATTCGGTGCTGGTCAGCTCCACCGCCTGGCCTTGGCGCCGCACACTGCGGGTGTCCAGGTCGATCGCCAAGCCATCGAACAGCAATTGCTGCAGCGCACCGGGCTGGCGCTGGCGACGCAGCACGGTCAGCAACCGGGCGACCAGCTCACGCGGCTCGAACGGCTTGGGCAGGTAATCGTCCGCCCCCAGCTCCAGGCCAACCACCCGGTCCATCACCTCGCCACGCGCGGTGAGCATGATGAGGGGGATGTCGCTGTCCTTGCGGATGGTGCGGCACAGGGCAAAGCCGTCCATCTCGGGCAGCATGACGTCCAGGATGGCGGCATCCAGCCCGCCCTGGCGCAGCAGGGCCAGCCCGGCGCTAGGCGTCAGCGCGCAGACCAGCTCCAGCCCAAAGCGCTGGAAGTACTGGGCCAGCGGCCCGCCCAGCTGGGCGTCGTCATCGATCAGGAGGATTTTCGGCATGCTGGATTCTCACCTCAGGCTGCAGCCTGGGGATGAGTCACTACTTCAACCGTGGCGCCACATGCCGCCCCGGCGCTGCAGGAAGTCGCGCACCTGTTGCTGCTGCGTGGGGTTTAGCGCGTCATAGAAGTCGCCAGCGGCGGCAATCACATCGGGGCTCTTGCTGCGCAGGGCGGTGGTCTTTTCCTCCACTATGGCCTGGGCGCGGCTGCGGTTGAACTTGGCGCCGTTGACCAGGTCAAGCATGTCGGCACGCGGGTCGCCGCCGGCCATCAAGGCCTTGCGCTGTTCTTGCAGCTTGTCGCCTAGCACGCCTAGCAGCTGTTTCTGCGCATCGTTCAGCTCCAGCTTCTTGCCGACTTTCTCGATCATCTTGCCGCGCATCTCGGCGCTGCGCTCTTCGGTCATCGGACCGCCAAAGCCATGCTCTCGGTGGCCCATGCAGGCGCTGAGGCCGCCAGCCAGGATGCCGGCGCCCATCAGGCCAAACAAGGTGCGTTTCAGGTTTCTATGGAAGCGAAATTTCATGGTGTGACCCCGTGGTTAATCAAGGTCTCCATGGTGCCGGGCGGTGGCCGGCGGGTCTTCTCGGCGCCGTATCGGTTTGTGTCGTTTTATGTCGCCAACAACAAGCAACACATAGGATACGCTATATTTTTAAGAGCACCCAGTGCAGATAGTACCTGCGCTATCGACCCATTTCACCCAAGGCAACGCTGAACAAGTCCCTCGCGGTCTGCTCACCCCTGGCCTCGGGCGGTCTGCGGCGTTGCAAATCCTCGCCATAGCCCAAGCTATGTCTGCGGTTTGCGCCTAGCATCCCATCCCGATCCAGGGCACGCAGTCTCGCGGAGACTTATTCCGCGTCGCCCTAAGCGAGCTTGAACGCCGCCACACTCTGCAGCAACAGCTGGGCCTGCGAATTCAGGCTGCTGGCGGCGGCGGCGCTTTCTTCCACCAGGGCGGCATTCTGCTGCGTCACCTGGTCCATCTGGGTAATGGCCTCGCCCACCTGGGCTACGCCCTGGCTTTGCTCGGTGCTGGCCGCGCTGACCTCGCCAATGATGTCTGACACACGGCGGATGGCATTGACCACCTCGGTCATGGTGCTGCCAGCCCTGGCCACGAGGGTCGTGCCCAGGTCTACCTGGTTCACGCTGTTGTCGATCAGTATCTTGATCTCCTTCGCAGCAGTCGCGCTGCGCTGGGCCAGGCTGCGCACCTCGCTGGCTACCACGGCAAAGCCTCGGCCTTGCTCGCCTGCACGGGCCGCTTCCACGGCGGCGTTCAGCGCCAGGATGTTGGTTTGGAAGGCAATGCCGTCGATGACGCTGATGATGTCGCTGATCTTCTTCGAGCTGTCGTTGATGCCCTTCATGGTGTCCACCACCTGGCCCACCACGTCGCCGCCCTGCACCGCCACGCTGGAGGCACTCACCGCCAACTGGTTGGCCTGGCGCGCGTTGTCGGCGTTGTGCTTGACAGTGCTGGACAGCTCTTCCATCGATGCCGCAGTTTCTTCCAGCGCGCTGGCCTGTTGCTCGGTGCGGCCGGACAGGTCGCTATTGCCCTGGGCGATTTCGGCGCTGGCGGTGGCTACGCTGTCTGAGCCTTGGCGCACGGTAGAAACCACATGGACCAGGCTTTCCTGCATTCCTTGAAGTGCTTGCAACAACTTGCCGGTTTCGTCCTGAGAGTCAGATTCGATGCGTATGCTCAGGTTGCCTGCCGCGACGCGCTCAATGGCATCCACCGCAACTGCCAGCGGACGGGTGATGGATCGAATCAGAAACGTTGAAATCGCGATGGCCAATGCCAGACCAACCAAGCAAAAGCCAATCAATATGGACCGCGCCGTGCCGTAAGCATTTTCGGCAGTGACGCTTTCGTTTTTGCCCCCAATGCTGTTGAGCTCCACCAGCTTATCCAGTGTGCCGCTGAAGTTGTCGTACAGCTTTCGGGACTCACCTTCCAGCAGGGCTTTGGCGGCGTCGTTTTCGTTCTTGCGCGACAAGGCGATGACTTTGTCGTGGATTTGCATGTATTGTTTAAATGCCGACGAATAGCTGTCGTAGAGCTTTTGCTCTTCGGGGCTGCTGATCATGGGCACATAGACTTTTTCATTCTTGGATAAGTTAGCCAGCACGTCGGCCATGTCTTTCTCTATGGTGGCCATTGCAGCATCGTTGGTGTTCAACACGTGCTGCATCTCAGCAACGCGCAGGTCCGACGTGTTGGTGTTCATCTGGTTGATCTTCTCTACAGAAGGCAGCCAATTGGCGGTGATTTCATGTGTGCTCTTCCACATGGTGGCCATTTGCAGCAGTGCAGCCGCAGAAATTGCCAGCATGATCACGACCATTAGCGCGAAGGCGCCAATAAGACGCGTAGAAATCTTGACGTTCTTCATAGCAATATCCCTGCAGTTGTATCGGTTGACTCTAGCGCTTCGGCGCCGCTTCCCGCAACAGCGTTTGCCATTAATTTTTCAATGTCCAGCAAGACCAACATGCGTGGGCGATCCGCATCTCCCAGCGTGCCAATACCGGTGATGTAGTCGGCGTCCACAGAGTTATCGAATTGCGGCGCAGACCGTATCTGCTCTTGCGTGAGCAAGGTCACATCACTGACCGCATCCACCACGGCGCCCACCAAGCCTTGGGCCAGGTGCAGCACGATGGTGACGGTCAGCCGGTCAAACCCGGCCTCCACCAGGCCCAGGCGCAACCGCAAATCCACGATGGGCACGATCACACCGCGCAAGTTCAGCACCCCCCGGATGTGGGCCGGCGCGCTGGCGATGCGGGTGGGTGGCTCGTAGCCACGTATTTCCTGCACCTTCAGGATATCAATGCCGTACTCCACGCTACCCAGCCGAAACGACAGGTATTCCAGCGTGGGGCCGGCTTGCACGGCGGCAGTAGAAACAGATGGCAAACTTGTAACAGTCATGGCGATACCTGAAAGTGGAAACTGATGGCTTAATTCTATTTAAAAATGCCAAATTTAATACAAATGATTTGCAAAAAGAGGTTTTTAATCAAATAATAGCCAATAGATCACACTACGCAGAGAATACATGGGCTTTTGACGGCACGGCAACGTGAAAAAAATCGCAAATATGATACTTACATGTACCAGCTGCTTTGAATGATTCTTGCGGCTCAGCACCGCACCCTGAGGCTCTTTTTTGACCTGTTTGGGTGCATTTTGTAAACCATAAAAATACAATTTTTCGGGGTCTCCATAGCCTCCCACCGGGGGCACGCCGGCACAGAGCCAAGCCTGAACCGAAGCCAGGAAGCTATTTAATCCATAGCTGCAACTGCAGCACAGACAAGCGCCAAGACAATTTTCGTCTCGGCACACTTTACAAATTTCAGATCAAAACCGCGCTAGTTTTTGGCAAGATGCAGGCCATGCACCGTGGCAGATAGTTCATAGTTTTTTGTTGCAACTTACATAAAGTAACATCCAGGCATTGAACAACGCACCACGCCAGCCGAACGCCGTTTACTTGTCTCCACAAGCCCATGCCCAAGATCAAAGTCATACGTCCCTGGCTGACGTTGAACACCACCACTCGGATGTTTATTCCGATACTGGTGCTGTTCGCGATCGCGGGTTCGGTGCGCTACGAGCTGATGGTCAAGAACGAAGCCGTGGCCGCCCAGGAGCGGTTTCAGCTGGCGTTGCGCCAGGTTCCGCTGCTGCTGGTGCCGGCGCTGGCCGATGCACTCACCCACCCCACTCCGGGCCGGCTGGAAAGCCTGCTCAGAAGCCAGTCGCAAGCCAACCCCGAATGGGATAGCCTGGTCTGGCAGCCCGCTAGCCAGGCTCCATCTTCATCTGTTACGCAACGCAGCACGGCCGCCATACCGGCCCAATATCCGTCCTGGCTCACCCGCCTGGTGCCCATCCACCCGCATACCGCGCACTTCGAAGTGCCTGGTGCAGCGGATAGCGCTACCAGCGCCGGCGTGCTGACGATCCAGGTCAGCCCCGTGCCCTCGCTCAACAGCGCCTGGACAAAGCTGCGCGCCCAACTGTGGGCCGCCGGCCTGACCGGGCTCTCCATACTGCTGCTGATGGGCTGGGTGGCCGGCACCAACAGCCGCATGGTGCGCCGCCTGGTCAGCGCCACCAACCGCTTCAAGCGCGGCGACCACAACGCCCGCATGGAAGTCACCGGCCCGTTCGAGTCCCGTGCGCTGGCGCTGACCTTCAACAATATGGCCAACGAAGTGCAGTCCCTGGTGGCCTCACTGACCCAAGCCCAGACCGCGCTGATGAACGAGAAAGAGCGCGCCGAGGTGACGCTGGCGTCCATCGGCGACGCGGTCATCACCACCGACATGGAGGGCCGCATCGAAACCCTCAACGCCCTGGCCCAGCAGCTCACGGGCTGGAGCTACGAGCAAGCGCATGGCAACAGCCTGGGCCTGGTGTTCGAGCTGCTGAACGACGCCATGGAAACCAGCGCCTTCGAGGCCGCCCCGCCCCTGTACCTGACCGAAACCGTGGTGCACGCCACCAACCAGATCCTGCTGCACCCCTCCGGCGAGCGCTGCGCCATCGAGTACACCGCCGCCCCCATCCGCCAAGCCGATGGCGGCGCGGTCGGCTGCGTGCTGGTGTTCCGCGACGTCAGCGAGAAGAGCCAGCTGATCCAGGAAATCTCCTGGCAAATCGGCCACGACGTGCTCACCGGCCTGCACAACCGGCCGGCCATGCAAGAGCTGTTCAGCCTGGCCATACTGCAGGCCCGCCACCACCGCAAACAGCTGGCCATCTGCCTGCTGGACCTGGACCACTTCCAGCCCGTCAACGAGCGCTACGGTAGCAACTACGGCGACCGCCTGCTGCAGGCCGTGGCCAGCCGCCTGACCCAGTACGCCGGCGACGACCACGGCCTGGCCCGCCTGGGTGGTGACGAGTTCGTGCTGCTGCTGAAAGACCAGAACGACCAGGCCGAGGTGCTGCAGCAGGTCGCCAAGGTGCAGGCATTGCTGTCTGCCCCCTATGTGCTGGATGGCCACACCATCAACCTTACCTCCAGCATCGGCATTGCCATCTACCCGCAGGACGAAGCCCCGCTGGACACCAACCTCGACATCCTGCTGCGCCACGCCGACCAGGCCATGGTGCAGGCCAAGCAGACCGGGCGCAACCGTTTCCATGTGTTTGACGCCCAGCTGGACCAGGAAGTGCACACCCACCACCAGCAGCGCACCCGCGTGCGCCAGGCCATGCTGGACGGCGAGCTGCGCCTGTACTACCAGCCCAAGGTGAATATGCGCAGTGGCCAGGTCTTCGGCATGGAAGCCCTGCTGCGCTGGCAGCACCCGCAGGATGGCCTGCTCGGCCCCTACCACTTCCTTCCCCTGGTGGAAAACACCGACGTCATCATCGACATCGGCGAATGGGTGCTGCTGGAGGCGCTGCAACAAATGCAGCGCTGGGCAGCCCAAGGGCAGCAGTGGGTGGTCAGCGTGAACATCGCGGCCCGGCACTTTCAGCAGCCCGACTTTGTGGAGCGGCTGGCCAGCATCCTGGCGCGCGTGCCCGAGGTCTCGCCGCAAATGCTGGAGCTGGAAATTCTGGAATCGGCTGCCCTGGAAGACGTGCAGCACATGCGCAATGTGATGGCCTCGTGCCAAAAGCTGGGCGTGCAGTTTGCGCTGGACGACTTCGGCACCGGCTACTCGTCGCTGGCCTACCTGAAGCGACTGCCCGCCAACACCTTGAAGATCGACCAGTCCTTTGTGCGAGACATGCTGGACGACCCGGACGACCTGACCCTGGTAGACGCCATCGTCGGCCTGGCCAAGGCCTTTGACCGGGGTGTGATCGCCGAGGGCGTGGAAACCATCGCCCACGGTCTGTTGCTACTGCAACTGGGCTGCGACTGGGCCCAGGGCTATGGCATTGCCCGCCCCATGCCGGCCGAGGCCGTGGCCGATTGGGCCAGCCGCTTCACCTCGCCCGAGGCCTGGCGCGTATGGGGCGCAATGCCCTGGGCTCCGGGCGACTTCCCCCTGCTGCTGGCCGCACACGACCACCAGGCCTGGGTGCAACAGATCGCCGACATCGCATCGACCGAAGGTCAAAGCGAGCAAACCGCCAGCTACCCCGAGCGCTTCAGCAATTGGTATCTGCAACGCGGCCAGGCGGAATACGGCCACCAAAGCGAGTTTGCCGCCGTGGGAACCCATCTGCAGTCGCTGCGCAGCGCCGGCCTGGAAGTGCTGCGCCTGCAGATCACCGGCGCCAGCGCCGAGGCCAAGGCCCAACTGCCCCGGCTGCAACAACTGCAGGCCAGCTTCGCCCAGCAGCTGGACGGGCTGCTGTCGGCCTGCGCCGAAACGGCTGGCCACCAGCCTTCAAAACCGCTACTCTTTTCATAGCTGCTTGCGCAGGATGCACCTGCGCCAGAGCGCTATTTGCCTAATAATCCACTTGCCTCAGATCGTGACCACGGGCATTCAAAACCCCGTTCGCCCCGAGCCAAGTAGCTAATCAGGCCTATTTATCCACATTCGCCTGCAGCCAGGCGCTGACCTGGGCCTGGTCGGTCAGGGTGCGCAGCGCCATGAAAGCCAGCTCGGCCTCGGGGTAGCGGCGGCGTAAAAAATTCAGCCATTGCTTGAGCCGGCCGGCGCGCTGGCGCGGCTCCAGCTGGCTGCACACCAGCTGCCAAAAAGCCATGATCTGTGGCCGTATTTCACTCCAGGGCACATGCGGCGTCAGGCCGTCCCCATCAGCCCCCGAATCCGCACGGATGGCCCAGCCCAAGCCCGGGTCGGCCACCATGCCCCGGCCCAGCATCAGCGTGTCGCAGCCGGACTCAGCGCGGCAGCGCCGGGCGTCCTCCACGGTCCATATCTCGCCATTGGCCACCACCGGAATCCGCACTGCGGCGCGGATGTCCTGGATGCGGTGCCAGTAGGCCGGCGGGCGGTAGCCGTCGGCCTTGGTGCGCGCGTGCACCACCAGCTCGTCGGCCCCGGCATCTGCAATCGCCAGGGCGCATTCCACGGCCCGGCTGTCGTCATTGAAGCCCAGGCGCATCTTGGCCGATACCGGCTGATCCGCCGGCACGGCACGCCGCACGGCGGCTACGATGCGCGCCACCAGCTCGGGCTCGTCCAACAGGGCCGCGCCGCCACCGTGGCGGTTCACCACCTTGGCCGGGCAGCCAAAGTTCAGGTCAATCCCCATGGTGCCCATGCCGGCCAGGCGCGCCGCGTTCTCGGCCAGGCAAGCCGGGTCCGAGCCCAGCAGCTGCGCCCGCACCGGCACACCGGCCAGCGTGCGCCCGCCGTTCTGCAGCTCAGGCACATAGCGCACAAACACCCGCTCGGGCAGCAGGGTGCTGGTGATGCGGATGAACTCGGACACGCAGCGGTCCACCCCGCCCACCCGGGTCAGGATGTCGCGCAGCACAAAGTCCAAAAGCCCCTCCATAGGCGCAAGGAGGAGCTGCATCAGAGGCGATTCAACATGGGTTCAAGGGGCACCACCACGCGCATGGGCGGCCCCGCCCAGGGATACCGTGGAACCGGCTCCGCCGGGCCACTGGTATCGCCCCCTTCAAGGGGGTTGGCGAAGACACGAAGTGCGTAGCCTGGGGGTGTACTTAGAAACTGCCTACGAAATCCTTCTTGCCAACTTCCACGCCGTTGTGGCGCAGGATGTCGTAGGCCGTGGTGGTGTGGAAGAAGAAGTGCGGCAAGGTGTAGTGCAGCAGGTAGGCGTTGCCTTGCAGGGTCTTCTCGTTAGGCGTACCGGGACGCAGCACGATGGTGCGTTCGCTGCCGCCGTCGATGGACAAAGCTGGCACGCTCTGGATGAACGCCAGGGTCTTGGCGATGCGGGCCTGCAGGTCGGCAAAGCTCACTTCCGTGTCTTCGTAGGCAGGCACATCCACACCGGCCAGGCGGGCCACGGCGCCCTTGGCGAAGTCGGCGGCGATCTGCACCTGGCGGGTCAGCGCGAACATGTCGGGGAACAGGCGGGCCTGCAGCAGGGCGTTGGGGTCAATCTTCTTTTCGGTGGCGTGGGCTTCGGCCTTGTGCAACACGCTGCTCAGACCACCCAGGATTTGCACGAACAGAGGGACGGAGGCTTGGTAGACGGAGAGAGACATAAGAAATTCCAGTGAGGGTGAAAGAGGCGAGAGTCTACGGCCTTCCCCGCCGGTTTGCTGGCCCACCCCTGCCAATCACCCGCCGGCCGGTGGTATTCGGCGTCGCTACAGAAATAATAGCTGGCAGCGCAGGTTTTATCTGCACTGCAGGCCAATTTGATGCATTTATTCTTCCGTGTCGTCGTCAGGGCCGGGCGTATCGTCGTCTTCGTCGTTCTGTAAACGCGCGTCCAGGCGCTGGCGCAACGATCCAGCCTCTTGCAGCCACTGCGCCACCGGCACAGGCTGGGCCAGGCGCCAACTGGGCGGGTACAAAGCCGCCATGTAGGGCGCGCTCTGGTTGCGGTCCTTCCAGACCATGGCAGCACCGCAGGCCACCGCCAGGAACAGCACCAGCACGGCCATCGAGGTACGGCGGTGCTCGGCCACGATGCGCAACTGCAGGTACAGGCCGCCGGCCATAGCCAGCACATACGACAGGCTGTGGAAGCGCGACACCCCATCCCACCCCAGAGAAAAGCCCAGGAAGGTGGCCAGGTACATCAGCGCGTCTACCGCCACCATGCTGCCCAGCACGATGCGCACATGGCGCCAGAACTGCGGCAGCCCGGTGAAGAGCTTGGTGGCCAGTGCCCACACGCCCGCCCACAGCAATGCCACGCCCATCAGCAGCCCCACGGAGAAGCCCAGCTTCTGCATGAACTGCGACGACTCGGGCACGGCCAGCCAGACCTCACCCCACGTCAGCCCCAGCACCAGTGCCAGCAGCGCCAGGGTTGCTACCAGGTTGTGCCAGTCGAAGCGCGGCATCGCTACCTCAGGCGCCAGCGGCTGCTCGGCCAAACGCAGGCGCAGGCGCAGGCGGCCCACGCCCAGTTCCTGGCCGTGCAGCCAGTTGAACTGGGTGTCTCGGGGGTAGTGCTTGCCAGCCTGCTGCACGCCGTTCACGGTGTCCAGCACATGCACGGCCAGGGCACCGGGGGCGGTAGCCTCGATGCGCACATGCTCAGGCGCTACGTGCAGGTCGTCCAGCACCAGGTCGGCATGCAGGGCGCGCCCCACGGTGACCGGCCAGCGCACGATGGGCAGCCGCTGCAGGATGGCACTGCTGCGGTCCAGCACCTCCAGCAAGCCCAGCACGGTGTGCGCTTCGGCAGATGCAGATGCAGGCGCAGGTGCCGACACGGATGCGGGCCCTGCAGGTGGAAGGTTGGCGGCAGCCATGGCGTGTTCCAGGGTACTCATTGCGCGCCCACCCATTTGAAAGCGTTCACGTAATGGGCGGCCAGCGCCAGCCCGTTGTCAAAGCCCACGCCATAGGCGTCCATGCGGGCGCGCACACCCTGTGTGGGCTGGTTCACCGACGTCACCACCACCGACATGTCGTACAGGCCACGCAGCTTACGAAAGGCATTCATGCAGATGACCGCACGCAAGGCCATGCCGCCCCGGTCCACATAGCGCTCGGTGCATTCGGCCGCTGTTTTCTGCGCGTTGGACTGGGCCATAAAACGCTCCGACTCCATGCGCCCGCCGAACAGCGTGGCAAAGCGCAGCGCCCCCAGCTTGGGCGCGTCATAGGCCTCGTGGTGCACCTTGATGAAACCGGTGGTGATCTGGCCGGCAAACAGCTGGCTGTCCACCTGGCAATCCGTCGCCTCTACCGCGTACGACTTGAAGCTGGCATCGCTGGCCCGGCCCCAGCAGCGGGCCATGGCGTCGTCTGGCACCGGCACGCTGTAGCCCTGGTGCATCTGCGCCTTGAAAGGCGTGGCGATGAAGCGCTTGGCCAGCGCGTCCTGGTGCAGCAGCAGCTGGCGCGTGACCTCGGCCTGCCCGGCCTTGCCGATAGGCGGCAGCATGGCCGCACGCGCCACCAGCGCCTGGGCGAACTCGGCCGGCACCAGAAAGCTGACCAGCTCGCCATCCAGCCGCTTGGACACGTTCACGCCGATCACCTCGCCCGCGTCGTCCAGCACCGGGCCGCCGCTCATGCCGGGGTTGATGGCCCCGCTGAAAAAGATGCGCGGGTAGAAGCTGCGCTGCACCGTGCCGTTGTAGGTGCCCTCGGTCACCGCAAAGCCGATGTCCAGCGGATTGCCCAGCGAATACAGGCGCTCGCCGCGCTCCAGCGGGCGGGCGGCAGGCCGGAAGTCCAGCGCAGGCCGCTCACCCGCAGCGTCGCGCACGCGCAGCAGAGCCAGGTCGTGCAGCACGTCAAAAGCCAGCAGGTCTACCTCGGCCTGCTTGCCGTCTACCGACACCATCACGCCACGGTAGCGCTCGGGCTCCAGCGCCAGCTGGCTGGCCACGTGGAAGTTGGTCATCACCAGGCCATCCACCGACACGAAAAAGCCCGAGCCTACGCTGGACTGGGTGTTCGTATCGCGCACCAAGGTGCGTATCTGCACCAGCTTTTCGCGGGCGCTTTGGTAGGCACGCTGGGCGTCGCGCGACACCGCGTCCTGGTGCGCCGGCGCGGGTACGGCCGCAGGGGTCTGCGCAAATGCCGTATGGCAGCCCAGCGCGGCGCAGCACAGGGCCAGTCGGCGGAGAAAGGGGTGAAGAAAGATCATCGTTTCATTCTAGGGTGCGGGGGCCGCTGGGTGGGGTCCGCATGCTCCTGAATCCAGAGCAGCGTGCGCAGGCATTATGCGCACTGCGGGCCCATTTAGCTGGCAAACCCATGGGTGTGTAAATCCGCTGTACCCGGGTGGCGTATCGGGGCAAAGGATCTAGGCTCGCTATCTTAGGGGTGCGGTGCTAGACTGATTTTTCGACGCAGGCACGCTCTGCCGCCCTGCCACCCCATAAAAATTCCAACCGGAGATCAACATGATGGGTTCACGCCGTACCTTCCCCCAGTCTTTACTCGTAGCCGCAGCCCTGGTCGCGGGCCTGGGCGCATGCAGCTCCATGCAGCCCTCTAACAAGGTCACCCTGACCGGCGCCATGAGCAGCGCCAATGAGGTGCCTGCCAACGCGTCCACCGGCACCGGCCTGGCCGAAGCCTGGCTGGACAAAAGCACCAATGTGTTGAACTGGAAGATCACCTTCTCCGGCCTCACCGGCCCGGCCACGGCGGCACACTTCCACGGCCCTGCCGCTGCGGGCGCTAATGCAGGCGTGGTCATCCCCTTCAGCAGCAGCACCAGCCCGCTGGAAGGCCAGGCCACGCTGACCCCCGCCCAGGTAGCCGACCTGCTGGCCGGCAAGTGGTACGCCAATGTGCACACCGCCATCAACAAGGGCGGCGAAATCCGTGGCCAGCTAGTGCCCAAGATGTAAGCTAGCTGGCGGCCAGACCGCTACTGAATCCATAGCTTCCAGCGCAGGCACCACCTGCGCTGGAAGCTATTTTCATTTGTGCGTGTCATTCAGCAATTTCGTTCAATACCTGCGGCTGCAGGCGCCCGACACTGCACGGCATCCATCCCCACCCCGGAGTGCCATGCTGTCGATACTGTTGCCCATGTTTCTGTTTTGCCTGGCCGGCGCCATCTCGCCTGGGCCGGTGAATGTGATCGCCGCCCACCTGGGTGCCCGCCAGGGCTTTGTGCGCGCCCTGCCGCATGTGCTGGGTGCCAGCCTCAGCTACGCGGCCATCGTCTGGCTGGTGGGCAGTGGCCTGGGCGGCGTGCTGCAGGCCTACCCGGCGCTGGCGCAGGGGCTGCAGTACCTGGGCGCGGCCTATCTGCTGTACCTGTCGGCCCGCATCGCCACTGCGCCCCCTCGCAGTGCCGAAGCCCCCGCGCCCGAGGCCCGCAGCGCCTGGCTGCAAGGCGTGCTGTCGCAAAGCCTGAACCCCAAGGCCTGGATAGTGGCGCTATCGGGCGTGGGCCTGTTTGTGGCGGCCGGGCCAGACAGCCCGGCGCTGCTGCGCGTCTTTTGTGCCATGTCGGGTGGGGTCTGCTGTGTGTCGGTGGGCGCCTGGGCTGCGCTAGGCACCGTGCTGCGCCGCTGGCTGGCGCCCGCACGGCACCAGTTGCTGTTTAATCGCGCCATGGCTTTGATGCTGGTTGCCGCCGTGGCAGCCATGCTGGCCTAGACCCTGAAAGGTAGGCTTATGCAACAGTTGCGCCGCAGCGCCCTGCTGCCCCATGTAGAAATGCGCCGTGTCACACAGGGCACCACCTGCTACGACACCCATTCGCACGATGAATTTTCGTTTGGCGTGGTGGACGCAGGACACGCCACCTACAGCAACCACCGGCACCAGGCCGCCATCCACCAGGGCATGGCGGTGTTCTTCAACCCCGGCGACGCCCATGCCTGCAACCCGCGCCCCGGCCAACCCTGGTCGTACCGCATGCTGTTTGTCGACACCGCCTGGGTTGCCCGCCTGCAGGCCGAAAGCGCGTGGCACGGCGGCGGTGACTACGCGCCCTTCGCCCTACGGCACAGCAACGCACCTCGGGTCTACCAGCAGTTTGACCAGCTATTCAATACCCTGGAGCAAGACCACAGCGCAGCCGCCGCCGACGCCCAGTTGGCAGACTTTTTACGGACCCACTGCTTTGCCCAACCCCGCGCTGCCCAGGCCCAGCCCACCGGCGCACTGCAGCGCACCCGCGACTGCATACTTGACCAGCTGGCCAACAACCTCACGCTGGACGACCTGGCCCACACCGCCGGCCTCAGCCGCTACCACCTGCTGCGCAGCTTCAAACAGGCCTACGGCCAGACGCCCCACGCCTTCCAGCTGGACCAGCGCATCAACCAGGGCAAACAACTGCTCAAGCGCGGCGGCAGCCTGGCCGACGTAGCCCATAGCCTGGGCTTTGCCGACCAAAGCCACTTCCAGCGGCACTTCAAACGGCGGCATGCCGTAACGCCACGGGTCTACCAGCAGTCGCTGGCGTTCGTGGCCTGAATGCCAAGGGCAAATAAAAAGGGCCCACACGGGGCCTTTTTGCTATGTTTTCAGTAGCTTCCTGCGCAGGTAATATCTGCGCTACAGGCTACTTTTACTTACTAAATTACCGGTTCCAGCGGCCGTCGCCGTCCCAGTCGCGGTGGTGGCCGTGATGGCGGCCCCAGCCTGGGTAGACCACCTGTGGCTGGTAGTACACCGGCTCTGGGCGCACATACACCGGCTGCGGCTGGTAGTACACGGGTGCTGGCCGCACGTAAACGGGTGGCGGAGGTTGGTAGTACACCGGGGCAGGTTGGTAGTACACGGGTGCGGGCTGCACATACACAGGGGCGTTGCCCACCACCACCTGGGCGCCGGGGGCCCCTACGCCTATGCTCCAGGACACATCGCCACGCGCCTGGGCCACGCTGGCGGCTCCCAAAGCGGCAACGGTCAACACAGCGGCAAAAATCGAACGGTGGAACTTCATACAGATCTCCTTGTTGCAAGTCCTGGGGCTAGCACCCCGTACACATGACAACGCAGCAGAGCGCAAGCGGTGGACACAGCCGCCCAGAAAAGGGTTGCCAAACGTAACCACGCCTCTGGACGCCTAGAATTGGAATATGAGCGCACCCACCCCCTCCCCCGCATCCGCCACCGCAGCAGCCGAGTCCACCAAGCCCAGCAACTTCTTGCGACAAATCATCGAGTCCGACCTGGCCGCTGGCACCTACGCCAGCCGCCGCTGGGCCGGTAGCCCGGGCGATGGTGCCCACCATGCCGCAGGCCAGCCCGACCCGGCCAAAATCCGCACCCGCTTCCCGCCCGAACCCAATGGCTACCTGCACATAGGCCACGCCAAAAGCATCTGCCTGAACTTCGGCCTGGCGCGCGACTACGGCGGTGTGTGCCACCTGCGCTTTGACGACACCAACCCCGAAAAAGAAGACACCGAATACGTCAACAGCATCATCGACTCGGTCAAATGGCTGGGCTTCGACTGGAACGGCAGCCAAGGCGACTACAGCGCGCCCCCCTACCAGGCCAGCGACTACTTCGACTTCATGTACCGCGCCGCCGAATACCTAGTGCAAGCCGGCCACGCCTATGTGGACGAGCAAACCGTAGAGCAAATGCGCGTCAACCGTGGCGACTTCAGCAAGCCCGGCGTAGACAGCCCCTTCCGCACCCGCACGCCCGACGAGAACCTGGCCCGCTTCCGCGAAATGCGCGACGGCAAGCACGAAGATGGCTCCATGGTGCTGCGCGCCAAGATCGACATGGCCAGCCCCAACATCAACCTGCGCGACCCGGCCATCTACCGCATACGCCGCGCCACCCACCACCACACCGGCGACACCTGGTGCATCTACCCGATGTACACCTTCGCCCACCCCATCGAAGACGCGCTGGAGCAAATCACCCACAGCATCTGCACGCTGGAATTTGAAGACCAACGCCCCTTCTACGACTGGCTGATGGCCCGCCTGTGCGACGGCGGCCTGCTGGCCAGCCCGCCACCCAAGCAGTACGAATTTGCCCGGCTCAACCTCACCTACGTCATCACCAGCAAACGCAAACTCGCCCAGCTGGTGTACGACCACAAGGTCAGCGGCTGGGACGACCCGCGCATGCCCACCATCGTCGGCCTGCGCCGCCGTGGCTACACCCCTGAAAGCCTGCAACTCTTCGCCGAGCGCATCGGCGTAACCAAGAGCGACAGCTGGATCGACTACAGCACCTTAGAGGGCTGCCTGCGCGAAGACCTGGAAACCAAGGCCCACCGCGGCATGGCCGTGCTCAACCCCGTCAAGCTGGTGCTCACCAACTGGGATGAGGTGATGGGCGCCGGCCACCTGGAACCCTGCATCCTCCCCGCCCTACCCCACGTCGTCGAAGGCACCCAGCCCCCGCCGCCCCGCCTGTTCACCATCGGCAAAGAGGTGTGGATAGAGCGCGAAGACTTTGAAGAAGTGCCGCCCAAGGGCTACAAGCGTCTGTTCCCCGGCAACAAGGTGCGCCTCAAAGGCGGCTACGTCATCGAATGCACCGGCTGCGTCAAAGACGACGCCGGCGTTATCACCGAAGTGCAAGCCACCGTGGTGCCCGATACCAAGAGCGGCACCCCCGGCGCAGACAGCGTCAAGGTCAAAGCCGCCATCACCTGGGTCGGCGTAGCCAACGGCGTCAGCGCCGAAGTCCGCATGTACGACCGCCTGTTCAGCGACGCCCAGCCCGACGCCGGCGGCAAAGACTTCATCGAGAGCCTGAACCCCAACAGCCTCAAAGTCATCACCGCCATCGTCGAGCCATCGCTAGCGAATGCGCAGCCCGACCAGAAGTTCCAGTTCGAACGCCACGGCTACTTCGTCGCCGACCGCGTGGACCATGTGGTGGGGCAGAAGCCGGTGTTTAACTTGGCTGTGGGGTTGAAGGATTCTTGGGGGAAGTAAGCTTCTACTGAAAATATCCGCTCCTAAAAATTATCAGAACTGATATAAAATGAAGCGCATCCAATGGCTGGGAAGCTCGCTGAACGCGGTACGCGAATTCCCAGAGGATGCGCGGGCTCTGATAGGCCAAGAGCTCCGCACGGTGCAAAGCGGTTTGATGCCCAGCGACTTCAAACCCATGCCCACCGTGGGAGCCGGGGCGTATGAAATCAGGGTGCGCGCAGGCAACCAGTACCGGGTCGTCTATGTGGCCAAGTTTGCAGAAGCCGTGTACGTGCTGCACTCTTTCGTCAAGAAAACGCCAAAGACCGCCCCAGCCGATCTGGACCTGGCCCAAGCCCGATACACCGCACTACTGGCCGAGCGAAAGGAGAAGAAGAAATGACCGCCAAATTGAACCGCGTTGTAGGCAGCGACAACGTCTTCCGCGACCTGGGCTTCCCCGAAGCCGAAGCGCAAAACCTGCTGCTGCGCACCGACCTCGTCGTGCACATCCGCAAAGTCATAGCCAAACTCGACCTCACCCAAGCCGAAGCCGCCAAACGCGCCGGCATCACCCAGCCACGCATGAATGATCTGGTGAAGGGGCGGACGCAAAAATTCACGCTGGATGCGCTGGTGAATGTGGCTGCGCAATTGGGGTATACGGTGAAGATGTCCTTGAAAAAGGCGGCTTGATGCAGCACTCCGTTTATTGGCGCTGTACTTGCCGCTGGTCGACCACCGAAACGTGCTCAACAATGCATCTGGCACGCTAACAACCATCGCACACGGCGCCGCCCGCCGCACTTATGTTGAGGACCCGGACAAATGGCTGAATCTCAAACAACTCGGGCAGTAAAGCGCGCCACACCCAAGCCCGCCGAGTCCATGCAGCACAGGGTAGAAACCGCCCTGAAACAAGCCTCCAAGCAGGCTAAAAAACAGCTCGCCGCGCAAGGGCTCAAACTTCCTACCCAAAACTGGGTAGGGTCGGCTGTTAAGCACCCTGCTGCTTAGGCTTCAACCGCTAGCATTAAACCCTCGCTAGCCCGCCCCTACTCGACCAGAAGTTCCAGTTGGAACGTCAGGGCTACTTCGCCGCCGACCGCGTGGACCATGTGGTGGGGTAGAAGCCGGTGTTTAACTTGGCGGTGGGGTTGAAGGATTCTTGGGGGAAGTAGATAACTAAAACGTCTAAGTAGTTGAGCAAATAGGGAGCAGCAATGGATTCAAAAACAATCGAAAGCAAAACCACATATCCAGCCGCTGGGCCGTCGGTGTGGTTTCGATTCGATGGTCCCATAACAGACAACAATAAGGTTTCCCTGCGAACACTGGGAAAAACAATAGATCACCTGCAAAGTGCAATTGATAGAGCATATTTGGACGTCAAATACAAGGACGTCTTTAAATATCAAAAACTTAAGGAAGCAGAGTATCAAGAAGTTGAATTCATCGTTATGCCTCCTGAAGAAGGCAGCTATATTCAAGAGGCGATTGCAAAAATATCAAATGCAACAAGCAAAGGAATTATTACTAGACTTAATAATGCACTGACTAATGCTTACGAGAAAACAAATGCGCCGATTGGCAGTGAGTCAATCTCAATAAAAGATCAAGCAACACAGCGTCAACAAGTATTCAATACAACAAAATCGGCACAAACATACGACGACTTTGTAGCGCAAGAGATTAACCAACTATCCCAAGCATTTGGCGAACGAAGCATAAACAAAGAAATTGATCAAATTCTCAGCTTGATAAGAAATGAAAAAAATAACGGCAGCGTATTTGAAATTAGCTTATTTGACTCCAAACAAGGACCAAAATTTACTTTTGATCAAGAGAGAGCCACTAGATTCCATCGGGTAGTTTCCGAAAGACGGATAGGTAAGCCATTAGTACTGGAGATAGAACTTAGGTCGTTGGATGCAGGAAAAGCTGGAACCCCCGCTCATGGCAAGGCTAAAAACCTAGCTAGTGGCAAAGAATGCGTCATGCATATTCCCGATCCTAAAGTATTTGGCAAACTCTCTAATCATCTACGAAAAGTCAAGAGGAAACGCCTCCAAGTTGTGGCATGTCCAGTCTATGAATATGATGCTTGGGACCCAAAAGCTGGCGATGTTGTCGTAATCGCATTCCTAGGGGTACTTGATGATCTCCAAGTCGACTGAAGACCTAATAGACTCCTACACTGAGGAAATAAAAAATAAATTTCCTTTACGTTATGCACTGTGCTTACTTCTAGGCCTCCTCCTATATTGGGGGGCTACAAATGGATCTTACAAGAGTGCATTAATTGGCACTCTCGCATTAAATCCAAATTCCGCCGTTTCCGGCGAAAATGGTTTAACGAATATTCCCATCTATATATACACCGTACTATTTTCAATAATTTATGCAGTTTTTAATTCTTGTCAAAAAATCACAGAAAATTATATTAGATACATAGCAAATCTCCCTAGAATTCGCCAACCACTAGAAGAACTGATAAATAACAAAACCGAGAAAAAAGAAAAAATTGATCGAGCAGTTTTTGAATCGTTGGTTAGCGACTTCAATAAAACCAGGGAACAAATGGAGAAGTTAGCATCGAATTCGCAAACATGCATTGTTGCAGGTATTATTTTCCTGGTTATTTCTTATTTTGGCAATATTCTTGATATAGCAATTGGCTCCATATTAATAAGTACGGGATTATTTTTCTTGCATAAATCATGCAAGATATTTATTCAAGATTTATTACCCAAGAGATTCGACATAAGACGAATTCTTCTAATACTAGAGAATAGTACAAAGCCACAACCCGAAGAATTCTTAGACTAACTTTCCGACACCTGCTGCGGATAGTGGACTGCCTGTAGCCCTCGTGCACGCAATTAGCAATTTTCAGGAGTGCCTTGTGGGAATGGACTTAACGACATCGCAGCTGCTACCTAAGTCCGTACAGGGGTGCAGTTCCGGCACGACAGGTCTGGCTTTCTGAACCATTCAGGGTTTCCGTTCTAGCCTTGTGCCTTGGATTTGCTACACTTTTGGTAGCTTCTTACGCAGTATTTATCGGCACCAACGGCATATTCCGCATACAAGTTAACAGTCTCGCCAATTCGGTGCTGCTGGCAACACCCAAACCTTAATTTGGTATGACGCACCCCATTCTGGGTACGCACCTCACGCCCCTGCATGCCACAGCCAGCCTGGCCGACGCCCTTATCCCACGCGTCCGCCAGCGGGTGCTGGCGGTACTGTACTGCAGGCCGGACCGCAGCTTTTACGCCAACGAGGTGATTGCACTGGCCCAAAGCGCCAGGCAACGTACCCCATTCGGGCTAAGAAACGGTAGTGTTGGCAGCCGCCAGCAGCCAACCCGAGGGCGATGCACGCACATAATTTTGGGCGCACACCGCTACACAAAAACATACGCACATGGCCACACAACCCTCTCGTCGCCGGCAAAAGCAAGGCATCGCCATCCTGAAGCAAAAGGGCATGCAGGCCGTCTTTCTCGGCGGGGCCATGCTGCTGGTTCCGCCGCTGTTCGCCAACTCACCGGTACTCAAGACGGTTGCCACCGGGCTACGCACACCGGCCTGGTTTGCCGTGGGAGTGGGCATGTTGTTCCTGGCAACCTATGCCATCGCGAGGCGCATAGCCGACAAGGCGGCTAACACCACGGCCACCAGTGCACTCGACACGCCCGCACGCGCACGGCCAACGCTGGTAGAGCCCACGTTCACGCCGGCAGCACAAACTATCGCACCAGCCTCCAGCCCAGAACCCGCCAGTACCTGGAGCCCGGCGGTGTTCGCCGCCATCGAATGGCGCAGATTTGAGGCGGTGTGTGAGGCGCTGTTTGCCCAATCCGGCTACACCACCCGCTCGCAATCACACGGAGCCGATGGCGGAGTGGATATCTGGCTGCATGCTGCCAACGCGTCCAGCACAGATGGCCCGGTGGCCGTGGTGCAGTGCAAACACTGGCAAGGCAAGCAAGTGGGCGTCAAGGAAATCCGCGAATTCTTTGGTGTGATGGCCTCGCACAAGCTCAAGCGCGGCATCTACGCCACCACCTCCACCTACACGGCCGACGCCCAGCAGTTCGCTACAGCCAATGGCATCGCCACATTGGACGGCACCGCCCTGCTAGTCAAAATCGCCAAACTCACACCCGAACAGCAGCAAGCGCTGCTGGCCGTGGCCCATGAAGGCGAATACTGGGAGCCCACCTGCGCGAGCTGCGGCGTAAAGATGCTGGAGCGCACACCCAGCAAAGGCGGCGCAGCATTTTGGGGCTGCGCCAACTACCCCCGCTGCAAGTCGCGGCTGGCTATGCTGGCGACACGGTAGAACGCATCCGCTCCTAGTTTCATAGCTGCTGGCGCAGTATTTATCTGCGCCAGCAGCCCATTTGACACACAGACATGCAGCCCCGGTGACCTCCGATCCATGCGCCCTTCCATTGCCCTCAACCGACACCGTGATGCCGTCTGCCTTGCCGCAGCCCGCTACCGGGTGGCGAATCCTCGGGTGTTTAGCTCTGCCTTGCGCGGGGAAGACCTCGAAGGCAGCGACCTTGGCATACGCATGAAATGGGCAACGCCCTAGCGCATGGCCAGTTTGCGGTAAACCTTGCCACCATGGGCTGGATCGTCCAGAACGGTTTGTCTTTGTTTCAAATCTAGTTAGCTACGCTTTTAGTAGCTTCTTTCGCTCGATTCGCGGGCGCTAGAGCCCCCAATACAGCTACACATCCATCCGCTTGGTATAGATATCCATCACAAAACGAAGGCCAGAATTCGAAGGCAGTACATGCATGGGCATCCATGCGCAGATGGCTTGCCACTGAAGCTTGGTAGGTGCCACGTAAACCTCGGCCACGCCAAGTCCATTTAGAAAATTACCAATGGTTGGCGCCAACTGGAGTTGTAGCGCTGGAGCCGCAAGTGAGGTGAAAGTCGCTAGATGCAGCGCCTGCCAGATGGACATGCCACTGGCACATGCCAGCATCAACGCAAAAAAAGGCAATTCGTTGTGCCGAGCTTTGGCAGCAACCGCGATGGCATCTATCGGCAAGGGCAAGCCCAATGCAACAAGTAGCCTGAGCGCCTCACGCACAACCGTCAAATCCGCATCCTGTATCGCCTCGGCCACATAGCTCGACTGATTCTCAGTGTCTATGGTGCAAGCAGTCGCCAAAGCGGCTTTGCGGATGGCGGGGACTGCATCCTGCAAAGCCACTTGGCAGGCATGCAACCCAGCAGGAAGCTTTAGCTGCGCCAGGCCTGCCAGCGCATAGCGTTTTCGGCGTGTACTGCCCTCGCTTAGCAATACAGCCACGTAGAGCTGCAACAAGTTTTCAGGCTCGCTCTTACCCCAATGCCGCCCGAGCCAACGTATGGAAAACGAGTCATCCCACAGCGCAAAGTCGATAAGCGCCTGTACGTCCACCAAGTTTTTGCGCCGCAAAGCCACCAGAAATGCCCGCCGCAACGGCATGGTGCGTACTTGACGCAGCGTGTGAAACCGTTCGATCAGGTCGCCATCCGGCAATCCAAACACATCTTGCTCAACCTGCCTGGCGATGGAGGGATCGCCACAGCGCATGGCGAATTGGACGCGCTCAGCACCTGACCATGCCAGAGCTTGATTGCACCGCGTCCAACACGCCAGCCTCACTGTCGCACGGCAATGCATGAGTCCGTTCACCAATGCCACTCGCCCTTCATCGGTACCCAGCCTTTGCGCCAAGGCATCGCTTACTGCCGCATGGTTAACCCGGCTCTGCTCTTGCAGGGCTTCGAGTTCAGGCAGAGTGTCAATCAGGATGGCAAACGGTAGGTCGCTCAACCACTTCAGCGTCAGTTGCAGGGCCAATTCACGGTTGCTGGGAACGTAGTCATTTAACCTTTGGATGGTGGGTTTAAATGCCTCCGTCCCATCAAGAAGCGCCAAGGCTTTTAAGCAAAACTCTCGGACGTAGCCGCTTCTGTTGTCTAGATTGGCAATGAGCGCTTGGGAACCAAGTGCCAGAACCTGCTCACGCGAAAGAATCCTGGTACCGAGCCATTCTGAATAAGCGTTGTCGAAACCTTCACCACAAACGGTGTAATAGCCAGCAGGATCCTCGTAATATGGCCGCTTGACGTCACGGACTTGCTCTTTTGGCAGCTTGCGCCCGTAAACCAACTTATCTAAAAATTTCAAGAACGCCATTGCTTTCACGCCTTCGATACGTTGTTGGCCTTGCGTCGTACATGCAGATGCGTCTGCACCGCATCTCCCTCGCCACTCTTCACCTCTTTCACCTCCAGATACGCGGCCTGCTGGCGAATGAGTTCGCCCAGCTTGGCAACACCATAGTTGCGCGGGTCAAATGACGGGTTGCTGCGGGTGATCTGCCCTCCTAGCGCCGCGAGTGTGGTCCATCCATCTTCTCGGGCGGTGGCATTCAGAGCGTTGAGCAACATAGGCTTGAGCTTGGGCAGTTCAGCCACCGGCTCTTGGCCGGGCTTTGCTTCTTCAGGTTGAGTGCGCAAGATTTCGGTATAGATGAACTTGTCACATGCGGCCACAAAGGGCTCCGGCGTTTTGCGTTCGCCAAAGCCATAGACCACCAGTCCCGCCTCCCGGATGCGGGTAGCCAGGCGGGTGAAGTCGCTGTCGCTGCTGACTAGGCAAAAGCCATCCACGCTGCCGGCATGCAAAACGTCCATGGCGTCGATGATCAATGCGGAGTCGGTAGCGTTTTTACCGCTGGTGTAGCTGAACTGCTGTATAGGCTGGATGGCCATGGTGTGCAGCACATCCTTCCAGCCCTTGAGGTTGGTGGTGGTCCAGTCGCCATAGGCGCGCTTGATGGTGGCTGTGCCGTAGCGCGACACCTCGGCCAGCAGCTCCTGGATAACGGATGCCTGTGCGTTGTCGGCGTCAATCAAGACGGCGAGTTTTTGGTTGTTGTTGGTGGCCATGGTGCTCTCCCTGTACTTTCGGCATCCTACCGAGGAGTAAAGACGGCATGCGTCTCTTGTGGTGGAAACGTCATATTTAATAGCTACGTGTGCAGCTAGCATCTACTCCGGCGGCCTATTTGATTGATGAACGAGCCATGCGACACCAACCACCGCTGACAGCGCTATAGTGACGCATCACCCCTTCGCCACTGGAGCCCGCCATGACCACCGCCGCCGAAGCCCTGAGTGCCCAAGCCGCCCAGCTGCCACCCGCAGAACGGATGGAAGTGGTGGAGCGCATTCTCGATAGCTTGGACGAACCCGACGCCGCGCTAGACGCACTATGGGCCCAAGAAGCAGACGACCGGCTGGCAGCTTACCGGCGCGGGGAAATCAAGGCAGTGGCCTTGTCGGATGTGATCGCCAAATACCAAGTTACCCGCAAGCACGCATGAGCATCCGCTTGCTGGCACCGGCCCAGGCTGAACTGGACGAGGCCATCACCTGGTACGCAGAGCAGGCCCCGGGCTTGGGCGATACCTTCTTGATTGAAACGCTCAAGACGCTGCAGCTCATAGAGCAGTTTCCGCAGGCTTGGCACCCGCTCACACCCCACATTCGCCGCTGCCGCTTGCGCCGCTTTCCTTACAGCGTGGTCTATACCCAGGACGGCGTGGACATTCTTGTCCTAGCCATTGCGCACCAACACCGCAAGCCCGGGTATTGGAAAAACAGGCTGAACTAAGCCATGCAGCCCCAACCCATCCTCCACTTCTGGTTCGAAGAGCTAACCCCCAAGCAGCACTTCACCAAAGACGCTGCCCTGGACGAAACCATCCGCAGCCGCTTCGGCGCCACGCTGGAGGCCGCTGCCCAATGTGAGCTGTTTGCCTGGCGCGCCACACCCGAGGGGCGGCTGGCGGAGATAGTGGTGCTGGACCAGTTCTCGCGCAATGTGTACCGCGACACACCCCGCGCCTTTGCACAGGACGCCTTGGCCCTGGCGCTGGCACAAGAGCTGGTGGCCAGCGGGCAAGACCACCACCTGCCCACGGCGCAGCGCATCTTTGCCTACATGCCCTGTATGCACAGCGAGTCCGCGCTGGTGCACACCCAGGCCGTGGCCCTGTTTGCACAGCCGGGTATGGAGGACAACCTGGACTACGAGCTGCGCCACAAAGCCATCATCGACCGCTTTGGCCGCTACCCCCACCGCAACGCCGTGCTGGGCCGCAGCTCTACGGCGGAAGAGCTGGTTTACTTGAGCGAACCCGGGTCTTCGTTCTAGGCTTGCCCCTTGGACTTGCTACGCTTTTGGTAGCTGCTTGCGCAGGTTTTATCTGCGGCAGAGGCCGATTTAACGGGAAACCGTTACGCTCCAGTAAACTCCCGCCATGCACCCTGCCATCGCCCAACACCGTGCCGGCATCACCGCCATCTGCCAGCGCTACCGCATCCAGCGGCTGGAGGTGTTTGGCTCGGCGGCGCGGGCAGATGACTTTGACCCAGCCAACAGCGACGCAGACTTTTTGGTGGAGTTTGCCCCCGGCGTGCAGCCCGGGCTGGATTCCCTATTTGGAGCCAAAGCGGCGCTGGAAACCTTGCTGGGCCGTGGGGTAGACCTGGTAGAGCCCGGCGCGGTGCGCAACCCCTACGTGCTGGCCAGCATCAACCGCAACCGCGAAGCCGTCTATGCAGCGTGACCCGCGTGCCTAATTCCATTTCCAGATCAATACGAGATTAGGCGCGAAGCCGCAGACAGTGGTTTGCCACGGCAAGGCGAAGCAACGACATATTCGGATTGATCTGGAAATGGAATAACTGTGGGACGTGCGCGAATCGGCCTTGGCGATTCAGTCGTTTACCGCAGGCATGGACGCAACAGCCTACGCGGACAACGCGATGGCACAGGCGGGGGTAGAGCGCAAGTTTGAAATCATCGGCGAAGCCCTCAACCAGTTGGCCAAGTTGGATGCTGCCTTGGCCGCACGCATCCCAGACCTGCCGCAGATCGTGGCATTTCGCAACCAACTGATCCACGGCTACGCCACAGTGAACGTGGGCACGGTGTGGAACATTGCGCAGAACGCACTGCCCTCGTTGCTTGGGGCAGTGCAGGCATTGTTGGACGAACTGCATTAGAGATTAGCTGCGCTGGTGCTCGCCCAGGCCGCAACTCTACGGCGCAAGACCTGGTTTTCTTGAGCGAACCCGGGTCTTCGTTCTAGCCTTACGCCTTGGATTTGCTACGCTTTTGGTAGCTGCTTGCGCATATTGCACCTGCACCAGCCACCTATTTCACACAAAAATCTAGGGGCCACTAAACTCTTGCCCATGCCCGTCCAAGCCAAACCAGCCCCGCGCGTAGTCGTCTTTGCAGGCCCCAATGGGGCGGGCAAGTCTACCCACGCTGATGCCATCCTGGCAGCACTGGGCATCGAAGTGTTTGTCAACGCGGACTACATCGCCAGAGGCTTGTCGGGACGCAACACCGATGCAGTCGCATTTGAAGCGGGCCGCATTATGCTCAAGCGCTTGCGCCAGTTGGGTGATGCGCAAGCAGACTTCGCGTTCGAGTCCACCTTATCCAGCCGCAGCTTTGCGCCCTTCTTACGCTCGCTCAAGGCGCAAGGCTACTCCGTGGCGGTGTACTACTTTGCACTGGCCAACCCGCAGATGGCGGTGCGCAGGGTGAAGTTGCGTGTAGCTCTGGGCGGGCACGATGTGCCAGCTGACGTGATACGTAGACGCTTCGGACGCAGTCTCGACAACTTCTTTGCGCTGTACGCGACGCTGGCCGATGAGTGGACTCTGTTTGATAATTCAACACCACCCCAGGCGCAAACGGTTGCCGCCTTCGCTGCAGACCAACTGACTGTTATGGAACCCACCACATGGCGCAAGCTCCAAAAACCCCGCAAAACCGTCTGACCCCCTCGCCCAAAGCACTGCAAAAAGCTTTGCAACAGTCGGCACAGCAGGCGCAGCGCTTGGCCGATGCTTTTGGTGTGAAAGTGCCCGGCCTCAAACCCAAAGTGCCTCACAGCGTGTCGCATTCGGGTTGAGAAACTACATTTTTATAGCGGCTTGTGCTGACTCCACGGGCGCTAGGGATGCTCTGCAAAACTCAAGCGAGGATGAGGTAGTGCGGATCGGGATGGGATGCAAGGCGCTTTTTGCAGCCAATAGCCGTAGCTATTGGCAAGAAAAGCAACGCCGCAGACCGCCCGAGGCCGTGCTGCCACAGCCCGCTAGGAGTTTTGCAGAGCGTCCCTAGAGGTTGTTTGAACTTATTTAAACCTGCAGCGCCCCTAAACTCCCATCCATGCGCCCCTCCGAAGCCATCACCCTGCACCACACGCAAATCCGCGAGATTGCACTGCGCCACCGCGTCAGCGGCGTGCGGGTATTTGGCTCGGCCCTGCATGGTGATGACACCGTCGATAGCGATCTGGACCTGCTGGTGGAACCCAGGGCACACACTACGTTGATGGACATTGGCGCCATCCGCTTTGAACTGAAGCAGTTACTGGGCATGGAGGTGGATGTGCTCACCCCCAATAGCCTGCCCGCGAGCTTTCGCGATCAGGTTCTCAATGAAGCAGTAACTCTTTAAGCGTTGGGCCCATGCCCCGCAAACACCACCACGTCTACGTGGTCGAACTCTCCAAAGACGTGCTGCTGGAGCCGCGCTTTCGCAAGGGCAACCCGGGCTATGTGGACGGCAAGCCCTGCGTGTATGTGGGTATGACCGGACTGGACCCGGATGTACGCTTTGACAAGCACAAGGCTGGTATCCAGGCCAACCGTTTTGTGCAACAGTACGGCATGCGCCTGCTGCCGGACCTGTACGAGGGCTTCAACCCCATGGGCTATGACGACGCGGTGGACAAGGAGATCGAGGTGGGCATCGACCTGCGCTCGGCAGGGTTTGGGGTGTGGCAGGCCTGAACAGGCTTGTAAACTCGCGGGCTTTGCCTGCCTGGGTACGGAGATCGCATGAGTAAACCTGACAACCACTACAAACCCTTCGTGATCGGCGTTGCAGGCGGCAGTGGCAGCGGTAAATCGACGGTGACGCGCCAGGTGCTGTCGTCCATCGGGCCGGAGATGGCCTCGGTGGTGTACCAGGACGACTACTACTGCGACCAGACGCACCTCTCGATGGATGAGCGCGTCAAAACCAATTACGACCACCCCGACGCCTTTGACTGGCCGCTGATGGTGAAGCACATGCAGGCCCTGCGCCGGGGTGAGTCCATCGACATGCCCACCTACGACTTTGTGACGCACAACCGCGCGCCCACCACCGTGGTCGTGAACCCGGCGCCGGTGATCGTGATCGAAGGCCTGTTTGCGCTGTTTGACGCGGACTTGCGCAAGATGATGTCGCTCAAAATCTTTGTCGATACCGCCGCCGATGTGCGCTTCATCCGCCGCCTGCAGCGCGACATGGCCGAACGCGGGCGCAGCGCCGAGAGCGTGATCAACCAGTACCTGGAAACCGTGCGACCCATGCACAAGCAGTTCATCGAGCCCACCAAGCGCCGCGCCGATGTGATCTTGCCGCACGGCGCCAACGGGCCGGCGGTAGACATCATCACCACCAAAGTCGTCAGTTTGATCCGCGATCTGGAGCGCGGATCAGGCATCTAGTTCACTACACTTTTCGTAGCTGTTTGCGCAGATTACCCGTGCTCTAGAAACACATTCATCTCATGAGATACATACCTCAGACGGACCACCACAACCGTTCGTCCTGAGCTTGTCGAAGGAGCCCGTCCTGAGCTTGTCGAAGGGCTCCATCAGCAGGCCCTTCGACAAGCTCAGGGCGAACGGGGTTTTGATGTGCGAGGCTGCTATCTCAGGCATGTATCTAACCAGGCCCATTCAAGCCACAAAATCCACAGCCGCGCAAACCGCAGCCACCTGCGCAGCAATGCATTGCTCGGGCGTGGCGCGGGGGCTGTCGGGGTAGACCTCGGTGGTGGTGGTGTAGCGGGCGCCGCTGATGCCGGCACACAGGCCCAGCGATTCCATCGCGTAGTGGATCACGCCATGGGCCACCAGGGGTGAACCGATGATGCCGCCCTGCTCGTCGGCTGGGGCGATATGGGTCACCTGCTCCACCGCTTCGATGATGGCCTGCTGGAACGCAGGCTGGGGGTTGGCCATGTCGTCCACCAGGTAGAAGCCGTCGGGGATGCCATGGGGCTCGAACGGCTTGCCGTCGCGCGCGGCCACGGCGGGCAGGTATTCAGAGCCGTCGGTATCCGTGGTTTCGTGCAGGTCGATGTGGGCGGCGAACTGGCCGCGCAGCGGCGCCACCAGGCGCATCAGGGCTGCGGACTCCTGCGCCGGGCTGCCCGCGCGGAACGAGCGGTTGGGGTCGATGGCGTCAAAGTTCCAACGCTGGATGCGCTCGTACGCCCAGGGGCTGACGCAGGGCACGACCAGCAGGTTGACCCGGCCGGCATAGCTCTCGGCATGCGCGTCCACAAAGCGCAGCGCGCCCTGCACGCCGCTGGTTTCATAGCCGTGCACACCGCCGGTGACCAGCACGCTGGGCAAGGCCCTGTTCCAGTTGCGGCTGCGGATGGCCTGCAGCGCAAAGCGCTCGTCGCCATACACGACTTCGGCATAGCCCTCCACGTCGAAGCGGTCACGCAGGCGGTCCACTGCCGTCAGCACATCGTCGGCATAGCTGCGCTGGCGCACCTGGCGTGCGCGCCACTGGGCGAGTTCGGCAACGCCCCATGGCTGGCCGGGGATGCCGATGGGGTAGAAATAGGGGGTGCTCATGGGGCCTTGGCTTTAAAAAAAGTGACGGGGAATTATCGGGTTCGCCGTGGCCGGCAGCATGCAGCCCTTGCAATCCTGGACCTGCGCCACCAATTAAATGGGATGAGCGAATCCCTGCACATCGTCTGCCCCCATTGCCACACCACCAACCGCGTACGTACCGACCTGCTCGGCAGCGCGCCAGATTGTGGGAGCTGCAAAAAGCCCCTGTTCACCGGCAAGCCGGTAGACCTGGACGTGGCCGCGTTTGACAAGCACCTGCAACGCAACCAGATTCCGCTGCTGGTGGACTTCTGGGCACCATGGTGTGGCCCGTGCCGGCAGATGGCGCCCGCCTATGTGCAGGCCGCAGGCCAGCTGGAGCCACGCATCCGCGTGGCCAAGGTAGACACCGAGGCCCACCAAGAGCTGGGCGCGCGCTACCAAATCCGCAGCATCCCCACGCTGGCGCTGTTTGTCGGCGGCCGCGAGGTGGCCCGCCAAGCCGGTGCCATGGGTGCGGCCGACATCCTGCGCTGGGTGCAGCAGCACAGCCCGCGCTGAAGCGCCCAGCGCAAATACACCAATTTGCATTTACCCGCAGCGGCACCGATATTGCGCGGCTGGTACCTTCCACTTCTTTTTATTCCATCCACCCACTCAGGTTCCACACCATGCTATTTAACCCACTGAAAGTCGGCGCCCTTACCCTGCCTAACCGCATCTTGCTGGCCCCGCTGACGCGCACGCGCGCCGACGCAGGCCATCTGCCCAATGACCTGATGACGGAGTACTACAGCCAGCGCGCCACCGGCGGCCTGCTGATCACCGAATGCACCATGGTGGAGCCCGGCACCTCGGCCTTCATCAACGAACCCGGCATCTACAACGAAGCGCAAATTGCCGCCTGGAAGAAGGTCACAGCAGCCGTGCACGCCAAGGGCGGCCGCATCTTCATGCAGATCTGGCACGCCGGCCGCGCCGCGCACCCGGACATCAACAACGGTGTGCCCATCGTGTCCAGCAGCGCTACAGCGGTGGAGGGCGACATCCACACGCCGAATGGCAAGGTGCCGCACGCCGTGCCGCGCGCGCTGACGGCTGAAGAGATTCCAGCCATCGTCGCCGCCTTCGCCCAGGGCGCCAAGAACGCCATCGCTGCCGGCTTTGACGGCGTGGAAGTGCACGGCGCGAATGGCTATTTGATCGACCAGTTCCTGCGCGACACGCCCAACCAGCGTACCGACGGCTACGGCGGCTCGCTGGAGAACCGCGCGCGCTTCCTGTTCGAAGTGCTGACCGCCGTGACCGCCGCGATTGGCTCAGACAAAGTGGGCCTGCGCCTGTCGCCACTGAACAGCTACAACAGCATGAAGGACAGCGACCCGCTGGCGCTGATCGGCTTCCTGGCCGACAAGCTCAACGCCTACAACCTGGCCTACCTGCACGTGATGCGTACCGACTTCTTTGGCGCACAAAAAGGCGATGTGCTGACCATCGCCCGCGAGAAGTACAAGGGTGTGCTGGTCGGCAACATGGGCTACACCGCCGAAGAGGCCGAGGAAGCCATCAGCGCCGGCAAGCTCGACGCCGTGGCCTTTGGCACCAGCTTCCTGGCCAACCCGGACCTGCCCGCCCGCATCCAGCTCAAGGCTCCGCTGAACACGCCCGACCAAAGCACCTTCTACAGCCCGGGCGCCAAGGGCTACACCGACTACCCCACGCTGTAAGAACGGCACCGGGCTGCTACGGTTTTAAGAGCTTCTGGCGCAGGTATGCACTGCGCCAGAGGCCTGAATGGCTTAGAACCTGGGCTGCCCGCCCGGCCCCGATTCGGTTACCCTTGGCCCATTCAAACCAAGGAAATCCTCATGAAAAAACTCAACATCACCATCCAGATGGAATTGTCCGTACCCGACGACTGGGAACTGGCCAAGACCTCAGAGGGCGGCCAGGTGCTGAAGCTGCCAAACGGGCAGTTCATGGACATCGCCATCGAGCCGCTGTTTGCCAGCGACCCGGAAGAAACCTGGAGCAGCACCGACGACGACGATGTGCTGAACGACGTGCTGGACATGATTGAAAGCGAAGACGTGCGCTACCAGTTTGTAACGCACTGAGCGTCTACCCACCCCAAAGCGGCTTCGGCCGCTTTTTTCATTTTTGATGGTGCTGGACTGGCGACAGGTCTTGCAAAAGACGGTTTTCCCGCCAGACCGGACATACCTTGTGCGTGCACAGCGGCGATTCGGCACGCCGTGCGGCATGCATACGGGAATTTGTCTGACAGTCACGGGCGGCGATGGCGGCTGTAATAAAGCGGTCGCACTGCAGAACATGCGTGCCTAACCGAGAAAGGAACCCCCATGACCCAGTACGCCACCATCATCGGCCACGTAACCTATACACCCGGCGACGGCGCACCCATCACCATTCCCAAGGGCATGGTGGAAATCGAGCTGTCTCCCGACAGCGCCACCCTGAGCTGGACCGCCGACAACGGCGTGGCCGGGCTGACAGCCATCCCGCTGACGCAGTTCCAGGAATACCTGCGCGACCAGAAAATTGCGCTGAAACGTTAGTGTTTGTATCGCTGCCGGCGCCAGCAAACCCATGCGCCGCAGGCAAATAAGCCCCAATTTACACAGCGAATTAACCGCCAAATAGCTATATTTTCAATAGCGCCTAGCGCAGTATAAATAAGCGCTAGAGGCATATTTCACCCATCATTTCCATGGCAGCTGCGTGCGTGACCTGACGCATGTGGAACACTCTGTGCTTGAAAAAGTCACACCAGTGCATAAACGTCCTGTTACATTTTGAGACTGCTGCTGGACGGACGGCTGCGCCCAGCCAGCCATGCAAAGGAAATGATGACTTCGTATAACGATGGGTTTGCCGATTTTGAATGCATTGCAGCAGGTGCAGTCACGGTCAAGCCCGATGACGGCGCCACCAACAGCGATGTCGTCGCGACGATGGGCTCCCCCGCTGCGGGTGACCAGCTCACACTAGCCGATATCCAGAACTCGGCGGGCAGCCTGTGGGTCGTAGACGTTGACGGCGCGGGCCGGACCGTGCCCGCGCTGCCGCAGACCACCTTCGTTGGCGGAGCCAATTTGCCCGTCAGCCCCTACGCCCGGGCCACCGATGTGGCTGGCTACAGCACGGCCGCATCGGCACTGCTGATCGCCCCTACCGCCGCCCAGGTGGATAAGCTGACCGGGCGCAATGCCAGCGTCGCCGTGGGCAATTTCTACATCACCAGCGTGACCCAGGCCACCACGGCGGCGTCGCTGGATGCTGGGGTGATCCGCCTTGACAACACGCAGGACCCCGCAGAAAGTACACAGACGCTCAGTATTCATAATATGAATGAAAACCTCATCATGTATTCCGGCCAAAGTGCGGCACCGGTGATCATCGCGCCGGACTCGATCTGCTGCCGCTCGGAAAGCACTGGACTGCGCGTCTCCAAGGCAAGCGACGATCTGGCGGCGTATTTCGACGCCAGCACGGGCAAGAGCGCGGGCAAGGTGGTCAGCAGCATCCAGCCAAGCACCGCGCCCCAGCTGTACGCCACGCCGGGCATGTTGGCATCGTTTGCCGGCCTGCTGCGCAGCATCGGTCATGCCGGTGCCATGCCCTCGTACTGAAATACTCCCATGGACGAAAAAGACCTCAACAAAGAGCGCTTGGAGCTGGCGCTGGAGGCAGCCGGCCTGGACTTGTGGGAAAACAACCTGCTGACAGGCGAGGTCACCCGCAAGGCGCTAAAGACCTTCCGCGAGCTGGGCTACGACGACAACGAGGTGCTGCTCAACGTGGATCGCCTGTTTGAGTTTGTCCACCCTGAAGACCGGAGCATGATCCAGACGGCGGTGGGCGACCACCTGGAAGGCCGCACGCCACAGTACCGCTGCGAGTTCCGCCTGCTGGCCAAGAACGGCAGCTGGGTGTGGTACGCCAACTATGGCCGGGTCATGGACGCCGCCGACTTGCAGCGCGGCCAGCGCTTCATTGGCGTGACCTTCAACATCGATGGCCGCAAGCGCAAGGAAGACGAGATCGCCCTGATCAACCGCCAGTTGGCCGAGCAGAACGCCTTGTTGCAAAGCATGAACACCGCGCTGGAGCTGCTGGCCGCCAGCGACTCGCTCACCGGCCTGGCCAACCGCCGCACGCTGCTGGAGCTGGGCGCCAAGGAATGCATACGCGCCGAGCGCTTCCAGCACCCGCTGTCGGTGCTGATGGTGGACATCGACTCCTTCAAGGCGGTGAACGACAACTGGGGCCATTCGGTGGGTGACCGGGTGATTTGCGCCGTCGCCGACGCCTGCCGCCAGCGCATGCGCGAAGACCTGGACACCGTAGCCCGACTGGGTGGCGAGGAATTTGTGGTGGTGCTGCCCGAAACCAGCTTAGCCAACGCCCGCCTGGTGGCCGAGTCGCTGCGCCAGTCCGTACAGGAACAGCAGGTTGTCAACGACGACGGCGACCGCGTGCCGTTCACCGTCAGCATTGGTGTGGCCACGCTGGGCCCCGGAGGTGAGTCGTTTGAGCAGCTGCTGAACCACGCCGACAAGGCGCTGTACAAAGCCAAGCAGACCGGCAGAAACCAGGTGCAGTCCTTCGCCGCCCTGCCCTCCAAGCCTCAGCTGGTGCCTCCAGCCAAGTCCGCCAGCTCGGATTGAGCGCTATTGAATAAATAGCAGCTTGCGCACACAGTGCAAGCGCCAGCAGCGTTTTCTGGCTTGATTGTTGCATTCACTGCGACAGGCAGCGGCCACTCACGGCTGCCACTGCCGACCACCAGGAACCAGCCCATGCCCCCTGCTCTTTTGAAAAGTCTGTTCGCCGGTACGATTTTCAGCAGCGCCTTTCTGCTGTTTCTGGTGCAGCCGCTGATCGCCAAGCAGATCCTGCCCTGGTTTGGCGGCTCGGCGGCCGTGTGGTCGGTGTGCATGGTGTTCTTCCAGGTGGTGCTGCTGGCCGGCTATGCCTATGCCGACTGGCTGACCCGCCGGCCGGTGCGCGTGCAGGCGGCTGTGCACTGCACGCTGCTGCTGTGCAGCCTGGTGTTTCTGCCCATCATCACCGCCGCGCACTGGAAGCCTACCGGCGCGGAGGACCCGTCGCTGCGCATCCTGGGCCTGCTGCTGGGCACCATTGGCCTGCCGTATTTTTTGCTGTCTACCACCGGGCCACTGGTGCAGTCATGGCTGGCGCGCACGCCCTGGGGTATGCAGGTGTACCGCTACTTTTCGCTGTCCAACCTGGCGTCGCTGGCGTCGCTGCTGGCCTACCCGGTGCTGATTGAGCCGTATACCGCGCTGCGGGAACAAGCCATGGGCTGGTCCTGGGGCTATGCGGGTTTTGTGCTGATGTGCGGTGCCGCCAGCCTGCATGCGGCGGGCTTGAAACCCTATGCGCCTGATCCACACAGCAGACCGACAGCCAGCGCGGGCCTGCCGCAAGCCGCCCCCAGCCTGGGCACCTATGGGCTGTGGCTGGCACTACCGGCCCTGGCATCCTGGCTGCTGCTGGCCGTGACCAACCACATCACGCAGAACGTAGCCGCCATTCCGTTCCTGTGGGTGCTGCCCTTGTCGGTCTACCTGCTGAGCTTTGTGCTGACCTTTGAAAGCGACCGCTGGTACCGCCGCAGCCTGCTGCTGCCCGCCACCGCCGTAGCGCTGCTGCTGTGCGCCTATGGCCTGCAAGACGGCATAGGCTACGGCCTGCAAACCGGCGTACCGCTGTATGTTGGCGGCCTGCTGGTGTTGTGCATGTTTCTGCACGGCGAAATGGCCAGCATGCGCCCTGGCCATGCCTACCTGACGCGCTTCTACCTGATGCTGTCGCTAGGCGGCGCACTGGGTGGGGTCACGGTGGGCCTGGTGGCGCCGCATGTGCTGCCGGCCTACTACGAGATGGGCATAGGCCTGGTGCTGGTGGCCGTGCTGGGTGCGGTGGTGTTCCGCCGCCAGCGGCTGCGCGCCGGTGTCTGCATGCTGCTGGTGCTGGCTTGCAGCTATTTCGTCTGGCAGCAAGTGCGTGACGAGCAGGACGGCACGCGGCGCATGGCGCGCAACTTCTACGGCACGCTAAGCAGCCTGGACAGCATCGACGCAGACGAGCCCGCGAGCAGCGTGCGCCAGCTCTACCACGGCTCGGTGAAACACGGCGAGCAGTACCTGGCGGCCGACCGCCGCCGCGAGGCCACGGCCTACTACGGCAAGACCTCGGGCGTGGGCCGGGCCATTCTGTCGGCACCGGCCACACCGCGCCGGGTGGGCCTAATCGGCCTGGGCGCGGGCACCCTGGCCAGCTATGGCCGCGCCGGCGACGTATACCGCGTGTATGAGATCAACCCCCAGGTGTTCGACTTTGCCGACAGCGAATTCAGCTTCTTGAAAGACAGCCCAGCGCAGATCGAGCGTGTGCTGGGCGACGCACGCCTGGCGCTGGAGCGCGAAGCGCCGCAACGCTTTGACGTGCTGGCGGTGGACGCGTTCTCGGGCGACTCGGTGCCCATCCACCTGATCACCGCCGAGGCCATGCAGGTGTATTTGCGCCACTTGCAGCCAGAGGGCATCATCGCCTTCCACGTCACCAACCGCTTCCTCAACCTGGCCCCGGTGGTCGAAAAAATCGCCCTGGCCCAGGGCCTGCAGGTGGCCTTTGTACATGACGAGGCCGAAGACAGCGACCTGCGCCGCACCGACTGGATACTGGTCAGCCGCAGCGCCCAGCGCCTGCAGACTCTGCTGATCAGGACCGCCAGCAGCGCGATCACGGCGATACCCGGCCTGCGTCTCTGGACCGATGATTTCAACAACCTGTTCGGGGTGCTGAAGTAGCAAGCAACGCTATTATTTGTATAGCTACTGGCGCTTACTTACCTTCCGCAGAAAGCACTTTTCACTACGAATTTTGCGCAGTCCACAGAATCACATTCCACTCCAAGGGATTCCAGCTGCGGCTGCGGCTGAACTCCAGCTGCCCGTTGGGCATCTTCCAGCGTAGCATCCCACCCAAGCGCTGCGGTTGACCGAGCTGGGTGTTGAACCGCTGCAGCCATGCGCCATGGACCCACCAGGGTACTTGCACCATGGCACGCACGAGCTTTCCCTGGTTGAAAAACGTTGCGAGCATCAGCGCTGCATCTCCATCGGCCTTGTCGATCTGGGCATAGCAGACCCGCTCCCCCAGGGTGTCTGCACCCGGCGCTTGCGCCACGCAGCGCAGTGGCACACCGTCAAAATGTTTGAGTACCGCCGCCTCATCCATGTCCTGCGAAAGCTCTGCCAGGCGGACCGTCACCGCCGGCGATGTCTCGCGGATATAGGTGCCATACACATCCATCCGGTGGCGGTTCAAGAACACCAGCAGCGCCAGCGATACCAACACCGCAATACCAACAACTTGTAGCCACTTGGGCAGATCTCGGTTCATTCTTTTTCTTCCTCGGTTCAATCACCTGGCCAACTCGGGCGCCAAGCCCATGATGATGTCGCACGCACCCTGGGTCGCTTTGCGCATATGGCGTGCGCGTTGTGGACTGGCTGCAACGCCGCCAAACCGTGTCTCACCATAGATTTCCAGCGCCTGGCCCATCCAGCGCCGCGCCAGCGGGGCCGTAGCCGCTGCCCCCCAGTGCTCGCGCACCGATTGGCCCACTTGTCTTTTGTGGCCGTGCACATGCAGGCACCAGCCCATGGCCTGCGCCGACAAGCGCATGGACTGCGCCGGGAAATGGGACGCCAACAACCACGAGCCCCCCAATGCGAGACCCAGGCCCATGCGGTACCTGTACCGCCACAAGAAATAAGCGGCCAGCAGAAACAGCAACCAGCGCAGCCAATGGATCGTGATGGTGTAGGTCTCGAACGAAGACTGGGACTCGGTGCCTTCGCCCGCCACACCATCCGGCGGCTGGGCTGAACCGCCCGCTAGGCTGTCCAGCGAAGTCTGCGCGCCATCCAGCAGGCTTTCGATCAGGCCACGCTGCCACTGGGGAATGAAGGGGTCCTTCAAAGTGCTGCGCATACCGCCCAGCATCGAACCCCATTGCTGCCTCCACGAACCTTGCGGGACTGTACTACTCCCGCCCAAGCCTGCGCCAGATGCCTGCCCGCCGGACACACCGCCAGAGGCCTGGACCGACTGCTTTCCCCCCTCGCCTGCAGGCTGCGAGAACATCCCGGGGGTATCTGTGCCAGGCGGAAGAAAGCCAAACCCCAGGGTTGCGGGTCGGGGCATAAACAAGAACAGCAGCGCCGTCACCGCAAATGAAACGCCGATAAACCCCAGCGTCATGGATAAGCGGGTCCAACGCGACAGCCGCGTGCTCGACGCATGCTGCCAGGCCAGCGCCAATCCGCCGGCGACCCATGCAGGCCCTAGATAGAACCACAAACTCCAGTCCGCCCTGGAATGGGTGGCAACCATGAAGCTGACGCTGAAAATGACAGTCAGCGTTAGATAGAAGTCGCGTTGTGTGGTGAGCATGGCTGCGCGGGCACCCATGATGACCATCAGAACCAGGCAGATCCATCGGGCAAAAGCGTACAGCGCAAAACCAGGAAACAAGGCCAACACAAATCCCGTGGTACCCAGCACGATCCACAGGGTTTGACCGTTGGAGCCGGGTTTGTGGACATGCAAAGCACCGGCACCAAAACCCAGTAACGCCCACACCAACCACAGAAGGCTTTCAACCCCAAATGACCTGAATTGCCGATCAAGATAGGAGAACCCGAGGCCCACAAAAAGATAGCTCAGCCCGGTCAGAACGAGCACCGCACGGCTCTCCAGACGTGGCGATACGGCAGCCGGTGTAGTTGCTACGGATGCAGTCTTCATGGTGCCTCCATAAAAGTGGCAAAACCGGCCAGCGCCACCGCACGCTGCAACGCATCGGCCTGAGCAGCATCCTGTGGCGTTCGGTGGCGCCCCATGGCAATACAGACCACCACAGCGCAAGCTTGCCCCACCAGAGGAGACAAAGCAGATAGCAAAGCATCCTGCGCCATCGACCCCGCCACCACGACCGCAATCTGCTCGCCGGGCGCCGCATCGCCTGCCACCCGCGTCACGATAGGCTGCAAGCCGCCGTCGGTTGGCAAGGCCTCGGCCAATGCCCGGTACAGCAAAGACCGGTCTTGCACAGCCGCTGCG
Organism: Rhodoferax sp. SPJ21; assembly: GCF_058216335.1. Classification (NCBI taxonomy): domain Bacteria; kingdom Pseudomonadati; phylum Pseudomonadota; class Betaproteobacteria; order Burkholderiales; family Comamonadaceae; genus Rhodoferax; species Rhodoferax sp. SPJ21. The sequence goes on from NZ_JBYZMO010000001.1 coordinate 779,807, forward strand.
TAGGGATGCAGGTAAAGAAACACTTGTGTAGCGTTGGCCAGCGCGGCATCGCACACGCCTGCCGCCAGGCGCACCGCCTGCTCACCGGCGCTATCCGGTGACCCCAGTGCCGGCACCCGCGGGACATCGACGACAACCCGTAAACGCACCGACCCACTATGCTGAAAGTGCTGAATGACCAGCTCGCCCACCCGCGCAGACGCACGCCAGCTGACCCGGCCAACCGACTCGCCCTGTTGGTAAGGCCGCAGCATGCCAAGTTCAAACGACTGCCCCATCTTGCGGGTAGTCAGCTCACCCAGCGGGTCTTCCGTCACATCCCAGGGCAGCGGCCAGTGCACTGGCTGGGCCTGCGGCAGCACATGCAGCGCAATCGCGGGCCGCGCCATGCTGTGCTGGGCACGTACCAGGCCCAAAGGGAATCCGCTGGACAAACGGACCGCCACCAGTTCGTAGCTGCCCCGGCAGGGAAACAGCACCCGCCGCCCCAACTCGGGCATCTGACCGGCACGCACCACGGGCACAGTCTGGCGCAGCACAATGTGCTGAGACGCCCATTCCCACTCGGTCTCTACATCCACCATGAAGGCCGGCCAGGGCACGCTGCGTTCTATCCACAGGCTCAGGTCACACGCGGCGCCCTCCACCACTTCGCTGCTGCCCGTGGATTGCAAACGCACGGTCATAGAGCGCAACGACAGCCAGGGCAATACAAAACCAAGGAAACTCACTACCACGAGGAACAGAAACATGCCGTAGACCATGGGGTCCTGCCGGTTCAGCGCGGCCATCAGCAGCACCGCACACAGCCCGAGCAGCACCCGGGACTTGGACAGCCAGCGTTCCATCGTTTTAAGCCCTATCGCAAGCTATTGCGGCGTGCGCAGCGTCTGCAGGATGCCCTGCACCAAGGCAGCCGCAGACTGCGACTGCCCGCCCTGGGTTTGCACAATGATGCGGTGCGCAAGCACGGGTACGGCCAGCTCCCGCACCACGGCAGGATCGACATAGGCCCGACCGCGGATGCAGCTCAGTGCCCGCGCCATGCGGGCCAGGCCCAGGGTGCCGCGCGGGCTGGCGCCAAAGCGGATAGCCGGGTGCTTGCGCGTAGCCGTCACGATGGCGGTGATGAAATTGGCGACCTCGGGGGTGATGGTCACGTCCCGCGCGCCGGCCACCAGCCGGGCGAAACCGTCCGCCTCACACACCGGCTGCAGGCTGCTGATGGGATGCGCGAACTGCTGGGTGGTAATCAGGCTAGCCTCGGTTTCCGCATCGGGATAGCCCAGAGACAGGCGGATCAGAAAGCGGTCGAGCTGCGCCTCTGGCAGCGGGTAAGTGCCCGCCATGTCGATAGGATTTTGCGTGGCCAGCACTGCAAACGGCGCGGGCAGTGGCACGGTCTGCCCATCCAGCGTGATCTGGCCTTCTTCCATGCATTCCAGCAGCGCCGACTGGGCTCGCGGATTGGCCCGATTGATTTCATCGGCCAGCACGATGTTGGCAAACACCGGGCCTGGGCGCAACAGAAAGCTGCCGTCCTTGGGGTTGTAGACCGGCCCACCCACGATGTCCGACGGCATCAGGTCGGCGGTAAACTGGATGCGCTTGAACGACAACCCCACAGACACAGCCAGCGCCCGTGCCAACATGGTTTTGCCCAGGCCTGGCACGTCTTCGATCAGCAGATGCCCGCCGGCCACCACGGCAGCCAAGGCCAACTCCACCTGCTGGTGCTTGCCCTGCAGAACTTTCTCTACGTTACTGACGATCGTTTGCGCGAGGCGCGCGCAATCCTGTGCGGACCACGCAGTTGCTTGTACTTGGCTCAATGGACTCTCTCCCTTTGTGAAAAATTGTAACGATCGCGGCCCAGTTTTCACGTACGACTACCCCGGAAACGCTACAGCCCATCCACCAAACTACTGACAAGCCGATTGCCTATGCCCTCACCCAACCCGCTCGCCTTCGGCAACTGCCCGCTTACCCGCCGGATCACTCTGCTCGCGACCCTAGGCCTGCTAAGCCCTCGCCTGCACGCCGCACCACCTGCCCCCACCATCTGGCCGCAAGACCAGCGCGTACCCGGCGGCGTGGCCCGCCTGTCGCTCGGGCCGGCGGCGCAGCGGCCCACGGCTTTCGCCGCCGACCTGCCTTTGCTGGTGCTGGGTGACGCGATCGAGTGGACGGCGCTGGTCGGCATTCCGCTGGCAGCCCCGGTGGGTGAGGCCGCCATCACCGTGCGCGACGCCGACGGCGCCAGCCGGCAAGTGGCGTACCGCGTAGGCCCCAAGCAGTACCGCGAGCAACGGCTGAAGGTGGCGCCCGGCACCGTGGACCTGTCGCCAGCCGACGAGGCCCGTTACGGGCGCGAGCACAGCCACTTGGCCGAAGTCATGGCCCGCTTCAGCGAACCGCTGCCGGAGTCTTTCGCCATGCGGGTGCCGGTGCCGGGGCGGCGCTCCAGCTCGTTCGGGCTGCGCCGCGTATTCAACGGCCAGGCCCGCAACCCGCACAGCGGCATGGACATCGCCGCCGCCACGGGCACGCCGGTGCTGGCACCGCTGCCCGGCCGGGTGCTGGACACCGGCGACTATTTCTTCAACGGTAATACGGTGTGGCTGGACCATGGCGGCGGCCTGCTGGGCATGTTCTGCCATCTGAGCGCGATCGATGTGCAACCCGGCGAACAACTGCGCACCGGGCAACGCCTGGGCGCGGTAGGTGCCACCGGCCGCGTCACCGGCCCGCACCTGCACTGGTCTGTCTGCCTGAACCGGGCCATGGTGGACCCGGCGCTGTTTATTGCGGCTTAGAACGTGTTCAAAGTGCCGGTGGCCCCGGGTGGTAAACCGTGCGATGTCGGCACGTACCAAACACCCTCTTTACTATTCTTTTCATAGCAGCTTGCGCATACTACACATGCGCTACAGGTCATAATGCCTCCGAAGACTTGGATTTGCCCGCCCATGCCCCTGGCCGTCCCACCCCCACCCACCGACCGCGATGCGGCAGCGCATATGTTCCAGCTGCTGCAGCAAGAGGCTCAGTTGCGCGGCACCACACTGCGCCCGCCACCGCCCGAGCCCACCAGCTGCTGTGGCCGTGGCTGCAACGGCTGCGTGTGGGAGGGCTTTCTGGCGGCTGCCGGTTTTTGGCGCGAGGACGCGCTGCTGGCCCTGCAGGCCCGGGAACCAACTGCCCCGTAGCAGGCTCCGTTACTTCACACCCACAACGACTTCCCGACGACTCCCCATGCTGCGTGCCCTGAAAGATATTTTTGACAACCTGGTCAGCACCGAGCCCACGCCCGAAGAGCGCCAGCAAGCCCTGCAACTGGCCACGGCCGTTTTGCTGGTGGAGGTAATGCGGGCCGACAGCAGCAAAACCTCGCGCGAGCGCCAGCCCGTGGCCGCCGCCCTGCGCCAGCGCTTTGCACTGGACGACGCGGCACTGGCCCAGCTGCTGGCCCGGGCCGAGCAAGCCGCCGAAAACGCCTACGACTACCACCACTTCACAGCCAGCATCAACGACAGCTGCAGCCAGGAGCAGAAGATCCAGATCGTCGAATCCATGTGGCAGGTGGCCTATGCCGATGCCCAGGTGGATGCCTACGAGCACCACGCCATCAGCAAGATCGCCGGCCTGCTGCACGTCACCCATGGCGAATACATAGGCGCCAAGATGCGCGCCAAAGAAGCCGCAGGGCTGATCTCCTGAATATCAGTTTTGATAGCAGCCGGTGCAGGCAGAACCTGCGCCAGAGGCCGATTTATACCGCTAAGTAGCGGCCTGGCCGGTGGTTGATGGCCAGGGTCATGTTCATGGCCAGCGCGCCCAGTACCGACAGCAGCGCGCGCTGCCAGTCGGTGGTCCAGAAGGCGCCCAGCAGTATCAGCCCGTCGATGCCCATCTGCACATGGCCGGCGCGCCAGCCAAAGCGGTCTTGCAGGTACAGCACCACGACGCCGATGCCACCCAGGCTGGCCCGGTGGCGAAACAGGATCAGCATGCCGCAGCCGCACAGCAGCCCGCCCAGCACGGCAGCCAGCGGCGACCACAGCTGCGCAAACACCAGGCCATACGGCAGATAGTGCGCAAACAGCGACAACAGGGCCACGGCACAAAAGGTCTTCACCGTGAACTGCAGACCCATGCGCCACCAGGCAAACAGGTAGAACGGCAGGTTCAGCAGAAAGAAGGCCACGCTGAACTCAGTGCCCGTGGCGTAACGGATCAAAAATGCCAGCCCCGCCGTGCCGCCAGTGAGCAGGCCCGCGTGGCCAAACATCACCACACCCAAAGCCAGGAACAAGGTGCCGATGGCCAGGGCCAAAGCGTCTTCATAAAAACGGTGCCGCGCCAAAGGCGCAGCAGGGGGTGCAGTCACAGAACGGGTCATGGAAGATAGGAGAAACGGGAAATGGTGGCGCCGACACTCTCGGCGCAGGGCAACGGAGAGGAAAGAGGCTTTGCATGGTAGCGGACCGGCACCTGCCTGCCTCACCCACACCAGGCGCTATCTACACGCAAGCTCCGTACCCATGGGCCGCAGAAAACCGGCAAAACCACCCCATAATCATCAAAAGTCCGACGCGGTGCGCCGAAGTGCGGGCGCCCCACCATTAGCCAGCCACTCTGCCACGGGACCACACATGCAAGGGCTCTTGCCAACTCCGGACCACGCACCTTGCGAAGCGCCTGCCGCGTATAGCCAACCCGCTGCACAGCAGGCATGAGGCTGAGCCCGCGCCAAAGCGACTGTCTGGTCGCCATCACCCGCACGCTGAGCCGATACCCCCGGCTGGTCGGCATGGTGTGTGGCTACTCGCTGGCCATTACGCTGGCCCTGGCAGCGTGCGGATTGGTATTCCAGTCCCAGCTAGGGGAGGTAGAAAGCGGGCAAGCCATTGTTTTGCGCAATATGCAGGCCCTGCAATTCGATGCCGGACAGATGCTGACCCAGCTCAATAACGGCTACAGCCCCGATTGCAGCACCAGCAACCTCAACGCGCTGCGCAGCCTGCTGTTTGACTACCACTTCATCCGCAGCATCCAGCTGCTGGACAGCCAGCACCGGGTGTACTGCACTACCGAGCTGGGCTTGCTTAACGCGCCAAGAGCGCCCAGGGTAGGCGGCATCGATGGCTCGATCGGGCACTACTTCCTGGGTGCATCTATACAGCTCGCCAAAGGAGAAGTCCGCACCACCGTGGTGGAACGGGGGCCATTCCAGGTGGCCATAGGTTCCGACCGGGTAACGGAGAGCTTTCAGCAATACACCGACGCCGTCTGGGCCGGTAACGCGCGGCAGCGCACCAAGATATTCAAAAGCAAGTGGGCCGGCTATACCGACATGCTCACCAGTCCCACCACCCCGCATGTTCGCCTGGACTGGAAGAACGCGCTGATCCTGGTCACCACCACGATGCCCGGGGTCAGCCCGATCACGATCCAGACGATTCTGTGGCCGCAAGCGTTCTTCCAAAAACACCTGTTGCTCAGCCTGGGCGGGGGTGCCGTGTGCCTGCTGCTGGCCTTTTTAGTGACCGACTTCATCACGCGGCGCTGCCGGTACTTCCAGTCCATGGAGCACCGCATCCGCTTCCTGTGCGTAACCGACAAACTGGTCTGCCACTACCAGCCCATCATTGAACTAGCCACCGGCCGCACCGTAGGCTGCGAGGTACTGGCACGGCTAAACGACGGCGACACGCTGCTCTTCCCCGACCAGTTCATCCCCGCCGTACAGAGCAAAAAGCTGGACTGGGTGCTGGACGCCGCCATCAGCGCGCGCGGCCTGTGTGAGCTGGGCGATGCCCTACCGCCGCAAGCCCAGGGCTTCAAGGTGGCCCTCAACTTCTTTCCACAAAACCTGCGCCACGCCACGCTGTCACCCCATCTGAAGCAGGTGCTGCAAGCACTGAACCGCAACGACCTGCAGGTCGAGCTGGAGGTGACCGAATACAACTTCGCGCCAGCCATCATGCCGGAGCTGCAGCGCCTGCAGGCCGACGGCTTTCTGATCTCCATCGACGACTTCGGCACCGGCTACTCCAACCTGGGCATGGTGAAGAAAGTCGCTCCCGACTACCTGAAAATAGACAAGTCCTTTGTATTCGAAATGGAGGACCTGACCCTGCGCTCCAGCCTGATCCCCGAAATCATCGCTATCGCCAAGGCCGTCAACAGCAAAGTAGTGGCCGAAGGCATTGAAACCCAGGGCCAGGCCGACAAGCTACAGGCCATGGGCGTGCGCTACGGCCAGGGCTACCACTTCGCCAAGCCCATGCCGCTGGCGGCCTTCATCCGGCACCTGCAAATACAAGAAGGCCTGGGCGACGACTCCGACCCACTGGGCGCGCACAACAAGCCCGACGAAGCAGGCCAAGGTCGCTCCTTTATTGATAGCCTGGGACGCATGCTGCGCTAGCGCAACAGCGGGTTTTGGCAGCGAAGAAACACCCCGCTGCCGGGCAACCCGATCCCCAACACGCAGACTACACACCCGCAGGTCGACGTCGAATTTGCCAAATTTGCGGCCGCTGACCTTGAATTGACACAAGAAGCCCTTATCATTAGCACTCGAAGGCAATGAGTGCTAACACTTCCGCTTCATCCTTTTTTCGCAACATTTCATCTTTAGGAGATTCCATGAACCTACGTCCTCTCGGCGATCGCGTGATCGTTAAGCGTATTGACAGCGAAACCAAGACCGCTTCTGGCATCGTGATTCCTGACTCTGCTGCTGAAAAGCCAGATCAAGGCGAAGTGCTGGCTGTCGGCCCAGGCAAGAAGAACGACAAGGGTGAAATCTCCGCCCTGACCGTCAAGGTCGGTGACCGCGTTCTGTTTGGCAAGTACAGCGGCCAAACCGTCAAGGTATCTGGCGACGAACTGCTGGTGATGAAAGAAGACGACCTGTTCGCAGTTGTCGAATCCAAGTAATTTTGTGGGACTGACCGGCTGACGCGCGTAGCGCCCAGTCGCTCTGTCCCCAACTAGTTAAATTTTTCAGGAGAAATTCTCATGGCAGCAAAAGACGTAGTTTTCGGCGGCGAAGCCCGCGCACGCATGGTTGAAGGCGTGAACATCCTGGCTAACGCAGTCAAGGTGACCCTGGGCCCTAAAGGCCGTAACGTGGTTCTGGAGCGCTCGTTCGGCGCCCCTACCGTGACCAAGGACGGTGTGTCCGTGGCCAAGGAAATCGAACTCAAAGACAAGCTGCAAAACATGGGCGCGCAGATGGTCAAGGAAGTTGCTTCCAAGACCTCCGACCTGGCTGGTGACGGCACCACCACCGCAACCGTGCTGGCCCAAGCCATCATCCGCGAAGGCATGAAGTACGTGGCCGCCGGCATGAACCCGATGGACCTGAAGCGCGGTATCGACAAGGCTGTTGCAGCCCTGGTTGTCGAGCTGAAGAATGCTTCCAAGCCCACCACCACCTCCAAGGAAATCGCCCAAGTCGGCTCGATTTCCGCCAACTCTGACTCCAGCATTGGTGACATCATCGCCAGCGCCATGGACAAGGTCGGCAAGGAAGGCGTGATCACCGTGGAAGACGGCAAGTCGCTGGCTAACGAGCTGGACGTGGTTGAAGGCATGCAATTCGACCGTGGCTACCTGTCGCCCTACTTCATCAACAACCCAGAAAAGCAAGCCGCTTTGCTGGACAACCCGTTTGTTCTGTTGTTCGACAAGAAGATCAGCAACATCCGTGACCTGCTGCCTACCCTGGAACAAGTTGCCAAGTCTGGCCGTCCTCTGCTGATCATCGCTGAAGAAGTCGATGGCGAAGCACTGGCGACCCTGGTGGTCAACACCATCCGTGGCATCTTGAAGGTTGTGGCTGTGAAGGCTCCTGGCTTCGGCGACCGCCGCAAGGCCATGCTGGAAGACATCGCCATCCTGACGGGCGGCAAGGTTATCGCTGAAGAAGTCGGCCTGACCCTGGAAAAGGTCACCCTGGCTGACCTCGGCCAAGCCAAGCGCATCGAAGTGGGCAAAGAAAACACCACCATCATTGATGGCGCCGGTGCAGCTGCCGACATCGAAGCCCGCGTCAAGCAAGTGCGCGTTCAAATCGAAGAAGCGACCAGCGACTACGACCGTGAAAAACTGCAAGAACGCGTGGCCAAGCTGGCTGGCGGTGTTGCCGTGATCAAGGTTGGCGCTACCACCGAAATCGAAATGAAGGAAAAGAAGGCCCGCGTTGAAGACGCCCTGCACGCTACCCGCGCTGCTGTGGAAGAAGGCATTGTGGCTGGCGGCGGCGTGGCTCTGCTGCGCGCCAAGCAAGCTGCTGGCAAGATCGAAGGCGCTAACGCCGACCAAGACGCCGGCATCAAGCTGGTGTTGAAGGCCATCGAAGCGCCTCTGCGCGAAATCGTGTTCAACGCTGGCGAAGAAGCCTCCGTGGTGGTGGCAGCTGTGTTGGCCGGCAAGGGCAACTTCGGCTACAACGCTGCCAACGGCGAATACGGCGACATGATCGAAATGGGTATCCTGGACCCAACGAAGGTGACCCGCACCGCACTGCAAAACGCAGCCTCTGTCGCATCCTTGATGCTGACGACCGAAGCCATGATCGCTGAGTCTCCAAAAGACGAAGCCGGTGCTGGCGGCGGCATGCCTGGTGGAATGGGCGGAATGGGCGGCATGGGCGACATGGGCATGTAATTTCGCCGCGAAACGGGCCGCCCGCGTCGTTACCAAGTCTTGCCGTGGCGATGCCACTGTCTGCGACTTGGCGCCTAGCGGACGACCCGTTGCGCAACGAAATCCGTCCCATTCGACGTACGTCGAAAAGACCATGAAAAAACCCCGCAGAGTGCGAGCTCTGCGGGGTTTTTTCATGGGCGCTGGGAAAGACTATGCGGGGTTGAACGCCTTGCGGGCATCCAGTGCGGCCTGGCGCACGTGGCAGCCTTCCTGGTGGTCGTTGACCAGGCCCATGGCCTGCATGAAGGCGTAGACGGTGGTGGGGCCGACGAACTTCCAGCCATGGCGCTTCAGCTCTTTGGACAGGGCCACAGACTCAGGCGACTGGCCCATGGCGCGCAGCGCATCCACCGTCAAGCGGCTGGGGCGTGACGCGGCGCTGGGCTCGAAGCGCCAAAAATAGCTGGCCAGCGAGGCCTCTTTTTCCAGCAGCTTCTCGGCGCACTGGGCGTTGTGGATCGCCGCTTCGATCTTGCCGCGGTGGCGCACGATACCGGCATCAACCAGCAGGCGCTCTACATCTTTCGGGCCGAAACGCGCCACGGTGGCGATGTCAAACCCGGCAAAGCCGGCACGGAAGCTCTCGCGCTTGCGCAGGATGGTGAGCCAACTCAGACCCGACTGGAAGCCTTCCAGGCAGATCTTTTCAAACAACCGGGTGTCGTTGCCCACCGGGAAGCCCCATTCACGGTCATGGTAGTTGCGGTAGATGTCGGAGCTGTCGCACCAGAAGCAGCGCTGCGGCTGCGGGCTGTCGGTAGAGGTCGGTAAAGAGTCCATGCGCCATTTTGAACCATCCGTCCTGCAGCCATGGACGACATACCGGCCGAATGTCTCAAAATGATCGATACTGGTCGTACTTCAAATGGCTTTCCATGCGCTGCCGCACAAAAATAGTACGCATACAACAACCCATTTGAAAGCAGTGCACCATGAAAACCTGTCTCATTCTGATCGACGCCCAGGAATCCTTCCGGTACCGCCCTTACTTCACGCCGGCCACCTTGCCCGGCTACCTGGCAGAGCAAAACGCGTTGATCGACGGCTGCATGGCCCGTGGCATTCCCATCGTGCGCATCTTCCATGTGGACGGCCCCAAGACCGCCGACAACGCATTCGCCGTCGAGTCTGGCCATATCCAGCCAATTCAAGGCCTGGCGCCGTTTGAAGCCGCCGCCACTTTCACCAAAAGCCGCCATAGCGCACTGGTGGATACCGGGCTGGGCGTTTGGCTGACCGAAAACGGCATCCGCAAGCTCATCATCAGCGGCATCCGCACAGAGCAGTGCTGCGAAACCACCACCCGCCACGCGTCCGACCTGGGCTGGTCAGTGGACTACTGCCTGGACGCCACGCTAACCTGGGACATGCAGCACCTGGACGGCTCGGTGCTGGCCGCCGCCGACATCAAAGCCCGCACCGCCGCCGTGCTGACAGACCGCTTCGCCCGCATCTGCACCGTGGAACAAGCCCTGGCCGGGGCCGTGGCATGAGCATCCAAGTCGCCATCCTGGTGTTTGACAATGTAGAGGCGCTGGACTTCGCCGGCCCCTATGAGGTGTTCACCACCGCCAGCCGGGTGCACGCCCGCAGCCACCCCCACGACGCACCTCTTTTTGCTACACAATGCGTAGCACGTAGCGCAGATACAGTATGCGCCAGAGCCGGATTACGCATTATTCCCGATGCCACCTTCGCCAGTTGCACCGCGACCGACCTGCTGGTCATCCCCGGTGGCGTGGTCGATGCGGCGATGGCCTGCAAGCCGACGATTGACTGGATCGCTGCCACCGCAGGCACGGCCAGCACGGTGGCCTCGGTCTGCACCGGCGCCTTTTTGCTGGCGCAGAGCGGCGTGATCCAAGGCGGCCCGGTCACCACGCACTGGGAAGATGTGGCCGACCTGCAGCGCCTGTTCCCGGCACTGGAAGTGCAGACCGGCCCACGCTGGGTAGATTGCGGACACACCATTACATCGGCCGGCATCAGCGCCGGCATCGATATGTGCCTGCACCTGGTGGCCAAGCTGGCCAGCCACGGCCTGGCAGTGCGCACCGCCCGCCAAATGGACTACGCGTGGCAGCCCCAGCCGTGATCCAGGTACTGTTCGTGCTGATGCCGAACAGCCTGATACTCGACTGGGCGGGCCCGGCCGAGGCGTTGCGCATTGCCAACCAGTGCCTGCGGGCCCAGGGCCAGCCCGAGCGCTTTGCCTTGCAGTTCGTCGGGCCGGAGGCGGACAACGTGTCTTCCGTAGGCGCCCTGCTGACCGGCCTGCAGCCACTGCCAGCCGTGCTGCCCGCGCCAAGTTGGGTGGTGTTAGTGGGCCTGCCGGGCAGCACCATAGCCGTAGACAACGCGCCGGCCCGCACCGTGCTGCACTGGCTACGCGGCTTGCGCCTGCAGCGGCAGCAGCTGGAACTGGTCACTGTGTGTGCGGGCACCCTGCTGGCCGCCCATGCGGGCCTGCTGGCGGGCCGGCGCGTAACCACGCACCACCAGCATCTGGACGAGCTGCGCGGCGTGGAGCCGCACTGCGAGGTGGTAGCCAACCGGGTGTTTGTGGAAGACGCACCCGTGTACAGCAGCGCGGGCGTCACCACCGGCATCGACCTGGTGCTGCAGCGCATAGCCGATACTTGCGGCGAGCCGATCGCCGCCCAGGTGGCGCAGACCATGGTGGTGGCACTGCGGCGCGGCCCGCACGACCCCGAGCTATCGCCCTTCCTGAGCTACCGCAACCACATGCACCCTGCCCTGCACCGGGTGCAAGACGCCGTGAGCCTGGACCCGCGCCACGGCTGGACAGTGCCGCGCATGGCCGAGATCGCCCATACATCGCCACGGCACCTGACCCGCCTGTTCGTGGAATACACGCAGATCGCGCCGCTGCAGTACCTGCGCCGCATCCGCCTGGCGGTGGCGCAGACCGCGCTGCAGTCCGGCCACAGCGTAAACCAGGCGGCCGAGGTGGCGGGCTTTAGCTCTGACACCCAGCTGCGCCGGGCCTGGCACCAGCTGGGGCTGAGCGGCGCGCCCTCGCAGGCGCGGCCAGTCTGATTTACAGGAACATGCCGCCCGAGGCCTCGATGCGCTGCCCATTCACCCAGCGGTTCGCCGGTGTCAGCAAGGAGGCGATCACACCGCCGATGTCGTCCGGCACACCCGCGCGGCCGAGTGCGGTTTGCGACGCCACGAAGGCATTCAGTTGCGCGTTGTCACGCACCGCGCCACCACCGAAGTCGGTCTCGATGGCGCCAGGCGCCACCACGTTCACCGCAATGCCGCGTGCACCCAGCTCCTTGGCCATGTAGCGGGTCAGCACCTCGATGCCGCCCTTCATCGCGCCATACGCGGCATAGCCGGGCAGTGCAAACCGGGCCAGGCCGGAAGACACATTCACGATGCGGCCCCCATCGGCCATCAGTGGCAGCAGCTTTTGCGTCAAGAAGAAAACGCCCTTGAGGTGGATATTGACCAGCGTGTCGAACTGGGCCTCGGTGGTCTCCATCAGGCTGGCGTGGATACCCACACCGGCGTTGTTGACCAGGAAGTTGAAGCTGTCGCGCTGCCACTGCTCGGCCAGCACCTGCTTCACCTTTGCCCCAAATGCGGCAAAGCTGCTGCTGTCGCCTACGTCCAGCTGCAGGGCAACAGCGCGGCGGCCCAGCGCTTCGATTTCAGCGACCACGGCAGCGGCTTCGGCGGCCTGGCTGCGGTAGGTCAGGATGACGTCACTGCCGGTTTGGGCAATGTGCAGGGCGGCGTTTTTACCCAGGCCGCGGCTGCCGCCGGTGACGATGGCAATGGGGGTGTTGGTAGAGGATGGCATGCTGTGTCCGTTCAGAGTAGTTGAGGATGGGCGCAAGTTTATTGATCGCTCCAATTTAGATAAATACAAAGAATATGATTTGTTTGTTCGCCATAATTGAACAATGAACCCTGTAGACCGCATGCACATCTTCACCCGGGTAGCGGAGCTGGCCAGCTTCACCCAGGCCGCTGACGCCCTGGGCCTGCCCAAAGCCAGCGTCTCCACGGCAGTGCAACAGCTGGAGAACCAGCTGGGCACACGCCTGCTGCACCGCACCACGCGCCGCGTGCAGCTGACCCAAGATGGGCAAACCTTTTACGAGCGCAGCAAAGACCTGCTGGCCGATATGGAGGACCTACAAACCATGTTCCAACAGCCTGGCGTGCAGGCTTTGCGCGGGCGCGTGCGGGTGGACATGGCCACGGGCATGGCGCGTGACATCGTCATCCCCCGCCTGCCCGAGCTGCTGCAGGCCCACCCCCTGCTGGAAGTAGAGCTGAGCAGTACCGAGCGCCGGGTGGACTTAGTGCGCGAAGGTTTTGACTGCGTGCTGCGTGGCGGCCCTGTGCTGGACCCTAGCCTGGTCGCCCGGCCATTGGGCGCCATGCGCATGCGCAACTGCGCCAGCCCAGCCTATCTGCAGCGCTACGGACACCCGCAATCTCTGGAAGACCTGGCCGGACACCAACTGGTGCATTACGCCAGCACACTGGGTGCCAAGCCCATGGGCTTTGAATACGCCATCGGTGCGCAAGACCACTATCTGCCCATGGCCGGCGCCGTGACCGTCAACAACGGAGAAGCCTATACCTCTGCCTGCCTTGCGGGACTGGGGCTGATCCAGGTGCCGGACACGGGACTCAAGAAGCTGCTAAGTCAGGGCTTGCTGGTCGAGGTGCTGCCCGACTTTGTGCCCCGGCCGATGCCACTCACCTTGCTCTACGCCCACAGGCGCAACCTGTCCAAGCGGGTGCGCACCGTGATGGACTGGCTGGCGCAGGTCATCACGCCGCACATCCAACCACCACCAGCAGACATCACATGAAGTGGTAGCGCAGACCCAGGTTGAACTGGTTCAGGCCGGTGCGACCGGTGTTGGTGTCGTCCCCCACATGGGTGTAGTGCACCAGTTCCCCCGTGACGTCCACGTTCGGCGTGATGGCATAGGCCGCACCTGCACCCAGGGCCAGCGAGGTGTGCGTGCTGCTGCCCGAATAGTTGGTGGAGCCGCTGGTGGATGACAGGTCCAGGTTGGTCTTCCAGCGCTCAACCCCAAGGCGGCCATAGAGCGACCATTTGTTGTCAATAGGCGCAATGCCCAGTACGTGCAGGCCCAGGCCGTGGGCCTTCCAAGAGCCCGCCGCGCTATCGGCCGAAGGGGACGAAACGCCAGACTGCACGTCCATCTTGCCCACCCGGTCATAGCTGGCTTCCACGGCCACGTTCGGACTGACGCGGTAGCCCAGGCGGAAATTCGGGTTGGTGCTGCTGCCATCGGCAGAGCTGCTGCTGGTCACGCCCTGGTTGGCCAGCGCCGAATCGATCTTTCCGCCCAGGCCCGATGCACGGCTCATGGATAAGCCACCGCCCACATACACATCGCCCGACGGGTCGGCCGCGTAGGCCAGGGGCACGGCTAAGACCAGACCCAACGGCGCCAAAGTGGCAAATACAGCGTTCAATTTCATACCTATTCCTTGGTGATGGAGCCGCCACGCGCATTGCGCTACAAGGGCTCCGCATGCCCGCTTGCACAGGCAGCGGGGAGATGCTGAAAAACGAATTGCGTACCGGGCACAAGACCGGCAGCACCTGCACAACGCCATTGAAGCGCCCCGAACTGTCTGCCCGGTACAGGCGCGGTAAAGCCGATGTAATAAAAATCAGCGCGGGTAACCCACCAGGCCCGGCTTATGTGCCGTTTACCACCTATACGCCTTATGCTGGCGCCAGAGAGGTAGCCTATCGGGTCCGTGAACCCCCATCAAGGAGACGCCATGCGTGAAAAGTCGAAAAAGAGAATTTTGGTAACCGGTGGCGCAGGCTTTCTAGGCAGCCATTTGTGTGACCGCCTGGTAGCGCGCGGCGACGATGTGCTGTGTGTGGACAACTTCTACACCGGCAGCAGGAGCAATGTGGCCCATCTGCTGAACAAGAGCAACTTCGAGCTGATGCGCCACGACGTGACCTTTCCGCTGTATGTGGAGGTGGACGAGATCTACAACCTGGCCTGTCCTGCCAGTCCGGTGCACTACCAGCACGATCCGGTGCAGACCACCAAGACCAGTGTGCATGGCGCCATCAATATGCTGGGGCTGGCCAAGCGCTGCAAAGCCAAGATTCTGCAGGCCTCCACCTCCGAGGTGTATGGCGACCCCGAAGTACATCCGCAGCAGGAGTCGTACTGGGGCCGGGTGAACCCGATCGGCATCCGCAGTTGCTACGACGAAGGCAAGCGTTGCGCAGAAACCCTGTTCTTCGACTACCACCGCCAGCACCAGCTGCGCATCAAGGTGGTGCGCATCTTCAATACCTACGGCCCCCGCATGCACCCGGACGATGGCCGCGTGGTCAGTAACTTCATCATGCAAGCCCTGCAGGGCAAGGACATCACGTTGTATGGCGACGGCGGCCAGACGCGCAGCTTCTGCTATGTAGACGACTTGCTGGAAGCCATGATCCGCATGATGGACAGCCCGGACGAATTCACTGGTCCGGTGAACATTGGCAACCCCGGAGAGTTCAGCATGCGCGAACTGGCCGAACAAGTCATCGCCCTGACAGGCACCAAATCCAAGATCGTCCACCTGCCCATGCCCGCCGACGACCCGCGCCAGCGCAAACCCGACCTGACGCTGGCCCGCCAGATGCTGGACTGGTCGCCCACGATCCCGCTGAATGAAGGCCTACAGAAGACCATCGCCTATTTCACACAGCTAACCTGAAGCCATGGGCGCCCGGAACAGCCAAGGGCATAGGCGTCTAGAACGCCTTAACGGCAGAAGCTTCAGCGCAGCTTGCTCAACAGACCGGCGGTAGAGCTGTCCAGCCCCGCCACGTCGCCCGAAAGCAGCCGAGGCTCGATGTCCTTGGCCAGCACCTTGCCCAGCTCCACGCCCCACTGGTCGAAGCTGTTGATGCCCCACAGCGCGCCGCTGACGAACACGCGGTGCTCTTGCAGCGCAATCAGAGCGCCCAAGCTGGCGGGCGTCAGGTCGTCCAGCAGCAAGAAGGTGCTGGGGCGGTTGCCCGGGAAGTTGCGGTGGCCGCCCGCATCTTCCTTGCCCACCATCAAGGCCTGGGCCTGCGCAACCACATTGGCAAGCAAGATGTTGTGGTGGCCCGGTAGGCTGTGGCGCGGCTTCTTCACGGCGACAAATTCCACCGGCACCACGTCGGTACCCTGGTGCAGCATCTGGAAGTAGGCATGCTGGCCATTGGTACCGGGCTCGCCCCATAGCACCGGGCAGGTGTCAAACGGCAGCTTACGGCCCTGCACATCGACCTGCTTGCCGTTGCTCTCCATCTCCAACTGTTGCAGATAGGCCGGCAAACGGCGCAGCGCACTGTGGTACGGCGCGATGCTACGGCTGGTGAAGCCGTGGAAGTTGCGGTACCACACATCCAGCAAGCCCAAACGGATGGGCAGGTTCTGCTCCATCGGGGCGGTGCGGAAATGCTCGTCCATAGCCTGTGCGCCGGCCAGAAAGTCGCGGAAGTTGCCCGCGCCAATGGCGATGGCAATCGGCAAGCCGATCGCCGACCACATGGAATAGCGGCCACCCACCCAGTCCCAGAAGCCAAAGGTGGTGCTGATGCCAAAGCTGTTGGCCGCCGCCACATTGGTGGTCAGGGCCGCAAAGTGGCGCGCTGTGTCGGTCCCGCCCTGCGCCTCGAACCAGGCCTTGGCCGAACGGGCATTGGTCATGGTCTCGGTGGTAGTGAAGGTCTTGGACGCGATGAGGAACAGCGTGCTCTCCACCTTGAGGCGCGGCAGCAGCGCGGCCAGCTCGTGGCCATCTACGTTGGACACAAAGTGCATGCGCTTGGTGGGCGTGGCAAAGGAGTCCAGCGCCAGCGTGGCCATCAGCGGCCCCAGGTCGGAGCCGCCAATGCCGATGTTGACCACGTCGGTGATCGCCGCGTCGGCCCGCACTTGTTCGGCAAAGCCCAGCATGGCGTCTAGCGTGGCGTGCACCTCGGCTAGATCATTTTTGATAGCAGCTGGCGCAGACTCTCCCTGAGCTAGAGCACTTTTTCTTAATAAAAAGTGCATCACCGCCCGGCCTTCGGTGGTGTTGATTTTTTCGCCCGCAAACATGGCGTCGCGGTACTGCTCCACCCCGCACTGGCGCGCCAGGTTGAACAGCAGGTTCTGCGTCACGTAGTCGATGCGGTTCTTCGACAGATCGGCAAACACATAGGGCGCGTCCTGGCTGAACGCCTCGAATCGCTGCGGGTCAGCAGCAAATGCCTGGCGCAGGTCCAGCGCAGCACCAGACTTTTCAAACTGGGCCTGGAGCTGGGTCCAGGCGGGCACGGCGTCACAGCGGGGGCGGTTCAATGCGTCCATGTTCGGGGCTTTCTAGGCTCAGGCGGCTTGCAGCAGTTGGTCGAGCTTGATGGCGTCGGTCACAAAACCGCGAATGCCTTCGGCCAGCTTTTCGGTGGCCATGGCGTCCTGGTTCAGGGCGAAACGGAAAGCCGCTTCGTCCAGCTTCACTTCCTGCAGGTCCATAGCCTGGGCGGCTTGGGCGTCCAGCGCGCGGCTCAGTGGCGCGTCGGCCTGGGCCAGCTGGGCCAGCAAATCGGGGCTGATAGTCAGCAGGTCGCAACCGGCCAGCGCCGTGATCTGGCCGACGTTGCGGAAGCTTGCACCCATGACCTCGGTCTTGATGCCGAAGCGCTTGTAGTAGTTGTAGATATTGCGCACCGAAATCACGCCAGGGTCTTTAGCTTCGGCGTTGTCGGCTTCCACCCAGGCAGCGCCAGCGGTCTTCTTGTACCAGTCGTAAATACGGCCAACAAAGGGCGAGATCAATTGCACCTTGGCCTGGCCGCAGGCCACAGCCTGGGCAAAGCTGAACAGCAGCGTGAGGTTGGTGCGGATGCCGGCTTTTTCCAGCTCGGCAGCGGCCTGGATGCCTTCCCAGGTGGACGCGACCTTGATCAGGATGCGTTCCTTGGCAATGCCCTCAGACGCATACATGTCGATCAGGCGCTTGCCACGGGCCACGGTGGCGGCGGTGTCAAAGCTCAGGCGCGCATCCACTTCGGTGGACACACGGCCGGGCACGATGGACAAGATTTCGCAGCCAAAGCGCACGATCAGGCGGTCGGTGATCTCGTCCAGCGGACGGCCACGGTACTTGGCCACAGCCTCGGCCAGTAGCGGCTGGTAGTCGGCCTTTTGCACGGCCTTGAGGATCAGCGACGGGTTGGTGGTCGCGTCGGTCGGCAGGAATACGCCGAGTTGCTTGAAGTCGCCGGTATCGGCCACCACGGTAGTGAACTGTTTGAGGGAATCGAGTTGGGACATAAGAATGTGTTGCCGTTAAAGGTGAAATGCACGCGTACCGGCCAGGCATGCGCGTCGATTGCCAGTGCCTGCGGGTAACAGGCTCTATTCGCTGAACCAGCGGGCGCCGCAGCCGACGCCAACAGCCGAATGGTACAAACAAAACCGCCCCCAGCGCCCGCCAGGGACATCTTTTAAGTTACCAAACCTTACCCATGAGCTTACCCACGCGGCAGGCAAATCCCGGCCCAGGTGGAGTAACAAGGTTACGAACTTAGCTTAGACCCCAGTTTATCTGCTGCGCAACCGGGAAAATACCAAGCAGCAACACCCAGAAAAGTATTTTTCAGATCCGCATTTGCAGAAACATGAAACTAAGTTACATTGCGGAAATCATTTTGGATGCAACCCCATGAGCTTTGACCTAGTCCTTTTTGGCGGCACCGGCGACCTTGCCTGGCGCAAACTGATGCCCGCCCTGTTCCAGTCCTTCCGCCACGGCACCCTGCCTGAAGGCGGCCGCATTATTGGCGTAGGCCGCGATGACTTGAGCCATGCCAAGTACCGCGAGCTGATCCAGTCCCGCTTCAACAGCGTGGAAGGCGCCAAGCGCCCGAACGCCGAAGAGTTCGCACGCTTCGCGGCCCTGCTGGAATTCCAGCGCATGGACTTGTCCAAGCCCGACGACTACGCCACCCTGGCCCAGGTGCTGCAAGACCGCAACGCTGACTCGGTGGTGATGTATGTCGCCACCGCGCCAGCCTTGTTCACCACGGTCTGCGAGCAACTCGCCGCCGCCGGGCTGAACAGCGACAAGACCCGCATCGTGCTGGAAAAGCCGCTGGGCCACGACCTGGCCTCGAACCGCGCCATCAACGAAACCGTGGGCCGCTGCTTCAAGGAAAACCAGGTTTTCCGTATCGACCACTACCTGGGCAAGCCCTCGGTACAGAACCTGTTTGCCATGCGTTTTGGCAATGCCTTGTTCGAACCGCTGTGGAAGCGCGCGCACATCGCCAACATCCAGATCACCATTGCGGAAGACCTGGGCGTGGAAAAGCGCGGCGCCTTCTATGAAAACACCGGCGCCCTGCGCGACATGGTGCAAAACCACGCGCTGCAACTGCTGTGCGCGATCGGCATGGAGCCGCCCATCAACTCTGGCGCCGATGCCATCCGCGATGAAAAGCTCAAGGTGCTGCGCTCGCTCAAGCCTTGGACGCCCGAGACCTTGTCCCAGCATGTGATCCGTGGACAGTACGCCGCAGGCTCGTCGGGCGGCGTATCGGTTCCAGGCTACCGCGAAGAAGTGGGCGTCAGCCCCGACAGCCAGACCGAAACCTTTGTCGCCCTGCGCACCGAGATCGCCAACTGGCGTTGGGCCGGCGTGCCTTTCTACATCCGCACCGGCAAACGCCTGCACGGCCGTGATGCGCATATCGTGGTGAACTTCCAGCCCACGCCGCACCCCATCTTCAACGCTCCAGTGGGCGCAGCCAACCAGCTGGTCATCAATCTACAGCCCAAGGATGGACTAGAGCTGCACCTGTTGGCCCAGGCCCAAGGCAACCGCAGCCGATCTGCCAGCCAGTCGCTGGCGCCGGTGCAGCTGGACCTGGACTTTGACAAACGCTTCGGCTCGGAACGCGTGGGCGCTTACGAACGCCTGCTGCTGGACGTGCTGGACGGCCGCCTGAACCTGTTCGTCCGCAGTGATGAACAAGAGGAAGCCTGGCGCTGGGTAGAGCCCATCATCGAACACTGGAAGAACGACGCCGCCGGCCCGCGCCCCTACAACGCTGGCACCTGGGGCCCCAGCGCCTCCAGCGCCATGATCGCGCGCGATGGCTTCTGCTGGAGCGAAGAGTCGTAGAAATGAACCACCATGCTTGACCGCATCCGAGCCTCGTTGTCCTCCCTTGCCCCCGCCGAGCAGCGCGTGGGCAAGCTGGTGCTGACCGACCCACGTGCATTCGCCAACCTGCCGGTGAGCGAACTGTCCGACCGGGCACACGTCAGCAAGCCCACCGTGGTGCGCTTCTGCCGCAGCATGGGCTATGACGGGCTTAGCGACTTCAAGCTGAAGCTGGCCGGCAGTGTGAGTGAGGGCGTGCCCTTTATCCACCGCAGCGTGGATACCGACGACAAGACCAGCGACGTGATGGTCAAAGTGATCGACAACACCGTCGCTGCCTTTCTGAAGTACCGCAACGAAGCCAGCACCAGCGCACTGGAAAAGGCGGCCGAGATCCTGGCTGCCACCTACCAGACCGGCAGACGCATTGAGTTCTACGGCGCAGGCAACTCTGGCATCGTGGCGCAGGACGCGCAGCACAAGTTCTTCCGCCTGGGCGTGAACGCCATCGCCTACAGCGACGGCCATATGCAAGTCATGAGCGCATCCATGCTGGGCACGGGCGACTGCGTGGTGATCATCTCCAACTCGGGCCGCACCCGCGACCTGATGGATGCCTGCGACATCGCGCGCAAGAACGGCGCCACCACCATCGTCATCACCACCAGCGGCTCCCCGCTAGCATCGGCCGGCCACGTGCACCTGGCCGCCAACCACCCCGAGGGCTTCGAGCGCTACAGCCCCATGGTGTCGCGCCTGCTGCACCTGATGATCGTCGACATCCTGGCCACCTGCGTGGCCCTGCGCATAGGCAGCGAACACCTGCAGCCCAAGCTGCAGGAGATCAAGAACAATCTGCGCAACAAACGCTATACCTAGCGCTCAGCAAGCGCTCAACAAGCGCTTTCATGCATTTATAAGAAATCAGGCTCTAGCGCAGAATCTACCTGCACAGGCAGCTACTGATTCAATAGCAAAACGGGTTGAACCAGCTGCGCTGGCAGGCAGCCCAAACCCTCCAGCGTCGCCTCCACCGCTGCATCCAGCCCGGTATGCGGCTCGCGGCCCAGCACAGCCACCTGCTTGGCGTTGTCCAGGCGCACCGGCTGCTGCCACAGGTAACGCATCTCTTGCAGCTCGCGCAGCGTTTCCACGAAGGGGTCAGCCAGCCGCATCAGCCACCAAGGAAATGCGGCGATGCTCGGCGTCTTGCCGCTGCGCCGGGCCACCACACAACAGATCGCCTGGGCCATCCGGCTACCGCCGACATCCCAGTTGCCGCCGAAATGGAATGTGGCAAACGCGTCCAAGGGGTCTCGCCGTGCCAGCAAGGCGACCATGGTGCGGGCCACGTCCGGTAGATAGGCCCATTGGTGGCCCACGCCGACGCGCCCTGGGTTGCTGACGCTGCGCGCCACCCGCCCCGGCTTGACCAGCACCCGCGCGCCCTGCTGGCCTTGCATAGCGATGCCGAAGCCATGGCCAACACAGCCCCCCCCCCTGCAGCACCCTGCTACCAGCCAGGGCGCCGGGGTACTGGGAACGGTTCGGACCACAGCCCGCGAGATCATTGGTGTGGAGGTGCTGCCGCCCATCCTTACCCGCTTGGGCGCGCAGTACCCCGAACTCAAGATTGAGCTGCTGCACCCCGAGCCCGACGTCGCCGAGCGCCCGCTGCGCCCCCAGCAGGCGCTGCTGGTCGCCCGCCGCATGGGAGCAGTCGGGCTAGGCCTGCACGCGCACCAAAGCTACATGCAGCAGCACGGCACTCCGCACAGCCTGGCCGACCTGGCGCAGCACGCGCTGATCGGCTTCGACACCGAAACCCCGTTCATCCGCCGCGTCGGCAAGTCCTTACAGGGCGTGTTCAACCGCGACAACGTTGACGCGCTGGTGGAGGGGTTACAGCAGCACATCGCGTAGAGTGGAGCTTCCCCTTTTGAATGGAGCATCCATGAACCAAGAGCTGTTTGACCAAGGCCTGAAAACCCGCCGCGAGGTGCTGGGTGCCGAGTATGTGGACGCCGCGATCCAGAACGCCGACGACTTCAACCGCGACATGCAGGAGCTGGTCACCCAGTACGCCTGGGGCGACATCTGGAACCGCCCGGGTCTGGACCGCAAGACGCGCAGCCTGCTCAACCTGGCCATGCTGACCGCACTGAACCGCCCGCACGAACTCAAGCTGCACCTGCGCGGCGCGCTGACCAATGGCGTCAGCAAGGACGAGATCAAGGAGGTTTTTCTGCAAACCGCCGTCTACTGCGGCGCGCCCGCCGCCATCGACAGCTTCCGCACCGCAAAGGAGGTGTTCAAGGAACTGGGCATTTAAGGCTCCATGGCCTTAGCCGTTTAAAACAAAAACGCCGCAACACTCCGATCAGGCAGGCGTTACCACCGCAGCATCGCGTAGGCACTGCACTAGCTGGCTGGCATGTGGGTGGACGGCTTTGGCTCTGCCCTGGAGGATGCCCACTTCGCGGTAAAAAGTATCTTCTCCAAGTGCGATGGCCCGTACGTTCAAGGGCAAGGGCAGATGTGCTTCAACCATCGGCACCAGGGCAACGCCCAGGCCATTTGATACCAGCTGAATGAGGCCTTGTATCTCGTCAAGCTCTATAGAGTCCGCCACGACCAGCTGCATGTCGCGCAAAAACCGTTCCACCATGCGCCCACCAAAAGACCTGCGGTCATAGCGCAGGAAAGGCTGGCTTTGCAGCAGCGAGCGCCAGTCATCGCCCGGCAGGTCAGCGTGTACTAGCAGTTTGAAGGGCTCATTCACCAGCGCCTGCCAGCTGAATTCAGGCAGCATGCCAAACGGTGGCCGGATGGTGATGGCTACATCAATTTCACCAGCGTCGAGCTGGTTCATGAGATGCATGGACACGCCCGGCACGAGGCTCAGGCGCAGCTTAGGATATTTGCGCCGCATCGGCCCTAGCGCGCGCGGTAGCAGCGCAGATTGCACCGAGGCAACGGCCCCGATACGCAGATGACCATCGGCACTGGCGTCCTCCGGCAGGTCGCCGAGTTGCGCGAACAGGGCGATGATTTCTTCGGCGCGCGCCAATGTCGTGGCCCCGGCTGCGTTCAGGGTAGCAGTGCGCCGGGTGCGGTCAAACAGTGCAAAGCCCAGCGACTCCTCTAGGCGCTTGATCTGGCTGCTGACGGCGGACTGGGTCAGGCCAGTGCGCTCGCCCGCTGCTGCAAACGTGCCGTGGCGGGTGACGGCGACAAAGGTGCGTAGTTCTGTAATCATCTTTGAATGATTGATTATTTGGCTACTCAGGTCAAATATATATCGTTTTTTAAAATGTTTAAGCACTCCTATAGTCGGGCCTCTTTTCACAAACGCCTGCCTTGAAGGACGCACCATGACGACACCCCACGCTGCCATTCCACCGTTTCACCTGGCATTTCCTGTGAACGACATCGCGCAGGCGCGCCAGTTTTATGGCGATTTGCTGGGTTGCCCCGAAGGCCGCAGTGCAGCGGAATGGGTGGACTTTAATTTTTATGGACACCAGATCGTGGCCCACCTCGCACCGGACGAATGCGGCCACACGCAAACCAGCGCAGTCGATGGACATGACGTTCCCACGCGCCATTTCGGGGCTGTGCTGCCCATGCCGCAATGGCAGGCGCTGGCCGATAAGTTGACCGCTGCAGCTACCCGCTTCGTGATCGAGCCCTACATTCGCTTCAAGGGCGAGCCGGGCGAGCAAGCCACCATGTTCCTCTTGGACCCCTCGGGCAACGCCCTGGAATTCAAGGCTTTTGCAACGCTCGAGAACTTGTTCGCCAAGTAACACGACTTGAATCTGCGATGAGCCACACCAACCCATTGAAAGCCGCTGCGCTGTGTGCGGTGGCGCTCGCACTCACCAAGGCAGCTTGGGCCAACCCGAGCGACAAGCCACTCGAAAACTACACGGCCAAGTAACATGCATAAAACACCCATCCCTTTCATCGCTGCCATGGATTACCCGCTGACGGCTGCCTGGGTTCAGGCCTTGCAGAAGGCGATGCCGGACGAAACCATCGTGCCATTCCACCAAATGGACGCAGCCAGCAAAGCCGTTTGCAGCATGGCCATTGTGGCCAACCCCGACCCAGTAGATTTGCGGAGCTTGCCCAAACTGCGCTGGGTGCATAGCGTGTGGGCGGGCGTGGAGCGGCTGGTGGCGGATCTGGGGCAAACACAGCTGCAAATCGCCCGACTGGTAGACCCGCAACTGGCACAGACGATGGCTGAGGCCGTACTCGCGTGGACGCTGTATTTGCACCGCGATATGCCCGCCTACGCCCAGCAACAACGGCTGCGCATCTGGAAACCGTTGGAGTACGTGCGTGCGGAGGATAGAACCGTGGGGATCCTTGGCCTCGGCACCTTGGGTGAAGCGGCGGCGCAACGCCTTTTGGCGGCCGATTTCAAGGTCTGCGGCTGGAGCCGAAGCGCCAAAGCCATTGCGGGTGTGGATGCGTTTTCGGGCAGAGGCGGATTGAAACCCATGCTGGCCAAGGCAGACATTTTGGTGTGCCTGTTGCCGCTGACCGCTGCAACCCGAGGCTTGCTGGATGCAGAGCAACTCGCCTGCTTGCCAAACGGCGCTGCGGTGGTTAATTTTGCACGCGGGCCGATCATGGACGATGCCGCTTTGCGCGCCGAACTCGACAGCGGGCGCTTGAACCACGCAGTGCTGGACGTATTCGAGGTCGAACCCTTGCCGGTCGCGCAATGGCAGTGGCAGCACCCGCGCGTCACCGTGCTGCCGCACTGCTCCGCCCCGACGGACAGGCGCACCGCCTCTGCCCTTGTTGCGGCAAACATCCGCCGATACCGCGAGACGGGCATGCTGCCGGACTGCATCGACTTGTCGCGCGGGTATTAACGGAGGCTGGCAACGGGCGCATCGGGTACCTGGCTGGCGATGCGATGGTTGGCTATATCCTTACAGCTACTAGCGCACGGCACATAGGCGCTTAGACCCTATTTGTCCACATAGAAATAGGCCTCTAGCCCAGGTATTGTCTGCACAAGAAGCTACTCTTTTAATAGCTTATCCGGCATGTACCACCACCAGCCAGGCGGTGGCCTCGCCCTTGCCCAGGTTGCGGATGGCATGGGGCCGGTCTACCGCATAGCGGGCGGTTTCGCCAGGTTTCAGGCGCTGGCGCTCGTCGCCCGACACCACCTCCACTGCTCCCGTCAGCACGGTGAGATGCTCGCGCGTACCCGCCTCGTGCGCCTGCGACTCCAGCGCGCCTCCCGCTTGTAAAGACAGCGCATACCACTCAAACTGACCTGCCAACTCGATAGGACCCAGGATGCGCAGCTCGCATGCCCCATCCGGATTGCGCAGCGACGGCGTGGCATGCGCCGGCACCACGGTGATGGCCGGCTCGGCCGGGGGCGGCGCGGTGCCCAGCAAATCACCCAGAGGCACGCCCAGCGCATTCGCCAGTCGCCAGACCACAGCCACCGTGGGGTTGGCCTGGGCACGCTCGATTTGCGACAGCATGGATTTGGAAACCCCGGCCTTGCGCGACAAGGCATCCAGCGACAAGGCCTGCGCCTGGCGCAGCGCAGCCAAGGTTTCCCCCACGCGGGGCGGCTCTGCGTTGGCCGCAACGGCCGGCGCAGGGGTGGTTTTAGGGGAGCGTTGCGCCATGGTCAGTCTCTTCGCTAATCCAATATATTGATTTTTTGTTCGATATACAGCACAATTTCAATTTACTGCACACACCATTGTGCCCGACCCATACCCTACCCACCCGGAAGGATCGCCATGAGCACCACCACTGCCCCGTTTTACGCCCACCTCCAGCAAGAGCTGGACGGCATCCGCGCTGCCGGCCTGTACAAGTCCGAGCGGGTTATCGCCAGCGCCCAGGGCGCGCGGGTGAAGACGCAGGCAGCCGATGGCTCCACGCGCGAGGTGCTCAACCTGTGTGCCAACAACTACCTGGGCCTGTCAAGCCACCCGGCGGTGGTGGCTGCAGCGGCAGAGGCACTGCAAAACCGGGGCTACGGCCTGAGCTCGGTACGCTTCATCTGCGGCACACAAGACTTGCACAAGACGCTGGAAGCCCGGCTTTCAAAGTTCCTGGGTACCGAAGACACCATCCTGTACGCGGCGGCCTTCGATGCCAACGGCGGCCTGTTCGAACCCCTGCTGGGCGAGCAGGACGCCATCATCAGCGACACACTGAACCACGCCTCCATCATCGACGGCATCCGCCTGTGCAAGGCCAAGCGCTACCGCTATGCGCACAACAATATGGCCGACCTGGAGTTGCAGCTACAGCAAGCCCGCGCCGACGGCGCACGCCATGTGCTGGTGTTCACCGACGGCGTGTTCTCCATGGACGGCACCATTGCCCAGCTGGATGTGATGCGCCAGTTGTGCGACCAGTACGGCGCACTGCTGGGCATTGACGAATGCCACGCCAGCGGCTTCATCGGCGCGACGGGACGCGGCACGCACGAGTACCGAGGCGTGTTCGGTAAAGTGGACATCATCACCGGCACCTTGGGCAAGGCACTGGGCGGAGCCTCCGGCGGCTTCACCAGCGCGCGGCGCGAAGTCATCGAGCTGCTGCGCCAGCGCTCGCGGCCCTATCTGTTCTCCAACACCGTGGCGCCCAGCATCGTGGGCGCATCGATTGCGGTGCTGTCTTTACTCGAGGCGTCCACCGAATTGCGCGATGTCCTGGCTGACAATACCGCCTACTTCCGCAACGCAATCGCCCTGGCCGGGTTCGACATCAAGCCGGGCGAACACCCCATCGTGCCCATCATGGTCTATGACGCAGTGGTGGCGCAAAAGCTGGCAGCGCGCCTGCTGGAGCTGGGTGTGTACGTGGTGGGATTCTTCTTTCCGGTGGTCCCCAAAGGACAGGCACGCATCCGCGTGCAGCTCAGCGCGTCCCATACCCGGGCCGACCTGGAGCGGGCAGTAGAGGCCTTCTGCCAGGCGGGCAAGGAACTTGGATTGATCCCTTGAGAGAAATTTGCATGGATACCCGGATACTCATCATCGGTGCCAACGGACAAATAGGCACCGAACTCGCCCAAGCCCTGGTGCAGCGCCATGGCAAGGAGGCTGTCGTGACCAGCGACCTGGCGCCGCTGGGCCGCCTGCCCAGCGTGCACCACGAAACGCTGGACGCCACCGAAAACAGCGCCCTTACCGAGGTGGTGGAGCGCAACCAGATCACCCAGATCTACCTGCTGGCCGCAGCCCTGTCGGCACGTGGCGAACAGCACCCGCAATGGGCCTGGGACCTGAACATGAAAAGCCTGCTGAACGTGCTGGAACTGGCGCGCACCCACAAGCTGCACAAGGTGTTCTGGCCCAGCTCCATCGCCGCCTTTGGCCCCAGCACGCCGCGCGACCAAACCCCGCAGCACACGGTGATGGACCCGAGCACGGTGTACGGAATCTCGAAGCTGGCCGGTGAAGGCTGGTGTAACTGGTACCACCGCAACCACGGTGTGGACGTACGCAGCCTGCGCTACCCGGGCTTGATCAGCTGGAAGACCGCACCCGGCGGCGGCACGACCGACTACGCGGTAGAAATCTTCCACGCCGCTTTAAAGCACGGCCGCTACACCAGCTTCCTGGCCGCCGATACCGCCCTGCCCATGATGTACATGCCCGACGCCATCCGCGCCACGCTGGAACTGATGGAAGCACCGGCAGAAAAAATACGCGAACGCGGCTCCTACAACCTGGCCGGCACCAGCTTCACCCCGGTGCACATCGCCGAGGCGATTGCCCGCTACGTACCCGGCTTCAGCCTGGAATGCGTACCCGACTTCCGCCAGGCGATAGCCGACAGCTGGCCCCGCTCGATCGACGACCACGCAGCCCGCAATGACTGGGGCTGGAAGGCGGAATACGATCTGGATGGGATGGTGCAGGACATGCTGAAGAACCTGCGGCCACTGGCTGAACGCCGCTAACTTAACCCTGCAGCCTCGAGGCAAGCGCAGCGAAGCCCGTTCCAGAGAACCCGCGGAACCGGCTTCGCCGGGCCGATGGGTTCGCCCCCTGCAAGGGGGTTGGCGAAAGACGCGAAGCGCTGCAGCCTGGGGGTGTACTTATTCCCTGCCGTAGTCGTCTTGTAATCTAACGATGTCGTCTTCGCCCAGGTAGCTGCCGTACTGCACTTCCATGATCTCTACCGGGCCTGTGGTCTTGTTCGCCAGGCGGTGCACTTCGCCGATGGCGATGTCCACGTGTTGTCCGGGCTGCAATTCGACCACCTTGTCACCCACCGTGACGATGGCGGTGCCGACCACCACCACCCAATGCTCGGCACGCTGGTGGTGCTTTTGCAAACTCAGCTGCTGGCCAGGATGAACGCCAATGCGCTTGACCTTGTGGCCGGGTGCTTCGTGCATGTTTTCATACCAACCCCAGGGGCGTTCGGTACGTTCGATGGAAACGGTACGGGTAGATGTTTGCATTGCGCGCAGGTTCCTTAAACAAAAGTGCAGGTTTGTCGACCCATGATAACCCGTGGAGTCACCACAAAAGACACTGCGCACCTATACAAAAAATAAGGCCCAAGCGCTTTCTACATATACGCAGCAAGCTATCATTTATATAGCTAATCAAGAGTACACCGAAACAAGTGAGTTACAGCTTGCAGGCCCTACACAGCCAGCGGCGCAAGCGACGCAAACAACCCACGTTTCCCGACAAACAAGCAATCCCCCGCTAGAAGTAACAGTTGTTTGTTCTTGTTGGAATACCCGGAATTCCTTGGCATATCGCTGGTGCTTACGTGTTTATCCGGACTACCATGAACCGCGACATAGATTTTTTATGCCGTGTGGGCCGGCTACCTATGTGACCCATTCCTTTGTTCACTACAACTATTACCCGAAGGAGAGTCAGCATGGCTATCGCATTCCACCGCCTCGCCGCAAACATCGTTCTCGCACTCGCTGCAGGCACCGCCATGGTGGCGCCAAGCATGGCCGCCACCGACAAACCGACCATGGCCGCCGCAACTGCCGACAAAGAACTCAATACGACTGTCATGGATGCATTGAAAACTTCGCTGGGCGACGATGCGGCCAAACTCACTGTGTCGTCCAAAAAGGGGGTTGTGACCCTTCGTGGTTGGATCAACAACTCAGACCTATCCACACAAGCACGCGAAGTCGCAGCCAAGGTGCCTGGCGCCAAGAAGGTCTACAGCCGGGTGCGCATCTGGTCTACAGACCATAAGTAAAACCAGCTTGTTTTGAAAAAGCGGCTGAAGCCTCAAGCTCCAGCCGCTTTTTTACTGCACGGGGTCAATACAAAGTCTCGACCTCACTGGCCAGCAAGTAGCCAGCGCCCCGCTCGGTAACGATCAACTGTGGGTTGGCGGCGTCCAGCTCGACCTTGATGCGCAGGCGGCGGATTTGCACATCGATGGTCCGGTCGTAGACCTCTGCCTCATGCAGACGTGACATCGACAAGAGTTGGTCACGCGACAGCACCCGCTGCGGCGCCCGGCACAGTGCGGACAACAGGCTGAACTCGCCATTCGACAGCTCCACCGACTCGCCGCCCGGCGACACCAGGCGGCGTGTACGCAGGTTCAACTCCCAGCCCGCAAAGCGGAACGCACGGCGGCTGTTGTCTCGCTCCGGCAGAGTGGCTTGTACCTGGTAGCGGCGCAGCACCGCACGCACTCGCGCCAGCAGCTCGCGCGGGCTGAAGGGCTTGGTCACGTAGTCATCCGCCCCCAGTTCCAGCCCCATCACGCGGTCGGCCTCCTCGGCGCGGCCGGTCAGCAGGATGATGGGGATGGTGGCGCGTTCGCGCAGAGTACGGGCCAGTTGCATGCCGTCCTCGCCAGGCAGCTTCAGATCCAACAGCACCAGGTCAATAGCCTCGCGGTCTACCATCTCGAACAGCTCCCGGCCCGAGGCCCCGGCACTGACGCGCAAATCGTTATCCCCCAGGTATTCCACCACTAGTTCACGGATGTTGGGATCGTCGTCGATCACTAGAATGTGTGGGGCAGTCGAGGTTTGCATAAATCAAAAGATGGAAATCTTTACAGAGTATGCGGGATTATGGCCAGCACCGCCCACAGGAGTTTCCATCAGATGCAAGAGACCGAAAACACCCGCAAAGCCATAGCACCACGTATTTGGGCCTGGGCACTAGGCCTGGGCTTGCCGATACTCCTGGTGGCGGGTGTTGCACTGTGGCATTTGCGCAGCGAAACCATAGACAGCCAGACGCGGGAGCTGAACACCTTGTCGCTGGCCCTGAGCGACGAAATGCACCGCACGCTGCAAGGCATCCAAAGTGGCATGCATGCCATGCAGGACGAGTTGCGCTACAACCGCGTGCCGCTCACCGGCCCCGATGCCGAAGAGGCCTTACGCACCCGCACGGAGCTGATGACCATGGTGCGCTCGCTCTGGCTGGTCAGCCATGATGGACGGATACTGGCGGCGTCCACCGACATGCCGCTACCGGAGCAGCCCGATTTCTCGCCGCCCTTGAACAAACTGGATACCGAGACGACCGCCATAGGCCGGTCCCACCCCGAACAGAACCGCAGCACTACAGCAGTCACGTTGGCCGCGCAATTCACCACCCCCCAGCACCACGGCTGGATTTATGCAGCCCTGCCATCGAACGCCCTGCTGGGGGCCTTCACTGTGGCATCCCAGGCGCCAGACGCACACATGTCCGTGTTCCGCCAGGATGGCGTGCTGCTGGCTGCATCCTACGTACGGCAAACCTCGTTGAGTGAGCAAGAAATTGCCCAGCGCCTGGCCAGCCACCAACGCACAGCCATCCACGAATTTCCGGACGGGCGCAAGTATTTGGTGGCCTTACGGCGACTGCCCAACTATGGGCTGGACGTGGTCATTACCCGGGACCTGGATGTCATATTGGCCCCATGGCGCGACACCGTGAAAATTACCCTGGCCGGCATTGTGCTGCTGCTCGCCATCATGGGTATCGCGGTGTTCCTGGTCGAGCGCGCCGACCAGCGCCGCATTGCCGCCCAACAGGCTTTGCAGGCCCAGGTGTCGCGCGCCAGCAAGCTGGAGTCGCTGGGCGTGATGGCCGGCAGCGTGGCGCACGATTTCAACAATGCGCTGGCGGCCATCGTCGGCTTTGGCGAAATGGCGCAGGACGCAGCCGCGCCCGGCAGCGCCCAGGCCCGGCATCTCGACAAGGTGTTGCAAGCCGCTCTGCGCGGCAAATCCCTGGTGGAGCGCATCCTGTCATTTGGCCGTGGTGGCGGCTGCACTTCGACCGTGTTCGAACTCGAACCCATCATTGAAGAAGTGCTGACCCTGCTGGCCGCAACCCTGCGCCCTGGCGTGGTGCTGCAGCGCGGCCTTGAGGCGCATGGCGCCCTGCTGCGCGGCGACCCGACCCAGGCCTTCGAGGCCGTGATGAATCTGTGCACCAATGCCATCCAGGCCATGCCCCAAGGCGGCATGGTCAGTGTGCAGCTGGTGCGCAAGACCGTCACCATGCCCCAGGTGCTATCACACACCCAACTACCCGCTGGCAACTACCTGGCGTTGACGGTGTCCGACCAGGGGAAGGGCATCAGCCCGGAGGTGATGGAACGCCTGTTTGAGCCTTTCTTCACCACCCGCAGCGCAGACTCTGGCACCGGCCTGGGGCTGGCTGTGGTGCACGGCGTGGTGGCGGAATTTAACGGTGCGATCGACGTCAAAAGCAAACCCCTGCAAGGGGCCCGTTTCACGCTGTACTTTCCGGAATGCACCGATGTGCTGGCCAGCGCCGCCCCCTTGCTGCCATCAGCCCCCTGCGGTGCGGGGCAGACGCTGCTGGTGGTGGACGACGAGCCCGGCCTGGTCGCCATGGCCGAAGAGATACTCGGTAACCTGGGCTACCGCACGGTAGGCTTTACCGACCCGATGGCCGCGTTGCAAGCTCTGCGCGACGAGCCAGAGCGTTTCTCGGCCCTGATGACAGACGAAGTCATGCCCGCACTGACCGGTATCCAGCTCACAGAAGCTGTGCGCCAGTTCGCACCCCAGCTTCCCATCCTGATGGTTAGCGGCTACGGCGGCGCACTGCTGGCCCAAAGAGCTACCGAAGCGGGCGTATCCCGGCTGCTGACCAAGCCGCTGCAACGCGCCGACCTGGCCCGTGCCTTGTCGGAGTTGGTGCGCTAAGAAGGTGTTCTAAGGAAAAAGGGCTTGTCGATCAGCCTGCTTGGCTGATCGACAAGCCCTTTTGAAAAGCGTTCAGTTGGCTCAGTTGGAATTGAAATTGATGTCGCGCTGGTCTACCGAAGCGACCTTACCGTCAGCACTGAAGTCCACCTCAAACAAGGTCGCATTAGAGCCCTGTACCCGGTACTCCCATGTAGGGCCCGGCTCATTGCCATAACGTATTACGCGCTCAGGCTGGCCCAGGGCTTGCTGCACTGAAGCGGCGTCCATGCCAACCTTGATCTGGGCTTCGTCCTGCTGGCCCACCGTGAAACCCGTGGCGGCCTGAGCAGCGGCCACGCCGAACAGCAAACCTGCGGCCAGAAGTGTGCGGGATGTCCGGGAGTTAAATGTGCTTTGCATGATGGTCTACCTCTTGTACGTATGGAAAGCTATGCGGGTCTCACGCCATTCCAGCCCTGGAACAACATGCCTGCAACACCATGGTGCAGGTAGGCTTTCGCGCACGCATGACAGCGCATCCACCCTCCCGTGACAGATGCAATCGCTTCTGTAAGTAGGTGTTAGCCCTGGGTTAAGCCCAGATAAATACCAGATGAAGGGAAGTGAAGATTACATCTGTCATAGAGCCAGCGGGTCACGTCATCAAGTCGCAGAAGGCTGGCGAGAAGATCAAAGCACTGCAGAAGCACCCCAAGCTGTGACTGCCGCCAAGGAACCACCATGACCACCCGACTCCATCGCCGAATTGCAGTGCTCGCCCTCGTTGCGGGTCCGCTGCTCCTCATGACCAGCCTGCCTGCCGCCGCAGGCGCCACCGACGCTGCACTGGGCACCGCTGTCGAATCAGCCTTGTCCGCCAGCATGGGCAATGAAGCCAAGGACCTCAGTGCAACGGTGCACAACAGCGATGTCACGCTGCACGGTTGGACCCAGCGCCCGCACCAGGAAGCCAAGGCCCGTGCCGTCGCCAGTCAGGTCGCGGGTGTAGGCAATGTGTACAGCCGTATCCGCGTTTTCTCGTCGCGCGACTAGCAACGCCCGCATCCCACGGTCTACCTGAAAGCACAGCGTACATGCAGAACACCGAGCGCCCCCGGGACACCAGCCCTGACACCGATGCCCAATTGATCGTCTGTAACTCGACAGAAGACAAGTACCACCATGCCTTGCAACGCCTGCGCGAGTGGTGCCGCCTGCCGGGCACGGGCCAGGCGCAAACCAAGCCGACGCTGCGGCTGCATGTGGACGACCTGCAAGGCAAGCGTGTCGCCACGGTGGCCGATGCAGGTCCGCAGTTGGTGCTGGACCTGCCCGCTGGGACCTACCAGGTCACGGCCATCATGGGTGAAGTCTGCCGCGGCTACACGCTGACGCTGCAGCCAGGCGACGCATTCAACCTGCAACTGTGCCGCGCGCTGCGAGGCTGAATATCTACCACCCTGGGCATGGCAACGCACAGCTTGCAGGCTCATGTTGCAGCGCAAAATTATGGTTAATTCGTAACAATTGGTTAAGCGACCTTTACGCACTCAACCCACCGGTTCATCATGCGGACATACCGCCCGATTACGATTTTCCATGTGATGCAGCCACCTGAAATTGCTGCATGTGCACTACGCTAAAAGCGCGGCCCGCACCGGGGAAACAGTGACCAATATGGGGACAAACACCATGCATCCACAGACATCCGCTACAGAGCCAGCCACTCTGACCACCACGGCCCGGGTTGCCGCTTCCGACGCAGCCATCGCCGAGCTCGTGGGCCAGGTATTCGAGGCCGCACCCGCGCCTGAGAAACGCCGCCTGCTGGCCCACCTGATACGCCCGCTGGGCTTGCTATCACTGGTGGCAGTGGCCAATGGCATCTTCGCCAAGCTGCGCTTTCGTGATGGCTGGCAAGACATACAGCCACGGCTGGAAGACGTGCAAAAAGTACATACCAGCGACGTAGTTGCGCTGGTCGACCACGTGCAGCAAGTCAGCGTGGAGGTGGTGGACAACCTGGCGCATCTGCTGAAAGCCTCGCCTGTCGTGACTGGCTCTGCGGCCGCCGCTGTGCTGGTCACCATCTTGCTGCAAAGGGCCAATGCCCGGCGCAGCAGAACACCGCAAGCCGACATCGACGATCTCTACGCAGCCTGAGCCTGGCAGCCCAAAACCTCCAAAGAAAATGAGCCTCTAGCGCAGGTTCTACCTGCACAGGCAGCTATCTAATCCCTAGCGACAAGCGGGTGGAAAATCAGGCCACTGGCATGTACTGCTCGGCCAGGCTGGCATACAAGGCGCCACCCAGTGGCAGGATCGCATCGTTGAAGTCATACCGGTTGTTGTGCAGTGCGCAACTGCCCGGGCCATTCTCACTGCCCTGCCCTATACGCATGTAAGCGCCGGGCTTGGCCTGCAGCATGAAGGAAAAGTCTTCCGAACCCATGCTCGGGTCCAGGTCACGCACCACCTGGGCGGCCCCCACCAGATCCTCAGCCACCCGCATCGCAAACAAGGCTTCTGAGCGCGAGTTGATGGTGGGCGGGTACATGCGTTCATAGTGCACCGAGGCCGTGGCACCAAAGCCCAAAGCCACCGCACTGCACAGTTCGGTGATGCGCCGCTCGATCAAGTCCTGCACCGCTGGGTTGAAAGTGCGCACCGTGCCCACCAGCGTGGCTTTACCTGGGGTTACGCTCATGGCATTCAGGTCGCCAGCCTGTACCGCGCAGATGCTGACCACCCCGCTGTCAATAGCGCGGATGTTGCGCGACACCACACTCTGCAGCGCTGTGATGGTGTGCGCCGCCACCAGCACCGGATCGATATTTTGGTAGGGGTGCGCTCCATGGCCGCCTCGGCCCGTGATCTCTATGGTGACGCGGTCAGAGGCCGCCATCATTGGGCCCGGATTCAGACCAATACTGCCGGGGCGCAGTTGCGGCCAGTTGTGCATGCCAAACACCGCTTGCACCGGAAAACGGTCAAACAAGCCGTCCTGGATCATGGCTCTAGCGCCCGCATAGCCCTCTTCTCCGGGCTGAAAAATCAAAGCCACGGTGCCATCGAAATTGCGGGTCTCGGCCAGGTAACGCGCGGCGCCGACCAGCATGGCGGTGTGGCCATCATGGCCGCAGCCGTGCATCAACCCGTTCTTGGACGACTTCCAGGCGATGTCACTCATCTCGGTCATGGGCAAGGCATCCATATCGGCGCGCAGTCCGACCATCTTGCCGCTGCCAGACTTGCCGGTGCGGCCATGGATGACGCCGACCACGCCGGTTTTGCCAATGCCGGTATGCACCTCGTCCACACCACACAACTCGAGCGCCTGCGTCACCCGCGCAGCGGTGTAAACCTCTTCAAAGCCCAGCTCGGGATGGGCGTGCAAGTCGCGGCGCAAGGCCGTGAGCTCGGGGTGAAACTGCGCGATATGCGCAAAAGCGCGGCCATTGGCCTGGAGCAAAGGAGTAGACATGGGCAGCCTGAAACGAAGAGATCGCAAACACGGTCGAGGAACTGTACAAGCTTTGCCACAACCCTTTGGGCTGCAACGTCAAAAGCCGCGCAAGTCGTCCACCGGCTGCAGCAGTAGGCCCTGCCGTATCAAACCCAATGTTTGACCAACCACGTCCACATCGTTGTCAAAGCCGCCATGGCTGGCCGGCACTTGCTGCAAAGGCGTCTTGCCATCGGCCTGCAGGGCCGTAGTGACCTTGTCGCGGTCCAGTATCTGAAGTCGCCCATCCCGCTGCAGGCCCGCCTGGGCCACCGCGCGCCGCCAGTCCTTGAGTACATCGCCGGTGCTGGAGCTGCCGTCCCAGCCGGTGTAGTCCTCTTTGTAGACGTTGTCCATGCCCAGGATGGGCGTGCGCAGATCCACCTCCAGCGCGTTGGACACAAAGTACAGCAAGGACTTGCGGTAGATGGACGCCACGTTGTCGTTGCGCTCCACCCGGTCGGACAGCACGCTCAGGTGTAGCCGCGCCATCACAGCAGGGTCCATGGCGTAGTGCTTGTTGGCAAACGCGACAGTGCACGCCGGCGCGTACAAGTGGATCGAGCTGATGGCTGGCACCGGCACGCCCCGGCTTGCCAGCGCAGTCAGCATATGGCCCAGGATGATGGAGCCGGCCGAATGCCCCATAAGGTGGATCTCCAGCTTGTCACCCCAGGTGACCATCAACTTTTGCAGCGCCTTGATCAGCAACTCGCCACCGCGCCCGGCGCCAAAGGCCAGCTCGGCGTTTTCCTTCATCTCGCTCCAGATGGGGCGGGCCAGTGGGCGGCCTATGGTCTTCTCTATCGCCAGATCGGTCTTGTCGGTAATCCACTCGGCCAAGCCACCAGCCAAGGTGGGCTGCTTATGAAAGGCATCGCTGATGATGTCGCCAATCGACTCGCGCAAGCCCGTCTTCCACACCAGAAACAAGGGGTAGCAGCCGTTGCCCATGAAGTGCCGCCCCATGGCGCGGGCGCGTTGGATGGCGTCGTCCTCGCTGTTCAGTCCGCCGTGGGCGTAAATCACCAAGCGCTTGACCTCACCACTGGCCGGGCTGCGGAACCATTGGTCAGGCAGGTCACACACCTGGTGGCCCAGGGTTCGACTGAGCTCGTCTTCGGTCAGGTAGCGCTTGACGCGGCCATCATTGCCCAACACCACGCTGTGCTGGTAGGCCTGGTCCTCGCTCCACCACTGGCTGGTATTGGTATCGCCCACTGCGGCGTTGGCCTGCGATGCCACCACGCTGACGCGCCCCACCACCACGCCCGGCACCCCCATGGCGACCACCCAGGCATCCATGCCATTGGCCAGCCAGTCGGCATAGCCGATCACCCCGAAGCCGCCCACGCCCCAGCCCTCGCCCCAGGAGTTCTGCACCACAAAACCCTGGTTGTTGAAGCCGACCAGTGCGAAGGCATGGCCGTTGTCTTCCGACGGACGGCCATTGAACGGAATCAGCGGAATATCGGCATGCCCTTTGGGGTTCTTTTTGCGCGCCGGCAGGCTGTGCCAGCCTTCGTGGGTGAAGGCCGATGCATACACCGCCCCCACCGCCTGGATCGCCGCCTGCAGGTCGGTGATGGACTTCAAGTCGATGCGGTAGTAGACGCCCAGCGTGGTCTGCACCGCCTTCTTGGCATAGCCATAGCGCGGCTGCTGCTGCGTATAGGGCCAGTCATCGGCCATGCAAACGCCATGGTTGAACCAGCCTTTGAGCGCGCCGCGGCAGCTGGAGCCGCTATAGTTTTCGCCAGCGTATTCGTCATAACGCCGCGCAAAGTTGTACAGCATGCGCGGACTGACCGACGCCATCTGGGCCGGGCTGCTAGCCTTGCGCCAGCGCAGGTAGTTGACCACGCAGGCCAGGCCAAAGCCGGTGCAGGCACCCTCGCTGCCCTGGTCCAGGATCAGGCCTGCCTGGGTATAGGCGGGCAAAAAGCTACGGATGGCGTCGTCACTGGGGTACACATCGTCCAGCCCCAGCGGTGGCGGCTGGTAGGGCCGGTCATTCAGGTCGGTCGGGTCCTTGCGTACGGTCAGCTTGCGCTGCACCGGCCCTGACTTGGCCTTGGCGCTCTTGCTCCGTTTAGCCGCAGCGCCCGCCTTGGCTGCCACAGCACCCACAGGCCAGACCGTGTCGGCCAGCATGAACACATCCTTGAACCGGTCCAAACCATGCGCGCCGCCGTTGACCAGCTTGCGCGCCACCGCGTAGCCGCCCGTGGCCAAAGCCTGCCGCATGGCATCGGCCTTGTCGGCAATGAAGCGGGCCAGCAACAGGGCCGCCACCTCGGGCGCATTCGCCAGGTCCGGGTTGGCCGCCAGGTCAAAGCCCAGGGCCTTGCCGTAGACCTGGTAGTTGTTGCGGCCGGTCAGCTGCACAAAGCCGCGCCCCTTGAAGCGAGCGCCATCGCCGGGCTGGGTATTGCCCAGCGCCTTGCGCCCGTCGTACAGGCCGAACGGCGTACCGCCGGGTGCGGTGTTGAACTGCGACACGAATTCGGAAATCGGTAGAAAGCCCTCGGTCTCGGCGCGGATAGTGCCCAGCGCGGCACAAATGATGGGCCGGTCCGTCAGGCCCAGCGCGCCCAGGGCCGCCGCCACATAGGGCAGGTAGCGGGAGATATTGGCGGGCTTGGTCGCGGGGAAGAGCTGGCGCACGGCGTCCGGCGTCAGCGCAATCTCCATTGCCGGGGCCTTGGCCAGACCCAGCTGCTGCTGGCAGTATGGCCCCACCACACCATCTGCCACCAGGCCTACGCCCGACTGCCAGCGCCGGGCCGCAGCCTCCACATCTGCATCCACCACATCGGGCGGCGCACCTTTGGCCAGGCTGGGAAATGCCTGGGCATCGCTGCCCAAGACCGCGACCAGCGCCTTACGCAACGCCGGAATCTCCGGCCCCTGGTAACCCCGAACCCAAAGCATGCCCATGGTGTGCTCCTCTCGACAGCGGGTGTGTCGGGCAAGCATTGTGAACCTCTAACCCCTGAAAGAACATCCCCTATGTGTAGGATGTGCCCAGTCCCTCAACGGCCCTGGTTGGCGCGCACCCGGTTCACATCCAGCTCGGTGACGCCCAACGCCTGGTTGCCCCAGGCGCTGCGGATATGCGTCAGCACGGCTGCTATGTCGGCGTCATCAAGCACCAGCACAAAGGGCGGCATGCCAAAGGGGCGCGGGTTGCCGGCGGTAGCGGGCGCAAACCCGCCGTTCAGCACGGTCTGCACCAGATTCGCCGTGCTGGCCATGGTGACACTGCGGTTGCCGGCCAATGCCGGGTAGGCGCCGGCCACACCCTGGCCTTGTGCACCATGGCACTGGGCGCAGTGTTTGTCGTACAGCTGCGCGCCGCGCTCCAGCATGCGGCCCGGTGTGGGTGGCTGGTCACGCACCGGCGGCGCAGCCGTGGTTTGTGGCAGGGCCTGCAAATAGGTGGCGACCGCCCCCAGGTCGGCAGCCGACCAGTGCTGCGTGCTCTGCCGCACCACCTCGGCCATGGGGCCTTGCACCAGCGCGCCCGGAGCCACGCCGGTCTGCAGCAGGCGCACCACGTCGTCGCGCGGCCAGCCGGCGACGCCCGCCTCGTGCGGAGAGGTCAGCGCGGGCGCGTACCAGTTCTGCATCGGGATCAGGCCGCCGGCCAGGTCCAGCTCGCCGCTGCTGGCACCCAGCGCATTGCGCGCCGTGTGGCAGGCGCCGCAGTGGCCCAGGCCGCGCACCAGGTAGGCGCCCCGGTTCCATTCGGCCGACTGCTGCGGGTCGGGCTGCAGCACACCCGGCTGAAAGTACAGAGCCCGCCACACCGCCAGCGCCGGCTGGGTGCTGAAGGGCCAGCGCAGCGCATGCGGCGTAGCGGCCTGCGCGGTGGGCGGCAGGCTGTGCAGATAGGCGTACAGCGCGTCGGAGTCGGCACGCGTCACCGCCGTGTAGCTGGTGTATGGGAAGGCCGGGTACAGCAAGCGCCCGTCCTTGGATCGGCCGTTGTGCAGCGCGCGCCAGAAGTCACCGGCCGACCAGCGGCCGATGCCGGTTGCAGCATCCGGCGTGAGATTGCTGCTGTAGACCGTGCCAAACGGCGTGTCTATGCCGCGCCCACCGGCATAGGGCGTGCCGCCGCGCGTGGTGTGGCAAGCCGCGCAGTTGCCCAGGCGCGCCAGATAGGCGCCGCGCTGCAGCAGCTCGGGCGTGACCGTGGGTGCAGCGGAAGCATCGTCAGATTCATCACGCACATTCAAGGCCCACACCAGGGCGCACAGAGCCAGGGCAGCCAGCAGTCCGAAGGCGATCTTCTTCATGGCGTAGGGGCACTTCCGCAAACGATGGCCTTGGCGCCTGGCAAGGGCGCAGGCAAAGCGGCCACCGCGTGGGTATCGGCTGGCAGCGGCTGCGCGGCCAGCCAGGCGGTGACGGCGGACACGTCTTCCGGTGGCAGCTTGCGTGCCACGTCGCCCATGCAATCGGGTACATGGGCGCGGCGCTGGCCGGTGCGCCAGGCGCCCAGCTGGGCATTCAGGTAGTCGCGCGGCAGGCCCAGCAGGCCGGGGATGTTCGGTGCCACGCCGGTCAGAGCAGTGCCATGGCATTGGGCGCAGGCGGGTATCTGCCGGGTGGAGTCGCCTTGGCTCACCAGTTGCTGGCCTCGACGCAACACCGCCGCCGACTCCTTGGCGGGCTGGGGCGCGGGGTATGGCAGGTCCAAGGCTGCGAAGTACTGGGCGATCTCCATTAGATAGGTATCGCTCAGCGGGTCCACCATCTGCGTCATCAGGCCGTAGTGGCGCCGGTTGTCGCGGAAGTTCAGCAGCTGGTGGTACAGATAGCCGGCCGGCTTGCCGGCGATGCGCGGGTAATAGCCGTCGCTGGCCGCCCGGCCCTCTTTGCCATGGCAGGCCACACAGGCCAGGGTGCGCTGGGCCATGCTGTCCTCGAACACGGGCGGTGCGGCCAGGCAGGTGCCAGCGGCCCACAGCAAGGGCAAGGCAAGGGTGCGGAGAATAGTTTTCACAGTGCGGCAATCATGCCGGACTTGCCGCGCCAGGGACAGCAGCAGTTGGCGTGTAAAAAACCATACCAGATGCCAAAAATGCAAAAATCTACGGACCAGTTGGAATCAGCATGAAACGTTACGAACAGCTGGCCGAGCTGCTGGCCGCCGACATTCGCTCTGGCCTGCGCGCACCGGGCAGCCGCATGCCGTCCATCCGCACGCTCACGGCGCAGCACGGCATCAGCCCGTCTACCGCCTTCCAGGCCTATTACCGCCTGGAAGAAAAAGGCCTGGTGCGGGCGCGTGAACGCTCCGGCTACTTTGTGACGGCAGCCCCCAGCAACACCCCAGCGCTCGCCGCCGCCAAGCCGACGCCTGCGCGGGTTGCCGCCAAGGTAGACATCAGCGAGCTGGTGTTTTCGGTGCTGGACGCGGCGCAGCAGCGCGACATCGTGCCGCTGGGTTCGGCCTTCCCCTCGCCCGAGCTGTTTCCGCTGCAGCGCCTGGCCCAATCCCTGACCGCCGGCAACCGCCAAACGCAACCCTGGCAAACCGTGCAGCACCTGCCGCAGGGCAGCGCCAACCTGCGCCAGCAGATTGCGCTGCGCTACCTGGCCCTGGGCATGGCGCAGCCGGCCGAAGAACTCATCGTGACCAGCGGCGCGCTGGAGGCGCTGAACCTGTGCCTGAGCGCCGTCGCCCAGCCCGGCGACCTGGTGGCGGTGGAGTCGCCCGGCTTCTACGCCAGCCTGCAGGCGCTGGAGCGGCTAAAAATGCGCGCGCTGGAAATCCCGGTACACCCGCAGCACGGCCAGGACCTCGACGCGCTGGAGCAGGCCTTGAAGCGCCACCCGGTGAAGGCCTGCTGGTTCATGACCAGCTTCCAGAACCCCACCGGCGCCAGCCTGTCGGCCGCCAACAAGCAACGCCTGGTGGCGCTGCTGGCGGCCCGGCAGATACCGCTGGTAGAAGACGATGTGTACGCCGAGCTGTACTTCGGCCACCAGGCACCGCTGCCCGCCAAGGCCTATGACCAACAGGGCCTCGTGATGCACTGCAGCTCGTTCAGCAAAACCCTGGCGCCGGGCTACCGCGTGGGCTGGGTGGCGCCCGGCCGCTTCGGCCAGCGCATACAGCGGCTGAAGCTGATGACCACGCTGGGCGCCAGCCTGCCGGCCCAGGCCGCGCTGGCCGACTATCTGCAGCGCGGTGGCTACGACAAGCACCTGCGCCGGCTGCGCCACACGCTGGAGTCGCAGCACGCCAGCCTGGTCGCGGCCATAGCCCGCCACTTCCCCGCCGATGTGCAGCTATCGCAGCCGGGCGGCGGGTATTTTGTGTGGCTTTCCTTTGCGCCTAGCTTCGACACTCTGGCCCTGCACCAGCAGGCGCTGGCGCAAGGCATAGGCATCGCGCCAGGGCCGATCTTCTCCGCACGCCAGGGCCTGCGTAACTGCATACGGCTGAACTACGGCCACCCCTGGGATGCGCGCATGGAGGCCGCCATGGCCAGGCTGGGTACGCTGGCACGCGCGCAAGCCATTTATAAAAAAATAGCCTGGTTAGCTACATGCCTCAGACACACCACCACAACCGTTCGCCCTGAGCTTGTCGAAGGGCTCAGTTTGCAAGCCCTTCGACAAGCTCAGGGCGAACGGGGTTTTTCAGGGACGTGGTTGAGTTCTGAGACCTGTACGTAATCAGAAAATAGGCCTCTGGCGCAGGTAATACCTGCGCAAGCAGCTACATATTTAATAGCAAATATCGCTATGCCAGCCGCAGGTCCAGGGTCTGCCCTTCGTCCGGCAGATGCACCCGCAGACCTTGCGCGCTGGCCTCCACCCGCACCCCGGCCGACGGGGGCTGCAAAGCATGCAGGCCGCGCAGCACCAGCACGGCCGACCACAGCTGGCCTTGCCAACGCAGGTGCAGGTGCTGGCCGTCACGGCGCACATGCATCTGCAATGCGGCGTTGCCATGGGCATCGGGCACCCGCACGCTGCTGGTCTGGCCGTCGGCCAGCTCGAACAGGTGCAGCTCCAGGCCATCGCGGTAGTCGTAGTCGGGCCGGTCGTTACGGGCGCCCAGGGCCAGCAGGCTGCCGGGGCGTACGTACAAGGGCAGGCTCAGCATGCCGTGCCGCTCATGGCGCCAGCGGCCGCCGTCCACCACCTCGCCGGTGAACAAGTGGGTCCAGCGGCCCTCGGGCAGGTACACGTCCACCTCTGAATCGCTGCGCAGCACGGGTGCTACCAGCAGCTGACTGCCCAGTAGGTACTGGCGGTCCAGCGTGTGGGTGTTCAGGTCCTGCGGAAACTCCAGCAGCAGCGGCCGCACCATGGGCGTGCCGTGGTCGCACGCCTGCACGGCGGCGTCCCACAGATAGGGCATGAGGCGGCACTTCCACTGCGTGAAGTGGCGCAGCACGTCCACCGCCTCTTCATCAAACAGCCATGGCACACGGTAGGACTTGCTGCCGTGCAGCCGGCTGTGGCTGGACAGCAGGCCGAACGCGCACCAGCGCTTGTACACGTCGGCAGGCGCGGTGTTCTCGAAACCGCCGATGTCATGGCTCCAGTAGCCAAAGCCCGACAAGCCCAGCGACAAACCACCACGCAAGCTCTCGGCCATAGACTCGTAGCTGGAGCTGCAGTCGCCACCCCAGTGCACCGGGAACTGCTGGCCGCCCACCGTAGCGGCGCGGGCGAACAGCACCGCCTCGGTTTCGCCCAGCTTCTCCTGCAGCACGCGGTAGACCAGCTGGTTGTAGATGAAGCTGTAGTAGTTGTGCATGCCCTGCGGGTCGGAACCATCGTGGTAGACCACGTCGGTAGGGATGCGCTCGCCAAAGTCGGTCTTGAAGCAGTCCACACCCATGTCGATCAGGCGACGCAAATGGTCGGCATACCAGTCGCAGGCGGCGGGGTTGGTGAAGTCCACCAGCGCCTGGCCGGGCTGCCAGCGGTCCCATTGCCAGACGTTGCCATCAGACCGGCGCAGCAAGTAACCCTTGGCCATGCCCTCCTGGAACAAGGGCGAAGGCTGGGCGATGTAGGGGTTGATCCAGAGGCAGATCTTCAAACCGCGCGCCTTCAGCCGGGCCAGCATGCCCACCGGGTCGGGGAAGTTCTCGCGGTTCCACTCAAAGTCGCACCAGTGGAAGGCCTTCATCCAGAAGCAGTCGAAATGGAACACATGCAGCGGCAAACCACGCTCGGCCATGCCGTCGATGAAATGGTTGACGGTCTCTTCGTTGTAGTCGGTGGTGAAGGATGTCGTCAGCCACAGGCCAAACGACCACTGCGGTGGCAGCGGCGGGCGGCCGGTGAGCTGGGCGTAGCGGTCCAGCACGTCCTTGGGGCCGGGGCCGTCGATGACGAAGTACTCCAGCGCCTCGCCTTCGGTGCTGAACTGCACCTTGGCGACCTTCTCCGAACCCACTTCGAAAGACACCAGGCGCGGCGTGTTGACGAACACGCCGTAGCCGCGCGAGCTGAGGTAGAACGGAATGTTCTTGTACGACTGCTCGGAGCTGGTGCCGCCATCCTGGTTCCAGATGTCCACCACCTGGCCGTTGCGCACAAAGGGTGTGAAGCGCTCGCCCAGGCCGTAGATGTTCTCGCCCACTCCCAGGTCCAGGCGCTCGAACATATGGCTGCGGCCCGTGGCCTCCTCCAGCGCCTGGCCGCCGCTGCGCAGGCCGCTGCCGGTCAGGCGCTGCGCGCCGTGGAAGAAGTCCAGCGCCCAGGGGCCGCTGCGCGGAATGCGG
The DNA here is from genome assembly GCF_058216335.1 of Rhodoferax sp. SPJ21. Taxonomy (NCBI): domain Bacteria; kingdom Pseudomonadati; phylum Pseudomonadota; class Betaproteobacteria; order Burkholderiales; family Comamonadaceae; genus Rhodoferax; species Rhodoferax sp. SPJ21. Next base: position 824,157 of record NZ_JBYZMO010000001.1, read on the forward strand.
ACCGACAGCGTGCCGCTGCTGAGCGTGGCGTGCTCGGGCCCCATCTCCAGCTTGGCCGCACTGCCCTGATCGGCATACAGCGTGAAGGCCGGGTTGGCAATGCCGCCTCCCTGGAAGTGCTCCATGCGCACGCCGATGATGCCGGGGCGCGGCGCAAACAGGCGCAGGGTGAACAGCGCCGTGTCCAGCTGGTAGGCGCGCTGCGACACGTCCTTGGGCGCGGCGTGCACCAGCAGTTCATTGCCGCGCTGCTGCACCTCGTGCACATGCACCGGGTACATCACTTGCAGGCCCTTGCGGATGAGCCAGTTACCGTCGTTGATCTTCATAAAGGTGGTTCAGAAATACGGCCTTGCGGTCACAGCGCGGCTTCGGTGGAGTGGTCAAAAACATGGACCTGGGCCGGGTCTATCCCCAGCGGCACCCAGTCGCCCGGAACAAAAGAGACCCGGCCGGTCTGGGCCAGCGTGACGCTGCAACCCGCCAGGTCGAAAGTGATGAAGGTCATGCTGCCGGTGGACTCCACCGCATCCACCCGGCCCAGCAGGCTGCTGCCTTGCTGGATGCGCAGATGCTCGGGTCGCAGGCCCACCCACACCGCGCGGCCTGCGGGGCGTTTGCGGTCCAGCGCCAGCACGCTGCCCGCAGCGCCGGTGACGGCCACCTGCAGGCCATCGCCGCCCACCACGCCCGCTACAAAGTTCATAGCTGGCGAGCCAATGAAGCCCGCCACGAAACGGTTGCTGGGCTTGTCATACAGCTCCAGCGGCGTGCCCACCTGCTCGATACGGCCAGCGCGCATTACCACCACCTGGTCGGCCATGGTCATGGCCTCGATCTGGTCGTGCGTGACGTAGACGGAGGTGGCCTGCAGGCGCTGATGCAGCTTGCGGATCTCGCTGCGCATATGCACGCGCAGAGCAGCGTCCAGGTTGGACAGGGGTTCGTCAAACAAAAACACCTTGGGCTGGCGCACGATGGCCCGGCCCATGGCCACGCGCTGGCGCTGGCCGCCCGACAGTTCGCGCGGCATGCGCTGCAGCAGGGTCTGCAGGCCCAGGGTGCTGGCCACGCCGTCCAGGGCCTTGCCTATCGTCTCGGTCGTGGCCTTCTTCAGGCGCAGCGAATAGCTCATATTGCGCGCCACGTCCATATGCGGGTACAGCGCATACGACTGGAACACCATGGCCACGTCGCGTTCGCGCGGCGGTTTGTGGTTGACCACCGCGCCGTCGATGCGCAGCGTGCCGGCGGTGATGTCCTCCAGCCCGGCGATGGTGCGCAGCAGTGTGGACTTGCCGCAGCCCGAGGGGCCAACCAGCGCCACAAAGCTGCCACGCGCGATGTTGAGGTCAATCTCGCGCAGGATGGCGGTGCTGCCAAAGGCCTTCACCAGGCCCTGGATTTCGATGGTATTCATGGGGAACCTACTTGAGTGCGCCAGCCGTCAGGCCGCTGACAATGCGCCGCTGCAGCAGCATGAAGGTGATGAGAATCGGCGTGGTGTAGATGGCCGCGTAGGTCATGATGCCGACCCAGTCGGTCTTGGTGTCGCCCACAAAAGCCGCCAGCGCCACGGTGGTGGTGGTGTACTTGTCGTCCAGGATCAGCGAGCGCGAAAACACGTATTCACCCAAGGTCTGCAAGAAGACCAGGATGCCGGTCACCAGCACGCTGTTGCGCACCAGCGGCAGCACCACGTTGATGAAGGCCTGGCGCGGCGTGGCGCCGTCCACCAGCGCAGCCTCGCGCAGCTCGCGCGGCACCTGCACAAAGGCCGAGCGCATCAGCACCATGTAGAAAGGCAGGGTCTTGCTGATCTGTGCCAGCGTGACCGACAGGCGCGGAAAGCCCAGCAGGCCCAGCTCCTGAAACGCCGCAAAGATGGGCGTCACCATCAGCGCGGGCGGCAGGGCCTGCAGCACCAGCACAGCGAACAGCGCCGTCTCGATCCAGCGGCTGCGCGCCTGGGCCAGGGCGTAGGCCGCGCCGGTGCCCAGCAGCACCGTGGCCGCCGTCACGCCGCTGGCAATCACCAGCGAATTCCACAGGTTGCGGCCCATGGCGTAGTCGTGGAACACGCGGGCGATATTCGACTGCGCGGCCTCCGGCCAGAAGGTGGGCGGCAGGCGGAACAGCTCGGGGTTGCTCTTGAACGCCGTAATGAACATCCAGTACAGCGGGAACAGGTACAGCGCGGTCAGTGCCAGCGCCAGGCAGAACAGCAGCTTGCGTCGCATGGCCTGCCTCTACACCAGCCGCTCGCGGCGGGTGGCGCGCACATAGACCACCGCCGTGGCCACCACCACGACCAGCATCAGCGAGGCGATGGCACTGCCCGACGCCACCTCGAAGGTCTGGAACGACAGCTGCCACGACCAATGCTGCGCCAGCTGCGACGCATTCGCCGGGCCGCCCTGGGTCAGGGCCGCCACCAGGTCGAACTGCTGGATGGTCATGATGACGCCCAGCGCAATCACCGCCCCCAGTGTGGAGGCCATCATCGGCAAGGTGATGGAGGTGAAACGCTGCCAGGCATTCGCGCCGTCCAGCTCGGCAGCCTCGTACAGGTCGCGCGGAATCTGCGCCAGCCCGGCCGACAGCAGCAGCATGTTGAAGGGCACGCCCAGCCAGACATTGGCGATGATGATGGCGTACAGCGCATAGCGCGCATCCGACAGCCAGTAGATGGACTCGCGCACCAGGCCCAGCTGCAGCAGCACATGGTTCAGCACGCCGTAGTCGCCCGCAAACAGCAGCTTCCAGACCACCCCGGCCACCAGGCCGGGCATGATCCAGCCAGCCAGGAACAGGCCACGCATCACCGTGGCGCCCAGAAACGCCTCCTGGAACAGCAGGGCCAGACCAAAGCCCAGCACCACCTGGAACAGCAGCGAAAGCGCAATGAACAGCCCGGTGTTCAGCCACACGCCACGCGCCTCGGGGCGCTGCAGGACGTCGATGTAGTTGTCCAGCCCCACCCAGGGACGCGACCACCAAGCGCCCGGCGCCATGGCATCCACCTCCTGGAAAGACATCAGCAGGTTGTAGAACAGTGGAATGCCGGCAAACACCAGCAGATAGGCCAGGCCCAACACCAGCAGCCATTGCTCGAAGCTGCCGTAGCTGCGTTGAGGCAGATGCAGGGCGCCATCTCCGCGGCCAGGCCGCAGGGATGGTAGAGCCATCGCGCTCTTAGTTTTTGCTGACACGCTGCACCTGGGCTGCGGCGGCGGCCATGGCGGTCTTGGCGTCAGACTGGTGCGTCAGCACCTGCTGCATGGCACCCGAAATCGCCTTGGAAATCTGCGGCCACTCGGGGTTGGGGCCGCGCGGGCGGGCGTACTTCATCTGTTCGGCAAAAGCCTGGTAGGCCTGCGGCCATTTCGGGTCTTTGGACACCGCATCCGATGTCGCGGGCAGTATGCCGAAGTCATTCCAGTTCCGCCCCTGCTGCGAGATCACATATTCCAGAAAGCGGAAGGCCGCCTTGGGGTTGGCCGCCGTCTTAGGGATCACATAGCTTTGCTCGCCCAGGGCCGAGGTGCGTGGGCTGTCGGCCTTCTCACCCGGCAGCAAGGCCACGCGCCACTTGAACTTGGCGTTCTTGTCGATGCCCGGAATCTCCCAGGGGCCGGACACCACCATGGCCGCGTTGCCGTTGACAAAGGTGGCAGTGGAATCCGACTGGCCGCGGTTCAGCGTATCGCGCGAGGCCAGCTTTTCGTCCAGCAGCTTTTGCCAGAACTCCACCGCGCGGATGGCGCCAGGGCTGTTCAGCTTGTCCCAGTCGGCGCCGGTGCTCTGGATGTAGGGCAGGAACTGGAAGGTGCCCTCCTCGTTGCCGCGCGCCGAGAAGGCAAAGCCGTAGATGTTCTTGGCCGGGTTGTTCAGCTTGGCTGCCGCGTCGTGCAGCTCGGCCCAGGTGCGTGGTGGCTTGTCGGGGTCCAGGCCGGCTTCGCGGAACATATCGTCGTTGATGTACAGCGCAATGGTGTTGGCACCGCGCGGTATGCCCACCAGCTTGCCCTTCCAGCTGGAGTTGAGGCGCGGGCCGGGGAAGATCTTGTCGGCGCTGATGACCTTGGACTGCTTGACCATGTCGTCCAGCTCCAGCAGCGCCTTCTTGGCGGCGAAGAAGGCGACGTTGGGGTTGTCTATGGGCATGATGTCTGGCCCGGTGCCGGAGCGGATGGCGCGCAAGGCCTCGTCGTTCACGTCGGAGAACGCGACGCGGCGCACCTCAATGGTCAGGTCAGGGTTCTTGGCCTGGAACTCCTTCACCATGGCTTCGGTGTAGTTGTCCTGCTCGCCAAAGCTCCATATCTTCAGGGTCTCGGCCTGGGCGGCGCCGACGCCGATGCTGAGTGCGGCTATGGCCGCGGTAGCCCATTGCAGGGCAAATCGTCGATGCATGGTTTTGTCTCCTTGTAGTTGGCACATCCAGGCGGGTTGCCCGGCCTGCGGTGGTGCAGCGGCTGGGCGCCCAGCGCCCGCGTCCTTGCGCCACGTCGTTCTTATCGCCCGTTGTCTCCTGTAATTTGCATTACCGGAAACGTTTACGGAAACATATTATTCAATGCTCGAACTAAGTGCGTCAAGCGAGAAGAAACCCATGAAAACCCTTGGTCTGCCGTACACAACACGCGAACCAGCACGCCAGCAAGCCCCAGCGTCACGCCAGGTTATTGCAATATACGTAACATAGTCGTTTCATATACAGGAGTACATCCACTTGGGCCTCGTCAAAATCTCGGAACCTATGCACGACAACCTGCGGGTTGCCAGCGCCGCCTTGGGCCGTTCTATCAACGCGCAGGCGGAACACTGGATGCGCATCGGCATGATGGGTGAGCTGAACCCCGAGCTGAACTACGGAGAGCTGTGCCGGCTGCTGATCCAGGACGAAATCCGCGCCGAAGCGCAGGTGATGGAGCTCCCCCGAAAGGCCCAGGCATGAAGAGCGCAACCGTCACCATCCGCACACCGGCGGAAGTCGCCCTTGCCCGCCGCGCCGGCCATCTGGCTGCCGACGTGCTGCGCATGATCGGCGAGCACGTACAGGCCGGCGTGACCACCGACGCGCTGGACAAGCTATGCCACGACTACATCGTCGATGTGCTGGAGGCCATACCCGCCAACATCGGCTACCACGGCTACCCCAAGACGCTGTGCACCTCAGTCAACCATGTGATCTGCCACGGCATCCCTGGGCCCAAGGTGCTCAAGCGCGGTGACATCATCAACATCGACGTGGCCGTCATCAAGGACGGCTGGTTTGGCGACTGCAGCCGCATGTACTTTGTGGGCGAGCCCAGCCCGCTGGCGAAGCGCCTGGTGGACACCACCTACGAGGCTATGCGCGCCGGCATTCTGCAGGTCAAGCCCGGCGCGACGCTGGGCGATGTTGGCCATGCGATCCAGACTGTCGCGCACCGCGAGAACTTCAGCGTGGTCCGGGAATACTGCGGCCATGGCATAGGCCAGATCTACCACGACACGCCCCAGGTGCTGCACTACGGCCGGCGTGGCGAGGGGCTGAAACTGGAGCCCGGCATGATCTTCACCATCGAGCCCATGGTCAACGCCGGGCGGCGTGAAACCAAGGAGCTGGCCGACGGCTGGACCGTAGTGACCAAAGACCACTCGCTGTCCGCCCAGTGGGAGCACATGGTCGCGGTGACCGAAACCGGCTTCGAAGTCTTGACGCCCTGGCCCGATGGCTACGGCAGCTACCCTGCCATCGTCTAGACCACGGTACTAGCCAGCAACGTCGCTGCCACCCTGCAGGATGTTCAGCGGCCACAGCTGCTGAAAGCCGGCAACCGGCGTACCAGCGTCTGCCGCCGCCATGCGCACCAGCAGCGCCTCGGCAAGGCGCGCACCCAGGGGGCGCAGGTCTACCGAGAAGCCGCTGAGCCGGGGCGACAGGTACTGCGCCAATTCGCCCGTTAGCACCCCGCCAAAAATCGCCATGTCCCGGCCCGGCTGCAGGCCACGCTCGTGCAGGCCGCCGTAAGCCCCTATGGCCATGCAGTCGCTTTGCAGAATCACGGCAGTGGGCGGCTCGGGCAAGGCCAGCAGGCGGTGGATTTCGCGGTGGCCCCCGCGCTCGGAAAGCTCTTCCCGGCCAATCAGGCCATCGCCCACCACCAGGCCGTGGCGGCGCATGGCGCTGCGGTAGCCCTTGCGCATCAGATGGCCTTGCATGGCGTCGTCTTGCGGCGTGCACAGTGCGATGCGCTGGTGGCCCCGCGCCACCAGGCTGCCCACCACCTGGGCCACGCCCAGCTCAAAGTCCAGGTCCATCCAGGCATGCTCGCCGCCCGAGCTGCTGCGGCCCAGCGCCACGTAGGGGAAGCCTTGCGCAGCGATGTAGTCCAGGCGCTCGTCCTTGCGGCGCGTGCCGGCCAGCACCAGGCCGTCCACCAGGCGCCGCTCGACCACGCGCTTGAGGCGCGCCAGCTCGTCGGCGTCGTCGCGGTTCTGGAACAGCACCAGCTCCAGGTCTTCGGAGGCAATGCGGGTCTGTATGCCCTCGGCCAGGGTCAGGAACAGCGACCAGGTGTAGTTTTCATGGCTGCTTTTGGGCGGCAGCATCAGGCCGATGGTGTTGTGCCGGCCCTTGCGCAGGCTGCGGCCCGACTGGTTGGGCGCATAGGCACGGGCCTGGGCGGCGGCTTGCACGCGCAGGCGGGTCTGGGCGCTGACTTCGGGGTGGTCGTTCAGCGCCCGCGACACGGTGGCGATGGACAGGCCCAGGTCCTGGGCCAGGCTTTTGATACCCATGGCGGTGCTCAGGCGGAGTGCTGCGGTGACCGCCGCGGCTGTGGGCGCAAACGAGGGGCAAAAAATGAGGGGGAGTGCATGATTTACTGTAGCACGGCCACCGCCACAACTTACAGATAAAAAATGCCTCTGGCGTAGACACTAGCTGCGCCAGCAGCTCTCAATTCAATAGCATCACGGCACACCCAGGAACAGATACACATTGCTGCTGTGGCCACTGGCCAGGCCGTAGCCGATGTAGACCGGGCCCAGCGGCGTCTCGCCGCCCAGGTAGACCGTGGCCGACTCCAGCGTGCCGGTGCGCTGCGTTTCGGTATAGCGCGTACCCATGCGTGCGGCCTCCAGCGCCAGGCCTGCACGCATGTCTCCACGCAGGCCCAAAGGCAGGTTACCCAGAATGCGCTCTACACCGACGCGTCCGTAGCGCATATCGTCGCCCAGCAACTGGCCACGGGCATAGCCTGACAGCTTGAGAAAACCGCCCAGTGAAGCCGCGTCGAACACCGGCAGCGCGCCACGGGTGGAACCGGTGTAGGCCAGCTGGCTGCTGACGACAAAACGCTCCAATGAAAAACTACCCTGCAGCTGCGCATCCAGCTTGCTGTAGCCACGCTCAGGCGAGGTGAAGTAGCGGCTGTGCAGCGCCCAGCCATGGGTGGGAAAGTACAGCCGGTCCAGCTGGTCCAGATCCAGGCTGGCAAAGCTGCCTTGCACCTGCTGCGACTGGTCTGCAAGCACAGCAGAACCGGTCTGCAATGTCGCCCGTCCCAAGGTGTTGGATACGCCCAAGCGCACCTGCCCCAGGCTTCCCAGGTTGGCACCGCCGGCCAGCTCCAGGCGCACGGTGCTGACGTCGTATTCCGCCACCTTGCGGTTGTTCTGGTAGGCCGGGGCCGACCGCGACGCATAGTGCACGCTGGGCTCGATGAACCAGTTCTGCCGGGGGTCCAGCGGCTGGTAGTACTCGGCGTCCACCCCGGGTTCGCTGCCAATCTGCCCATTCACCAGCAGTTGCCCGCCCAGCCGGTTCAGCGCCGTGCGCTGGTAGGCGGCGCGCAGGCTGAAGTCCGAGCCGTTTTTGCGGTCGCTCTCCAGTGCCACAGCGAAGCGCAGATAGTCTGGCCCCCAGGGCTTTTCCATCGGGGTCACGCGCAGAATGTTGCGGCCGCGCTCGCTCAGCAGGGTGTAGTCCACGCTCTGGTAGTAGCCGTCGCCATAGACACGCTCCAAGTCGCGGTACAGCGCATCCGCGTCCAGCAAACTACCGGTGCGCTGGCTGATGTGCTGGGCCACCATTTGCGGATCGGTCAGCTTGGGGCCCACGATGTCGATGGCATCGACGATGGCGGTTTTCCGCTGCGCGCCGGCCAAGGCCTGGGTCCAGGCGGCGTAGGCATCGGGCTGCATGGACAGCGTCTGCAGCTGGTCCGTCAAGGCCGCAGCAGCCTGGTAGCCTCGCTCCACCGCATCGGCATTGCGGTCGAAGTCGCCAGAGGTAATGCCCTCCAGAGCAGGGCGGATGTAGATGTCGGCCGGTGTGAGTTCGGCCATGGACTGACTGACGTTTTGCTCGGTCAGGATATTGATCATCTGCGCCGACACGCTCAGCGCAGAGCCAATCTGCTCCGGCGCCAGCAGGGGTGAACCCACGTTCACGGCAATCACCACGTCGGGGTGGCACAGGGCGCGCACCTCGCGCACCGGCAAGTTGTCCACCAGGCCGCCGTCCACCAGCTTGCGGTAGCGGTAGAGCACTGGCGCCATCAGGGCCGGTACCGACATGCTGGCGCGCATGGCCTGGGTCAGGCTGCCGTCGCGCAGCACCACGCGCTCGCCGGTGCCGATGTCGGTGGCGATGATGGATACCGGCAGCGACAGGCTTTCGATCATGCGTTCCGACAGGTCGGCGCGCACCAGACGGTTGAAGAACAACTTGATCTTCTGGCCGGCCAACACCCCCGGCGGCGCCACCACGCCAGATGCCCCCAAGCCCAGCTCCAGACCGGGCAGGTAGCGCTGCACCAGCATCTTGTTGCGGTAATTAGTCTCGGGGTAGGCCGTGTCGTCCTGGAACAGATCGTTCCAATCGGCCTTGGCCAGAGCACGGCGCATTGCATCCGGCGGCAGCCCGGCTGCGAAGGCCCCAGCCACCAGCGCGCCCATGCTGGTACCGGCAATACAGTCCACCGGCACCCGCAATTCGTTCAACACCTCCAGCACGCCCACGTGCGCAGCACCCCGGGCACCGCCGCCGCCCAGCACCAGGCCCACACGCAAACGCTTGGCCAATACGGGGCCCGCTACGGGGCCGGCATCGGCCGCGCTTTCCGCCAGGCTGCTGCATGCCACAGCCGCCAAGGCCATGGCTAGAAACACGGAGAAAAGTAAGGACGGGCGTAGAACGGGTTTCTGCATGCCGGGCATTGTCAACCGCCCGAGTCCGGCATGAGGGCGCAAAAAAGCCCGCCGAAGCGGGCTTTTCTGGAGCACAAAGGCATTAGCCCATGTGCAGGCCGCCGTTGACCGAGAAGTCGGCGCCGGTAGCGTAGCCACCTTCTTCCGACGCCAGCCAGGCGATGATGGAGGCGATTTCGCTGGGCTTGCCCAGGCGCTTGACCGGCACGGTGGCGACGATCTTGGCCAGCACGTCTTCACGGATGGCGTTGACCATGTCGGTGCCGATGTAGCCAGGGCTCACGGTGTTGACCGTCACGCCCTTGGTGGCCAGCTCTTGCGCCAAAGCCATGGAGAAACCGTGCATACCGGCCTTGGCAGCCGAGTAGTTGGTCTGGCCGGCCTGGCCTTTTTCGCCGTTCACGCTACTGATGTTGATGATGCGGCCCCAGCCCTTTTCCACCATGTCGGCCACCACTTGCTTGGTGACGTTGAACATGCTGTTCAGGTTGGTTTCGATCACCGAATCCCAGTCTTCACGCGACATCTTCAGGAACATGCGGTCCTTGGTGATGCCGGCGTTGTTCACCAGCACGTCGATGGTGCCGTGCTCGGCCTTGGTCTTGGTGAAGGCTTCGACCGTGGAATCCCACGAGCCCACATTGCCCACCGACGCGTAAAAGGTGAAGCCCAGTGCAGCCTGCTCGGCCAGCCATTTGGCGTGGTCGCGCGTAGGGCCGCAACCGGCGATAACCTTAAAGCCCTCGGTGTGCAGGCGTTGGCAGATGGCGGTCCCGATGCCACCCATGCCGCCGGTGACGTACGCTACTTTTTGACTCATTTTTATCTCCTGTTCGTTGTTACTTGGTACACCCCCAGGCTACAGCGCAAGCGCTTTCGCCCACCCCCTTGCAGGGGGCGCATCCAGTGGCCTGGCAAAGCCAGTTCCACGGATGCCCTGGAAGATTTACGTTCTAGCTGATGCGTAGATTGTGAACGGTTAAGTTTGTTAAAAAAATACGCTATTGCTTAGCGTTCGATGGTCAGAGCAACTCCCATGCCACCGCCAATGCACAGCGATGCAATGCCCTTCTTCGCATCGCGGCGGGCCATCTCGTGCAGCAGGGTCACCAGAATGCGGCAGCCGGACGCGCCGATAGGGTGGCCGATGGCAATGGCGCCGCCGTTCACGTTGACCTTGCTGGTGTCCCAGCCCATTTCGTTATTGACCGCGCAAGCCTGGGCCGCGAAGGCTTCGTTGATTTCCAGCAGGTCCAGGTCCTGGGCCTTCCAGCCCGCGCGGGCCAGCGCCTTTTGCGACGCAGGCACCGGGCCCATACCCATGTAGGCGGGGTCCAGGCCACTGGTGGCAAAGCTGGCGATGCGGCCCAGGGGTTTCAGGCCCAGGGCGGCAGCCTTCTTGGCCGTCATCACCATCACGGCGGCAGCACCGTCGTTGATGCCGGAGGCATTGCCTGCGGTCACGCCACCGGCCTTGTCGAAGGCGGGGCGCAGGCCGGCCAGGGCTTCGGCGGTGGTCTTCTTGTTGATGAATTCGTCAGCCGCGAAGACGATGGGGTCACCCTTTTTCTGCGGAATGGTGAAGGGGGTGATTTCGTCCTTGAACTTGCCGGCTTCCTGGGCGGCGGCGGCTTTTTGCTGGCTGGCCAGGGCCAGGGCGTCTTGCATCTCGCGGGTGATGCCGTACTTCTTGGCCACGTTTTCGGCGGTGATACCCATGTGGTACTGGTTGTACACGTCCCACAGGCCGTCCACGATCATGGTGTCGGTCATCTTCCAGTCGCCCATGCGCTGGCCGTCGCGGCTGCCCAGCAGCACGTGGGGCGATGCGCTCATGTTTTCCTGGCCACCGGCAACCACGATCTCGCTGTCGCCATAGGCCACAGCCTGGGCCGCCAGCATCACGGCCTTCAAACCGGAGCCGCACACGGCGTTGATGGTCAGACCGGGCGTGCCCTGGTTAAAGCCGCCCTTGATGACGGATTGGCGGGCCGGGTTCTGGCCGGCACCTGCGGCCAGAACCTGGCCCATGATGACTTCGCCGATCTGCTCGGCGCTCAGGCCGCTGCGTGCCAGCACTTCCTTGATGACGTGTGCGCCCAGTTCGGTCGCAGGGATTTTGGCAAGGCTGCCGCCAAACTTGCCAACTGCCGTACGTGCGGCGGAAACGATGACGATGTCTTCCATTTTTGAGCTCCTGGTTTATTGATTTGTTACGTGTTGAATGTCAGTGTAGGGGGTGCTGATGGCAGTTCTGCATACGCAAAACTACGAGGCACGGGTTTTCACGTAGCGGCCTGGCGCGGGCTCGGTGGCCTTGTAGGCGCCCTTGCCATAGGCCTTGGGCGCAGCCACCTGCTTGCCCGCGTGGCCCTGAAGCCAGGCCGACCAGTCGGTCCACCAGCTGCCTGGCTGCTCAGTGGCACCGGCGATCCAGTCCGCCGGCTTGGCCGGGAACTGGCTGGACTCGCTGGTCCAGTGGCTGCGCTTCTTCTTGGCCGGCGGGTTGATCACGCCAGCGATGTGGCCGGAAGCCCCCATCACAAAACGCTTCTTGCCCGGCAGTACCTGGGTGGACGCATAGGCCCCACCGATTGGCACGATATGGTCTTCACGCGAGCCGTAAATGTAGGCCGGCATATCCAGTTTGCCCAGATCGATCTTCTGGCCGCAAACCACCGCCTTGCCCGGCTTCACCAGCTTGTTTTCCAGGTAGGTGTTGCGCAAGTACCAGCAATAGAACGGGCCAGGCAGGTTGGTGGAGTCGCTGTTCCAGTACAGCAGGTCGAACGGGGGCGGGGTTTCGCCCTTGAGATAGTTGCCCACCACGTAGTTCCACACCAGGTCGTTCGGCCGCAAAAAGCTGAAGGTGCTGGACAGGTCACCGCCCGGCAACAAACCACCCTTGCCCAGCTGCATCTCGCGGTACTTGACCATGGCCTCGTCCACGAAGATGTCGATGATGCCGGTGTCGGCAAAGTCCAGCAGCGTGGTCAGCAGGGTCAGGCTGGCCACCGGCTTTTCACCGCGCGCAGCCAGCACCGCCAGCGCCGTGCTGAGGATGGTGCCGCCCACGCAGAAGCCCAGGGCGTTGATCTGCTTGGCGCCTGTGATCTCTTGGGTTACCGCTATGGCTTTGATAGCGGCTTGTTCGATGTAATCGTCCCAGGTCTTGTGGCCCAGCGATGCGTCCGGGTTGCGCCAGCTGACCACAAAGGTGCGGTAGCCCTGCTCTACCGCATAGCGGATCAGCGAATTCTCGGGCTGCAGGTCCAGGATGTAGTATTTGTTGATGCAGGGCGGCACCAGCAGTAAAGGGCGCTCGTAGACCTTGGCCGTCAGCGGCTTGTATTCGATCAGCTGGAACAGCTCGTTCTCGAACACCACCGCGCCTTCGGTGGTGGCCACGTTCTTGCCAACTTCGAACAGGCTCTCGTCGGTCATGGACACATGGCCCTGCTGCATGTCATGCACCAGGTTCTTCAAGCCCTTGGCAATGCTTTCGCCCTGGGTTTCCAGCGCGCGCTTCTGGGCTTCGGCATTCAGCGCCAAAAAGTTGCTGGGCGCCGACGCGGCCATCCACTGCTCCACCGCGAAGCGGATGCGGGCACGGGTTTTCTCGTCGGTCTCCACCGCATCGGCCAGGCCCATCAGGGTGCGGCTGGTCAGCAGGTAAGCGGCGGCGGAATAGGTGGTGAAGGGGTTTTCGGTCCAGGCCTCGGAGGCAAAGCGCCGGTCCTTGCGGATGGTGGCGGCGTCCATGCTCTGGTTCCACAGGGCGGCAGCCTCTTGCAGATACTGCTGCTGCAGCTCTTGCAGCTTGTCGGGCGAAAACGCAATCTTGGGGGGAGTTGCACCGCCGTTGACCTGGCCCATGTCCAGGCCTTGCAGAGGCTTGATCGCATCGGCCCAGGCACGGGTCCAACCGTCGCCCAGGGATTGCTGGAATTGCCGGGCGGCTTGCGCCCAGTCCGGTTCAGAATGCATAGTGCTTCCTCACAAAGCTTGTTATTGACTGCAATAACAATTGGCTAAAACTCGCCCTCTACAGAGCACTATCTTTATGTACATCGTTCCGATTGGCTGGCTTTACGTGGCCCTCATGATGGCAGTGGCTGAGGCCACCAATACTAATGGCACTGTACTCGGTGCCGTGTTCACGTTTGTACTCTATGGCGTGGTGCCGGTCGCGTTGGTGGTTTACCTCATGGGAGCCCCGGCCAGGCGCCGTACCATCAAGGCGCAAGCCGCGTCAGAGCTAGCTGCGCAGCGGGCGCAAGCCTCTTCAGATGCGTCAATTGCCCAGCCAGATACTGGCAGCCATTCGTCCACAAATGGGGCTACGCCGGTAGGAGAAAAATCGTAACGAATTGCTAACAGTGCACCAAGCGGGGCTGCCGTCGTTGCCATAAATGCCGCGCACGCCCGAAGCCTGCAAGCGCAAACGCGCCAGCCCAGGCAGATCGGCCAACCACTTTCCCGGCCCATGGGGCACAAAGCAGGCAGCCGCCTCGGGCTGCTGGGCCATGAAGGCGGCCGGCACCTCGGGCCCCACCTCAAACTTCTGCGGGCCTATGCATGGGCCCAGCCACGCTATTATTTCTGTAGCTTCTTGCGAAGACCCTGCCTGCGCCAGAGCACTTATTTCCTTATAAGTAGCCTCCAGCACGCCCTGCCCGTCCTGGCCCAGCAAACCGCGCCAACCCGCATGGGCTGCGGCCACGGCACGGCCCTGGGTGTCGGTGAACAGCACCGGCAGGCAGTCGGCCACCATCACGGTACAAGCCTGGCCGGGCTGGTTGCTCACGCTGGCGTCGGCCACGATGGGCGCCGGCACCGTAGCAGGAAGGCGTGCCACGACACGGCCATGCACCTGCTGCAAAAACGTAGGCTGCGCCTGCAGCAACTCACCCAACAAAGCACGATTGCGCTGCACATCGTGCAACGCGTCGCCCACATGGTCACCCAGGTTCATGGCATCAAAAGGCGCATCCGACACACCGCCAGCACGGCTGGTGAACACCGCGTGCACGGAACGGGGGGCGGGCCAATCGGGCAGCAGCCAGTCGCTGGGAAGGGTCTCAGGTTTCAAGATCGTACGCCGTGAAAGTAGGTGCCGCCAAGCATACATTGCAGTCGCTCCAAATCCAGCTTTCACAGCCCGTATTGCTATATTTTCAATAGCTACTTGCGCAGATAACGTGGGCGCCAGAGGCACTTTTTCTCATTTTTATGTGCCATACCTAGCTGCAGCACGCCGCCTGCCCGGCCTGCCCGGCCTGCCTGCCTGCCTGCCTGCCTGCCTGCCTGCCTGCCTGCCTGCCTGCCTGCCTGCCTGCAAGAGAGGGATATCCCCATCGACCTGCGAGTTGCGAGTTGCAGAGGCATCTTTATAAAAAATTTACACACCACTGACACATCAATTCATCTAATTTACACACAGCGTTACGAGAATTGCGGCCTTACACAGAAGCGGGCCGACCCGCTTCGCCGCCTCTGTTTACCCGTCAGCCCACTGCGTCCCCTCGATGAAAAACACCGCGCCCCAATTGAAGGTAGATACACAGCGGCGCGGTTTCAGCTGGATCGATGGCCTGGTACTGCTAAGCGTATTCGGTCTGCTGTGGAGCGTGATGCACTTCGGCCACGGCATGCTGGTGGCTTTCGACCCGGGAAGCGTGCCGGAGCTGGATTTCTCCGTCAGCCAGATCCCCTATTACGCCGGCCGAACCCTGCTGCGGATGTGGATTGCCTTCGGCTTCTCTCTGTTTTTTGCCATCTCGCTGGGCTATCTGGCGGCCAAGAACAAGGCCGCGCGGGCGGTGATCCTGCCGGCGCTGGACATCTTGCAGTCGGTGCCGGTGCTGGGCTTTTTGTCGGCCACCGTGGCGGGCTTTATGGCGCTGTTCCCCGGCAGCCTGCTGGGCGTGGAATGTGCGGCCATCTTTGCCATCTTCACCGGCCAGGTCTGGAACATGGCCTTTGGCTTCTACCATTCGATGGTCACCGTACCCACCGACATGCAGGAGGCCGCGTCCACCTACGGCCTGAGCCGCTGGCAGCGCTTTCGCACGGTAGAGCTGCCGGCCTCCGCGCACAGCCTGATCTGGAACTCGATGATGTCGTTCGGCGGCGGCTGGTTCTTCGTGGCGCAGAGCGAGGCCATCAGCGTGATGAACAAAGACATCAAGCTGCCCGGGCTAGGCTCGTACATGGCGACGGCAATTGAAAAAGGCGACAACCAAGCCGCAGTATGGGCCGTGGTCGCCATGCTGGTGCTGATCCTGGCCAGCGACCAGCTGGTCTGGCGGCCGCTGCTGGTCTGGGCCGACAAGTTCAAGATCGAACTCACCGAGTCGGCCCTTCCGCCCACCTCCTGGGTCTACAACCTGTTGCGCGGCACTTACGTCTTCACCTGGCTGGATCAGCACATCTGGCAGCCCCTGGGTGATGCGCTGGACGCCAGCCTGCACCGCCGGCGGCCGGCACGCAAGCGCCTGCGGCCCGATGCCGTGGGCTGGCCCATGCGCATCGCCGGGATCGTGCTAGCGCTATGGCTGGGCTACGAGGCCATCCTCGGCGCGTTTGCCGCGATTGCGGCGCTGCACGGAGCGCTGACGGTGAGCACCTTTGCACACATCGTCTGGCTAGGCTTTCTGACACTTCTGCGGGTGCTGGCCATGACGGTACTGGCAACCCTGGTGTGGACACCCATCGGCGTATGGATCGGCTTTCACCCCCGCGTGGCGCGGTTCGCCCAGCCGCTGGCGCAGATTGGTGCCTCATTCCCGGTCAACATGACCTTTCCCATCGTGGTCGGCCTGTTTGTCGCCACCAGCACGCCCATGAACTGGGGCAGCATCCTGCTGATCGCCATGGGCACGCAGTGGTACATCCTGTTCAACGTGATCGCCGGCGCCATGGCCATCCCCAACGAAATGAAGGAAGTGGCCCGCATCTACGGCCTGCGCCAGTGGAAGCTGTGGCGTACGCTGATCTTGCCCGCCATCTTTCCGTTCTGGGTCACCGGTGCCTGCACCGCTGCCGGCGGCGCCTGGAACGCCAGCATCGTCGCCGAACTGGCCACCTGGGGCGACACCACGCTGAAGGCCGATGGCCTGGGCGCCTTCATTGCCGAAGTCACCAAAACCGGTGACACCCCGCTCATCATCGCCAGCATCGGTGTGATGTCGCTCTTCGTCGTGGCCATGAACAAGCTGGTGTGGCGCCGGCTGTATGGCTTTGCAGAACGCCGCTTCCGACTCGATTGATCTTCGATATGCACACCCCAAACACTTCCACCAGCACCAAGCCGCCGATTGCCGAGCTGCGCGGCGTCACCAAATCCTTCACCACCGCGGGCGGGCACGCGCTCAAGGTGCTGGACCAGATTGACGTGGCCGTACACGAAGGCGAATTGCTGGCGCTGCTGGGCCAATCCGGCTCGGGCAAATCCACCATCCTGCGCTGCCTGACTGGGCTGATCGAGCCCACCTCAGGCCGGGTGCTGCACAAGGGCGAAGGCCTGCATGGCATCAACGATGAAGCCTCGGTGGTGTTCCAGACCTTCGCGCTTTACCCCTGGCTGACGGTGGAGCAGAACGTGGCCGTGGGCCTGATGGCGCGCAGCATCGGCCGCGCAGAGCGCGACGCCGCCGTAAACCGTGCCATCGAGCTGATCGGCCTGGGCAACTACCACGCGGCCTATCCGCGCGAGCTGTCGGGCGGCATGCGCCAGCGCGTGGGCATTGCGCGGGCGCTGGTGTCGCAGCCCCGGCTGCTGTGCCTGGACGAAGCCTTCAGCGCACTTGACGTGCTGACCGCTGAGAATCTACGCCAAGAGCTCATCAGCCTGTGGCGCACGCCCGGCACCGGCCTGAGCTCTATCTTCATGGTGACGCACAACATCGAGGAAGCGGTGGAGATGGCGACCCGCATCGTGGTGCTGTTCCCGCGCCCTGGCCGCTTGGGCCTGGTGCTGGAGAACCCGCTGCCGTATCCGCGCGACACCAAGAGCCCCGAATTCCAGCGCCTGGTCAGCCTGATCCACGAGTGCATCACCACCACCACGCTGCCAGACATTCCGGCCGAGGTGCAGGTAGCGGGCCAGCCAATTTCGCGCGCACGCAGCCGCATGGAGTCGATCCCGCTGGTGCCGGTGGGCCAGATCCTGGGCTTGCTGAGCATCCTGAACGACTCGCCAGAGCTGTCCAACATCTACGACATCTCGGACGAGATCGGCAGAGAGTTTGGCGAAACGATTGCACTGGTCAAGGCGGCGGAAATCCTGGAGCTGATCGACACGCCGAAAGACAAGGTGGTGTTCACCGAACTGGGTCGGCGCTTTGTGGCGGCGGACCCCGTCGCTCGACGTGCCATTTTTGCGGAGCAGGTATTCAAGCTGCGGTTGTTCCACATCATCATCGCGCTGCTGCACGAATACGAAGAAGTAGAAGCCGAACGGGTGATCAAGGACATCGGCAGCGCCCTGCCCTATGACAACCCCGAGCGCATCTTCCAGACCATGATCGCCTGGGGCCGCTACGCCGGCCTGATGGACTGCAACGCCAAGACCCGCATGGTGTTCGTGCCTAAAACTGAAGCCGAAGAAGAGGTTTTGTAAGCCGCCTCTCTCATCTTCAATTTCTAAGCCGGACCACACTCCGGCGAAATCTAGAAGTTAAAACGGCGAGGTGGAGGCTGCACCGGTCTCCAGCGTGTCCACCGCAAACTGGCCGCGCTCAAACACCAGGCCTTTGCCGGGCCGTGAGCCATAGTGCTCGATCTGGCCCAGCAAAATGTCGTGGTCGCCCGCCTGCACGGTCTGGTACAGCTTGCAGTCGAACCAGGCCAGGGCAGACGCCAGCTTCAGGCGCTGGCTGTCCAGCCGCACAAATTCACCCGCCGCAAAACGATCGGCCTGCGTGCCTCGGGCAAAAGCCTGGGCTAATTCCTGGTGCTCGCTGCCCAGCACACTCACGGTGTAGCCGCCGCCATGCACAAAAGCCTGGTGGCTGGTCGCGTTGTGCCGGATGTTCCACAGCACCAGGGCTGGGTCCAACGACACGGCGTTGAACGAGCTGCAGGTCATGCCCCAGTCTTGCCCGTTCCAATGGGTGGTGACCAGGGTCACGCCAGTGGCAAAGCAGCCAAATGCGTCGCGCAATGCGCGGTCTGTAGCGGCGGCGCTCATGGCACTTCCACGCCTGCGGCCAGGCTGTACAGCTGATACCAGGTCTCGCGGTCGATCTGGACCTTGAAGGCATCGCCCAGGGCCTGCACGCGGCCCAGGTCGTTGGTGCCCAGCACCGGCACGATGCGCGCCGGATGCGCCAGCAGCCAGGCCACGGCCACCGCGTCCAGGCCCACGCCGTACTGGCTGGCCAGGCTTTGCAGCAGAGGCCGCACACGCTGGGCGGCGGCACCGTCGCCAAACAGAGCACCACCCGCCAGCGGCGACCAGGCCATGACCGGCTGCTGACGTTGCTGGTGGTAAGCCAGCTGGCCGTTGGTAAATGGGCTTTGCGCTAGCAGGCTGAGTTCAATCTGGTTCGTGGCCAGCGGGGTCTGCATGGCCGATTGCAGCAACTCGCAGTCCCAGGGCTGGAAGTTGGACACGCCCACCGCGCGCACCTTGCCGGACTGCACCAGCTGGTCCAGGCAGGCGCCGGTTTCAGCCGCGTCCATGAAGGGGTCGGGGCGGTGCAGCAGGAGTAGGTCGATCACGTCCACGCCTATGTGGCTGAGCGACGCGTCAACCGAGGCGCGAATGTGCGCGGCCGAGCTGTCGTAGTGCTTCACCCGGCGCTGCGGGTACTTGGCCGAGGTCAGCATGATGCCGCACTTGGTAACCGTCTGCAGCCGGGCTTTCAGCTCGGGCGCGGCCTTCAGCGCGGCGCCAAACAGGGCTTCGCACTGGTAGTCGCCATAGATGTCGGCATGGTCAAAGCTGGTGATGCCCTGGTCCAGACAGGCGTGGACCTTGCGTAAGGTGGCCTGCACCGAGGTATCGGCGCTATCGGCCAGGCGCCATACGCCATAGACCAGGCGGCTAAGTTCGGGGCCCGAAGCCCCCAAGGCAATGCGTTGCATTAACGACGTTCTCCGAGCCCGAGGGGCGTTTTCGGTGTGGATGGTGGAATGCGCCCGTAATATTGCGGCAGCGAAAGCGTGTTCAGTTGGGGCAAGACCTTCTGGCCGAAGATTTCACGTTCGTCCCGGTGCGGGTAACCCAGGAAAATAAATGCCCGGATACCCATCTTGCGGTAACGCTCTAGTTTACTGAGAACCTGGTCCACACTGCAGGCAGGAGTGCAAACACCCTTGCAGCGCGAGAGCAACGAGGTGTCTTCGCGATGGAGGGCGGAAGAAAGGCGGGAGTCATACAAAAGGGAAGATCATCGCAGTTTGTAAGGTCTTGCTTGCTCCTATCCAAAGACCTGGATTGTTCCAAGAGCGTGTTCACGATGGGCCAAATCAAACCGACTAAAGTACAGGCCATGCATGAAGTTCCCCACGTAGTTCTATGCGAAGGCTGCGATGCTGCGTACCCCCATCCCCGGCTGCTGCCGCAGCAAATCGCCAACTGCCCGCGCTGTGGCACCGAGCTGGACCGCCATACCGGTAGCCAGTCGCAGCGGCTGCTGCCCCTGGCGATTGCCGGGCTGGTGATGTTTGCCGTTGCCAATCTGTTTCCCATCGTCGAAATGGTGCTGGCCGGCCAACACAGCGAAACCACCCTGCTGGGTGCAGTCACCGTGCTCACCGGCGAAGGAATGACCAGCGTGGCCCTGCTGGTGCTGGCCACCACCATGTTGTTTCCGCTGCTGCAATTGCTGATCCTGATTTATGTGCTGGTGCCACTGGCGGCGCAGCGCAAGCCCCTGGGCTTTGCCTGGCTGGTGCGCGTGCTGCAGTCGCTACAGCCCTGGGGCATGGTCGAGGTGTTCATGCTCGGGGTGCTGGTAGCCATCGTCAAGCTCAGCAGCTCGGCCGAGGTGATCGTCGGCCCGGCGCTGGGCGCGTTTGTGGCGCTGACCGTGCTGCTCACCGCCCTGCTGTCGTTCCAGCCGCGCAATCTCTGGCATATGGCTTTTGCTGCAGCACCGGAGCCGGACGCATGAGCGCACCCAGCACACCACCCACCGGCAGCAGCCTGGGCCTGACCGCCTGCCACCATTGCGGTACTGTGTGGAAGGACGCCAGCGACGGCAGCCGCTGCAGCCACTGCGGCACCGCTCTGCACCGGCGCCAAGCCCATAGCCTGCAGCGCACCTGGGCCCTGCTGCTGGCCGCGCTGGTGATGTACATCCCGGCAAACATGCTGCCGGTGATGGTCAGCAGCAGCCTGATCAAAACCCAGACCGACACCATCCTCAGCGGCGTGATTTACTTCTGGGTTACCGGAGCCTGGGGATTGGCGGTGGTGGTCTTCGTGGCGAGTTTCATGGTGCCGCTGTTCAAACTGGTGGCCTTGCTGCTGCTGGTAGTCAGCGCACAGCGCCGCAGCGGCTGGCGCCGCAACGAGCGCACCAAGCTGTACCGCATCGTAGAACTGATTGGCCGCTGGTCCATGCTGGACGTTTTCGTAGTCACACTCATGGCCGGCGTGGTGCGCATCGACGGCTTTGCCGAGGTCACAGCTGGCATAGGCATTGCTGCATTTGCCGCCGTGGTGGTGCTCACCATGCTGGCGGCACTCAGCTTCGACCCTCGCCTGATCTGGGACGGTACGGACGCCCCGGCGATACACATTTCAGAACCAATCCCCGCAGACAATCCACCGCATGGCCAACACTCCGAGTCCTGATACACCGCCCGACCTGCCCAAGCCCGAGATCCGCCGCCGCCGCGACTGGCTCCCCTCACTGATCTGGCTGATCCCCATCGTGGCCGCGCTGGTCGGCTTGACCCTGGTGGTCAAGACCGTCCTGGCCCGTGGGCCACAAATCGAAATCAGCTTCAACACCGCCGAGGGTCTGGTGGCCGGCAAAACCAAGGTCAAGTACAAAGACGTGGACATCGGCGCTGTTACCGCCATCAGCCTGGCCGAAGACCGCTCGCGGGTCCTCGTTACCGTGCAGCTGCAGAAAGAAGCCAAGAGCTTCACCGCCACCGACACGCGGTTCTGGGTAATACGCCCGCGCCTGGATGCGGCTGGCGTGAGCGGCCTGGGCACACTCTTGTCAGGCGCCTATATCCGCGCAGATGCGGGGGCCTCCGACGACACCAGCAGCAAGTTCACCGGGCTGGAAACCGCGCCCATCGTGACCCGCGACTCGGCGGGCCGGCAGTTCGAGCTGCATGCCAGCAACATCGGCTCGCTGGATGTCGGCTCGCCGCTGTACTTCCGGCGTATCAAGGTCGGCCAGGTGGCGGCCTACGCACTGGACGCCGACGGCAAAGGCGTGACGCTGCGGGTGTTTGTGAATACGCCGTATGAAAAGTTTGTGGGCGCCAACACCCGCTTCTGGCATGCCAGCGGTGTGGATGTGGAAGTGAACTCCAGCGGCTTCAAGCTGCGCACCCAGTCCCTGGCCACGGTGGTGACGGGCGGCATCGCCATGCAAGCGCCCGACGACCAACCCGGCCCGCAGGCCAGCGAAAACACCAGCTTCGCCCTGGCCGAGGACGAAACCCACGCCATGAAGGCACCAGACGGCCCGGCGCAAACCCTGCTGCTGCACTTCAACCAGTCGTTGCGCGGCCTTGCTCCTGGCGCGACGGTGGACTTCCGGGGCGTAGTGCTGGGCGAGGTCAAGTCCATAGGTGTGGAATTCAACAAGGCCCAGCGCGAATTCAGCATGCCGGTGTTGATTGAAATCTACCCCGACCGGCTGCGCACCGACGCCCAGGTCGACTCCCAGAAGCGCCTGCAGGAATTGGTGGACAAAGGCCTGCGCGCCCAGTTGCGCACTGGCAACCTGCTGACCGGCCAGGTCTTTGTGGCGCTGGACTTCTTCCCCAAGGCCGCGCCGGCCCGACTGCGGGTGGTGGATGGCACGGTAGAACTGCCGACCCAGCCCAACAGCCTGGACGAACTGCAGACCCAGATCGCGGAAATCGTCGCCAAGATCAACAAAGTGCCATTCGAGCAGCTGAGCAACGACCTGCACAAAACCCTGACCAGCCTGGACGGCACGCTGCGCAATGCCGAGCAGCTGGTGAAAAACCTGAACCAGGACGTGGCCCCCGAGATCACCGCCGCCATGAAGGACGTGCGCAGCACCCTGGCCACCGCCAACAAGGCGCTGGGCTCGGCCGACCGCGCGCTGTCCGACGACGCACCGCTGCAACAAGACCTGCGCCAGACCCTGCGGGAGGTGAACCGCGCCGCCGCATCCGTGAAAGTGCTGACCGACTACCTGGAGCGCCACCCCGAGTCGCTGCTGCGTGGCAAATCCGAGGAAAAGAAATGAAAACGACCACCCTGCTGGCCCCGATGGCCATAGCAGCAGCGCTATCTACCACCCTGGCAGGCTGCGCCAGCGCCCCCCCAGTGCGCTACTACAGCCTGAGCACCGCCCTGCCCGCCCAGGCCGTTGCCCGCACCAGCCCGCTGCTGGTCGAGCTGCCACCGCTGGCCCTGCCCGAACGTCTGGTGCGCCCGCAGATGGTGGTGCGCACAGCCAGCGGGCAGCTGGAGATACTGGACCAGCACCGCTGGTCGGCACCGTTCAACACCGAGCTGCGCGACGCGCTGGCCGCTGGCATCACGCAGCCACTGGGCGCCATTGACGTGTCCAACGGCGGCCGGCTGGCCGGTCAGCCGGTGTACCGCATCGCCGTGCAGCTGCGCCAATGGGAGGCGGTGGAAAACAGCCGTATTGAGGCCAGCTTCAGCTGGACCATCCGCCGATCTGACGACGCCCGCAACCTGGCCTGCCAGTGGAGCCAGTCCGAACCCGTGGGCCTGGGCACCGAGGCCCTGGCCCAGGGTGCACAACGTCTGACCGCGCGTGCCGCGAAAAGCATGGCAACCGCCCTGGCGGCGCTGGATGCCGATGCCGGCGCCCGATGCCCGACCTAGCCCACTGCTATCATTTGAATAGCTATTAGCGCAGATGACATCTGCGCAAGCGGCCTTTTTTATTTAAATCAGGCCTGGGGCTTCAGCACCGCCGGCTGGGCAAAACCCACGATGCGCCAGACCACGGCGGTAAAGGCCAGCACCACAAGCAGCATGCTGGAATAGGCCCAGCGCACGCCAACCACGTCCGACAAGCTACCCACCAGCAGGCCCGCCAGCTGCGAGCCCACGCTGTAGCCAATCATCAGCAGGGCCGACAGCTTGGACGCCTGCGCCGGCATGTCGTCGATCATGATGGCCAGCAGCACCGGGAACACCACGCCCACCCCCACGCCGAACAAGAAGTTGCCCAGCCCGGCCGCCAGCCAGCCGCCCTGGCCGGCCAGCACCACGTTCATCGCCATGCCGGCCAACGCCAGCAAATTCAGGCGCCACAGCTTTTGCCGCAGCGGCCAGTGGCTGTGCCAAAAGGCCTGCCACAGCCGCGCCCCCACCATGCCCGCCACAAAGAACTGCAGGCCAAAGCGTGCCGCATTCGGGCTTAGCTGCTGGGCGTTGATGCCGTAGCTCACGTACCAGAAGTTCTGCCCCCATTCCAGAAAGCCGCTGAGCACCCCGCCCACCACGGCCCAGCACACCACCGGGCGGCGCAGTAGCGCCAGATAGGACATGGACGTGCCCTGCTCCTCTGCATGGTGCGGCGGCGCCAGATGTTCAAAATGGCGGCGCGGCCAGAAGGCGAACAGCACCGTCAGCAGCGGCAGCAGGTACAGCGCATACGGCATGCGCCAGCTGCCGCTGAACTGCTGGATACCAATCACCGCCATGGGCGACACCAGGTTGCCCAGGCTGAAAGCCACGTCCACCATGCTCAGCATGCGCGCGCGCACCTCGGCCTGGGGGTGGATGTCCGCCAAAATGCTGTGGGCCAGGGTGAACAGCGCGGTCTCACACAGCGCCACACAAAAGAAACCCGCCATCAGCACCGTGAAGTTGGGCGACAGCACGATCAGCGAGATCGACACCAGGGCCAGGCCGGTGTACGACAAAAACAGCAGCCGCGGCGCATAGCGCTGGGCCATGCGCCCGCCCTGCAAAGCGCCCAGCACGCCGCCGGCCGACCAGACCATCATCAACACGCCCAGCTGCTGGTAGTTGTCCAGTTCCTCGCGCAACTCGGGTGTCACCGCGCCCAGGATGGCGGCAAAAATGCCGGCGCAGAAAGCGGTGTAGATCACCACCCACGCCAGGTAGGGAATGCTGGAGAGAAAGTCTTTGAGTTTCACGGTACGGGCGCACAAAAAAGTACAGCCTGCAGGGCAATGGGCAGGCTGATTGGTCAGAATCGGGGGAAGTCCTTATTGTCCAAGTTTTGTGTGACAAATGGTGAAGCCGGGCCCAATGGCACTGGCGCGCTGTCAACCATGCAGGGGCCGAGCGCGTCTTAGGATGACCATGTTTCACATTTACAAGGTTCCCATGCGCTCCATTGCCTCCGCTGCCTACGTTTTTTCCGCTGTCGTGCTGGCCAGCAGCCTCACAGCCTGCGTGGTCGCGCCCTACCAGCAGGCGCAGCCCGCAGCCTACCCCGTGCAGCAGCAACCGGCCCCCTACCCAGTCGCGCAGCAGGTACCGCACTCTGAGGTGGGTCGGGTCACCAATATCGAGCAAATGCAAACCCCGCAACGCCAGGGCCCCAGTGGCGCAGGCGCGGTCATCGGTGGCATAGCGGGCGCAGTCCTGGGCCACCAGATCGGCGGTGGCTCGGGCAAAGACCTGGCCACCGTACTGGGTGCGGTGGGCGGCGCCGTAGCCGGCAACCAGGTCGAGAGCAATAACCAGGCGGCCCAGGTGCGCATCAGCTACCGCGTCACCGTGCAGGCGGACAACGGCACCTACCGCCAATTCGAAGTGCCGGCCCAGACGCAGCTGCGTATTGGCGACCGCGTGCGCATGAGCAACGGCCAGCTTTACCCGTTCTAACTACCCTCTAGCGCAGGTATTACCTGCGCTAGCAGCTATAAATACTAGAGCACTTCGCTGGCAGCGGCGACCACACCTCCGGCGACCTGCCAGACCTGGGCATAGCCCAGCTGGCGCATGCGCTGCAAAGCCTGGCCGCTGCGCTGGCCGGTGCGGCAAAACAGCAGCACCGGTCGCGGCCGCTGCAGCCAATCTGCCAAAGTCGCGCCCAACTCCCCCAAAGGAATATTGCAGGCCGCACGGCCAAAGCGCTGCGGGTGCAGGTCTGCGGCATGTTCATGGGCCTCGCGCACATCGACCAGCAGGGCATCTGGGTAGCGCTGCCAAAAATCCGCCACAGCAGCAGGCGGCAAATGGCTGGCAGGGTTGTCCGCCAGGGCTGCGCCCAGACGCAAGGGCTCCAGGTCGTCTTCTGGCAGCGCGTCCACCGGCGGGCGCTGGGCACGCAATGCGTCACCACAACGATGGATGCGGGCACAGGCCTCCGCAATGAAGGCCGCGTCGGCCAGCGCCCCGAACGACATCCGCACCGCCGATGCCGCCTGCCACTCCGGCACCCCCATGGCCTGCAGCACATAGCTGGGTGCAGCCTTCTTGGCCGAGCAGGCGCTGCCCGCGCTGACGCGCACGCCAGCGGCATCCAGCAAGTCCACCACCAGGCTGCTGGGCAGGCCGGGAACGGAGAAATTCAGCGTGGTTGGCAGCGTATTGCCCCACTCGGCGTTAAACACCAAATCGGGCCACGCCGCAAGCAGACTCTGCGCAAGCAGCTCTCGAAACTGTAGCATCTGGGCGGTATTACAAAAGCTGGCACCGTCCTCCAACGCCTGCAGTACCGTACCCAATGCAGCAATACCCGCCACGTTTTCAGTGCCCGAGCGCATGCCCGCCTCCTGGCCACCGCCGGCCATCAGCGGGGTGAACGGCGCTCCCTGGCGCACATACAGCATGCCTATGCCCTTGGGCGCGTACAGCTTGTGGCCGGAAAACGGCGCGTAGTCGATGCGCGTCTGCGCCAGCCGCAAGGCCAGCTTGCCCAGCGCCTGCACGCAGTCCACCAGCCAATAAGCCTGCGGGGCGACGTCGCTCAATACGGCCTCGATGCCGGCCACGTCAGACACCACACCGGTTTCATTGTTCGCCGCCATGGTGCAGACCAAGGCAGCCTGCGGGGCCAGGACGCGCAAGGCAGCCAGGTCGTGCTGGCCGCTGCGCAGCACCGGCAGGGCGCGCAGCTCCAGCTGCAGACCCAGCAGGCGGTCCCAGTGCGCTAGGCTTTCGGGCACGGCCTTGTGCTCGGTCGCGCCGTACAGCAGCAAGCTGCCCACATCTTCGCCCCGGGCCCGCCGGTCGCGCACAGCGCACAGGGCCGACAGCACCGCCGTTTGTATGCCCTCGGTCGCACCGCTGACAAACACCACGTCGCCCGCACCCGCGCCCAACACCCGGGCCGCACGGGCCCGCACCCCATCCACCAGTTGCCGTGCCTGCAGACCGCTCACATGGGTGCTGCTGGGGTTGCCGTACAGCGTGCCCATGGCCTGCTGCGCGGCGGCCAGGGCGGCGGGTAGCACAGGCGTGGTCGCGTTGCAGTCCAGGTAAATATCGGTGGGCATGGTGGTTTTCGGGCAAGCTAAAGATAAGTCCATGCTACCTACCACACCGTGAATATACGTTCCCATCTTTAACGCCTTCGCATCAATAACAGGATAAAAAATCTATATAAATTAAAATAACAGCATGAATACACTAGACCGTCTGGACTACGCCATTTTGGGTGCCTTGCAGGTGGATGGCAGCCTGTCCGTGGCCGCGCTGGCTGAACGCGTCGGTCTGTCCAGCACACCCTGCTGGAAACGGCTCAAGCGGCTGGAGGACGAGGGCTACCTCACCGGCCGTGTGGCCCTGGTGCATCCGCAAAAGGTGGGCCTGCCGGTCACGGTATTCGTCAGCGTGCGTACCCAGCAGCACGACGACAAATGGCTGGCCCAGTTCGGCGCCGCCGTGTCCGCCCTGCCCGAAGTGCAGGAGCTGCACCGCATGAGCGGCGACGTGGACTATTTGCTCAAAGTCGTGACCACCGACATCGGCGGTTACGATCGCTTCTACAAAAAGCTCATCCAGGCTGCGCCGCTCAGCGGCGTGTCCAGCGCCTTTTCCATGGAACAGATCAAGTCCACCACGGCGCTGCCGCTGGATCTGGTGTCCTTTGGCGCATCCAAAACCTAGAAAGAAAAGAACATGCCCATCCAATGGTTCCCCGGCCATATGCACCTGACAAAGAAGGCCATCACCGAACGCCTAAAGGAAACCGATGTGGTGATCGAGCTGCTGGATGCGCGCCTGCCCGGCTCCAGCGCCAACCCCATGCTGGCCGAACTGATCGGCAGCACGCCCACGCTCAAAGTGCTCAACAAGCAAGACATTGCCGACCCGGCGCGCACCGCGCTGTGGCTGGACCATTACAACGCCCTGCCCGGCACCCGCGCCATCGCCCTGGATGCCAGTGAAACTGCGCCGGCCCAGCGCCTGATCCCGGCCTGCCGGCTGCTGGCACCCTTACGCGGCGGCATGGTCAAGCCCATGCGGGTGCTGATCTGCGGCGTGCCCAATGTGGGCAAGTCCACCCTGGTCAACACCTTGAAAGGCAAGCGCGCCGCCAAAACCGGCGACGAGGCTGGCATCACCAAGCTGGAGCAACGCATCGTGCTGGCCGACGATTTCTACGCCTACGACACGCCCGGCATGCTGTGGCCACGCATCATCGTCGAGCAAAGCGGCTACCACTTGGCCGCCGCCGGCTCAATTGGCCGCAATGCCTTTGACGAAGAAGAGGTGGCACTGGAGCTGCTGCTGATCCTGCAAAAACACTATGCCGGCCAGGTCGAAGAGCGCTACAAGCTCGACCCCATCCTGGGCCTGACGGACGTGGCCCTACTGACCGAAATCGCCCGCAAGCGCGGCGGCCTGCTGGGCAAGGGCAAGGTGAATCTGCAAAAAGCCGCCGAAATCGTACTCACCGAGTTCCGCGCCGCCACCTTGGGCCGCATCACGCTGGAAACCCCGGAAGAATTCGCCCAGTGGCTTGCCGAAGGCAAAGCCTTGGATGCCGCGCGCCAGGCGAAGAAGGATGCGCGGAAGAACAAGAAGGGGCCAACGCGAGACGCGCTACCCGAATAAATTAACAATCATAAAAAAACCCGCTGCATTTCTGCAGCGGGTTTTTTTGTTTTAAACCTGAACTGGCTTACGCCAGCATCAGATTAGAAACGGTGCTGAATACCAACAGCGAACAGGTCGTGCTTGGTGGTAGCTGCACCGGAAACCTTGCTGTCGTCAGCTTCGTAGCCGCCGTACAGAGCCGTACGCTTGGACAAAGCGTACTTGGCGCCCAGGCCGTAACCCTTACGCTTTGCGTTACCAGCCGTAGCGTTGTCCTTGGACTGAGCGTAGCTAGCAGACAAGGTCAGAGCAGCACCGACGGGAACGTCAACACCCAGTTGGTAATCGGTTGCATCAGCACCCGACACGTTACCCATGTTTGCAGCCTTGCCGTAGATAGCGTAAGGCTTAGCAACGCCGAAGTCATAAGAACCACCCAGACGGGTGAACTTCTTGGCAGTCACGTCGCCAGCAGACTTTTCATCTTGGTAACCAAAGTTCACGCTGATAGGGCCATTGGCATACACCAAAGCAAAGCTGGTCACGGCGCCAGCATTGTGCACGGTAACTGCAGGAACTGCAGCAGTCGTAGCCGTGGCTGGAACTGCAGCAACTGCCGTATTCGTCTTGTTCTCACCCAGGCTGTAGCTCAAAGAGCCAGAGAAGCCGCTGAAGCTAGGGGTGTAGTAAGCGATCGTGTTGCCTGGGCGAACCAAGTAACCGGTCGACTTGAACGTGCTGTTCATTGGCGACAAAGCCGAGTCAAACACGGCATCAGACGCGCCGCTGACATCGTCAAAAGGCGTGGGGGTCAGGCCGAAACGGGTGGAACCGAAGGAGCCAGCCAGACCAACCCATGCTTGACGGGAGAAGGCAGTGTTGGTCACTTTGCTGGTCAACAGAGTCGTGGACTTAGCAGTACCGTCATCAGCAGCAATACCTTGTTCCAGTTGGAAGTTGGCAGCCAAACCGCCACCCAGATCTTCAGAGCCCTTCAGGCCAAAACGCGAGGTATTCACCAGGCCGCTTTCCAGCTTGGATTGACGCAGGCTGGTCGTGCCGTTGTCGGTCTTGGTGCTGCCGAGGTACATGTCAACGATACCGTACAGGGTCACGCTGGACTGAGCCATGGCGGCGCCGGAGGTGGCGAGTACTGCCAGGGCGATCAGGGATTTTTTCATGGAAAGGTTCTCCAAAGATTAAAAGATGTCGGGTTCACAGTCAGGCTGTAACCTCAACCCCACTCCTTGTTTCAGAAGCTGATCGGATTAAAGCAGACGACCCCGGATAAACCGGTGACGTTTTCGTCATAAACATATGATTTGTTAATTAAAAACAACACTTCAGACATACAAGAAGCTTCAGATTCCAGCCCGCTACACCCGGCAATTCGTATATTCCACATGAATTGACCTGTTTCGTATGGCCAACTTACAAAGAGTCACGAAACTACATAAAAAATTTACAGCGACGGACAGGTACAAAGCTGGGTACAAAATATGTAACTTTGTAAGGGGTACCCCTTGCCAGGGATCGGCCACGCCGGCACTACTGCCAAGCCAGGGCCACTTTGACGACAGCAACCGAGGAACAATGTGAAAAAAAACAGTTTGCTGGCTACAACAGCATTGCTCGCAGGCATGGCGTCCATCACTGCAGCACAAGAAACGCCGACCAGTAACGTCACGATTTACGGCATCGCCGACGTGGGCATCAACCACGTCACCGGTCTAAAGCAAGGCACGGTCACGCAACTGGCCAGCGGTGTCATGGAAGGTTCACGCTGGGGTCTGAAAGGCAGTGAAGACCTGGGCGGCGGCATGCGTGCATTATTTACACTTGAAAGCCGGTTTGAAATAGATACCGGCGCGGTCTACAACGTCCCGGCCTCCGGCGCACAGGTGCCGGACCGTTTGAATACAGCCACGCTGATGGGGCTTCCCGCCACGGCGCAGCCTTTGGTTAACGCGGTCGCTGGTGCACTGGGGTCGCGGTTTGGCGTCAATGTTGCCGACAAAAACCTGTTTGACCGCCAGGCCTTCATGGGATTGGTCACGCCAGTCGGCGCGATCATGGCGGGCCGCCAATACACCCCTGGCTACGTGGTGTCGGCCACTTTTGACTCCATGCACGGCGAATCCAGTTTGGCCCTGGGCCAATTGGTGTCGGTCCCCGCGTCGTTCACCATCCGGACCAGCAATGCATTGCAATACGCCGTCCAGGCCAGCGGACTTAGCGCAAGTCTGATGGTGGCAGCCGGAGAAGTGGCGGGCAACAACTCCGCGAACCGACTTCTGGGCGCCATGGCCACTTATAAAGGCACCGGTTTTTCCCTGGGTGCGGGCTATAACACGCAGAACAACGAGCTAGGTGAGAAAGGGCTAACGAACACCCTGCTGGGCGCGTCGGTGGATATTGGTCCGGGCAGCTTCAGCACCATGTACGCCACCATAAAAGACGACCACCCCGCCGACCTGTCGAGCGTGTCGGCCCTGCTCGTTTCCAAAGGAGCCAGCGCGGCCAGTGCCGAAGCCGTGCAAAACGCCTTCATCCGGGCGGTGCAACAAGACGCGCGCCTGCTGCATATAGGCTATCGCATCCGCAGCGGCCCGCACACCTTCACTGTGGCCTATAACACTATGAACGACAGGACCGCCAACAATGCCGACCGCGACTCCTATGGAGCAGCCTACACCTATGCGCTGTCCAAACGCACCGATCTGAACGCCGTGTTGACGCGCTTCAACAACAGCGGTGCATCGCAGCTGGCACCGGGCGGCAACGGCTTTCTGGGGGGCGTCACCGCCAGTGCGGGCACCGACTCGAACAGCTTGGCGCTGGCCCTGCGCCACCGCTTCTAACCCCAGAACAAGCCCTCGGTCCTCGGGGGCTTGGGTCTCAGGCGGCATGAAACCGGCACAGTGATTTACAGTGAAGCCCTGTTTGCCCAACTACACGCACCGCATGTCGCTACCCACCCCTCCTTCTTTAGACCAAATCTGCCGTGTCGCAGACTCTGCGCTGCGCACTATCTTCACCCGACCGCATGGCAACCGGGCCTGCCCTACGGTGCCGGAACACACGCAGGAGCTGAGCGCCGAGGAGAAAACCCAGTCCGCCGCGCTCATGCGCGTCAACCATGTGGGCGAGGTGTGCGCGCAAGCCTTGTACAAGGCCCAGTCACTGGTCACACCAACGCCGGCTCTGCGCGCGCATTTTGAACATGCTGCCGGCGAGGAAACCGACCACCTGGCCTGGACGCATCAGCGGCTGGACGAATTAGGCGGCAGGCCCAGCATGTTGAATCCGCTGTGGTACGCGGGCGCCTTCGGCCTCGGCCTGGCGGCCGGTCGGCTCGGCGGCGACCGCTGGAGCCTGGGTTTTGTAGTGGAAACGGAGAACCAGGTGTCGGCCCACCTGGAAAGCCATCTGCAGCGCCTACCGAGCAACGACCACGCATCCAAGGCCATCGTCGTACAGATGAAGGATGACGAAGAGCGCCACGCCCACGAAGCCACGATACAGGGTGCGATCGATTTGCCGGCGCCCATCAAAACCATGATGCGCATGGCGGCCAAGGTCATGACGACCGTGGCCCACAGAATCTAAACCTTAGGTGGCTTCCACCAGATCAAAGCTGGTGGTGATCTCGGCTGTCTTGCCCAGCATGATGGTGGCCGAGCAGTATTTGTCATGGCTCATGGCAATCGCGCGCTCCACGGCAGCCGCTGGAATGCCCTTGCCGGTTACGGTGAAATGCATATTGATCTTGGTGAACACCTTGGGATCGACGTCGGCACGGTCGGCAGCCAGCTTGACCGAGCAGCCGCGCACGTCGTGGCGGCCGCGCTTCAAAATCAGCACCACGTCATAGGCAGTGCAGCCACCGGTGCCGGCCAACAAAGTCTCCATCGGACGGGGCGCCAGGTTCTGGCCACCGTTCTCGGGTTTGGCGCTGTCAGGCGCGCCATCCATGGTCAAAGTGTGGCCACTGCCGGTTTCGGCCACAAACCCCATGCCGGAGCGGGTACCCGCTGCGCCGGTCCAACTGACTGTGCATTCCATGCTGCGTATCTTTCTGAGGCAAAGCCCAATTATGAGAACAAGCCCGATTTTGCCTAGCCGCGCGCATTAATTCACGGTTTTAACAACACGCGGATGCTGCAACGCAGCAAGACCTAGGGAAAACGACTACAATAAATCCATCGCACACATTTAACCCGTGTGCACCGTTTGTCTCCTCCACCCTCTGAAAAGGTGGATTTAAGCCCCGAGTCGCAAGACTTGGGGCTTTTTTTATGCCCCAAGCGGTGGCAAACGGCGTGCGCGGGCCGGCCCCTTATGATCTCCCTCCCAGGAGAACCCATGACGACCGCACCCGCCAAAGCACCCAAGGCCCAGAAACCAGTCCAAGCGGCCAAGCCGCTGACCCCCGCCGACTATCTGAAAAAGATTCTGACTGCCCGCGTCTACGACGTCGCCATCGAATCCGCCCTGGAGCCCGCGCGCAACCTCAGCCGCCGCCTAGGCAACACGGTTCTACTCAAACGCGAAGACACACAGCCCGTGTTCAGCTTCAAGCTGCGCGGTGCTTACAACAAGATGGCCCACCTGACGCCGCAGCAGCTCAAAAAGGGCGTGATCTGCGCCTCCGCCGGCAACCACGCCCAGGGCGTGGCCATGAGTGCGCGCAAGCTCGGCACGCGTGCCGTCATCGTCATGCCCACCACCACACCCCAGGTCAAGGTGGACGCGGTGGCCGCGCTGGGCGGTGAAGTAGTGCTGTTTGGCGAAAGTTATACCGACGCCTACAACCACTCCCTGTCGCTGCAGAAAAAGCAGGGCCTGACCTTTGTCCACCCGTTTGACGACCCGGATGTCATCGCCGGCCAGGGCACCATCGCCATGGAAATCCTGCGCCAAATACAAAGTTTGCAGGGCCTGGGCTCGCAGCACCTGGACGCAGTATTTGTCGCCATCGGCGGCGGTGGCCTGATCTCCGGCGTGGCGAACTACATCAAGGCCGTGCGGCCCGACATCAAGGTCATCGGCGTGCAAACCAGCGACTCCGACGCCATGCTGCAGTCGGTCAACGCCAAGAAGCGCGTGACCCTGGCCGATGTGGGCCTGTTCGCCGATGGCACGGCCGTCAAGCTGGTGGGTGAAGAAACCTTCCGCGTGGCACGCGGCCTGGTGGACGAATTCATCACCGTAGACACCGACGCCGTCTGCGCCGCCATCAAGGACGTGTTCGTGGACACGCGCAGCATCGTCGAACCCTCGGGCGCAATGGCCGTGGCCGCCATGAAGCAGTACGTGGCCAAGCACAAGACCAAGGGCCAGACCTACGCCGCGATCCTGTGTGGCGCGAACATGAACTTCGACCGCCTGCGCTTTGTCGCCGAGCGGGCCGAGGTGGGCGAGGAACGCGAGGCCCTGTTTGCCGTCACCATCCCCGAAGAGCGCGGCAGCTTCAAGCGCTTCTGCGAAGCCATAGGCCAGCTGCCCGGCGGGCCGCGTAATGTGACCGAGTTCAATTACCGCATCAGCGACGCAGCCAAGAGCAACGCCGCCCATGTGTTCGTCGGCCTGACCACCACGGCCAAGGGCGAATCGCAAAAAATCGCCAGCAACTTCAGCAAACACGGCTTCAAGGCGCTGGACCTGACCCACAACGAGCTGGCCAAGGAGCACATCCGCCATATGGTGGGCGGGCAGTCGGCACTGGCGCAAGATGAACGCCTGCTCAGCTTTGTGTTCCCCGAGCGGCCCGGCGCGCTGATGAAGTTCCTAAGCCTGGTGCGCCCGGGCTGGAACATCAGCCTGTTCCACTACCGCAACCAGGGCGCGGACTACGGCCGCATCCTGGTCGGCCTGCAAGTGCCCAAGGCCGACGCCAAGGCCTTCGACAAGTTCCTGGCCACGCTGGACTACCCCTACGTCGAAGAAACCAACAACCCGGTCTATCAGCTATTTCTGCAGAGCTGACGCGATTGGCCTTCGTCCGCCACTACCTGCTGGCCGTCCAGTTCTTCACCCGGCTACCCATCACCGGGCGGCTGGCGGCCTGGGTGGGCTACAGCCCGGCCATGCTGCGCGCCAGTGCGGCGCACCTGCCCGGTGTGGGCTGGCTGGTGGCGGCCCTGGCCTGCGGCGTGGCGGCGGCCAGCATGGCGCTGCTGCAGCAACGCCCGGGCAGCGCGCTGGTAGCCGCCGTGCTGTGCACCGTGGCCACGGTGCTGCTGACCGGCGGCTTCCATGAAGACGGCCTGGCCGACGTGGCCGATGGCCTGGGCGGCAGCGCCGACCGGGCCCGCGCGCTGGAGATCATGAAGGATTCGCGGGTCGGCGCTTTCGGTGCCATGGCGCTGGTGCTGGCATTGATGTCCAAGGTCGCGCTGCTGGGCCTGCTCGGCAGCTACAGCAGCCACGCCCTACTGGCAGCCCTGCTCGGCGGCCATGTCTGGTCGCGCTTTTGCCCGCTGCTGCTGGTCCGCCTGCTGCCCCATGTGGGCGACGCGGCCACGTCCAAAAGCAAGCCCCTGGCGGGCCAGATCAGCGGGACTGCGCTGGCCGTTGCGTTGTTATGGTGTTTTATGCCTCTGACGCAGGTATTACTTGCGCAAGGAGCTACATTTTTAATAGCAAGCCTGATAAGTAGCAGCTTGGCGTTTTTATGGATGAAGCGCCTGTTTACTCGGCGGCTACAAGGCTTCACCGGCGACTGCCTGGGTGCCACACAGCAAGTCTGCGAGATCGCCTTCTATCTAGGCGCCGCCGTGGCCCTGCCATGAGACTCTGGCTGGCCCGCCATGCCCGCCCGCTGGTGGCGCCTGGCGTGTGTTACGGAGCGCTGGATGTGGCGGCTGACGCCTTGGCGACGCAGGCCGCTGCCGAACGGCTGGCCGCAGCCCTGCCCACAGGCATGCTTGTTTGCAGCTCTACGCTACAAAGATGCGAGCAGCTTACGCAGGCACTGTCTGCGCTGCGGCCCGATTTGACGCTGAAATTTGATGCACGGCTGCGCGAGATGGATTTTGGCCAATGGGAAGGCCAGACCTGGGAGGCCATTGGCCCAGCCGCGCTGGACGCCTGGACCGCCGACTTCGCCGACTACCGGCCGGGAGGCGGCGAATCGGTGCACGGCTTCATGCAGCGGGTGGGCGCTGCCTGGGATACTGTTGGGGCGCAGCCCACGCTGTGGATCAGCCATGCCGGCGTGGCGCGGGCATGCAGCCTGCTGGCCGCCGGCATCCGCACACTGGACCGCGCCGACCAATGGCCGCAGGCCGCCCCCGGCTACGGCGAATGGATTACTTTCTGATGGGCAATTCCAGCGCGAAAGCGGCTGGGCCGTCCATGCTGGACGCCAACTCGGCCCGGCGCGGGCCCACGGACTGCAGCAACAAAGCCCCATCGACCAGGCTGCCCACCCGGTAGGGCTTGGGCGGTTTGCCGTCCACGGCGATCAGGGCTGCGCCCTGGCGGCCATGCTCGGCAATCACGCCCGACAGCACAAAGCGTGTGGACGGGTTGACCTCTGCCACCGGCATCGGCCCCACACTGCCCAGCACATGCGCCACCGCCGCCGCGTCCACGGCAACCGCCCCCGGCCCGGCCACGGCGGCCTGCGGACCACTGGGTGCAGCCGTGGCCTTCAAGCCCCAGTACGCCACGCTGGCCAGGGCCAGGGCCCAGACCACAAAGGCCACCAGGCGCGGGGCCCAGCGTTCCATTACAGAATCGGATGCATTGATTAACATGCATTGATTATCATCGCAGCCCATGACACTCCACAGCCCTATTCGTCCCTCCAGCCTCCTTTACCGCCGCGTGCGTAAAGTGCGCAATGCCGGTTTCACCCTGATCGAATTGATGGTGGTGCTCGTCATCATCGGCGTGCTGGCCGCGCTGATCGTGCCCAATGTGCTGGACCGCGCCGACGACGCCCGCGCCACCGCCGCCAAGACCGATGTCCACAACCTGATGCAGGCGCTAAAGCTCTACAAGCTAGACAACCAACGCTACCCCACCGCCGAGCAAGGCCTGCAAGCCCTGGTCGCCAAGCCCAGCACCAACCCGGTGCCGCCCAACTGGAAGCCGTATGTGGAGAAGCTGCCCAACGACCCCTGGAGCCGCCCCTACC
Source organism: Rhodoferax sp. SPJ21 (assembly GCF_058216335.1). NCBI lineage: Bacteria > Pseudomonadati > Pseudomonadota > Betaproteobacteria > Burkholderiales > Comamonadaceae > Rhodoferax > Rhodoferax sp. SPJ21. The sequence goes on from NZ_JBYZMO010000001.1 coordinate 860,681, forward strand.
AGTACCTGAACCCCGGCGTGCAGGGCGAGATTGATGTGATGTCCTTCGGCGCCGACGGCCAACCAGGTGGCGAAGGCAAAAATGCCGACATCGGCAGCTGGCAGTGATTTTGGCCCCCCGGCTTGTCGCTTCGCGTACTTCTCCACCCCCCGGGGGGGAGGCGTTTTGCCCTCGTGCAAGACTCGCAGAGTCTGGACGACATGGGGCGGCCCGGCGGCAAAACCGGACTCTTTGGCGTTTAAAGTGATCGCTAGGCGGCCCAGTGTGGCGCCAGCCTTCAGCCGGGGCTTCACGCTGCTTGAGTTACTGGTGGTCGTCGCCATCATCGCCATCGCCAGCGCAGGCGTTGCCTTTGCCATGCGCGACAACAGCCAGACCTTGCTGGAGCGCGATGCGGCGCGGCTAGCCGCCTTGTTTGAATCGGCGCGGGCCCAGTCGCGAGCGACCGGTGTGCCGGTGCGATGGAACAGCACGCCAGACGGCTTCCAGTTCTACGGCCTGCCGCCCCATACCCTGCCCGAGCGCTGGCTGGGCAACGACACCGTGGCGCGCAACACCAGCCCGGTCGTGCTGGGCCCCGAACCAGTCATTGGCCGCCAGGAGGTGGTACTGCAGTCCATCAGCCAGCCCAACGAGCTGCTGCGCATCGCCACCGATGGCGCACGCCCCTTTACCGTGCAGCCGGCCACACCGTGAAGGCCCGCAACCGCCTGTTAAAAGTCCGTGGCTTCACCTTGATCGAGGTGCTGGTCGCGCTGGGCATCGTGTCGATTGCGCTGATTGCCGGGATGCAAGCCACCCAGGCGCTGACCACCAACGCCACCCGCCAGACCGATGTGCTGCTGGCCCATATGTGCGCCGAAAACGAACTCATCAAAATGCGCCTGTCCACCCAGATGCCCGGCGTGGGCGACTCCGACATCACCTGCGAACAGGCTGGCCACAGCTACCAGGTACGGCTCAGCGTGCTGCCCACGCCCAACCCCAGCTTTCGCCGGGTGGATGCGCAGGTGTTTGCCGCCAACGCGCCCATCCTACGCCTGTCCACCATCGTAGGGCGATTTTGATGAACACCCCCAGGCTTGCCCGCTGCGCCCCGACATTGGCGAGAGCCAATGGCGCATGGCCTCCAACCCCCTTGCAGGGGGCGACGCCTATGGCCCGGCAAAGCCGGTTCCATGGCGTCTCTGGAAGGGGGAAAAAATCGCGTGGCTTCACCCTGGTCGAACTGCTGGTGGCCCTGATGGTCATGGCGCTGCTGGCCGTGCTGAGCTGGCGCGGGCTGGACGGCATGCAGCGTGCACAAACCCGCACCCAGCAACGCGCCGACGAGGTGCTGACCCTGCAGGCCGGCCTGAGCCAATGGAGCGCCGACCTGGACGCCCTGCTGCAACTGCCCAACACCTCCACCATCGACTGGAACGGCCGCAGCCTGCGCCTGGTGCGGCGCAGCACCGAGCCCAACGCCGCCGGCCCGCTGGTCGTGGCCTGGTCGCTGCGCAATGTGGACGGCACCGACCAGTGGCTGCGCTGGCAGTCGCCGGTGGTGCGCAACCGCGCCGGGCTCACCCAGGCCTGGGCCAATGCCGCACTGTGGGCGCAAAACCCGGGCGACGAGGCGCGCCGCGCTGAGGTGGCTTTGACGCCACTGAGCGACTGGCAGGTGTTCTATTACCGCGACGGCGCCTGGAGCAATCCGCAATCCAGCAGTGCCACCACGGCAACCGCACCCGCTACGGGGGCATCCAGCGTCGCCTCCACCGACTCCGCCATCCCCGACGGCGTACGCCTGGTGCTAACCCTGCCGCCCGGCCAGGCCCTGAGCGGCGTGCTGACGCGCGACTGGATACGGCCTACCGTCGGCGGAGGCAAATCGTGAGTCCGCGCCGCTGTTTACATAAAAAATCGGCCTCTGGCGCAGGTAATACCTGCGCCAGCAGCTCCCAAAACCATAGCAAACGCCAGCAACGTGGCGCAGCGCTACTACTGGCCATGCTCACCGTCACCCTGGTCGCCACACTGGCCGCCGCCTCGCTGTGGCAGCAATGGCGCAGCGTGGAGGTGGAAGCGGCGGAGCGCCAGCGCGTGCAGTCGGCCTGGATACTCACCGGCGCGCTGGATTGGGCGCGGCTGATACTGCGCGAAGACGCCCGCTCTGGCGGCGCCGACCACTTGGCAGAGCCCTGGGCCGTGCCGCTGCAGGAGTCGCGCCTGTCCACCTTTCTAGCAGCCGACCGCAACAATACCGGCGGCATGAGCAGCGACGAGGAGGTGGACGCGTTTCTGTCCGGGCAGATCACCGACATGCAGTCGCGCATGAACATCATGAATCTGGTGGAGAACAACAAGATCTCCGAAGTCAGCCTGGCCGCCTTCGGCCGCCTGTTCGAAGAACTCAAGCTGTCTCCCCAGGAGCTGACGCAAATGAGCAGCCAGCTGCAGCTGGCGCTGGACAGCAGCCAGTACAACACCGACAACCCGAACATCCCGCTGGTGCCCCGGCGCGCCGAAGACCTGGGCTGGCTGGGTCTGAGCCCCAGCAGCGTGGCTGCGCTGCGGCCCTATGTGTCGGTACTGCCGGTGCGCACCTCCGTCAACCTGAACACCGCCAGTGCCGAGGTGCTGGTGGCCAGCGTGCCCAATCTGTCCATGGCCGATGCGCAAAAGCTGGTCAGCGCCCGGGCCAGCAAGTACTTTCGCAGCACGGCCGATGCCAGCACGCTGCTGAACCAGCCGGGCATCAGCTTCAGCGAATCCGAGCAGGGTGTGGCCACCCGTTATTTCGAAGTACTGGGCCGGCTGCGCATGGGCGCCACGACGGTGCTGGAGCGCTCGCTGGTACAGCGTGACGGCATCAATGTCACCACCCTGTGGCGCGAGCGGGCGGTGGCCGATCCGTCCGGCAAGGCGCCCCTGTGAAGCAGGGGCTTTTCCCACCTGGAATGTCACAGTCTCTACATACAATGGCCGGCCTGAGTTTCGTCTGCCGCACGCAGGGCGCCCCAGCGCATGCCAGTTGTTCCACGTTGTCACGCCCATGAGCACCCTGATCGTTCTACTCCCTCTTGAATCTACCGGCAGCGCAGGCCCGCTGGACTACGTGCTCACGCCGGACGGCCACAGCGTGGGCTCGCACGACCGCGCCCCCGCCGCCCTGCTGCCCGTGGCCACCGCCACCGAACTGGTGGCCGTGGTGCCTGCACAAGCCCTGTCCTGGCACCGCGTCGAGCTGCCCAAGGGCAGCCTGCAACGCAGCGCCCTGGGCCGCGCGGCCGACACGCCCCGCCTGCGCGCCCTGCTGGAAGGCCTGCTGGAAGAACGCCTGCTAGAGGAGCCCTCCGAGCTGCACTTCGCGGTCCAGCCCGATGCGCCTAGCGAAGGCCCGGTCTGGGTGGCGGCCTGCAACCGCGCCTGGCTGCGCAGCGCCCTGGCGGTGCTGGAGGCCAGCCAGCGCACGGTGGCGCGCATCGTGCCCGAATTCAGCCCCCTGGCTGAGGGCAGCGACAGGGTGCACATCCTGGGCACACCCGAGGCAGCACAAGTCGTCCACGCCGGCCCCCAGGGCATCCACCTGCTGCCGCTGAACCACGCCACGCTGGCCATGGCCCTGGGCGGCGCAGCCGATACGCTGGAGATCGTCGCCGAGCCCGCTGTCGCCAGCATGGCCGAACAGCTGGCGCAGCGCCCCGTCACCCTGCAGCACAGCGCCGAACGCTGGCTGGCCTCGGCCCATGGCCGCTGGGACCTGGCGCAATTCGACCTGACCAACTCCGGCAGCAGCCGCGCCTGGAAGAACCTGGCCGGCCACACTGAGCGCATGCTGCAAGCCCCCGCCTGGCGCCCCGCGCGCTGGGGCGTAGGCTTGCTGCTGCTGGCCCAGTTGATTGGCCTGAACGCCTGGGCCTGGAAGGAAAGCCACAGCCTGGAAGCCAAGCGCAAGACCATCCGCGACAGCCTGACGCAAACCTTCCCGCAGGTAAAGCTGGTGGTCAATGCGCCGGTGCAAATGGCGCGCGAGCTGGACCTGCTGCGCCAAAGCGTGGGCGCCACCTCGGCGCGTGACCTGGAGCCCATGCTCAGCGCACTCGGCGCGGTGCTGCCGCCGCAAACTTCTGCCAGCCAGCTGGACTTCAGCACCGGCGAAATCCGGCTCAAAGGCCTGGACCCGGCACCCGGCCCCGACGCCATCACCAGCCTGCGCAGCAGCGGCTACAGCCTGCGTAGCGAAGGCAACCTGCTGGTACTGCAGGCCGCCAACGGAGCCACACCATGAAAACTCCGTCCTTCCTACTACAGCTGCAGCCCCACTGGGCCGCCCTGGCGCCGCGCGAACGCCGCAGCGTGTTCGCGGCAGGAGCCCTGGTCTGCCTGGCCCTGCTGTGGTGGCTGGCCCTGGCTCCCGCACTGCAAACCCTGCGTGCCGCCGATGCGCAGCACCGCGAACTCGACGCCCAGCTGCAAAACATGCGCCGCATGCAGGCCGAAGTACAAGCCCTGAAAAGCCAGAGCGCCATCGACTTTGACGAGGCCCTGCGCAGCGTGCAGGCCTCGGCCAAGACCGATTTGTCTGGCACCGCGCAGATCAATGTGCTGGGCGAACGCGTCAGCGTCACCCTGAAGAACACCCCGGCCGATGCGCTGGCCCGCTGGCTGGCGCAGGTGCGCATCAACGCCCGCGCCCTGCCCACCGAGGCCAAGCTGGTGCGCAGCCCCGCCAGTACCGCCGCCAACGCGCCCCAGCCCGGTCTACCCGCCTGGGACGGCAGCCTGGTCCTGGCACTGCCCAAGCGCTAACGTGGCACTGAAACCCGCATCCGCCCCGCAACGCACCGCGCCCTGGCGCTGGGCCTGGGCGGGCGCCTGCCTGGGCCTGGCCTGGGCCCTGCTGGTGTTTGCCCCGGCGCGCTGGCTGGCCGCTGCACTGGACCAGGCCAGCCAGGGCCAGGTCCAGCTGGCAGACCCGCTGGGCACGGTGTGGGACGGCTCAGCCCAGCTGGTGCTGTCGGGTGGCAAGGACAGCCGCGACCAGGCCGCACTGCCCGAGCGCCTGCGCTGGCGCCTGCGCCCCTCTTTCAACGGCGTATCTGCCGACCTCCTGGCCGAATGCTGCATGGCCCAGCCCCTGCAGCTGCGCGCCGCGCCGCACTGGGGCGGTGGCGAGCTGACGCTGGCCGACAGCCAGTCGCACTGGCCGGCCGCCTGGCTGGCTGGACTGGGCGCCCCCTGGAATACCTTGCAGCCCGAGGGCACGCTGACACTGGCCACGCAGGGCCTGGTCGTGGACCTGAACAGCGGACGCATGCAGCTCAGTGGCCGGGCCCAGCTGGAAGCCATCGACATCGCCTCGCGCCTGTCCACCCTCAAGCCCATGGGCAGCTACCGGCTCACACTGGCCGGCGGCAATCCGAACACCTTGCAGCTGGAAACCCTGAAGGGCAGCCTGCAACTGACCGGCAGCGGCCAATGGGTCGGCAACCGCCTGCATTTCGACGGGGTGGCCACCGCCGCCCCGGAGCGTATCGACGCCTTGTCCAATCTTCTCAACATCATCGGTCGGCGCGACGGCGCGCGTGCCATCATCAAAGTAGGTTAATGGAATGACCCCAGCCCGCACACCCACGCTGTCTTCGCGCTTTCCTAAAGCTATTATTTCGATAGCTATTACCGCAGGATTCACCTGCGCCAGCGGCCTTTTTTCTATCAATGCACTGGCCCAGGGGCCTGCAAGCGACAAGGCCAGCACGGCCAAGCGCGGCGAGCCCATCACGCTGAACTTTGCCAACGCCGAGATTGAATCGGTGGCCCGCACCATGGCCGTGATCACCGGCCGCAATGTGGTGGTGGACCCGCGCGTCAAGGGCACGATGACGCTGAGCACCGACCACCCAGTCAACCCCACCGTGGCCTACAGCCAGTTCCTGGCGGCGCTGCGCCTGCAGGGCTTTACCGTGGTCGAGTCCGGCGGGTTGGACAAGATCGTGCCCGAGGCCGATGCCAAGCTGCAGCCCGGCCCGGTGACCATTGGCGAAAATAATGCCGCCGTGGGCAGCCAGATCGTGACGCAGATCTTCAAGCTGAACTATGAAAACGCCGCCAACCTGGTGCCGGTGCTGCGCCCGCTGATCAGCCCGAACAACACCATCAACCTGAACCCCGGCAACAACTCGCTGGTGATTACCGACTACGCTGACAACCTGCGCCGCATTGGCCGCATCGTGGCGGCCATGGATGTGTCCAACGCGTCGGATTTGGAAATCATCCCGCTGAAATACGCGATTGCCAGCGACCTGGTGCCGCTGGTAACCAAGCTGGTCGAGTCCGGCAGCACCACCGGCGCTGCCCCCGCCGCCGGGCAAACTGACACCTCCTTCAAGACCACGCTGCTGGCCGAGCCGCGCAGCAATGCCATCATCCTGCGCGCGGCGAACCCGGCGCGGGTATCCCTGGTCCGCTCGCTGATCGCCAAGCTGGACCAGCCCACGGTCAACACCGGCAATGGCGAAGCCGGCAACATCTATGTGGTCTACCTGAAGAATGCCGATGCCACCAAGCTGGCCACCACCCTGCGCGCCGCCATGAGCGGCGACGCACGCGGCAACGCCAGCAGCGGCGGTTCAGGCAGCGGCGGCAGTTCCAGCCTGTCCAGCGGGCTCAGCCCCACCAGCTCCAGCAGCACCACAGGCAGCACCAGCACTTCGGCCAACTCCATGGGCAGCTCCAGCAGCAGCGCCCTGAGCGGCACCACCAGCAACCAGCCTTCCACCGGCGGTCAGATCCAGGCCGACCCGTCCACCAACTCGCTGATCATCACCGCGCCCGAGCCGCAGTACCGCCAGCTGCGCGCCGTCATCGACAAGCTGGACGGCCGGCGCGCACAGGTGCTGGTGGAGAGCCTGATCGTGGAGGTCAGCAGCGACAAGTCGGCCGAATTCGGCATCCAGTGGCAGGGCGTGCTGGGCAGTGTGGGCCTGGGCACCAACTTCGGCACCGGCAGCAGCAACCTGGCCACCCTGGCCACCAACATCGCCGCCGGCAGCACCAGCACCACCCTCAGCTCGGGCCTGAACCTGGGCGTGGCCACCAAGATCGGCGGCACCTATGTGCTGGGCGCGCTGGCCCGGCTGATGGACCAGACCGGCACCGGCAACGTGCTGTCCACGCCCAACCTGCTGACGCTGGACAACGAAGAGGCCAAGATCGTCATCGGCCAGAACGTGCCCTTCGTCACCGGCACATACACCACCAACAGCGCCACCGGCACCTCCAACCCGTTCCAAACAGTGGAGCGCAAAGACGTAGGCTTGACGCTGCGGGTGCGCCCGCAGATCAACGAAAACGGCACGGTGAAAATGGCCATCTACCAGGAGGTGTCCAGCGTAGACGCCTCCACCAAGAGCAACACCAATGGGCCCACCACCAACAAGCGCTCCATCGAGTCGAATGTACTGGTGGACGACGGCTCCATCGTCGTGCTGGGGGGCCTGCTGCAGGACGACTACTCCGGCAACGTGGAGAAGGTGCCAGGACTGGGGGACGTGCCCTTCCTGGGCAACTTCTTCCGCAGCGAGACCCGCACCCGCAAGAAAACCAATCTGATGGTGTTCCTGCGACCCATCGTGGTGCGTGACGCAGGCACCAGCGACGCCCTGGCGGTAGACCGCTACGACATGATGCGCGGCCAGCAGCAGGACGTGAACCCGGTGCCACGCATCGGCCTGTCGGCCGTGCCAGATGCCTCGGTGATTCCTGTCCTGCCCACCTCCGACAAAAAAGCCGTCGTGCCCAAGCCCCTGACCACGCTGCCCTCGACCACCACGACCACGCCGTAAGCAATGCGCCACCCCCTGCCCTACGCCTTTGCCCGCGCCCAGCAGCTGCTGCTGGAAGAGAACCTGGGTGAGTACACGCTCTGGCTACACCCGGCGTCCACGCCATCGGCCCTGAGCGAGGTGATGCGCAAATACCCGGTGCGCCAGATCGAAACCCTGAGCGCCGAAGCCCTGGCCCAGCGCATCAGCGCGGCCTACGCCCAGGGCGAGTCCAGCGCCGCATCGGTGGTCAGCGAGGTCGAGAGCGATGCCGACCTGTCGCGCATGATGCAGGAGCTGCCTGCTGTCGAAGACTTGCTGGAGATGAGCGACGACGCGCCCATCATCCGCATGCTCAACGCGCTGCTGACCCAGGCCGCGCGCGACGGCGCCAGCGACATCCATATCGAGCCGTATGAGCGCCATTCCAGCGTGCGCTTCCGCGTGGACGGTACGCTGCGCGAAGTGGTGCAGCCGAATCGCGCATTGCACGCCGCCCTGATCTCGCGCCTGAAGATCATGGCCGACCTGGACATTTCTGAAAAACGCCTGCCGCAGGATGGTCGCATCTCCTTGCGCATCGGCACCCGCGCGGTGGACGTGCGCGTCAGCACCCTGCCCAGCGCCCATGGCGAACGCGCCGTGCTGCGTCTGCTGGACAAGAGCGGTGCCAAGTTGACCCTGGAATCGGTGGGCATGCAGGGCGACGTGCTGGACAAGCTGCAAAACCTGATCAACCAGCCGCACGGCATCATCCTGGTGACCGGCCCTACCGGCTCGGGCAAGACCACCACGCTGTATGCCGCCCTGAGCCGCCTTGACGCCAGCACCAGCAACATCATGACGGTGGAAGACCCGATTGAATACGAGCTACCCGGCGTCGGTCAGACCCAGGTCAACGCCAAGATCGACCTGACCTTCGCCAAGGCCTTGCGCGCCATCCTGCGGCAAGACCCGGACGTGATCATGATCGGCGAAATTCGCGACTTCGAGACCGCGCAGATCGCCATCCAGGCCTCTCTCACCGGCCACCTGGTGCTGGCCACGCTGCACACCAACGACGCGTCCAGCGCAGTGAACCGGCTCATCGACATGGGCGTGGAACCGTTCCTGCTGAGCTCTTCGCTGTTGGGTGTGCTGGCCCAGCGCCTGGTGCGCAAGCTGTGCCCGGTGTGCCATCCTTCGACAAGCTCAGGACCGACCGGCGGTTGTGAAGCCTGCAGCCACACCGGCTACCAGGGCCGCACCGGCATCTTCGAACTGCTGGTCACCGACGACGCCATTCGCGCCCAAATCCACAACCGCGCCGCCGAGGCCGACATCCGCAGCGCCGCGCGCACCGCCGGCATGCTGCTGATGCGCGAAGACGGCGAGCGCCTGGTGCAGGCCGGCGTGACCTCGCGCGAAGAGCTGCTGCGCGTGACGCGGGATTGACGCCCATCTTTGACACAAACCAGAAGCCAGAGCTAATATAACAACCGTTATAACGGAGATACGACGTGCACGCGCTCAAACTCACCCAGATTGGCAATTCGATCGGCGTCATCCTGCCCAAGGAAGCATTGGCCCGGCTCAAGCTGGGAAAAGGTGCCTCGATCTTCCTGACGGAAACCCCTGAGGGCTACACCCTCACCCCCTACGACCCTGCCCTGGAAGAGCAAATCCAAGCGGGCCGCGCGTTTATGAGCGACTTCCGCGACACCTTTCACCAGCTCGCCAAATGAGCTGGCGCTGGGTCAGCAAACAAGCACTCCTGCTGCTGCACGACGAAAGCCTGGCCGAGCACGGTGGCGGCACGGGTTTGCGTGACGAGGGCCTGCTCGATTCCGCGCTCGCTCGCCCCTTGAATCTGGCCGCCTATGGCGAGCCAGACTTTGCCGCCCTGGCGGCCAGTTACGGTCTGGGTTTAGTGAAAAACCATGCCTTCGTCGATGGCAACAAACGCGCAGCCTTCCTGGCTGTCGGTCTGTTTTTGTACCTCAATGGCTATCGGCTGACGGCGTCGCAGGCCGACGCAACACTGATGGTCATGGGCGCGGCCGCAGGCGATATCCATGAAGCTGACTTTGCTGCCTGGCTGCGCCAGAACGCCCATATACGTTGAACACTTAGCATGCCCGCCTATTCCTTTGAAGCCGTAGACGCCCAGGGCCAGTCCCGCAAAGGGGTGATGGAGGCCGACACGGCCAAAGCTGCGCGGGCCTTGCTGCGCGCCCAGGCGCTGGTGCCACTGGCCGTCACTCCGGTCAACGCCAGCGGCAGCAATGCGTCTGCCGGCACCGGCCTGCGCACCACGCTGTTCGAGAAGAAAGTCTTCAATGCCTCTGGCCTGGCGATCTGGACCCGGCAGGTGGCCGGCCTGGTGTCCAGCGGCCTGCCGCTGGAGCGGGCGCTGACCGCGCTGACCGACGAGGCGGAGGACGAGCGCCAACGCAATCTGCTGGCCTCGCTGCGCGCCGAAGTCAACGCCGGCGCCAGCTTCGCCAAGGCACTGGGCCAGCATCCGCGCGAATTCTCGGCCATCTACACCGCCGTGATTGGCGCGGGCGAGCAAAGCGGCGCGCTGGGCGATGTGCTGGAAAGCCTGGCCACCGACCTGGAAGAACGCCAGGCCCTGCAGTCCAAGCTGATCGGCGCAGCACTCTACCCGGCCATCGTGACCCTGGTGGCGATTGCCATCGTGCTGTTCCTGGTCGGCTATGTGGTACCCCAGGTGGCCAACGTGTTTGCCGGCAGCAAGCGCGCGCTGCCGTTCTTGACGGTGGCCATGCTGGCCATCAGCGACGCGGTGCGCAACTACGGTTGGGCCATGTTGATTGCTATTATTTTTGCAGCTATCAGCGCACGGTTTGCCTACGCCAACGCCCTGATTCGCCAAAAATTTGACGCCGCCTTTTTGAGGCTACCGCTGGTGGGCACACTGGCACGCGGCTATAACGCGGCACGCTTTGCCAGCACCCTGGCGATGTTGGCCGCTGCCGGCGTGCCGATTCTGAAAGCCCTGCAAGCCGCCGCCGAAACCCTGAACAACACCGCCATGCGCGCCGATGCGCTGGACGCGCTGGTGCTGGTGCGCGAAGGCGCGCCGCTGGCCTCGGCCCTGGCGCAGAAAAAACGCTTCCCCGGCCTGCTGGCCATGTTCGCCCGCCTGGGTGAACAGACCGGCCAGCTGCCGCTGATGCTGCAGCGCGCCGCCCGCCAGCTGGGCACCGAGGTACAGCGCCGCGCCATGGCCCTTGCCACCATCCTGGAGCCGCTGCTGATCGTGGCCATGGGCTTGGTGGTGATGCTGATCGTGCTGGCAGTCCTTATGCCCATCATCCAACTCAACCAGTTTGCGAAGTAGCCATGGCTCTGACCCTAGACGACAAATTGGTGGTGGCGATTTCATCGCGCGCCCTGTTCAACCTGGAAGAGGAAAACCGCCTGTTCGACGCGGGCGACGACAAAGCCTATATGCAGCTGCAGTTCGAGCGGCTGGACATACCCGCCAAGCCGGGTGTGGCGTTTTCGCTGGTAAAGAAGCTGCTGGCCTTCAACGCCGATGGCGTGAAACGGGTCGAGGTGGTGATCCTGTCGCGCAACGACCCGGTCAGCGGCATGCGCATCTTCCGCTCCAGCCAGGCCAGCAATTTGCAGCTGGAGCGCGGTGTGTTCACCCAGGGCCGCGCACCCTTCGGCTATCTGCGGGCGCTGGGCGCGCACCTGTTTCTGTCGGCCAATGAAAAAGACGTGCGCGAAGCGCTGAACCTGGGCTTCCCCGCCGCACGGGTGCTGACCGAATCGGCCCAGGCCGGTGACAGCAACCCGCATGAAGTGCGCATCGCTTTTGACGGCGACGCCGTGCTGTTCAGCGACGAGGCCGAGCGCGTCTATCAAAAAGACGGCCTGCCCGCCTTCCAGCAGCACGAGGTCGAACATGCCTCCATACCGCTGCCCGACGGCCCGTTCAAGCCCCTGCTGGCCGCGCTGCACCGCCTGCAAAAAGCCAGCACCCCGCACATGCGCATACGCACCGCCCTGGTCACGGCGCGCAGTGCACCTGCGCATGAGCGCGCCATCCTGACCCTGATGCGCTGGAATATTGCGGTGGACGAGGTGATGTTCCTGGGTGGGCTGGAAAAAGGCCCGTTTCTGCGCGAATTCGAGCCCGACTTCTTCTTCGACGACCAGACTGGCCACGTCACCTCCGCCGCGCAGCACGTGCCGGCCGGCCATGTGAGCAGCGGCATATCCAACCCAACGCACTAAGCCCGCGAACTAATCCGCGCCGCAGCAGTCCATCTGCGGGCTTGTCAACTCTACCCACGGCACACACCCATGCGTCTTGCTTCGCGCTTTTCCAACCTGAAAGCCCAGACCGCCAAAGTCTGGGCTTTGTCGATTCCGTACTTCAAATCCGAAGAAAAATGGAAGGCCCGCGCCCTGCTGGCCGCCATCGTGGCGCTGAACCTGCTGGGCGTCTACCTGCTGGTGCTGTACAACAGCTGGTACCAGGTGTTCTACGACGCGCTGCAAAACAAGGATGCCACCGTGTTTTGGCAGCAGTTGGGCCGCTTTACATACATCGTGTTTGGCATGGTTTTTCTGGCGGTGTACAAGTTCTACCTGACCCAGCTGCTGGAAATGCGCTGGCGCGCCTGGATGACCGAGCACTACCTGGCCCGCTGGCTGAGCAACCAGTCCTTCTACAAGATGGAACTGGCCCGCTTTGCCAAGACTGACACACTCGCCACCCCGGACAACCCCGACCAACGTATCCAGCAAGACCTGAACCAGTTCACCAGCCTGACCATCGAACTGACCATGGGCGTGCTGAACGCGCTGGTCACCCTGGTCAGCTTTGTCGGCATTCTGTGGGGCCTGTCGGGCAACTTCTCGTTCCACCTGGGCGGCAGCGAATACTTCATCCCCGGCTTCATGGTATGGATGGCCGTGCTGTACTGCCTGGCCGGCAGCATCATCACCCACTGGATAGGCCGCCCGCAGATCAAGCTGAACTTCCAGCAACAGAAAGTGGAGGCCGACTTCCGCCACCACATGGTGCGGGTACGTGAATACAGCGAATCGATCGCGCTGGACCGGGGCGAGGCCGCCGAAAAAGCCCACCTAGACCTGCGCTTCAAGGCCGTGCTGGCCAACTACCTGAAGCTGCTGAAGGCGCAGAAAAACCTGATCTGGTTCAGCAGCTTCTTCGGCCAGGCGGCAGTAGTTTTCCCAATGATTGTGGCGGCGCCGCGCTACTTCAGCGGAGCCATCCAGCTGGGCACGCTGATGCAGATCAACTCCGCCTTTGGCCGGGTACAGGACTCGCTGAGCTGGTTTGTCGACAACTACAGCAACCTTGCAACCTGGCAGGCCACCACCGACCGCTTAACTTCGTTTGAAGAACAAATTCAGGCGCTAGCGCAGGTAAATTCAGCGCAAGCAGCTATCAATTCTGCAGCACCTGATACCCTGGAAGTCCACGGGCTGACCCTGCGCCTGCCGAATGGCCAAGTCTTGCTGCAAGGCCAAAACCTGCACGCTGCCCCTGGCGACAGCATTCTGCTCAACGGCCCCTCGGGCAGCGGCAAGTCCACGCTGTTCCGTGCGCTGGCGGGCATCTGGCCGTTTTCCAGCGGGCAAGTCGCACAGCCGCAGGATGCAATGTTCATCCCCCAGCGGCCCTACTTCCCGGATGGCAAGCTACGCGACGCCCTGGCCTACCCCTTGGCAGCCACGCACTACGACGATGCGCAGCTGCGCCAGGCCTTGGCAGATGCCTTGCTGCCCGACCTGGGCGAACAACTGGACGTGGAGGCCGCCTGGAGCCAAAAACTCTCGGGCGGCGAACAGCAGCGGCTGGCGATTGCGCGCGTGCTGCTGAAGAAACCCCGCTGGATTTATGCCGACGAAGCCACCAGCGCACTCGACGCCCCCACCGAAGAAGCCATCTACAAACGACTGCTAGCGCAGGTAGAACAAGCGCAAGGCGCTATTATTTCAATAGCACACAAGCCAACCATTGCCGCTTTCCACAACAGCCGCTGGACGCTGGAGCCACAGGCCGAAGGCGCCGCAGCCCGCTACCAACTGGTGCAAAGCCGGGCCTGAAACAACCAGGGCCCCGTCGGGGCCCTGGAAGAAATACGTTGAAAGCGTTAAACGCTGCTGCTGGTCTTTTTCACGACGGTGGGATCGGAGTAGGTCAGCGGTCCTTCGGACTGCTTTTCGGAGTTCAAAACCTGGTTGGTCGCCTGGTTGTTCACGTCCACCGCGTTGCCGCCGGCGCGCCACAGGGCCTGCAAAAAGTCCAGCAGCTTCTTTGACAGCGGTTCCGGCGGTGGGTTTTCCACCTTTTTATCGGACGCCTGGGGCGTGGTGGTCCAGTCTTTGGAAGGCCCTTTTTCCGTCGTCGTAGGCTGGTTCGGACCCGGCTCCTTGCCGGCATCGACCAGTTTGGCCGTCTTGGCGGTATCTTCAGGTGCTGCGCTTTGCACCGGGTCTTGCAGCTTTTTGGCCTCGGCAGTCGCTGCCGACACTGCAGCAGTTGCCGCGTTGGCTGCAGTACTGGCCACATCGGCCACCGCTTTGATGCCACCCGCCTCGTCGGCTTTTTCCTTGGCAGCTGGCTGGATAGACGCTCGCAGGCGTGCCGCAGCCTCTAACGCTGCAATCTCTTGCTGGGTGGTGGAAATATCCACCTTAGTGGAGGGTTCGGGTTTGGATGCCACCGCCTCAACCTTGGCGGTCGCTTCCTGAATCAATGCGGACTCGGCCTTAGGCGCCGCCGCACCGACGCCCGAATGCGTACCGGCGGCAGCCGGCGGCCAGCTTGCGGTTCGTTCAACAGAGGGCAGTTGCATAGCGTTCACCAGGTTAGGGGGCGGTGGAATACTTTTTCCACACCACGTATCTTGGTTAACGGCAGAAATGGAGGGTTATTTAGGGCTATTTCTTAAAAAAGATAAAAATCTTTACAAAACAACTTCGCCCCCGCCCTCAAGTTTTCAGAGAAAGCGCTCCAGCAGACGGCGCGAGGCCCGGTCCAGGGCCAACATGTCACGTACGCGGAACTGCACGCCCGCCCCGCCAGCGATCAGCAGGCCGGCACGGCCCAGGCGGCGGATGTCTTCCTCGGTCTTGAGCACAAACTCGGTATCGCCACGGTCGGTCTCCACCGTCCACACACTCGGGGTGGAAAAGGTGGACACGGCCTTCAGGCGCCGGATCTCGGGAACAAACTCGCGATTGGCCAGCTCCTCGGACAACAGCGCCCACACCGCCGGCGGCAGGCTACTGGTCTGCGGCACCCACACCAGTTCGCGGCCTTCGGTACCGACCAAGGACAAGCCCTCTTCCGGCGAAGTAATAGGAAATGCCCGCACCGGCAGCACGCCCTCGTGGCGCTCACCGCTGGCAAGCACCAGCACCAGACGCCCAAAAGCGTCACGTTCCAGTTGGAAATCAGGGGTCAACACAGCCATCATGGGTTACCTGCAGGGTGGGCCGAATGGGCTATTGGGGCTATCGGCAAGGAGGCGGACAAACTTAAACCATCGTCTTCGGATTCAGTGCGGCGCAGCTGGGCCTGGTAGAGGCGCCAATAGGCACCTTGGCGTTCCATTAACTCCTCGTGCGGCCCGACCTCGACCACCCGGCCTCGGTCCATCACCACCAGGCGGTCGGCCTTGCGCAGGGTGGACAAACGGTGGGCAATGGCGATGGTGGTGCGGCCTTTCACCAGGTTGTCCAATGCTTTCTGGATTTCGTTCTCGGTTTCGGTATCCACCGAAGAGGTGGCCTCGTCCAATATCAGGATGCGCGGGTCGATCAGCAAGGCCCGGGCGATGGAGATGCGCTGGCGCTCTCCGCCCGACAAGCCCTGGCCACGCTCGCCCACCAGCGAGTCATAACCCTGGGGCAGGCGCAAGATGAACTCGTGCGCATGCGCGGCGCGCGCGGCCGCCACTATCTCAGCCCGGGTGGCGTCGGGCCGGCCGTAGGCGATGTTCTCAGCAATCGTGCCGAAGAAGAGGAAGGGCTCTTGCAGTACCAAGCCGATGTGCCGGCGGTAGTCGGCCACGGCAAAACGGCGGATATCCGTGCCATCAACCTGGATGGAACCGTCGGTCACGTCGTAGAAGCGGCAGATCAGGTTCACCAGGGTACTTTTGCCCGAGCCGCTGTGGCCCACCAAGCCAATCATTTCACCCGGACGAATCACCAGATCCATATCGCGTATGACCGAGCGGTTGCCGTAGCGGAAACCAATGCCTTTCATCTCGATCTGGCCGCGCACCTGCACAGCGCCAGGCATGCCCGAGCCGACCACCACCGGCTGGGTGGGTTCCGGCACATTCGATACATGGTCCAGGATGTCAAAAATACGCTTGGCGCCAGCCGCTGCCTTCTGGGTGACAGAGACGATGCGACTCATGGAATCCAGACGGGTATAGAAGCGGCCGATATACGCCAGGAAGGCGGTCAACACACCCACGGTGATCTGGCCTTTACTGACCTGCCAGATACCAAAAGCCCAGACCACCAGCAAACCAATGTCGGTCAGCAGGGAAACGGTGGGGGTAAACAAGCTCCAGGTCTTGTTCAGTCGGTCATTCACCGCCAGGTTGGCCTGGTTGGCCGCGTGGAAGCGGCCAGCCTCGCGCCGCTCTTGCGCGAACGCCTTGACCACGCGGATACCCGGAATGGTGTCGGCCAGCACATTGGTGACCTCACCCCAGACCCGGTCGATCTTCTCGAATCCGGTGCGCAGCCGGTCACGCACGGTGTGGATCATCCAGGCGATAAAGGGCAAAGGCAGCAAAGTTACCAGCGCCAGCCAGGGATTGACGGAGAACAGAATCGTTGACGTCATCACCAGCATCAGCACATCGGTAGCGAAATCCAACGCATGTAGCGACAGAAACACCGAAATACGGTCGGTTTCCGAGCCGATGCGGGAAATCAGGTCGCCGGTACGCTTGGCGCCAAAATAGTCCAGTGACAGGCCCAGCAGATGGTCAAACGCGGTGGTCCGCAGGTCGGCCGCAATGCGCTCGGACACCAAGGCCAGCAGCCAGGTACGCACCCAGCCCAGGCTCCAGGCCAGCAAAGCCGAGCCCAGCAAGCCGGCCAGCAGCCATTTCACCTGGCCTACATCGATCTGCTTGCCGCTCTGGAACGGGATCAATACCTCGTCCATCAGCGGAATCGTGAGGTAGGGCGGCACCAGCGTGGCAGCGGTGGAAGCCAGCATCAATAGGAAGCCACCGAGCAGCTGGAATTGGTAAGGCTTTGCAAAACGCCACAAGCGCAGCAACACCCAGGTGCTGGGCGGGCTATTCAGCTCGCGGTTGCATACCGCGCATTCCTCGCTGTCAGCGGGTAGCGGGGCATGGCAGTTGGGGCATTGGCCGGGTTCGTCCTGGCTGGGGTCCTGCGGCAGCAAACGCTGGCCGAACAGCTTGACCAAGCGCAGCGCCTGGGGGTCAACGGCCAGTGTGTAGCGCCAGCGGGCCAGCAAGGTGCGGGCGTCGTGCAGCTCCAGCGTGCCCACACCGGCGTGGTCGGAGTGGCGCAGCACCATGTCGGGCGTCAGCGCCCAGGTCTGCCAGGCCCCTCCCTGGAAGGCCAGCAGGCGCTGGTTGGTCAAGGCCAATAGGCCGGGCGCAAAGCGCAGCTGGGTGTCCAGGTCAACGGACAGGCTGGCTACGACGTTCTCGTGGGCAAGGAGCTGCGTTTGCAGCCCAAGGGAAATATCGACTGTATGGTGTTCTTGCATTTTTTTAACCCCGCGATCTCTTACCTGGTGCCAGATGGACCAGCGCCTCAGCGGAGCCTCAGATTCTCGCCGATGGCGCCTTCATTTCTCACTACCATATAGCAAAGTGCACAATAGCCACCCGCAGCCGGGGTGCCCGGCCACAACACCCCCGAAGAACATGAGCCCCAAGGACGATATCCAACTTCTGCGCATCAACTATTTGCGCGGCCCCAACATCTGGACCTACCGACCGGCTCTCGAAGTCTGGCTGGACCTGGGGGAACTCGAAGACTACCCCTCCAATTTGCTGCCCGGTTTCACCGACCGCCTGGTCGCCATGCTGCCCGCCCTGGTGGAACACCACTGCGGTGTAGGCGAGCGCGGCGGCTTTCTGCAGCGCCTGGTGGAAGGCACCTGGGCCGGCCATATCCTGGAACACGCGGTGATCGAGCTGCTGAACCTGGCGGGCATGCCCACCGGTTTCGGCCAAACCCGCAGCACCTCGCAGCGCGGCATCTACCGCATGGTGTTCCGGGCGCGCGACGAGCAGGTTGCCCGCACCGCCCTGGCCCAGGGCCACCGGCTGCTCATGTCGGCCATCAACGATATTCCATTTGACGTAGCCGCCGCAGTAGCCGCCGTACGCGCCGAGGTGGACGACTGCTACCTGGGCCCCAGCACCGCATGCATTGTGGCCGCCGCCACGGACCGGGGCATTCCGCACATCCGCCTGAACGACGGCAACCTGGTGCAACTCGGCCATGGTGCCCGTCAGCGCCGCATCTGGACGGCAGAGACCGAATTCACCAGCGCCATCGCCGAAGGCATTGCGCACGACAAAGACCTGACCAAGACCCTGCTGCAGTCCTGCGGCGTGCCCGTGCCCGAAGGTGTTGCCGTGGACAGCCCGGCCGCCGCCTGGGAAGCCGCGCAAGACATCGGCCTGCCCGTCGTAGTGAAACCATCCGATGGCAACCACGGCCGCGGCGTGACACTGGACCTGAGCAACCAGGCCGACATCGAAGCCGCCTACCTGGTGGCCGAAAAGCACGGCAGCGAAGTGCTGGTAGAGCGCTTTGTGCGCGGCAACGAGCACCGCCTGCTGGTGGTCGGTGGCCGCGTGGTCGCCGCCGCACGTGGCTCGGTGGCCTGGGTCACCGGCAACGGCCACTCCACCGTGGCTGAACTGGTAGATGCCCATATCAATACCGACCCGCGCCGTGGCACCCACGAAGACGCGCCACTGGGCCTGATCGACACACGCGGCGACGAAGCCGTGCTGCTGGACCTACAGCGCCAGGGGCTGACGCCTGACTCCATCCCTCCCATGGGCAAGCAGGTGCTGATCCAGCGCAACGGCAACGTGGCTATCGACTGCACCGACCAGATGCATCCCGAGGTGGATCACATCGTGTCGCTGGCGGCACGCATCGTGGGCCTGGACATTGCTGGCGTGGACGTGGTGGCCGAAGACATCTCCAAGCCACTGAGCGCCCAAGGCGGCGCCATCGTGGAAGTCAATGCCGGTCCCGGCCTGCTGATGCACCTGAAACCGGCCGAGGGCGCCCCCCGCCCCGTGGGCCGTGCCATCGTAGACCACCTGTTCTCTGAGCACGAAACCGGCCGCATTCCGGTGGTTGGCGTAGCCGGCACCCAGGCCACGCACACCATTTCCAGGCTGGTCGCCTGGCTGCTGCACCTGAGCGGCCTGCGCGTGGGCCTGGCCTGCCGCGACGGCCTGTTCCTGGACACCCGCCGCATCGAGTCCACCGACTGTGCCCATTGGGCGCCATCACACCGCCTGCTGATCAACCGCTCCATGGAAGCCGCCGTGATTGAAAACGGCGCAGCCAGCATCCTGCGCGACGGCCTAGCCTACGACCGCTGCGCCGTAGGCATCGTGACCGACATGGGCGGCGCAGACAAGCTGGCTGAATTCGACATCACCGATGAAGACCAGCTCTACAAAGTGCTGCGCACCCAGGTCGATGTAGTCTTGCCCGAAGGCGTGGCGGTGCTGAATGCGGCCGACGCACGCGTGGCCCAAATGGCCGAACTCTGCGACGGCAGCTCCATCCTGTATGGCCTGGACCCGCAACTGGAAACCACGGTGGCCCACCGCGCTACCGAAGGCCGCGCCGTTCTAGTGAGCAAGGGCTACATCATGCTAGCCACCGGCAGCTCCGAAGCCCCCCTGGTCAGCCTGGACATCCTGTCTGCCGTCTGGCACCGCGAGGTGCCGCTGGAACCCATACTGGCCGCGATTGCCGCCGCCTGGGCCATGGACATCTCGCCCGACCTCATAGTCGCCGGCCTGAAAACCTTTGAACTGGATCTGCCGACCGCGCGCACCGTGCTCCCCGCCGTACCCACCGCAGCCCCCTACCGTACCGAACAAGAAGATAGAAAGACCGACTGATGGAAGTCTCACGCATTCGGGCCCTGCGTGGCCCTAATCTCTGGAGCCGCCACACCGCCGTGGAAGCCGTGGTTTCGTGTACGGAAAGCGAACGCGCCATCGCACAACTACCCGGCTTCGAGGCCACCGTACGCGCCCTGTTCCCGGCCATAGGCCCGCTGCGCCCCAACCGCGAACACGCCTCGGTATCGCTGGCCCATGTATTGGAAGCCGCCACCCTGGCCCTGCAGGCCCAGGCCGGCTGCCCTGTGACATTCAGCCGCACGGCATCTACGCCGCAGGCAGGCACCTACCAGGTCATTGTGGAATACAGCGAAGAAGCTGTAGGCCGCCAGGCTCTGGAGCTTGCCCAGGCGCTGATCCAGGCTGCGCTGAGCAACACCGCCTTCGACGTGGACAGCGCCATCGCCCAGCTGCGTGAAACCGACGAAGACGAACGCCTGGGCCCCAGCACCGGCGCCATCGTGGACGCAGCCGTCGCCCGTGGCATTCCCTACCGCCGACTGACCAAGGGCAGCATGGTGCAATTTGGCTGGGGTTCGCGCCAGCGCCGCATCCAGGCAGCCGAGTTCGACGCCACCAGCGCCGTGTCCGAGGCGATCGCCCAGGACAAAGACCTGACCAAAAAATTGCTGCACGCCGCCGGCGTACCCGTGCCCCTGGGCCGCCCCGTCAACAGCCTGGATGAAGCCTGGCAAGTGGCGCAGGAAATCGGTCTACCCGTCGTGGTCAAGCCGCAGGACGGCAACCAGGGCAAGGGTGTGACGGTCAACATCGTGGACCGCGCCCACCTGGAAGTGGCCTATGCCGCCGCCGCCGAAATCGGCGAAGTGATGGTGGAAAAATTCCTGCCCGGCAGCGACTTCCGCCTGCTGGTGGTGGGCAACAAGCTGGTGGCTGCCGCCCGCCGCGACCCGCCCCAGGTGCTGGGTGACGGCGTGCACACCGTGCGCGAGTTGGTGGACATCGTCAACTCCGACCCCAAGCGCGGCGAAGGCCATGCCACCTCGCTCACCAAGATCCGCTTTGACGATATCGCCATCGCCCGCCTGGCACTGCAAGGCCTGCAACCCGAGTCGATTGCCGAAAAAGGCCGCCGCATCATTCTGCGTAACAACGCAAACCTGAGCACCGGCGGCACCGCCACCGATGTAACCGACGACGTGCACCCCGCCGTCGCGGCCCAGGCCGTGGCCGCCGCGCAAATGATTGGCCTGCACATCTGCGGTGTGGACGTGGTCTGCGAAAGCATGCTCAGACCGCTCGAAGACCAGCACGGAGGCATCGTCGAAGTAAACGCCGCACCGGGTCTGCGCATGCACATCTCGCCGTCCTTCGGCAAGGGCCGCAACGTCGGCGAAGCCATGGTCAGCAACTTGTACGCACCGGGCGAAGACGGCCGCATTCCGGTGGTTGCCATCACCGGCACCAACGGCAAAACCACAACAGCCCGCTTGATCGCCCACCTATTCACCAGCAGCGGCATGCGTGTCGGCATGACCAATACCGACGGCGTGTACGTCAACGGCCGCCAGATCGACAGCGGCGACTGCTCGGGCCCGAAAAGCGCGCGTAACGTGCTGATGCACCCTGACGTGGATGCAGCCGTGTTTGAGACCGCGCGCGGCGGCATGTTGCGCGAAGGCCTGGGGTTTGACCGCTGCCAGGTCGCCGTGGTGACCAACATCGGCGCGGGCGACCACCTGGGCCTGAACTACATCACCACGGTGGAAGACCTGGCCGTGCTCAAGCGCGTGATCGTGCAGAACGTGCAAGCCAACGGCTACGCCGTGCTGAACGCCGCCGACCCCATCGTCGCCGCCATGGGCGCATCCTGCCCTGGCAACGTGATCTTCTTCACCGCCGACCGCCACCACCCGGTGATGGCCACGCACCGCGCCCAGGGCCGGCGCACGGTGTATGTCGATGGCGACCACATCGTCGCTGCTGTGGGCTCCTGGCGCGAACAGATTGCCTTGCGCGATGTGCCGCTGACCCGTGCCGGCACCATCGGCTTCCAGGTGGACAACGCCATGGCCGCCGTGGCTGCCGCCTGGGGCGTAGGCCTGAACTGGGACACCATCCGCCGTGGCCTGTCCAGCTTTGCCAACGACGCCGACAACGCGCCTGGCCGCTTCAACGTGATGGACTACCGTGGTGCCACCATCATTGCCGACTACGGCCACAACCCGGACGCCATGCGCGCCCTGGTCGCTGCCGTGGACGCCATGCCGGCCAAGCGCCGGTCAGTGGTCATCAGCGGTGCCGGTGACCGGCGCGACGAAGACATCCGCGAGCAAACCATCATCCTGGGCGACGCGTTTGACGATGTGATCCTGTTTGAAGATGCCTGCCAGCGCGGCCGTGCCGACGGCGAGGTCGTGGCCCTGCTGCGCGAGGGCCTGGCCAACGCCCAGCGCACACGCCAGGTGGACGAAATCTATGGCGAATTCATCGCCATCGACAGGGCTCTGGAGCGCCTGCAGCCCGGCGACTTGTGCCTAATCCTGGTGGACCAGGTGGAAGAAGCCCTGGCCCACCTGGCCCAGCGCGTCGCCGCCGCCTAAGCCGTTCTAGGCAGCGCCCCAGTTTTACAAAAGAAATGGGGCGCTGGCGCAGATTCCACCTGTGCGAGCAGCTACGAAAAATATAGCAATTGCATTCGTTAGCGCAGATCGGGCCAGGTACAGATTCGCAACAGGGTGTAGCCGACGCGGCGGCCGCTCGGCAGGACTGTAAAATCGCGCCTTTTCGCCCCCTCCCCTCCCATGTCGTCTGTCCCCGCTGGGCACTCCCGTGCCTGCTTTGACCTGAAAAGCGCTACGCTGCCCCTGATGGCGCTGGTGCTCAAGACCGCCAACCTCAACATCCTGGGGCAAGAGCTGGAAGCGCGCTATGGCGACACGCCCGACTTCTTCGACCAGGACCCCGTGGTGGTCAACCTGGTACATGTGGAAGAAGAAGCCCTCCCCATAGACTTCAAACAATTGTGCGTACTGCTGCGCAGCTACCGTATGCACGCCATTGCCGTACACGGCGGTAGCGCAGAACAGCGCGCCGCCGCCGTCGCCGTAGGCCTGGTCGATGCGCCGGACATCACGCATGCGCTGCCGTTGCCAGCGCCCGCTCCAGCACCGGCGCCGGTTGCCCCTGAGGTGATTGCCCCCGCCGTGGCGCCCGGCACGCTGGTCATCGACAAGCCTTTGCGCTCGGGCCAGCAGGTCTATGCCCGAGGCGGCGACCTGGTGGTGCTGGCCGTGGTGAGTTTTGGAGCCGAAGTGCTGGCCGACGGCAATGTGCACGTCTACGCCCCGCTGCGCGGCCGGGCTATTGCCGGCGCCAAGGGCAATACCGAAGCACGCATTTTCAGTACCTGCCTGGAAGCCCAGTTGGTGTCGATTGCCGGCACTTACCGCACTTCCGAAATCCCGCTGCCCACCGACGTGCTGGGCAAGGCGGCCCAGATTCGCCTGGTAGGCGAAAAGCTGGTGATGGAACCTCTTCTTTAAACACTCTCAATCCAGAAAGACCCGCAACCCATGACCAAGATCATTGTGGTGACATCCGGCAAAGGTGGCGTTGGCAAAACCACCACCAGCGCCAGCTTCGCATCCGGCCTCGCACTGCGCGGCCACAAGACGGCGGTGATCGACTTTGACGTCGGTCTGCGCAACCTGGACCTGATCATGGGCTGCGAACGCCGCGTGGTGTATGACCTGATCAACGTGATCCACAACGAAGCGAATCTGAACCAGGCGCTGATCAAGGACAAGCAGTGCGACAACCTGTTCGTGCTGGCCGCCTCGCAAACCCGTGACAAGGACGCCCTGACGCAAGACGGCGTGGAGCGTGTACTGAAAGACCTGGGCGACATGGGTTTCGAATACATCGTCTGCGACTCCCCTGCGGGCATCGAAACTGGTGCGCTGATGGCCATGCATTTTGCCGACGAAGCGCTGGTGGTGACCAACCCCGAAGTCTCTTCGGTGCGCGACTCTGACCGCATCCTGGGCATGCTGGGCTCCAAGACCAAGCGTGCCATCGAAGGCCAGGCACCCGTCAAGGAACACCTGGTCATCACCCGCTACAACCCCACCCGCGTGGAAGACGGCCATATGCTGTCGCTGGAAGACATACAGGACATCCTGCGCATTCCGCTGATGGGCGTGATTCCCGAGTCGGAAACCGTGCTGCAGGCATCGAACCAGGGCCTGCCCGCCATCCATTTGGCAGACAGCGATGTGTCCGAGGCGTATAAGGACGTGGTGGCACGCTTCCTGGGCGAAGAAAAACCCATGCGTTTTGTGGAAGCCGTGAAACCCGGGTTTTTCAAGCGCCTGTTCGGGGGGAAATAAACCATGTCTTTCCTGTCTTTCCTGCTGGGGGAAAAGAAAAAGACCGCCACGGTCGCCAAAGAGCGGCTGCAGATCATTCTGGCGCATGAGCGCAGCGGCAGGGGCAATAGCCGACCCGACTATCTGCCCGCGTTGCAGCGTGAACTGGTGGCGGTGATCAGTAAATACGTGTCTATCAACGCCGACGACATCAAGGTCCACCTGGAGCGCCAGGACAACCTGGAAGTGCTGGAAGTGAAGATTGAGCTGCCAGAGGCCCTTCGATGAAAGCGTGGATGCTTGCTGCAACGCTGGCTTGCGCCGGCAGCCTGCACGCCGAGCAGATCGGCGCGGTAGACACGGCCTTCCAGTGGATAGGCCCGGACCACAAAATCGTGGTCGAAGCCTATGACGACCCGCAGGTAAAAGGCGTCACCTGCTATGTCTCGCGCGCCAAAACCGGCGGTATCAAGGGCGCGCTGGGCTTGGCCGAGGACAAGGCCGAGGCGTCCATTGCCTGCCGCCAGGTTGGCCCCATCAGCTTCAGCAAGCCGCTGCCGCAGCAGGACGAGGTGTTCAACGAGCGCCTGTCCATTCTGTTCAAGAAGCTGCGCATCGTGCGCATCGTGGACAAGCAACGTAACGCGCTGATCTACCTGACCTACTCCGACAAGCTAATTGACGGCTCGCCGCAGAATGCCGTCACAGCCGTGCCGGTAGACCGCGGTACGGTGATTCCACTCAAATAACGCCTTGGGCCGCTCAGGCCCAGTCGTTACCGCCCATGTCGCCGAGGTCAAACACCTCGTCGTTGCCCGAGCTGTCCATGCTAGACGGTGCATCCAAAGTAAAAGCCCCGGCATCCCTGGCCAGGCTGTCGCTCTGGCCTATAAAGTTGCTGTCCAGCGACGGGAAGGCCGGCACGGATTCAGCCAGGCCAAAGCTCGATGCGGAGGTATTGCTGTGGTGGCCCATCAGGTTTTCGATGCCCTGGAACAGGAACGCACCGGCTGCCACACCGGCCGCCGTGGTCGCCATGCTGGTTAAAAAGCTGGGCGCCTGGAAGCGCGATGGCGCGGCCGCCAAAGGTGCAGGCGCGGGCGAATACGCCGGTGGGAGTGTTGAAGCAGGCGGCGCCACGGGCGACTGCGCATACACCGACGAGGCAGGGTTGCGGCCCCATGCCATGCTGTCCAGAAAGCTACCGCTTGCCGAAGCCGGTGCCTTGCTGCGTTGCAATTCAGCCTGCAGGCTGGCAATCTGCGCCTGGGCCGCTTGCAGCGCCTGGTCTTGTAGCAGGCTGCGCTGCACCAGCAAATAGGTGGCATCGGGCTGGCAGGCCACAGTGCTTTCAATCAGCGCATGGGCTTCGGGGTCTTTGGGGCCGCCCTTGGCTAAAGCCAATTGCTGCAGAAACTGGGTCAATTGTTCGCGTTCTTGGAAGTTCATATAAACCTCGTGCAGGTAGTAGTCCTTGATAGATACACACTGTGATCCACAAATTCAATAGCTATACACGCCGACCGGTGAAGCAAAAGTAAAGATGCGGTAATTTTGCATACAAACGGAAATAGCTTGCACCGAAAGCTATCGTTTTCATAGCTGCTTGCGCGGATTCCATATGCGCCAGACCCCTATTTTCTTCAAAACTGCAGTCCACAACCCGAGGCCGGGGGCCCAGGCTGCAGCGATGCCCTTGCCGGGCGCTGAGGACGCAGCACCTGTAATGCGATACTTGGAGCATTGCCGTGGGGATTTCGAAGCTGCTCTGCGCCATGCCGTTTGCCTGAGGGCCGAGGCTCTGGCGCGACATCCCCGGCGGCCCTGCCCCGCATCAAAAACAACTCCAACACGTCCACTGCCCTGGGATGCGAACCGCCGCAACCGTCGCCACCACCATGCCCCCCGTCAACACGCCCCACATCAAAGGCTGGTGCCCCGGTGCGCTGCGCCCCATGCTGTCAGGCGACGGGTTGGTGGTGCGCGTACGTCCACAGGCTGGGCGGCTCACACAGGCACAGGCAATCGGCATTGCCGCGCTATCCAACAGCCATGGCAACGGCCTGCTCGACCTGACCAGCCGCGCCAATCTGCAGCTGCGCGGTGTTGCGCCTGCATCGCATCCCGCGCTGATCCAGGGGCTGCGGGATCTAGGCCTGGTGGATGACAGCCCGGAAGCCGAAGCCCGGCGCAACATCGTCGTCACACCCTTCTGGACGCCGGGCGACGGTACCCTGCAAATCGCCAACGCCCTGGCCCAGGCTCTGGCCGCGCCGGACGCGCCCGACTTACCGGGCAAGTTCGGCTTCGCGGTAGATACCGGCCCATTGGCTGTACTGGAAAGCACCTCAGCCGACATCCGCATCGAACGCAGCGCCCGGGGCTATACCGTGAGCGCCGATGGCTATGCGAATGTGGCCGAAGTGGCTGCCGACGAAGCCGTCTCCGCCGCAATAGAGCTAGCCCGCTGGTTTTTGACCCAGGGCGGCGGTAGGCCGGGACGCAGCCGAATGGCGGCGCTGGCGCCACAAGCCTTGCCAGCGCGCTTTCAAACCGTGGCAGCCAGACCGGCTGCGCCCCTCCCAGCCAATCCCGGCGCTGTGCCCCCAGGCTGGCTGGTCGGCGCCGAGTTCGGCCAGCTCACCGCAGCCACACTGGATGCCCTGGCACGTCTGGGCCCGCTGCGCATGACGCCCTGGCACATGCTGCTGGTCGAAGGCGCCACCCAGGCGCCCGACCTGGCAGGCCTGATCACCCACCCCGGCGATCCGCTCCTGCGCGTGGTCGCATGTACCGGCGCACCCGGCTGCCTGCAGGCCTTGGCCGCCACACGCCCCCTGGCCCGCACGCTGGCGCCCCTGGTGCCCGCCGGCCACCTGTTGCATGTATCGGGCTGCAGCAAAGGCTGCGCCCACCCGCGCGCCGCGCTGACGCTGGTGGCCACGTCGGCTGGCTTTGACCTGATCCGTAACGGAGCGGCATCTGCCTCCCCCGATGTACAGGCCTTGCCTACCGAATCCATTGCTTCTTACTTGCTACCGACATTCCATGCGTCATGAATTTGAAACCGATGGCGCAGCTATCTATCGCCAGTCCTTCGCCATTATTCGGGCCGAGGCCGATTTGGCCCGCTTCAACCCCATCGAAGAGCTGGCCGTCGTCCGCATGGTCCACGCCACCGGCATGGTCGGCCTGGAAGCCCATGTGCGCTTTTCCGAAGGCATGGCCGAAGCCGCCCGTAGCGCATTGGAGGCCGGTGCGCCCATCATGTGCGATGTGCGTATGGTGAGCGAAGGCATTACCCGTACCCGCCTGCCCGCCAGCAACCAGGTCATCTGCACGCTGAACGACCCCGCAGTACGCGAATTGGCCCAAGCCATGGCGACCACCCGCAGCGCCGCCGCGCTGGAGCTGTGGCGGCCGCACCTGGCCGGCGCCGTGGTGGCCATAGGCAATGCACCCACCGCGCTATTCCAGCTGCTGAACATGCTGCAAGACCCGACCTGCCCACGCCCCGCAGCCATCATCGGCTGCCCTGTGGGCTTTGTCGGCGCAGCCGAATCCAAGGCCGCGCTGATGGCCGACCTGCCCGCACCATCGCTGGTGGTGCAAGGCCGGCTCGGCGGCTCGGCCATCACCGTCGCCGCAGTCAACGCACTCGCCTGCCGGAGAGAAATCTGATGGGCCGCATCCTCTGCGCCGGGCTCGGCCCAGGCAACCCGGACCTGATGAGCGTACGTGCTGATCGCGCGATCCGCGCCGCAGGCCATGTCGCTTACTTCCGCAAAAAAGGCCGCCCCGGCCAGGCCCGGCGCATCGTCGAAGGCATGCTGGCACCAGGGGTGACCGAGTACGCGATGGAATACCCGGTGACTACCGAACTGCCCTTCGACAGCCCCGAGTACATCGCCTGCCTGGCCGGGTTTTACGACGACTGGGCCGACCGTTTGGCAGTACTGGCGCAGACCGAAGACGTGCTGGTGCTGTGCGAGGGCGACCCCTTCTTTTACGGCTCGTTCATGCACCTGTACACCCGCCTAGAGGGCCGCGCCGCCGTGGAAGTGATACCCGGCATTCCGGGCATGGTAGGTTGCTGGTGGGCCACCGGCACCCCCATCACCTGGGGCGACGACGTCTTGACCGTGCTCATGGGCACACTGCCTGAGGCCGAGCTGCTGCGCCATATGCAATCGGCCGACGCGCTGGTGATCATGAAGACCGGCCGCAACCTGCCGCGCGTGCGCAGCGCGCTGGCCGCAGCCGGCCGGCTGGACCAGGCCTGGCTGGTAGAGCGCGGCACCATGCCGGGCGAGCGCGTTGTGCCACTCATCGAAGTGGATGGCACCGACTGCCCCTACTTCGCCATCGTGCTGGTGCACGGCCATGGGCGACGGCCCGAGGTACTGGAATGAACGGGTGGTTGTGTATAGCCGGTCTGGGCCCAGGGGACGCCAACCTGGTCACTCCCGAGGTCACGCTGGCCCTGGAAGCCGCCACCGATGTCGTCGGCTACATCCCCTACGTGGCGCGCATCGCACCGCGTGCAGGCTTGACGCTGCACCCCTCTGACAACCGGGTGGAAATGGACCGCGCGCGCGCGGCGCTGGCCATGGCCGCCGCAGGCCGCCGCGTGGTGGTTGTGTCATCTGGCGACCCGGGAGTGTTTGCCATGGCCTCCGCCGTATTCGAAGCCCTGGAAGGCATGCCCACGTGGCAGCAGCTGGACATCCGCGTGCTACCAGGCATCACCGCCATGCTGGCCGCCGCAGCCAGCGCGGGCGCGCCGCTGGGCCACGACTTCTGCGCCATCAACCTCAGCGACAACCTGAAGCCCGCCAGCCTGATCGAAGCCCGCGTGCGCGCCGCCGCCGGGGCAGACTTTGCGATGGCGTTTTACAACCCGCGCTCGGCCAGCCGGCCCGACACCTTTGGCCGCATTCTGGCCGTGCTGCGCGAGGCCTGCGGCCCTGGCCGACTGATCACCTTTGCGCGCGCTGTGTCCACGCCGCAGGAACAGATCCACACCGTCACCCTGGCCGAGGCCACGCCCGAGATGGCCGATATGCGCACCGTGGTGTTGGTCGGCAATGCCGTCACGCGACGTGTGGGGCGCTTCGTCTACACGCCCCGGTCGGCAGCGTGAGCCGCAATCCAGCCTATCACCTCGGCCACCGTGGCGACGGTGGCGCGGGCAGGAATGGCAGGTCGGTCCACCAAGATCACCGGTATGCCCAGTGCACGCGCAGCCAGCAGCTTGGCCTCGGCACCACTGCCACCGGCATTCTTGGCCACCACATGGCTGATGCCGTGCGCCTGCATGAGCGCACGGTCCCCGTCCACCGTGAATGGGCCGCGCGCCAACACCACATCGGCCTGGGGCAAGGGCAGGTCCGGCACGGCATCGACCAGGCGCAACAGGTAATGGTGCTGCGGGCGCACCGCAAACGCCGCCAGGTTTTGCCGGCCAATCGCCAAAAACACCCGTGCCGGCTCCTTGGGCAATGCGGCAACAGCTGCAGCAATGTCAGGCACATGCAGCCACTGGTCACCGGCCTGCGCCACCCAGGCCGGCCGCTCCAAAGCCAGCAGCGGAATTCCCACGGCACCGCAGGCCGCAACGGCGTTGCCGCTCATCTGCGCGGCGAACGGATGGGTGGCATCCACCACATGGCTGATACCCTCTGCCTGCAGCCAGGTTTGCAAACCCACGATGCCGCCAAAGCCACCGACCCGCGTGGGCAGTGGCTGGGCAACGGGCGCTTCGGTGCGGCCTGCGTACGAAAACACTGCGTCCATACCGGCCGCTGCCAGGGCCCGGGCCAACTGGCTGGCTTCTGTGGTTCCACCCAATACGAGGATGCGTTGCATGCTTGATCCCTGGCTTTCCATCATAGGTTTAGGCGAAAACGGGCTGGCTGGCTTGGGTGAAGCCAGCCGCGCCGCGCTGGACGCTGCCGACGTCATTTTTGGCGGACCGCGCCACCTGGCGCTGGCCGATGCCGGGCCACGCGGCCAACCCTGGCCCGTGCCTTTTGACGTGGCCCCGGTATTGGCACTGCGCGGCCAACGTGTGGCCGTGCTGGCCTCTGGCGACCCGTTCTGGTTTGGCGCCGGCGGTAGCCTGGCGGCACACTTGGATGCAGCGGAGTGGGCCAGCTACCCCGCGCCCTCTACCTTTTCTCTGGCTGCTGCACGTCTGGGCTGGCGGCTGGAAGACGTAGCTTGCCACGGCCTGCACGCGACCCCGTTCGCCAGCATCCGCCCCAGCCTGCAGCGTGGCGCACGCCTGCTGTGCCTGCTGCGCGACGGATCGGCCGTGCGCGACTTCAGTGCCTGGCTGGACCAGCAAGGTTTTGGCAGCTCGGCGCTCTGCGTATTGGAAGCCCTGGGCGGCCCGCGTGAACGCATACGCCACAGCACAGCCGCAGGTTTTGACCTGCTGGATGTAGCCGCCCCGGTGGCGCTGGCCATCGAGGTGGCGGGCGCGCTGGGCCTGCCGCGCAGCGCCGGCCTGCCGGATGCCAACTTTGCGCACGACGGCCAGATCACCAAGTCCCCCATGCGCGCACTGACGCTGGCCGCCCTGGCGCCCCGCCCCGGCGAACACCTCTGGGACATAGGCGCGGGCTCGGGCTCCGTCTCGGTGGAATGGTGCCTGGCGGGTGGACGCGCCAGCGCGGTCGAGCAACATGCCGCGCGCGTGTCCAACATCCGTACCAACGTAGACCACTACGGCCTGGCCGGCACCCTGCATGTGGTCGAAGGCCTGGCGCCCGACGCGCTGGCCAGCCTGGCGCCACCGCAGGCCATCTTTGTCGGCGGTGGTTTCAATCTGGCACTGTTCACGGTTTTGCAATCCCTGGCTCCCTCTGGCTGTAGGTTGGTGGTGAATGGGGTCACGCTGGAAACCGAATCTGCACTGACCCAGCTGCACTTGCAGCACGGCGGTGATTTGCTGCGCATCGAACTGGCCGCATCGGCCCCGCTGGGCAGCATGCGCGGCTGGCAACCCGCCCGTCCGGTGGTGCAGTGGAGCATAACGCTCTGAATAAGCTTGTAAGAATCGCTGGCCTGGGCTTTCGCGCCCAGGCCACGGAGGCATCGCTGCGCAGTGCCTTGCAGGCCGCTGGCGCCCATGGCATCAGCGTGCTGGCAACGGCCGAAGACAAGGCCCAAGCCCCCGCCCTGCTGCAGCTGGCTGCGGAACTCGGCCTACCCTTAGTGGCCGTACCCTTGGCCGACCTGCAGCAACAAACTGCCAGCGCCAGCCCCCATGCACCCGCACGCTACGGCGGCCATAGCCTGGCCGAGGCGGCAGCGCTGGCCGCAGCCGGCGCAGGCGCGCAACTGGTCACGCCCCGGGGCGTATCCGCCGACCGCATGGCCACCGCCGCCATCGCGGAAAATACCCGGCTATGACTGTCCACTTCATTGGCGCCGGCCCCGGCGCCCCCGACCTCCTAACCCTGCGCGGCCGTGACCTGATCACCGCCAGCCCCGTCTGCCTGTATGCCGGCTCCCTGGTGCCCGAAGGTGTGCTGGCCCACTGCCCACCCGGCGCCCGCATCGTCAACACAGCACCGCTGTCGCTGGAGCAAATCCTGGCCGAAATCAGCACCGCCCATGCCGCCGGGCAAGACGTGGCCCGCCTGCATTCGGGCGACCTGTCGGTCTGGTCGGCCATGGGCGAGCAACTGCGCGGCCTGCGCGCACTCGGCATCCCCTACACCGTGACGCCCGGCGTGCCCTCCTTCGCCGCCGCCGCCGCCACGCTGGAAGCCGAGCTGACATTGCCAGGCCTGAGCCAGTCGGTGGTGCTCACGCGCACCTCTGGCCGTGCGTCGGCCATGCCCAGCACCGAGTCGCTGGCCAACTTTGCCGCCACCCAGGCCGTGCTGGCCATCCACCTGTCCATCCACGTACTGCCGCGCGTGGTGGCCGAGCTGACGCCCCACTACGGCGCAGACTGCCCGGTGGCCGTGGTCTGGCGTGCCAGTTGGCCGGACGAGCGCGTGGTGCGCGCCACACTGTCCACCATCGAAGCCGCCGTGGGCGAAGGCATGGAGCGCACGGCCTTGATTCTGGTCGGCCACACCCTGGGTGAGAACTTGGGCGAAGCAGACTTTGACCACAGCCGCCTCTACGCAGGCGACTACGACCGCCGCTACCGCCCGCTGGGCACCGCGCCGCGCTTCCCCGCAGGTACAGAGTGAATATTGACCTCTGCCTGGTCGGCATAGGCACCGGCAACCCCGACCACGTGACCCGCCAAGGCGTGAAAGCGCTGAACGCGGCCGACCTCATCCTGGTGCCCCACAAAGGCGAGGGCAAAGCCGATCTGGCCGAACTGCGCCTGCAGCTGTGCCAGGAGCTGGTGACCAACCCCGCCACCCAAGTGGTGCAGTTCGACATGCCGGTGCGCGACGCCGAAGACCCCGACTACCCCGCCGCCGTAAACCGCTGGCACGACGCGATTGCCCAGGTCTGGCTGGCCACCATCCACGCCCACCTGCCTGCAGGTGGCCGTGTAGCCCTGCTGGTATGGGGCGACCCCTCGCTGTACGACAGTACCCTGCGCATCGCCGACCGCCTAGCCCTGCAGCTACCGCTGAAGGTGTCCGTGGTACCTGGCATCACCGCCCTGCAAGCGCTGACCGCCGCCCACGCCATCGCGCTCAACGACATCAACGCCCCCGTCACCATCACCACCGGCCGCCAGCTGCGAGACCACGGCTGGCCCGAAAGTGCCGACACCGTGGCCGTGATGTTGGACGGGGCCTGTGCGTTTCAGCACTTGGCACCCGAGGGCATCACCATTTGGTGGGGTGCCTACCTGGGTATGGCGCAGCAGATTTGCATCGCGGGCCCGCTGGCCGAGGTGAGCGAGAAGATTCAGGCGGAGCGCCAGGCCGCGCGGGCTGCGCATGGGTGGATCATGGATACGTATTTGATGCGGCGGAATTTTCGAGTCTGACAGACCGCTGGGTCTGCAAAGCAGCAGCTGCACACAACCAAGCGGAAGCTCGGCGAACGCGGCGATCTGGCTTGATAGCGACAAACCGCCAAGCTCGCCTATCTACCGAGGAAACGGACGAACGGACGATCACCCTCAGCGCGTGCAGAAATGAGAAACGGGCTCAAGCAACAGATTGGGGGCGCATGCTTATCGCGGATCAATCACATCGAACTCGAACTGCACCGGCGCGGAGTTTTCGATGAACGCGGTGATCAGGTAGTGGCCAGGAGGATCGCCATCAGCCACGTCCCATGACTTGGAAATCGTGCCGTTGTACACCGTCAGGGTCACATCCAGCGAAATCGTCTTGCGATCCGCCGAGGTGCCATAAGGCTGTCCACCGGCGCCCCACGTCTTCGGCGGTTCCGGCAGTGTCATGCGTTCAAGAACGCGGACCTTGCCGGCCATCTGGTTGAGTTTCAGTATCCACCCGTAGTTTTGGTTAACGATCCGGGGGACTGTGTTGGAAACCTTGAAGTCCAACACGTCATTGTTCGGGGCGAGCTTGAAGAGCCCGAAGACCGCATCCAGCGGACACACTCCACGGGCTGTCGGATCGACCGCGCAAGCCTTGAATACGGCCGCATTGGACTCCGAGATGGACCCATGCGACGCGGCGGAAATCGGGGAGCCATTGAACCCGGGCGACAAAGCGCTAGCCGTCTGAGCGTCCACGTGGCCGCAGGTGACAGCGGCGAAAAGGACAAGAAGCTGGCGAAGATGTTTCATGGTGGATGCGGCTCGGCAAAAGACTATCGGCACCTGGCTGAACGCAGCAAAGTCTATCCGCAGACCGACGGCCCACGGGGGCGCTTTCGGGAGCACGCAATGCGTCGATGTCTGATTGCGCTCGAAGGGCCGCCTTCTACCTTTTACTGGCTACCGACCTGAAGGTCCCCCAAAGTCACCTCAGCAGCCCATCCAAAGCATCTGCGATAGCTTGACCTTGTTCCGCAAGAGCCAGTTGCGCGATGTCGATTGCGGCATCAAAGCCGCATGCGGCCTGTATTTATCGCACCCGCACATTTAAAGGAAAAGTGCTCCTAGCGCAGGTAATACCTTCGCTAGAAGCTACCATTTTGATAGCAATAAGCTCACACCTTCCACTGCGCAATATTGAAGTCTTGCTTGATCAGGTTTTCCCCCAAAAGGAAGACCTTGATGTCCTCCAGGGCCTGCAAGCCAGTGGCTGGATAGGCCTCATCCGGGAACCGGGCAACAGGGTAGGACTCTTTCACGACCGCGACCGGGAAGCCCGATGCATCTGCGTGGAAGCTGTAGTACCGGTCCGGGTCTTTGCGGATATCGGCGATGGCCGCGCGCCGGGCCCGTAGCCAGGCCGCTCCCAGAGTGGGTGCATTGGCCAGCGCTTTGCCAGAGGCCACGATGACCGCGCTGCCGCGCAGGCTGGGGTGTCTGTCGGCTTCGTCGATGACCGGGTAACCCCGTGAGGCCAGCAGGGGACCGGTGTTGATCGGCGCGGCAAAAGCAGCCACGCTGCCCTTCTCAAGCCCCACCTCGCCATCGCGTGGAAGCATGTACACCACCTTGGTGGTTTTCAAGATCCCAGCCTCTTTCAGCAGACCCAGCACGTAGCGGTGCATATAGGAACCCAGCGCCACGGCGACGACTTTGCCCTCCAGTTCTTTGACCGTTTTGACGCCGCCTTGCGGTGTCAGCAGCCACACATTCATGCCCAGGTTGTCAAAGCCAATGAGCTTGCCGTCCACGCCACGCGACTTGGCCACCACGGCAGGCGTGTCGCCATAGATGCCTACATCCAGAGAGCCGGCAGCGAGCGCCTCGTTCAGGTCCGGGCCATTGGGAAACACATGGGTTGACACCTCGGTGTAACCCAAGGGCGCCAATTCGCGCACCAAATGGCCTTGCGCCAGCGCATAGCCAGATGCAGAGCCCGGCTTCTTTCCAGGGCCGATGAAACCGAGCCGCAATACACTGCTCTGCGCCTGTGCCACGGCGGGCAAGGCTGCGCTGGCGACCGCCGCAGCGCCACCGACGAGCAGGTTGCGCCGGGAAAGAAGCGCGTTAGAGGGTGTAGGGTAATGGGTCCATGTACGCATCAATGCACTCTTTTCAGTAACTCAAAACTCATGTCACCGCCAGCCGTCGGCTGGCGCCCCTTGCCCCAACCGATGGTGCTGCGGTAGCTGCCAATCAGCGACTGCACCAAGGGATCGCTCTCGGAAACCGGTGCGCTCTGGTCCGCGTTCGGAGCCACATACAGCGCGTCTTCCGGGCAATACAGCTCACACATAAAGCAGGTCTGGCAGTCAGACTGGCGCGCAATGCGCGGGGGCGCGGATGCCACCGCTTCAAACACATTGGTAGGGCAGGCGTGCACGCAGATATTGCAGCCGGTGCAGCGCTCAGGGCTGACGATTTCGATCATGCCGCAACCCCTTCGCTGCGCACCCAGACGGCATCCAGGCCGCCTGCGACCAAGCGGTGCTGCTGCCCCGGATCCAAGGCCTGGTGATCGGCACGGCGGGCCATGCCACGGGTTTCGCTACGGGCCAGCGCACTGCGGTACATCCAGCGCGATGTGGCCAACATGCCAAGCGCTTCGCGCGAACGTACGCTGTCTGTCGCGCCGGCAGCGGGTGCGCTGTGTTGCAGCCGCTCCCACAGCGCGTCGAGACGCACCAGCGAGTCCTGCAGCAGGTCCTGGCTGCGCGTCCAGTTGCGCTCGTAGGGAAAGACTTCGGCCTGTACCGCGCGAATCACCTCCTCCGCATCCCAACGCGTATGGCCGGCTGTGCGCAGGCCATTGCGCCCGGCATACAACAAGTGTTGCTTGTGCAGACTGTGACCACCTGACTGCTGCCGGCTGAAGTCCGCAGCCCCTGCGCCCGCCCAGAAGCCGGATGACAAAGCCCAGGCGGCGTTGTGGCTGCCCCCGCCGGTGAAGCCTCCGCAAATCAGCTCACGGGTGGCCGCATCACCGGCCGCATACAGCCCGGGCACGTTGGTGGCACAGCTGCTATCTTCAATGCGCAGCCCGCCGGTGCCCCGCACAGTTCCCTCCAGGCGCAAAGTCACCGGAAAGTGCTGCGTAAACGGGTCGATGCCGCGCCGATCAAAGGACAGAAAGAAGTTTGGCTGGGCCGTACGCATCCAGGCCCTGATCTGCCCATCGGCACGGTCCAGGCGCGCCAATACCTGCTCGGTCTGCAAGGTTTTGGCAATGATGCTGCGGCCCCTGGCCGAGCCCGCGCCTTCTAGCTCGGTGCCATCGGCGTGGTAGAAGGTCGCCCAGTTGTAGAACAGTGATTTGGTAATGGACGAGAACGCGGGGCCCAGGCCATAGGCGTTGGAGAACTCCATGCCCGACAGCTCTGCGCCAGCTTCGGCCGCCATCAGCAAGCCCTCGCCCGTCAATACATTGCAGCCCAGCGCACGGCTCAAAAATGCGCAACCGCCGGTGGCCATCACCACGGCCCCCGCCCGCACAACCCAGCTGTCACCGGTCTGCCGGTTCACACCACGTGCCCCCTGCACTGCACCGGATGCGCTGACCAGCAACTCCAGCGCCGGGCTGTGGTCCAGAATACGCGCGCCGGATTCTTTAACCCGCTTGCGCATCAGGCGCATGTACTCAGGTCCTTGCAGGGATGTGCGCTGCTGCTGCCCCTCGGCATCCACTGGAAAGGGGTAACCCCATTCGGCCAGCTGCTCGACGTTCTTCCAGGTTTGCTCCAGCACCCGGTCCATCCACACATGCTCGGCCAGCTGCCCGCCCATGGCAAAGCGGCTGGCCTTGGCCTGCTCGCGGGCTTCCGTGCCGGGCGGTACATACCAAACGCCGGTACCAGAGGGCGCCGTGGCACCCGAAGTGCCGCAATAGCCTTTGTCGGCCAGCACCACGCTGGCACCTCTGGCCCGCGCACTGACCGCTGCCCAAGCCCCCGCAGGGCCGCCCCCCAAAACCAGCACATCCACATCGAACTGCTGTGTGCCGTCCGTGGCGGAGTGCCATGCCCGATCCATATCTCGTGTACCCATTGCGTGCCCCTTACGTTGCAAGTTCACCGGCAATGCTAGTAGCCGATGTGCGGCTCACCAACGAACAAATCCTTCCATCGATATATGAAACTTTGGCGTGGGGGTGCCAAAACAAGTGGGCCTATCCAAGCGGCGAATGGTGTTTTTAATAAACCGTTAATATTTGGCCTTCGCTCGGGCGCGCAAGGTGCCTGGCAATGACCAATTTGCCTAATTTATGTCCCATCGTTACACCCGGCCGCTCACGGTCCTGACCTCGCTCTTCTTCATGTGGGGTTTGATCACCTCGCTCAACGACATCCTGATACCGCACCTGAAGGCGATGTTCTCGCTGACCTATGTGCAGGCCATGCTGATCCAGTTTTGCTTCTTCACCGCCTACTTCGTGGTGTCCATGCCCGCTGGTGCGCTGCTGCGCCGCATTGGCTACCAACGGGGCATTACCGTGGGGCTGTGCACGATAGGCATAGGCTGCCTGCTGTTCTACCCGGCGGCTGAACTGCAGGCCTACCCCTTCTTCCTGGGCGCCTTGTTTGTGCTGGCGGCTGGTATTACGCTGGTGCAGGTCGCCGCCAATCCCTATGTCACCTTGCTGGGCGACCACGCCACGGCTTCCAGCCGCCTGAACCTGACGCAGGCCTTCAACTCACTGGGCGCCACCCTGGGCCCGCTGATTGGCGCTGTCACCATCCTGGGCGCAGCCGACCATGCGGCCGACATGGCGAAGTCGGCAGATAGCGTGCAGGGCCCGTACCTGGTGCTGGCCGCCGTGCTGTTCGTGCTGGCGGCCGTGGTGTCCATGTTCAAGCTGCCCGACGCCCGCGCGATTGAGGACAACGCCCCAGCATCGCACCCTGGCAGTGCCAACGACAGCATTTGGGCGCACCGCCATCTGGTGCTGGGCGCATTGGGCATCTTTACCTATGTGGGTGCCGAGGTCAGCGTGGGCAGCTTCCTGGTCAACCTGATGAGCGAGCCCGCCGTGGGTGGGCTGACGCATGTGCAAGCCGGCAAGTACCTTGCCATGTACTGGGGTGCGGCCATGGTGGGGCGCTTTGCGGGCTCTGCGCTGATGCAGCGCGTGGCAGCCAACCGGGTGCTGGCGGCGGCAGCACTGGTCAACGCGGTGTTGATAGGCGCGGCCATGGCGGTGGGCGGCCCGTTTGCCATGTGGGCTTTGCTGCTGACCGGGCTGTTCAACTCGATCATGTTCCCCACGATTTTCTCGCTGGCATTGGAAGGCCTGGGGCATTTGACCAGCCAGGGCTCGGGCCTGCTGTGCATGGCGATTGTGGGCGGCGCGGTGGTGCCGCTGCTGCAGGCAGCGCTGGCCGACAAGCTGAGCCTGCTGCTGTCCTTCATCGTGCCTTTGCTGTGCTTTCTGTACATCGGCTTCTACGGGTCCAGGGGCTACCGCCCGGTGGCCGTGCAAGAGCCTGCCGACGCAGCGCCTGCACCACGCACAGTGACGGCCTAACAACCGCCTAGCGGCAGCCGGTACCCGCGCCCTGCGGCCCGCAGGAATCTATATAAAAAGTGGCTCCAGCGCAGATATAAACTGCGCTGCAAGCTACTTTTTAGATAGCAACGCCCCTCCAGGCCGGACCTGGCCGGCCCACGGGTCTTCGCGCCGAAACGACGCATGCCCGTGTGGCACATTTGTCCCCATGTTCACCCGCTTCTTTCATACAACCCCACTGGCTTGGTGGGGCGTTCTGCTCCCGGCGAGTGCCGCGCTAGCCTGGCTTCTGACCGCAATCCATCTGCCTGCCGGGGTGTTGCTGGGCTGCATGTTGGTGGGCATTGTGCTGTCGGCCAGAGACATTCAGCTGCGCATCCCGCCTACCCTGTTTGCTTTGGCGCAGGGCGTGCTCGGCTGTCTGATGGCCCACAGCCTGCAGCCTTCGGCGCTGGGCAAGGTGGCGGCCAATTGGCCCCTCTTTGTGCTGGTGACGGGCTCGGTCATCGCGGCCAGCGCGGTGTTGGGCTGGGTCTTGATGCGCCGCAAGATATTCCCGGGCACCACGGCTGTGTGGGGGCTGGCACCCGGCGCGGCCTCGGCCATGGTGTTGATGGCCGAGTCTTACGGGGCGGATACGCGGCTGGTGGCGTTCATGCAGTATTTGCGGGTGGCGATGGTGACGGCAACGGCCGCGCTGGTGGCACGCATATTTGCCCCGCACACCGGCCCGTCCGTGGTCGCCGGCATGCACTGGTTCACGGTGGACAACCCGGACAACGTGGCGTTGACGATGCTGCTGGCATTTGGGGGCGCTTTGGTCGCCCGCAGGCTGCATATTCCCGCTGGCGCCATGGTGTTGCCCTTGTTGCTGGGTAGCGCATTGCAGGCGACGGGGCTGCTGGTGATTGAACTGCCAGGCGCCTTGCTGGCCGTGGCCTATGCACTGATTGGCTGGAGCATCGGGCTGCGCTTTACGCGCGCCATTCTGAAACATGCCTTGCGGGCATTGCCGCATGTGATGGGGTCGATTGTGGCTTTGATGGCTG
The DNA here is from genome assembly GCF_058216335.1 of Rhodoferax sp. SPJ21. Taxonomy (NCBI): domain Bacteria; kingdom Pseudomonadati; phylum Pseudomonadota; class Betaproteobacteria; order Burkholderiales; family Comamonadaceae; genus Rhodoferax; species Rhodoferax sp. SPJ21. The sequence goes on from NZ_JBYZMO010000001.1 coordinate 900,537, forward strand.
TGGGCATCGCGATTGCGACCGCGCTGTCCTGGCTGTCTGGCATTGATCCGCTCACCGCCTATCTGGCGACCAGCCCCGGCGGCGCGGATTCGGTGGCGGTGATTGCCGCCACCAGCGCGGTAGACGCCAGTTTTGTGATGGCCATGCAGCTAGCCCGGTTCCTGATGGTGCTGGTACTGGGGCCACAGGTGTCCAAGTTTGTAGCTACCCGGGCTGCGTAACAAAATGGCCTCCAGCGCAGGCATTACCTGCGCAAGCAGCTATATTTTCAATAGCAAGCACCCATTTTAAGCAGCCAGACCAAAGCCGGTATCAAACGTGCCCTTCACGTCCAGCGCCTGCTTGATCAGGCCCACCTGCTGGTAGAAGTCTGCCGTGCCCTGCTGGTCGGCGATGACCTGGGCGTTGATGGGCACCCACTGCTGCTGGCGGCGTTCGAACTGCAGCTTGGCGGCCTCGGGCGGGATGCCGATGATGCGCGCCAATGCGGCCGAATAGGCGTCCACATGCTTGTACGACCATTGCTGGGCGCGCACCACGCGCTGCAAGAAGTCCTGCAGCACGGCACGCTTGCTGGAGATGGCCGTGTCGGTGGCGGCCAGGTAGCTCAGGCCGGGCAGCAGGCCGCGCCCGCTGACCAGCACGCGCGCATGGCGACTGGTTTCGGCCAGGGCGGTGTACGGCTCCCAGGTGGCCCAGGCATCGACCGAGCCCTGGGTCAGCGCCAGCTTGGCGTCTGCCGGTGCCAGAAAGCGGAAGTTCACGTCCTCGGGCGCCAGCCCGGCCTGGGTAATCGCCTTGAGCGTGATGTAGTGGCCGATGGAGCCCCGGTTGGTCGCCACGCTGCGGCCCTTCAGGTCGGCCGCGCCCTTCAGCGGCGAATCGGGCCGCACCAGGACCGCCGTGCCGTACGAGTCGGATCGGTTCGCACCGATGGCCTTCACCCGTGCGCCTGCGGCCAGGGCGAAGATCAGCGGGGCATCGCCGATGGGGCCAGAGTCCACCGCACCAGCGTTCAGCGCCTCGGCCAGCGGCGCGGCGGCCGGGAACTCGGACCACTGGATGTCATAGGCAATGCCGTCCAGGGCGCCCGCAGCCTCTAGCAGCGCACGCAAGCCGCCCTTCTGGTCGCCGGCCTTGAGCACGGGACGCGTCTGTGCAAATGCAGGCAAGACCAGCGCAGACGCTGCACCTGCGGCCTGGGCCAGAAACTGGCGGCGTGGCTTGTGTTGTGGAACCATAAAAATCTCCTTGAGGTTGGAAAGCAAATCAGTGGACAAAGCCGCCTTTGACAAAGCGCACCGGCTCGGCATCCATGCGGCTTATGAGTGCGCCCAGGCCATCCGCGCTGGCCACGGCAACGGCGCCGGGTTGCGGCCGTACATCGGTGCGGCACAACAGATCGGCATCGGACCAGCCAGCCTGGCCGGGCGCACTGCGGGCGCGCAGCCAACCGTCACGGTCGACGATCAAGGTGGTACCGGCCGCCGACGGAGTGCCGGTCAGCAATGCCACGGCGGCCCAGGCAGCGGGTGCGTCCGAATCATCTACCGTGCATCCCGCGTCTGGCTGGGCTGCACCGGGTAAACGCAATAGCACGGTGACCAGCCTAGGGTCTTCCAACGGGGGTGTGGACTGCGGGCCTGCATCCACCACGATGCGCAGGCGCTGGCCACGCCACGCCGCCAAATGGCGCGGTGGAGCACCGGCACAGCGTACCTGCGCATCCGGCAGACGCACAGGGAGGGCCCATGTGCCGGTGGTGCGCAGGCCCTCCCCCGCAGCCAGTGCTTTCATAAAGTCGATCAGGGCCCAGGCATCCGCATCGCCCAGCGTGCCGGCAAATGCGGGCATGGTGGTGGCGCCACTGGCGCCCTGCATGCCGTGCAGCACATGCCATAGCAGATCACCATCCGCGCGCCGCCAGAGCAAGGGCCCCGCCAAATTGGGGGGCCACACGGCCTGTGCAGCAGCCAGCGGGCCTCGGCCACGCCCATCGGCACCATGGCAGGCCACGCAATGCTGCGCATACAGCTGTTGGCCGCGCGCGATGGATTCCACGCTGGAGCCGATGGGCGCACGGTGGAAGCTGGCGGGCGTGGCCGGCACCGCCAGCACCCGCTTATCGGGCCAGGGGGCCATCAGCAACAACAGAGCCCCCACCAAGAGCAGCCCGAGCCGCCCGCGCTTCCACAGCCCGGCCAGCAGCCACAACGCCAACACCAGCACCACCACAGCCAAGCTGCCGGCAAAGCGCCGCGCCTGCCCCAGGTCGATGAGCAGGTTTTCGCCGGACAGGCGCATTGCCCAGGGCCAGGCAGGTTGCCCGTTTTGCAGCTCGGCCACACCCAGCCAGGCTAGCAGTTGCAATAGGGTCAGTTGGGCCGTCTGCAACAGCCCAATCAGCGCATTCAGCCAGCCGTCATTCCATAGCGCGCTCACGGCCCCACCCGGCCTGCAGAGGCAGCCGCCCGCACCAGGCGCGACAGCCGCATAAGCACCCAGATCACCAAGTTGCGTCCAAACCCAGGTGCCGCAAAGCCGTGTGGCGCAGCTCGGCCAAGCGTGGATGGCCACGGTGCCGGGGATAGGGCAAATCCACCACCAGTTCGGCCACGATGCGGGCCGGCCGGTCGCTCAGAACGACCACACGGTTGGCCAGGAACAGCGCCTCTTCCACATCGTGCGTGACCAGCAAGGCCGAAAACCCGGCACGCTGCCACAGCTTGACCAGTTCGCTCTGCATGGCAATCCGCGTCAGCGAATCCAGCTTGCCCAAGGGTTCGTCCAGCACCAGCAGCTGCGGGTCGTTGACCAGCGCACGCGCCAATGCCACGCGCTGGGCCATGCCGCCCGACAGCTGGTGCGGAAAGCTCTTGGCGAAATCGCTGAGGCCCACCAGGGCCAGCGCATCGTCCACACGAGAGCGCTGGGTCTTCAACAATCCGCGTGCCTGCAGGCCCAGTGCCACGTTGTCCCACACGCTGCGCCAGGGGTACAGCGTGGGGTCCTGGAAAACAACGATACGCGAAGGATCTGGGCGGGTAATGGCCGTGCCGTCCTGGGTGATTCGGCCCGTGGTCGCGGGCTCCAGGCCCGCCACCAGGCGCAGCAGCGTGGACTTGCCGCAGCCACTGGGCCCCAGCAGGGCCACAAACTCGCCTGGCTGCACCTGCAGGTCAATGCCATCCAGCACCTGCAGCACACCCTGCTGCTGTTGAAACCAGTGGCTCACGCCGCTGATATCGATATGGGCGCCCGTGGGTGCCAGGGCCGCTACGGCCTCCGGCGTGGCGACGGTAGTGCTTACCATTTGACAGTCCCCTTCTGCCACGACAGTGCACGGTCGCGCACCGTAAACAGCAGGGTAATCAGCCCCGAGCACAGCACCGCCATGACCAGCAGCGCGGCGTACATATTGGCATAGGCGGCCCAGCCCTGCGCCCATTGCAGGTACCAACCCAACCCGGCTTTGACGCCCATCATCTCGGCCGTAACCAGCACCGAAAATGAAGCGCCCAAGCCCATGAACAAGCCCACAAACACCTGGGGTAGCGCCGCGGGCACGGCCACGCGCAGTACCAAGAACCATTCCGAAGCGCCCAAAGTGCGTGCTACGTCGTAATAGCTTTTGTTCACCGAGGCGACGCCCGACCAGGTGAGCACCGCCACCGGGAAGAAGGTCGCAAGCCCCACCAAAAACACCGCCGCAGCATAACTAGAGGGCGCAAAGAAAAAGGCCAAGGGCAGCAGCGCAGACGCGGGCACTGGCCCCAAGAAGCGCAGCACCGGGTGCACCCAGTAACCTGCCACGCGCGACCAGCCAATCCATACGCCGGTACCAAAGCCCACCAAGGCCCCCAGGACGAAGCCATGCGCCAGCAAGCGCAGCGAATGCACGGTGGACAAGCCCAAGCGCGCCCAGTCTTCATATGCCACATCAATCAGGCTTTGCGGCGGGGCAAAAAATGGCGGCGGCAGCAGGCCCAGCTTGGCGGTCAGCACCTCCCACAGTGCCAGCAACAAAGGGCCCGCGATCAACCACTGTCCCGCCGGGCGCAGGTAGCGCCCCACAGACCCGGCACGCGCACCCAGCAGCGCGACGGCCGCTAGCAAAAGTGCCACGACCAGCGCCACCACGCCGAGTTCGGTCGTGAAATTCCAGTCGCTAAAACCAACCTCCTTGTTGGGCCAGCCCAAGGTCAGCAGGCCCAAGCCCGCCCACGCCAGTGCAGCCACGGCGCCGGTCCGCCATATTCCGCGCAACGGCGCAGGCTGCAGCGCAGCAGGCAGCGCACTGCGTGCCACACCCGTGTTTGCTGGCGCTCGCGCAGCGGGCTCCACACGCCCGCCAAGTACCTGGTCTGCGGTGGTCATGCAAGCACGTCCACAGCGACATGGTTGGCCAAGCGCGCGGGATCTGTAGAGGACTTCAGCACCCCCACCGACCGGAAGTCGCGGGCGTAGAACTCCACCTCGTCGCGCAAGCTTCTACCAACCGGGTGGTGGGCGTGCGTGAGGGTGCCCAGCAGCGCTTGCAGGTCTTCCACCGGCACCTTGGGCGAATATTTGGAGAACAGCTTGGCAGACTCGTTGGGGTTCTCGGCTACAAAGTCAGAGGCCTGCACGATGGAGCGCACCAGCGCCGCCACTGTGGGCTTGTCATTGCGCACCAACTCGCCGCGTGCGCCGACGATGCAGCACACCTTGTCCTTGTATTCACCCGACAGATTGGAGGCCAGCTCGACGTAGCGGCCCTTGTTGCGCTTTTCGATCAGGTACAGCGTAGGGTCGCCATCGGCGATTGCCTGGATTTCGCCCTTGTTCACCGCGATGTCCAGCAGATCGGCTGGGTACTGGCGCCAGGTCACATCCTTGTCGGCATCGATGCCATTTTTCTTCAGCAGAATGGAAAAGAAGTTCTTGCCGGGGCTCGCTATGTCCGACACGCCGATGGTCGCACCTTTGAGCTTTTGCAGGCTGGTAACGCCTGCCTCTTTCACACCCACCATCCGCACGCAGCCGCCGTGCGAGCTGCCGACAATCTTCACGTCAAAGCCCGCCTCCAGAGGTTTGAGCCAGCGGTGGATCATGCCCACGGCAGCATCGGCCTTGGCGGTGGCCAACGACTCCAGCAACTGGTCGGTAGAGCCGGTGTAGTTGATCAGATCCACCTGCAGGCCATTCTTCTCAAAAAAACCCCGCTCCTGCGCCACCACCACCGGCGACAAACAGAACGCCGACGCATTCCAGGCGAAGGTTAGTTTGCGCGGCTGCGAGAAGGCACGCGAGGCCAGCAGACCGCTGGATGCGATCACGGCGGCACCGCCGCCGGCGCGCAAAACACTGCGGCGCGATAAAGATGTAGTCATTGGCCACTCCCTGTCGTTGGTATGTTCAGTCCAGCAATTCAGGCTCGGCTTCCACCAGCCCCTCGTACAGGCTCTCGAAGGCATGCAGCGCGCCTTCGGGGCCGCCGATCTGGCTGTGCGTGTGCTGTGCCACTGCTTCGTCAATCGGTTTGGGCGTGCCGGCGGCTTCGGCCAGCAGCTGGGTGTGGCAGGCGTTCTCCAGCGCGATGTACCACCAGGCGGCGGCTTCCACGCTGGGGCCTGCAGTCAGGATGCCGTGGTTCTGCAGGATGGCGCCCTTGCCATCGCCCACGGCCTTGGCAATGCGCAGGCCTTCGCTGTCGTCCACCACCATGCCGGTGAAGTCGTCGAACAAAGCCACGTCGCCGTGGAAGGCGCAGCTGTCTTGCGTCAGAGTGTCCAGCTTGCGGCCCAGGGTGGCCCAGGCCTTGCCATAGATCGAGTGTGTGTGGGCTGCGGCGATGATCTTGGGGTTGTATTCATGGATGGCGGCGTGAATGGCAAACGCGGCCTTGTTCAGCGGCCGGTCGCCAATCACCGTCTCGCCCTTGGCGTTGACCAGCAGCAGGTCCGACACCTTGATGCGCGAGAAATGCAGGCCCAGCGGGTTGACCCAGAAGTGGTCTGTCAGCTCGGGGTCGCGGGCGGTGATGTGGCCGGCCAGCCCCTGCGCAAAACCGAAGCGGGCGAACAGGCGGAAGGCACCGGCCAGGCGCTCCTGGCGGTGGCGGCGCTCGGCCTCCACGCTGGTGCGCGGTGCGGGTGGGTCAAACCAGAACTTCTGCTGCGGGCGGGGGTTGAAGCGCAGTTGCGTAAATGCCGCTGCAGGTGCCGCAGTGCGGTCTATGGACAGCACGGCGCTCATGCTGCTTTCCTTTGCGCGGCAATGCGCTGTGCTACCAGGGCGCGGGTGCGCGGAATCAGCTCTCGGCCATAGTCAATCGCGTCCTCCAGCGGGTCGAAGCCGCGTATCAGGAAGGTGGTGACGCCCAGGTCGTAGTAGTCCAGCAGCGCATCGGCCACCTGCTCGGGCGTGCCGACCAGCGCCGTGCTGTTGGAGCGGCCACCGATCTCCTGCGCAACTGCGGTCCACAGCCGTTTGTCCAGCCGCGTGCCCTTGTCGGCCGCAGCCAGCAGGCGCTTGGCGCCTTCACTCTGCTGCGGGCCACCCCGGCCAAAGCCCTGCACCACACGCAGACGCTTGGTCTCGGCCAGGATGGCGTCGGCACGCGCCCAGGCTTTCTCCTCAGAATCGGCCAGGATGGGGCGGAACGAGACCGAGAAACGTACCGTGCGGCCATGCTTGGCGGCCTCGGCACGCACGCGGGTGGTGAGTTCGCGCACCTGGTCCAACGATTCGCCCCACAGGGCATATACGTCCGCATGTTTGCCCGCCACCGGAATAGCGGCCTCCGACGCGCCGCCAAAGTACACCGGCACATGCGGCTTGCCGTTGTGCGATTGCACCGGCTTCACCTCGGAATACGCGTTCTTGGCGTGGTAGTGCGCACCCTGGTGGTCAAAGGGTTTGTCGGCCGTCCAGACCTTGCGCAGCACATCCAGGTATTCGTCGGTACGCGCGTAGCGCTGGTCGTGGTCCAGCCAGTCACCATCGCGCTGCTGCTCTTCATCAGAGCCACCTGAGATGTAGTGCACCGCCAGACGGCCGCCGCTAAACTGGTCCAGCGAAGCAAACTGGCGGGCTGCCAGCGTGGGGGCCACAAAGCCAGGGCGGTGTGCCAGCATGAAGTGGATGCGCTCGGTGACCGCGGCTGCGTAGGCAACGGTCAAGGTGGCGTCCGGGCTGGTGGAATGGTGGGGTACCAGGATACGGTCAAAGCCCGCTGCTTCATGCGCCTGGGCAAAGGCGCGCACGTAGTCGCGGTCGATGGAAGGACCACGCGCCGCGTGGATCTCCGAGACCTTCTGGCTCTGGATCATGCCAATGAATTCAATAGGACCGTAGCTCATGAAAAGTGCTCCTTGAAGTAATCAGTAAGAAATGTGTGTGAAGAAAGTTGATGGGCTCAAGTAGCAGCGCGTGCCGTCAAGGCTTTGCCAAAGCTGCGCTCCCAGAGCGGCGCTACTAGGGCGGGCCCGTCCAGCACGCCCAGGCGCTGGAAGGTGTCGGCCACATCCTGGTGGCTTTGCACAATGGTGTCGTTGACGGGCCCCAGGCTGTAGTCGGTGCTGCGGCCGTTGAACAGCTCCACCAGGTCACCCACCGGCACCCGGGTTTCGGCCGCTTGGGCACGGGCATACGACAAATAGTTGGCGTTGGCCCAAACGTAGGAGCGCTGCAGACGTAGCAAAAAATCCGTGATAGCCGCGTGGCGGCGCGGGTCGTCCACGGCGCGCGGGTTCGCATAGATGGGGAAGTTGCCCGACAGATAGCCCACACCAGTCTTGATAGGGCGCGCACCGTACTGCGTACGCGCAATCTGCCCGTTGTAGCCATAGATGGCCCAGGCATCCAGATCGCCGCGCGCGAAGGCTGAAAGCCCATCAGCCGGTGTGAGGCTGACGGCCTGGATGTCGTTGAACCCCAGGCCCGCCTCGGCCAATTGCTTGCTCAAGAAATAGTGGGCCGTGGTGGCACGCACATAGCCCACGCGCTTGCCCTTGAGGTCGGCAATGCGCTGGATGGGCGCATCCTTGCGTGCCAGAGTGACCTGGTTATTCAGGTCCTCGCGGGTGGCGGCGATGAAGCGCACATTGGCCTTTTGGCGCGCCGCGAAGACTGCCGGAATTTCGCTACCCGAGCCCACGTCGAGCGCGTCGCCATTGATCGCCTCGATGTGCAGCACGCCGTTGTTGAGCTCACGCCAGTCGATACGGTAAGGCGTATCAACCAGCCCGGCAGCTTGCAGCAAGGGGCGCCACAGGCCTTTGTAAGTCCCAATGCGTAGGGACACACCGGACAGGTCCGATGTGGCGTTGGCAGCATGCGAGCTCACGCCCACGGAAACCATTGCACCCGCTGCAGCAGTCTGCAACCACTGGCGTCGCGACCATAGCGGAGTCAGCGGCACCGTAGACGGAAAGCGGGAAGATTGCATGGTGGTTACGGCTTTACTGCAAGAACAAAGAAGCCTGCAGCGTAAGTCGCAGATGCCGATGTGCCAACGTAGAAAGTCGCACATCGATATGCAAGAAACTTTGTTGTACTGACTAGGCGCAGCGCTTAACTTCGGCACCATGTCTTCCACTACCTTGCATCGCCTCGCTGCAGTGCCCACACCGTTGGAAGCCAATGCGCACCCAACGTTGGCACCGTACACATCGGCCCATATAGCCCATACACCTGCCCTGCTCGCGCAGCTCTCAGCCCAGCTTGCAGCCGGTGCCGCAGGCCTGGATGCGAGTGCCGAGTTTCCGCACAGCAACTTCGTCACGCTGCAGCAGCATGGCCTGGTGGGCTTGCTGGCACCCACTGCCTTGGGCGGAAGTGCCGCCACACTGACCACCGCACGGCGGGTAATCGCAGCGGTGGCCAAGGGCGAGCCGGCCACGGCCCTGGTACTGACCATGACCTATCTGCAGCACCTGGCGCTGCGCAGCAAGGACTGCCGCTGGCCGGTGGCAGTGCGCGAGCAGGTGCTGCGCGACGGCGTGCAACACGGCGCCTTGATCAACGCCCTGCGCGTGGAACCCGCCCTGGGTTCACCGGCGCGCGGCGGCCTGCCCAACACCGTAGGGACAGCCACCGCAACGGGCTGGACGCTCAATGGGCACAAGCTCTACACCACCGGCATTGCCGGGCTGCGCTGGCTGTCCGTATGGGGCCGCACCGACGAAGCCACGCCACGCGTGGGCAACTTTCTGGTGCCACGCGATGCGCCCGGCGTGCGCGTGGTGCAAAGCTGGGACCACCTGGGCCTGCGCGCCTCGGGCAGCCACGAGGTAGTCTTTGAAGACGTGCACATCGCCGCTGAATTTGCCGTCGATCTGCGGCCGCCGGACGGCTGGTCTGAAAGCACGGATCTAGCCAAGCACTATGCCACCCAGCAGGCCTGGATGGGCGTGCTGCTAGGCAGCATCTACGACGCGGTAGCCCGGGCTGCATACGACTGGCTGTGCGATTTTCTGCGGACCCGCAGCCCCGCCAACCTGGGGGCACCACTGGCCAGCCTGCCGCGTGTGCAGGAGCATGTGGGCGAAATCGCCGCGCTGTTGCACAGCAACCGCGTGCTGCTGGCGCATGCGGGTAGCGAGGTGGACGCTGGACGCACACCCTCGCCTAGCGACAGCGGTCTGCTGAAGTACACCACCACCAACAACGCCATCCGCGCCGTGGAAATTGCCCTGCAGCTCAGTGGCAACCACGGGCTCACACGGCACAACCCGCTGGAGCGCCACTACCGCGACGTGCTGTGCGGTCGCGTGCACACGCCGCAAAACGACTCCGCGCTGGTGGCCGCCGGCAAATCCGCCTTGCAGGCTGCAAATTCTTAGAACGTATTCAACATCCAGTCCACCGAAGGCATCCATGACCTCCAAAAAATCTCACCTCCCCACACGCCGGCACCTGCTGCAACAAGGCCTGTCCATGGCCGGCCTGCTGGGCCTGGGCGCAAGCGCTTTGCCCGCGCAGGCAGCCAACACCATTGCACCCGGCACCACGCTGGTTCTGGGCGACCAGGCCGGCGGTCTGCGGGCCCTGTTCGACGCATCAAAAGCACTGGAGGGCGCACCCTATGGCTACCGCTGGGCCAACTTCCAGGGGGCGGCACCGCTGTTCGAGGCACAGCGCAGTGCGGCGGTGGATACTGCCATTGCTGGTGACTTGCCAGTGCTAGCCGCTGCCGTGGGCCGCACGCCGCTGAAGATAGTCGCCACCCGTGTCGGCCTGCCTGAATCGCTGGGCATCGTGGTACAGGCCGACTCGCCCATCCGCAGCGTGCGCGATCTGCGCGGGCGCAGCGTGGTGGTCTCGTCGGCGCGCGGCAGCATTTCGCAATACCAGCTGTATGGTGCGCTGGAGGAAGCCGGAGTCGCCCGTGAAGAGGTCAATGTGCGTTTTGTGTTGCCGACCGACGCCGCCATGGCCTTTGCATCCCGCCAGATAGATGCGTGGGCGATTTTTGACCCCTATTACGCAGTCGCCACACAGCAAGGCGGACGCATCTTGCGCGATGGACGCGGCATCAACTCTGCGCTGGCCTTCATCACCGCCAGCGAGCCAGCGCTAGCCGATGCCAACAAGCGCGCCGCCATTGCCGACTTTCTTGCCCGGCTAGGCCGTGCGGGCGAATGGGCCCAAGCCAATGCCGAAGCCTTTGCCCAGGTCTACAGCCAGTTGACGCGCTTGCCGCTGGACAATGCGCGTACGATTACAGCGCGCGCGGCGGTCAGCAGCCGGCCGGTCAGCGAAGCCGACGTGGCCGCCTTGCAAAAAGTGGCAGACCGCTCGGCCCGCGACGGCATTCTGCCCACACGCGTTGACGTCCGCGCCATCACCGATGCCCAGGTGTGGACACGCTGAACGACCCTGCCCTACACCCCCCATGAGCACCAACCCCATCGCACCGCTGCGCGACTTTGTGATCGCCTTCGGGCGCTTGCTGGAGCGCGAAGCCGACGAGCCACGCGTTCTGGAACAAGGCAGCGCCCTGCTGCGCACGCTGGTGGCGCAAGACAGCTGGCTGCCCGCAGCCTACGCAGAACCGCACCCCAGGCACTACCGGCAGTACCTGCTGCATGCGGACTCCACCGAGCGCTTCTCGGTGGTGAGCTTTGTGTGGGGGCCAGGCCAGGCCACTCCGGTGCATGACCACACCGTGTGGGGCCTGATCGGCATGCTGCGCGGGGCTGAGTACAGCCAACCCTGGCGCCTGCAGGCCGATGGCCGCAGCGTGCCAGACGGTGCCGGCGTCCGGCTGGACCCAGGCCAGGTAGAAGCCGTATCGCCCCGCATAGGCGACATCCACCGTGTCCACAATGCGTACGACGACCGGGTGTCGATCAGCATCCATGTTTATGGTGCCAACATCGGCGCCGTGCAACGCCATACCTACCCTGCGGAAGGCGGACGCAAGGCCTTTGTGTCTGGCTACAGCAATACCACCCTACCCAATCTCTGGGACCGATCCTTGGAACTTCGACACGCATGACCGCCACTCTTTCTTTTACCAACGTGCGCGCGCACCTGCTCGCCCGCCATGAAATCGCCCTGCTCGATGTGCGCGAGGAAGACCCATTTGCGCAAGAACACCCACTGTGGGCCGCCAACCTGCCCTTGTCCCGCATAGAACTGGAGGCCTGGCGCCGCATTCCACGCCGCGACACGCTGATCGTGCTCTATGGCAGCCATGACGGAGTGGACCTTGGCCCCCTGGCCGCACAGCGCCTGCAGAGCCTGGGCTATACCCAGGTGCATCTATTGGAGGGTGGACTGGAGGGCTGGCGCGCCGCCGGTGGCGAGCTGTTCCGCGACGTCAACGTGCCCAGCAAATCCTTTGGTGAACTGGTGGAGCACGAGCGCCACACGCCTTCGCTATCGGCCCAAGAGGTGAAGGCGCTTATCGACGCGAAAGCCGACGTGGTGGTGCTGGATGCACGCCGCTTCGACGAATACCAAACCATGAGCATCCCCACCGCCACCAGCGTCCCAGGGGCCGAGCTGGTGCTGCGCGCGCGGGAGCTGGCCCCCGACCCCAAGACACAGATCATCGTCAACTGCGCAGGCCGCACCCGCAGCATCATTGGCACCCAATCCCTTGTCAACGCCGGCCTGCCCAACCCCATCGCAGCCCTGCGCAACGGCACCATCGGCTGGAAGCTCGCCGGCCAGCAACTGGACCATGGCGCGCGACGCCAGGCCCCCGCGCCCGACGCTGAACACGTAGCTACAGCCCAGGTCCAAGCGCGCAGCGTGGCCGAGAAAGCCGGTGTGAACTGGATTGCCTACGACGCCCTGGCTTCGCTGGAAGCGCCGGGGCGCACCGTCTACCGCTTTGACGTGCGTACACCGGAGGAATATGCAGCCGGCCACATCCCCGGCTTCGGCAGCGCCCCTGGCGGGCAGCTGGTGCAGGAGACCGACCACCACGTGCCGGTGCGCGGCGCCCGCATTGTTCTTGCCGACCAGGATGGCGTACGCGCTCCCATGAGCGCGTCCTGGCTGGCCCAGATGGGCTGGGAGGTCTATGTACTGGAAACACCGGCAAGCGCGTTATTCAGCGAACCGGGTGCTGAAGCCGCTGCACACGCACCGGCACCGAACACTCCAGACATCACGCCGGCCGTGCTGGCGCAGTGGCTGGATGAAAACCCCGCCTCAGTCGCCCTGCTCAATGTGACCACCAGCGTCAACCACGTTAAAAACCATATTCCGGGCGCCTGGTTTGTCATCCGTGCACAGCTGGCGCAGGCGCTGGACCGCATACCTGCGGCGCCGCGCTATGTGCTGACCTGCGGCAGCAGTTTGCTGGCCCGTTTTGCCGAGCAAGACCTGCGCGCGCTGCTTCAAGCGCGTGGCAGCGACGCCGAAATACATGTGCTGGCAGGTGGCAATGCCGCCTGGTTTGCCGCAGGCCTGCCCACGTCAACCGGGGACGAGCGCCTGGCCGTGCCACGCACAGACCGCTACCGCCGCCCTTACGAAGGTACGGATGCCCCCGCCGAGGCCATGCAAGCCTACCTGGACTGGGAGTTTGGCCTGGTGGCGCAACTGGGCCGGGACGGCACGCACCATTTCAAGGTGATTTAGGCCAGGGCCTGACCCTAGCCAGGGATGGCCAGCGGCGGTATGCGCGCCAAGATGCCGTTGCGCAGCCGTGCTGGGCGGTCGTTGCGTAAGAGCGTACCGTCCGCTGCTTGGGCATGCAGCTGCGCACAGGCGAGGATGTGTTCAGCGGTTTCAGTGTCTGCCGACAAGTCGCCAAAGTAGTACAGGTACTTGCCCGCAGCCTGGAACGTTACGGTACAGGCACGGTTGCAGCCCGTCATGCACTCCACGCTGCGTATACGCACCTGGGCCAGCTGCGCGGGGGCCAGGTCCCACGCGGCGATCTGCACAGCTTCAAACAGCGCCGCGCCTGGTGCGGGCTGGTCGCGTGGCACATCGGCCGGCCGGCAGGTGGTGCAGACGATGACTTCGGTGATGGGGGATTGCAAGGTGTTCAGGCTCGGTTCAGTCATATAAAAATTTCATCTTGGCGCGGGGGCCATGCGGTGCTCGGCACCCCAGCGTGCGGCCCAGGCCGCGCAGCGGCCTAGTGCGCGGCGGGGGTCTTCAAAATCCACCACCACCGTGTGCGCTGCACCATGTGGTGCTGCTGGGCGATCCTGGGTACGGCCATCGGTCAGCAGCCATAGCACGGTGTTGGCAATGCCCTGGTTGCCGCGCACACGGCAGTGCTGGGCAATCATTTTTTCTGCGGCAGCCAAGGCTTGCGCCAGCGGCGTACCACCACCGCCACCGCGCTGCTGCACGCGCACAGCAGCGGCACGGCGCGCCGGACCAGGCGCTACCAGCACTTCAACACCTTGCCCGCCAAAGCAGAGCAAGGCCACATGCTCGCCCGCGCGGGCGGCCTGCTCCAGCACCTGGGCGGCGTAGCCTTTGGCGAGCGCCAGGCGGCCGCCTTGGCGCATGGAGCCAGAGGTATCCAGCAACAAGAGATGCAACGTGGACATCTTGGCCTGGGGCTCGCGCCAGCGCAGATGCTGGGCGGCCAGTGCCTCACGGCCTTTCGCATACAGGGTGGGCAGCCAGGCAATGGAGGCGGATGGCGCGCGCGCAGCCACCACCCGCAGTACGCGTGCACCGGCTGGCTGAACTGCTGTGCGCCACCGCCCGCCGCGCGCCGCACTGTGCAACGCAGGGCCGGGGTGGCTCAGGCTTTTTTTGGCGGCAGCACTCCTGCAGCCGCTGGCCGCACAGTGCCCACCGGCACGGGTGGCATGGCACCCCAGTCACCATCGCCACCCTGCGCCGCCGGAGCAGGGCTCTGGCCTGGCGTTTGCGGCGCGGGTGTGGGTGTGGGTGCTTGAGGCGCTTGCCCGCCTGAAGCGGCAGAGGCATTGCGTCGGTGGTGCAAAGCCAGCTCCGCTATGGCGTCCACATCGGCCACGGTAACCACATCACGCCCATCCAGCGCGGCTGAGGCGCGGGCGGCGCGCAGCATGACCAAGTCAGCCCGCACGCCATCTACCCCGGCCGCCAGTGCCAACGCACCGGCATGGGCCAGCACCGCGTCCGGCCAGGCCACGCGGGGCAACAAAACCTGTGCATCCAGCACACTGGCGGCCAGGTTTTGCAAAGCGTCGGCATGGTTTGCTGCCACTGCGTCCGGGGCAGCGTCAAACATCAAGCGGCTGCGCACGATCTGCTGGCGCTGGGCCGCGTCCAGCGGGTTGTGCAGCCACACCGAGAGGCCAAAACGGTCCAGCAACTGAGGGCGCAATTCGCCCTCTTCCGGGTTCATGGTGCCCACCAGCACAAAGCGGGCGGCGTGGCGCTGCGAGATGCCGTCGCGCTCCACGGTGTTGACGCCACTGGCAGCTACGTCCAGCAAGGCATCGACCAGCGCGTCGGGCAGCAGGTTAACTTCGTCCACATACAGCACGCCCTGGTGCGCACGCGCCACCAGGCCGGGCGAGAGGCGCACGGAGCCGCTTTGCAAGGCGTCTTCAATGCTGAGCGTGCCCACCAGTTGCTCCAGGCTGGCCGCCAGAGGCAGGGTCACAAACGGGGCCTGCGGCAGCAAGGCGGCCAACGCCCGTGCGGCGGTGGACTTGGCAGTGCCGCGCGGCCCGCCAATCAGCACACCGCCGATGCCTGGGTCTATCGCCACCAGCAGCAAGGCGCGTTGCAAGGCCTGCTGGCCAACCAATGCGGTGAACGGGAAAGGCACCGGCTCAAGTGGGGTGGTCATGTTGGAATTCATAGCTACGGTCAAGATGCCTCTAATTGGTTTTCCAGCGCAAGCAGGTGCTCTTCAATACGTTCGCGCTGGTCGCCGGGCTCGGCCCACATCCCGCGCTGCATGGCTTCCAGCAGGCGCTCGCCAATGCTGCGCAGAGCCCCTGGGTTGTGCTGTTGCAGGAAGGCGCGGGTGTCATCGTCATGCACATAGGCATCGGCCACCAGCGCGTACTGGTGGTCGGCCACCACGCCGGTGGTGGCGTCAAACGCAAACAAAAAGTCCACCGTGGCAGCCATCTCAAACGCGCCCTTGTAGCCGTGGCGCTTGATGCCGCCTATCCACTTAGGGTTGACGGCGCGGGAGCGCACCACGCGGGCAACCTCTTCGCTGAGAGCCCGAATCTGCGGGGCACCGGGCACGCTGAAGTCGCCGTGGTACAGGGCAGCTGTCTTGCCGCTCAGGTGCTCTACCGCCGCGGCCATGCCGCCCATGAACTGGTAGTAGTCGCCGGAGTCGAGGATGTCGTGCTCGCGGTTGTCCTGGTTGTGCAGCACGGCGTCCAGGCCGGCCATGCGCTGGGCAAAGGCATCAGAAGCGGCAGCGCCATCGCTGTCCTGGCCGTAGGCAAAGGCACCGGCACGCAAATAAGCCTCCGCCAGCTCGGAGCGCTCCGTCCAGTTGCCGCTGGCAATGGACGCCTGCAAGCCTGCACCGTAGCCGCCGGGCCGGGGGCCGAAGACGCGCCAGGTAGCGGCGCGCTCGGCGTCCGCATCGCTGTGGCCGGCGGCCTGGGCTTGGGCCGCCTCGGCCTGCACCCGCACACGGATGGGGTTGACGTCGTCTGCCTCGTCCTCGGGCGGGATGGCGGCCACGGCGCGCACGGCGGTGTCAAACAGGTCAATCACATTGGGGAAGGCATCGCGGAAGAAGCCGGAGACACGCAGCGTCACGTCCACGCGCGGGCGGCCCAGCACGGTCATAGGCATGACTTCGATGTCCACCACCCGGTTGCTGCCCGCCGCCCACTTGGGCCGCACACCCAAGAGCGAGAAGGCCTGGGCCACGTCTTCCCCGCCGGTGCGCATGGTGCTGGTGCCCCACACCGACAAGCCCATAGCCGTGGGATACGACCCGTGGTCTTGCAGGTGGCGCTCGACCACGCGGTCTGCTCCCTTGGCGCCCATGGCGTAAGCGGTTTGGGTGGGGATGGCGCGAGTGTCCAACGAGTAAAAGTTGCGCCCGGTGGGCAGCACATCGGGCCGGCCGCGCGAGGGCGCGCCACTGGGGCCGGGCGGGATGAAGCGGCCATCCAGGCCGCGCAGCAGCTGGGTGATCTCATTAGGGCCACAGGCATCGAGGCGCGGGGCCAGCACGGATTGCAGGCGCTGCAACACCTGGGTGGTGTGGGGCCAGTTAACCGTCGCTAATGGCTGCCCGCCCCCACCCCAGCCCTCCCCCGTGGGGGGAGGGGGTAATGCGGGGTCCTCTCCCTCCCCCGCCGGGGGAGGGTTGGGGTGGGGGCCGGAAGTTGCGTCTTGCACCAGTTGCGCCGCCAGCAGCTCCAGCCGCTCGCGGGTGTGGCCCGCATGGCGCCAGGGGTCGGTGCTCAGGGCTTGCAAGGCCTGCGGGCGCTCGCCGGTCCAAGGCGTAGCCCAGTCGGGGCTGAGGGCATCGAAATCTTGCAGGCCCAGGTCTTGCGCCAAGGCGACCGTCAGGCTGCCTTGCGCGGCACCTGCTCCACCGGGGTAGCGGGCCAGTGCCACCAGCGTATCCACCCGCTGGCGGCCGGTGGGCGACTGGCCGAAGGTGTGCAGGCCATCGCGGATTTGCGATTCTTTGATTTCGCACAGGTAGGCGTCCAGGCGGCGCAGCAGCGCTTCGCGCTCAGCGTCGTCCGCAGGCTTCGTAAAGCCCAATTCAATGTGCAAACCATCGGCCAGTACCTGCTCCAGAATGCCAGCGCGCAGCAGCTTGGCGCGGCGCGGGTCGAGCGACAGGGCTTCGTAATACTCGTCCATGCGGCCTTCGAGCTGCTGCAGGGGCCCATAGGTTTCGGCCCGGGTCATGGCGGGCATCAGGTGGTCGATGATGACGGCCTGCGTGCGGCGCTTGGCCTGAGCGCCCTCGCCGGGGTCATTGACGATGAAGGGGTACAGGTGCGGCAACGGGCCCAGAATGGCGTCGGGCCAGCAGGCCGCGCCCAGCGCCACGCTTTTGCCGGGCAGCCACTCTAGGTTGCCGTGCTTGCCAACGTGCACCACCGCGTCCACCGCGTAGGCGCGGCGCAGCCAGAAGTAAAAGGCCAGGTAGTTGTGCGTGGGCACCAGGTCGGCGTCATGGTAGGTGGCGACCAAGTCCAGGTCGCGCCCCCGTGCGGGCTGGTTACCCACAAACACATTGCCATAGCGCTGGCCAGACACCATGAAGCGGCCATGGCGCACCAGCGGGTCCTGCTCAGGCAGGCCCCACAGCGCGTTGATGGCGGCCTGGCTATCGGCAGGAAGCGCACAGAAGTCTTGCAGGTAGTCGGCCATGGCCAGACTCTGACCCACGGGGCGCGCGTCGTTGGCGTCGAGGTTGTTGGTGACACCACGCGTCAGGTCTGCCATCAGGGCGTCGCTGTCAGCCGGCACTTCGCCGGTGGCATAGCCTACGGCTTGCAGGGCTTGCAGGATGACCACGGTGGAGGCTGGCGTATCCAACCCCACACCATTGGCCAGGCGGGAGTCGTCATTCGGGTAATTGGCCAGCACCAGGGCCACGCGCTTATCGCTACTTTTTTTATAGCGCAATGTGCACCATCGACGTGCGAGAGAGGCCACATAGGCCATGCGCTCAGGCTCAGGCTGGTAACGCACCACATCAATCTCTGCGCGCTCGCAGCGCCAGGCCAGGCCCTTGAAGCTGATGGGCCGGGTGCCGATGCGGCCATCCACCTCGGGCAGCACGATTTGCATGGCCAGGTCGCGCGGGGTGAGGCCGTGCGGGTCGTCTTGCCACTGCTCTTGCGAACAACCGGCGGTGATGAGCTGCAGCACCGGCGCGTCGCCCGCCAGCAGCACGGGCTGCACTTCGGCGCCACTGTCGTTGCCGTCAATCGAGCCCACGGCGAAACTGGTGGCGTTGAGCACCACATCGACCTTGTGCTCCGCAGCCATGGACCGCAGCAGCGCCATGCTGCCGGGGTTTTTCAACGAATCCAGCGCCAGCGCCAGGGTGTTGAGGCCCTGCTCCGCCAGGGCTGCCAGCATGGCGTCAAACGCGGCGGTATTGCCGGCTTGCAAATGGGCTTTGTAAAACACCAGCAGGGCTACAGGTGCGCCGTCGCACCAAGGGGCCACCTGCGTGACGGGCGCGTAGCGCACAGCGGCGGGCAGCACCTGGGCCGGTGCAGGCCGCTCACCCCGGCCAAAGGCGGCATGCTGGATGAGCTGGTAAAAATTGTTCGCGTTGTCGCGCCCGCCCTCGCGCAGGCAGCGCCAGAGGTGGGTGCAGTCTTCCTTCGCGGCGGTGCTGCGCAGCAAGAGTTGCGCGTCTTCCACACACTCGCCCGACACCATCACCAGCCACTGGCCGCGCGCGGCCGCCGACTCGCACACCTGGTCCACGATGTAGGCCCAGTCGCTGGGGCTGCCCAGGTGCTCCATGACGATGGCCTTGGCGTGGCGCAGCACATCGTCCATGTATAAGTCGGTGGACGCAGGCTGGCGCAGCCACATCAGGTTGGCCAGGCGCACGCTCGGGTAATCAGCCGGCAAGTTGCTGGCCACCTCGGCCAGCAGCGACAAGGTGGTGTCTGCAACGGTGAGCACCACGATGTCGCCCGGCGTTTGCTCCACGCGCACGATGCCGTTGCCATCGTCTTCGACATGGCCGCCGGGGCGGGTGGAAAGCAAATGCATAGGAGATTCCTTACGCCAGTGCGGCTTGCAATTCGGCTTGCAGGACGGCAGCCTCAAGGTGGTCGCCAATGAACACCAAGCGGGTGGCCCGGGGCTCGTCCGCGCGCCAGGCGCGGTCAAAGTAGCTGTCAAAGCGCTGACCCACGCCCTGCACCACCAAGCGCATGGCCGCACCCGGCAAGGACACAAAGCCTTTGACGCGGTAGATTTCGTGGCGCTGCACTAGGGCGGTCAACTCCTTCAGCAGCTTGGCGCGGTCGGTCACCTGCAGGGTGAGGGAGACCGAATCGAAGGCATCGTGGTCGTGGTCTTCTTCCTCGTCGTGGTGGGTTTTGCGGGAATCGATCACGTCTTCCACCGCGCGCTCCAGGCCCAGCAGCACGTCCATAGGCACGTTGCCGTGCGAGGCACGCACCAGCTTTACGCCCGCTGGCGCTTCGGCGCGGATGGTGGCTTCCACTGCTTCGAGCGCAGCCGCATCCATGCCGTCCACCTTATGCACGATCACCAGGTCGGCCGTGGCCAGTTGGTCTTCAAACAGCTCGGCCAGCGGGGATTCGTGGTCGAGGTTGTCGTCAGCGCGGCGCAAGGCGTCTACGGCCACCGGGTCTTCGGCGAAGGTGCCTGCGGCGACCGCTGGCGCGTCCACCACCGTAATCACCGAGTCCACGGTGAAGGCGTTGCGCAGCGCGGGCCACTGGAAGGCCTGCACCAAGGGTTTGGGCAGCGCCAGGCCGGAGGTCTCAATGACGAGGTAATCAATCTGGTCGCGGCGAGCGGCGAGCTGCTCCATCACCGGAGCAAATTCTTCTTGCACGGTGCAGCACAGGCAGCCGTTGGCCAGTTCGAACAGCTGGCCGTTTTCTTCACCGTTCTCATCGCAGCCGATGCCACAGCCGCGCAGCAGCTCGCCGTCAATGCCCAGTTCGCCAAACTCGTTGACGATGACCGCAATGCGGCGGCCCTGCGCGTTGGTCAGCAGGTTGCGCAGCAACGTGGTCTTGCCGCTACCAAGAAAGCCGGTGACGATGGTGGCGGGGATTTTGCGGGTTTGCATGGTGCAGTCTTTCAAAAAAGAATTCAAACAATAAGAAGTGCGGTCAGGCCACGTCGGGCTGGTGCAGCAAGGTGTACATCACAAACAGCGCGCCCAGGCTGGCGGTGATGATGCCCACTGGCAGCTCCTGTGGCGCAAGCACGGTGCGGCAAACCACGTCGCTGAGCAACAGCAGCAGAGCACCCATGAGCACGGCCAGGCCCAGCATGCCCCGGTGCAAGGCGCCAGCCAGCGCGCGCGCCAAGTGCGGCACCATCAGCCCTACGAAACCGATCACGCCCGACACTGCCACAAAGCAGGCGGTGGCAAACGCGCAGACCACAAACACCTGGATGCGCAGGCGCTGCGGGTCGATGCCCAGGCTGTGGGCGGTGTTCTCACCGGCCAGCATGGCATCCAGCGCGCCCAGCTTGCGCCAGCAAAAAGCTACCAGCACCAGCAGGCCGGTCAAAGGCACAAAAAGATTGTCCCAGCGCGCCGAGCCCAGCCCCCCCATGGTCCAGAACAGCACCGACTGGGCGGCCCGCTGGTCGCCCAGAAAGGTGAAGTAATAGGTCAGCGCGGTGAACAGGAACGACACCGACAGACCGGCCAGAATCATCCGCTCCGGCGTGTGGCTGCGGTAGCGGCGCAGCAGCAACAAGACGACGGCCACCGAGGCCATACCACCGACAAACGCCGCCAACGGCAGCGTCCAGATACCCAGCACCTCGCCCGTCAGGGTAATGACCGCCACCGCACCCGCTGCCGAACCGGAGGACAGCCCAAACAGATACGGGTCGGACAGGTCATTGCGCGTGGCCGTCTGCAGCAAGGCGCCGACCAGAGCCAGGCCGCCGCCAACCAGAATCGCCAGTAGCATGCGCGGCAGGCGCAGATCGACCACGATGCGGTCCACCATGCTGTAGCGCGCATCGTCTGCACCGCTGAGCAACAAGCCCAGGCCATGTCCCACCTGGGACAGACTCACCGAGGTCGAGCCAGAGACTACCGACACCATGCCGACGCCCACCAAGGCCAACAACAGCAAGGCCACGCGCACGAACGCAGGCCCGCCATTCGCCCAGCGGGATGCCGATCGCATGGTGGTCAATGTGCTCAACGCGCGGCCGCCTTGGCTATTTTTTCAATGGCGCCGATATTCGCCGGGCCGGGCGTCAGCTCTTCATAGCGCAGAGCCACAAAGCGCTTGTTCTTGACCGCGTCGGTGTGCTGCATCAGAGGATGCTGTTGCAGGAACTGCAGCAGCTTGTCAGCGCCGCCACCGTTCTGGTAGTCCAGCAGCACCAGGAACTGGGGGTTGCGCGCGGCCACCGCCTCCCACGACACCGTACCCCAGCTGGTTTCCACGTCGTCCATGATGTTGCGGCCACCGGCGGCTTCCATCATTGCGGTGGGAATGGCGTACTTGCCGGCGGTGAAGGGCTTGTCTTCGCCAGAATCAAACAAGAACATGCGCAAAGGTTCTTTGCTTGGAGCCTTGGGCAAGCGGGCCAGGCGCTGCTTCCAGCCCTCTGTCTGGGCCTTGGCTTCGGCCTCTTTGCCGAAGATAGTGCCCAGCTTGAGGTAGTCGCCGTACAGCAGGTCCATGGATGCACGCGGGCGTGCCTTGTCCACATGGATGCAGCTCTCGGACAACACCAATGTCGGAATTTTGTATTTCTGCAGCGTGGTCGGAGTGACGTCGCCGCCCACCTTCATGCCGTAGTTCCAGCCGGCAAAAAAGAAGTCGGGGTTGGCGGCCAGGATGTTTTCCAGGGTTGGCTGTTTGGGTGCGATCTCGCGGATGTTGCCCAGCGCCTGTTTGAACTCGGGGCTCATCTTGTACCAGCCGCTGATGCCGCTGACACCCACCATGTTCTTTTGCAGACCCAGCGACAGGGCCATGTCGGTCATATTGATGTCGTGGATCAGGGCAGCCTTGGGCGGGGCGGCGAAAGTGATTTTTTCACCGCAGCTGTCTACCGTCACCGGGAAAGTCTGGGCCTGCACGCCGACGGCATATAGCGATAGCGCGCCCAGCAGCAGGCACCCAACTGGGGAAAATTTCAAACGACGCACGGTAAATGCCATGGTTCTTTTCTTTGCTTCAACAGTTAAAAATCAATGTGCCAACGGGCGGACATGGGGCCGCGTGGCATGCAGCGGCTTGTGCGCGGTTTGCGGCGACTCGAACACTGCAACCGCATGCTCGCGGTGCGGCAGCGGCAGGTAGAACACGTCCATGCCGAAGTTGCCCAGCACCAGCTCCTTGGTCAGCACCTTGGCGGGCAGGTCTTCGGCCACCACCTGGCCCTGGCCTAGCAGCAGCACGCGGTGGGCAAAGCGCTGCACTAGGCTCAGCTCGTGCAGGGCCGCGACCACGGTCACACCCAGCCCTGTCAACAGGTCCAGCATGTCGGCGCGGGTACGCAGATCAAGGTGGTTGGTGGGCTCGTCCAGCAACAGGATGCGCGGCTGCTGCGCAATGGCCCGGGCGATGGCGGCGCGTTGCTGCTCGCCGCCAGACAGGGTGCGCATCAAGCGGTCCTGCAGTTGCTCCAGATGGCAGCGCTGCAAAGCGCTTTGTACCGCTTCAGCATTCTCATCCCGGCTGGCATCGACGTGTGGCGTACGGCCCAGGGCCACGTAGTCGCGTACCCGCAGCTGGCCGTGCACCTGCTCGTGCTGGTGCACCACCGCCAACTGGCGCGCGCGCTGCATGCCGGGCATCTGCGCCAGATCTTGGCCGCCCACCAGCACCCGGCCTTGCGTGGGCTTGAGGCGGCCCGCCATCACCTGCAGCAGGCTGGTCTTGCCCGAACCATTCGGCCCTACCAGCGCGATGTGCGCGCCAAACGGCACGGACACCGAGACCTGGCTCAGCACCGCCTTGTCCTGGCGCAGCAGGGACACGGCCTGCACTTCCAGCAGGGGTTGGGCGGTGGGATTCGGGGTGCTCATGGCTTTGGCAAACGCTCAGTCTTCAATGCCGCGCTGGGCGGGCACGCCGGCCTTGAAATGGTGCTTGACCAGCGTCATCTCCGTCACGGTGTCGGCCAGCTCGACCAACTCGGCAGGCGCGCCCCGGCCAGTCAGCACCACATGCACATGGGGCGGGCGCTCACGCAGGCAGGCCAACACCGGCTCCAGTGGTATCCAGCCGTAGCGCAGCGGGTACATGATTTCGTCCAGCACCACCATGAAGTGTTCGCCAGCGCGCACCGTAGCCTCGGCCTGGGCCCAGCCAAACTGGGCCAGCTCGGCAGAGTGGTCCAGGTCGCGGCTCTTCCAGCTGAAGCCGTCGCCCAGGCCGATGATGGGAATGCCCAGTTGCTCAAACAAGCGGTGCTCGCCAAAGCGCGCGGTTGGCACCTTCATGAACTGGTAGACCTTGACCACTTTGCCCCGGCCATGCGCGCGCAGCGCCAGGCCGAAAGCGGCCGTGCTCTTGCCCTTGCCAGTGCCGGTGTGCACGATAACCAGGCCGCGCCGCTCGCCCTGGGGCTTGGGGGTGTCGCGCAGCAGCGGTGGGGATTCGATTTCCATGGGGAGGTCCTAATGAAGGGTCAGCCGGGCGCAAACAGCGTTGCCACTGCGCCGGGGTTGGACGGAAAGTACATGTGCATGAAGGAGGCGTGCAAGCGCTGGCTGCGGTACACCGGTTCGGCATAGCTGCGTTCGCGCTGCGGCGCCGTGAAGGCCACGGCGGGCAGCGTGCTGTCCATGCGCGCATGGTGGAAGCTGTGGCCGCGCAGCCGGCCTTCGGGCAATTGCACCGCGTGCATGCCCAAGTTGACGAACCGCTTTTGCAAGGCGCCGGTGCCAGGCAGCAGTCCCCACATAGGCACGGCAATGCCATCGTGGCCGGCCAGGCTGTCCAGCAGCGCCAGCATGCCGCCGCATTCAGCGACGATGGGTTTGCCCTGCGCATGGTGGGCATGCACCGCCTCGCGCATGGCCTGGTTGGACTGCAAGTTATGCAAATACAGCTCGGGGTAGCCACCGGGCAGATACAGACTGTGCGCATCGGGCAGGGTTGCATCGGCCAGCGGCGAGAAGAACACCAGCTCGGCCCCCAGCGCACGCAGCGTGTCCAGATTGGCGGCGTACAGGAATGAGAAAGCCGCATCACGGGCGATGGCGATACGCACGCCGGCCAGCCGCTGCGGCAAGGGTTCGGCTACCACCGGCTCGAAACGCACCGGGCTGGCCATGCCTTCCACGCTGGGGCCAATGGCTTGCGCGGCTTTGGCGATGCGCGCATCCAATTGCTCCACTTCAGAGGCCTGCACCAGGCCCAAGTGGCGCTCGGGCAGGCTGTAATCGGCCGAACGCGGCATGGCGCCAAACCAGCGCAGGCCGGGGGGCAGGCTGTTTTTCAGCATCTGTGCGTGGCTGTCGCTGCCCACACGGTTGGCCAGCACGCCGGCAAACTGCAGGCCGGGCCGGTAACTGTGCAGACCATGGGCCACCGCGCCGAAGGTCTCCGCCATGGAGGCGCCGTCAATCACCATCAGCACGGGCAGACCCAGGCGCTCGGCCAGGTCGGCGCTGCTGGGCGTGCCGTCGAACAGGCCCATCACGCCTTCCACCAGGATCACGTCGGCCTCGGCTGCTGCCGCATGCAGCAGCGCGCGGCAATGGGCCTCGCCACACATCCACAGGTCCAGCTGGTAGACCGGGTGGCCGCTGGCGCGCTCCAGCACCATGGGGTCCAGAAAGTCGGGGCCGGTCTTGAAGACGCGCACGCGCCGGCCCTGGCTGCGGTGCCATGCAGCCAGCGCAGCCGTGACGGTGGTCTTGCCCTGGCCGGAGGCCGGAGCCGACACCAGCAGTGCATCACACAGCTTAGGCATCAAATAGCCCGCAAGCGCATATTCCGCCTGCGGGAGCAGCTATAAATTTGGTAGTACATCATTCAGCCCCACACGCCCGCCGCGCGACAAGATGGATCGGTGTGACCCGGAGGCAAAGAGATCAGAGGGCGCAGACGCAGACGGAGCAATGTCCGGCACGCCACGAAGCCCGCTGACACCCGCCCACCGCAAGGTCACGCTTGTGCTAACAGGCCGGTATCCGGGCTCACGAGGGAAAAGAAGGACTTTTCTGCGGGGCCACCTTCCCATGCATTGGATGCACAGTGGCAGATGAGGCCGCGCTTTGGCTCGCTTACCGTTGCGGGGGCAGCATCGGCATCGCACCGACTTCCCGTTTAATCCTCCGAGCCCGAGGGCTGAAAGACACCTGCTAACGTGTTTCCAGTGTACCAGCCCCCCTGAGGAGCGAGACGCGCAGTCCAGCCTGCACCGCCTGCTTCAGTGCCACGCCGATCACGTCCAGGAACGACGAACGCATGCGCCAGCGGTGCCAGTACAGAGCCACGTCCAGGTGCTGTCCGGGCAGTATGTCAATCAGCGAGCCTTCCGCAATGCCCTCGGCAACCAAGGCCTCGGGGGCCAGCCCCCAGCCCAGGCCGCGCGCCACGGCATGTACAAATCCGTGCACCGAGGGAATGAAATGCGTGGGCGACAGCTGGGCGGTATTCGCCAATTGGGCGATGAACAGGTCGTGCAGCCTGTCCTTGCGGTTGAAGCCCAGCATGGGCGCGTGGTGCAGCGCCTCCTCGCGGTCGGCGGTGGCGAAATAGCTTTGCGCAAACCCGGGCGATGCCACGGCCAGGTAGCGCATCACCCCCAGGTGCTCGGCGGTGCAGCCGTAGGTCGGGTCGGGGCTGGAGCTAACCGCGCCCATCACCGTGCCCTCGCGCAGCAGCACGGCTGAATGGTCCTGGTCCTCCGCACGGATGTCCAGGCACATCTGCACGCCCGGCGGCAGCACGTCGAACACCGACAGAAACCAGGTCTCCAGAGAGTCCACGTTCACCGCGATGGGTACGCGCTGCATGGCTGCGCCCAGCATTTCGGGCGCGCCCACCTCGCTGAGCATCTCGGCCTCCAGCATCGATACCTGCTCGGCAAACCGGGCCAGCACCATGCCCGCGCTGGTCGCCTGGGTGGGCGTGGAACGCTGCAGCAGCACCTGGCCCAGGTGTTCCTCCAGCAGCTTGACGCGCTGGCTGATGGCCGAGGGCGTGACATGCAGGCGCTTGGCCGCCGCCTCAAAGCTGCCCTCGCGCAACACCATCGCAAAAGCCGCCAGATGCGCGTTATCAATTTTCATAATTTAGAAATACTAAACCATCGTTAAAAAAATTAGTTTTATTTCTTTTTCAAAGCCCACTAACCTGCGGCTCCCTGACAACACAGGGTGTTATTCCAGAGCCGGGAAGACCCTAGATTCGTATCCTTACCGAGATCCACGATGAAAAAACTGCTGCTTTCGATTGCCCTGGGCGCCATCAGCCTGAGCGCCCTGTCCCAGGGTAAAGACCTCAAAGTCGCCATCGACCCCACCTACGAGCCCTTCACCTTCAAGACTGCCGACGGCAAGCCCACCGGCTTCGATGTGGACATCGCCAGCGCCCTGTGCGAGAAGATCAAACGCAAATGCGTGTTCGTCGAACAGGTCTGGGACAGCATGATCCCCGGCCTGCAAGCCAAGAAATACGACGCCATCATCAGCTCCATGACCATCAATGAAGAACGCCTGCGCGTGGTGGACTTCAGCGACAAGTACTACTTCACACCCAGCACGGTGGTCATCAAAAGCAATATTGCCTATGCCGGCGACGCCTCGCTCAAGGGCAAGAAACTCGGCGTGCTCAAGGGCAGCACCCAAGAGAAATACGCCAACGGCGAACTGAAAAAAGTGGGCGCCATCATCACCCCCTATGAAGCCCAAGACCAGGTTTATCTGGACATCAAGGCCGGCCGCCTGGACGGCACCGTAGCTGACATCATCGAAGTGACCGGCGGCTTCCTGAGCAAACCCGAAGGCAAGGACTACAAGACCGTGGGACCAGAGCTGTACATCCCCAAATACTTCGGCACCGGCGTGGGCGTAGCCATCCGCAAGGGTGACAAGGCCTTGAAGGATGAGCTCAACGTGGCCATCAAGGCCATCCGCGCCGACGGCACCTACAAGACCTTGAACGACAAGTACTTCAAGATGGATGTTTACGGCAAGCTGTAAGCCGTTACAGCACGCACCAGAACTCCAGGCCATCGCGCTGTGCCACGGCGCCATGGCTTGTTCTTTAACTCCCCCCTGGTTTTACCGTGTCTGACTATTACTCATCCATCCTCCACGGCGCACTGCTCACGGTCGGCGTGTCCCTGGCCGCGCTGGTGGTCTCGGTGCTGCTGGGCCTGCTGGGCGCGGCTGCCAAGCTCTCCGGGCGGCCCCTTTTGGTGGTGCCCGCCACGCTGTACACCACTGTCATCCGAGGCATCCCGGACCTGGTGCTGATGCTGTTGGTGTTCTACGGCGGCACGATTGGCGTGAATTCCCTGCTGGAGATGGCCGGCAGCGAGGCGACTCTGGACCTGGAGCCGTTCACGGCCGGGGTGCTGACCCTGGGTTTCATCTACGGTGCGTACATGACCGAGACGTTTCGCGGCGCCATCATGGCGATTCCGCGCGGGCAGTTCGAGGCGGCGGCCGCCTTCGGCATGGGACCGCGTCAGGCGTTCCTGCGTATCACGGCGCCGCAGATGGTGCGCTATGCCTTGCCGGGCTTTACGAATAACTGGCTGGTGTTGATCAAGGCGACAGCCTTGGTGAGTTTGATTGGTCTGCAGGAGATGACCTATCTGGCCAAGCAGGCCAGTGCGGCGACCCGCTCGCCGTTTGTCTATTTGCTGTTTGCCGGGGCTTTGTTCCTGGTCTACACCTGGGTGTCGCTGGAGGTGTTGCGCAGGCTGAATGCCCGCTACAGCCTGGGCACCAAGCGCATTACGCTGTGAGGATGACGTTATGAATTGGGAAGTCATCTTTCGCGAAGAAAGCCTGGCCATGTTTGGCGAGGGGATTCTGAATACGCTGTGGCTGTTGGTGGCCTCTGTCGCCATCGGGGCGGTGCTGGCGGTGGCCTTTGCTTTGGCTTTGACGAGCAACAACACCGTTCTCAAACGGTTGGTGGGGGCCTATACCTTTGTGATTCGGGGTACGCCGCTGCTGATCCAGGTGTATTTGATTTACTACGGTCTGGCACAGCTGGAGTGGATACAGGCGCGCTGGGACACGGTGTGGCCGCTGGTGTATTTCAAGAACGCGTTCTTCTGCGCCTTGCTGGCATTTGCGCTGAATACCGGGGGTTACACGGCGGAGATGCTGGCCGGGGCCATCCGCGAGACCAATGCCGGCGAGATCGAAGCAGCGCAAGCCTTTGGCATGAGCCACTTCAAGATCATGACCCGGGTGGTGCTGCCCAGCGCCATGCGGCGCACCCTGCCCGCTTATAGCAACGAGGTGGTGATGATGCTGCAGAGCACCAGCCTGGCCAGTGCGGTGCCGGGGCTGCTGGATGTGACGGCGGCGGCCAGCCGCATCTACTCGGACTTCTACCTGCCGTTCGAGGCCTATCTGTTTGCTGCGGCGATTTACCTTGTAGGTACCTTTGCCTTGATTGCCATGTTCCGATTGGCTGAAAAACATTTCCTGGCCTACATGGCACCGCGCAGAAAGTAAGGACGCACCACATGACCTCCAACCTCAAACTCCAGGCCATAGACATCCACAAGAAGTTCGGCTCCAACGAAGTGCTCAAAGGCGTCTCGCTGGAAGCCCGCGCAGGCGATGTGATCAGCATCATCGGCAGCTCCGGCTCCGGCAAGAGCACCTTCTTGCGCTGCATGAACCTGCTGGAAAAGCCCAATGCGGGCCGCATCATCGTCGCCGGTGAAGAGCTGAAGCTGGTGCCCGACAAGCATGGCGAACTGGTGGCCGCCGAGGCCAAGCAGCTGCAGCGCATGCGGACCAAACTGGCCATGGTGTTCCAGCATTTCAATCTATGGGCGCACATGACGGTGCTGCAAAACATCATCGAAGCGCCAGTGCATGTGCTGGGCGTTTCCAAGGACGAGGCCATCGAGCGCGCCCGCAAGTACCTGAAACTGGTGGACCTGCAGAACAAGGAAGACAGCTACCCCGCCCATATGAGCGGCGGCCAGCAGCAGCGCGTGGCGATTGCGCGCTCCCTGGCCATCGAGCCCGAGGTCATGCTGTTTGACGAACCCACCAGCGCGCTCGACCCGGAGCTGGTCTCCGAGGTGCTGAAAGTGATGCAGAAGCTGGCCCAAGAAGGCCGCACCATGGTGGTGGTGACACACGAAATGGGCTTTGCCCGCGAGGTGGCCAACCACCTGATCTTTCTGCACAAGGGCCAGATTGAAGAGCAAGGCGTGCCGCGCGAGGTGCTGGGCCAGCCCAAGAGCGAGCGGCTGCAGCAGTTTTTATCTGGGAGTTTGAAATGACCGCTATATCCAATCTGCACACCTTGCTGGCGAGCATGGAGCCGGTACTGAACGATGGTGTGTTTGCGTTCGCCAGCCTGCACCCCGGCTATTCCATCGGTTTGGATGACGTGGTGGCCACCATCCGTGAGCCCGAAGGCCTGTCTATCGTATTGCCCGAGGCACGCGCCCTGGCGCTGCAATTGCCCGTGCTGTTCCGCTGCGCCTGGATCACGCTGACCGTGCACTCCGACCTGCAGGCCGTGGGCCTGACCGCCGCGTTTGCACGGACGCTGGGCGACGCAGGCATCAGCTGCAATGTGGTCGCCGGGGCCTACCACGACCACATCTTTGTGCCCGTGGAGCGGGCGCAGGACGCGATGGCCGCGCTGCGCCAGCTCCAGCAAAGTGCCGGTTAAAAATACAAAAAAATCCTGCAACGCATATATTCATTGCGCTAGCAGCTATAAATAAAATAGCATAAGAAGCTAACAAAAAAGGCGTTGTTTACACTGGAGGCCCTTGCTTATGCACTCTGCCGCCTGCGCCTGTGAACAACCCCATCGTCTCCTCCCTGCTGCCCGTGGTGCTGCTGATCGCACTGGGCTGGATCGCCGGCCGCCGCCAGTGGATAGGCCCAGGCTCGGTGAAAGACCTGTCCAACCTGGTGTTTCTGCTGCTCTCGCCCGCCCTGCTGTTCCGCAGCATGAGCGTGGTGCATGTGCAGGACCTGAGCCTGAAGCCTGTAGCGGCCTACTTCCTGGGCGCTGGGGTCATCTTTGCGGGCATGCTGCTGGTCTACGGCTTTAACCGCACGGCCGCCGTGCTGGGCATGGCCAGCACCTACAGCAACACTTCGATGATCGGCATCCCCTTGATTGGCCTGGCCTACGGCCCGCCGGGCATGGTGACGCTGCTGACACTGATCTCACTGCACGCCTTGGTGCTGCTGACGCTAGCCACCGTGGCCGTTGAACTGGCCGTAGCGCGCGAAACCGCGCAGAACGGTGGGCCCCAGCACCATGTAGCGGTGCTGGTGTGGCAGGCGGTGCGCAATGCGGTCTTCCACCCCGTGCCGATTCCCATCGTCGCAGGGCTGCTGTTCGCTCAAACGGGCTGGACGATTCCCGCTGTTGTAGACACACCCCTGGTACTGCTGGGCCAGGCCTTCAGCCCGGTGGCCCTGGTGATGGTGGGCATCACCCTGGCGCAGAACCGGGTTGGGCCGCAACTGCGCCCAGCGCTAGGCCTGGCGCTGGCGAAAAACCTGCTGCATCCCGCACTGGTGGTGGTGTTCGGCTGGATGCTGGGCCTTCACGGTCTGGCGCTGATGGTGATGGTGGTGGCAGCCAGCATGCCCATGGGCGCCAATGTCTTCCTGTTCTCGCAGCGCTACAAAACCAGGGAAGAAATGATCACTGCCAGCGTGGCCGTGTCCACCGTGCTGGGCCTGGTCACGGTCAGCGCAGTAATGAGCTTCGTGTCCTGGTGGTATCAGTAGCCCGCTGCCGCGTCCACCGCATTCAGTAGCGGCTGGCCACTGCGCACGCGCTGCAGGTTGTCCAAAACCTGCGCGACGATCACGCTGGCCTGGGCGCCCGATGCCATGTGCGGTGTGACCACCACGCGCGGGTGTGCCCATAGCGGACTGGACGCAGGCAAGGGCTCCTGCGCAAACACATCCACCACCGCGCCGCGCAACGTGCACTGGTCCAAGGCCTGCAGCAAGTCGTCCACCACCAGGTGCTCGCCACGTCCGCAATGCACCAGGGCCGCGCCGGGTTTGAGGCGGCCGAACAGGTCCTTGCCGAGGATAAAGCGGGTCTCGGGTGTAAGCGGCAGCAGGCAGACCAGAATGTCTGGCGCCTGTAGAAAATCATCCATAGCGTCCGGCCCGGCATAGGTGCGCACACCATCAATGGCATGGGCTGACCGCGACCAGCCGCTGACCACAAAGCCCTGGGCCTGCAACACCTGCGCAATATGGCCGCCCAGCACGCCCAGGCCCATCACCCCCACATGGGTCTGGGCGGGAGTCTTCTGTACCGGCATCTGCCACACGCGCTGCGCCTGCTGCTGGAGGGCGCGGTCTAGCGCACGGTGGTAGTACAGCACGGCCCACAATACGTACTCGGCCATGCCAACGGCCAGTCCGGGGTCCACGATGCGCGTTACCGGCAGCTGGATGGGCACCGGCAAACGCTGCAGCACGTGCTCTACCCCGGCGGCAATCGAGCACACCAGGCGAAGATTCGGCAGGCTCTCGGCCAGGCCTGGTGGCGGGAACCAGGCGGCCAGGGCCAGCACGTCGGCCGGGTCGGGTACATCGGGCCACAGGCGTACCTGCACATCGGGCCACAGGCGCTCGGCCTCGGCACGGAAGGCGGCATACAGCCCGCCCAGATCATCGGTATCGCTACACACCAGCAGAGTCGGCATAGTCGGCTTTCATTCCATTACCAGATTAATCCGAATATGTCGTTGCTTCGCCTTGCCGTGGCAAACCACTGCCTGCGGCTTCGCGCCTAATCTCGTATTGATCTGGAAATGGAATCAGTTGCGGTAGGAAGGGTCGATGCGGTCCAGCTTGCGCAGCCAGGCCTGCCAGAGTATCTGGCGTTCATGCTCCACGCTTTGCAGCTGTTCGCAGGCATGCTGGCTCAGATGGGCAGGCATGGCGCTAACCGGGCCGGCGGTAGCAGCCATCTGGCTGGCCGCCATCTGGATTTCACAGGCACGGTTCAGGTAGTACATGATGCAAAACGCGTCGGCCACCGTGGCCCCCACCGACAGCAGGCCGTGGTGGCGCAGGATGAGCGCGATGTTATTGCCCAGCGCCTGCTGGATGCGCGCCCGCTCGCCCAGGTCGAAGGCCACGCCTTCGTAGGCATGCACACCCACCCGGCCATAAAACTCGGTACTAATCTGGTTCAGCTGCAGCAGCCCACCGTCGCAGGCCGCCACCGCCATGCCGGCCAGGGTGTGGGTGTGGATCACGCAATGCGCGTTCTGGCCGCCCATGTGCACGGCGCTGTGCACGGTGAAGCCGGCCACGTTGTAGTCAGCGCTGCCAGACACCACGCGGCCCTGCATGTCCACCACCAGCAGGTCGCTGGCGCAGACCTCGTCGAACATCTTGCCAAAGGGGTTGATCAGAAAGCGCTCTTCTCCACCGTCAGAGGGCAGACGCGCCGAAAAGTGGGTGTAGAGCGTGTCGTCCCAGCCAAACAGCGCAGCCAGTCGGTAGGCCGCAGCCAGGTCGCGGCGTAGGGTGGCTTCGTCAGTCGTTACGGTCATATCAAGCGTCCAGTCCCATGAATTTGCGCACGCGCTGCGTGGTGGCATCAAGCACGTCGGGTTGTCGAATTTGCTGCGGAGTCGCGTCCAGCTGGACCAGGCCGTTCTCCATGAATAGCACCCGGTCGGAGATGGCCAGAGCGAAGTCCATCTCGTGGGTCACGATCACCATGGTCATGCCCTCTTGCGCCAGGTCCTGGATCACCTTCAGCACCTCGCCCACCAACTCGGGGTCGAGTGCGGATGTGGGCTCGTCGAACAGCATCACATCCGGCGACATCGCCAGTGCACGGGCGATCGCCACGCGCTGCTGCTGTCCGCCGGAGAGCTGGTGCGGGTACTTCTGGTGGTGCGCCAGCAGGCCCACTTTGTCCAGCAGTTGCAGTGCACGGGTACGGCGCAGCGGCGCATCTGCGGGCTGCTGGTGGTAGCGCGGCGCCAGGCAGACGTTGTCCAGCACCGTCAGGTGCGGGAACAGGTTGAAATTCTGGAAGGCCATGCCTATACGGCTGATACCCTTGCGCACGCGGCTGCTTTCCAGCGGCTCATTGGCGTGGATATAGCTCTCGCCAAACAGGATGATCTCGCCCTGGTCAATCTTTTCCAGGCCGTTGATGGTGCGGATCAGCGATGTCTTGCCCGAGCCGGACGGCCCGATGATGGAAATCACCTCGCCCGCTGCCACCTGCAGCCCTATGCCCTTGAGCACCTGGTGTGGCCCGTAGGCCTTATGGATATTGCGCAGCTCCAGGGCAGCAGGCGTGCCGGCTGCGGCCACCACCGGCTGCAGCGCTACCGGGCCACCCAGCTCACCGCGCAGTGCGGTACACGCAGCGGCATCCAGGGTGACGGGCTGGCGGGAATGCAGGTCCAGCCGCTTCTCCAACCAGCTGAACAGGGTGCTGAAGATGGTGACCAGAAACACGTAGTACACGGCCACGGCCAGCAGGGTTTCCATCACCAGAAAGTTCTGCGAATACAGGCGCAGCCCGGTCATCAACAGCTCGGGCAGCGAGATCACCGAGACCAGCGAAGTCAGCTTGATGATGGTGACGTATTCGTTGATCAGCGTGGGCAGGGCGATACGGAAGGCCTGCGGAATCACGATCAGGCGCATGGCGCCAAAGCGGCCTATCGCCAGTGCCTTGCCGGCCTCGCGCTGGCCCTTGGCCACCGACAGCAGGCCACCACGATGGATCTCGGCCATATAGGCGGCCTCGGTCAGCACCATGGCCAACAGGCCGGCAAAAAACGGTTCACCAATGATGCTGCGGCTAGCCGGGAATATCTGCGGCAGATTGAACACAAAAACCACCAGCACCAGCAGCGGCACACTGCGGAATAGCCACACATAAAAGGCGGCCGCCGCGCTGATCCAGCGCGACTCGGCAACGCGAGCGCAGGCCACCAAAAAACCCAGCACCAGGCCCAGCCCCCAGGACAGCGAGCCCAGCTCGACCACCGTCACGCAGGCCCGCCAGAACACCCCCATGGAAAACAGAGAGAAGAAATACGGCCAATCCAATTCCATATACAGGCTCCAGCAGACGCACTAACGCCGTGCCACTCGGTTTAATTAATTACCCCCACGCTACAGACAGAACGCACTCCCGCCAGAAACACCGCAGAACTGGCTTTGCCAGGCTGCTGGTGTTGCCCCCTGCAAGGGGGTTGGCGAAAGACGCGCAGCGCTGCAGCCTGGGGGTGAGTCCTATTTCGACGCGACGGGTTCCAGGTCGTACTTCTTGATCAGCGCTGCGTATTCACCGCTGGCCTGGGCGGCGGCCAAGGCTTTCTCCAGCGACTGGTACAGGGCGGTATTGCCTTTCTTCACGTAGATGCCCAGGGTTTGTGGATAGACCAGCGCAGGCGAGCTGATGACGATGCGGTTCTTGCTGCGTTCTGCCAGCATCTTTGCGGCGCCGGCGATTTCCAGCTGGGCCTGGATGTTCTTCGACAGCAGCGCTTGCGAGGCTTCGGGCGCGGTGGGGAACTCGCTCACGACCACAGCCGGCTTGCCATTCGGCACGCAGTATTCGGTAGACAGCTTGGCCAGCGCCTTGACCCAGCTGGTGCCGGCTTGCAGGCCGACCTTCAGGCCGCACAGCTCTTGCTCTGTCTTCGGCGTTACGCCACCATCCTTGCCCACCATGATGGAAGCGCCGGTGCGGGCATAGGCAATCGCATCGGCCTGGGCGGTGCGCTCCGGCGTGATGTACATGCCAGAAATGACGGTATCGAACTGGCCGCTGCCCAGGCCCAGGATCAGGCTGGGGAACTTGGTGTCCACGAAAGCCGGCTTGGTCTTCATGTCCTTGCTCAGCATCTCGGCCACATCGGGGTCAAAGCCCACGACCTTGTCGCCTTGCCAGGATTCGAACGGTGGGTAGGTAATTTCCATGCCGACCTTGATCTGGCCGGGCACCAGGGTTTGGGCAAATGCAGCGGCCGGCAGCAAGGCTGCCAATGCCAGAGCCAACAGGCTGCGGTGCAGGGACGCGGTACGGATGGTTTTCATCATGGTGCTTAACTCCTGGGGTGGGTGGACAAACAACGGAAACAAAGCGGGGTTCAGCTGGTGGCCTGGGACTTCAGGTGACCGAAGCTATTGGGCTTCAGCGCACCTTCGGGCAAGGAAATTTCACCGGCCGCTACCTTGCGTTTGAGGTAGGTGTAGGTTTGCTGGGCCTGCGAATACATGTGGTCGCCGATCGATAGCTCGCTGTAGCTGGTGCTCGCAGATGCACGGGCAAACTGCGGCAGCGGGCGGATGCGCGTGTGGTAGTCACAGGCAAAGAACAGCGGGAAGGAATAGCGCTCGTGCTGTACCTTGCGCACGCGGTGCGAGGTGGCGGGAAACGCGCCGGCAGTCATCACCTCCAGCATGTCACCGATGTTGATCACAAAGGCCTCTTCACCTGCCTCGGAATATGGCGGCGCATCAACCCAGACGCCCTGGTCGTTCATCACCTCCAGGCCAGGCTGGTCGGCCAGCAGCAGGGTGAAGCACTCGTAATCGGTATGCGCACCAATGCCGGGCGCATCCACCGCCTCGGTGTCCACCGGGTAATGGATCAGGCGCAGCTTGGACGGTGGGCAGGTCACCATCGCCTCAAAGAAGTCTTCCGGCTGACCCAGCGACAAGGCAAAGCCGCGGAACAGCTGGCGACCTAGGGCAAATACCGCTGCGTAATAGCTGGCCACTGCGGCCTTGAAGCCGGGCAGATCTGGCCATTTGTTGTTGCCGATCAACGGCGTGCCGGCCAGCACCAGCGGGTGATCGTCTGGTGCTTCAAAACCGATGTCAAAGGCCTCTTTGTGGTCGGGCCGGCCTTTCGAGTACACCTCTTCGCCTTCGGGCACATAGCCCTTATGGCCCCAGGATTCGCCGATGTAGTAGCGCATCTTCCAATCCATCTGCTGGGCGAACAGCGTGCGGCTGGCCTCGCGCAGGCCGGCCACCAACTTTGCGTCGATGCCGTGGCCAACGATGTAGAAAAAGCCAACATCGCGCGCCGCCTCGCCCAGGGCATCGGCCACCGTCTGGCGCTGCGCCAGGCTGTCGCTGTACAGGCCGCTGATATTGATCACGGGCAAGGCCGTGAAATTGCGTTGTCCGGGTTGCATGCTCAGAGTCCTGCGGAGGTGTCGGGTTGGGAAATGTGGTGTTGCGACCAGCGCTGGAAGTGGCGTCTTTCTTCCAGCGCCATCCAGCGGTTGACCGACCACAGGTCAGCCACCGGGCTGCGGGTGTACGGCAGCAAATGCATATAACCATCCGGGCCGAACTCGGGGGTCAGCGTGGCCGTGGTGTAACCCTGGGCACGCTGCGCCGCCCAGATGGATTCCCAGAAGCGCTGATGGAATGCCAGCTCGTTGGCATACTCGGGCGCGGCCGGGTCAGGCACCTGAGGGCCTTGGGCGTAGGCCACACGTGCCTGGATGTGGTGCACGCGGTCAATGAAGGGCTGGAAGTAGTCCAGCGGGTCCTCCAGCAAGCGTTCGCACACCACCACCCAGTGACTGATGTCAGCGGTGTAGCGCAATTGGGGCAACTGGCGAACTATGTCCAGCGTAACCCAGGGGCTGTAAAGCGAGCTGGCACGGTGGGTCTCAAAAGTGCAGGCTATGCCTGCTGCGTCGGCCAGCGCTTGGGCCCGGCCCAGAAAGTCCACCTGGGCCGTCAAGGGCCAGCGGTCGTTGCCGGCCAGCAGGTTCACGAAACGGGGTGCGATGTCTGCCGCTGCATCAAAGGCGCGGGCCAGGTGCTGCAGATGCACCTCGGGGCCGTCCTGCTGGCGCGGGACGACATCGGCGCCGGTGAACACCGTGGCGATGTAGTCCAGCGCCTCGGCGCGCAAGGTATCGCGTAGCACACGCCGGGCCACCGCATCCAGGGGCAAGCGGGCTTCCAGGCCCGTGCAGCCGGCCTCGCGCAGCTGGGCCACGCAGGCTGCCATATCGGTGGTTGCACCCCAGGTGGAGCGAAAAATCTTGAGTTCCATCGTCGTATCTCAGCGGTACGCCACACCGGGCAACACGCACAGCATTTCGTAAAGCAAGTTCGCGGCCAGCTGCGAGGTGTTGCCGCTGAGGTCATAGGGTGGCGACACTTCCACCAGGTCGCCGCCAACCAGGTTCAGGCCCTTGCAGCCGCGCACAATTTCCAGCGCCTGGATGGCGGTGAGGCCGCCCACCTCGGGGGTGCCGGTGCCGGGGGCCCAGGCAGGGTCGATGCCGTCAATGTCAAAGCTGAGGTAGACCGGGCCGCTGCCGAGCTGGGTGCGCACCTCGGCCATCAGGGGCGCCAGCGACTGGTACCAGCACTGCTCGGCCTGCACTAGGCGAAAGCCCTGGTCCACGCCCCACTGGAAGTCGCCGCTGGAATAGCCCTGGGCGCGCTGGCCGATCTGCACCACGCGCTTGCAGTCCAGCAGGCCCTCTTCCACCGCGCGGCGGAAGGTGGTGCCGTGGGCGATCTTTTCGCCAAACATGTCGTCATTGGTATCGGTATGTGCATCCACATGCACCAGGCCTACCGGGCCGTGCTTGCGCGCAATGGCCCGCAGTATGGGCAGGGTGATGGTGTGGTCGCCGCCCAGCGTCAGCGGGATCACCGGGTGCTGCAACAGTT
Source organism: Rhodoferax sp. SPJ21 (assembly GCF_058216335.1). Lineage (NCBI taxonomy): Bacteria > Pseudomonadati > Pseudomonadota > Betaproteobacteria > Burkholderiales > Comamonadaceae > Rhodoferax > Rhodoferax sp. SPJ21. The sequence continues at coordinate 938,506 of NZ_JBYZMO010000001.1, forward strand.
GGTCGTAGCTTTCCTCGATGATGCGCACCGACTCCAGCAGGTTGTAGGTATTGATGGCCACATCGCCAATATCGGCCACCGACAGCGAATCAAAGGGCGCCGCCCCGGTCGCCATGTTGTAGGGCCGGATCATCACCGACTCGGCGCGGATCTGGCGCGGCCCGAAGCGGGTACCGGCACGCAGCGAGGTGCCGATGTCCAGCGGCACGCCGATGAAGGCAGCGTCCAGGCCGGCGGCGCTGTCCATGGCGGGCAGGCGCATCATGGTGGAGCGACCGGCGAAGCGGGGCATCTCGTTGCCGCCCTGGGGCTGGTGGAAAACTTTGGACATCTCGCGGGGCCTTTGAAATTGGAAGCAAGGAACTGGCGTGATCTTTAGCTAGCCCTGGTTATGAAAAAATAGTAGAAAACAAATAATCAGTTTCAACTTTTCACAACTAAACAGCATGGCTACTACTCCTGGCACCGACTTCAAGCTGCTGCGCATCTTTGCCAGCGTGGCGCGCAACCAGGGCTTTGCCCGCGCCCAGCAGGAGCTGAACCTGACCACCTCGGCCATCAGCACCTATATGACCCAGCTGGAGGCCCAGGTGGGCTTCAGCCTGTGCCGGCGCGGGCGCGGTGGCTTTGCGCTGACACCCAAGGGCGAACTGCTGCTGTCCGAAACCCTGCGCCTGTTCGGCGAGCTGGAAGGTTTCGAGCGCTACGCCATGGCGCTCAAGGGCGACCTGGGCGGCACGCTGAAGATCGGCGTGATCGACACCACGGTAACCGACCCCGCCCTGCCGCTGGCCACGGCCATCGGCGTGTTCTCCGGCAAGTACCCCGGCATGCACCTGAGCCTGCTGATACGCAGCCCCTATGAGCTGCAAAAAGGGCTGCTGGACAACGAGCTGGACATGGCGGTGGGCTTCTTCCCCGCCAAGGCCAATGGCCTGATCTACCACCCGCTGTACCGCGAGCAGCAATGGCTGTACTGCAGCGACCGGCATCCCTGCTTCAGCCAGAGAGCGGTGAAGCCAACCTTTGTGTCCGAGCTGAACGTGGTCAGCCGCAGCTACTGGAGCCAGACCGAGCTGGGCCGCCACGGCTTCAAACGCAGCGTGGCCACGGTGGAGAGCATGGAGGCGCAGCTGATACTGATCTTGTCGGGCGGCTACATCGGCTACCTGCCCGAGCACTACGCCCAGTCCTGGGTGGAGCAAGGGCGGCTGAAGGTGCTGCTACCGGCCGAGTTCGGCTACCAGTCGCAGTTTTCGCTGGTGTACCGGCGTGGCCGCAGCCGCGAACTGCCGCTGCAGGCCATGCGCGAGCTGCTGCAGCCGGGTAAGCGCGTGGCCAAGGCCTGAGGCCACGCTATTTATTTCATAGCTACCTGCGCAGATAAATCCTGCGCCAGCGAGCTAAAAGGCTTGAAACTTCCGGCTAACGCAGATGCGGGTTCTGGCTAAACAGCTCGGCCGCCCAATCCACAAACGAACGTACCTTGGCACTCAGATGGCGGTTCGGCGGGTAGACCACATAGACCGGAATCGGCGGTACTTCCCAATCGGGTAAAACCTGCACCAGCGTGCCGTCCGCCAGGTGTGGTGCAGCCATGAAGGTCACCATCTGCGAAACGCCCAAGCCGGCCAGCGCCGCTGCCAGATAGGCGTTGCTCTCATTCACCGCGATGCGGTGGCTGCTGTCCAGCGCCAGCTGCACCCCGTCTTTGACAAACTCATTCGGCATCAGGCGGCCAGTGCGTGGCGAGAAAAAGTTGACCATGCGGTGGCCATCCTGCTCCAGCTCCTGCGGAGTCTGCGGCGCGCCGTAGCGGCGCAGGTAGTCGGGCGACACCACCGTCACAAACGGCAGAATGCCAATACGCCGAGCCACCAACGACTGGTCTTGCAGCTCGCCACCGCGTATCACGCAGTCCACGTTGTCGCCAATCAAGTCCACTGGCCGGTCGCTGACGCCCAGGTCCAGCTGGATGTCCGGGAAGCGCTCAAAAAAGGTGGACAAGGCCGGGATGATCAGCAGATTGGCCACAGACGAACCCACGTCCACCCGCAAACGCCCTTGCGGGTTGATCTGGGCATTGCCCATGCTGGCTTCCAGCTCGTCCAGATCGGCCAGCAGCCGGGAGGCACGCTCGTAGTAGGCGGCGCCATCGGGTGTAACGGACACGCGGCGCGTCGTGCGGTGCAGCAGCTTGACGCGCAGGCGCGACTCCAGATGCTGGATGTGCTTGGTGACCGTGGCCTTGGGCAGTGCCAGCGAGTCGGCGGCCTTGGTAAAAGTGCCTGCCTCCACCACCCGGGCAAAGACACGCATGGTCAGTATCTGGTCCATAGTCCTTTCTTGCTCTGGCTGGGTGCCGGAGCGCAGCGCATCTTCGCACGGTAAAGATGGCCTATTGTTGCTAGATTAGAAACAGAGAACTTGCCAAACCACGTCTTTATGCAATAAGCCATGCGCACTACATTACTTCACATTCCCGCACTACCTGCGACTAACTAAACACACCACCATGGTCCCCCGCCCAGCAACCACCCGGCCCGCACAGCCCACCGAAAGCAACGCCTGCATCGCGCTGCCGCAGCGGCCTGCGGTGGATGTGCGCATGTACGGCAAGCGCGTACCCGGTGGCGCCGCACCGCTGGTGTTGCACTTCCATGGCGGTGCCTTTGTGGCGGGTGGCCTGGACAACGGCGCCACGGTGGCCCGGCTGTTGGCCAGCGCTGGCGCGGTGGTGGTCTCCCTGGCCTACCCACTGGCGCCCGCCAGTCCGTTTCCACAGGGTGTGGAGGTGGGCTACGACACGCTGGCATGGGTCTACAAACACCGCGTGAAATTGGCCGGCCAAGGCGCCCGCCTGTTCCTGGCCGGTGAAGAAGCCGGTGGCAACCTGGCTGCCGCCGTGGCCATGGTGGCACGCGACCGCGCCCAGCCGCCGCTGGCAGGGCAGATTCTGCTGTCACCCATGCTCGACCCTTGCGTGGGAACGGCATCGCTACGCGCCAGCACCGGTGCCGCTACCGGCTGCAAATGGGCCGATGGCTGGCAGCAGTACCTGCGCTGCCCGATGGACGCCGAACACCCCTACGCCGTACCCGGCGTGGCCCGCCGCCTGGCCGACCTGCCTCCCACCCTGGTGCTCAGCGGTGCAGACGACCCCATGCGCGACGAAGCCCGCGCCTACGCCGAGCGGCTGCGCAGTGCTGGCATTACAGCCAGCTTCAACCTGGTGACCAATGCCAAAGGCTGGCCCGATGCCTTGTACACCCCGCTGACCGCTGAATGCCCTTGCGCAGCAGACTTGAAGCAACAGTTCCGCGCCTTCTTCGAAGCCACGCTGCCACCCCAGAAGCCCAGCGCCGACCAGCCCAGAAGCTGTTGACGCCGCTGCACTAAACCACCCTGCTCTGTAGCCCCCCTTTTTCCCGGCCCTGTGGGTCCGGGCGGGCCGCCGCATGGCCCAACGCTTTTTCCATCCTCTCTGAAAGACACTTATGAGCTCCAAAACCGCCTTCCCCCTGCGCAGCACACTGTGGACTGCCGCCGTTTCCGTGACCGCTGTGGCAGCGGCCGCCGCCATCGTCTTCGGCCTGCAAAGTACCCCGGCCGAAGCCGGCCTGTCACCGGCAGCGCCACAGGCCATTCCGGTCTCGGTCGCTACCGTGACCGAGAGCCAGGTCAACGCCTGGAGCGAGTTCTCGGGCCGGTTGGAAGCCGTGCAGCGGGTAGACATCCGCTCCCGCGTGGCTGGCGCGGTGCAGTCTGTGCATTTCCGCGAAGGCGCGCTGGTGAAACAGGGTGATCTGCTGTTCACCATCGACCCCGCCCCGTATGCCGCCGAGGTGGACCGCAGCGATGCCCAGCTGGCCGCCGCCCAGGCCCGCGTATCGCAGGCCAACAGCGAATTCGAACGCTCCAAGCGCCTGTGGGACGAACACGCCATCGCCCAACGCGAGCTGGACGAGCGCGGCAACAGCCTGCGTGAAGCCCAGGCCAATCTGCGCGCCGCCCAGGCTGGCCTGCAAACCACCCGCCTGAACCTGGACTACACCCAGGTGCGTGCGCCGGTGTCGGGCCGCGTCGGCAAGCTGGAAGTGACCGCGGGCAACCTGGTGGCCGCAGGCCCCGGCGCACAAGTGCTGACCACGCTGGTTTCCATCAGCCCCATCTACGCCAGCTTTGACGCCGACGAGCGCGTGATTGCCCGCGCGCTGAAAGACCTGAACGGCCCGCACGGTACGCGTGGCATTGAGAGCATTCCCGTGCAGATGGGCACGGCCGCCACCAGCGACACGCCCTTCACCGGCAAGCTGCAGCTGGTGGACAACCAGGTGGACGCCAAGAGCGGCACGGTGCGCACCCGCGCCGTGTTCGATAACAAGGACGGCAGCCTGATGCCCGGCCAGTTCGCCCGCGTGCGCATGGGCCAGACCCAGACTGAGACCGCGCTGCTGGTGAACGAGCGTGCCGTGGGCACCGATCAGGACAAGAAATTTGTGATGGTGGTCGGCAAAGACAACACCGTGGCCTACCGCGAGGTGACGCTGGGTGCATCGGTGAACGGCCTGCGCGTGGTCAGCAAGGGGCTGGTCGCCGGTGAAAAGCTGGTCGTCAACGGCCTGCAGCGGGTGCGCCCCGGGGCGCTGGTGGAGCCCCAACTGGTACCCATGAATGGCAAGCCCGAAGCCCAAGCAAAAGCCGGGGCGGCAACCCAGTCCTGATCGGAATCTTCAGAGAACAACCCCATGAATTTGTCTAAATTTTTCATCGACCGACCGATCTTCGCGGGCGTGCTGTCGCTGCTGATGCTGATCGCCGGCCTGATCGCGCTACGCAGCCTGCCGATTTCGGAGTACCCCGAAGTCGCGCCGCCCTCGGTGGTGGTACGCGCCCAGTACCCGGGCGCCAACCCCAAGGTGATCGCCGAAACCGTGGCAACGCCGCTGGAAGAAAGCATCAACGGCGTGGAAGGCATGCTCTACATGGGCAGCCAGGCCACGACCGATGGCGTGATGACGCTGACAGTCACCTTCAAGCTCGGCACCGACCCCGACAAGGCCCAGCAACTGGTGCAGAACCGCGTATCGCAAGCCGAGCCGCGCCTGCCAGAAGAAGTGCGCCGCCTGGGTGTGACCACGGTCAAGAGCGCACCCGACCTGACCATGGTGGTGCACCTGGCTTCGCCCAACAAGCGCTACGACATGAACTACCTGCGCAACTACGCAGTGCTGAATGTGAAAGACCGCTTGGCGCGCATCCAGGGCGTGGGCCAGGTGCAGATATTTGGCGGTGGTGACTATTCCATGCGCGTCTGGCTGGACCCGCAAAAGGTGGCGCAACGCGGCCTGTCGGCCAGCGACGTGGTGGCGGCCATCCGTGGACAAAACGTACAAGCGGCGGCCGGCGTGGTGGGTGCATCGCCCGGCTTGGCTGGTGTGGACATGCAGCTGTCGATCAACGCCCAAGGCCGTTTGCAAAGCGAAGAAGAGTTTGGCGACATCATCGTCAAGACCGGTGCCGACGGTGCCATCACCCGCCTGCGCGACATTGGCCGGCTGGAAATGGGTGCGGCCGACTATTCGCTGCGCTCGCTGCTGAACAACGACCCGGCCGTCGGCATGGGCGTGTTCCAGGCGCCAGGCTCGAATGCGCTGGACATCTCGGCCAATGTGCGCAATACCATGGACGAGCTGCAGAAGAATATGCCCGAGGGCGTGGAGTTCCGCATCGCCTACGACCCCACGCAGTTCGTGCGGGCCTCGATTGAGTCGGTGGTGCACACCCTGCTGGAAGCCGTGCTGCTGGTGGTGCTGGTGGTGATTCTGTTTCTGCAAACCTGGCGCGCCTCCATCATTCCATTGCTGGCCGTGCCGGTGTCGGTGGTGGGTACGTTTGCGGTGCTGCACATCCTGGGCTTTTCGATCAACGCCCTGAGCTTGTTCGGCCTGGTGCTGGCCATCGGTATCGTGGTGGACGACGCCATCGTGGTGGTGGAAAACGTGGAGCGCAATATCGAGGCCGGCCTGAGCCCGCGCGACGCCACCTACAAGGCCATGCGTGAGGTGTCTGGCCCCATCATCGCCATCGCCCTGGTGCTGGTGGCGGTGTTCGTGCCGCTGGCCTTCATCAGCGGTTTGACGGGCCAGTTCTACAAGCAGTTCGCGGTGACGATTGCCATCTCCACGGTGATCTCGGCCATCAACTCGCTGACCCTGTCGCCGGCCCTCGCCGCCCTGCTGCTACGCGGCCACGATGCGCCCAAAGACGCGTTGACGCGCGGCATGGACAAGGCGCTGGGCTGGCTGTTCCGCGGCTTCAACCGCTTCTTCCACCGGGGCTCGGAAGCCTATAGCGGCGGCGTGAAGCGCGTCATCGGCCGCAAGGCCCTGATGATGGTGATGTACCTGGTGCTGATCGCCGTGACCTTTGGCCTGTTCAAGGCCGTGCCCAACGGCTTTGTGCCCGCGCAGGACAAGCAGTACCTGATCGGCTTCGCCCAGCTGCCCGACGGCGCCACGCTGGACCGCACCGAGGACGTGATCAAACGCATGGGCGAGATCGTCAAGAAGAACCCGAACGTGGAAGACGCCATCGCCTTCCCCGGCCTGTCGATCAACGGCTTCACCAACAGCTCGAACTCGGGCATCGTGTTCGCCACGCTCAAGCCTTTTGAGCAACGTAAGCGCGCCGACCAAAGTGGCGGCGCCGTGGCAGGCCAGCTGAACCAGGCTTTCGGCAGCATCCAGGACGCCTTCATCGTGATGTTCCCGCCACCGCCCGTGGCCGGCCTGGGCACCACCGGCGGCTTCAAGCTGCAACTGGAAGACCGTGGCTCGCTGGGCTACGACGAGATGGACAAGGCCGTGAAAGCCTTCATGGCCAAGGCCTACCAGACGCCCGAACTGGCCGGCATGTTCACCAGCTGGCAGGTCAACGTGCCGCAGCTGTATGCCGACATTGACCGCACCAAGGCCCGCCAGCTGGGTGTGCCGGTGACCGACATCTTCGACACCATGCAGATCTACCTGGGTAGCCTGTACGCCAACGACTTCAACAAGTTTGGCCGCACCTACACCGTGCGGGTACAGGCCGATGCGCCCTACCGCGCACGCGCCGAGGATGTGGGCCTGCTGAAGGTGCGCTCAACCACCGGCGAGATGGTGCCGCTGTCGGCCTTGATGAAGGTCAATTCGAGCTTCGGCCCGGAACGCGCCATGCGCTACAACGGCTACCTGGCCGCCGACATCAACGGTGGACCAGCCCCCGGATTTTCATCCGGCCAGGCGCAGGACGCCATCAACCGCATCGCCGCCGAGACCCTGCCCAAGGGCGTGGGCTACGAGTGGACCGAGCTGACCTACCAGGAAATCCTGGCCGGCAATTCCGCCCTGCTGGTGTTCCCGCTGGCCATCCTGCTGGTGTTCCTGGTGCTGGCCGCGCAGTATGAAAGCCTGACGCTGCCGCTGGCCATCATCCTGATCGTGCCCATGGGCATCCTGGCCGCGATGACCGGCGTGTGGATACACGGTGGGGACAACAATGTGTTCACCCAGATCGGGCTGATCGTGCTGGTGGGGCTGAGCGCCAAGAACGCCATCCTGATCGTCGAATTCGCCCGCGAGCTGGAGTTTGAAGGCCGCACACCGGTGCAGGCCGCCATCGAAGCCAGCCGCCTGCGCTTGCGCCCCATTCTGATGACCTCGCTGGCCTTCATCATGGGCGTGCTGCCCCTGGTGCTGTCCACCGGTGCGGGCGCAGAAATGCGCTCGGCCATGGGTGTGGCGGTGTTCGCCGGAATGATTGGCGTGACGGCCTTTGGCCTGTTCCTGACGCCGGTGTTCTATGTGCTGATGCGCCGCCTGGCCGGCAACCGGGCCCTGAAACACCACGGCGAAGTCGGCCACATCGAAACGGCTGTGCCCGCCCTGCCCACGCTGCCGCATGGCGGTGGTGGCTCGGCCCGCCCACTGCCCGCCGCGCCACTGTAAGAACGGAGAAACACCATGAAACTTTTGAACCATGCACTGGCACCGCTGCTAGCCGCCCTGGTGCTGGCTGGTTGTGCCAGCGTCCCTGCGGTGGACCCGGTTGCCATCGCCGCCGCGCCTGCGGCCTTCAAAGAAGGCGCGCAGTGGACGGCCCTGAGCCCGGCCGAAGCCCGCGACCGCGGCACCTGGTGGAAGGCTTTTGCCGACCCCACGCTGGACACGCTGGTAGAGCGTGCCAGCCTGCACAACACCGGCATTGCCGAAGCCGCCGCCCGCCTGGCCCAGGCCCAGGCACTGCTAAAAAGTAGCCAGGCCGACAAGTCGGTACAGCTGGGCTTGGGTACCGGAGCCACCCGCCAGGCTGGTGCCAACACCACCAACGGCAGTGTGCCCAGCACCCTGGTCACGGCCAGCGCACAGCTGTCGTACGAGGTGGACCTGTTCGGCAAGCTGGCGCGCGCCACCGACGCCGCCAGTCTGGACGCCCAGGCCCGCGCCGCGCTGCTACAGAGCACGCGTCTGCTGGTGCAGGCGAATGTGGCGCAAACCTATCTGGCGCTGCGGGCGCTGGACACCGAGCGTGCCCTGGTGCGCGCCACGGTAGATGCCTACCAGGACACGCTGCAGCTGACGCAAAGCCGCTTTCGCGCCGGTGATGTGGCCGAGCTGGAAGTAGTGCGCGTGCAGACCGAAGTAGCCGCTACCGAGTCCGATGCCCTGGCGCTGGACCGCCAGCGCGCCACGCTGGAACATGCGCTGGCCGTGCTGGTGGGCGACGCGGCGCCCAGCTTCCACCTGGAGTCGGCCGACTGGCGCACCGCGCTGCCGGTGATACCCGCTGGCGTGCCCGGCACGGTGCTGGCGCGCCGGCCCGACGTAGCCGCCGCACAGAGCAATCTGCTTGCAGCGCAGGCCCGCGTGGGCGTGGCGCAGACGGCCTGGTTCCCCAGCGTGTCGCTAACCGCAGCCGGCGGCTATGCATCGCCCGAACTCGGCGACGTGTTCAAGTGGTCGGCCCGCGCCTGGGGCATCGGCGCTTTGCTGTCGGTACCGCTGCTGGACGGCGGCCGGCGCGAAGCCGGCGTGCAGGCCGCCAACGCCCAGTTGGATGGCGCCACCGCCCAGTACCGTGGCCAGGTGCTGACCGCTTTCCAGGAGGTGGAAGACCAGCTCGCCGCGCTGCGCCTGCTGGACCAGCAAGCCCAGGCGCAGGGGCGCGCGGTGGCATCGGCCAGCCGGGCCACGGTGCTGTCGTATTCGCGCTACCGCAACGGCCTGGTCAGCCAGCTGGACCTGCTGGAAGCGCGCCGCAGCGAGCTGCTCAACCGCCGCCAGGCCCTGGGTGTGCGCTCGGCCCAGTACCAGGCCACGGTGGGGCTGGTGCGTGCCCTCGGCGGTGGCTGGGATGCGCCAGAAAAGTCTGTCGTGGAAGTCGCGCCGCGGGTGCTGGCGAAGACGCTGTAGGCCCCAGCATTTAAACAAAACAAGGCTGTAGCGCAATAAATACCTGCGCTAGCAGCTATCAAATAAGTAGCAAAATGAATCCATCTGCATCCACCACCGCCACACACGGCCTGGCCGGCCAAAGCCCGCCTGCCCTGGCCCGCAACTGGCTGGCCGTAGGCTCCATCGCCGTGGGCACTTTCGCGATGGTGACCACCGAGTTCCTGCCCGTAGGCCTGCTGACCGATATCGCGGCAGACCTGCAGGTGTCGGTAGGCCACGCCGGCCTGATGGTCACCGTGCCGGGCCTGGTCGCGGCCGTGGCCGGGCCGGCGCTGATCGTCGCCTCGGGCCGGCTGGACCGCCGCCTGGTGATGATCGCCCTGACCGTGCTGCTGACCCTGGTCAACCTGGTCGGCGCGCTGGCGCCCAGCTTTGGCGTGACGCTGGTCGCGCGGGTGCTGCTGGGCATCTGCGTGGGTGGCTTCTGGACCTTTGCGCCGGGTATAGGCACGCAGCTGGTGCCGGCCGCCTCGCAAGCGCGGGCCATGGCCATCATCCTGGCGGGTATTTCGGTGGGCACGGTGGCGGGCGTGCCGGCCGGTGCACTGCTGGGCAGCCTGGCCGGTTGGCGCAGCGCCTTTGCCACGACGGCAGTGCTGGCCGCGCTGGTGACGCTGGCCCAGTGGTGGCTGCTGCCGGCCCTGCCCGCCGCGCGCGCCCTGCGTGCGGCAGACCTGCTCAAGCCGCTGCGGCTACCCATGGCGCAGGTCGGCCTGGTAGCCATAGCCTTCTTGATACTGGGGCACTTTGCCGCCTACACCTACCTCAAGCCGCTGCTGGAAAAGGTCTTCGGGCTGGAGCCCGCCATGGTGGCCGTCTTGCTGCTGGTCTACGGAGTGGTGGGCATTGCCGGCAACTTCATCGGCGGCAAGCTGGTGGCGTGGAACCTGCGCCTGGCCTTGATTGCGCCGGCTGCCCTGCTGGGAATGGCATTGCTAGCGGCAGCCATCAGCGGGCCCGGCGCCGTCAGCGCCGACATGGTGGTGGCCGCCTGGGGCCTGGCTTTTGGCGCGCTGCCGGTGGCGCTGACCGCCTGGATGATCCAGGCCGTGCCCGACGCACCCGACGCCGGCCAGGCCGTGCTGGTCAGCGTGTTCCAGATCGCCCTGGCCAGCGGGGCATTGCTGGGCGGGTGGGCGGTAGATGGCTACGGCGTGCCCAGCGCCATGGTGCTGGGTGGAGCCATGGCCTGGGCTGCAGCAGGCGTGCTGGGCCTGTTTGGCCGCCGGGCGTCCGGCCTCTAAACACCGGGTGCTTTACACGGGTGTCACACCTGGGTGTAAAAATGCTGCAATGCAAGATCGAATCCAAACCCTGGGCGAGGAGATCGCCAACAGCGTGAGCCACGGCGTGGGCCTGCTGGCGGCCTTGGTGGCCGCACCATTTTTAATCGTGGCGGCCAGCCAGCTATCCGCCGCCAACCTGGTGGGCGCCATCGTCTTCGCCGTGACCATGGTGCTGCTGTACGCCGCCTCCACGCTGTACCACGCGCTGCCGCAGGGCCCGGCAAAGCGTGTGTTCATGAAGCTGGACCACGGCGCCATCTACCTCTTCATTGCCGGCAGCTACACGCCGTTCGCGCTGGGCGCCTTGTCCGGCCCCTGGGGCTGGACGCTGTTTGGCCTGGTGTGGTCGATGGCGGTGATGGGCGTGGTCTTGAAATCCTTCAACCGCCTGACGCACCCCTGGCTGTCCACCGGCCTGTACCTGGCCATGGGCTGGCTGGTACTGATTGCTGCGGTGCCACTGGTGCAAAACGTGCCCACCATGGGCATTGCGCTACTGGTGGCCGGCGGCCTGGCCTACACCCTGGGTGTGGTGTTCTTTGCACTGGACCACAAGGTGCGCTACGCCCACGCCGTGTGGCACGCCTTTGTGGTTGCCGGCACCGGCTTCCACTTCTTTGCCGTCCTCAACTACTCTTCTTAAATAAAAAGAGCTGCCAGCGCAGGTATTACCTGCGCTGGCAGCTCTTAATTTAATAGCATCAGCCGTTGCGACGGGCGGATGCCAGGCGCTTCACCACCGTGACCAAGAGGTCGATCTCGGCAAAGGTGTTGTAGAAGGCCAGCGACGGCCGTACCGTGGTCTCGACACCCATGCGCCGCAGGATAGGCTGGGCGCAGTGGTGGCCGGTGCGCACGGCAATGCCCTCCTCGTTCAAGGCCTTGCCAACCTCTTCGGTGCTGTAGCCGGCCAGAGTGAAGGACATCACACTGGCTTTGTCGGCTGCGGTACCGATCAGGCGCACGCCGGGAATCGCACCCAGCTGCTGCATGCCGTAGACCAGCAACTCGTGCTCGTAGCGGGCGATGTTCTCGATACCCACCTTGTTCACGTAGTCGATGGCTGCGCCCAGACCCACCGCGTCGGCAATGTTGCCAGTGCCGGCCTCGAACTTGTTCGGGATCGGCTGGAACACGGTTTTCTCGAAGGTCACGTCGGCAATCATGTTGCCGCCGCCCTGCCAGGGAGGCATGTCTTCCAGCACCTCGCGCTTGCCCCAGACCACGCCGATGCCGGTCGGGCCGAACACCTTGTGGCCGGAGAACACGAAGAAGTCGGCGCCGATGTCCTGCACGTCCACCCGCATGTGCGAGATCGACTGCGCGCCATCGACCAGCGCCTTGGCGCCAGCGCGGTGCGCCAGTTCCACGATCTCCTTCACCGGCACCACGGTACCGAGTGCGTTCGACACTTGCGTTACGGCGACGATCTTGGTGCGGTCATTCAGCAGCTTGCGGTACTCGTCCAGCAGCACCTGGCCCTTGTCGTCCACCGGAATCACGCGCAGCTTGGCGCCCTTGGCGGCAGCCAGCTGCTGCCAGGGCACGATGTTGGCGTGGTGCTCCAGATTCGACACGATGATCTCGTCGCCCTCGCCCACATGCTGGCCGCCCCAGCTCTTGGCCACCAGGTTGATGGCCTCGGTGGTGCCGCGCACGAAGATCACCTCGTTCACGTCCGGCGCATTGATGAACTTCTTCACCCGCTCCCGTGCGCCTTCGTAGGCGTCGGTGGCGCGGGCGGCCAGTTCATGGGCAGCGCGGTGGATGTTCGAGTTCTCGTGCTCGTAGAAGTAGGCTATGCGGTCGATCACCGACTGCGGCTTGTGCGTGGTGGCGGCGTTGTCGAACCACACCAGCTGCTTGCCGTTAACCCGCTCCTGCAGGATGGGGAAATCGCGGCGTACGGCGTTGATGTCGAACGCTGGGTGCGCCGAGCCGGCATACGGAGGTACATCGTTACGGCCCGCTTTGGCGGGGGTGACATAGCCGTTGGGCAAGGTCACCGCATCGACAAAGTAGAACGCCGGCGTGGTCTGCGGCACCGGAGGCGTGGGCAAAGCAGCGGGCCGCGCTGCATCGCTGGGCGGTGCAAACGGCAAGCGGCTCAAGGCATCCAGGCTGGAGCCACTGTCTGGCGCCGACGGCGCAGGATGGCCAATGTCAGGACTCAGAAAGTAGTACGGCGAAGCGCTGGGCACAGCACTAGGCAAAGCCTCTGGCACACCCAGGGCGGCACCGCCGATACGTGGCTCGTAAGCCGGTAACTCGCTAACCACCCGGTCAGGCAGGCCGTTACCGGCCTGGGCATGCGGCTGCAAAGCCGGTGCCCGGTTTGCCAGGCTGAGTACCGAGCCGGGCGACGCGGGAATCAGATTGATGCCCGGAACCTGGCCGATCGGAATCGGCGTACCCGGCACACCAGGGCCGAAGCCGGCCGGACTGGCCAGCGGCGACCCAGCAGGCGCGAAATTGCCTGGCGCTTGCACGCCCGGCAAACTTGCCAAGGCAGGCGACTCACCCGGCAGGGCAGAGAACAGCGCAGTCGCCATGCGGGCCAGCGTGGCCGGGTCGGGCAGGCCCGCTGGCAACGAGGGTTGGGGAACAACGGTAGTCATAGTGACAGCACCGCTTTACTTGTAGGTGTCCGGATAGTCGTGGTACTTGCCGATTTCGACGTCGTCCAGCACGGCCAGTGCATCGGTGGTCAGCACCGCCAGCGAGCAGTACAACGAGATCAGGTAGGAGGCAATCGCCTGGTCGTTGATACCCATGAAGCGCACCGACAGGCCAGGAGCCTGCTCGCCTGGCAGGCCGGGCTGGAACAGACCCACCACGCCTTGGCGCTTGTCGCCCACGCGCAGCAGCAAAATCTTGCTCTTGCCGTCGGCAACAGGCACCTTGTTCGACGGGATCAGCGGAATGCCGCGCCAGGTGATGAACTGCGAACCGAACAGGCTGACGGTGGGCGGTGGCGTGCCACGGCGCGTAGCTTCACGGCCAAAGGCGGCGATAGCCAAGGGGTGGGCCAGGAAGAAAGCGGGTTCTTTCCACACTTTGGTCAGCAGTTCGTCCAGGTCGTCGGGCGTAGGTGCGCCGGTCAGCGGGAAGATGCGCTGCTCGTCGGTCACCTGGGCCAGCAGGCCGTAGTCGGGGTTGTTGATAAGTTCGCTTTCCTGGTTTTCCTTGATGGTCTCGATAGTCAGGCGCAGCTGTTCCTTGATCTGGTCATGCGGGCTGCTGTACAGGTCAGAGATGCGGGTGTGCACATCGAGGATGGTGCTCACGGCATTCAGGAAGTACTCGCGCGGCTGCTCTTCGTAATCCACAAAGGTGCGGGGCAGCTGGTTTTCCGACTGGCGGGCGGTGCAGGTGACCTTGATGGACTCGGCGTTCTTCACCTTGTTCAGGCGGTAGATACCGGCCTCCACCGGCGTCCACTGCAGCAGATGCGTCAGCCAGCGCGGCGAGATGGTTTCCAGCTGGGGCGCGGTTTTGGTCGCGTTGGCTAGCTGGCGCGCGGCGTTGTCGCCGAGGGTACTGAGGTTCACACTGCTCATGAAAGGACTCCGTTGAAAAAGATGGTGAAGAAGAAAAGGAAAACAGGAATGGCCCGCAGTGTCGGACGCCTACAGGCATCCTTCAACATGCTATAGCCGTCAATCGCAGGCCCCGGCGCGTGCGCCGCTCGGTGAGATGGTCGCAATCGGCCATCAGCATGGACAAGGAAACACCCAGTGCGTTGGCCAGTTTTTCGGTGGTGACGATGGAGGCAATCGCGCGGCCCCGCTCGATCTCACCGACGTACGAACGGTTCAGGTCCGCGTGCTCGGCCAGTTGTTCCTGTGACCAGCCACGCGCCTCGCGCAGCTGACGCACCGCCTGGCCCAGGCTTTCGACAATCGCACTCATGCGGGTACAGGCTCGGGCACGGTGCGGGGCTCTTGCCGCGCACTGGCCTGGGTGACATGGGCGCCACGCGGCACGTCTTGCGTCACCCACACATTGCCGCCTATGGTCGCTCCCTGGCCCAAGGTCACACGGCCAAGCACCGTGGCGCCCGCATAGATCACCACGTCGTCTTCCACGATGGGGTGGCGCGGTTGGCCCTTTTCCAGGTGGCCCTGGGCATCGGTATAGAAGCGCTTTGCGCCCAGCGTCACGTTCTGGTACAGGCGCACGCGCTCGCCTATCACGGCGGTTTCGCCAATCACCACGCCCGTACCGTGGTCGATGAAAAAGCCGGCGCCTATGCTTGCACCAGGATGAATGTCGATGCCCGTGCTGCTGTGTGCCAGCTCGGCCACAATGCGCGCCAGCAAAGGCAGGCCTTGGCGGTACAGCTGGTGCGCCAGGCGGTGGTGCACCATGGCCAACACACCGGGGTAGCAAAGCAGTACCTCGTCCACACTGCGGGCTGCCGGGTCACCGTGGAAGGCGGCCAGCACATCGCTGTCGAGCAGGCGGCGTATCGCCGGCAAGGCCAGTGCGAACTGCTGCACCACCTGGGTCGGCTGGGTGCCTGCGGGCACGCCATCCACCAAACGCAGCTCCAGACGCACCTGCGTCAGCAGTGCATGCAGGGCCGCATCCAGGGTGTAGCCGACGTAAAAGTCTTCGCTCTCCTGGCGCAGATCCACCGGGCCTAGGCGCATGGGAAACAGCACGCCTTTGAGCGACTCCACAATGCCCGCCAGCGCATCGCGCGACGGGAACTCGCGGCCACCCGGCTCGCTGGAGCGCCTTTGTGCCGCCCGCCATTCGCTGCGCACGCCGTGCAAGGCCTGCACCACGCTATGGGTATCAAAGACAGGGCTGGCCATCAGTCTTGCACCCAGGGCAGTTGGTGGAAGCGCCAGCCATCACTGCCGCCACGGTGCTGCTGCGCATCGATCTCGCCCTCGAAACCTTCCAGCACGTTGAACACCGATGTAAAGCCGGCCTTGGTGGCGGCTTCTGCGGCCAGGGCCGAGCGCTTGCCGCTGCGGCACAGCAGCAAAACCACAGCATCCTTGCCGCCCGCCAGCTTGGCCTCCAGCTCGCGCACAAAGCGCGGGTTGCGCGTCAGGCTGGTGCCGGTGGCCCAGGGCACGTGCACGCTACCCGGCACATGGCCCACAAACTTGCGCTCCTCGAAGGTTCGCACATCCACCAGCTGCACCTGCTCACCAGCCAGCAGGTGCCATGCCACCTGGGGAGAAACGCCTCCGGCGTAGGGCAGGCCAGCAGCGCGCGCCAGAGCTTGCGCAGATACCAATTCGGGGGGGAGACTGATCACATCAGCGGTAGCGGAAGACATAGCAACTCCTGTTCTAAAAAACACCGTGCGCCTGCAAAAACCGTCTGCAGGCATCTTTGTGGAGCCACTTTATGGCGATAGCCACCAAAGGCGAACGACTAAAAAGTCAGTTCTAAACACGAAAAACATCTATGGAGCTGCGCCCACTTACTTCAGAGCGGAGATCTCCCGGCTCTTGATCAAGCGCGAGCGCAGGATGTTGCGGCTGATGCCCAGCAGCTTGGCGGCCTGCACCTGGTTGCGGTGGCAAAAGTCAAAGGCCGTGCGCATCACCGTGTCTTCGATCTGCTCGAACAGGCTCTCATGTGGCTCGTTGAAAAGCTGGCGCAGCACGGCCTCCAGCGCCTGCTGCGGCCCGTCGGCGGCAGCCTCGGCTTCATGGTTGCGGCGCTGCAAGCCCAGGGTGGACATCTGCAAATCGTCGGCACCCAAGACATCGTGGCGGCAGATCAGCAGGCCGTGGTGGATCACGTTTTCCAGCTCGCGGATATTGCCGGGCCAGTTGTGCTCGCGCAGCTTGCGTTCGGCGCCCGGGTCCATGCGTACCGGGCCATAGCCCAGGCGGTTGCGGTATTCCTCGATGAAATGGCGGGCCAGCGGCAGGATGTCGCCGGGCCGCTCACGCAAAGTGGGCAGGGCCAGTTGCACCACGTGCAGGCGGTAGAACAAGTCTTCACGGAAGTGCCCGGCGGCCACTGCATCCTGCAGACGCACATTGGTGGCCGCCACGACCCGCACGTCTATGGGTATGCTCTTGCGCGAACCCAGGCGCACCACCTCGCGCTCCTGCAACACACGCAGCAGCTTGACCTGGATGGACAGTGGCAGGTCGCCGATTTCATCCAGGAACAAGGTGCCACCATTGGCTGCTTCAAACCAACCCGTCTTGGCGGTGAAGGCGCCGGTGAAAGCGCCTTTCTCGTGACCAAAAAGCTCACTCTCGACCAGCGTTTCCGAAAATGCCCCGCAATTGACAGCCACAAACGGGCGGCCACGCCGGCTGCTCAGGTCGTGCACATGGCGGGCAATCAACTCCTTGCCGGTGCCGGTCTCGCCGATGATGAGCACGTTCGCGTCGCTGGGCGCCACCATGCGGATGCGCTCCAGCAAGGCCACCGAGCGCGGGTCTTCAAACACCTGGGCCGTGGCGCGGATGGAGGTGGTGTGCTTGCGCGGGTCGGGCAGGGTTAACAGGCGGGGCGTATCCCAATCGGCGTCCGGTTCTTCGGTGGCAGATACGCTGTACACATGGCGGGAGTAGGAGTTCATGAGTAAAAGCTCGGCACAGGAAATTGCTGTTTGAGGGCCCATTCACCGATCTCGCGCAGCTTGTAGGCCACAGGGTCGTGCAGGGTGTGGGTGCGCAGGTTGCGCCAGTGGCGGTCCAGCCGCAGTCCACCGTGGGTGGCACGGGCACCGGCCACATCGAACATGCGGGTACAGATGTCCAGCCCGGTGTGCGTAGCTGACACCTTGGCGGTCGCTACCGCCAGCGCCACGTGGCCACGCTCGGACGCAGTCAGCGCATCGCCGCGCTGCCAGGCTTCGTCCAGCCGGTCGGCAGCGCGGTCGGCCAGCACGCGCACGGCCTCCAAGCCCACCCAGAAGTCACCGTAGTGGCCCAGCACATAGGGGTCTTCGTCCACATGCGCGACCTTGGCCGCATGCCAGGGCCGCGACTCCTGCAAGGTGTAGCGGCGCGCGTCGCTAAAGGCCGCCTCGGAAATACCCAGATAGACGTTCGCCAGAATGAGCTGGGACACCAGCGGGCGCAGGCAGGCGAAGGGGGTGGACAGAGGCCCGGGGTCCAGCAACATTTCGTGCTGCTCCACCCGCACCTTCTCGAACGTGACGCTGCCGCTGTCCGTCTGGCGCTGGCCGATGTTGTTCCAATCAGGCGCCACCGAGATGCCGCTGCGGCCGGTGGGCAAGGCCGCCACCAACAGCGCACCGCTGCCCTCCTCGCGCGCCGAAGCGACCAGCATCTCGGAATCCAATGCGCCGGAGCAAAAGCTTTTTTGCCCGGTGAATTCACGCCAGCTGCCTTGCTCGCTGCTGGTGGTGCGGTCGTCCAAAGGGTTCAGCGCGTTGCCCCAGAACCAGTGGCGGCGCGCGGTTTGCTCAAACCAAGGCTGCCACTGTTGCGGCCGGGCAAACAGGCGCACCGTGGCCAGCATCAGATGGTGGAAGCCAAACACATGGGCCAGGGAACTATCGGCCTGCGCCAATTGCCGCACCGTATCCAAGGTCTGTCGCCAACTGGCGCCCATACCGCCAAACTCCTGCGGGATGCTCAGTGCTAACAGGCCACTGGCGCGCAGGGCGTCACGCTCGGCTTTGGGTGTTCCGCCGCGTGCATCGCGCTCGGCCGCCGTTGCAGAAAATGCCTCCATCAAGCTTTGTACAGTATGCGGCCCAGAAGACGGATCGGGCACGCCATCCGTTTCAAAACTGTCGGGTGCCATCTGCACCGTTGAAGCAAGAGCCACGATCGGAAACCTCGGTTGCTGCGGTCAAAACAAGAAGCTGCCGGGTTTTTGAAAACCAGCAGCCGCAGCAGCATTGCTGCTCTGCCAACATATTCTGTGGGCTACAAGGGCTTGCGCTTGGAAGGCTTTTGCATATGCATACACGGCCTGCTTCTGAGCCAGCAGACCAACACTGTATGACCCGCAAAAACCCAGCACAACTGGTGATGCGCTGCTGCTACAGCAGCACAAAACAGGTGATTACCGCCAGCCGCACAGGTATTGCGGCACTGGCACGCTACCTGCTGATTTGCCTGCTTGAATCCCCACCCTCCAAAGGCACAAGCATGCAGATCTTCTGGTTTCTTCCCACGCACGGTGACAGCCGCTACCTGGGCACAGCGCACGGCGCGCGCACCGTCAGCCACCACTATCTGCGCCAGGTGGCGCAGGCCGCCGACGAGCTGGGTTTTGAAGGTGTCTTGATACCTACCGGCCGCTCTTGTGAAGACTCGTGGGTGGTGGCCGCATCGCTGGCGCCTTTCACCGAGCGCCTGAAATTCCTGGTGGCGATACGCCCCGGCATCATCTCGCCCACCGTGTCGGCGCGCCAGGCCGCCACGCTGGACCGCTTCTCCAATGGCCGTCTGCTGATCAATGTCGTTACCGGCGGCGACCCGGACGAGCAGCACGGCGATGGCAGCTTTTTAACGCATGCTGAACGCTATGAAGTGACGGACGAATTCCTGCGTATCTGGCGCGGCGTGGCAGCAGGAGAAACCGTCAACTTCAGTGGCAAGCACCTGCGCGTGGAGAACGCCAAAACCCTGTACCCACCGGTGCAGAAGCCCTATCCACCGCTGTGGTTCGGTGGCTCGTCCGAAGCGGCAATTGCGCTCGCCGGTGAACAAGTGGACGTTTACCTGACCTGGGGCGAGCCCCCGGCCGATGTGGCCGACAAAATCGCCAAAGCGCGTGCGGCGGCGGCACTACACGGACGCACTCTGCGCTTCGGCATACGCCTGCATGTGATCGTGCGTGAAACCAGTGAAGCCGCCTGGCGCGCGGCGGACGAGCTGATATCCCACGTCACCGACGAGACCATTGCCGCAGCGCAAAAAGCCTTCGCGCGCTTCGACTCGGTAGGCCAGCAGCGTATGGCCGCGCTGCACGGTGGGCGCCGCGACAAGCTCGAAGTCTCGCCCAATCTGTGGGCCGGCGTGGGCCTGGTGCGCGGCGGCGCGGGCACGGCGCTGGTGGGCAGCGCCGAAGAGGTGGCGGAGCGCATCAAGGAGTATGCGGCGCTGGGGATTGAGACCTTCATCTTCTCGGGCTACCCGCATCTGGAGGAGTCGTACCGCGTTGCAGAACTGCTGTTCCCCTTGCTACCATTGGCCCATGTGCGCCCGGCCGGCACCGCCAACCTCACCGGCCCGTTTGGCGAGGTAATTGCCAACGACATCGTGCCACCGGCATCCCGCGTACCCAAGCCAGAGGAGACCACCGCATGAAGCATTTCCAGTCCGAGACAGGCGAGGCCCGCGCGCCCTGGCAAACCCAGGTAGAAACCGCCGTACAGGCTCTGGCGGCCACCGCCGTGGAGCGCGACCAGCGCGGTGGCACGGCCAAGGCCGAGCGTGACCTGCTGCGCGCCAGCGGCCTGCTGGGCCTGAGCACACCTGCCGCGCTGGGTGGCCTGGGCGCTACCTGGCAACAGACGCTGGAGGTGGTGCGCCAGTTCGCGCGTGTGGACAGCTCCGTGGCCCACCTGTTCGCCTTCCACCACCTGCTGCTGGCGACCACCCAGCTTTTTGGTAAACCAGCACAGTGGCAACCCTGGATCGAGCAGACGCTGGCACAACGCTGGTTCTGGGGCAATGCGCTGAACCCGCTGGACAAATCCACCCGCGCCGAGCCACAGGATGGCGGCTACGTATTCCACGGGCGCAAAAGCTTTTGCTCCGGTGCCAGCGATTCGGACATGCTGCTGGCATCCGCACTCGACCCTGCAGGTCGCCTGTTGATAGCCGTGGTACCCACGGAACGCAAGGGCATCACCGTGCTGAACGACTGGGACAATATGGGCCAGCGCCAGACAGATAGCGGCAGCGTGCTGTTTGACCAGGTCGAAGTGCGCCACGCAGAGCTGCTCACCGACCCCGGCCCGCTGTCCACCCCCTATGCCTGTCTGCGCCCGCTGCTGGCCCAACTGATACTGGCCCATATTTACCAGGGCCTGGGCGAAGGCGCGCTGGCCGAGGCCCGCCAGTTCACCCTGCAACAGGGCCGGCCCTGGATGGCGTCCAGCGCTGCATCCCCCAACCAGGACCCGTACATCCTGGCCCACTACGGCGATTTCTGGCTCGGGTTGGAGGGCGCGCGCGTATTGCTGCAGCACGCCGCCCAGGCCTTTGACCAGGCCTGGCAGCGGGGCACGGCCCTGACCGAAGCCGAGCGCGGCAGCGTCGCTATCGCAGTCGCAGCGGCCAAGGTCGCCACCACCCGCGCCAGCCTGGACGTGGTGCACAAGATGTTCGAAGTCACCGGCGCACGCGCCACCACCGCTGCCCTGCGGCTAGACCGCTACTGGCGCAATCTGCGCGTGCACACCCTGCACGACCCGGTGGACTACAAGGTGCGCGAACTGGGCGACTGGGTGCTGAACGAGCAACTGCCCAAGCCCAGTTTCTATTCCTGACCGACAGAAGCTCCCGCATGCAGCGGGCCCACTGCGCAAGCGGTGGGCCCGCTTTCACTTTGTGCCGTGCTTGTTCGGCAGCAATCTGTTTGCGATGTGCTGCGGACACAGCAGACCACGCACCTCAAAAAATCATAAGCCATTGATTTAAAAGGATAAATCTTCTGGCACGGCAATCGCTTATATGCAATGAGTCGCAAATATCTGGCGGCTTCTATATAGATGGCATATCAAACCCTTTACCGCAGCAACGCCTTATGACCAGCACGCACCCTGGCGTCACCAGCAAGCCACTACTCCAACTGCGCGATGTGTCTCTGAGCTTCAAAGGCGTGAGCGCCGTGAACGCGCTGAGCTTCGACGTAGCCCCAGGCACCATCTGTGCGCTGATAGGCCCCAACGGCGCGGGCAAAAGCTCCTTGCTGAACGTGATTAACGGCGTCTACAAGGCGGACTCGGGTGATGTGGTGTTCGCCGGCCAACGCTTTGAAGCCATCCATCCGCTGAAAGCCGCACGTCTGGGCATTGGCCGTACCTTCCAGCACAACGCCCTGTTCAGCCGCCTAAGCGTGCTGGAAAACGTGCTGGCCGGCTACGCCCGGCACGGCACGGCCAGCTTCCTGGAAAACGTCTTCCGCCTGGGCCGCGACCGGGCCGAGCGCCGCGCCGCACTGGCCCAAGCCCAGCGCACCATCGCCTTTCTGGAGCTGGCGCCTTTCACCCACACCGTGGTGTCCACCCTGCCCTACGGCATCCAGAAACGGGTAGACCTGGCCCGCGCGTTGATGGCCCAACCCACGCTGCTCTTGCTGGACGAGCCCATGGCCGGCATGAACCACGAAGAGAAGCTGGAGATGAGCCGCTTCATTCGCCAGATCAACCAACAGCTGGCCACCACTGTCGTGCTGATCGAACACGACGTGGGCATCGTGATGGACCTGGCCCAGCACGTAGTGGTGCTGGACTACGGCCGCAAGATTGCCGACGGCCGCCCGGACGAGGTGCGCAACCACCCCGACGTCATCACCGCCTACCTCGGCACCGTGCACTAGGAGCCCGCGCATGTCCTACTTTCTGGAAACCCTGTTCAGCGGCCTGTTTGCCGGTGCCATGTACGCGCTGGTGGCCATTGGCTTCGTGCTGATCTACAAGGCCTCGGGCGTATTCAACTTCGCACAAGGCGCAATGCTGCTGTTTTCAGCGCTGACCTTTGTGACGCTGCTGGAACACCAGTTCCACTTTCTGATCGCCTTGCTATTGACCGGCGTGGTCATGGTCGCCATGGCATGCGCGGTAGAGCGGCTGGTACTGCGCCCGCTGCGCAACCGCGACCCGCTGACCCTGTTCATGGCCACTCTGGGCCTGAGCTATTTCATCGAGGGCCTGGCCCAGTTGCTGATGGGCAGCGACGTGCACATGCTGGACCTGGGCATACCCGACGTGGCCATCGACTTCCACGGCATCTCGGTCAGCCAGTACGACATTGCAGCCTCGGGCATTGCCTTTCTGCTGGTGGTCGTGTTGTCCATCGCCTTCAACAAGACGCGCATGGGCGTGTCCCTGCGGGCCGTGGCCGACGACACGCTGGCAGCCCAGTCCATAGGCATAGGTCTGCCGCGCATCTGGCGCATCGTTTGGAGCGTGGCCGGCTTTGTGGCCCTGGTGGCCGGGCTGGTGTGGGGCGGGCGGCAGGGCGTGCAGTACTCGCTGTCGCTGGTCACGTTGAAGGCCTTGCCCGTGCTGATCATCGGTGGTTTCTCCTCGATTCCGGGCGCGATTGTGGGTGGGCTGCTAGTCGGGGCCACCGAAGCCCTGGCCGACATCTACATCGGCCCGCTGGTCAACGGCAGCGTTTCCACCTGGTTTGCCTACATCCTGGCCGTGGTTTTTCTGCTGG
The DNA here is from genome assembly GCF_058216335.1 of Rhodoferax sp. SPJ21. NCBI lineage: Bacteria > Pseudomonadati > Pseudomonadota > Betaproteobacteria > Burkholderiales > Comamonadaceae > Rhodoferax > Rhodoferax sp. SPJ21. Next base: position 961,651 of record NZ_JBYZMO010000001.1, read on the forward strand.
TGCGTCCCGCCGGCCTGTTTGGCGATTTGAAAATTGAAAGAGTCTGAGCATGAGTGCCCTCCCCTCCTCCATTCCAGCAGCGCCGCTACCCACACTCTTGCAGCCTCCATCGGCACCGGCCCAGTCGCTGGTGAACGCGGGCGTGGCGGCGGCTGCACTCGCTGCCATACCGCTGCTGTTCAGCGACTACTGGCTGAACTCCATCCTCATTCCCATCGTCATTCTGGGCCTGGCCGGCATTGGGCTGAACCTGCTCATGGGCTTTGCCGGCCTGGTATCGCTGGGCTCGGCGGCCTTCATGTCCATAGGTGCGTTTGCCAGCTACAACTTGCTACTGCGCCTGCCATTGCTGCCGCTACCCGTTGTGCTGGTGCTGGCGGGTTTGATTGCCGCAGCCGCAGGCGTGTTGTTCGGCCTGCCGGCTCTGCGTATCAAGGGCTTCTACCTGGGTGCCTCTACGCTGGGCGCGCAGTTCTTCTTCGAGTGGCTGTTCACCAACTTCCACTGGTTCTCCAACGACAGCCAGTCGCTGACCATCTCGGCGCCCCGGCTGGAATGGCTGGGCTACGCCATCCAGTCCGCTGCCGACCGCTACCTGCTGGTGCTGGTAGTCACAGCGCTACTCATCGGCCTGGCCTATGCCGTGTTGCGCAGCCGAGTTGGCCGCGAATGGATGGCGATACGCGACATGGACACCGCCGCTGGCGTCATCGGCATCCAGGTGGCCCGGCGCAAGCTGCAGGCCTATGCCGTCAGTTCGTTCTTCCTGGGCATTGCCGGTGCGCTGTGGGCCTTTGCCTACCTGGGCACAGCGGACTCGCACGCCTTCAACCTCGACAAGTCGTTCCAGATCCTGTTCATCGTGTTGATTGGCGGCAGCGCCACCATCTGGGGCAACTTCCTGGGCGCGGCCTTCATCGTGTTCACACCGATTTTGCTGAACCGCTTGGCCGAAGCCGGCAGCCTGTCATTCATTGCCGACCAAGGTGCGCTGGCCAATGTGCAGCACCTGGTGTTCGGCGCGCTGATTATTTTCCTGCTCATCAAAGAGCCCGACGGGCTCTCCAGCCTGCTGCGCAAAGGTTTCGCCCGGCTGCCCTGGCGCCGCGCCACCCCATGACACCCTGCGCAGCGTGACGTCCGCTGCGCAGGCCCTACCACCGACGTTGCATCCAAAACATACCAAACGGGAGAGATTGAAATGCCATTGCTTCACACCCTGCTCAAGGCAGCAGGACTGATTGCCCTCACAGCCAGCGTGCTGGCCAGCCCGGCCCAGGCCGACGAGGGCACGGGCCAGCAGCTGTATCCGCTGTTCACCTACCGCACCGGCCCGTATGCGCCGTCCTTCATACCCTTTGGCGCGGGCAACATCGACTACCTGCGTTACATCAACGAGGTGGAAGGCGGTGTGGACGGCGTGAAGATCCTGGTGCAGGAATGCGAAACCGCCTACACCATCGAGCGCGGCATTGAATGCTACGAGCGCTACAAAAACGGCTACAAGGGTGCGCTGACCGCCGCCATCTACCCCCACTCCAGCGGCCTGGACGTGGCGCTGACCGACAAGGCCCGCATTGACAAAGTACCCGTCGTCAGCCCCGGCGGCGGCCAGAACATTGCCACCGACGGCCGCGTCTTCCCCTACCTCTACCCGCTGGTGTTTGACTACTGGAGCGAGGCGCAAATCATCGTGGACTTCATCGCCAAGCAGGCCGGCGGCTACGACAAGCTCAAGGGCACCAAGATCGCCACGCTCTACCACGACTCGGGCTACGGCCGCGACACCATCGAGCCGCTGGGCATCCTGGCCAAGAAGTACGGTTTTGAGGATATCCAGATCCCCGTGCCGCACCCGGGCGAACAACAGCAGGCGCAGTGGCAGCAGATCAAGCGCGCTGGCGCGGACTGGGTCTTTCTGCGCGGCTGGGGCGTGATGACGCCCGTCGCACTCAAGACCGCAGCGCGCGTGGGCTTCCCGGCCAACAAGATCATCGGTGACATCTGGAGCGGCTCCGAGGACGACGCCCGCCCCGCAGGTGACGCTGCCAAGGGCTACCTGGCCGTGTCGGTGTTCCCGCCCGGCGTCAACTACCCGGTGCTGGAAACGCTCAAGAAGAAGATCCTGGACGCCGGCAAGAGCGACCTGAAGGACAAGTCCAAGTTCGGCACCGTCTACTACAACTACGGCGTGGTCGAAGCCATCACCTTCGTGGAAGCGCTGCGCGTGGGCCACAAGAAGTTCGGCAACCGCCCGCTCACAGCCGAAGAGGGCCGCTGGGCGCTGGAGAACCTGAACATCGACGACAAGCGCCTGGCCGAACTGGGCGCCAAGGGCCTGATCAGCCCGCTGAAGACCACGCCCGACAACCACAAGGGTGAAAGCATCGCCGCCAAGATCATCCAGTGGGACGGCAAGGGCTGGCTGACCAAGAACGACTGGATCACGGCCGACAGCACGCTATTCGCCCCGGTCATCAAGGCCAAGGCCGCCGCCTACGCCAAGGAAAAAAGCATCGCCCTGAACAACTAGCAGTCCCCACCCGCCAGGCCCCGCGTGGGCCTGGCAAACACAAGGCAAACAAGCATGAGTGAAACCCCATCCCGCTTTCTGGAGCTGCGCCAGGTGCAGGCCGTCTATGGCGCATCCGTAGCAGTGCGCGATGTGTCGCTACAGGTGCAAGCCGGCTCTATCGTGGCCCTGCTGGGTGCCAATGGCGCAGGCAAGTCCACCACGCTGAAAGCCATCTCCAACCTCCTGGGGCCAGAACGTGGCCGCGTCAGCCAGGGCAGTATCCGCTGGAATGGCATCTCCATCGACCAGCTTTCCGCAGCGCAACTGGTGCAAGCCGGCGTGGTGCAGGTGCTGGAAGGCCGGCATGTATTTGCCCAGCTCTCGGTCGAAGAAAACCTGCTGTCTGGCGGCTTTCTGCACAAGCCTTCACGCGCGCTGTTGCAGCAGCAGCTGGAGCAGGTCTACCAGTGGTTTCCACGCCTGCGCGACAAACGCAGCACCAAGGCTGGCCTGACCTCTGGCGGTGAACAGCAAATGGTGGCCATAGGCCGCGCGCTGATGACCCAGCCTAAGCTGGTGCTACTGGACGAGCCCTCCATGGGCCTGGCGCCCATCATCGTGCAGGAGATTTTTGAAATCATCCGCCAGCTCAACAGCACGGCCGGCGTGTCCTTTCTGCTGGCCGAGCAGAACGCCAACCTGGCGCTGCGCTACGCCGACTACGCCTACATCCTGGAGTCCGGCCGCGTCGCCCTGGAAGGCCCGGCCAAAACCCTGCTGGCACGCGACGACGTGCACGAGTTCTACCTGGGCGCCGAACTGGCGCCCGCATGAGCGGGCGATGAAGTCACCCTGGCCTGGGACCTGGAAAGCACCCGCCTGTTCGACCTGCGCAGCGGCCTGCGCTGGATGCGCCCAGCTGCTACCGGGATACGGCGGCGCTGCAGATCTCTACATGAGAAGTGGCTGTAGCGCAGGTAATACCTGCGTAAGAAGCTATGAAAAGCATAGTGATACGCGCGTTAAAGATGGCCGAGATCGCCGCGTATGTCACAGCAGCGCGTGGCATGCAGTGCCATCGCAGCCAGCCCGGCCAAGTAGTACTACTTAGGCACAAGCGATAGTATGCAATCTGCCCAGCTCTTACATAATTTGTACACAATCCGGCGCAAAAGTGCGTTAGGTGTAAGCAAATGGGCGGACACATGAAGCAGACCAAAAGCAACAAGTGGCGTATGGCAGCCATTCTCATCGCGTGCATCGCGGCCTATGCGGTACAGGACGACGACGCCAGCAGCATAGCCAACGGAAACACCCTGACTGCCCAGTACACAGCAGCAGTCCAGCGCTAGCAATCCCAAGCGGTGCCTCTGGTGTCCGCACAAAGAACAAGCTGATTCGCTACATGCCTTAGCCCCGTCACCAAAACCGTTCGCCCTGAGCCCGTCGAAGGGCTCAAGGCCAACGGAGGGGTTAGCCTGTGTGACTGGGATCCGAGGCATGTATCCAATCAGAAGAAAAAGGCCTCTAGCGCAGGCGATACCTGCGCAAGCAGCTATAAAAAATATAGTACGCCACCCGTTGGCTGGGTATGCCGCAGGCTGGCAAAATCGGTACATAGGAATACCGACCCAAGCTGCCCGCACATGGCCCGCGAGAACTTCAACGATCTACATGCCTTTGTACTGGTGGCGCGCGAAGGCAGCTTTACCCGGGCCGCCGCGCAGCTGCGTGTCTCCCAGTCGGCGCTGAGCCACACCATCCGTGGGCTGGAGACCCGGCTGGGCATACGTCTACTGACACGCACCACGCGCAGCGTCTCGCCCACCGAAGCCGGGCAGCGCCTGCTGCTCACCCTCAGCTCCCGCTTCGAAGAGATTGAGGCCGAACTGGCCGCGCTGAGTGAGCTGCGCGACAAGCCCGCCGGCACGGTGCGCATCACCGCCGCCCACCATGCCGCCCGCACCGTGCTATGGCCCAAGCTGGCCAAGCTGTTGCCGCACTACCCGGACGTGAAGGTCGAGATCGTCACCGAGTCACGCTTCGTAGACCTCGCAGCCGAACGTTTTGACATGGGCGTGCGTCTGGGCGACCAGGTGGAAAAAGACATGGTGGCGGTGCGCATCTCGTCCGACCTGCGCATGGCCATCGTCGCTACACCGGCCTATTTTGCAGCGCGCAGCCTGCCGCAAACGCCGCACGATCTGGCCGAGCACAACTGCATCAATCTGCGGCTGGCCACGCTGGGCGGTATCTATGCCTGGGAGTTCGAGAAAGACGGCCAAGCGCTCAAAGTACATGTGGAGGGCCAACTGGTATTCAGCGACAGCGTGCCCATGCTGCAAGCGGCTTTGGAAGGATTTGGCGTGGCCTGCGTGCCCGAAGATATGGTCGATGCGCACATCGCCCAGGGCCACCTGGTGCGCGTGCTGCAGGAGTGGTGCCCCTACTTCCAGGGCTACCACCTGTACTTCCCCCGGCGCCGCCAGTCGCTGCCGGCGATGGCCCTGGTGATTGACGCACTTCGCCACCAGACCGCGGGCGCAGCCGCTTAACCCATACAAGCCGCCAACTTGCGGCGACTCTCCGGCAGCACGATCAGCCAGAGCACCGCCGCCAAGGCCAGCACCAGCATCACCGAGCCCGCGGCAAACGCTGCAGCAATCCGGTGGGCCAGCAGCGCCCGCGCATCCAGCGTGCCCTGGTTCACAGCGGCAAACACCACCACCAAAATCGCCAGCCCCAGCGAGCCGCCCAGTTGGTGGGCCGCGTTCACCAGGCCGGACGCAGCGCCCGCGTCTTCCCGGCGCACGCCAGAGATGCCGGCCACCGTCAACGGGCTAAGCGTGCAGCCCTGGCCCAGGCCCAGCAGCACCATGGGCAAGGCGATGCCCGTCAGATACAACGAGTCCACCGACACGCTGCTGAGCCAGACCATGCCCAGTGCGGTGGTAGCCAGGCCCGCCCCGAGTACACGGCCATTGCCAAAGCGCTGGGTCAACCGGGGCACAGCCATAGCGGCGGCGAAGTTGGGAATCGTGGTGGGCAGGTATGCCAGGCCCGCCTCGAACGGGCTGAAGCCCAGCACGCCCTGCAGAAACTGGGTGGTGAAAAACCAGAAGCCCACCATCGCCCCCAGGAACAGCACCCGCGCCACACAGGCCCCGGCCCGCTCGCGGTGGGCAAACAGGCGCAGCGGCATGATGGGCTGCTGCACCCGCGATTCATGCCACACCAGCAGGGCAAGGAGCAGCAGGCCTGCAGCCAGCGACGCCACCGTCAACCCATCGCCCCAGCCCGTGCCGGCCGAACGCACCAGGCCGTACACCAGTGCGCCCATGCCCAGGGTAGAGGCCACGGCACCCAACACATCAAACTGGCCAGAACTATAGCGCTCGGTCTCCTGGATATAGCGCCGCGCGCCCCAGATCACCGCCAGGCCTATGGGCAGGTTGATGAAGAAGCCCACGCGCCAGGACAGCCAGTCGGCAATCACCCCGCCCAGTACAAGACCTATGCTGGCGCCCACGCCGGCAGTGGCGCCGTACAGGCTCAGGGCGCGGGTGCGCTCTGGCCCCTCGGCAAAGTTGGTGGACAGCAACGCCAATGTCGAAGGCGCCAGAATCGCCGAGCCTATGCCCTGCACTGCGCGGGCGCCCAACAGCCATTCGGGCGACTGGGCCAGCCCTATCGCAAGGGACGCCAGTGTGAACAAGCCCATGCCCCACAGAAACATGCGGCGCCGGCCCAGGATGTCGCCGGCCCGCGCACCCAACAACAACAGGCCGCCAAAGGCCAGCGTGTAGGCGTTTTGCACCCAGCTGAGTTCGGTGGCGCTGAACTGCAGGCTTTGCTGGATCTTGGGCAGCGCGGTGATGACGATGGACACGTCCAGCAAGGTCATCAAGTAGCTCACCAGCACAATCGCCATCACCGCCGTGCGGTGTGTGGCGGCGCCCGACGTGCTTGCATGTTTCATATGCTGTCCATCCTGTACTGCGCATCGCTGACCTGCTCCAGCCAGGCTGCGGTGCTGCCGTCGAGCTCCTCCTGGATGGCGATGTGTGTCATGGCCACATGGGCTTGGGCGCCGTGCCAGTGCTCCTCGCCGGCGGCGATCCACACCACGTCGCCGGGGTGTATCTCCTCGCGCGGGCCGCCACGGCGCTGCACCCAGCCGGCGCCTGAAGTGACGATCAGGGTCTGGCCTAGTGGGTGCTGGTGCCAGGCGGTGCGGGCACCGGGCTCGAAGGTGACGCTGGCGCCCAGCGCACGTGCCGGCGGGTGGGCGGGAAACAGGTAGTCCACCCGCACCGTGCCGGTGAAATAGTCGGTCGGGCCTTTGGCGGAAGCTGGTGCGCCGCTGCGTTGGATGTCCATGGTGAGGGTTCCTATGTTTCGTGGATGCAGTGGGGTTCACTGCGAACGAAAAGAACTTTATCCACGGGGGGCGTACTTGATAAGACGGTTAAATTGGCATGGACTTATGAGATTTCCTCACGAATACATCGCCGCCGAAAATTCACAACAAAAAGTGGCTCCAGCGCAGTATTTACCTGCGCAAGAAGCTATGAAAATCGCAGCAAACCTATTGACGCGCCTATGCCGGGTTCCAGTCCAGCCACTGCAGCAGGGCCTGGCACACGGCATCGGACTGCTCCATGGTGCTCATATGGCCGGACTGCTCGACCACGCGCAGCTGCACCGGCGCCGCCCGAAGCAGTGTCTGCATCTGCTCATGCCGGGCCACGGGGCTCCAGGCATCTTCGCGGCCGCACAGCAGCAGCGTGGGGCAGCGGATCTGGCCCAGCAGCGCGGTGGCGTCGGGGCGGTGCAGCAGCGCCTGGATTTGCGCGGCAAACACCTCGGGCGTGCTGCGCTCGATCATGTCCAGAATCTGCGCGAACAGCGGGCTGTCCAGCCGCGATGGGTGCACCATGCCACGCGCCCAGTCACGCCCCATGGCGCGCATGCCGTGCTGGCGCGCGGTCTGTAGCAGCGCCATGCGGTTGTCTCTTTCCTTCTCGCCTTTTGCGCCGGCGTCACGGGCTTCATAGCCGGTGTCCATCAGCGCCAGGCGCTGGATGCGGTCCGGCTGCTGGCGCAACATCTCCAGAGCCACGCGCCCGCCCATGGAATGGCCAGCCACCGCCAACAGCCCCGGGGGCGCGGTCTGCAGCACGTGCTGGGCCATGGATTCGATACGGTCCAGCGTGCCGTAGCTGGCCACCATGCAGGGGCTGCGCTGTTGCAGCGCGGGCAACATGTCTTGCCAAACGCTGGCATCGCACAACAGGCCGGGAAGCAAAACGAGTGTCATGCGCAGATAGTAGCCTGACTACACTGCGGAGCATGTCCCTCCCGCCACAGCCCAGCGCGCAAGATCACCTGACCAGCTACTACTGGAGCGGCGACAGCCTGCGCAGCCGCAGCGTGGGTGCGCATGTGTTGGCCGGCACGGTGGACCTGCCGGCGCTGCCCCTACGGCTACTGGCCGACTGCGAGCGGGAAGTCCTGCGCCAGGGCCTGGAGGCGGGCGACGTGGAGCCCCTGCCCTGGGCGCGTGCACGGGCGCGCTGGCCGGGCTACCCGGCCTGGGTACAGGCCATGTCCGAATGGCTGCGCAGCTTTGGGCTGCACAACGCACTGGCCGGTAGCGATGCCGCCCTCATGGCCTGCCTGGGCGCCCGCTACCACCATGACGCCGCCCACTATGGCAGTGCCGCTTTCTGCAACCTGTTTCTGAGCGAAGACAAAGGGCTGGACGTGCACTTTCCGCACACCGGCCAACGCATCCCGCTGCGCCGGGGTACGGCCTTGGTGTTCGACACCGGCCAGCCGCACGCCGTGATTCCACGCCACCGCAACGCCTTCCATGCAGCCGACTTTAGGCCTGGGCAGGATTGCAGCCAGCTGTTCCTGACCTGGGAACTCCCCATCGAAGATGCACATGTCGCGCAGGCACTTCAATTGGTATTTGACGTAGACCCTCCTGCGGCCCAGCGCTTGGATGACGAGCAACTCTGGTGGCAAGGCGCACCGGCTCAGGTGTGCTCAGAATCCGGCCAGTGGCGCGTGGCCACGCCCGATGGCTCGCCGACAATGGATCTTCCACACAGCACACAGCGCCCCCAGCTTCCATGACGAACCTTCCCACACAAACCCCACGCCGAATCGACGTGGTGGTCTACGCCGGCTTCAAGGCAATAGAGGCGATTGGCGCCATGAGCGTGTTTGAATACGCCAACCTGCATCTGCTGCAAGAAGGCCGCCCCGCAGGCTACGCACTGAACATCGTCTCCGTCGCCGCCGGCCCGGTGGCCTCGGACACCCATATGCTGCTGCAAGCGGCCAGCGCGGTAGATGCCAACGACCTGCCGCACACCGCCATCATCGTCGGCGCACGGCAGATTGAAAAAGCGCTGGCGGCCCACAGCAGCATCGTGGACTGGGCCGCAGCGGTAGCGCCGCGCATCGAGCGCCTGGTGGCCCTGTGCTCCGGCTGCTTCTTCCTGGCAGCAGCCGGCGTGCTGGACGGCCTGCCCGCCACCACGCACTGGAGCGTGGCGACACTGCTGCAAGAGAAGTTCCCGGCGGTGCAGGTGCAGGCCGACGCAATCTACCTGCGCTCGGACCGCTTGTGGACGTCGGCCGGCGTCACGGCCGGCATCGACCTGGCGCTGGCCCTGGTGGAGGAAGATTACGGCCGCAGCCTGGCGCTGCAGGTGGCGCGCGATCTCGTGGTGTACCTGAAGCGGCCCGGCGGCCAGTCGCAGTTCAGCGTGCACCTGAACAGCCAGAGCACCAGCCACCCCGGCATCCGCGAGGTGCAGGACTGGGTGTTATCGAACCTGTCGCTGCCGCTGGACGTGGCCATGCTGGCCGACCGCGCCGCCATGAGCGAGCGCAACTTCCGCCGCGTGTTTGCCAAAGAGGTGGGCAGCAGCCCGCTGCAGTTCATCGAGTCGGCCCGGCTAGAAGCCAGCCGCCGCCTGCTGGAAGAAGGTGAGCTGCCCCTGAAAACCATTGCCGGGCGCATAGGCTTTGCGTCAGAGCAGTCGCTGCGCAAGCTGTTCATCAAGCGCCTCGGCGTAGGCCCGCAGGCCTACCGCGAGCGCTTTGGCGGGGCGCAGCCCTGAAAAATCAACCCGCCTTGCGCAGCTTGGCCACCTGCGTAGCCAACACGTCCATCAGCGTGGGCGACAGGCAGTCGTAGGTCTCCAGCCCAGCGTCGTGCAGCTCCTTGCGGATGCCGGCCATCTGCTCGGGTGGTGTGCCGGTTTCGATGATGGACGAGACAAAAGCCGCGAACTCTGGCCCTGCCCAGCCAGCGTCTTTCGACAGCTCGGTGTGGATGAAGTCCAGGCCGTAGAAGGCGTGGTCCTTGTTCTCGATGCGGCCAAACATGTGCACACCACACGCCTTGCAGGCATGGCGCTGGATGGTGGCGCTGGGGTCCACGATGTGCAGCTTTTCAGGGTGGGCGGTGACATGCACCTTGTCGCGCGACACCACGCCGACGATGGAGAACAGCGCGTTGGCCGGCTTCCAGCATTTGCTGCAGCCGCAGGCATGGTTGTGCGCCACCTGCGCATCGACCTTCACCACCACCGGATCGCTGCTGCAGTGGCAGGTCAGAGTGCCGCCGCTGAAACCCGGTGCGCCCGGCTTCTTGCTTTGGCCCAGGGCGGGGTGCAATGCGGATGTGCTCATGTTTGTCTCCTCAAAGTCGCGCGGAACGGCCGCGCACCGATAACAACACGTTCGCAGGTAGTCATTCCATTTCCAGATCAATCCGAATATGTCGTTGCTTCACCTTGCCGTGGCAAACCACTGTCTGCGGCTTCGCGCCTAATCTCGTATTGATCTGGAAGTGGAATAGGTCAGTGCCCACAACCACCGTTCGGGCTGAGCTAGTCGAAGCCTCTATTCACCGCACCAGGCACTTCGACAAGCTCAGTGCGAACGGGGTGGGTTAGTACAGCACCACGCCGCGAATCGACTCCCCGCGCTTCATCAAATCAAAGCCCTTGTTGATGTCCTCCAGCAGCATGGTGTGGGTGATCAGCGGGTCGATGCTGATCTTGCCTTCCATGTACCAGTCCACGATCTTGGGCACGTCGGTACGGCCGCGTGCGCCGCCGAAGGCCGAGCCTTCCCATTTGCGGCCGGTGACCAACTGGAACGGGCGGGTGCTGATCTCGGCACCGGCCTCGGCCACGCCGATGATGATGCTGCGGCCCCAGCCCTTGTGGGTGCATTCCAGCGCCTGGCGCATGACTTTAGTGTTGCCTATGCACTCGAAGCTGTAGTCGGCACCACCGTCGGTCAGCTGGACGATGGCGTCCACGATGTTGCCGCCTGCGGCTTCAATGTCCTTGGGGTTCAGGAAGTGGGTCATGCCGAAGCTGCGGGCCATGGCTTCACGTTCGGGGTTGATGTCCACGCCGATGATCTTGTCGGCACCGACCATCTTGGCGCCCTGGATCACGTTCAGGCCGATCCCGCCCAGGCCGAAGACGACCACGTTGGCACCAGCTTCCACCTTGGCGGTGAACAGCACGGCTCCGATGCCGGTGGTGACGCCGCAGCCGATGTAGCAGACCTTGTCAAAGGGCGCGTCCTTGCGGATCTTGGCCAGGCTGATCTCGGGGGCCACGGTGTAGTTGCTGAAGGTGCTGGTGCCCATGTAGTGGAAGATGGGCTGGCCGTCCAGGCTGAAGCGGCTGGTGGCGTCGGGCATGAGCCCTTTGCCCTGGGTGCCACGGATGAGCTGGCAGAGGTTGGTCTTGCGGCTCAGGCAGAACTTGCACTGGCGGCATTCGGGGGTGTACAGGGGGATGACGTGGTCGCCTTTTTGCAGGCTGGTGACACCGGGGCCGACATCGACCACGATGCCGGCGCCTTCGTGGCCCAGGATGGCGGGGAAGATGCCTTCGGGGTCGGCGCCGCTGAGGGTGTAGTAGTCGGTGTGGCAGATGCCGGTGGCCTTGATCTCGACCAGCACTTCGCCGAACTTGGGGCCTTGCAGGTCCACGGTTTCTATGGTCAGGGGGGCGCCTGCTTTCCAGGCGACTGCGGCTTTGGTTTTCATGGTGTGTCTCTGTGGGGGTCTACAAATATGGACGCGAATGTAATGCTGCGCCGGCCCGTGCCACGCTGCCATCGGGCCCATCCAGCATGAATGGCCGTGTTGGGGCGCATCTTGGCCGGATTGCACCCCTGTCAAACATTTGCTATGCAAAACATAGCTGCTTGTGCAGGTACTTCCTGCGCCAGAGCCCTAAAACACTTGTATTTTCAAAACGCAGACCCAACAGCAAGCCCTGCTGCCAGCGCAGCACCTGGGCCGCAGCCTGCTGCAAAACCAGCAGACGTAGCCTGTCGCAAAGCAGCTAAGTCTTTGATTTAACTCATAAAAATCATTGGCACAGTCCTGGCATATATGGAATATGCGATCAAACCGCTGCGGCTTCCGTGCAGTGGGCATATCAACATTCCAGGAGAACCGCCATGAACCCCCACCCCACGCCGGCCACCGCTGCTTGGAGCCCCTACGACCACCCTGCCCTGGCCGACAAGTTCCGCCCCATCTTCCAGCGCATAGCAGACACCGTGCTGGAGCGCGAGCGCACGCGCACCCTGCCGCATGAGCCCATCACCTGGCTGAAGCAGGCCGGCTTTGGCGCGGTGCGGGTGCCGGTGGAGCATGGGGGAGGCGGCGCGTCGATTCCGCAGCTGTTCCAGCTGTTGGTTGAACTGTCGGAAGCCGACTCCAACGTCACCCAGGCGCTGCGCGGGCATTTCGCATTTGTGGAAGACCGGCTCAACGCACCGGCCAGCCCCCAGCGCGATGTGTGGCTTAAGCGCTTTGTGGCGGGCGAGCTGGTAGGCAATGCCTGGTCAGAAGTGGGCAGCGTGGCGATTGGCGACGTGATCACCAAGGTGTCGCAAAAGGACGGCGAATGGGTGGCCAATGGCCGCAAGTTCTACAGCACCGGCAGCATCTTTGCCGACTGGATCGACCTGTACGCACGCCGTGCCGACAACAACGCAGACATCATCGCGGCGGTCAGCACCCACCAGCCGGGCGTGGTGCAGCAAGACGACTGGGACGGGTTTGGCCAGCGCACCACCGGCAGCGGCACCTCGGTGTACACCGACGCCAAGATTGCCGAAGAAAACATCTTCCCCTTCGAGACCCGCTTCAAGTACCAGACCGCCTACTACCAGCTGTTCCACCTGGCCACGCTGGCCGGCATTGGCCGCGCGATTGAGCGTGACGTGGCCCAGCAGGTGCGGGATCGCCAGCGCATCTACAGCAACGGCAACGCATCGCACGTCAGCCAGGACGCGCAAATCCAGCAGGTGGTGGGCCAAATCTCGGCCCTGGTCTACGCCGCCGAAGCCACGGCCCTGCGCGCCACCCTGCCGGCCCAGCGCGCATTTGAAGCCCGGCTGCAGGGCGACAACCCCGAGGCCGAGCGCCAGGCCAATATCGACGCCGAAATCGAATCCGCCCAAGGGCAGATCGTCGTGTCCGAGCTGGTGCTGCGTGCCGGTACCGACCTGTTCAACGCGCTGGGCGCATCTGCCGCCAGCACCAGCAAGTCGCTAGACCGCCACTGGCGCAACGCCCGCACCGTGGCATCGCACAACCCCATCGTCTACAAGTCGCGCATCGTGGGCGACTGGCGCATCAACGGCACCGAGCCACCCTACGTATGGCAAATCGGCAACGGCCCAAGCCGCAAGGTTTGAACCTGTCTTTCATCTTCAAGGAATCACCATGAGTACTGCTACCCTGGACCGCCCCCGCGTCAATTCCACAGCGCCGTTTGCCGCCCGCCCTCGACCCATTCAACCGGCCCACATGATCCGCGACGATGCCGAAGCCATCACCGTGGCGCACCGCCTGGCAGCAGAGTTCCGCAAGGAATCGGCCCTGCGCGACCGCGAAGGCCTGCTACCACTTTCAGAGCTGGACGCGTACTCGCAAAGCGGGCTGTGGGGCATCAACGTGCCCAAGGCATTTGGCGGTGCGGGCGTGTCCTACGCCACGCTGGCCCAGGTGATACGCATCCTGGCCGAGGGCGACTCCAGCCTGGCCCAGATCACCCAAAACCACCTGGCCCTGGTCGCCCACATCGCGCTGGACGCCACACCCGCACAGCAGGCCGAGCTGTTCGGCCTGGTGCTGCAAGGCATACGCTTCGGCAATGCCTTCTCTGAAAAAAACAGCAAGACCGTGGCGGCGTTCGAGACCACCTTCAAGATCGAAGGCGATACCGCTGTGGTTAACGGCCAAAAGTTCTACACCACCGGCGCGCTGCTGGCGCACATCGTGCCCATCGTCACGGTAGACCCCATCGAAGGCAAAGGCTACCTGGCTTTTGCCGACCGCAATGCCGACGGCTTGACCGTGGTGAACGACTGGTCCAGCTTTGGCCAGCGCACTACCGCCTCCGGCTCCATCCAAATCGTGGACGTGCGCGTGCCGCTGAGCCGCCTGGTGCCGGTGGCGGCATTCGACCGACCCACGGCAGCGGGCGCCATCTCGCAAATCATCCAGGCCGCGATTGACGGCGGCATTGCCGCTGGCGCGATTGCCGAGACCATCTCCTTCGTGAAAAACCGCAGCCGCCCCTGGATCGACAGCGGCAAGGAAACCGCTGCCGAAGACCCGTTCACCATCAGCGCCATCGGCGACCTGACGCTGCGCCTGCACGCCGCCGAAGCCCTGCTGGAGCGCGCCGGCCGCGCCATCGACCTGGCCCTGGCCGAGCCCAACGAGGCCACGGTGAACGCCGCCACCCTGGCCACCGCCGAAGCCAAGGTGCTGACCACCGAAGCCGCGATTGCCGCCACCAACAAGCTGTTCGAACTGGCCGGCACCCGCTCCACCCTGGCCGAGCACAACCTGGACCGCCACTGGCGCAACGCCCGCGTGCACACCCTGCACGACCCGGTACGCTGGAAATACTTCCACCTGGGCAACTACCACCTGAACGGTGTTCACGCCCCACGCCACGCCTGGAGCTAAGCAATGGCCCGACAGATACGCTTCAACGCGTTCGAAATGAACTGCGTGGCCCACCAGTCTCCCGGGCTGTGGGCGCACCCGCGCGACAGGTCGTGGGAATACAAAGACCTGCGCTACTGGACCGACCTGGCCAAGACGCTGGAGAAGGGCTTCTTCGACGGCATCTTCATCGCCGACGTGATCGGCTACTACGACGTCTACAAGGGCAGCAACTACCACGCGCTACAACAGGGCGCGCAGATACCGGTGAACGACCCGCTGCAACTGGCCGCGCCCATCGCCATGGTGACCGAGCACCTGGGCATAGGCATTACCGCGTCCACATCGTTTGAGCATCCCTACACCTTTGCGCGGCGCCTCTCCACCGCCGACCACCACACCCAGGGCCGGCTGGGCTGGAACATCGTCACCTCCTACCTGGAGAGCGGCGCCAAGAACATCAGCCAGGGCGGCCTGCGCCGGCACGACAACCGCTACGAGGTGGCCAACGAATACGTGGAGGTGCTGTACAAGCTGCTGGAAGGCAGCTGGGAGGCCGACGCCGTGGTGCGCGACCGGGCCAAGGGCATCTTTGCCCACCCGGAAAAGATCCACGAAATCGCCCACAAGGGCAAGTACTTCGACGTGCCCGGCTACCACCTGAGCGAGCCCTCACCGCAGCGCACACCCGTGCTGTACCAGGCCGGCGCGTCCGGCCCCGGCAAGAGCTTTGCGGCCCAGCACGCCGAATGCGTGTTCGTCGCCGCGCCCACGCAGAACGTGCTGAAAAACTATGTGCGCGACGTGCGCGAGCAGGCAGCCATCGCCGGGCGCGACCCGCGCAAGCTACTGGTCTACAACCTGGTGACCGTGATCGTCGACGAGACCGACGCCAAGGCGCAAGCCAAGTTCGAGGAATACCAGCGCTACGCCTCTTACGACGGCGCGCTGGTCTTCATGTCCGGCTGGACCGGCATCGACTTCGGCCAATACGCACCCACCGAGCTGGTGCGCAAGGTGGACACCAACGCCATCCTGTCCGCCGTGGAAGTGCTGGCCGGTGGCGACCGCTCCTGGACCATCGAGGAATTAGCGAAGTGGGGCGGCGTAGGCGGCCTGGGCCCGGTGTTCGTAGGCTCGGCCGCCACCGTGGCCGACATCCTGCAACAGTGGGTGGAGGCCACCGACATCGACGGCTTCAACCTGGCCTACGCCATCGCACATGAGACCTTTGAAGACGTCGTCACCCACCTGGTGCCCGAGCTGCAACGACGCGGCGTCTACCCCACGGCCTACAAGCCCGGCACGCTACGCGAAAAACTGTTCGGCAATGGCCCCCTGCTACCCGCCAGCCACCCGGCGCACCAGTACCGCGATATTGAAAAAGTGAAGAGAGAGGGTGGGCAAAGAAGCGCGCCAGCGGCGGCTGAGGCAGAGCGGGAGGCTGCTTTGTCGTAAGCCGGTAGACTGGCGTTTGCTTCGTTTTTTATAGCTACCAGCGCAGGTATCTTCTGCGCTGGTGGCTATTTTTTCTTGTGGGGTTGGGCGCGCAGCTAGCAATTGACACAACGCCCAAGTTAATCAACAAACATGCGAAGCATTTTTGTCCGCGTTGAACTGCCGGTTAGGCCAATTACAAATATGAGTTACTTTCCGCGTAGTACTGAAGTCATGTGCTTCAACGTGTCACGTATCAGGCTACTCACATGAATCAACACATCTCGACCTGTATCCTCACCCAGGCGTCGAGTCATTATGCGTAAAGCATAGCTCTCGCGTGGTTTGGAACCCTTAACCTCTAGCCTTTGGACCTTTGCCTTCTCGTCGGAAGTCAAAGCCTTCAAATCACCGAATTCATCAAAAAATGAAACAATCTGCCCAATGACATGCAGCTTTGCAAAATCTGAGTGTTTTTCATTACTGATTAATTGAAATAACTTGCTGGCTGTTTTGTTTCCTAACACTTCGACAATTGTGAGGCAAGAGTATGGATAGTTTGACGGAAGCTGAAGGTATGTAAGCACCATCGATAGGTCTCCGCCTCGAACACTCCAGTCAATAGACCAGTCAGTGTTGAATTCGGGTTCTTTTACTCGAGCCATTGCTGAATTTGTGACCTTGGCGATTCCTTCTGTGACGCTTCTAAGCCCGTCATCAAAGTTTGTCCTAAAGTCAGCAAACATTTTTCCACGAGCAAACACTGGTACATCGCATTCTTCGAGCATCACAGGCATTACTACGACACGTTTCTCTTCAAGCTCTCGCAAAAGGCCAGCAGAGAGCTCCTTCTTACACCACTCGGACCCTGTTGATGCCTTGGACAGGATGACCAACAAGGCACTTGAGCCATCAACTGCTTCCTGCACACGGTCAACTATAGAGTCACCGACCGCTAGCTCCCAACGGTCAAGCCACACGTTTACGTTACGACTAACAAGTTGAATTGCTAATTTGTCTACAAATTTCTTATCTTTGTGAGAGTAGCTAATAAATATCGGCATTTGGATGAGTCTTATGGGGCAGGTATATCGGAAGTTCTAACGAACGTACATCGCAAAGCCTGTGGGATAAAAAAGTCGTTACGTTATGTTCCGACCATCTAAATCTACTAGAAATAACTAGCAAAACTGGCTTCTCAGCCATCTACTTAGACAAATATCTAGGTACAAAGCTCCTCCAAACCCCGCAAGCTTTTCGACAGTCATCTTAGCCGTCGAATGCAGACTTGATGCACCACAAACAGATGAAAAAATCTATTCGCAAACAGGCAGATCACACCCCAGAAAACCCTGCTCCACCGCATTCAACAACGCCAGGGCCAGACCCATGCCTGATGGCAACCCATTCAATTGGCGCTTCCTGCCTTCAGTGAATAAGCCTTGTGAATCGGCAAAGGCTGTCACCACACATTCCAACTACGCGCACAGCTCTTTGCTGACCGCGCAGCACCACCACCTCGACCTGCTGCCCCAGCAGCATCCAAAAACAGCATATGCATGTGCGCAAACCAACTATGCCGCACGCGCTGCTGCCCCAGCAGCAACACATCCGCAGCCTGTTGGAAACCCAGCACCCACACCACCCCAAAAAACTTCCTAAACCATTGATTTAAATCAATATTTCTTCTGGCACGCCATTCGCATAGAGCCACTGTGCTGCAAATAGGTTGCGGCTTCCAAACAGAGGTCCTATCAACATGGTGAAGAAACTGAAAGTCGTGGCTGTATCCGGTGGTTTGCAGCGCCCCTCCCGCACGTTGGTGCTGGTACAAGAACTGTTGGCCGCGCTGGGCGATGCCCTGCCTATCGACGTGCATTTGATCGAACTGGGCAACATCGGTCCTCAGTTTGCCGGTGCGCTATACCGCAGCCAGCTGCCCGCCGCTGTGGAGGCCGAGGTGGCCGCCATCGAATCGGCCGACCTGCTGATCGTGGCAAGCCCGGTGTACCGGGGCTCGTACACCGGCCTGTTCAAGCACCTGTTTGACTTCGTGCACCACGAGGCGCTGATCGATGTGCCAGTGCTGCTGGCCGCCACCGGTGGCAGCGACCGCCACGCGCTGGTGATCGACCACCAACTGCGCCCTCTGTTCAGCTTCTTCCAGTCGCGCACGCTGCCGATTGGCGTGTACGCGGTGGAGAAGGACTTTGACGGCTACGAGATCAGCAGCCCTGCGCTGCGCGACCGCATTGCCCTGGCGATTGCCCGCGC
The DNA here is from genome assembly GCF_058216335.1 of Rhodoferax sp. SPJ21. Classification (NCBI taxonomy): domain Bacteria; kingdom Pseudomonadati; phylum Pseudomonadota; class Betaproteobacteria; order Burkholderiales; family Comamonadaceae; genus Rhodoferax; species Rhodoferax sp. SPJ21. The sequence continues at coordinate 979,899 of NZ_JBYZMO010000001.1, forward strand.
CGTTCCCCAGCTGTCGCACCGCGCAGCCCCAGCCACGGCGCAAGAAGCCGTCGCCGCCTAAGCCACAACGAATAGGAGCCCCCACATGAGCACAAGCCCCTCCACCCCTGCAGAAGTCAAGTTCGCCTACTGGGTACCCAACGTCAGCGGCGGCCTGGTGGTCAGCACCATCAAGCAGCGCACAGACTGGAGCCTGGAATACAACCAGAAGCTGGCGCTCACGGCCGAGAAAGCCGGTTTTGAGTACGCGCTGAGTCAGATCCGCTTTACCGCCGGCTACGGTGCCGAGTACCAGCACGAGTCCGTGTCCTTCAGCCAGGCGCTGTTGCATGCCACCACCAAGCTGAAAGTGATTGCGGCCATCCTGCCTGGCCCCTGGAACCCGGCCGTAGTGGCCAAGCAGATCGCCACCATCGACCACATCTCCAACGGGCGCATTGCTGTCAACCTGGTGAGTGGCTGGTTCAAGGGCGAGTTCCAGGCGATTGGCGAACCCTGGCTGGAGCACGACGAGCGCTACCGCCGCACCAACGAATTTATCCGTGCGCTCAAAGGCATCTGGACGCAAGACAACTTCAGCTTCAAGGGCGACTTCTACCGCTTCACCGACTACACGCTGAGCCCCAAGCCCATCCAAAAGCCGCACCCGGAAATCTTCCAGGGCGGCAGCTCGCGTGCCGCACGCGACAACGCGGCCAGCGTGTCCGACTGGTACTTCACCAACGGCAACACGCCCGACAAGCTGAAGGAGCAGATCGACGACATCCAGACCAAGGCAGCGCAGAACGGCCACAAGGTGCGAATAGGTGTGAACGCCTTCGTCATCGCGCGCGACACCGAGGAAGAAGCCAAGGCCGTGCTGGCCGACATCATCAAGCACGCCCATGTGGAAGCCGTGCACGCCTTTGGCGACGCGGTGAAGCAAGCCGGCAAGGCATCGCCCGAGGGTGAAGGCAACTGGGCCAAGTCCACCTTTGAAGACCTGGTGCAATACAACGACGGCTTCCGCACCAACCTGATCGGCACGCCGCAGCAGATCGCCGAGCGCATCGTCGCGCTGAAGGCGATTGGCGTGGACCTGGTGCTGACCGGCTTTTTGCACTTCATCGAAGAGGTGGAGTACTTCGGCCAGAAGGTGCTGCCCCTGGTGCGCGCCCTTGAAGCAGCCCAGGCAGAAAAGCAGGCCGAGCCTGCGCTGGAAGCCGTGGCCTAAGGACTGCACAACATGCCCAGCGCCAGCCTAGGCCTGGACCGGCTCGCACCGGTCTCGCCGCCACCGACCACCACGCTCAGGCAAAGCACCGAGCGGCCCAGCCCGGTACGGCCCGCCCACACAGCGCCCGCCGCTGCCACGGCAGCGACGCCCGTGTTGCGGCTGGAAGACATCCATCTGTCTTTTGGCGGCGTGACCGCATTGGCCGGCGTGGACCTGTCGATTGCGGCCGGAGAAATCCGCGCCGTGATCGGGCCGAATGGTGCGGGTAAAAGTTCGCTGGTGAATGTGGTCAGCGGCCTGTACCGGCCCGACCAGGGACGCATATGGATAGGCGGCAAAGACTTTGCCCAGGTGCCCACGCCACAGCTGGCGCGGCTGGGCGTGGCGCGCACCTTCCAGAACCTGGCGCTGTTCAAGGGGCTGACAGTGCGCGACAACATCGTGATGGGCCGGGTGGATACCGTGCGCTCCACATTCATAGAGCAATGGATAGGCCTGGGCCGCGCACGGCGCGAGCGTGACGATGCGCAGGCCCGCACCGACGAGATCATGGGCTTTCTGGGCCTGCAAAACGTCCGTGAAAAGCCGGCCGGAACCCTGCCCTATGGCCTGCAAAAGCGGGTAGAGCTGGCACGTGCCCTGGTGGCGCGCCCGCAACTGCTGTTGCTGGACGAACCCATGGCCGGCATGACCGTGACCGAGAAGAGCGAGATGGCGCATTTCGTGCGCGCCGCGCGCGACCAGTTCGGCACCACCATCCTGTTGATCGAGCATGACATTGGCGTGGTGCTGGCCTTGTCGGACCGCGTGGCGGTGCTTGACTATGGCCGCAAGATCGCCGACGGCACACCCGCCGAAGTGCGCGACGACCCGGCGGTCATTGACGCCTATCTGGGCGTAGCCCATGCAGAAGAAAGCCTGTGATGGACGGATTTGATTTCGCCTTTTTTGCCGAAGTGCTGGTGGGTGGCCTGCTCTCCGGTGTGATGTATTCGCTGGTGGCGATTGGCTTTGTGCTGATCTACAAAACATCCGGTGCCTTGAATTTTGCGCAGGGTGCACAGCTGCTGTTTGCTGCGCTGACTTTTGTGAGCCTGGTGGAGCGGGGCATCAGCTTTCCGCTGGCGCTGCTGGCTACTTTTGCGCTGATGGTGCTGCTAGGCCTGGCGGTGGAGCGCGTGGTGCTGCGCCCGCTGGTGAACCAGCCGCCCATCACCCTGTTCATGGCCACGCTGGGTCTGTCGTATGTGATCGAAGGTGTGGCCCAAATGTTATGGGGCACCCAGGTGCATGCGCTGGACCTGGGCATTGCCGATGAGCCGATCGAGGTGTGGGGCATCTTGATCTCCACCTTCGACCTGTTTGCGGCTGCCATTGCCGGCACCATGGTGGCGCTGCTGTCGGCCTTCTTCCGCTATACGCATGTGGGCCTGGCCTTTCGCGCCGTGGCCGACGATACCTATGCCGCCATCGCCGTAGGTCTGCGCCTGCCGCGCATCTGGGCCACGGTGTGGGCCACCGCCGGCACCATCGCGCTGGTGGCAGGCCTGCTGTGGGGCGCACGGCTGGGGGTGCAGTTTTCGCTGTCGCTGGTGGTGCTGAAGGCACTGCCGGTGCTGATGCTGGGTGGCTTTGATTCCATTTTGGGCGCCATCGTCGGCGGCCTGCTGATCGGCGCGCTGGAGAAGCTGGCCGAGGTGTATCTGGGCCCCTTCGTCGGTGGCGGCATTGAAAGCTGGTTTGCCTATGTGGCGGCACTGGCCTTTTTGCTGGTTCGGCCAGCTGGTCTGTTTGGCCAGAAGCTGGTGGAGCGCGCATGAGCACCGCAGCATTCCCCGCCAAGTTGTGGGTCGCACCAGTGGCCTTGCTGTTGATTGCCTATGGCCTAGTGCCCGCAGTGGGCAGTGCGTATTTGTTCGATGCGATCCTGATCCCGTTCCTGGCGCTGTCGCTGGCGGCCGTGGGGCTGAACCTGTTGACGGGCTACGCCGGCCAGCTGTCTCTGGGATCGGCCGCCTTTATGGCCGTGGGCGCGTTCGCGGCATACAACTTCAATCTGCGCCTGCCCGGCCTGCCGCTGCTAGTCAGCATTGCACTGGCGGGCCTGTCGGCCACGGTCATCGGTCTGGTGTTTGGCCTGCCCAGCCTGCGTTTGCGCGGCTTCTACCTGGCCGTGTCCACACTGGCGGCGCAATTCTTTGTGCAATGGGCCTTGACCAAGTTCAGCTGGTTCACCAACGACAACGCGTCGGGTGTGATCGATGCGCCTCCGCTGCAGGTGCTGGGCTTCAGCTTTGACACGCCGGTGGGCCGCTACCTGTTTGCGCTGACCCTGGTGGCGGTGTTGACTGCGCTGATCTGGCGCCTGGTGGGTACGCAGACCGGGCACAACTTCATCGCCATCCGCGACAACGAGTTGGCCGCCCGCGTGATCGGCGTGCCGGTGCTGCGCACCAAGCTGCTGGCGTTTGCGATTTCGTCCTTCATCGTTGGCGTGGCGGGTGTGCTGTGGGCCTTTGTGTACCTGCGCACGGTGGAGCCTGCGGGCTTCAACCTGGACCGCTCGTTCCAGATTTTGTTCATCGTCATCATCGGCGGGCTGGCCACCATACGTGGGGCCTTTCTGGGTGCCGCGCTAATTGTGGTGTTTCCACTGCTGCTATCACGCGTGGGTGCTCTGCTACTTGGCGGCTGGTTCGACTCTGGCGTACTCGACATGACCCAGCGCATCGTGCTGGGCGCACTGATCATCTTTTTCCTCATCGTAGAACCGCAAGGCTTGGCCGCCCTTTGGCATCGCGCACGGAAGAAGCTGTAGATATGACTCACCCCCAGGCTTCAGTGCTTCGCATCTTGCGCCAACCCCCTTGCAGGGGACAACACCAGCAGCCTGGCAAAGCCAGTTCTGCGGTGTTCTGGAGGGTGCACGTTCTGCCTTAACCGGGGACGGGCTATTGCGGTTTTCCCCTCGTCTTTTCTTTCAACAACATCAAAGGGAGTTTTCATCCATGTCTTTCATCAAAAACCTGCGTACTGCGGCCATCGCCGCTACGCTGGCCATCAGCAGCCTGCAGGCGGCCCAGGCCGACGAGCAATTCTTTCCGCTGCAAAGCTACCGCGTCGGTCCCTATGCGGCCGGCGGCACCGGCTTCTTCGGCGGCTTCATTGACTATCTGAACCTGGTCAACACCCGCGACGGCGGGGTGGGTGGCGTCAAGCTCACCTGGGAAGAAGGCGAAACCCAGTACGAAGTCGAGCGCGGCGTGGAGGTGTACGAGCGCCTGAAAACCCACCCCGGCATCGCCGCCTGGAACCCGCTGTCGGTCGGCATTGCCTACGCACTGATCGACCGCGTGACCGCCGACAAGGTGCCGCTGCTGACCATCAACCACGGCCGCACCGACACCACCGACGGCCGCGTCTTCAAATATATCTTCCCGCTGCTGCTCAACCCCTACAGCGAAACTTCGGGCATCGTGAACTACATCGCCGGCAAGGTGGGTGGTGAAGACAAGCTCAAGGGCAAGAAGATCGTGGTGCTGTACCACGGCTCGCCCTACGGCAAAGAAACCATCCCAATCTACGAGCTGCTGGCCAAGAAATACGGCTTCACCGTGCAGCAAATCGAAGTGCCACACCCAGGCAACGAGCAACAGTCACAGTGGCTCACCATCCGCCGCGCCAAGCCCGATTACGTGGTGCTGCGTGGCTGGGGCGTAATGAACCCGGTCGCATTGAAGACCGCACAGAAGACCGGCTTCCCGGCCGACCACATCATCGGCAATGTGTGGTCCAACTCCGAAGAAGACGTGATCCCCGCAGGCGACGCCGCCAAGGGCTATGTCGCCATCACCAGCGTCAACGCTGGCACGCAGTTCCCCGTGGTGCAAGACATCGTCAAGACGGTGTACGACGCGGGCAAGGGTAATCTGGAAGACAAGAAGCGCATCGGTACGCGCTACCACAACCTGGGCATCTTGAACGGCATCCTGAATGTGGAAGCCATCCGCATCGCCCAGGCCAAGTTCGGCAAACGCACCCTGACTGGCGACGAAGTCCGCTGGGGCCTGGAGAACCTGAAGATCGACGAAGCACGCGCTGCCGCACTGGGTGCCAAGGGCTTGTTCCACTCGATCAACGTGACCTGGGACAACCATGAAGGCGATGGCCGCGTGGCATTTCAGCAATGGGATGGAGCCAAGTGGAACGTGGTGTCTGACTGGATCGCCCCGGACTGGAAACTGCTGCGCCCCATCATCGAGAAGTCTTCCCTGGCCTACGCCAAGGAGAAGAACATCAAGGTGCGCAGCAGCATCAACGACTGAGGATACGGCCGCTAGAAGCCCCCCAGAAATCCGTTCAGGCTGAGCTTGTCGAAGCCCTTCGACAAGCTCAGGACAGGCTCCTTCGACAAGCTCAGGACGAACGGTTCACACTTTGCTATTGCGCATTAATCAACCTGGCCCCACACACCTATGCTGCAGCTCCAAGCCGTAGAGGCGGTCTACCAAAACGCCATCGTTGCCCTGCACGGCGTGAGCCTGGATGTACGGGCTGGCGAAATCCATGCCCTGCTGGGCGCCAACGGCGCGGGCAAGTCCACCACCCTCAAGGCGGTGTCCAACCTGCTGCCGGCCGAGCGTGGCAAGGTGACGGCGGGCAGCATTGTGTTTGACGGGCACGACGTATCCCGCACCAGCCCTGCCGCCCTGGTGCGGCTGGGCCTGGTGCAGGTACTGGAAGGCCGCCACTGCTTCCGCAGCCTGACGGTAGAAGAAAACCTGCTGACCGGCGGCCTGGGCCGCAGCGCCAACCGGGCCGAGTTGGCCCAGGACCTGGAACGCGTGTACGCCATCTTTCCGCACCTGCGGGACAAGCGCCGCGCCCAGGCAGGGCTTACCTCTGGCGGCGAACAACAGATGACGGCCATAGGCCGCGCGCTGATGTCACGCCCACGCCTGCTGGTGCTGGACGAACCATCCATGGGCCTGGCGCCACTGGTGGTGCAAAACATTTTCCGGCAGCTCAAAAGGCTGAATCAGGACGAGGGCTTGACCATTCTGGTGGCTGAGCAGAACTCCACCGTGGCACTGCAGTACGCAGACCGGGCGACCGTACTGGACACCGGCGTGGCCGTGCTGACGGGCAGCGCTGAGGAGCTACGGCAGCGCTCGGACATCCAATCTTTTTACTTTGGCGAAGCCATAGCGGAGGAATTGATGGGCTAATACCGCCCATTTCTCTCTCAAGTCCGTGTGCACGCGGCCGATAAAGTAAGCATGAACGTCTCATCCATCAGCGCAACGTCCTCCAGTGCCTCGTCAGGCAGCGGGACTTCTGACGCCATCGCCAAGCTGCAAAAGCAGATCCAGGCACTGACGACCGAGTTGAAGAACCTGGCCGCCAGCGACATGGATGCCAAGGCCAAAGAAACCCAAAGTCAGCTGCTACAGAACGAAATCCAGATGCTGCAGGCGCAGATCGCCGCACTGCAGCAACAGCGCCAACAGGCTGATGCGCTAAAGATTCAAAACAACTCCAAGCCAGACGCAGCCGACGCTGCGCAAGCGCCAACCGCAGCCAAAAAACGCACGCCGGGGCTGGGCGAGTTGGTCGATACCTACGCTTGATGCGTATCTGAGGCCAAAGCCTCAGAACCACTTCTTGGGCGGCTACACAGCGGCGCCAGCCGCGTCAAACACACCTTCAAACAAGGCCGAGCTGAGATAGCGCTCGCCCGAATCGGGCAGTACCACCACGATAGTCTTGCCCTCGCTCTCCGGCTTCTTGGCCCAGCGCACGGCGGCTGCCACGGCAGCGCCGCACGAAATGCCGGACAAGATGCCCTCCTCGCGCGCCAGCCGCCGCGCATAGTCCAGCGCCTCTTCGTTGCTGACCTGCTCTATCGCGTCCACCAGCGACAAATCCAGCACATCCGGCACAAAGCCCGCGCCTATACCCTGGATCTTGTGCGGCGCGGGTTTCAGCTCTTCACCGGCACGCTTTTGCGTCAGCACCGGGCTGGCCGATGGCTCCACCGCCACCGAAATAATGGCCTTGCCCTGGATCTGCTTGATGTAGCGCGACACGCCGGTAATGGTGCCGCCCGTACCTACGCCCGACACCAGGATGTCGATACGGCCCTCAGTGTCTTGCCAGATTTCAGGGCCCGTGGTGGTGGCGTGGATGGCCGGGTTGGCCGGGTTCTGGAACTGCTGCAGCAGCACGTATTTGGGGTCACTGGCCGCGATTTCCTCGGCCTTGGCGATGGCGCCCTTCATGCCTTTGGCGCCCTCGGTCAGCACCAGTTTGGCGCCGTAGGCCAGCAAAATCTTGCGCCGCTCGATGCTCATGGTCTCGGGCATGGTCAGGGTGATGGGAATGCCCTTGGCTGCCGCCACAAACGCCAGGGCGATACCGGTGTTGCCGCTGGTGGGCTCCACAATTTCCTTGCCGGGGCCCAGCAGACCGCGCTTTTCAGCGTCCCAGATCAGCGCCGCGCCAATGCGGCACTTCACCGAATAGGCGGGGTTGCGGCCCTCGATCTTGGCCAACACCGTGGCCTTGGCGCCATCGGTAATGCGCTTGAGGCGGACCAGCGGCGTGCGTCCTATGGACAAAGAGTTGTCTGCGTAAATCGCGGTCATGGTGGGCGTGCTCCGTGGTGAAAACGGCCACTTTAGGATCAAAGCGCGGTTACTCCAACGAAGAAAAAATCAGTTCCATACAAGCAATGTGTATGAGCTAGCTGCCACATCGCTTATGCGTTTTTCAATCTTGAATATCGCCATTCATTCGTTCACAGCATGTAGCGGGATGCCTACAGTCGGCCTCCTCATCACTTCTCTGAGCGAACCACACAATGCCATTCCGTCCTGCCGCAATCATTGCCACCGCACTCGCTGCGACCCTGTTGTCCCACGCCGCAATGGCCGACCAACTGGATGACATCAAGAAGAAAGGCGAGCTGGTCATCGGCGTGCTGGGCACCGACGAACCGAACAGCTTTGTCGATCCCAAGACCCGTGAGATCGTGGGCTACGAGGTAGACATCGCCAGTGCCATCGCCAAGAAAATCGGCGTCAAGCCGGTATTCAAGCAACTGGCCGTGGCTGCGCGTATTCCCGAGTTGCAACAAGGCCGGGTAGACATCCTGGCCGCGTCACTGACGCACAACAAAGAGCGTGAAGCCCAAGTGGACTTCTCCCTCACCACCTTCGTGACCGGCCAAAAAGTGCTGGTCAAGACCGCCAGCGGCATCAACGACCTGCCCCAGTTGGGCGGCAAGAAGGTGTTGACCGTGAAGGGCGGTACCCAAGAGCCCAATATCCGCAAGGCCGTGCCGGGCGTGGATGTGGTGACCTTTGAAACCACGCAGCAAGCCTTTCTGGCGCTGCAACAAGGCAAGGGCGTGGGCTACGTGAACGACGAAGCCTCGCTGGTCAACGACTACGCCAAGCTGGGTGCAGCCAAGAAGGACTACGCCATCCTGTCGCAAAGCATCAGCGTGGAGCCCCTGGCCCTGGGCCTGAAGAAAGGCGAAAAGAGCCTGAAGACCACGGTGGACGGCGTGCTGCGCGAGCTGGAAAGCTCGGGCGAAGCCGACAAGCTGTTCGTCAAATGGTATGGCCCCACCACCAAGCTGCAGTTCGACAAGCGCAGCTTCAAGATCGATAGCGACCAGATTTAACAGCGGCTTCGTGTTTGTCCGCACCTTCCTGGCAACAGGACGGTGCGGATTCTTTTTTGCTTTTTGCCCATGTTGAATTTTGATCTGAACCTGCTGCTGACCGGCCAGTACCACGACTGGTTGCTCAGCGGTCTGGCCTTGTCGCTACAGCTGGCTGGCATCACCCTGGTGCTGGCGCTACCGCTGGGCACGGTGGTCGCCCTGCTGCGCCTGTCGCCCTTGCGCGTGCTGCGCAGCCTGGGTTGGTTGTATGTGGAGAGCATCCGCAACGTACCGCTGCTGGCGCACCTGCTGTTCTGGTACTTTGGAGCGCCCGAGCTGCTGCCCGACCCGGTGAAGGAATGGCTGTACGCCGGCAATATTGAGGCGCTGAGCGCCATCATCGCGCTGACGCTGTACACGGCGGCCTACATGGCCGAAGACATACGCAGCGGCATACGCGCCGTGCCCACGGTGCAGACCGAGGCCAGCCGCGCACTGGGTTTTGGCTTCATCGCCACCATGCGCCTGGTGGTGCTGCCTCAAGCGCTGCGCGTGACCATACCGCCGCTGCTGTCGCAAACACTGAACCTGTGGAAGGACACCAGCGTGGCCACCGTCATCGGCGTGGCCGAGATGATGTACCAGGCCGCCAAGGTCGAATCGGCCACCTTCCGCAGCATGGAGGCCTTTGCCTTCACCACCAGCGCCTACCTGGCGGTGGCTCTACTGATCACCGGCCTGGGCGCCTGGTACCAGCACCGCTACCCAGTGCGCTCCATCTAAGTAGGCGGCCATAAGCATGTTGGAATTGATACAGACCTACTGGGTCTATTTTCTGGTCGGCCAGTACCCGAACGGGCCACTGGGCGGCTTGGCGCTGACCGTTTCACTGGCGGCGCTGGCGCTGCTGCTGGCCCTGCCGCTGGGGCTGCTGCTGGGCTTGGCGCGTGTCAGCCCGTGGCGCTGGCTGCGCTGGCCCATCACTGCCCTGGTGTTCCTGGTACGCAGCGTGCCGCTGCTGATGGTGATCTTCTGGGCCTACTTCTTTCTGCCCAGCATCACCGGCCACAAGACCGAGCAGTTCAGCACCATGCTGATGGCGCTGGTGCTGTTCGACGGCGTGTACCTGGCCGAGATCGTGCGGGCCGGTGTGCTGGGCGTGCCCAAGGGGCAGATGGAGAGCGCACGTTCGCTGGGCTTCAGCTACATGGCCACCATGCGCCTGGTGATCCTGCCGCAGGGTCTGCGCCATATGCTGCCCTCACTGGTGAACCAGTTTGTGGACTCCATCAAAGCCACCTCGCTGGGCTACATCATCGGCCTGACCGAAGTGTCCTTTATTGCCGCGCAGATCAATACCCAGGTGTTCACCCAGAGCACCCAGGTCTACACGCTGCTGGCCCTGACTTATTTTGTGCTGTGCTTCGGCCTGTCGCGCTTCGCCTTCTGGCTGGAACGGCGCAGCACCCCCTCTGTGAAAGCAAGCGCATGATCGAATTCCAACAAGTCCAAAAATGGTATGGCGACTACCACGCGCTGGTAGATGTGTCTGAGACCATAGAGCGCGGTGAAGTAGTAGTGGTCTGCGGCCCGTCGGGCTCGGGCAAGTCCACGCTGATACGCACGCTGAACCGCCTGGAGTCCATCCAGTCTGGCCAGATCCTGATCAACGGCGAAGACATCCACCGCCGGGGCGTGGACCTGAACCGCTTTCGCTCGGGCATAGGTTTTGTGTTCCAGCAGTTCAACCTGTTCCCGCATTTGACGGCACTGCAAAACTGCACCCTGGCCCCCGTGCGCCTGCGCGGCCTGACACCGGCCGCCGCCCGGGAAGAAGCCCTGGCCCTGCTGGACCGCGTGGGCCTGGCGCACAAAGCGGACGCCTACCCCAATGCCTTGTCCGGCGGCCAGCAGCAGCGCGTGGCCATCGCCCGCGCCCTGGCCATGCAGCCACCGCTGATGCTGTTCGACGAGCCCACCAGCGCGCTCGACCCCGAGATGGTGGGCGAGGTGCTGCAGGTGATGCGCGCCCTGGCCAAGGACGGCATGACCATGGTCTGCGTCACCCACGAAATGGGCTTTGCCCGCGAGGTGGCCGACCGCGTGCTGTTCATGGACGCCGGCCGGGTGCTAGAGCGCGCCGACCCGCATAGCTTCTTCAGCCAGCCGCAACATCCGCGCGCCCAGCAATTCCTGGCCGATATACGCAGCCATTAATTTGCTACTGAATACATAGCTGCTTGCGCATATAAATACTGCGCTAGCGGCACTTTTTGCATGTAAATAATCCGCTACGCCGAGTGTGGATGCTGCAGTCCTAAAGATACTCAGGCTATATACAACCCACAATTCAGTATTTTGAGAAATAAGTCACCCATCGAATAATCGCGGTCTGTTTGGCTATGCGGTGGGACTTTTCTCCATGAATTTTCAGCAATTACGCTCCGTGCGCGAGACGGTGCGGCGCGGTTTCAATCTGACCGAAGTGGCCAATGTGCTGCACACCTCGCAGCCCGGCGTGAGCCGCCAGATCCGTGAGCTGGAAGAAGAGTTGGGCATCGAGCTGTTCGTGCGCGCCGGCAAGCGCCTCACCGGGCTGACCGACCCGGGCGGCCATGTGCTGCCCATCATTGAACGCATGCTGCTGGACAGCAGCAACCTGCGCCGCGCCGGCGAGGAATACATGTCCCAGCAAAACGGCCAGTTGGCCATCGCCGCCACCCATTCCCAGGCCCGCTACGCGCTGCCGGCAGCGGTGCAAGAGTTCCGCACGCTGTTCCCCAGCGTGACCTTCCACCTGCACCAGGGCTCGCCCGGCCAGGTGGCAGAAATGCTGCTGTCCGGCGAGGCCGACGTGGGCATTGCCACCGAGGCGCTGGACCAGTACGAAGAGCTGGTGGTGCTGCCCTGCTACCGCTGGACGCACTCGGTCATCGTGCCACCCGGCCACCCGCTGCTGGACGCGCCGCTGACGCTGGAGCGCCTGGCCGCCTACCCGCTGATCACCTACGACAACGGCTTCACCGGCCGCACCCGTATCAACGACGCCTTTGCCCAGCAGCAGCTGACGCCGCACATCGCCCTGGCGGCCATGGACGCCGATGTCATCAAGACCTATGTGGAGCTGGGCATGGGCGTGGGCATCGTCGCGTCCATCGCCTTCGAGGCCGAGCGCGACCTGTCGCTGCGCGCCATCGACGCGGGTGCATTGTTCGGCATCAACCTGACCAAGTTGGCGGTACGCCGGGGCACCTACCTGCGCAGCTATGTGTATGCCTTCATCGCAGCCTTTGCCCCCACGCTGACCCGCGAGGTGGTGGAGCAGGCCCTGGGCCAGAACAGCTTCGTCGGCTAAAGCCGGCTCGGACGCATGCCGCAAGTACCCCAGCGGCATGTGTTGTTTACGGTCTGCAGCTAGGATCGCAGCATTCGGGTTACTACCTACCCACACCTGTTTCACGCCCTGCAGCTGTACCTCAGGGCCTCCAGATTCCGCCGATGTCCGAACTGTCCACCGCCACCGCCCGCCCCGCGACCATTAGCCCAGCTAGCCAGGCTAAAAACCACGAGGTGCTGGCCCTGGTGGCCATCCTGCTGGGCGTGGTGCTCAGCGCGCTGGACACCGCCATTGCCAACACCGCGCTGCCAGCCATCGCGGCCGACCTGCACGCACCGGCGGCCAACTCCATCTGGATCATCAACGCCTACCAGCTGGCAGTGGTAGCAACCCTGCTGCCGTTTGCTGCCCTGGGCGACCTGGTGGGGCCACGGCGCATCTTCATCGGCGGCCTGGCGCTGTTCACCGCCGCTTCGCTGGCCTGCGCGTTTGCCAGCACCCTGCCCCAGCTGGCTTTTGCACGTGCCTTGCAGGGCGTGGGCGGCGCGGGGGTGATGAGCGTGAACATCGCGCTGATACGCCTGATCTACCCGCCAGCGCGCCTGGGCCGTGGTGTGGGCATGAACGCACTGGTGGTCGGCATAGGTTTCACCTTGGGCCCGGCGGTGGCCTCGCTGGTGCTGGCGGTGGCGACCTGGCCCTGGTTGTTTGCCATCAATGTGCCGCTGGGCCTGCTGGCCCTGGCGTTTGCGTTCAATTCGCTGCCGCAATCGCCCCGGCGTGGCCATGGCTTTGACCCGCTGGCTGCTGCGCTGACCGCCGTCACCTTCTCGGCGCTGATCTTCGCCCTGGGTTCTGCCGCCCAGCGTGAGGCAGCATCAGTGGTGCTGCCGCCGCTGGGACTTAGCCTGGTCACCGGCCTGCTGCTGTTGCGGCGCCAGGCCGGCCACCCCGCACCCATGCTGCCGGTGGACCTGTTCCGCCGGCCCATGTTCGCACTCTCAACCATCACGGCTATGGCGTCGTTCGCGGCCCAGGGCCTGGCCTTTGTGTCGCTGCCGTTCTACTTTGAAGAGGTGCTGCACCGCGACCCGATCAACACCGGCTTTTTGATGATGTCCTGGCCAGTCATCGTGGCGCTGGCCGCACCGATCGCGGGCCGCATGTCTGACCGCTACCCGCCGGGCCTGCTGGGCGGTGTGGGCCTGGCGCTACTGACCCTGGGCATGGCGTCGCTGGCGCTGCTGCCGGACAACCCGCATACGCTGGACATCGTGCTGCGCATGGCGCTCTGCGGCGCGGGGTTTGGCTTCTTCCAGTCCCCCAACCTGAAAGCCCTGATGTCCAGCGCCCCGCCCGAGCGCAGCGGTGGCGCCAGCGGCGTGATCGGCATGGCGCGGCTGCTGGGGCAGACCGTGGGCGCCGCCCTGGTGGCCCTGTGCTTCAGCCTGGCCGGCATGCAGGGCTCCACCTGGGCGCTGTCGCTGGGCGCGGCATCGGCCGGCCTGGCGTCCATCGCCAGCTTCGCCCGGCTGTGGGCGCGCTGAACTTACTGCGTTAGCGGCACGGGTGTGTAGCCCGCTTCGCTAATGGCGGCGCTAAGGGCCTGGGTGTCTGCTGCGCTCGTCTCTATATCCACGCGGTGCGCGGCCAAGTCGATATGCACCTGAGCGGCCTGGTCGGTGGCCTGCACGGCCTTGGTGATGGTGCTGGCGCAGTGGCCGCAAGTCATGTCCTGGACTTCGAAGCTGATCATGGAATGTTCCTGGTTAGGGGTAGTTGGGCCTACTGTGCACCTTCACACAATGGTAAGGTCAAACAGCGCTATGCAGTACCCATCCTTGTGGCATTGACTTGCTCCGCCTCACCTTGACATTGCCATGATGGAAAGGTCCATCATCAGCACCTTATCCATCACGAAGCCCGACCATGTCACAGACTCTCGCAGCCCCCCTCCAGCTCGGCATTGCCGGTATGAGCTGCGCGTCCTGCGTGTCGCGGGTGGAGAAAGCCCTGAAATCCGTGCCGGGCGTACGCGAGGCCAGCGTCAACCTGGCCACCGAACAAGCTTCGGTGCAGGCCGACGCCACGGTGGGCACAGCCACGCTGGCGGCGGCAGTACAGCGCGCCGGCTATGCGGTGCAAACCACCGAAAGCAGCCTGCAGATTGAAGGCATGAGCTGCGCATCCTGCGTGGGCCGGGTCGAAAAAGCATTGCTAAAGCTACCCGGCGTGTTGTCCGCCTCGGTGAATCTGGCGACAGAAAAGGCCACCGTACTGGCACTGTCCAGCGTGACGCCAGCCGCGCTCAAGGCGGCCATCGCCAAAGCCGGCTACACCGCCAAGGACATCGCGGCGCCCACAGCGGCCCGGAAGTTGCCGGACTGGTGGCCGGTGGCGGTTGCCGTAGCACTCACCCTGCCCCTGGTCTTGCCGATGCTGCTGGGCTGGCTGGGCATAGACGCCATGCTGGGCGGCTGGACCCAGTGGGCGCTGGCCACACCGGTGCAGTTCTGGCTGGGCGCACGCTTTTACCGGGCCGGCTGGGGCGCCCTGCGCGCGCGCACCGGCAATATGGACCTGCTGGTGGCGCTGGGTACCAGCAGCGCCTATGGCCTGTCGGTCTACCTGCTGTTCCAGCATGAGGGCCACGGCATGCCGCATTTGTACTTCGAGGCCTCGGCCGCCGTCATCACGCTGGTGCTGCTGGGCAAATGGCTGGAGGGCCGAGCCAAGCGGCAGACCGCCGACGCCATCCGCGCGCTGAACGCGCTGCGCCCCGCCACGGCGCGGGTGCAGCGCGGCACTGAGCTGGTGGAGCTGCCGGTGGACCAACTCGTTCTGGGCGACTGGGTGCTGGTGCGGCCCGGCGAACGCATTGCCGTGGACGGCGAGGTAGTCGAAGGCAGCAGCCATGTGGACGAGTCGCTGATCACCGGCGAAAGCCGCCCCTTGAGTAAAACCGTGGGCGACCATGTCACCGGCGGCGCTATCAACGCCGAGGGCGCGCTGACGCTGGCCACCCGCGCCCTGGGCGCCGAGACCCGGCTGGCCCGCATCATCCGTCTGGTGGAGTCCGCGCAGGCCGCCAAAGCCCCCATCCAGCGCACGGTGGACAAAGTCAGCGCAGTGTTTGTGCCCGTGGTGCTGGGCATTGCGCTGGTGACGCTGGTGGGCTGGCTGCTGGTGGGTGCAGATGCCTCGCAAGCCATACTGAACGCCGTGGCGGTGCTGGTGATTGCCTGCCCCTGCGCCCTGGGCCTGGCCACACCCACGGCCATCATGGCGGGCACCGGCGTGGCCGCGCGGCACGGCATTCTGATCAAGGACGCGCAAGCGCTGGAGGTAGCCCACGCCGTCACCACCGTCGCCTTCGACAAGACTGGCACCCTGACCCAGGGCCAACCCTCTGTAGTGGCGGTGCTACCCGCCGCAGGCCATACCCGTGAAGAAGTGCTGGCCCTGGCCGCTGCCCTGCAGCACAGCAGCGAACACCCCCTGGCCCGCGCGGTAGACCGCCAGGCGCAGACCGAGCAATTGACGGTGCCCGCAGCCCAGCAGGCCCGCGCGCTGCCCGGGCGCGGGGTCGAAGCCATGGTGGACGGGCAGCTGTACCAGCTGGGCAGTAGCCGCCTGCTGCAAGGGCTGGACTTGGGCCCTCTGGCGGCACAGGCCCAAAGCCTGGAAGCGGAGGGTCGCACCATCTCCTGGCTCTTGCGCCAGAGCAGCCCACCCGCATTGCTGGGCCTGCTGGCCTTTGGCGATGCCATCAAACCCACGGCCCGGGCGGCGGTAGCCCGCCTGCACGCCCAGGGCATCACCACCGTGATGCTGACCGGCGACAACCGTGGCAGCGCCGAAGCCGTGGGCCAGGCGCTGGGTATACAGCAGGTACGCGCAGAAGTGCTGCCCGCCGACAAGGCCGCCGCTGTGCAAGCCCTGCGCACGGCTGGCCAGGTGGTGGCCATGGTGGGCGACGGCATCAACGATGCACCCGCCCTGGCCACGGCCGACGTAGGCATCGCCATGTCCACCGGCACCGATGTGGCGATGGAAACCGCCGGCATCACCCTGATGCACGGCGACCCCGGCCTGGTGGCCGATGCGCTGGACATTTCGCGGCGCACCTACGCCACCATCCGGCGCGGCCTGTTCTGGGCCTTTGCCTACAACGTGGTCGGCATACCGCTGGCAGCCCTTGGCTGGCTGAACCCGGTGGTGGCCGGCGCGGCCATGGCCCTGAGCAGCGTCAGTGTGGTCGCCAACGCGCTGCTGCTGAGCCGCTGGCGGCCCGCCACAACAAAGGAGGAATAAGCATGCTTACTGCCATGAACATCGGCATGGCCGCCAAGGCCTCGGGCGTATCGGCCAAGATGATCCGCCACTACGAGCAGGTGGGCCTGCTGCCCGAACCCAGCCGTACCGAGGCCGGCTACCGCCAGTTCAGCGAGGCCGAGGTGCACACCCTGCAGTTCATCCGCCGGGCGCGTGACCTGGGCTTTTCGATTGCGCAGATAGGCGAACTGGTCGGCCTGTGGCAGAACCGCAAGCGCCCCAGCCGCCAGGTCAAGGCCCTGGCCCAGGCGCATATCCAGGAGCTGGAACAAAAAGCCCAAGAGCTGCTGGCCATGAAAGCCACACTGGAGGACCTGGTGCATTGCTGCCATGGTGACGACCGGCCCGAGTGCCCCATCCTGGAGCAGTTGGACAAGGGCTAGTTTTTACAAGCCTTTTAGCACTCTAGCGCAGTCGCTACCTGCGCAAGAAGCTGCAAAATTTATAGCACCTGGTATGCCAGCAAACGGCGTACGGCCGCCGCACACGGGAAAGCGTCCTACAAAGAATCCCCCATCTTGCTGATGGAACTCAAGCGCACCGGGTTGCAATATGCAGTGTCATTTGTAAAGATCTGTATATGCGCTCTTACCCCCGCACCGAATTCCACGTAAAACGCTCGTTCATCGATGGCATCAGCCATCCCGCCAGCCTAGCCATCGCGCTGGCGGTGCTGATGGCGGTCTTGATTGGCGCGTTATGGGCACTATGGTGGCCGCTGGGCGCGAGCCTGGCTTGGGCCTGCTTTCACGCATCCTTACGGCCCCTGCAGTACGCGGAAACCCAGCACATGGTGGGCGCCTTGTTGGTGGCCGCCGTGGTGGTGGGCGTGGGCACCCTGTTCGGCCCCGTGGCCGCTGGCTTCACCAGCTTCACCCTGCTGCTGCCGCTGGGCTTGGCCGGCTTGGGTTTGCGCGGCGAGCCAGCCGATGCGGCCTATCCGTCCAGTCTTTAAACGTTATTTAACCGTTCAAACGCGCCACGCCATTCACAACCTTCACCCGGTCGCCAGGACGCACGCTCTGTTCCGACTGGTGCAGCGTGCGGGTCGATCCATCGTCCAGGCGCACCACCACTTCATAGCTGTGCGTGGCCTTGACCTGGCCTTCGATATGGTTGCCCGCAAACGCGCCACCCAAAGCTCCCAGCACAGTCGCTACGTCGCGGCCACGGCCACCGCCGACCTGGTGGCCCAGCACGCCGCCGACCACAGCGCCACCCACAGCGCCCACACCACTGCCTTGCGCCGGTGTGGTCACTTCACGGGCCGACTCCACCACACCGCAGTCACCACAGCGCTGCGCCACGGTCACGGGCTGAACGGCAGGACGCGGGGTGGCGTGCTGTGTCACAGGCTTGGCCACGGGGGTCATGTTCTGTACCGATGTTTGCACCGTAGGCGCCACCACCACGGGTTGGTTCGACTGCGACAGCTCGCTCATCTCGGCGTTCTTGGCAGCGGACGAAGGCAGCCAGCCCAGAATGGCGGCGGTGCCGGCTGCGCAGACGACCACCACGGCGGCACAGGCCGCCAGAATCATGGGGTGGAGACGGGGTTTGGAAACTGCGTCCAGGGGCGTATTCATAACGATCACCTTTGTTTTTAGAGTGTTGACGGGCCAAGCTTGCACACGGCATGAAAAGTTATTTGGATAACGCGGCCCTTGTCTGTAAAGATGACACGAAACCAGCCCCGGCGGGTAACAGTGGTTGTTACAAGTTCGCCCCTGCAATGTGTTCGACCAGCCTTTAGCCCCCCATACGGAGCTGTTATGCATCCAAACCGCCATACGCTGCGTACCACCGCCATGCCCTTCTTTATTACGCCTTTTACCTCCTGTGGCACGGCCCGCATCACGCGCCGTTTCAGTTTGCTGGCTGCGGGTGCTGCGGCTCTGGCGCTGCTGTCTGGCTGCTCTGCCAGCAAGCTGCTGGACACGCTGGTGCCGCACGACACCTACCAGGGCGAGGCTGGTGTGGCCTACGGCAGCGACCCGCGCCAGCGGCTGGACGTGTACCGCCCTGCCATGCCCACAGCCGGCGGCACAAGCCCGGTAGTACTGTTCATTTACGGTGGAAGCTGGACACGCGGCGAGCGTGCCGACTACCGCTTCGTCGGCGAGGCGCTGGCCGCCAACGGCATCATCGCCGTGGTAGCCGACTACCGCCTGAGCCCCCAGGTGCGCTACGCCAGCATGCTGGCCGACAACGCCCTGGCCCTGCGGTGGACATTGGCGCACGCCGCCGAGCTGGGCGGCGACCCCACGCGCACCTACCTCATGGGCCACTCTGCCGGGGCGTACAACGCCGCCATGCTGGCGCTGGACCCGCGCTGGCTGCAACAGGTCGGGCTATCGCCCAGCCAACTCGCTGGCTGGATCGGCCTGTCGGGGCCCTACGACTTCTTGCCCATAGTCGATCCCGAGGTGCAGATCGCCTTTGACTGGCCCCGCACCCCGGCCGACTCACAGCCGATAGAACATGCCAGCAGCGCCGCCCCGCGCAGCCTGTTGATGGCCGGCACGGGCGACGACATCGTGGATGCAGAACGCAACACCCAGGGCCTGGCAAACAAGCTGCGCGCAGCCGGGGCCGATGTGCAAGTGCAGATGCTGAAAGGCGTAGGCCACATCACCACCGTAGCGGCGCTGGCCCGCCCGCTGGACTGGCTGGCACCGGTGCTGCCCACGGTGCTGGCCTTTGTGCGCCAGCAGCCGCAGCCTGCAGACCGGGCCCATTTACAAACCAAAGTGCCCTAGGCGCATGGCGGCTTGCCGCGCTGCGGCCAGCAAGGCGGCCGGATCGGGGCCATCCCAGGCGGCGCTCAGGTAGTCCTTGTGGCCAATGAGTGTCAGCACGGCGACGAGTTGCCGGTCCAGGCCGTACACCGGCGTGCTGAATGCGCTGATGCCTGGTTGGGTGTTGCCATCGGACCGGGTCATGCCGTGGGCTTGCAGGTCCGCCGCAATGTGTACCTGCTCACGCTCAAAATCCAGCGGCGTGCCGGGCGCGCTCAGCAAGACCTCCACGGGGTGGTTCAAGGCCGCGGCAATCTTGTCACGTGGCAGCACACCGGCAAAAACCCGCCCGGTCGCCGACCCCAGCAAGGACACCACCGAGCCGGGCCGCAGCGCAATATGCAAAGGCCGGCGCGCCTCCACCATCCGGACCACGGTTGGCCCCAGATTGCCCCATACGGACACGGCCACTGCATGCCCTGTAGCCTGTGCCAGCGCCTCGGCGGCATCGTTTACCGGCCGCATGGGCTCCAGCTGGTGCAAGTAGGTCAGCCCCAGCTGGAGCGCAGCCGGCCCCAGGGCATACAGGCCGTCGGCCCGGCGTTGCTCCACCAGTCCCAACTTGGCAAAGCTAACCAAATAAGGATGGGCCCGCGAAGCTGGCAGGCCTGCCTGAGCGGCCAGGTCCTTGAGCGTCATGGGCGACGCATTCTCAGCCAAGGCCAGTAATAAGCGGCCACCCACCTCAATCGACTGTACGGCGCGTTGCTCTCGGGGTTCCTGCATGGCGGGTCCAAATTTCGTTAATGCCAAAGAATTTTGCCATACGCTAATTTTTGACTATGATTCAACAAATCAATTTGCAAATAACGAATTCAAATGCAAACTGACGCCGTGGAGCCTTGTGTAGATTTATAAGAAAAGTGCCTCCAGCGCACAATTTATCTGCGCAGGTAGCTACATAAAACATAGCACCGCTATAGAAAGCGAGAGCGATATGACAGAGACAAACCTGGCCCCGCGCCAGTACCAGAGTGGCTTTGGCAACGAACACGCCACCGAAGCCGTGGCCGGCAGCCTGCCGCTGGGCCGCAACAGCCCACAGCGGGCACCGCTGAACCTATACGCCGAGCTGGTCTCCGGCTCGGCCTTCACCGCGCCGCGCGCCGAAAACCGCCGCAGCTGGCTGTACCGGCGCCAGCCCTCGGTGGTCACCGGCGCCTACCAGCCCTATGCCCAGCCGCGGTGGACCAGCGGCGCCGCCACCGGCGTGGTCATGCCGCCCGACCCGCTGCGCTGGAACCCGTTTCCCCTGCCTGCCACGGATACGGCGGTGGACTTCATCGACGGCCTGGCCACCGTGGTGGCCAATGGCGACCCCGAAACCCAGACCGGCATGGGCGCCCTGGTCTATGCCGCCAACACCTCCATGCAGCAGCGTGCGCTGGTGAATGCCGATGGCGAGCTGCTGCTGATCCCGCAGCAAGGCCGGCTCGTCATCACCACCGAGCTGGGCGTGCTGGACGTACGCCCCGGCGAGATCGCGCTCATCCCACGCGGCATGGCGTTCAAGGTGGCCCTGCCGGATGGCATGTCGCGAGGCTATGTGTGCGAGAACTACGGCGCCGCCTTCCGCCTGCCCGAGCTGGGGCCGATAGGCTCCAACGGCCTGGCCAATGCACGCGACTTTCTGGCCCCCGTGGCGGCTTTTGAGGAGCCCACCGGCGACTACGAAATCATCAAGAAATTCGGTAGCCGGCTGTGGCGCAACACCCACCAGGGCACGCCCTTCAACGTGGTGGCCTGGCACGGCAACCTGGCGCCGCTGAAGTACGACACGGCCAATTTCATGGTGATCGGCTCCATCAGCTTTGACCACCCCGACCCGTCCATCTTCACCGTGCTAACCAGCCCCAGCGATACGCAGGGCACAGCCAACTGCGACTTCGTCATCTTCCCGCCGCGCTGGCTGGTGGCCGAGGACACCTTCCGCCCGCCCTGGTACCACCGCAACCTGATGAGCGAATTCATGGGCCTGGTCTACGGCCAGTACGACGCCAAGCCCGAGGGCTTCAAACCCGGCGGCGCCAGCCTGCACAACTGCATGGTGCCGCACGGCCCGGACACCGACGCCTTCGACAAGGCCAGCCACGCTCCCCTGGCACCCCAGAAGCTGGACGACACCCTGGCCTTCATGCTGGAGAGCCGCTACCGCTTCGTACCTACCGCCTACGCCATGCAGGGCAGCAGCCTGGACCCCGACTACGCCCAATGCTGGCAAGGCCTGCAAGACCATTTCAAGAAAGCCACCCCATGAGCAACGCACTGGATTTCACCCACGCCCCCACGCTGCGCAGCTGGGTAGCCTCAGCCAACCAGCATGGCAGCGACTTCCCCATCCAGAACCTGCCCTATGGCCGCTTTCGCCGCGCCGGCAGCGGCGAGGCCTGGCGTATCGGCATCGCCATTGGCGACCAGATCCTGGACCTGCAGCGCGCACAGCAGCACGCCGCCTGGCCGCCAGCGCTGGCCCCGCTGGTGTCCGCACTGGCAGGCGGCGACCTGAACACCGTAATGGCCGCACCCAAGAGCCAGCGCCAGGCCCTGCGCTCTGCCTTCTCTGCGGCCCTGGCGGAAGGCAGCCCTCAAGCCGCTGCGCTGCAGTCCTGCCTGGTAGCCCAGCAAGATGCAGAAATGGCCCTGCCCTGCCACATCGGCGACTACACCGACTTCTACACCGGCATCCACCACGCCACCACGGTGGGCAAGCTGTTCCGCCCCGACAACCCGTTGCTGCCCAACTACAAATGGGTGCCCATTGGCTACCACGGCCGCGCCTCCAGCATCGTGGTCAGCGGCCAACCGGTGCGCCGCCCACTAGGACAACTCAAGGGCGCAGAAGACACGCCCAGCTTCGGCCCCAGCAGGCGCCTGGACTACGAACTGGAGCTGGGCGCTTTTGTCGGCCCGGCGAACGCGCTGGGCGAGCCCGTACCCATGTCCGAAGCCGAAGACCGGCTGTTCGGCCTGGCCCTGTTCAACGACTGGTCGGCCCGCGACTTGCAAGCCTGGGAATACCAGCCGCTAGGCCCATTCCTGGCCAAGAACTTTGGCTCTACCCTAGCACCCTGGGTCGTCACCATGGAGGCGCTGGCGCCCTACCGTGTCGCCTTCGAGCGGCCCGCCGGTGACCCACAGCCCCTGCCATATCTGAGCAGCGACGCCAACCGCACGCAAGGCGCCATCGACATCACGCTGGAAGTCTGGCTGCAAAGCCGCGCCATGCGCGAGGCAGGGCTGGCGGCGGTGCGACTGTCGCAGTCCAACTTCCGCGACGCCTACTGGACCCTGGCCCAGCTGCTGGTGCACCACGCCAGCAATGGCTGCAATCTGCAGCCCGGCGACCTGCTCGGCACGGGCACCCAGTCCGGCCCAGCGGCCGGCCAGGGCGGCTCGCTGCTGGAGCTGTCGCTGGGCGGCAAGCAGGCTATTGCGCTGCCCGGTGGGGAGTCGCGTACCTTCCTGGAAGACGGCGACACCCTCACGCTGCGCGCCTACTGCGAGCGCCCCGGTGCCGCCCGCATCGGCTTTGGCGAAGCCAGCGGTACGGTGCTGGCGGCTCCCCCTCTGCCCTGAGGCTGCCATGCTGCAACTGCACAGCTACTTCCGCAGCTCGGCCGCCTACCGCGTGCGCATCGCGCTGGGCCTGAAAGGCCTGGACGCCCAGATACTGCCGGTGCACCTTGTGAAAAACGGCGGCGAGCAGCGCAGCGCCGCCTACCGCGCCATCAACCCCGCAGGCCTGGTGCCGGCCCTGGTGGACGACGGGCACGTCCTCACCCAGTCGCTGGCCATCATCGAGTATCTGGAAGAGCTACACCCCCAGCCGCCGTTGCTGGGCCGCTCACCACTAGAGCGCGCCCACATCCGCGCGCTGGCACTGGACATTGCCTGCGAAATCCACCCGCTGAACAATCTGCGGGTACTGAACTACCTCCAAGACGAAATGGGCCTGGATGAAGAGCAAAAAATGCGCTGGTACCGCCACTGGACCGAAACCGGCCTGGCCACGATAGAGGCCCGCCTGGCGCACACCGCAGGCCAGTTCTGCGTGGGCGACAGCCCCAGCCTGGCCGACTGCTGCCTGGTGCCCCAGGTCTTCAACGCCCAGCGCTTTGCCTGCAAGCTGGACCCGTTCCCCACCGTGGTGGCCGTGCATGCGCGCTGCAGCGCCTTAAAAGCGTTCCAGCAAGCCGCGCCGGAGATGCAGCCCGACGCGGGTTAGGGCGACGCTGAATAAGCCCCCGCGAGGCTGCGCGCCCTGGCTCGGGATGGGATGCAAGGCGCAAACCGCAGACATAGCTTGGGCTATGGCGAGGATTTGCAACGCAGCAGACCGCCCGAGGCCAGGGATGCGCAGACCGCGAGGGACTTGTTCAACGTTGCCTTAGGTAGCGTAGGATTTCGGCATGCACATGCCCACCAATACCTTCAAGAAAAACCTGCGCGAAGGCCGCGCCCAGATCGGCCTGTGGGTCGGCCTGGCCGATGCCTATGCAGCCGAAGCCCTCGCCACCACCGGCTACGACTGGCTGCTGATCGACGGCGAACACGCGCCCAACGATGTGCGCAGCATCCTGGCCCAGCTGCAGGCGGTGGCGCCCTACCCTGGCCACGCCATCGTGCGCCCGCACATAGGCGATGTGGCGCTGATCAAGCAGCTGCTGGACACCGGCGCGCAAACCCTGCTGATCCCCATGGTGGACACGGCCGAGCAGGCCGCCCAGATGGTGGCCGCCACCCGCTACCCACCGCACGGCGTACGCGGCGTGGGCAGCGCGCTGGCCCGCTCCTCGCGCTGGAACCAGATCGAAGGCTATCTGCACCAGGCCAATGCCGAAATGTGCGTGCTGGTGCAGGTCGAAACCCTGGCCGCGCTGAAGAACCTGAAAGCCATTGCCGAGGTGGAAGGGGTAGACGGCGTGTTCTTCGGCCCCTCGGACCTGTCGGCCTCGATGGGGCTGCTGGGCCAGCCCGGCCACCCGGACGTGCAGCAGGCGATTGCCGAGGGCATGGCCATCGTACAGGCGGCGGGCAAGGCGGCCGGCATCCTGGCGGTAGACCCGGTGCTGGCCCAAAAATACCTGGCCCTGGGTGCCCTGTTTGTGGCCGTGGGCGTGGACACCAGCCTGCTGGTCAAGGCGGCCAAGGAACAGCTGGCCCTCTTCAAGACAGCCAGTCCCATCACCAGCGGCGCTGGGTCTGGTTATTGAGCCCCACAGCCCTGCTGTATTCGCGGGTGGGCGCCCTGCACGGCGGCGCAACGCATGGCACACTGGACCTCAATTTGAGGAAATGGATTGCTATGTTGCGCCGTGCATGTTGGGTCGGTTTCACTGCAACAGCCCTGTGGGCTGCTGCTCCATTCGCGCAGGCGGCGGACCCACCCCAGGCCGTCGCGGAAGAGGACGTGCAAGTCCAGCGCTCCGGGCAAAGCTTTACCGTGGACCTGAGCTTTTACGCCCCTGTGCCCCCAGCCCAGGCCTGGGCCGTGCTGACAGACTTCGAGCACATGCCGGAGTTTCTGCCCAACCTGACCAGTAGCCACGCCCACAAAATCAGTGATACCGAGCTCAAAGTCAGCCAGACCGGTGTGGCCAAGTACGGCGTGTTTTCGGCCAACTTCGAGTCCATCCGCGAAATCACGCTGACGCCCGAAACCGAAATCCACGCCCACGGCGTGGGTGGCAATCTGCAGCACCTGGAAAGCGTGATGCATCTGCACCCCGAGGGCAGCGGCACAAAGCTGGTCTACCACGTAGAAGCCTTGGCTGGCTTCTGGTTCCCGCCGTTGATAGGCCCGTCCCTGGTACGGCACGACACCGCGGCCCAGTTTTCGGCCATGGTGCGGGAGATGCTGCGCCGCAGAGGCCTCGCTACACTTTAGATAGCTGCTTGCGCAGTATTTATATGCGGTGCAGGCGGTTTTAACCACCAAACCCACTACGCCGCATGTCCCGCAGCTCTGAACTCTGCCGGCGCCTGGCCCGTCCAGCCCTTGAATGCACGGGAAAAGCTCTTTTCATTGGTAAAGCCCACCGCCAAAGCAATCTGTTTGACCGGCTTGGCCGTGCGCAGCAACTGCTGCGTGGCCAGGTCGCGCCGCACTTCGTCCTTTAAACCTTGCAGCGACACCGCCTCGGCCAGCAACTGGCGGTGCAAACTGCGCACAGAAAGCCGTAGCTCCGTGGCGATAGCCTCGGCCTGGGTAAAGTCGGCTGGCCGTTGCTGCAACAGATTTTTGACACGTTGCGCCAGCAGCCTGTCACGCCGGTAGGGCAACACAATCAGCGGCAAGGGCCGGCGCAACATCAGGCCCAGGGCCTTCTCGTCACGGCGTATGGGCAAAGCCAGGTACTGTGCGTCGAAACGTATGCAGGCACCTGCCGCGCCAAACTCCACTGCCCCAGGAAACATGAGCGGATATACGGCGGCATGGGCAGGCGCCGCGAAGGGAAAGCAGGCCTGGGCCAGCGGCAAGCGCGAATCCACCATCCAGCAGGCCACGCCATGCGCGTTGCGCAGGCAGGTGACTAGGCAGAACTCGCGAAACGGGCCCAGATCACGCCGCTCGTCTATGGACAGCGTGGCCACGCCGGCAGCCACCTCCAGCTTGAGCGCGATGTCGTCCACCAGCAAGCCGTGGTGGCGGCACCAGCGCTTCAGCGCCACGCCGAGATTAGGGGAGGAAATGGATGCCCGGCTCAACATGCCGTAGCTGCCCCAACGCAGCTTGCGCGAGAACCAGCCCAGGGCTTCATCGTCCAGCTCGTGCATGGCGTGGGCACTGATGGCCTCCATCTGCGCGGCCGTGACCCGGGCATCGGCGCGGTCCACATCTCGTGTCGCAATTTGTGCCGCATGCAGAGCATTTGCAGGGTCTACGCCGTATTTCTGGTAAGCCAGCAATATGGCTCGTATAAAAGCCATAGGCGTTACAGCCGAGAGTGAAGCTGCCGAACGGGGCGAAACATGCATCGCTGAAAGTCTAGAGTGGCATGGCAGGATTTGCAACTCCACTGGCAAGACATGTGCGAAGCCCGGGCATAGAGTGCAGGCACCAGCATCTATCGCAAGGAGACACTACATGCACGCCTTGGCAACACACATCAACCCGCGCGCGGCCGACTTCCAGGCCAATGCCGCAGCCATGCGTTCAGCAGTCGCCGACTTGCGCGCCAAAACGGATGCAGCCGCACTGGGGGGTGGCGAGCTGGCGCGAAGCCGCCACACCGCGCGCGGCAAGCTACTGCCACGGGACCGCGTGGATCAGCTGGTAGACCCGGGCAGCCCCTTCCTGGAAATTGGCCAACTGGCGGCCTACGGTATGTACGGCGGAGATGCCCCCGGCGCCGGCCTAGTGGCGGGCATAGGACGCGTCCATGGCGTGGAATGCATGCTGCTGGCCAATGACGCCACCGTCAAAGGCGGAACCTACTTTCCGATGACGGTGAAGAAGCACCTGCGTGCGCAGGAAATTGCCGAGCAAAACCACCTGCCCTGCATTTACCTGGTGGATTCAGGCGGGGCATTTCTGCCGCTGCAAGACGAGGTGTTCGCCGACCGGGAACACTTTGGCCGCATCTTCTACAACCAGGCGCACATGTCGGCCAAGGGCATTCCACAAATCGCTGTGGTCATGGGCTCGTGCACGGCGGGCGGGGCCTATGTGCCGGCCATGAGCGATGAAACCATCATCGTGCGGAACCAGGGCACGATCTTCCTGGGTGGGCCGCCGCTGGTAAAAGCGGCCACCGGCGAAGTGGTTAGCGCGGAAGACCTGGGCGGGGGTGACACCCACACCCGCATCTCCGGCGTGGCCGACCACCTGGCAGAAAACGACCAGCACGCACTGTCCATTGCACGCAGCATCGTGGCGAATCTGAACCACCGAAAACCCTTGGGCCTGCGGCTGCAAGCCAGTGAAGAGCCCCTGTACGACGCCGAGGACATCTACGGCATCATCCCGCAAGACACGCGCAAGCCGTACGACGTACGCGAAGTCATCGCCCGCGTGGTGGACGGCTCCCGCTTTGACGAATTCAAGGCCCGCTACGGTGCCACCCTGGTCACAGGCTTTGCGCACCTGTACGGTATGCCGGTGGGCATCATCGCCAACAACGGCATCCTGTTCGGGGAGTCGGCACAAAAAGGCGCGCACTTCATAGAGCTGTGCGGCCAGCGGGGTGTGCCGCTGGTGTTTCTGCAAAACATCAGCGGCTTCATGGTGGGCCGCAAGTATGAAAACGCGGGCATTGCCAAGGACGGCGCGAAGATGGTCACGGCGGTAGCCACCGTGGGCGTGCCCAAGCTGACCATGCTGATCGGCGGCAGCTTTGGCGCCGGCAACTACGGCATGTGCGGCCGCGCCTACTCCCCGCGCTTGCTGTGGATGTGGCCCAACGCACGCATCAGCGTAATGGGCGGCGAGCAGGCTGCCGGCGTGCTGGCCACCGTCAAGCGCGATGGCATAGAGGCCCAACAAGGTACGTGGTCCGCACAAGCGGAAGAAGACTTCAAAGCCCCCATTCGGGCGCAATACGAAGAGCAAGGCCACCCCTACTACGCCACAGCCCGCCTGTGGGATGACGGGGTGGTGGACCCGGCCCAGACGCGGCGCGTACTGGGCCTGTCCTTGGCGGCCACGCTGAACGCACCCATCCTGCCGACGAAGTTCGGCCTGTTTCGTATGTAAGGCATGTGAGGCCCGTATGCACTACCAATACCTGAAGATCGAACACCGTGGCGGCTGTGCCTGGATCTGGATGGACCGCGCCGAAGTCCACAACGCTTTCGACGAAATCCTGGTCCAGGAGCTAACAAGCTGTGTCGCCGAGCTTGACGCCACGCCTGCAGTGCGCGCCATCGTATTGGCAGGCACCGGCAAAAGTTTCTCGGCCGGAGCCGACCTGGGCTGGATGCGGCGCCAGGGCGAGGCCCCGCTGGACGACAACCTGGCCAGTGCGCACAAGCTGGCAGCCCTGTTCAGCACCCTGTCGCAATGCGCCACGCCCACGGTTGCGCGCGTACATGGTGCAGCCCTGGGCGGTGGCATGGGATTGGCGGCGGCATGCGACATCTGCATCGCATCCACCAAGGCCTCATTTGCCATCACCGAAGTCCGGTTCGGCATCATTCCCGCAGCCATTGGCCCCTACGTTGTGCGCGCCATCGGCGAGCGGCAGGCCTACCGCTACTTCCAGACGGCGGAGCGCATCGATGCCCAGCGCGCACAGCACATCGGCCTGGCACATGAAGTGGTCGAGCCCGAGCAGTTGGACGCCTGCGTGCAGCAGATCGTCGATGCACTGTTGGCCGGCGGCCCACTTGCGCAGGCGGCCGCAACCCAACTGATCCGCCGTATCGCCCACAAACCGATAGACGCAGCGCTAGCCACCAAGACTGCGCAGCGTATTGCAGAGCTGCGCGCAACCCCCGAAGCCAAAGAGGGATTGAGCGCGTTTCTGGAAAAGCGTTCGCCCGTCTGGAACCACACATAAGGAGGAAAAGATGTTCAAAAAAATCCTCATCGCCAACCGGGGGGAAATCGCTTGCCGTGTCATCAAGACAGCACGCCAACTCGGTATTGCCACCGTCGCGGTGTATTCCGATGCAGATGCCCATGCACGCCATGTCCGCCTGGCCGACGAAGCCCTGTGGATCGGGCCAGCCCCCGCGCTGGATTCCTATCTGCGTGCGGACCGTATCTTGGCGGCTGCACAGCAGAGCGGCGCGGAGGCCATCCACCCCGGCTACGGCTTTCTGTCCGAGAACGCAGGCTTCGCCGAAGCCTGTGAACGGGCAGGCATTGTCTTCATTGGTCCGCCAGCCACTGCGATCCAGGCCATGGGCAGCAAGTCTGCCGCGAAACAGTTGATGGAGAAGGCCGGCGTACCTTTGACGCCCGGCTACCACGGCAGCAACCAGGACCCGCTGTTCCTGGCCCAGCAGGCAGACAGCATAGGCTACCCCGTGCTGATCAAAGCCAGCGCCGGCGGTGGCGGCAAAGGCATGCGCCGCGTAGACCAGGCGGCCGACTTTGCTGCCGCGCTCAGCTCCTGCCAGCGCGAGGCATTGAACGCCTTTGGCAGCGACCAGGTGCTGGTCGAAAAATATGTGCTCAAGCCCCGGCATATCGAGATCCAGGTGTTTGGCGACATGCAGGGGCAAATGGTGTATTTGTTCGAACGCGACTGTTCTGTGCAACGCCGCCACCAGAAGGTACTGGAAGAAGCCCCCGCTCCTGGCATGACGCCGGAGCGCCGCGCGGCCATGGGCCAGGCAGCCGTAGAGGCAGCCAAAGCCGTAGGCTATGTGGGTGCCGGAACGGTGGAGTTCATTGCCCAGCAGGACGGCAGCTTCTACTTCATGGAGATGAATACCCGCCTGCAGGTCGAACACCCTGTGACCGAAATGCTGACGGGTTTGGATTTGGTGGAGTGGCAGCTACGCGTTGCCAGTGGCGAGCCGCTGCCACTGCGGCAAGACCAAATTAACCTTCGCGGCCACGCGCTGGAGGCCCGCATTTATGCCGAAGACCCCAACAAAGGATTCCTGCCCTCTACCGGGCGGCTGGTGCATCTGGCAACACCGCAGGAATCGGCCCACGTACGCATTGACACGGGTGTGGAGCAAGGCGACGAGATCACGCCCCACTACGACCCCATGATCGCCAAGCTGATCGTCTGGGGCACAGACCGCAGCCAGGCACTTGCGCGCATGCACCAGGCGCTGTGCCAGTACCAGGTGGCGGGCGTTCAGACCAACATCGAGTTCCTCTCGCGTCTGGTGACAAGCCCCTCCTTCAGCCATGCAGATCTTGACACCGGCCTGATAGAGCGCGAAGCAGGGTTTCTATTCCCACCCAACACCCGCGTGCCTGACGAGGTGTGGTTGCTGGCAACACTGGCCGAACTGCTGCACCACGTCCAGGAGACTGCACGCGCGGCGGCGTGTGACGCGTATCCAGATTCCCCCTGGCATGCACTCGACGGCTGGCGCCTGTATGGACGGGCTAGACGCACGGTACAGCTGCGCATGGCGGATACCGTGCAAGCTATCGAGGCAGAAAGCCTGGGAACGACCGGCGAATATGCGCTGTGGATGCATTCAGAACGCCGGCACGTACACGCCCAACTGAACATGCAAGGCCAGCTGCAGGCCCGCATAGGTGAACGCCAACTACACGCAAAAGTAGTTTCGGTCGGTGACAAAAGACATGTTTTCTTCGAAGGAAGAACCTGGGCTTTGGCCCTGGTGCCTACCGCATATATAGCCACTGATCACGCTGTCGAAGGCCACCTGAAAGCGCCAATGCCCGGAAAGGTATTGGCACTGCTGGTCGCCGCAGGTACGCGGGTAGACAAAGGCTCGGCGCTATTGGTCATGGAAGCGATGAAGATGGAGCATACGATCACCGCACCGCGTGACGGGGTGGTCAAAGCGTTTTACTGCGCCATCGGCGAGCAGGTGGCAGAGGACGCGGAGCTGGTCGAATTCGATGATGGAACACCCTGATAGGGGATTGAAAGAGCTTTGGGGGCAAAGAATCCGGGGGCATCTTTGAAAAACTCTATTCAATACATAAATTTTATTGAGTTCTTGGATTCATAGGAATTAATTACTATGAACATCCCAGTCTGTCATTTGCAAACAAAGGCCGCACATGCATATTTCTGCCTGCTGCTGCGGCACCTTGTATCCACAAATGCAGCCACCAACCGACAAAGGAGAACCCCATGTCCAATGAAGCCAAGTGTCCTTTTCACCATGCTGCCGGCGGCGGCACAACCAACAAAGACTGGTGGCCCAACCAGCTGCGGGTTGATGTGCTGAACCAGCATTCCAACAAGTCCCACCCGCTGGGCGAGAAGTTCAATTACGCTGAAGAATTCAAGAAGCTGGACTACAAGGCGCTCAAGGCGGATCTGGTCAAGCTGATGACCGACAGCCAAGACTGGTGGCCGGCCGACTTTGGCCACTACGGTCCACAGTTCATCCGCATGGCCTGGCACAGCGCCGGCACCTACCGCACCCAAGACGGCCGAGGCGGCGGTGGCCGTGGCCAACAGCGCTTTGCACCGCTGAACTCCTGGCCCGACAACGTCAACATCGACAAGTCGCGCCGCCTGCTCTGGCCTATCAAGCAGAAGTACGGCCAAAGCATCTCCTGGGCAGACCTGTTCATCCTGACCGGCAATGTGGCGCTGGAGTCCATGGGCTTCCGTACCTTCGGCTTTGCCGGCGGCCGTGAAGACGTTTGGGAACCCGATATGGACGTGAACTGGGGCGCAGAAACCACCTGGCTGGCCACAGACAAGCGCTTCAGCGGAGATCGCGAGTTGGACAACAACCTCGCTGCCACCCACATGGGCCTGATCTACGTCAACCCCGAAGGCCCGAATGCCAGCGGTGACTACCTTGCCGCCGCCAAGGACATCCGCACCACGTTCAGCCGCATGGCGATGAACGATGAAGAAATCGTCGCCCTGATCGCTGGCGGCCATACCTTTGGCAAGGCACATGGCGCTGCGCCTGAGTCGCACAAGGGCCCAGAGCCCGAAGGTGCGGGCATCGAAGCCCAGGGCTTGGGATGGAACAGCAATTTTGGCAGCGGCCACGGCAAAGACACCGTGTCCAGCGGCCTGGAAGTCACCTGGACCACTACCCCGGCGCAATGGAGCAACAACTTCTTTGAAAACCTGTTCAAGTACGAATGGGAGCTGACCCATTCGCCCGCCGGTGCCAAGCAGTGGGTGGCCACGAATGGCCCGGAGATCATCCCTGACGCGCATGTGCCGGGCAAATTCCACAAGCCGACCATGCTGACCACCGACTTGACGCTGCGCTTCGACCCCGAGTTCGGCAAGATCTCCAAGCGCTTCCATGAAGACCCGCAGGCCTTTGCCGAAGCCTTTGCCCGTGCCTGGTACAAGCTGACCCATCGCGACATGGGCCCGAAGGCACGCTACCTAGGCCCCGAAGTGCCCAAGGAAGACCTGATCTGGCAAGACCCGCTGCCAGCAGCAACCCTCCATCCAACGGCGGCAGATGTATCTGAGCTCAAAGCCAAGATCGCTGCCTCCGGCCTGTCGGTAAGCGAGCTGGTATCCGTGGCCTGGGCTTCGGCTTCCACCTTCCGTGGCGGCGACAAACGCGGTGGTGCCAACGGCGCACGCCTAGCCCTGGCCCCGCAAAAGGACTGGGAAGTCAACAAGATCGCCGTCCAGGTGCTGCCCAAGCTGGTTGAGATCCAGCAGGCATCTGGCAAGGCATCGCTGGCCGACGTGATCGTGCTGGCGGGCAGCGTGGGTGTCGAACAGGCGGCCCAAGCGGCTGGCGTGGCCGTGGTGGTGCCTTTCGCGCCGGGCCGTGTCGATGCGACACAGGCGCAGACCGATGTCGAATCCTTTGCTGTGTTGGAACCCGTGGCCGATGGCTTCCGCAACTACAAAAAGGGCAAGATCGGCGCGCCGACCGAAGCCCTGCTGGTCGACAAAGCCCAGTTGCTGACCCTGACCCCGCCCGAACTCACCGCATTGGTCGGTGGCCTGCGCGTGTTGGGCGCCAATGCCGATGGCAGCAAGAACGGTGTATTCACCGACCAGGTCGGCGTGCTCAGCAACGATTTCTTCGTGCGCCTGCTGGACATGGGTATCGAATGGAAGGCCGTGGACGGCGAGGCTGAAGTATTCGAAGGCCGCGATCGCAAGACCGGCCAGGTGAAATACACCGGCACCCGCAACGACCTGATCTTCGGCTCCAACTCGGTTCTGCGGGCATACGCCGAGGTCTATGCCAGCGCTGGCGGCGTGCAAAAGCTGGTGACGGACTTCGTCGCAGCCTGGACCAAAGTCATGAACCTGGACCGCTTCGACCTGGCATAAGCGCATAAGTCGAATCATCCATCTCCAGTACCCCAGGCGGAAAGGCATAGCCCTCTGCGCCTGGGGCATTGAGGCTTGCGCCAGAAAAATACCGATGACAGCTGGACGGTGACAGGCCTCCCAAGCAATGCATGTCCCAGCGGCAAAGGTGATGTGCCGGCGGACACGCCGATGAAGCCCCATTGGCTCCATTCAAGCCAGAGTCGCCTGAACAGGCGACAAGTTCCAGACCAATCCTTGACATAGATCAGCCTGCCCGGCGCAAATGCGGACACCATGGGTTTTGGCACATGGGTGCACAACACCCGGCCCATGAATGCGTCTTTTACATAAGGCCTCCCGCTATGCAATACAAAGACTACTACGCCACACTGGGCCTGCCACGCGATGCCAGCCTGGACCAGATCAAGAAGGCCTATCGCAAACTGGCGCGCCAGACCCACCCGGACGTATCCAAGGCAAGCGATGCCGAAGCCCGCTTCAAAGATGCTGCCGAGGCCTACGCCACACTCAAGGACCCCGAGAAGCGAGCCGCCTACGACGCACTGGGCCAGCCACGGGCCGGAGAAGAATTTGCGCCACCACCCCAGTGGCGGCACGACCATGCGGCAGATGCCACATCGTTTGACGACATGGACCTGGCCGACCTGCTGGCCGCCATGGGCCATGGCCGCAGAGGCTCAGCCCGCGAAGCGATGGCCACACCCGGCCACGACTACGAAAACACGGTGCAGATCAGCTTGGAAGACGCACACCGGGGCCGCACACTCAACCTGAACTTAGCCGATGCCGGTGGCACGCGCACATTGGAGGTCAGCATCCCGCCCGGCACACGCGAAGGCCAAAAGCTCAGGCTGCGCGGCAAAGGTGGCAAGGGCCGCAACGGCGGGGCCGATGGCGACATTTACCTGCACATCACGCTGGCGCCCCACCCCCTGTTCCGCCCGGACCACCACGACCTGTACTTTGACCTGACGCTGACCCCGTGGGAGGCGACCTTGGGCGCAGAAATCGAGGTACCCACACTGGATGGCCCGGTGTTGCTAACCGTGCCCAAGGGCACCCGCTCGGGCCGCAAACTGCGCTTGCGCGGTCGGGGCCTGGCCCAAGGGAAAAGCGGGTTTGGCGACCTCTATGCACTGGTCCACATCGACGTGCCCACCACGCTGTCAGACCGCGAGCGCGAGCTGTATGTGGAGCTGTCGCGCATCTCACACTTCAACCCACGCCAAACGCCCCCACAAGGAGCCGCACCATGAACCTCACCCTCGTTGAATGGGTCTGGCTGGATGCCAGCGAAACCATGACTTTGGCCGAACTGTCCCGCTGCTGCGGAATGGGCACGGCAGATCTGGAAGAACTGATCGACTACAGCGCCTTGGTGCCGCTGGCCCCACTGCAGGCCGCTCCACAAGAATCCGCTTTCAGCGCCGAATGGGTAGCACCGCTGCGCACCGCCGGCAAATTGCGCCAGGACTTTGACCTGGATATGTTCAGCGTCGCTTTGCTGCTGGGCCACCTCAACCGCATAGAGGCACTGGAGCGCCAAGTGCGGTCGCTGCAGGCACAACTGCCAGCCTACGACCTTGGCTAGCTTGGTGCTAGACGCCATCAATAATGATAGCTACTCACGCTTATTTAATATGCGCTAGAGGCATAAAAGTCTTATAAACTTTGAATGCACGGTGCATGCACCGGCCTTGGCTAGAAACGACTCTTGCTCCCCAAGGTTGCACGCCCAAGTACCGACTTTTAGAGTCCATCCAACATCCGGCATGCGAACGCCACAAAGGCACACCTAGATCGGCAGCAAAAAGGCGGATGTGTCAACGCACGCGGCAAGGGGCTTGGTCACAATTAGCATCAGGCGCTTGGCCCAGAAGCTAGGCAGATTACCAATCTCCTAGATGAAAAGATCATCCATCTTGCCCCGCTTGGCTCCGCAAGCAATGGCACCCTGCACTCTCAATTTCTGCTGCATACGCAGAACAAACGTCGAAAAAAGGGGCCACTGGGCCCTTCTTATTTTGTAAGCTCTCGACGAAATCAATTTTTCCGCGCAAAAGATTCTGAGCGCCTGACTGAAACAAATAAAGTCCGTTGGATACTCCCGCCCTAAGGCCATGATTCCATCAACACGTTCCATGCGTTGATAGTTCGTCGGAATCAAACACTTTGGGCCACCTGTTTCAGACGCGGCAAATGAGGTCCGTAGCGCCTTGCCGCAATACTGGACACCTGCGTCCACCGACAGCTGTGGCTTATTGAATCACAAGGAAAACAACATGCTACTCACTGATATTGCCGTCGAGCACACGCTGGCACCCCAAAAGGGAGGACATCCTGGGACGTTCTTGGTGCATCCCTTTACGAATACACAACGAGATACTCTTGGCAAATTTGAGATCGTTCGTAGCATCCGTGAGCCAGGGGTTAAGGAGGTGAAATACTCAACATTCGTGTCGTTTCAACATTTGGTGGAGTTGTACGCGAAAGGGGTACTCGACGAATTCGGGTTTTCCGTTCGTATGTGCGCTGCTGATGGCAAGTACCCAGCTACGAATCCCGTAAAAAAAATACTCCCCACCAGCATCAGACCTGGCTCACCGTTCGACCTGGCGGTTCAGGGTGTAGATGTTTCAAAACCCGCAAACCGCGAATTGAGAACAGCGTTGCTTCGCACTCACATAAAAATTTAAGGGCACCTGTGAATCCATCTTTTGCCCATGCCGAAATCATCGCCACTTTCAAGCGGGCGGAGGCCGATGCCGCTCACAAGTTCGGATTGATCAAAGTAGCTGCGAAAAAGGGGCCCAAAGCCATCCAAGCTGCGGTTGACGCGGCTACTAAGGCGGCAAAACGCAGGGACTCGTACGCAAAGAAGCTGGATGCATTGGGTGTGAGTGTCAAGACCGATGACGCCCAAGCCGGTCAATGCGCTCAATACCCCAGCGGGCAATCCGATCCTGGATACCCCGACGCTTGAGAACGTGTTCAAGCTCTGAGATCAGTGTGGCAGCGGGCGAAGTCTTAACCCCTGTCCGCATGCAGTTTCTGTAGCCAGCGACGCTGGTCTACCTGGCTTGCCTCCCACGGCAGGCAGGACATCCACCAATTCCCCGAAGATCACCGAATCATGGCGATTAGCCGCCTCCAGCATGCAATGCCACGGCCAAAGCCCAGTTCCTGGGGCGAATGCTCCTATAGCGTGCCTGTGCGCTGCACGAACACAATGCCATTCAAGGCTTGCTCTTCGCTCAGCCTGGGGCTACCTGGGGTACTTTTGTGCATGGCCATGGCCTAGACGCTTGGGAGATGGACTTTGCCGCATCGCTAGCAACCGTAAACTTCGGCCGCAAAACCTCATCAAGATAGGTTTGTCACGCGCACATACAGCGGGTTTGCGGATGCGGAGTAAAGTCATTCCGAAAACGAAAGGCAGACATGGATCGGTTGCAATCAATGCGCGTTTTCCAACGCGTCGTCGATGAGGGAGGGTTTGCTGCGGCAGCAAGGAAAATGCACCTTGACCCCGCCGTCGTAACACGGTTGCTCGTGGACTTGGAGAAGCACCTCGGCGCACCCTTGCTTCAACGAACTACCCGGCGAGCAGCACTGACTCCTGCCGGAGAAGAGTATCTGGCCCGGGTGAGGTTGATTCTGGCTGACATCGACGAAGCGGATGCCAATATCCGGGGGCAAACGAAGGAGCTGCGAGGCAGGCTGCGCATCCTCGCATCGCCAGTCATCGCCACGCACATGCTGGCACCGGCTATTGCGGATTTCCATGCGTTGCACCCCGAGATTCAACTGGACATTCGTGTGCTTGACATGGCAAATCCGCCTATCGAAGAATACGACCTGACGTTCCTGAGCGGCTCTGCACCGCTGCCTGCGGACATTGTCGTGCGTGAGGTGACAAAAAGCCACGCTGTGCTCTATGCATCGCCGGCCTACATACAGCGATTCGGCGAACCTATGGTGCCGAGCGATCTAAACAACCACCGCATGCTCCGCCTACGTCTTGCGACTGGGCGCATGGGGCCGTTGACATTGATGAGCACCGATGCAGGTACCCCAGACATCGTGGTGGAGACTCCCGTCGTTCTAATCGCAGACCATACGGACACCTTGATGCGTGCAACTCTGGACGGTGGGGGTATCAGCAGCCAGGGAGAAGATATTGCGGCGCCATTCGTCAAAAGTGGGCAATTATTGAGAGTGGTTTCGCCTTGGATAACCAACCGCCTTACCCTGCTAGCGGCATTTCCCAATCGTAAATTTCTTCCTGTGCGCGGACGTGTTTTTTTAGAGCATTTAATTAAACATGTGCAGGAAAATATGACTCAAGGTGCAAACCAGACCCACTCGCGCAGTTCGCGTTCGGTCAGCTGATTATTGACACAATGTCAATAACGTATAGACACTCGTACTGTGTTTCCCGGAGTCGGATGGCCTTAAAGTTGCTCTGACAACCTGACTTTTTGAGCGACACATGACCGAAACCACCAGCTCCATCCGCATGCCCGTCTTTTTCCTGTCCCACGGTGGCGGCCCCTGGCCCTGGGTGGACGGAATGAAGCAGATGTTTGCCAAGACCGCCCGAGAGTTTGCGGCGCTGCCATTGCGCCTACCAGCTAAGCCCAAGGCGGTGTTAGTCATCACAGGTCACTGGGAGGCCCCACGCTTCTCGGTATCGACGTCTGCGCGTCCGCCGATGGAATACGACTATTCCGGATTTCCAGAACACACCTACCGCATTCAATACGCTGCGCCTGGATCGCCTGCACTGGCAAGCCGAGTACAAGCGCTGCTTGCCGAAGCCGGCTTCGAGACCACCGGTGATGCGAACCGTGGTTTTGACCACGGCACTTTTGTGCCACTAAGTCTGATGTATCCAGATGCCGACATGCCGATCGTTCTTTTATCGCTCAGAAGCGATTACTCCGCCGTTGATCATATTTGCGTGGGGGAGGCCATCAGCAGACTACGTGACGAAGGAGTATTGATCATCGGCAGTGGATTGACCTACCACAACATGCGCGGCTTCGGTCGCAGCGAATCGACACCGATCGCCGAGGGGTTTGAGGCGTATCTGAACGGGGCCATTAGCCAGCCAGATACTACGAAGCGCAACAATATGCTGATCAATTGGGAGCAAGCTCAAGGTGCGCGCTCGGCACACCCTAAAGAAGACCATCTTCTGCCACTTATGGTGGTGGCTGGTGCCGCTGGCAACGACGTAGGGAATCGGCTTTTTGTCGATCAAGCCATGAACGTGGCGATGGCGTCCTATGAATTTGGCGCAACGCGCATCCCCAGCGCGATATAAACCTTTTCTAGGTTCCTGAATTTGAAATCCCAACTTGGCGATCCGGCGGAAGTTGGGTATTTATCCATAGATTAAGAAATATGAAACAGCACCAATACCGTTTAACCGTCGAGCACTTGACTGATGCACACGGCGAACTTTCCGGGCACGCACCTCTTCAGTTCGAGGTTGGCAATCATGATGACATCATCGCCATCGTAGAGCGGCTTCGTAATAGGAGCGACTTTGGGGAAGACGAAGCAGCCGCATTTGGCGTGGGCCTTAAGTTACTCGGAGAAGTCATTCTCACGAACAAAGAAAATCCTCTTTTCGATACGTTACGTGTGCCATTTGCACAGTTTATGAAGGTTTTAAAGACGAGTTCCAAACAGTCGATAGCGGGATTGCCTGAGCACACCAACCGACCGTAGAGGGCACACTGTAGCCCACAGCCCAAAAAAGCCCTGCAATGCAGGGCCCTTAAAGAGCGTAATAGAACTACGCTCAAGCGGTGCGAAATTGACGTCTGTCGCCTGGGGCGAAATGGGGCTACTGATTGTCCAACCCAAGAAGCCTGATCGCATTGTTCTTCAGGATTCCCGGCATGACTTCGGGCTTGAATCCAGCGACCTCAAAATCCTTCATCCATCTGTCCGGGGTGATTAATGGATAGTCGCTTCCAAAGAGAATGCGATCTTTGAGCAGTGTGTTCGCGTACTGAACCAGCTGCTTGGGAAAGTACTTGGGGCTCCAGCCGCTGAGGTCAATCCAGACATTGGGTTTGTGCATTGCGACACTCAGTGCCTCATCCTGCCAAGGGAAGCTGGGGTGCGCCATCACAATCTGCATGTCAGGAAAGTCGATGGCAACATCATCGAGGTGCATGGGATTGCTGTAGGCCAGTCGCAGGCCACCGCCACAGCGCATTCCGCTTCCTATCCCGCTGTGCCCCGTGTGGAAAATAGCAGGCATCTTGTACTCCGCTATTACCTCATAGATTGGCCAGGCCATCTTGTCGTATGGGTGATAGCCTTGAACGGTAGGATGGAACTTGAAACCCTTTACGCCGAATTCTTCAATGAGGCGACGTGCTTCGCGTGCGCCCATCTTTCCCTTGTGCGGATCGATACTGGCAAACGCCATCATCATGTCTGAGTTGGCTTTGGCGGCCTCGGCAATCTCCTCATTGGGAATGCGCCTGCGCCCCAACTGGGTCTCAGCATCTACCGTGAACATAATCAAGCCGATTTTTCGTTCACGGTAGTAGGCCACTGTTTCCAAAATCGTCGGCCTTTGACTATTTCCAAAGTATTTGTCGGCAGCCCGATCGTATTCTTCACCGTAGTTGTCAAATGGATTCCTGCAACTCACTTCGGCATGGGTATGAATGTCAATTGCAATAAGGTTTTGATGGTCCATACAAGGGATCTCGGAAAATATTACGAAACCGTCAGGTTCTTGGCTTGACGGGTGAAGAGAAAACTACGCGATAGCCAACTGGCAGCAGACGGATAGAGAACCTTTTTTCCACGGCACCCCAGATCCCACGCGGCAGAAGAAGTGCAAACAATACAGCCACAAGACCCAGACCAATCAAGTAGGTAACGCCCTGTCCGCCAAAGATTGACTCCACCGCAAAGAATAGGATCGCACCGAGAATAGGACCCTCATAGGTTCCGATTCCTCCTACAAGTACCATGAAAATCATATAGGCAGACCACTGAACGCTGAAGTAGGTCTTGGGCTGAAAAGTGATGGCTGTCGCCAACCAGAGTGCCCCAGCGGCAGCGACGCCAAATGCCGACAAGATGAAGATCAGCCGCTTCGTGAATTTCACATCAACACCTATCGAAGTCGCTGCGTCTTCGTTGTCACGAATGGCTTGCGCAGCAATGCCCACTTTACCTCGCAACATCCAGAAAACTAACCACCCCAGAGATGCCATCATGGCCAAAGCAGCCCAGTAGGTGTAGGCACGGCGCGTGTCTGCGTCAAATTGTTGCAATGCAATCAACGAAGTGCCCGTCTCGCCTTGCACAAGGGTATCCAAATTGACCAACAGGTGCGTGAGAGACGCCATCACCCACATGCCAATCGCGAACTCTCCCTCTTTGAGTCGCAACATGAAGAACGATAAAGGAACCGATATCACCGCAACAATTAGTGCCCCTGCAAACATGGCGGGATATGCGCTCATACCCAGATCGGCCAATCGCACTGTCGCATATGCGCCCAGGCCAAAAAATGCCTGATGACCGACTGACAACAGACCCGCATAGCCAGCCAATGCGTTCCACATCAGTGCGAGGATGCCGTATATGAAGAGCGTCGTAAGACTTTCAACCAGGCTTGCACTCAAGAAGTGTGGCGCCAGTACCAGTAGCGCCTGTGCCACCAGAACAGAAGAAATTGCAGCGATAGATACGGAGTTCCAGCGTACTATCTTGGGACTGTGATTGGCTTGCATAGAATTTATTCGACGACCTTCTTGCGAAGTGACGTTAGTAGATTTTGGAATGAAGTCTGAACATATATTCTGAGCAACAGGACCAGTAGAAAGGTGACATGTCCAGCTATCAAGAAGCCTTGTGGGTGGATGAGTGCCCCGAGACTTTGGGCGATTCCCAGCACTAATCCGCCAAGCAAAGTGCCCCACATCGATCCAGTGCCACCGATGATGATTGCCTCAAATGCAAATATCAACTGCATGGGGCCTGTGTAAGGGTCAAACGTAGCCCGCATTGCCAGAAATGCCCCGGCTACAGCTACAAGCGCCATGGAAATGGCTGTAGCAATCGCATAGGTAGCGCGTGAATTCACGCCAACCAGCTGGGCCGTATCAGGGTCTTCGGAAGCCGCCCGGATTCTCCTTCCCAGAGCAGTCTTCTTGAGCATAAGACTCAAGGCACCCAGCAACAGAATGGATGCCCCCAGATTAAGAGCCGCTAGGTATCCGATAGAGATATCGCCCCACAGCGTAAAACTGTCATAGCTTAGAGAGTCAATGTAGGGTGCCAGTGAGCGCGTATCTGCCCCAAAAGACTGAAACATCACATTGTCCAATACACCGGTTAAACCAAATGTGCTTAACAGGGGGATCAGCGCACCGGATCTGGCGCTGCGCTCCAGCACAAGACGATGCAACACCCATCCCAGAATAGCCATGGCTGGAATAACAGCAATGAGACCAAGGAACGGATTGATTTCGTACCGGTCGGCTAATACGAAAAGTGCGTAGGCGGCAACCACTGCCAGGCTTCCATGCGCTAGATTGATGAGACGCATGACCCCGAACATGAAGGACAACCCGCATGCCAGTAATGCGTAATAGCCACCTAGCAAGAGACCTTGGATAACTTGATTGATTATTGACATAGTAAGAATTCGTACCTGTTAGCCGCTATGCCCGAAGTAGTGACCCAATATCTCTTCACGGGACATCTCACCGGCATTTCCTATCGCGACTATTTTTCCCTCTAACATGCAGACGATTCGATCGGCAACCAACATGGCCCGCTTCAGGTCCTGCTCAACCAGTACCAGCGCTGTTTTCGATTGGAATAATTTGGCTAATGAGTCATAGACAAATTGCACTGCAAGGGGGGAAAGCCCAAGCGACACTTCATCTAATAGCAAAATCTTGGGATTTGTCATCAGTGCGCGACCAATAGCCACTGCCTGCTGCTGACCGCCAGACAAGGTTCCGGCCGGCGCATTCAGTTTCTCTTTGAGTTGCGGTAGTGCATCCAATACCGTATCAAAATTCCACGCGCCGTTTCGACTCGCAGATTTAGCAATCAGAAGGTTCTCGGCAACCGTCATCGATGTGAAGAGACGGCGACCTTCCGGCACCAGTGCCAGTCCAGAGGATGACCGCTTATGCGCTTCCAGGCTGGAAATATCTAGCCCTTCAAACTCAATCTTTCCTCCGGCAACGGGATGCACACCAGCCAGCGTACGCAGCAATGTGGTTTTCCCCGCTCCGTTGGCTCCGACCAATGCGATCTTTTCACCATCTTCGATGGTGAGCGAAAAGTTGCTTACCGCCTTAAGCAGACCATGGCTTGCGTCGAGATTCGATATCTTCAATAAACTCATAGCGCGGTACCCAAATAAGCTTCTACAACGGCGGGGTCTGACAACACTTCTTGCGGATTTCCCTTAGCCAATACGCGTCCTGCATCCATGCACACGAGCCGGTTTACCACCTGCAGTAGGACATGAACAATATGTTCAATCCAGACAATGCCGATATCCCTGGCATGCAGTTTTTTTATCGTCTCCACCAACTCGGATGCCTCGCCATCAGTTAGTCCACCACCAATTTCGTCGAGGAGCAGTAGCCGGGGATCGGTGGCCAGAGCTCGTGTGAGCTCCAAGCGCTTGCGGTCCAATAGTCCAAGTGATTCGGCTTTGCGATTTGCCACACTGTTCATGCCACAAATATTCAAGGCATCCAAGCTCCGGTCATACGCCTCGTGTTGTTGAAAGCCTCCGCCGTGCGTGGCAGCAGCAAATACGTTTTCAAAAACGGTCATTCCCAAAAAGGGGCGCGGAACCTGGTGCGTCCTGGCGATACCAATCCTGCATCTTTGCGTAGCACTCAGGGCACTCACGTCATTTCCTTGGAAGTAGACAGCCCCTTTGCTTGCCAAATTTGTACCAGACAAGACAGTAAGAAGCGTTGTTTTTCCTGCCCCGTTTGGCCCAACAATACCTACTGCATCTCTCGGCTGCACATCGAAATCGACATTGTTTAATACAGCCAGGGACCCGTAACTTTTATGAATGCCGCGCGCATCAATCAGAGGTGGAGCTTTAGATGAATCAGCAACAGACATAGCGTTTAAGTAGGTATTGAAGGGAGGGTCAAATGACGATCAAGAGTACGAGATCAGTTTTGAAGTTACAGGCACCTTGGGATCGGCTGCGTTTTCCGTAATGACATAGTCGTATTTGTATTTGGCTCCCGCCGGTGCTTTCACCCATTGGGTACCGATCAGCGGCGCGGTAGCAACGTTGGGAACCGGGCCCTTGGTGAAGTCGATATTTCCAACCATGGT
The DNA here is from genome assembly GCF_058216335.1 of Rhodoferax sp. SPJ21. NCBI lineage: Bacteria > Pseudomonadati > Pseudomonadota > Betaproteobacteria > Burkholderiales > Comamonadaceae > Rhodoferax > Rhodoferax sp. SPJ21. The sequence goes on from NZ_JBYZMO010000001.1 coordinate 1,023,517, forward strand.
GGTTATCTTGAGCTTGCTCAGAGCCGCCGCGACGCTCGCCTTGTCTTTCGGGTTGGCGCTTGCCTTGAGCGCCTCGAAGCCAACATCCAACAACGACATGGAAGCGCCCATCTGCTGATTCCATTGCTTGTTTGCAGCGACTTCGTATCCTGAAACCAATTGGGCACCGGTTAAGCCGGTCAAGATCGACTTATAGGGAAAATCCTTGTGCCAGTAAGCCGCACTGGATATGTTGAAACCCAGAGAGCCAAGTGCTTCTACATTGGAGGCGAACAAGCCCGTCTTGGCTGCCTGCACGATCTTGACCATCTTCGTATAGCCCTGTTGGGCCGCTTGACGCCAAAACGTCGCAAAGTCAGGTGGAATCGGAAAGGTGTTGAAGATCTCGCACTTTTCAGCCTTGAATTTTGCGATTTGTGCGGAATAGTCGGTTGTACCGGTTTCGTACGGCCCCGCATCCACGATGGTAAAACCAGCCTTTGCCAATGCCGGAGCCAAGTTCGCACGTATGGCATTGCCGTCAGCATCATTCGGGTACAGGGCGCCAACCTTCTTGTTGGTGCTTAGCTTCGCCCACTGTGAAACGTAGGCGGTTACGAACTCGCCGACGCCGAACGAAAAGTGATAAGTCCACTTAAAGGGTGAGGGCTCGCCAGGCTTTGCACCACGGCCAAAATACCAAGCTTCCCAAGGAACGATGGTGGATACGCACGGCACTCCTGCTGCCTCGCAGGCGTCCGAAACCGGATTGACGGTTTCAGGTGCGGAGGTCACAAGTATCAAATCGACCTTGTCGCTATTGATGAGCGTTTTGGCTAATTGGCTTGCGCGTGATGGATCTGACTGCGTATCGCGATCCAGGATTTCAACGCTGTACTTCTTTCCACCGACGACAAGACCACCTTTAAGCGCTTTGCGAGCTTGCTCCAGCACATAGCCGTCCGATTCACCAAAGCCAGCCAGAGGGCCCGTTCGTGGGCTGATAAATCCGATCTTAAGAGTGTTGGCATCTGCCGTTTGAGCGAAGAGCGATGCGGGGCTTAGCATGGCCATTCCCATTGCACCGCCGACACCGAGTACGGCACGTCGGTTGGTCATGGAAACGTCCTCAGCCGAGGATGGTATTGCTTTTATGTTCATAGTTGTCTCCTTGTGGTTTTGAAAGAAATGAGAGCGTGGCTGGCCTACCGAGACAGATACCCACCATCCGCCGCGTAGTAATTGCCTGTGATGAAACTGGCCCTCTCGCTTGCGAGCCAGCAGGCCAATTCCGCAACTTCAGAGACTTCGCCAAGACGCCCAAGCGCATGCAATGAAGCAAGTCCTTGCTGCGCTTCTTCGGGGAGGTTGTCTATGAGCCGCGTTTTAATGAAAGCAGGTCCAACGGCATTGCATCGGATGCCGCTGCGTCCGTACTCCAACGCGACGGTTCGTGTTAGGCCTACAACGCCATGCTTTGCCGCTACGTAAGGCGCGAGCTCTTCATGTCCCGCCTGCCCCAAGATCGATGAAATATTGACAATGGATCCGCCACCACGCCTCAACATGGCAGGTATCTGAAGACGCACACCAAGAAATACACCTGTCAGGTTGATGTCGACAACCTTCTGCCAGGTTTCAGGCGTGTGGTCTGCCGTGTTACGAAATTCCCCACTGATTCCAGCGTTGTTACAGGCAATATCCAAGCCCCCAAAGGTCGATTCAATTTCACTCAATGCTCTGGCGTGGTCGTCATGCCTGGTTACATCAAGATGGCAATATGCGGCACGCCCTCCGGCCCCTTGTATTGCGGCCACCGTCTCGGCACCGGCGTCATCCAGGATGTCGCAGACCATGACGTTTGCACCTTCGCGTGCAAATGTCTCGGAAATCGCGCGTCCAATACCCAAAGCTCCACCCGTGACCAGGGCGGACTTCCCTTTTAGAAGCATAAGATTCCTTGAGTTTTTAACTGACGGTCATGGCGCCGTCGGCCACCAATTCGGCCCCGGACATCCAGCGCGACATGTCCGACGCAAGAAACATGGCCGCATTTGCCACGTCGATCGGTTGCCCCGTAATGCCGAGCGGATGAGCCGCCCTCATTTGGAGATAGGCATCGTCACGATCCTTGAACATGCCCAAGGACACAAAATCAGCCAGCAGCTTTGCGCCCATATCGGTGTCGACAAAACCAGGGTGGATTGAATTGACCCTGATACCGTATCCAAGCCTACCGAACTCGACCGCAGCGGCCTTGGTAAGCAACCTTATGGCACCCTTTGAAGCAGAGTAGACCCCTAAACCTGGTGTACCAATGAGGCCAGCCACTGAAGATATATTGACGATGCTGCCCCCCTTGCCTGCACGGCCTCCGGGCTTCATCGCACGCACAGCTTGCTTGTGCCCCAAGAGAACTCCGGTCACGTTGACCTTCATCAGCTTCTCAATGTCTGCGATCTCAATGTTCTCAATGAAACATGTTTGCTCGATGGCCGCATTATTTACAAGGACGTCCAAGCCACCAAAGGTGTCGATCGCAATGTCGATAACCTTGACCCATGCCGCTTCGTCCGTGGTGTCGTGTGCGGCAAACACCGAAGTGCCTCCCTCCTCATTGATCAGCCTGGAGACCTCTTGCACCTTGGCCACTTGTATGTCGCCCAAAACGACCTTGGCACCCGCCTTTGCGAAGGCACGGGCCACGGCGGCACCGATGCCCCCGGCCGCGCCCGTAACGACGGCTACATTTCCGCTTAAATCCATGGCTCTTGTCTCCTGTTAGGTGTGAGCGGCTTGTTGACCTGCATTCACCAGATCTACGATCTTCTCAATCGCATGCGATATCGAAGGTGTAGTCCTTGTTTGTGTTGCCGATACTGAACGATGCCGGTCTTCGACTGAATAAAAATCCGGCATCTTTTCACCGTGTGAAACCAAGTCCAACGCGCGATCTACTGGATGCCGACTTGATAGGCATCCGTCGCAGTTCAATTCGCTACACTGGTCCTTCGACTTTGGTTCACGCGGCAGCAATCTCCCTCGGATCACAACGAAATGGCGAGGATGAAGCCAGAGTTTCTGATGCCGCTTTTTTGATTGGCTTTCTGTTTCCTCTAAGGAGTCCAAAATGCGCGCAGCATGGTATGAACGAAATGGCAAGGCACACGATGTGCTGATAGTGGGAGAGCTTCCAACGCCTTGTCCTGGCCCCGGTGAAGTTCTGGTTCAACTTCATACTTCAGGCATTAACCCGTCTGACGTCAAGGCACGCCAAAGGCGTCCCCTCAAAGAAAGTCTCATCGTTCCGCACAGTGACGGCGGCGGCGTCATACAAGCGGTAGGAAGCGGCGTTTCCGATAGGCGCGTAGGTCAACGCGTGTGGATATGGAATGGGCAGTGGAACCGTTCCATGGGCACTGCTTGTGAGTTCATTGCTCTACCTGAGTCACAAGCAGTGGCACTTCCGGATGAGGCCGACTTTCAGATTGCAGGCTGCTTGGGAATACCAGCACTCACCGCATTGCATGCAATCAGGATGGCCGGCAATATGGACGGAAAATCAATCCTTGTTACCGGCGCAGGAAATGCTGTTGGACACTACATAGTGCAGCTTGCCCGCCTACGAGGTGCTACGGTGATTGGTACTGCTGGTTCCGAGGAAAGAAGAGCCTTTGCACTGCGTGCCGGTGTCAGTCATCTCATTGATTACAAACGCGAAAGCATTGCAGAGAGAGTCAAGGAGATTACACACGGGGCGGGCGTGAACCTGATCATCGACATGGATTTTTCCACAACAGCAGACCTCATTGGCAAAGGGGTGTTGATGTCGCATAGCACGGTCATTACGTATGGGTCCAATACCGTTGGATCTACAGTGGTTGATTTCAGGACGATGCTCTGGGATTCTCTGGCAATCAAGGCATTTCTGGTGTACGACCTTTTACACGAAGACCGTATCCTGGCTATCACAGAGCTCAATCATTTGCTGCGTTCCAATCAGTTGACTCACGCAATCCATTCAGTGCATAACTTGGACCATATTGTCAAAGCTCACGAAATGGTTGAATCTGGAACAGCCGTCGGGAATGTACTACTGTCGCTTCAGCCATGATATGGCGGTACCTTCACGACAAAGGGCCTGCCACGCCCTATGGCGTGCTGGCTGTAGACAACACGTATATTCATTGCTTGGTGTTTGAACGTCTTGCAATCGGCAGACGACCAATGCTGCGACTCCGTCGCTCTACGCTGATGACGTGGTAGCGTAGTTCAGCTTAGATGCCATATTCTTGTCGATACGTTTCATCTAGCGACGACAGGCGATGCACTCAGGTTGTTGGCGGATCTAACGTTAGTGCAGGTTCGTATGCAGCGATTCGCGCTTATTGCTTGTACTCAGGCGCTGAGGTGAGAATATGAAGATATGGTTCTTTCAACCACTTCGGCCAGATCTTCCTTGTCCAAACTGTGACGGGGTTTCGTGCTCACTCACAAAGTGAGCGTATCCATGAAGGAATCGGTACAGCCTTCAACTGTCCGTCTGCGTTTCGCGCGCAAAAGGCACGTGTCTCGCTAGCTTCACATATTACGGAATCGGCGTGCATTATGACGTGGCGTTGAACAAATACCTTGGCATGCCATTCCATGATTGTTGTATGAATCAGCAGGTTGTCGGTGTAGGTGGCGCTCTTCAGGAAGCGCGAATGAACCTCCAACAATGGAGTTCCTACGAAACCTGATGGATCCCGTATCTGACTCCACGGTGGAACACCACACTCGCGAAAAAAATGAAGCGAGGCCGCATCCATCCAACGAGAAAAGTTTGGGAAAAAAACGATGCCGGCAGGGTCGCAGTCACCAAAATGCACTTGAATAGGAAAGACGGTAGTTTTAGTCAAAGTAGGTCCTTATTGTTCTTAAGTATCCCGAAGGCAAGCAAGGTCTAGTGGATCCACAAACAGCGTGACGCGAGCGGAAATATGTTGGAAGGCACTAAGCTCACTGCGTGCCGCAGCTATGGCAACTACAACCCGGCCTCGGTGCGTTGGGCAGAAAAAAGTTTGGTATTCAATTCGCTGTAAAAGGGGGTGGATGGTCGCTAAAAAAGGCTTCGCCAGGTGGCAGGCGCCCCAATAGAGACGCAGTGTTCTAGAGCGTCGCCGGCACGCCACTCATCACACAGCATTTCCCATAGGGCATAGACCCAAGCGGTCGAACAATGCACGATCACGTGTAGCCTGGGGATTGGCTGTTGTCAAAAGTTTGTCCCCATAGAAGATTGAATTGGCACCCGCAGCGAAACACAGCACTTGCAAGGCTTCATTCATCTGTTCCCGCCCTGCCGACAGGCGGACCATAGCTCGGGGCATCGTGATACGTGCCACGGCAACAGTGCGCACAAATTCGAATGGATCGAGAGATTCAGTTTCCGCCAGCGGCGTACCTTCCACTTGAACTAGATTGTTGATCGGCACCGACTCGGGATACGGCTCGAGGTTCGCCAGCTGCGCTATCAGGCCTGCGCGATGAGTTCGACTTTCACCCATACCAACGATGCCACCGCAGCAAACATTTATACCCGCCGAGCGAACTTCGGCAAGAGTGTCGAGACGATCTTGGTACGTTCGCGTGCTAACAATCCGACTGTAGAACTCCGGCGCACTGTCAAGATTATGGTTGTAATAGTCTAGGCCTGCGTCCTTCAAAGCGCGCGCCTGCTCTCCGTCGAGCATCCCTAGGGTCATACACGTTTCCAAGCCAAGCGCTCGCACTTCTCGTACCATTTCTGTCACTCGGTCCAAGTCCCGCTTCTTGGGACTGCGCCACGCTGCCCCCATGCAAAAGCGTGTCGCGCCCTGCGCCTTGGCTGCCCGTGCGGCTAGCACGACTTCATCAAGCCGCATTAATTTCTCCGCCTGAACATCCGTTTCAAAGTGAGCCGACTGCGGGCAATACCCGCAGTCTTCAGCGCAGCCGCCGGTTTTAATGGATAGCAAGGTCGACAGCTGTACCTCGTTCGCATCAAAGTGTTCACGGTGTACCTGTTGCGCCAAAAAAAGTAAGTCCATAAAGGGCTTTGCATACAAGGCGACCACATCAGCGACCTTCCAACGCTCGATGACGCTGGCCTCGACACGAGGAGCTGTAGCGCGCAAGGACGCTACGGATATATTGGTGATCATCGTCATGTTGTACTTCGAGCAAATGGGAGGTGGAGTTGTCTGAGTATCTGGACGGAAGTACATGCACGAACTACCTGCTGTTGTGTATGACACTGCCGGTTTGCGTTCGACCTCATGTTTTCATTCTCATAAAAGAACGGTTCGAGCCGGGTAGATCGAACCGTCTGTCACAGTGGTTAGAAGGGCAGGATTGCTTTGACTTTCAAGCCGCTGCCTTCTGCGCGATTGCGAACACTAAATTCTTTTTCATACTTCGCCGTCACGAACCAGCCTTTTCCACTGTCGTACTTGATAGAGGGCCCTAAAGCCATCGCACGACCACGCGTATCCGGATCCGAGTACCCGGATACCTTGTCATTGGTCGTCTGCTGATATACGTAGCCACCAAGACCCACGGTCCAGCCGTTTTTCAACCCCCAGCCTGCTGCAAAGTCGACATGCAACTCTTGGCCTGAGCGATAGTTCGTGTCCTTGTTTCTGCCATTGAAGTCGTACATGATTTTTATGTCGCCATTGAAGCCCGACTCCTGCACATAGTTAAGCGCAAACAATGGCTCTATATTCCAATAGTTTCGACCGATATTCGCAATTGATTTTTTGTTGTAATGCCCCGTCGGCGCATTCAGATCAACCGCGACTACATAGTGAAGGTTTGGTGAAAGGTGGTAACCCAGACCCGCGCCGAAGGTCATGTCACCCAAACCTGAATCTGTGTCGCTCGTTCCAAGAACTCGCACTTTCAAATTAACTAACGGTGCGATGGCGTGAAACGCCAATTGGCCGCCAAGCACCTGCTGGTTGGTTACCCACACGATACGCGGAGCGAGCGCTATGGCCTTTACATTGAAGTCGATCGGAACCTCGCTTCCGTTTTTGTCGCGAAGTTTGCTCGCTTCATACTGTGATCCATACAGCAAGTAGTATGTCCCCGGAGGCGGCAAAGCGCCGACCATGTAGTTCTCAACGCCATTAGGGTACATACTCCCACCGCCTTCTGTGGCCAATACCGACGATGAGGCCATCAGGATCAGTGCACCTATTGTTGCAGTAGTTCTTAGCATCGAATGGTCGTTTTTCATATTGTCTCTTTCTTTGGTTTGATCATTTACTTCTGTCTATTTCGACTAATCTTCAGAAGACAGTTTTAGTTTCATAGCGCATAACGGAGTTCACTTCGCGCACTGAGCGCTTAGTTGAAAGTGAATGGGCATATTTGCTCAAGGTTGCTGTGTGCATCTTGTGTGGTGCAGGCATGCTAGGAATGGCGCACAGGCAAAGTTCTCGCGCGTAGTACCCATGAGTGCAAAAAGACAGTGGAGTGCGTTTGAGAGAGCACCATTTGCATTTGGTAGCAAGACAGCTATCTGCACGCACCCCAACTTATAGATCAGCTGTGCTCAGCCAGAGTAGGCAGCAACTAGCCTGATAACTTTTTTCGATTGTGAGGTTCTCTCGGATGGGTGCATCATGGTTGTCTCCTTATTGTTTAGTCTGATTACTTTGGGTGTATGAAATACCCGAGTTCAAGTGTTTCACCATCACTTACACAAGCGTTAACGGTTCCTTATAGATTTTCTCCTAGTGAAAAGCGGTCGCTAGACCTGGTATGGCCGGTAGTCCTGCGGAATTTCAGGAAAGGTCGGCGCACCTGTGCATCCGGTAATCCTGGGTGTGTTCAATTCGGCCCGCATCCCTGTAGCCGAGCTAAGAAGCAAGTCCTGGGAGGATTTCACGCGCGGTGGCTTACCGCAGATGGATTTCATCATTGCCCTGGAATCTGCAAGTGTCGACCAGCATCCCAGGGGGCCGGGTCCACCAGTTACAGCATTCAGGAGCTATCCCTGCGTCCAGTCACCAGGAACTAAAGACGCTAAAGTGATACCCCTTGCCCTGTAACCCTTGTCACCGGCGCTTGGAGATTGCGTTACCAATGCGTATGCGTCCGGCCAGCCCATCTTGGCGAGGGGCGCTATCAGTCCTCGATGCTGCCGGGCGGTGCCCATGGATTCGGTAGTGAATCGCACCGGAATTTGTGGAGGCTCGACACTCTGAAAGGATTGACCCATGAGGAAGTCAAACAAGTTTTCACCCGAGGTTCACGAGCACGCGGTGCGCATGGTGCAAGAGCACCGAGGCGAGCACGCACGCCACCACGAACCGGACCACAGCTTGGTACACCATTCGGACCGCAGGTCGCAATCCGCGGCCATTCGGGACAGCGAACGCTTTGGAAAATATGATATCGAGCCGTCCGTGGGCAGCAAAGGCGACAGCTATGACCATGCCTTGACCGAGACGATTAACGGTTTGTACAAGGATGAACTTATCCACCGTCTCTCGCCATGGCAGACCCCGGAATCGGTGGAGCTAGCAGCCTTGAAAGGTGTGGCTTGGTTCAACCACCACAGACTGCTAGAGCCTATCGGGTATATCCCGCCTACAGAAGCTGAGGCAAACAATTACCGGTAACTCGCCAATCAGGCCACCACTGTGGCGGCCTGACTTAAACCAACTAGCGTCCGCGATAACCGGAGCGACTCACCAGGCCGGCCGGTCAGCCTGCCGCAACCAAGGTATGTCAGCCGGACACGTACCGATAGGCTGCGTGCAGACAACGTCGCGAGACGGAGATAGTCGCGCCAAGACTGGCTTACCGGGCGCCTACGTCCTGACCGCTATGCCCTTAGTCATCGCCAAAACATGGGCGACGATTGCATCGGCGAATTCATGGTCATTGATATGGCAGTCATATTCAGTCACGCTAACTGAAGTGGGAAGTTCTTCCCTGATCGCCTTTGCAAATACCGGGCAGAGCGATGGATCATGGAGATGTCCTTCTGGACTGTCGTGGTGAGAGAATCCCTTCAGTGGAACCAGAAAGGAAACGGGTCCTTTTGCTTCTTTAATCAATCCACCCAGGTGTTTCGCCAAGGCCAGCAACTCACCTGCTTCGGTGCGAACAGCAGTCAACGCGTGGTTATGCATGTGGTAGCGCTTGCCCGGGAACTGTGACTTAGCCATGTCGATGGGGCCAGACACCATGAAGTCTGCATTGCCCGGCGCAAAGACAACTGGAATTCCTTTTTCAAGAGCGACTTTGGAACGGTCTGGGCCAGCACTGCAGAGTCCGTGATTGAGGAAATCGTTGTGTTCCACCAAGGATGTATCTACCACTGCCACGACGTCGCGCTCCTTGACAATTTGGTCCAGTGCCATTCCGCCTGTCCCAAGGGTGTGAAAGACCATGACCTCGAAGCCCTGTTTCTCCAACGCCTTTCGAACCCGGACGGTGCACCGGTCAATCGTACTGAGTGTTCCCATGGCGATCAGCGGCTTGGGTTCAATGCGTTGGGGGGAGAACTCTTTTGCTATGGCGGCTACCGCGATAGCTGCATTGCGAAATACGTCGCGTGTGATGCTGTTGAGTCCAGCAATGTCGCAAACCGGGTTGACCATAATGATGTCTTTTGAACCGACAAATGGACGGGTAAAACCCGAGGCCATTGTCGACACCATGACTTTTGGAATTCCGTAGGCAAACTGCTGCATGACAACGGTAGCCAGAGAAGTTCCCATGGACCCCCCAACGCCTATGATGCCGCTAATGGGGGTCTTTGCGTGGGTCTCCAGAGCACATTTAACTGAGCCTTCAATCATGACTGCCTGGCTTTTTCCTTCATGGCCAAGGTCCCGCACTTCCTGGATAGTCTTTCCTGCAGCATGCGCAATAGCCTCTGGAGAAATTTCAACCGCAGAATCGGTGGACTCACGTATGCTGGCGTCCAAATGAATGACGTCGACTCCATGTGATTCAAGCGTCTCCCTTATGAAGTGGGCTTCGACAGCTTTTGTATCGAGGGTCACGATCATCAAGACCTTGGGTTTGGCGTTCATTATTTGTCTCCTTATATTGGCAAAACTGCCGTTTTTAAAATGCAAAGGCTGTACTGAGCAGCCACATCAGGTATGCACCACCTAAGAGGGGTTCAACTCTTTCGCCAGGCGCACAAAGAAGTCAAAACTCGCGGGGTTTGCCATGGCATCCGAATGTGCGACTTTGTGAGCAGGTGCACCCAGCAGCAGTCGTCGCACCGGAACCTCCATCTTCTTTCCGGTAAGCGTTCGCGGTACTTCATCAATTTGATGGATTTGGTCCGGTACATGCCGTGGTGAAGCTTTGGTGCGGATCTCGGCTGAAATACGTTTGCGCAGTTCGTCGTCGAGCGTGACGCCCTGGTGCAGCACAACAAACAAAGGCATGCTGGATGGCCTGCCCAGAAACTCCAGATCCACAACCAAACTGTCCCGAACTTCCGGCAATGACTCTACGACCCTGTATATCTCCGCCGTACCCATGCGGATGCCGAATCGATTAATGGTGGAATCGGAACGTCCATAAATGACACTGCTTCCGCGTGCACTGAAGCGTATCCAGTCACCGTGCCGCCATAAGCCTGGATACATTTCAAAGTAGCTCTCCAAGTAGCGTTGGTTGTCCTTGTCGTTCCAGAAGAACACCGGCATAGACGGCATCGGCTTGGTGATAACAAGTTCGCCCACTTCGTCCACTACGCTTTGCCCAGCCTCGTTAAAGGCATAGGCCGCAACGCCCAATTCGCGGCATTGAATCTCACCGGCTACAACGGGCAAGCTCGGCGCACAGGCCACAAACCCGGACGCAATGTCAGTGCCACCGCTAACGGATGCGAGCCATAAATCTGATTTCACTGCGGAATAGACCCACGTATAGGCATCCGCAGGAAGTGGCGAACCTGTGGCATTGATGCTTCGAAGGAAGTCAAACTGCGCGAAATCCCTCGGTTTGAGCCCGTCCTTCATGCAATTGATGAGAAACGCAGCACCACATCCGAAAAGACTTACACGCTGCTCGTCGATGAACTTCCAGATGGACTTGTTGTCGGGCCACGCCGGATTACCGTCATAGAGAACAATCGTGGCACCTGTCAGAAGCGCGCCTATCTGCAAATTCCAAACGATCCAGCCTGTGCCGCCCAAGAACATCAACCGGTCAGCCGGACGCAAGTCATGCTGCAAGGCCATGGTCTTCAGGTGCGTCAAAACAATGCCGCCATGGCTGTGGACTATCGGTTTTGGAAGCCCGGTCGTGCCGGAGGAGTACACCACCCACAAGGGGTGTGCAAAGGGAACCCTGTCAAAGGTGAGCTCTGCATCCATTGCAATGGCTGCATCCCAACGGACAAGGTTGGGCCATGGGTTCGGCTGGGCCTGATCGGCCAAGGGACCACGGACGTGCACCACGTTGGCAACCGAGGGCAAGCCCGAAACAAGCTGCGCAACCACGTCACTCCGATCGTGCAGCTTGCCGTTGTAGCTGTAGCTATCAATGGCAAATAGCAGCTTTGGTTCAATCTGTTTGAAACGATCCAGCACCACGCTAACACCCATGTCCGGAGCACAGCTGGACCAAATGGCTCCTATGCTTGCACAGGCCAGAAAAGCGATAACGGTTTCAGGGCGATTGGGCATATAGGAGGCAACGCAGTCCCCACGCGATATGCCTAGCCGCCTTAACGTGGCAGCAAGTGCACCCACATCCCTTTTCAGGGTCTGCCAAGACACTTCATGCGTGCCGAGGTCTTCGCTCCTCGCGATGATTGCAGGTCGGGCGTCGTTAGCCTGAAGAAATACGTTCTCAGCGTAGTTCAGGCTGGTGTTGGGGAACCACTGCGCCCCAGGCATGGTGCGTGAACCGAGTACAGGTTGGTTGGAACCACTGGCCAAAACGTTGAAGTATTCCCATATGCAAAGCCAGAACGTGTCAATGTCATCTACGGACCATTGCCACAAGGCTGCATAGTCGGAAAAAGCGACGCCTTTGTGTTGTTCAAGCCACTGCTGAAATGCAAATAGTCTGGCACTCTGGACCTGCGCATTGCTGGGGATCCAAAGCACATTTTCAGAGCTGTCAATACCTGTATCCATCATGTGAGCATCTCCAGCAACTTGTCGATTCCAGAAAGGGAAAAGTGGGGCTGGATGTCTGCTCCAAGCGCGGCAAAATCTGCTGCCGTTGCAAGGCCTGTTTGCACACCCACAGAAATAGAACCGCCACGCACCGCCATCGCGTTTTCAAGTCCCGGGTCGTCCCCCACTATGACGAGATCCTTGGGATGCAGATTCAAACGAACACTCGCTACGTTGAGTGCATGGGTCGATGGCTTTCCAACGATCACTGCATTCTTTCCCGTGATGCTCCTAACTGCTGCAGCGATAGCGCCTGAAATGCCTATCGTCCTTCCTTCGCGACTCGCAACGTAAGGGGCTTTGGAGACTGTGAAGAATGCGGCACCGTTCCAGATGGCGCGTGTTGCAGCTTCGAGATCCGGCAAGGTAAATTCGGGGTACCAGCCAATGAACACGGCATCGGCGTCATCCGCCCTTTCGGGGGCGCGAACCACATCAAAGCCGGCTTCTTCCAATGGGGAGTAGACGCCCTTACCACCCAGAACCAATATCTTCTTGTAGCGCTTTTGCTTAAATAGCGTCACGGCAATGCTTACCGGCGTGAGGGTGAGTTGCTCTTCAAATTGGAGCCCAATATTGGCAAGCTCTGTGTTAAGTACACGCGGATGCTTCGTTGATCCATTGGTAAAGGCAGCAACAGGAACACCGCGCTTACGAAGCAAAGCGATCAGTTCCACAGCACCCGGCAAGGCCTTGTATCCACTGAGTTTCTTGTCGGCCAAGGCCAAGGTGCCATCGACATCAAAAATGAAACCCTTTGCATTCAACAGTCTATGCATAGCGTTGTTCGTGGTCATTCGCCGCTCCCGTCTGAGGACTGGCTGGTGCTCAGTTCCAACTTGAATCCCGTGCGTTCGATGGTTGCGTGGGTGACGTCAGGGCGTGAGGAAAGTTCCTTCACCAGTTTCTCAACGGGACTCCACAAGGGGTTGTAGCCTTGCTGGCAAGGTCCTGTAGCAAGCATCGCATCCACTTGCTCCTGCGGCATGGTCGCGCGCAAGATAAACTCTTCGTCGGATATGGTGGAAGAAAAGCGTTTGCGCAGTTCACTCAGTTCAGGCATGCCTTGTGTCGCAGATAACTCACGAGCCCTCGGCAACTGCTGGATACGGTCCAATACATTGGGATCCATCGGTGCAGGAGGGGTTCCAAACAGTCCCAGTGCGTAGCGAATCACCTCATCGGGTACGTTTGCATAGCGCTCCGGCGCAAGAACGTTCATAACAGCCATGGTTCCAACGACCTGCGAGAACGGTGTAACCATGATGGGAAATCCGAGCTCAGCCCTTACACGGGCCACCTCTTCGTAGACATCATTCAGGCGATGCTCCTGACGCATTTCACGAAGCTGACGCTTCATGGTTCCAATCATTCCCCCAGGCAGCTGGTGCTGGAAGTACCGCATATCAAACTCTTGCGGGACCCCCTCAGGAAGTCCTTCGGCTTTTGCCAGCTTTGAAAAGTAGCTACTGACCCGCGCCGCTGCTTCCATGTCCAGGTCAACCGGAACACCTTGGCTTTGCAGATTGGAAACCACGTTTTCCAATGCTGGCTGACTAGTGCCATTACCCAGCGGACGCGCTGCGGTGTGCAGCGCTTCGACACCGAGCCCATGGGCTTCTGCATAGGTGAATGCTGCTAAACCAATGGTGCAGTGCGAATGGAGTTCCAACGGCTTGTTGCCAATTGCCTTCTTCAGCGCAGGTAGCAGCGTACGGGCTCGCTCAGGGGTTAAAAGTCCACCCGGATCTTTCAGGTAAATCCGCTGAATGCAGGGCTCGTCTGCCAAGGTCTTGGCCAGAGTTGCGAATAGCTTGTCGTCATGAATGGGGCTAACGGTGTAGACAACGGCGCCTACAATTTCTCCCGCACCAGCCGTATGCATTGCACGCGCGCTGGATATAACGGCTTGCATGTTGTTCATGGGATCCATCACCATGAATCGCTCAATGCCGTTGCGTACGAGCAATTGATAGGACAAGGCCATAAGCTCAGGATGGGCTGTTTCCCATGAGATGAAGCGCATACCAGTCGACAAGAAGCTCAACTTTGTGTTGGGCATCAGGGCCTTCATCTTGCGCATGCGCTCCCACGGGTTTTCCTTGTGGAACCGGACGTTAACGGCCATGTGCGTACTGGTGCTGAAATCCAGCGCATGGTAGCCAACCCGATCTAGCTCTGGTGCGATTTCCAGCATCATGGGCGTGCGCAGTCCAGTTGCCCCCCAAAGACTCTGGTTTCCATCGCGAAGTGTGGTGTCGATGAACTGCAGTTTGGATTGAGTCATTTCACTATTCCTTATTTGGAGGCTCGTGCAGTTGCACGGTCTACTAGATAGCGACCGAGAAACCCCGTATCCACTCCACCATGCGTGAATTCCGCTGTAGCAAGAATTTCTCGATGCAGCGTGATGTTTGTCTTGATGCCATCAAGTTGAATTTCGGAGAGGGCAGACTCCAGCATCGCCCTTGCTTCCTCTCTGGTGTTCGCTGTTGCAATGAGCTTTCCGATCATCGAGTCGTAATAGGGCGGTATCAGTGCACCTGTCTCGATGTGGGTATCAATGCGCAAGCCGGCCCAAGCGGGAAAGTGTGCTCGTGTAATTCGGCCTGGAGAAGGGCTGAAGTCATTTTCTGTATCTTCGGCATTGAGCCTGCACTCTATGGAATGACCGTGCAACTTCACCTCTGACTGCTTCATACTCAACTTATTGCCGTTAGCAATAGCGATCTGTTGGGCTACGAGGTCAAGACCGGTGATCATTTCGGTAACCGGATGCTCCACCTGTATGCGGGCATTCATTTCCAAAAAGTAGAAGCTTTGACGCTGTACATCCACCAAAAATTCGATGGTCCCTAGACTGCGATAGCCAATATGTTTTGAGAATCTAATCGCAGCCTCATGAAGATCCCTGCGCATGGAATCTGGCAAATGGGGCGCAGGCGCTTCTTCAATAACCTTCTGGTAGCGTCTTTGGACTGAGCAATCACGGTCACCCAGATGAATGACATCTTCCCCATCACCAAGAACCTGTACTTCGATGTGCCGTCCCTGTGTGACAAAACACTCCACGTAGACCCGGCCATCACCAAATGCGGCCAATGCTTCGGAGCTTGCAAGGTCGAACAATGCCGTCACCTCGCTGGAAGAATTTGCCCGCTTAAGTCCGCGCCCGCCACCGCCGCCAACTGCTTTGATGAGGACAGGGTATCCAATTTTTTCTGCCATCTGCAGCGCAGCTTCAAGCGTTTCGACGGGGCCACCGGGAACGATGGGAACCTGTGCTTCTTCAGCAATGCGCCTGGCCTCCAGTTTGTTTCCAACTCGCTCGATTTGTTCAGAAGTCGGGCCAATGAAAATCAACCCATTCTCTTCACATGCTCGCGCAAATTCAGAACGCTCGGACAGGAACCCATAACCAGGATGTATGGCCTGTGCACCTGTGCCTCGCGCTGCTTCAATCAGTGTGCCAATGCGCAGGTAGCTGTCGCTTGCGCGTGCGGGGCCAATGCACACGACGCGATCAGCAAGTTTTGCACCCATGCTGTTTTTGTCGGCAGTAGAAACCGCCAAGACCGACTCAATGCCAAGCTTCTTCAGTGTTCGGATGACCCGTACAGCGATCTCCCCACGGTTGGCTACCAAGACGCGCGCAATCTTTGTCGATTGGTATAAATTTAAATTGCTTGTCATGGCAGTATTTACACAGGGCGCACGCGCATCAACACTTGATCAAACTCAACCAGCTCACCATCACTGACCAATGTCTCGACAACTGTCCCCTCAACACCCGCAGATACAGAATTCATGAGTTTCATGACTTCAACAATGCCGATCACGGTGTCTTTCGTGACTGTGCTACCAGGCGAGACAAACGGATCCGATCCTGGTTTAGGAGCGCCATAAAAGGTTCCAAGCATTGGCGCCTTCACTTCAATCAGTCCAACGTTCTGCGCTGCGTCTCGCAACGGTGCGGGCGGCGTTGACACTTGAGCTGGAGGGGCGGCCTTCGTGATGGAAACTGGACGTGGGCTTGGGCGATTGGACGCCGAACTGTCACCCGCACCATTTCTCCGTATATTGAGCTTTACACCCTCAGCCTCTAGGCTCAGTTCGTCAAAATGTGATGCATCCAACAGTTGAATGATGCGAACAACGTCGTCATGTGAAAGGCTCATAGGTACTCCAAGTCAAATCCCAAAGGACAATAGATTTGTAAAGAACGTGCTCAGGGAGTCCTGTGCCCGTTCAAAACAAGAAATCAATGAAATGGAGGAGACCTGCGAACGAATTCGCGCTCTATGCACGGCCGTGTATGACCCGTACATAGTGCTTGTCTCCTCTACTCTTTACTTATGGCGGCAAGTGTTGCCGCTGTGGTTTGATCCTGCTACCATCACGCAGCAAGTTTTCAACAGGTGAAAAGTACATTGCATGCGTGAATACAAGGTAAAAACCATTAGGGCACTTGATCGTGGGCTTGAAGTTCTCGATTTTTTACACAAGGCACGTAGCGCAAGTCTTCACGATCTGCATCTTGCAACTGGCCTGCCAAAAGCAACGCTCACCCGGATGGTGGTTACGCTTGAGAAGCGCAACTTGTTATGGCAGCGGGTCGAAGACGGTGCTTACATGGCGAGTCATACGTTTCAGCCGCGCCCTTCGCAGATGAACGATGAGAATTTTCTTGTTGAAACTGCATCACCTGTCATGGAGCGCCTTTGCAAGAAGGTGAATTGGCCTTCGATACTGGCGGTCCCCAGGCTGGATTACATGGAAGTAATCGAAACGAACCGTCCCAAATCGTACTTTTCGCACATCCCGATCGGGCCTATTGGTTTCCGGATCAATATGCTGCGTTCGGCAAGCGGTAGAACCTACCTGGCTTTTTGTAGCGAGAGCGAAAGGGCTGCAGTGCTTCAACGCTTGGTGGCCAGTGAAGATCCAGGTAATTACCTGGCACACAGACCGTCCATGATCAAGAAGTTAATTGCTGAAACACAGAAGCTGGGGTACGGGGTGCGTGCTACAGACTTTGGCGGTCACTTTGACAAGACTCGTCGGGAGTCCGACGACGGTCGCGACTCTATTGCTGTTCCGATATGGGCAGGAACTGAGGTGGTAGCAGCAATCAACCTCACTTGGATGCACAAAGCTGCAACCGTTGAGCAGATTGTGAAAAGCCATCTTGCTTCGGTCAAAGAGGCGTCGCAGGAGATAACGGAAAAGCTGATGGCTCAGTAGTGCGCTGGTCAATCTATTTCGGAAAAATCAGCGTATTAATTTTTAGGAATGTGGGCATGATTCGCATCGACTGCAAAGTCGCTCAAGAATTACTGCAATCCCCTGCCCCACAGCAATGCACATGGTTGCCGTTGCGGAGTGTCCGTCACACTTATGCCACTGGTTGACGGCACTTATTACTGAACGGGTACCTGACGCGCCGAGCAGGTGCCCCAAAGCAATCGCACCTCCCCAACGGTTCACGCGGGGGCGTAGTCGTACAAACCGAGTAACCGCAATACCGCCGTCAGGCGTTGGGCAGCGAAGACTTCATTGCGCTTAGTCAAATCCATCTGCGCCAGCGTCAAGCCTGTTAGAGCGAATACTGTTTGGAACAGAGTCGGTTCAGGCGGTATTTTTTATTCCTGATGGGCACTAACTGCCATGCGGGCAAGGGCGCCGACCGGTGATCATCACGACTATTTTTTCGACCTAGCAACGGTTACACATCATGATTGACAAAGGAAATCGCGACGGACCCTATTTCTGCTAGACAAACCTTATTTCCCCCGATCGAAGCAGACACTGCCCCTCACTCCACCGTCACGCTCTTAGCCAGGTTCCTTGGCTTATCGACATCAGTCCCCCGCGCGCAAGCCGTGTGGTACGCAAGCAGTTGCAGCGGCACGACATGCAGCAACGCAGACAGCGCGCCGTAGTGCTCGGGCATGCGGATCACGTGCAGGCCTTCGCCGCTGGCGATGTGGGAGTCGGCGTCAGCCAGCACGTAGAGCACGCCGCCACGGGCACGCACTTCCTGCAGATTGCTTTTCAGCTTCTCCAGCAGTGCGTCGTTGGGGGCCACGGCCACGACTGGCATTTCGCTGGTGACCAGGGCCAAGGGGCCGTGCTTCAGCTCGCCGGCGGCGTAGGCTTCGGCGTGGATGTAGGTGATTTCCTTAAGCTTGAGCGCGCCTTCCAGGGCGATGGGGAAGTGCAGGCCACGGCCCAGAAACAGCGCGTTTTCCTTCACCGCGAAGTCTTCGGCCCAGGCGATGATTTGCGGCTCTAGCGCCAGCACGGCTTGCAGCGCGGCGGGTAGGTGGCGCATGGCTTTCAGGTGGCCGGCTTCTTCCTCTTCGGTCAGGCGGCCCTTGGACTTGGCCAAGGCCAGGGTCAACAGAAACAGGCCTGCGAGCTGGGTGGTGAAGGCCTTGGTGGAGGCCACGCCGATCTCCACACCGGCGCGGGTGATGTAGGCCAGCTTGCATTCACGCACCATGGCCGAGGTGGACACATTGCACACCGTCAGCGTGTGCTGCATGCCCAGGCTTTGGGCGTGGCGCAGCGCAGCCAGGGTGTCGGCGGTTTCGCCGGACTGGGTGATGGTGACCACCAGGGTCTTGGGGTTGGGCACCGAATCGCGGTAACGGTATTCACTGGCAATCTCCACCTGGGTTGGAATCTTGGCAATGCTTTCCAGCCAGTACTTGGCGGTGCAGCCGCTGTAGTAGCTGGTGCCGCAGGCCAGGATCAGCACCGAGTCGATCTCTTTGAAAACGGCTGCGGCATCTCCTGCGTTCGGGCCTTCAAACAGGCCGGGCACGATGGCCGTCACGCCTTCCAGCGTGTCACCGATGGCGCGGGGCTGCTCGAAGATTTCCTTCTGCATGTAGTGGCGATAGGGGCCCAGCTCGGCTGCGCCGCTGTGGGCGTGCACGGTCTTGACCACGCGTGTGACGGGCTTGTGGGCCTTGTCCACGATCCAGTACTTGCCCATTTGCACGTCCACCACATCGCCCTCTTCCAGGTAGACGATCTGGTCGGTCACGCCGGCCAGGGCCATGGCATCACTGGCCAGGAAGGTTTCGCCCTGGCCCACGCCCAGGATCAAGGGCGAACCGGCGCGCGCGCCGATGACGCGGTGCGGCTCGTCCTTGCAGAACACGGCAATCGCGTAGCCGCCGTGCAGATGCAACACCGCCGCCTTCACGGCCTCAAACAGGTCGCCGTTGTACAGGCTGTCCACCAGGTGGGCGATGACTTCGGTATCGGTCTGGCTGGTAAAGACATAGCCCTTGGCCTGCAGCTGGGCGCGCAACTCTTCGTGGTTTTCAATAATGCCGTTGTGCACCAGGGCAATGCGGCCGGCGCGGCTGGCGGAATCGGCGCCGGGACCGTGGCTGAAATGCGGGTGCGCGTTGTGCACGGCCGGGGCGCCGTGGGTGGCCCAGCGGGTGTGGGCGATGCCAGTGCCGCTTTCCAGCTTGTCTTCACTCACCTGCGTCATCAGCTCGGCCACGCGCGAGGTGCTGCGGGCGCGCCGCAGGGTGCCGGTGTGCTGTGCATCCGGGCCCATGCCTTGCACGGCCACGCCGCAGGAGTCATAACCCCGGTATTCCAGCCGCTGCAGGCCCTGGACCAGGATGGGGACGATATTGCGGGTAGATACAGCGCCGACGATGCCACACATAAAAGACTCCAACAGTTTGTTTGTGCCGGCATGTTAAGCCTGAGCGCCTAAAGATTGGTTTCAATATTTCACGATAAATGGAATAATATTTCTTACTAAATTTATTAAGAAATTAAAGTAAAAATTTATTGAATTTATGGAACAAATAGAACTAGACGCGATTGATCTGCGCCTTCTGCAGCAGCTGCAGCAAGATGCTTCGCTGAGCAATCTGGCGCTGGCGGAGCTAGTGCACGTGTCAGCCCCCACCTGCCTGCGGCGCGTCAAGCGCCTGGTGGACTCGGGCCTGATCGCGCGGCAGGTGGCCATCCTGGACAACGACAAACTGGCTACGCAGCTGGGCCACGGCCTGACGGCGATTGTGGAAATCACCCTGGACCGGCAGGGGGACGAATACCTGGCTGCCTTTGAGGCCCGCGTGGCGGCAGACGAGGCCGTGCAGCAGTGCTACCGCGTGTCGCCCGGGCCGGACTTCTGCCTCATCGTATTTGCCCGCGACATGCCCGACTACCTGGCCCTGGCGCAGCGCCTGTTCACCAGCGACGCCAATGTGCGCAATGTGAAGGCATTCTTCAGCCTGAAGCGCAGCAAGTTCGAGCCGCGTGTGCCCGTGATGCCTTAAAGAAAATTCAAGCCAAATCTGCCTCTGGTGCAGAGAATACCTGCGCAAGCAGCTATTAATTAAATAGCATAGGCATGGACCCGTTCAGCCATCAATTTCTGCACGCAAAGGCACCGGAAATTTCAACCCGGCGGGCGGCGCATCTGCTTATAGTCACAGACCGCTAGCCCACACGCCATGACACCCCCCACGATCGAAGACACCGCCCAGCTACAAGCCCGCCGCGCCGAAGTGGCCCAAGCCCTGGCCGCTGCCCTCCCCCGCCACGCCATCCTGTCGCGCCGGGAAGACACCACACCCTATGAATGCGACGGCCTGACCGCCTACCGCACGCCGCCGCTGCTGGTGGTGCTGCCCGAGACCGAGGCCCAGGTAGTGGCCGTGCTGCAAATCTGCCACCGCCTGCAGGTGCCGGTGGTGGCGCGCGGCGCGGGCACCGGCCTGTCCGGCGGGGCCATGCCGCACCGGCTGGGCGTGACGCTGTCGTTGGCCAAGTTCAACCGCATCCTGGCCGTGGACCCACTGGCCTGTACCGCCACCGTGCAATGCGGCGTGCGCAACCTGGCCATCAGCGAGGCCGCAGCGCCCCACGGCCTGTACTACGCACCCGACCCCAGCAGCCAAATCGCCTGCACCATAGGCGGCAACGTGGCCGAAAACTCGGGCGGCGTGCACTGCCTGAAATACGGACTGACCCTGCACAACGTGCTGCGCGTGCGCGGCTACACCGTGGAGGGCGAAGAAGTCGTATTCGGCTCCGAAGCGCTGGACACACCCGGCCTGGACCTGCTGCCCCTGGTCATAGGCAGCGAAGGCATGCTGGCTGTGACGCTGGAAGTCACCGTCAAACTGGTACCCAAGCCACAGCTGGCACGCTGCGTCATGGCCAGTTTTGCCGATGTGGAGTCGGCCGGCAATGCGGTGGCGGCGGTGATTGCCGCCGGCATCATCCCCGCCGGGCTGGAGCTGATGGACAAGCGCATGACCGCCGCCGTAGAGGACTTCGTCCACGCCGGCTACGACCTGGACGCCGCCGCCATCTTGCTGTGCGAGAGCGACGGCACGCCCGAAGAGGTGGAAGAAGAAATCGCCCGCATGGAGGCCGTGCTGCAGGCCAACGGTGCCACCCGCTGCACCGTCAGCCGCGACGAGGCCCAGCGTTTGAAGTTCTGGAGCGGGCGCAAAAACGCCTTCCCCGCCTCGGGCCGCATCAGCCCCGACTACATGTGCATGGACTCCACCATTCCGCGCAAAAAGCTGGCCGAAATTCTGCGCGCCATCGAGGCCATGGAACAGCAATACGGCCTGGCCTGCGCCAACGTGTTCCACGCCGGTGACGGCAACCTGCACCCGCTGATCCTGTTCGACGCGAACGACCCCGACCAGATGCACCGCTGTGAGCTGTTTGGCGCGGACATCCTGGAAACCAGCGTGCGCCTGGGCGGCACAGTCACCGGCGAACACGGCGTGGGCGTGGAAAAGCTGAACTCCATGTGCGTGCAGTTCAGCGCGCCCGAGCGCGAGCAGATGCTGGCCGTGAAGCGCGCCTTCGACCCGCTGGAGCTACTGAACCCCGGCAAGGTCATCCCCAGCCTGCAGCGCTGCGCTGAGTACGGCAAGATGACCGTGCTGCGCGGCATGCTGCCCTTTCCCCATTTGCCGAGGTTTTGATGGCCCATAACGATTCCGCGCTGCAGCACCTGGTCGAGCGGGTGCAGGCGGCCCACGCACACAAGACCGCCCTCAACATCCAAGGCGGCAACAGCAAAGCCTTTTATGGCGAAAAGCCGCACGGCGAGCCGCTGAGCATGCGCGACCTGACGGGCATCAGCAGCTACGAGCCCAGCGAGCTGGTCGTCACCGCGCGCGCCGGTACTCCACTGGCCGAGCTGGAGGCCGCTTTGGCCGCCAAAGGCCAGTGCCTGCCCTTCGAGCCGCCACGCTTCAACGCCCACGGCACGGTGGGCGGCATGGTGGCCGCCGGCCTGTCCGGCCCCGCCCGCCCGCATGTGGGCATGGTGCGCGACTACGTGCTGGGCGCCACGGTGCTCAATGGCCAGGGCGAGCTGCTGAGCTTTGGCGGCCAGGTGATCAAGAACGTGGCGGGCTACGACCTGTCACGCGCACTGGCTGGCTCCATGGGCGTGCTGGGCATCATTTGCGAGGTATCGCTGAAGGTACTGCCCACCCCACCCGCCATCGCCACCCTGGTGTTCGAGATGGATGAAGCCACGGCCCTGCAGCAGCTGCACACCTGGGCTGGACAACCCCTGCCGCTGAACGCCAGCAGCTGGCATGCGGGCCACCTGCATCTGCGCCTGGCCGGTGCCCAGGCAGCCGTACACGCTGCCTGCCAACGCCTGGGTGGCACGCTGCAGGAGCCCGAAATGGCCGCAGGCTGGTGGCAGCTGGTGCGCGACCACGGCCACCATTTCTTCCAGCTGGACGCGGCGCACCTGGCGCGCGGCGAGGAGCTGTGGCGCATCTCGGTACCGGCCACCACACCGCCGCTGGACCTGCCGGGGCAGAGCTTCATCGAATGGGGCGGCGCCCTGCGCTGGCTGCGCGGCTTTGCCACGCCCAAGCAGATACGCGCCGCTGCAGCCCAGGCGGGCGGCCATGCCACCTTGTTCCACGCCGACCACCGGCACGACGGCGTATTCACCCCGCTATCGGCCCCGCTGCAGCGCATACAGCGTGCGCTGAAAGCCGCTATGGACCCGGCTGGCATCTTCAACCCTGGTCGCTTGTACCCCAGCCTGTAATGCAAACCCACCTCAGCCCCGAATTCAAGAACACCGCCGACGGCCAGGCCGCCGAGGCGATTCTGCGCAAATGCGTGCACTGCGGTTTTTGCACCGCCACCTGCCCCACCTACCAGCTGCTGGGCGACGAGCTGGACGGACCGCGTGGCCGCATTTACCTGATGAAGCAGGTGCTGGAGGGCGCGGAAGTCACCCGCAGCACCCAGCAACACCTGGACCGCTGCCTGACCTGCCGCAACTGCGAATCCACCTGCCCCAGCGGCGTGGAATACGGCCAGCTGGTGGACATAGGCCGGCGCATCGTGGATGAACGCGTGGAGCGCCCCGCCACCGAGAAAGCGGCCCGCTGGATGTTGCGGGAAGGACTCACATCCCCGCTGTTCGCCCCGGCAATGAAGGTCGGCCAAGCGCTGCGCCCCCTGCTGCCGCAGACGCTAAAAAATAAGGTGCCCCAGGCCACACCGGCCCAGCCCTGGCCCACACGCGAGCACGCCCGCAAGGTGCTGGTGCTGGCAGGCTGTGTGCAGCCCGCCATGATGCCCAACATCAACGGCGCCACCGCCCGCGTGCTGGACGCCGCCGGCATCCAGACCCTGGTGGCCCCCAGCGCCGGCTGCTGCGGCGCCATACGCAGCCACCTGGGCGACCACGATGGCGGCCTGGCCGATATGCGCCGCAACATCGACGCCTGGTGGCCGCTGGTGGAGGCCCACACGGTGGAGGCCATCGTGATGAATGCGTCCGGCTGCGGCGTCATGGTGAAAGACTATGGCCACGCCCTGGCCGCCGACCCGGCTTACGCGGCAAAGGCTGCACGCATCAGCGCACTGACACGCGACCTGAGCGAGCTGCTGCCTGATTTGGTGACCGCCCTGCGCGGCAAGCTGCGGCCCGGCGCCCAACAGCAGCTGGCCTTCCACCCCCCCTGCACGCTGCAGCACGGCCAGCAGCTGCGCGGTGGGGTGGAAACACATCTGGGCGCGCTGGGTTTCAAGGTGCAGTTGGCGCAGAGCGAAAGCCATCTGTGCTGCGGCTCGGCCGGCACCTATTCGGTGCTGCAGCCCACCCTGGCCACCCAGCTGCGCGACCGCAAGCTGGGCCATCTGGAGCCGCTGGGTGCGCAAACCATCGTCTCGGCCAATATCGGCTGCATCCAGCACCTGCAAAGCGGCACCAGCACGCCGGTGAAGCACTGGGTGGAGGTTCTGGATGCCGCCCTGGCTTACGAATGAAATAAGCCTCCAGCGCAGGTAATACCTGCGCGAGCAGCTATTTAAACCATAGCATCAGTCAGCCAGCGTGGTAGCCACGCTGATCTCGCCCTCCAGCACCCGGTGGATGGGGCACTTGTTGGCGATCTCCAGCAGCTTGGCCCTGTCTTCGGGCGTGATGTCGCCCTCGATGTGCAGGCTACGCTGCAGCACGTAGCGGACCTTGCCGTCTTCGGTCTTGCTCTCGGTGTGGCTGACGTCCACGCGCAGGTCGGTCACGGCCAGCTTGCGGCGGCGGATGTACAGCTCCAGCGTCAGGCTGGTGCAGGCGGCCAGGGCCGAATCCAGCAGGTCGTGTGGATCGGGCGCCAGGTCATCGGAGCCCAGGGTTGCGTCCACATCAGAGTTCCAGCTGTGGCGGCCATTGGTCAGGGTGGTGAGCGCCCCAAACGGGCGGTGCAGGCGGGATTGGATGGGCATGGGTTTCCTGGGTGGCTTGAAGCTGGCACTTTAGCCCATGGCCCAGCCGGATCAGCGCCAGTGAAACGGCAGCTTGAAGTCCAGTGGACCCAGGTGCATATGGATGGAGCCTAGCCCAAGAGCACAAAGAACTGCAAAAACGACAAAAAGCCAACCCACCGAAACCATGAATGTGTTCAGAAATTTCATAGCCGAGGATGTTAACGCCCGGCCAAAAGTCGTTTTGCCCCCTCAACGCTTGAAAACCAGGTGAAATGCTTCCATCTGACAGTCAGAATCGTTGCATCAGCAGATGTTTAGAAGTTGTCCATAACTTTCAATAAGTTACATAGGTTTTCAATAGACCCAGAGTTCTACGCTAGCTAAGAATCGACAATCGCTGGAGGCTGTACTGGGGCAAAGCCACTCGCTTCGACCAAGGGAATACCCTTGCGCCAGAGAGGAATTCCCCGGCTTTAGCACTCTCTTTAATAGAGTGCTAATATTCAAGCCTAGAGAAAGGGAATCTGGTATGAACCTTCAAACTGGAACCATGTCCACCGCATTGGCGGCCCCGAACCCGTGGGCCCTGGTGCCCCCGCTGGGTAACCTGGACGCATATATCTCGGCAGTGAACCGCATGCCCATGCTCACACTGGAGCAGGAGCAGCAATACGCCCGCCAACTCAAGAATGACAACGACGTGGACGCCGCCGGTAAGCTGGTGCTGTCGCACCTGCGCCTGGTTGTGTCCGTCGCGCGCCAATACCTCGGCTATGGGCTGCCACATGGCGACCTGATCCAGGAAGGCAACGTCGGCCTGATGAAAGCCGTGAAGCGCTTCGACCCCGACCAGGGTGTGCGCCTGGTGAGCTACGCGCTGCACTGGATCAAGGCCGAAATGCACGAGTACATCCTGAAGAACTGCCGCATGGTCAAAATGGCGACCACCAAGGCGCAGCGCAAGCTGTTCTTCAACCTGCGCTCGATGAAGCAAGGCTTCAAGTCCGACGCGATCGACGGTGACACCCACCGTGACACCCTGAGCGAGTCGGAAATCGAGTCCATGGCCAGCCAGCTGAATGTGAAGCGCGAGGACGTGATTGAGATGGAAACCCGCTTGTCGGGTGGCGACGTGATGCTGGACCCGGGCCCATCGGACGACGGCGAAGACAGCTATGGCCCTATCGCTTACCTGGCTGACACGGTGCACGAACCCACCGCCCAGATCGAAGCCCACCAGCGCGACACCCTCGCCAGCGACGGCGTGCGCAGCGCCCTGGACGGCCTGGACGAACGCAGCCGCCGCATCGTGGAAGAGCGCTGGCTCAAGGTGCAGGATGACGGCTCTGGCGGCATGACGCTGCACGAGCTGGCTGCCGACTACGGCGTCAGCGCTGAGCGGATTCGCCAGATCGAATCTGCGGCCATGAAGAAGATGAAAAAGGCATTGACCGAATTCGCGTAAACGCACTCGGCCATCCATTAAAAAAGGGACCTTCGTGGTCCCTTTTTCATGCCTGCTTGAGCAGCAATTTCAGGTCGCCCAGCAACGGCGCCGCACCGCCGCCGTAGCGAGCATACAGGCGCAGCCGGCCCTGGGTGTCGTACACGTAGCTGCCAGCGGAATGGTCCATGGTGTAGCTGGTGGGCGTACTGCCATCCACCTTTTTGTAATACACCTTGAAGTCCTTGGCCACAGTGGCCAACTGCTCGGGCGTGGGCACCAGCGCCAGGAAGCTGGGGTCAAAGTTGGCCATATAGGCCTTGAGCAGGGCTGGCGTATCGCGCTGCGGGTCCACGGTGATGAAGATACCTTGCAGACGGTCGCCGTCGGCGCCCAAGGATTTCTTGATCTCGGCCAGCTCAGCCATGGAGGTGGGGCACACGTCCGGGCACTGGGTGTAGCCAAAGAACACCACCACCAGCTTGCCTTTGAAGTCCTTCAGGCTGCGGAGCTGGCCGTTGTGGTCCTGCAGCTGGAAATCCTTGGCGTATTCGGCGCCGGTGACATCCACCGAGGCAAAATTGGGCTTGGTTTCGGAGCAAGCAACAAAAAGGCCGGTAGCGCTTATAAATAGTGCGCCAATAGCTATTTTTTTAATAGCATCACGTTTATGCATAGGACTTAAATCAGGTAGTGGTCCAGCAGCAGCGCGGCAAACAGCGCGCTCAAGTGGATCAGGGAAAAGCGGAAGGTCTTGCGCGCCAGGGCGTCCGAGTAATTGCGCCAAAGTGCAAAGCCGTAGGCGCAGAACCCAATACTCAGCACCACGGCAGCCGCCAGGTACAGCCAGGAGCTCATGCCGTAAATGAAGGGCATCAGGCAGGCCGCGAACAACACCAAGGTGTACAACAACACCTGCAGGCGGGTGAACTCGTTGCCGTGGGTGACGGGCAGCATGGGCAGGCCGGACTTGCGGTAGTCTTCCACCCGGTACAAGGCCAGCGCCCAGAAGTGCGGCGGCGTCCACAGAAAGATGATCAAAAACAGGATCAAGGCCTCGGGCCCAACATTGCCAGTCATGGCAGCCCAGCCCAGCACCGGCGGCATGGCACCTGAGGCACCGCCAATGACGATGTTCTGCGGTGTCAGCGGCTTCAGGATGACGGTGTAGACCACGGCGTAGCCCACAAAGGTGGCAAAGGTCAGCCACATGGTCAGGGCATTTACCCACACATACAACAGCGCCGAGCCCGCCACGCATAGCAGGGCTGAAAACAGCAGGGTTTGCCAGTCCTGCAGCTCCTGGCGCGCCGTGGGCCGCCACGAGGTGCGCTTCATCTTGGCATCTATGCCCTTCTCGACCAGGCAGTTGAAGGCCGCAGCGGCACCGGCCACCAACCAAATGCCCAGGCATGCCAACAGACCCAGGCGGACTTCGGCCCAGGTAGGGACGCCGGGCACGGCCAGCACCATGCCGATGAGAGCGCAGAACACGATCAGTTGGACCACGCGCGGCTTGGTCAGCGAATAGAACTGGCGCAGGCGCGAGGGCGGCGCGGCAGTCATGGGAGGGGCGGTAGGTTCAGCAACACGCATGCAAAAAATCTCGGTCCAGACAAAAAATACACACCATCAACGAACGGGGCGCTGCGCCGCCGGCTCGCTGAAGGCAAAGGAAGCGCGGGGCTCTGCGGCCAATGCACTGCGGCGGCTACACACAATCCAGGTCAGTACGACCACCAGCGCGGCCGCGCCACCGGTATGGCCCACGGCGGCCAGCATAGGCCAGCCCAACACCACATTGCTCAAGCCCGTCGCAAACTGCAACAGGGTCAGCCCGCCCAGCCAACGCGCCTGGCGCAGGGTTGCCGGGTTACCGTGCATGCGCCAGGCCAGCCAGGCGAGCGCCAACAGCACCAGGTAGGCCATCAGCCGGTGGGCGTAGTGGATGGCCGTCAGTGCCGCAAATCCCAGATAAGTGCCATCCTGCAAGCGCCCCAGAGGCCGCCAGATCTGGAAGGCCTGTTGGAAGTCCATCTCCGGCCACCAGCTGTTTTGGCACAAGGGGAAAGTATCGCAGGCCAGCACCGCATAGTTGGTGCTGACCCAGCCGCCCAGAGCCACCTGGCAGGCGAGCAGCGCAAAAACCAGCCAAAGAATCCAACGCGCTACCGGCCAAGCCGGCGCTGGTGCCCGCTCGCGCTGGGCGTAGGCCACGGCCTGCACGCACAGCAGCACCAGCAGCACCAGGCCGCCGATCAAATGCAAGGTGACGATGGCCGGGAACAGCTTCATGGTCACGGTCAGGGCGCCGAACGCACCCTGCACGCACACCCACACCAGGGTCAATGTGGGCCACCACGGGTTAATGGGCAGGGCCAGACCACGCCGGCGCTGCCACCAGCTGGCAATGGTCAACACCAGGATCAACACACCTACCGAGGTCGCCAGATAGCGGTGCACCATCTCCACCCAGGCCTTGCCGTGCGTGACCGGCCCGCTGGGCATGGCGGTCTGGGCATGGGTGATCTGGGCCACGGCACCCAAGGGACTTGCATTGCCGTAACAGCCTGGCCAGTCGGGGCAGCCCAGGCCAGAGTCGCTCAGGCGGGTGAAGGCACCGAACAGCACCAGGTCAAAGGTCAAAAACAGGGTCAAAACCGTCAGGGCCTGCAAGCGCCCCATGGTCGATGCCTGGGGGTTGCGCAGCCGCACCCACACCAGGGGCACAACGGCAATCAGCAAACCCACCAGCATGACGCGGATAGCGGGCGACAGGTCGTACAAGGCAGGCGTGTCCATTTAACGGCCCGGTTGGTCCCAGGAGGCCGAGGCGCGCAACAGGCGCTCGAGGTCCCGCTTGGCGTTCGCCGCACCGGCCAGGTCCAGGCTGGCCGGGAAGCGCATCATCCAATTGCCCAGGGGGTCTACCAGATACAGGTGCTCGGCCAACTGATGGCCTTGGGCGGGTGACAACCACTGCGATAGCTGTGCCTCGGACAAGCGCAGCACGGTGGCACCTTTCAAGGCGGGCAGCAGGCGTTCGGGCACAGGGGCATCATCTGTTACCAGCCAGATCCAGTCCACGCGGTCCTTTTCCTTGCCCTGGGTCTCGCGCAGTTGGCGCTGTAGGTAAAGGTGTTTCTCGCATAGGGCATCACACGCGCCACCGGCAACGCTGAGCAGCAGCCACTGGCCCTTGAGCGCACGCAGATTGCCGGGCGTACCGTCCAGCGCCTGCACCGCTTGGTCCGGCAGCGGGCGCTGCGGATCGATGAGCTCGCCAAAATTGCGCCGGCCTTCAGGGCGAATCACGTAATAGGTGAAATACGAGGCAATCACCGGTGCAGCACAAGTCAACAGCACGGCCAGCATCTTCCAGCGACCTAGCACCGTACGGCGAGCGGCACCGCCCACCGCCTCCTGGGGGGTGGGCATGGAATGCACCGTCATGCCTAGCAAGTGGTCTTCAGACGGGCTCACGGCGGCGGGGGTGCTGAGGGATGAAGCGTCGGACAATTTGGAACCAGACATAAAGGATTGTGATCAAGGCAGCCAGCCCAAACCATTGAAATGCGTAGCCGTAGTGTTTTTCAACACCGGTATTGGCCTTGGGCCAGTCACGTTGCAGCGGCGTTGCGGGCGGCCCGGTCTGGAAGACAGACGCCGCCATCAGGGGCAAGCCTGTCTCGGCACTGAAAGCTGCCAAGTCGAGATTTTGCCGGATGGGCCCCGACTCTACCGCCTGGAAGGCGTAAAGCTTAGACGGCGGCGGGGCCATACGCCCCTGCACATCCACTAAACCCCCGGGTGTATCGATGCGGGGCAAGGCTGTGCGGTCTAGAAAATTACGCGGCACCCAGCCCCGCTGCACCAGGATCACGGCTTGGCTATCCAGCAGCTGCAGGGGTGTCACCACGTAAAAACCGGCCTGGTCGTGCATCTGCCGGTTGTCCAGAAACACCGTGCGCTGCGCCACCCAATGGCCCCGCAGCTGAACATTGCGGTGTAGCAGCGAATCAAGCTGCGGAGTGGCCAGCAACTCGGCCTGCGCGACCCGCGGCAGCCGGTTCTGCGACTCGATGGCGGCAAACAAGGCCTCCTTCTGGGACGCACGCGACAACTGCCAGCGCCCGAGCGACAGCGTAGCGGTCAGGCTCAGCAAAGCCCCTGCGGTGAGCAGGCAGAAACGCAACTTGGGACTCACGGGATAATGCTCCGCATGACCTACCTCGCGCTCATCGCTTTTGCGGCCATCTTCGCTAGCCTGGGCGCTGCCCTGTACTTCATGCTCAAAGGCGGAAAGGACGACCCGAACAGCCCGCAAAAGGCCGACCGCATGGCCCGAGCGCTAGCCTTCCGCATCGGGTTCTCGGTGTTGCTGTTCGTTTGCATTCTGGTGGGTTGGAAGCTAGGGTATTTGCACCCCACCGGCATCCCGGCCGGCAAATAAGGCGCAGCAACAAAAAAGCGCCCATCGGCGCTTTTTTGAATGGAGGCAGAGAGCAGCGCCATTACATCCAGTAGACGATCACGTACAAGCCCAACCAGACGACGTCCACAAAGTGCCAGTACCAGGCTGCACCCTCAAAGCCAAAATGCTTTTGCGGCGTGAAGTGGCCTTTCATTAAACGCAGGGTAATGAACAGCAGCATCAACATGCCCACCAGCACGTGGAAGCCGTGGAAACCGGTCAGCATGAAGAAGGTGGAGCCGTAAACGCCGGAGCTGAGCTTGAGGTTCATCTCGCTGTAAGCATGAGCGTATTCATAACCCTGCACGAACAGGAACACCGTACCCAAAATCACCGTGGCCCACATGAAACCAATCGTCTTGCCGCGCTGGCCCTTGACCAGAGCGTGGTGGGCGATTGTCAGCGTCACGCCAGATGTCAGCAACAGGCCGGTGTTAATAGTCGGCAGCCAAAAAGGCGTCATGGTTTCAAAGGGCTCAATGATGTTCGCTGGCGAAGCCGTGACACCCGCGGCCAAGCTGGGCCATACGGCCTTGAAGTCCGGCCATAACAGAGCGTTATCCAGGCTACCCAATACCGGCACGGAATGGGCACGCGCCCACCACAAGGCTGTGAAAAAGGCGCCGAAGAACATCACCTCCGAGAAGATAAACCAGCTCATCGCCCAGCGGTAGGACAGGTCGATCTTGTGGCCATAGAGTCCGCCTTCGCTTTCCCGAATGGCGTCGCGGAACCACTGGTACAGCACGCCCCACCAAAACAGCATGCCAACGGCCAGCGAATACTTGCCCCACTCGGCGTCATTCACCCATTGGCCAGCGCCCAGGATCACAAAAAACAAGCCCAGCGCAGCCATCGCTGGGTGGCGCGATGGACCAGGCACAAAGTAGTACGGTGTTGCGGCATGCGCGCTTGAACTCATTTCAGCTCCTTGGTCTCACTTATTTTCTTAACCGTTTAGCAAAGCAGATCACTTCGCCACCACCCAACTGACAAAAAACATCAAGCCCACTACGAATAGCAGCACGGCCAGCAAGCCCACTGCAATTACCTGCAGCGGGCTCAGCTTGGCCAGATCGTCTTCAAAGCCGCTGCGCTTGCGTATACCCACAAACGACCATGCCACCGTCTTGATCGTATGAAGCACCAATGCCTTTGCCGGTGCGCTCATGACCCACGCCCCGCTTCCACATGCCGCCCGGCATCTACCGTGGATACGGGTGCTGGCGGCGTCTTACCACCCACCTCAAAGAAGGTGTAGGACAAAGTAATCGTGCTCACATCCTTGGACAGCTTCGGGTCGATCACAAAAGCCACCGGCCATTGCTTCTTCTCGCCCGGATCCAGGGTGTACTGGTTGAAGCAAAAACATTCCAGCTTGTTGAAGTGCGCTGCGGCCTGCCTGGGCGCATAGCTGGGTATGGCCTGTGCGGCCATGCGCCGGTTCTGAACGTTTTGAAATTCGTACATCACGGTAGCCAATTCGCCAGGGTGCACCTGTACCGATCGCGTGGCGGGTTTGAATTCCCAAGGGCCACGCGCGTTCGCATCAAACTCTACCGTGATGGTCCGGCTCATATCGACCTGGGTATTAGCGGGCAGCTTGATAGGCTTACCCGCACCACCATCACCCGGCAGCTGGCGCTCTGCCAACGCCAGCACATTGATGCCGGTCATTTCACAAATCGCCTTGTACAACGGCACCAGCGCATAACCGAAAGCAAACATGCCCAGCGCGACAACGCCCAGCTTGCCCAGCATCTTCCAGTTTTCGCGACGCACGTACATGCAGGCCTTTAGCGACTCAGTGGTGGCTCAGCAGAACCATCTTGACAACAAATCCCACGAAGAACACCAGCGCTACAGACGCCAGTATCAGTCCGGTACGCAGGTTGTGCTTCTTTTGCTCTGGCGTCAGCATGGTCAGGCTTTAACCAATCACGCGGGTTGCCGTGGCATCCAGCTTGGGTGGTGTTTCAAAGGTATGGAAGGGCGCGGGAGATGGCACTTCCCACTCCAGGCCTTCGGCGGCCTCCCAGGGCTTTTGCGACGCTTTTTCACCCTTGCCCATCATGGCAGGCAATACGATGAAGAAGAAGAAATACACCTGGGCAAAACCAAAAGCAAACGCACCCACCGACGCAATAGCGTTGAAATCAGCGAACTGCATGGGGTAGTCGGCATAGCGGCGTGGCATGCCGGCCAAGCCCAAGAAGTGCATGGGGAAGAAGGTGACGTTGAACGCGATCAACGACCACCAGAAATGGATCTTGCCGCGGCGTTCGTTGTACATGACACCGGTCCACTTGGGGCACCAGTAGTAGAAGCCGGCAAACATGGCGTACAGCGAACCCGCCACCAACACATAGTGGAAATGGGCCACCACGTAGTAGGTGTCTTGCAGCTGGATGTCGATGGGCGCCACCGCCAGAATCAGGCCGGTGAAGCCGCCCATGGTGAACACGAAGATGAAGCCCACTGCGAACAGCATGGGGGTTTCAAAGGTCATGGAGCCCTGCCACATGGTGGCGATCCAGTTGAATATCTTCACGGCAGTAGGTACCGCAATCAACATGGTGGCGTACATGAAGAACAACTGGCCTGTCACCGGCATACCGGTGGTGAACATATGGTGCGCCCAGACGATGAACGATAGGATCGCAATCGACGATGTGGCATAGACCATGGATGCGTAGCCAAACAGCTTTTTGCGCGCAAAGGCCGGCACGATGTGGCTGATGATGCCGAAGGCCGGCAAGATCATGATGTACACCTCTGGGTGCCCAAAGAACCAGAAGATGTGCTGGTACATCACCGGGTCGCCGCCACCTGCGGGGTTGAAGAAGCTGGTGCCAAAGTGGCGGTCCGTCAGCGTCATGGTGATGGCGCCTGCCAGCACGGGCATCACAGCGATCAGAAGATAGGCGGTGATCAACCAGGTCCAGCAAAACATCGGCATCTTCATCAGCGTCATGCCGGGTGCGCGCATGTTCAGAATGGTGACGATGATGTTGATCGAACCCATGATCGACGAAGCGCCAAGGATGTGCATCGCAAAAATACCGGCATCCATGCTGGGACCCATTTGCAGCGTGAGCGGCGCATACAGCGTCCAGCCGGCTGCAGGTGCACCGCCGGGCATGAAGAACGAGCTGACCAGCGTCAAAGCTGCAGGAATCATCAGCCAGAAGCTGAAGTTGTTCATGCGCGCAAACGCCATGTCGCTGGCGCCGATTTGCAGCGGAATCATCCAGTTCGCAAAACCCACAAAGGCCGGCATGATGGCGCCGAACACCATGATCAGGCCGTGCATGGTGGTCAGTTGGTTGAACAACTCGGGGTTCACGAACTGCAGACCGGGCTGGAACAGTTCGGCGCGGATCATCAGCGCCAAGATGCCACCCACCATCAACATGGTGAAACTGAACAGCAGGTACAGGGTACCGATGTCCTTGTGGTTGGTCGCGAAAACCCACCGACGCCAGCCCGTAGGTGCGTGGTGGTCATGCCCGTCGTGGTGGGCATGGTCGTCGTGGGGGTGGAGAACTGCGCTCATCTTGCTTTCCTTGGAAATCTGTACGTTGCGAGAGCAGCTTATTTGCCGCGCAGAGCCAAGACGTCAGCCGGCTGCACCAGTTGGCCCGTCTTGTTGGACCAGTTATTTTTGGTGTAGCTAATGACTGCTGCAATGTCGGTGTCGCTGAGTTGCTTCCAGGAAGGCATAGCACCGTTGTTCTGACCGTTCAGCAAGGTCATGATCTGCAAGCTCTTGTCGGCATCCAGCACCTTGGGCGAGCCATCCAGCGGCTTGATAGGGCCGGCGCCCTTGCCATTGGCCTGGTGGCAGGCTGCACAGTTGGAGGCGTACACCTTTTCACCTCGTTTAAAGATGTCGTCCAGTGTCCAGACCTTGGAAGGATCGTCTGCCTTGGCAGCCAATTTCTTCTTCTCGCCGTCCACCCACTTGGAATAATCTTCGGCCGACACGACCTTCACCTGGATGGGCATGTAAGCATGCTCCTTACCGCAAAGCTCTACGCATTGGCCATAGTAGGTGCCGACCTTTTCCGCCCGGAACCATGTGTCGCGCACAAAGCCGGGAATGGCATCTTGCTTGATGCCGAAAGCAGGCACGCCGAAAGAATGGATCACATCGTCGGCGGTGGTGATGATGCGCACCTTTTTATCCACTGGCACAACCAGCGGGTTATCCACTTTCAGCAGATAGTCGTCCACAGCTTCATTGGCCTTGGGGCCGCCGTTGTTGGACATGGCGCGCTGGGTGCTGTCCAGCGTGGACACAAAGCCTATGCCTTCGCCCTCGCCCTTGATGTAGTCGTAACCCCACTTCCACTGCATACCGGTGACCTTGACGGTCAGGTCGGCATTGGTTGTGTCCTTCAAGGCGACCACCACCTTGGTGGCGGGCAGCGCCATCAGAATAACGATGACGAAGGGCACGATGGTCCAGATCACCTCGACCACCACAGACTCGTGGAAGTTGGCGGCCTTGTAACCCTTGGATTTGCGGTGCTTCCAGATGGAATAGAACATCACCCCAAACACCGCGATGAAGATGACGCAGCACACGATGAGCATGAACCAGTGCAGCCATTGTTGCTCTTCAGCGATCTTG
Organism: Rhodoferax sp. SPJ21; assembly: GCF_058216335.1. NCBI lineage: Bacteria > Pseudomonadati > Pseudomonadota > Betaproteobacteria > Burkholderiales > Comamonadaceae > Rhodoferax > Rhodoferax sp. SPJ21. The sequence goes on from NZ_JBYZMO010000001.1 coordinate 1,058,997, forward strand.
GTGACTGCTGGGGCCAGATTCAGCTGCCGCACAGCGGGGCCGCCGGGTAGATCATTGACCGCATGCGCAGCAGTGCTGAACCATGCGCCCGCCCATACGCCGACAGCAGGCAGGAGTGAAGCCAACTTGTTAGGAATCATCTTCATCGTTTTAACTTCTTCTTAATAGAACCAGTTTGTCTACGCTGCCCAAGCAACCCTGGACCACCCCCTCAAGCGCTGCGCAATGCCATGCGAAGTTCGCGGGCCAATGCGGACCGCAACTCTGGACGCACATACCGCCCCACCTCTACCGAACATCCCTGGCCGGACACCTCTATCAAGGACCGGTCACCTGTTTTGGGTTCGATTCTGACCCATTCACGGTGAAACTCAGCTCGCTCTAGCCGCCCCGCGTTTTCCAACTCAACCACCAGACGGGGACCTTGCAAAGAAATCTTCTCGCCATCGGTAGCATGGCGGGCGTACACCAGAAACGCAATGCCCACGGCCGCCAGCTCCAGCCACGCAAAAGGAAATACCAGCTTGGCACCCTGCATCCAGAAAAAGGATGCAATCCCCAAAGACACCAAGCAGATCGACGCGTACAGCCAAGCCAGCTGGGTCGGAGTGACCGAACAATTGCGTTTCAGAAACCAGTGGATGTTCTGGCCGGAAACGGTGGCGAAGCGAAATACCAGATTCGACACGGATGGCACTCACAAAATTAAGCCCGTCGGACGACTTGATGTCACTTGCCGATGGGCTTAGCTGCGTGGGAAGATACCCATATGTTTTTTCAAATTCATTGTAGCCCGCCTTTCCCGCTGGCGGCCTACCTAGAAACCATCATGCCGCACCCGGTTTTGACCTCTGCAACATATCGCGCATATCGCGTAGCGAAACCGCACTTTGGGCACTAACCCGCAGCTTGGGCGCGGGTTTCAGGGCATGGCCATAGATCAGCTCAAACGTCAGCGGTAGCCGCCCCTGCTCTGCGGCGCTGGCCAATTGGCGGGCCAGTGCGGCCTCCAGCTGCGCGCGCCAGGCCTTGCCACGCAAACCCGGAAAACGCTGGGGATGCAGATTGCGGCCGATCTCGCGCAAGTCCTGTAGCAGACGCTGCGGGTTCTCGTAGGTGAGGCGAATGCGCTCCATGTCCATCACCGGCTCGGCAAAGCCCGCATGTACCAGCATGTCACCCCAGTCGTGCATATCGGTGAACTGGTGGCCCGGCAGCGGCCAACCCTGGGCGGCATAGACGCTGCGCAGCTCCTGCACGGTGTCTGGCCCCAGGCAGGAGAACATCAGAAAGCCATCCACCGCCAAAGCCCGGTGCCACTGCGCGATCAGGGCTTGCGGGTCGGACGCGGAATGCAGCAGCATATTCGCCCACAGCATCTGCACGCTGCCATCGGGCGGCAACTGGGCATGCTGGGGTGGCGCCGTCCAGCGGACCGGGTTCCACCACGGTTTTGCTACAGATTGAATAGCTGCTTGCGCTTGATTTTCGTGCGCCTCCACCACATAACATGCGGAATCCGGGTAACGCGCCGTGAGCTTGGCATGGGCTTCCAGACCACCGCGCACAGGCTCCCAGTGGGCCCAGGCCTGGGGCTGCAGCTTGATCCACTGCAGGCGGTCTTCCATGCGCCGGGCCACCTCCTCGTGCAACCAAGGGGAGGTTGTGGCGGGCAGCCGGGCCCAGCGGGCAGCAGCAGCGGGGTCAATCGTGGGCGGAAGTTGGGTCGTCATAAGCTAGCCGGCTAGTATATTGAGGCCATGTTCCGCGCGCTTATCCACCGGGCAGCAACCCTTTTGCCCAGCCAGTGCGCCGTCTGCCGGGCTTGGCCCAGCCAGCCGGTGTGCGGCGCTTGTGTGGCCCGCTTTGCCCAACCGCGCCTGCGCTGCAGCACCTGCGCCCTGGTGGTGCCCGAGGGCGTGGGCCAATGCGGTAGCTGCCTGCGGCAAGCGCCGCCACTGGACGCGTGCCTGGCGGCGGTGGACTACGCCTACCCCTGGTCGCAGTGCATTGCGCGCTACAAATTCCAGCAGCACGTAGGCTGGGCCGCCACGCTGGCCGACCTGCTGCGCCACAGCCCCTGGGTGGAACCTGCGCTGGAGCGGTGTGATGTGCTGCTGCCCATGCCTTTGTCCGCCCAGCGCCTGCGCGAACGTGGCTTCAACCAGTCGCTGGAACTGGCGCGCCACCTGGCGCCGCACAAAACCGACGCCCGGCTGCTGCTGCGCACCCGCCACACCGCGCCGCAGCCCGCCCTGAGCCGCACCGACCGTCTGCGCAACGTCAAAGGCGCTTTCGCGCTGGAGCCCTTGCGGGCCCACAGTGTGCGGGACAAACGGGTGGTGCTTGTGGACGATGTGATGACCAGCGGCGCCTCGCTGTTTGGCGCGGCGGCCGTGCTGCGCCAGGCCGGCGCCGCGCACATCACCGGCCTGGTGGTGGCGCGTACACCCGTAGATTAGCGTTCGAAGAACGCCCGCACCACCTGGGCCACCCGGCGCACATCGTCTTGCGACACGTCCAGATGCGTCACCAGGCGCAGGGTGTACAGGCCGGTGGCCAGCACCTGCTGGGCTTTCAGGTGCTCCACCAAGGCCTGGGCCTGCTCGGCGGCCACATGCAAAAACACCATATTCGTCGGCCCGGCATCCACCTGCAAGCCTGGCACACCCGCCAGCAACTCGGCCAACAGGCGGGCGTTGGCGTGGTCATCGGCCAGGCGCGCCACATGGTGCTCCAGCGCGTACAGGCCGGCGGCTGCCAACACGCCGGCCTGGCGCATGCCGCCGCCGACCATCTTGCGCCAGCGCCGTGCCTGGGCGATGAAGTCCTTGCGGCCCAACAGCACCGAGCCCACGGGTGCACCCAAGCCCTTGCTCAGGCAGATGCTGACCGAGTCAAATCCAGCGATGAGTCGGCGTTCGGTCTGGATCAGCGCCTCGCCAGGCTGCTGCGAGGCCACCACGGCATTGAAAAAACGTGCCCCGTCCAGATGGCACTGCAGGCCGCGCCCATGGGCCAGGGCCACCGCCGCGTCCACGTAGTCCTGCGGCAGCAGCTTGCCGCCAATGGTGTTCTCCAGCGCCAGCAGGCGGGTGCGGGCGTAGTGCACGTCGTCGGGTTTGATGGCCGCAGCGATGCGCTCCAGCGGAATGCTGCCGTCGCGCGCGTTGTCCAGCGGCTGGGGCTGGATGCTGCCCAGCACGGCAGCGCCGCCAGCCTCCCATTTGTAGCAATGCGCCTCCTGGCCGACGATGTATTCGTCGCCACGCTGGCAATGCGTCATCAAGGCGATCAGATTGCTTTGCGTCCCGGTGGGGCAGAACAAGCCAGCCTCAAAGCCCAGGCGCTCGGCCAGGCTGTCCTGCAACAGGTTCACCGTGGGGTCATCGCCAAACACGTCATCACCCAGGGGTGCGGCCAGCATGGCGGCTTGCATGGCGGGGGTGGGACGGGTCACGGTGTCGCTGCGCAGGTCGATGGTTTTCATGGGGCGTCAAAAAGAGGGGGATGCGACAGGATAATCCAGGCATGTTGAACATCGTCCTGGTCGAACCCGAAATCCCGCCGAATACCGGCAACGTCATCCGCCTGGCGGCCAACACAGGCTGCAATCTGCACCTGGTGGAGCCGCTGGGCTTCTCCATGGACGACAAGCACATGCGCCGCGCCGGGCTGGACTACCACGAGTACGCCACGCTGACGCGCCACGCCGACTGGCCCAGCTTTCTGGCCACCGCCCAGCCCGACCCGCAACGCCTGTTCGCGCTGACCACCAAGGGCACGGGCAATGTCTACGCCACCGCCTTCGCACCCGGTGACTGGCTGGTGTTCGGCTCCGAAACCAAGGGCCTGGCCGAGAGCGTGCGTGCCGCCTTCAGCCCGCAGAACTGCCTGAAGCTGCCCATGCGACCCGGCCAGCGCAGCCTGAACCTGTCGAACGCCGTAGCCGTAACGGTGTTTGAAGCTTGGCGCCAGTGCGGCTTTCAATAACTCAAGCTATTAAATAGATAGCTACTTGCGCAGGTAAATCCTGCGCCAGAGGCCTATTTCTTATAAATCTGTTCAGGCGTAGTAGCGCAGCAATGACTCGGCCACGCAGGCCGGTTTGGCCTGGCCTTCCAGCTCCAGCGTCGCCTCCAGGCTGATCTGCACGCCCGGCTCGGCCAGCGGCGTGCAGGCCAGCAGCTTCAGGCGCGCGCGCAGGCGGCTGCCCACGGGCACCGGATGGATGAAGCGCACCTTGTTCAGGCCGTAGTTCAGCGCTATGCGCGACTCCGCGATGGCAAACGAGTCCTCAAACAGGCGCGGCAGCAGCGACAACGTCAGAAAGCCGTGCGCAATCGGCCCGCCGAACGGCCCCGCCTTGGCGCGCTCCACGTCCACATGTATCCACTGCTGGTCGCCCGTGGCGTCGGCAAACTGCTGCACCTGGGCCTGGGTGATCTGCGTCCAGTCGCTGACGGCAATCTCCTGGCCCACGGCGGTGGCCAACTCGGCGAAAGTGGCGAAGGTTTTCAAGCGGCTCAGGCGTCCAGCCAGGCTGCCAGGGGATGCCACTGCTCCAGGTCTTTTTCGACCCGGCTGGGCGCCACGTCGAACAGGCTCAGGCCGCCTGCAGCCAAATGCACATAGTTTTGAGTGTCGCGCAGATGGGTCAGCACCGGGACTTCCAGGCCGTCCAGGTATTCGCGCAGGCGGTCGGCGGACAAGGTGCGCTCGTCCACCCGCATGCCCACCAGGCCGACCTGCATCTTGTCGATGCGGCGGTGTTCGGCCAGGCGGTCCAGAAACTTGCGCGTGGCAAAAATGTCGAACACGCTGGGCTGCAGGGGAATGACGATCTTGTCGGCCAGCTTCATCACGTCCTTGAATCGCTTGCCGTCCAGGCCGCCGGGCGTGTCCAGCACCACATAGCCATCGTTTTTGCTGGCTTTGGGCGGTTTGTCGATTTCGTCAGCCGCCACGTGCCACGCAGTAATGGGGGCCGCGCTGGCTGGGCGCAGACTCAGCCACAGGTGGGACGACTGCTGCGGGTCGGCGTCGCCCAGCAGCACTGCATGCCCCCGAGACGCGTAGTAGCCCGCAATCTGGGTGGCCAAGGTAGATTTACCGACGCCGCCCTTGGGGCTGGCGACAACGACGATGGGCATGGAGAACTCCTGGTTGAGAATTTGCTATGTTAGCGGCATGCACGAAGCCAGCTCCCACCCCCATCCAGCCGACACAGCGCGCCCCGACGACGCCCCACCGCGCATCTACCTGCTGGCTGCCCACCCGAACTGGCGCGCCTCGCACGTCAACCAGCGCCTGTTGGACACGGCCCGGGCCCTGGCCGACACCGCAGACGGCCAGCATCTGGAGGTGCAGGACCTGTACGCCAACTACCCCGACTACAGCATCGACGTGGCGGCTGAGCAGGCCCGCGTGGAGGCGGCCGACCTGCTGGTGTTGCTGCACCCCATACAGTGGTATTCCATGCCCGCGCTGCAAAAACTGTGGTTTGACGAGGTGCTGACCTACGGCTGGGCCTATGGTGTGGTGTCCGCCGAAACCGACGAGACAGCGCCCCAAGGCACCCCCGGCACGGCGCTGCGTGGCAAAGCCTTGTGGCTGGTGCTGACCACCGGCGGGCAGGAGGGCACTTACCAACCCCACCAGGCCAACGGCAAGCAGGCGACGGATTTCGATGCCTTCCTGCCGCCCTACCAGCACACCGCCGCGCTGTGCGGCATGCGCTTTCTGCCGCCGCTGGTGCTGCACAGCGCGCACAGTGCGGGCAAGCAAGAGGTGCTGGCGCATATCGCGCAGTTCCGCCAGCGCCTGCAGCACTACCCCCATTGGCCCGAAGCCGCAACGGACATCTGATACCCCATGGAACACGCTCCCTCCTGGCTGGTCAACAGCTTTGTCTACCTGAGCGCGGCGGTCATCGCCGTGCCGCTAAGCAAGGCCCTGGGCCTGGGCTCCATCATTGGCTACCTGGCCGCCGGCATCGTCATCGGGCCCTGGGGTCTGGGCCTGGTGACCGAGGTGCAGGACATCCTGCATTTCGCCGAATTCGGCGTGGTGCTGATGCTGTTCCTGATCGGCCTGGAGCTGGAACCCAAGCGCCTATGGAGCCTGCGCCGCCCCATCTTCGGCTGGGGCTCGGCCCAGGTGCTGGGCTGCGCGGTGGTGATCCTGCTGGGCGGCATGGCCGCCGGCGCACCCTGGCGCATCGCCCTGGTGGCGGCGCTGGGGCTGGCCCTGTCCAGCACGGCGATTGCGCTGCAGGTGTTTGGCGAGCGCAATCTGCTGCCCACACGCAGCGGGCAGGCGGGGTTTTCCATCCTGCTGTTCCAGGACGTGGCCGCCATTCCCATTCTGGCGCTGCTACCGCTGCTGGGCACTATTTCTGAAGAAAATGACGCGCTAGCGCAGACATCACCTGCGCTGGCAGCTCTCAAAACAATAGCAGTCATCGCGGGCATTGTGCTGGGGGGCCGGCTGTTGCTGCGCCCGCTGTTCCGCTGGATCGCGCGCAGCAAGACGCCGGAGATCTTCACCGCTGCGGCCTTGCTGCTGGTGGTGGGTATTGCCTCGCTGATGCTGTCGGTGGGCCTGTCGATGGCGCTGGGGGCCTTTCTGGCCGGTGTGCTGCTGGCCGAGAGCGAGTACAGGCGCGAGCTGGAGACCGACATCGAGCCCTTCAAGGGCCTGCTTCTGGGCCTGTTCTTCATTGCCGTGGGCATGAGCGTGGACTTTGGCGTGCTGCTGCGTTCGCCGGGGCTGATGGCGGCCATCGTGGCCGGTTTTCTGCTGGCCAAGCTGCTGGTGATCTACGCCATTGCCAAGGCCATGGGCGTGCCCTTCCAGGAGCGGCCGGTGTTTACCGTGCTGCTGGCGCAGGGCGGTGAGTTCGCCTTCGTGGTGTTCCAGACCGCCACGGCGGCCCAGGTGTTTTCAGCGCAGACCTCGTCCCTGCTGATTGGCTCGGTAGCGGTGTCCATGCTGGTCAGCCCGCTGTTGCTGCTGGCCATCGACAAGCTGCTGCTGCCGCGCCTGGCGCAGCGCGGCGGGCCGCAGCTGGAAGAGCTGGCCGAGCAGCAAGAAGCGCCCATCATCATTGCCGGCTTTGGCCGCTATGGCCAGATCGTGGGCCGCATGCTGCTGGCCGAGGGCATAGGCGCCACCGTGCTGGACCACGACGCGGAAATGGTGGAGACCATCCGCCAGTTCGGCTTTCGCGTGTTCTACGGCGACGCCACCCGGCTAGACCTGCTGCGCCTGTCGGGCGCAGCCACCGCCAAGATCCTGGTCGTGGCAGTGGACGACAAAGCGCAGAGCCTGAAGATTGTGGACATCGCACGGGAGCATTTCCCCAACCTGGAGATCGTCGCCCGGGCCCGCGACGTGCCCCACTGGTATGCACTACGCGACCGGGGGGTGCAGCGGGTGGAGCGTGAATTGTTCGAGTCCAGCCTGCGCAGTGCGCGTTCGGTGCTGGAACTGGTGGGTTACCCGCCGCACGAGGCACGGCAGCAGGCCATGCGCTTTCGGCGGCACAACATCGCGCTGTTCGAGCAGATGTACCCGCACCGCAAAGACCGCAACAAGCTGATCGCCGTGGCCACCGAAGGCCGCCAGCAGCTAGAGGAGCAAATGGCCCAAGAGCGGGAGGAGCAGGCGCAACGCCGCACCAGAACCCGGGGCCATTGAGAAGGCTTTACTCCACCACCTCGGGCTCATCCAGCGGCGCAACCGTTTGGTAGGCGGCGGACATCTTGGCCACCTCGTCGGCCAATGCCTGGCGCAGGCTGGCCGGTCCCAGCACCACGCAGCGTGCGCCGTGGCGCAGGATGTCGCCCATCAGCTCCCGGTGGTCCATGTAAGGCACGCGCAGCAGGTAGCTGCCGTCCTGCTGCACGCGACCCTGCTGCTGCGAATGCCACTGCAGATGCGCCGCTTCCGCCGCATGCTCCGCGCCAAACTGCAGCCGCGCCCAACGCACCCTGCCGCTGGGGTAAATGCCGTACAGCGGGCCAAAAGCCGCATCCAGCTTGTCCGCGCCCATGTCCACCGCGCCGGTGCCCAAGACCTGTACATCGGTGATGGCCGCCACTTCTACGCTATGCAGCTCGCTATGGCCATGGCACCACACCTCCAGGTACCAGACACCCTGGTAGGACACCATCCGCAGAGGCGAAACCTCGCACCCCCCCAGCGTGAGATCGCCCTTGGTATAGGTCAGCAGCAAGCGCTTGCGCCGCACCAGGGCCTGGCCTACCCGCTCAAAGTAGCGCGGCGTGATGGGCTCGCGCTCCAGTCCCACGATGCGCACGCGATGGCGCAGCTCCTGCAGCTCCACGTTGTCGCTTTGCAAGAGCGCCGTCAAACGTTCGGCCTCGGACACGGGGTTGAGTATCAGCCCACCGGTATCCAGGCAGGCCAACAGATGTTGCAAGGTCAGCAAGGCCTGGATCTCGGCTGGCGAAAACCACAGGCCCGGTAGCTCGTGGGCACTGGTTCTGGGCTCCTGCAGCGCCGCAAGCCGGTAGCCGCCCGCAGCGCGGCTCCATTCGATGGGCAATTTCAGCCGTTTGCGCAGGTCATCCAGATCACGCTTGAGCGTTGCACGGGATACTTTCAATTCAGCCTGCAGTGCGGCGAAGCTGATGACCTTGTGTTGGCGCAGAAGCTGGTCGATTTTGTAGAGGCGCCCCGTCTGGTCCATGGTATCTCCGGAGATGGAATCAGGTATTTAAGTAACAGATGTAACCATTTAATTCCATAGCCATGCAGAGAGCAAGGCACTTTTACACGGGGAACTAGCGAATTTCCCTTGGCTCAACCGTATACAAGCCTCATCCTTGCGGCATATTCATACAACTGCAGCACCTACTTTACAGTGCCTTGCAGCAGCTGCTTACCGGTAAATAGCATACCCAACATCAGGAAAATTGTGGCAAAGCGCAACTCCCTCCTGGCCTTTACAAACGCTACGGACAACAACAGCGACGACACCGCGAAGTTGCGCGTATCCAACACACCCCGTCAGTCCAAAGGAGCCCTTGTGCAGACACAGCCGACAGTGGTCAGCAGAGCTCCTGGACAAAGTGGTGGCTTTTAGGAAAGGGAAAAAGACCTCGGTTTGGCCGTGGTAGGCTTGGCGCCATGTTCAATCCCTCGCAAGCCGATGTCCGCCGATTTTTCTGTACTGTTTACGCCAAGGCGAAGACAGGTCAAGCGCTGGAAGCTATCGAAACAATAGCAAGCCAATGGATGGACGAGCATCCTGAATACCATGCAGACCTGCAGGATCTGGATGCCGCCCTGGTACGCAATTACGACCTGGAGGCCGGAGCCACCAACCCCTTTCTGCACCTGTCCATGCACTTGTCGATCAGCGAGCAATGCTCCATCGACCAGCCGCGCGGCATACGCCAGGCGGTGGAGCTGCTGACGCGGCGGCGCGACTCGCTGCACGCAGCCCACCACGAAACCATGGACTGCCTGGGCCAGATGCTGTGGGAAAGCCAGCGCGCCGGCCGCCCACCTGATGGCGAAGCCTATATCGCCTGTGTGCAACGCCAAGCCACCCGGGATTGAAGCCCTGGGCACACCAAGACACCACATTCCGCAACCATTAAAAAAGCCCGCAATAGCGGGCTTTTTTGTGCTGTAGACAGGCTTAACGGAAGCGCGACTGCGGTACGACCTTCAACTCGCTGTCCAGCGAGTGCACATACGAGGCCAAGGCCTTCAATTCGGCGTTAGAAAACTGCTTGGCCACACCACCCATGATCGCGTTGCCGCGACCCACCAAGGGATTTCCCTCGGTCTTGTACGACTTCAAAGCCACATAGAGGTAGTCCGCATGCTGGCCCGCAATCTTGGGGTAGCTGGGGTCGATAGGCTTGGAGAAGTTATCACCGTGGCAGGATACGCAAGCACCCTTGGTCAGCAATGCTGCTACCTGGGCAGAGGGCTGCACAGTGGGTTTGGCTGGCAACGTTGCGCCTTCCACCACACCCAGGGTGCTGTAGTAGGCCGCCACGTCCGCCATGTCCTGGTCGCTGAGCGAATCGGCAATGCCGCGCATGGTGGGGTGTTTGCGGTCGCCCTTCTTGTAGGCGCTCAACGCTGAGATGATGTACTTCGCGCCCTGCCCGGAAATCATGGGCACCTTGTGCACTTCAGGGAAGCTGGCCTGGTAGCCCTTGATACCGTGGCAGCCAATGCACATATCCACCTTGGCGTGCCCCGCTTTGGCATCTCCCACAATGTCTTGCGCACTCGCCAGAGTGCCCACCGAAGCTACTGCAAACGTCAACACCGTGGTCAATAATTTATTCATTTTTTGCGCGCACAATCTGGGGGAGAAACAAGCTTGTACATCAAGCTCGCCGACGTGCGCGGATTATATGCGTCGGCAATTCAATCACCCTACCCTCCTTTACCCCTACCACCATGAAGTTTCAAGGCTCCAACAATTACGTTGCTACCCAGGATTTGATGTTGGCAGTCAACGCGGCGGCTACGCTCAAACGGCCGCTCTTGGTCAAGGGCGAACCCGGCACAGGCAAGACCATGCTGGCCGAGGAAGTCGCCTCCGCTTTGGGTATGCCCTTGCTGCAATGGCACATCAAATCCACCACCAAAGCGCAACAGGGTTTGTATGAATACGATGCCGTCAGCCGGTTGCGTGATTCGCAACTGGGCGACGCGCGGGTCAAGGACATCCACAACTACATCGTCAAGGGGGTGCTGTGGCAGGCCTTTACCGCAGACGAGCCGGTGGCCCTGCTGATCGACGAAATAGACAAAGCGGACATCGAGTTCCCGAATGACTTGCTGCGCGAAATCGACCGCATGGAGTTCTACTGCTATGAAACGAGGGAGCTCATCCGTGCCAAGAACCGCCCTCTGGTGTTCATCACGTCCAACAACGAAAAGGAACTGCCCGACGCCTTCCTGCGGCGCTGCTTCTTCCACTACATCCAGTTCCCGGACGCCAGCACCATGCAGAAGATCGTGGATGTGCACTTCCCCGGCCTCAAGAAAGAGCTGCTGGCTGCGGCCATGAAGACCTTTTACGACGTGCGCAACCTACCGGGTCTGAAAAAGAAACCATCCACATCCGAGCTGCTGGACTGGCTCAAGCTGCTGGTCGCCGAAGACATTTCAGCAGAGGCACTGCACAGCCAGGACCAAAAAGTTTCCGTGCCGCCACTGGTAGGTGCCCTGCTGAAAAACGAGCAGGATGTAAGCCTATTTGAAAAGCTGGTTTTCATGAACCAGCGCAACCGCTAACCTTGCCATCCACAGTAGGAGTTTTGGAATGAGTTTTGTACAAGCCGTGAACCTGCGTGCCCGCGGTGTCTTGCTGGAACCCATGGAACTGCATCACGAAAGCGGCCTGCAAGCCGCCGCAGCCGACGGCGAGCTTTGGAACATCCGCGTCACCTCGGTGCCCGAACCCGAGAACACCCGCACCTATATTGAGGCTGCCCTGAAGATGCGTGCCGATGGCAACCGCTTCGCATTCGTAGTCAAGGACGAGACCACCGGCCGCGTGCTAGGGTCCAGCAGCTACCACGACATCCTGCCGGCCGTGAAGCGCGTAGAAATTGGCTACACCTGGTATGGCAAAAGTAGCCAGCGCAGCCACGTCAATACCACGGCCAAATTGCTGTTGATGACACACGCATTTGAAACCCTGGGCTGCCATGTCGTAGGCTGGCGCACCGACAACTTCAACTTTGCCTCGCAAGCCGCCATTGAACGCCTGGGCGCCAAAAAAGACGGAGTTATCCGTGGCCATGCGGTGCGGCGCGACGGCACCATCCGCGACACCGTGATGTACAGCCTGCGCAGCGGCGAATGGCCCGAGGTCAAGGCCCAGCTGCTATACCTGCTGGACAAGCCGCGCCCCTGAGCCTGCTTGCCGCCACCATGCTGATCGACTTCTTCTACACCCTGCGTTCCGCCAAGCTGCCGGTCTCCGTCAAGGAATACCTGAGCCTGCTGGAAGCGCTAAAGGCGGGTGTTGTCGGTCCGGCCAGAGAAGACGGCACCTCCATTGACGACTTCTACTACCTCAGCCGCACCACCCTCATCAAGGACGAAAAGCACTACGACAAGTTCGACCAGGCTTTTGCCGCCTACTTCAAGGGGGTGGAGATGGTGGCCGACTTCACGCAAGACATCCCGCTGGATTGGCTGCGCAAAAATCTGGAGCTGGACCTCAGCCCCGAAGAAAAAGCCCAGATCGAAAAAATGGGCTGGGACGCGCTGATGGAAACGCTCAAAAAGCGTTTCGAAGAGCAGAAGGAACGCCACGAAGGCGGCAGCAAATGGATAGGCACCGGCGGCACCAGCCCCTTTGGCGCCAATGGTTACAACCCCGAAGGCATACGCATAGGCCAGGAAAAGAGCCGCCACAAAAGCGCGGTGAAAGTATGGGACCAGCGCGCCTTCAAAGACTACGACGACCAGCAGGAGCTGGGCACGCGCAACATCAAGGTGGCGCTGCGCCGCCTGCGCAAGTTCGCCCGCGAAGGCCATGCCGACGAGCTGGACCTGCCCGACACCATACGCAGCACCGCGGCCAACGCCGGCTTCCTGGACATCAAGATGGTGCCGGAGCGCCACAACAACGTGAAAGTGCTGCTGCTGATGGATGTGGGCGGCAGCATGGACGAGCATGTGCAACGGGTGGAGGAACTCTTCAGCGCCAGCAAAAGCGAGTTCAAACACCTGGAGTTTTACTACTTCCACAACTGTGTGTACGACTTCATGTGGAAGCACAACCGCCGCCGCTACAGCGAGAAATTTGCCACCTGGGACGTCCTGCACAAATACAACAAAGACTACAAACTGATCTTCATCGGCGATGCGACCATGAGCCCGTATGAAATCCTGCAGCCCGGCGGCAGCGTGGAATACAACAACGAAGAAGCAGGAGCCGAATGGCTGCAACGCCTGACGCGCGCCTTCCCACAGTTCGCCTGGATCAACCCAGAACCGCAAGGCCTGTGGCAATACCGCCAAAGCATCGCCATCGTCCAGCAACTGATGGGCCAACGCATGTTCCCCCTGACGCTCAAAGGCCTAGAAGAAGCCATGCGCTTGCTTTCCAAGTAATCGGATGCTGCGCAAAGTTATATGGATCAGCCTTTGGGCGTGGGCTTTTGCAGGGACTGCTGCATGGGCCCAAACCCCTGCCAAATCGGCGTTTGACCTGCGCATCAACGCGCCAGCCAATCTGACCGACATGCTCACGCGCCACCTGGAGCTGCAGCGCTACCGCAGCCTGACTGACCTGGACACCACCGAACTCACGCGCCTGCTGCAAGCCGCGGAGCGCAATACCCGCGACCTGCTGGCCACGCGCGGCTACTTTGCGCCCACGGTCACGCTGACCACGGTAGACACACCACAAAGCCAGACGGCCCCGGTCGAAGTGGTGCTGACCGTGGACCCGGGCGAGCCGACCCGCATCAGCGAGGTCCACATAGCCTTCAGCGGCCCGCTGGCCGACGACCCGGACAGCGCGCCGCTGCGCGAAAGCATACGCGCCGACTGGCAACTGCACCCCGGCGACACCTTCACCCAGGACGGCTGGGACGACGCCAAAACCCAGGCCCTGCGCAGCCTGACCGCGCAGCGCTTTCCCACCGGTGAAATCCAGAACAGCCTGGCCGACATCGACCCCGACACCCACCAGGCACGCCTGGAGGTCACCCTGGCCTCAGGCCCGGCATACCGGTTTGGCGCCATGGAGGTGCGTGGCCTGGAGCGCTACGACGCCAACCTGGTGCGCAACCTGGCCCAACTGCCCACCGGCTCCGACTACACCCAGGCACAGCTGCTGCAGGCCCAGCAACGCCTGGCCGACAGCGGCTATTTCGATTCGGTCTTTCTCACACTGGACACCACCGGCGACCCTGCCGCTGCGCCGGTGGTTGCGCAGCTGCGCGAGGCCAAGCTGCAAAAGCTCGTGCTAGGCGTGGGCTTCAGCACCGACAGCGGGCCCCGCATATCCGCCGAGCACACGCACCACCAACTCCCTTGGATTGGCTGGCGCGGCGTCTCCAAGCTATCGCTTGACCACAAGACCCAAACGCTGGGCACAGAGTTCACCTCGCACCCTGACGAGCGCAGCTGGCGCTGGGTCACCTCCGCCCAGCTGGAGCGCGAAGACCTCAGCGGCACCGTGACCAACAGCCAACGCCTGCGCGCCGGCCGCACACAGATCAACGACCACATCGACCGCAACATCTACCTGCAGTACGACCACGCGAGCACGACTACCGACTCCGAGCCGCAAAGCACAGCCAGCGCCATCAGTGCCAACTACGCCTGGACGCAACGCAACTTTGACGACATCCGCACCCCCACATCGGGCTACGGCGTGGCCGTGGAACTAGGCCAGGGCCTGACCTTGGGCAATGACCGCCAGCCCTTCACCCGGGTGCTGAACCGCTGGCTGGCCTACTTCCCGCTGAGCCGCCTGTTGCCGGTAGATGGCCCGTCCATGCGCCTGGGCCGACTGGCCATGCGGGCCGAAGGCGGTGCCGTGGTGGCCAAGGCCAGCGCCAACGTGCCCAGCACACAAGAGTTCCTAACCGGTGGCGACACCACCGTGCGCGGCTACAGCTACCACAGCATCGGCATCGTGGCCGCAGACGGCACGGTCAGTGCCGGGCGCTACATGGCCTCCGGCAGCCTGGAATGGCAGCGGCCCATCGTCTACAACGGCCGCACTACCGAGTGGGAAAGCGCGGTGTTCGCCGACGCCGGTGCGGTAGCTAACACCATCGGCTCGCTGGAAACCAAGGTCGGCGTTGGCGCCGGCGTGCGCTGGCGCAGCCCGGTCGGCCCGGTGCAGATCGACCTGGCCTACGGCCTGGCCACCCACAAGATGCGGCTGCACCTGAGCGTGGGGTTCAGCTTCTGATGGCGATCTGGCGACTTTCACGCAAGAGCCTGCTGTGGATGCTGGGCGCACCCTTGGTTCTGCTGGCCCTGGTGGCAGCCCTGGCGGGTGGGCTCTGGCTCTGGCTGGGTAGCGGCACCTCGCTGGCTACGGTCCTGGACCGCGTGGCACCTTATCTGCCCGCAGGCCATTCGCTGCAAGCGCGCGACGTCAGCGGCTCGGTGCGCCAGGGCGGCCACATCGGCAGCCTGCATTACCAAAGCCCAGACATCACCATAGACGCGCAAGACATCGCGGTGGAATGGCAGATCCAGCACCTGCTGCAGCGCAAGCTAAACCTCAGCCAGCTGCGCGTGGCCCAGCTGCGCATTACGCAAGCCCCTTCTACCAGCCCCAGCAAACCGCTGACCGAGGTGGTCCTGCCGCTGCAGCTGGATGTGGTGTTTGCGGTAAATGACCTGCAATGGACTGGCCCGCCCGCTCTGCTGGCCAGCAACCTGGCAGGCCGCTACCGTTATGACGGCAGCCAGCACCAACTGAGGCTGGACAGCCTGCACATCGCATCCGGCCAATACAGCGGGCAAGCCCAACTACAAGCACACAGCCCCATGGCCTTGGACGCAAAGGTAGAAGGCCAGGTTGAAACCAGTATTCCGGGTAGCAAAACTCCTTTGCACATCGCTGCAAGCGCCTCTGCCCAAGGCCCCTTGGCCGGCCAGGATGCCCAGTTGGAAGTACGGGCCCAGCTGACCCCAGACAAGGCAGCCCAACAGCCCTTGCAAGCCACCGTGACAGCGCAAGTACGCCCCTGGGCAGAGCAACCACTGCACCAGGCCGAAGCAAAGTTTCAGGACCTCAACCTCGCCGCACTCTGGCCCGACGCGCCGCAAACCCGTTTGAGTGGCACCGCCCAGGTCATGCCCGATGCGTCCAGCACACCAACAGGCAGCCGCTGGAACGCCAGCGCAGCCGTGGACAACCGCCTCAGCGGCCCCTGGGACAAAAACCGAATTCCGGTAGACAGCGCGCGCGCCCAACTGCAGTTTCAACAGGGCGCCTGGGTGGTGCAGTCGCTGACCGCCCAGCTCGGCCAGGGCAGCCTGCATCTGCAAGGCCATTTGCAAAACCATTTGGACGGCACGGCCAGCAACGACTGGACCGCCCAGGCCGAGCTGCAACGTATCAACCCCTCAGCCATACATACCCAGCTGGACCCAGCCCCGCTGAACGGCCAGCTCAGCGCCCAAAGCCGCAACGCCGCCATCAGCTTCACCGCCGCCGTGCAGCCCGCCGGCGCAGCGCCCGCACGCTCGGCCCTGAACGGCCTGCGCATACAGCAGGCCCGGGCCGTGGGCCGCTGGGCCCAGGGCACGCTCAGCTTGTCCACCTTACAGTTACAGACCGACGACGCGCAACTGCAAGGCCAACTCGATGTAGCTCTGGCCAGCCGCGCGACCAAAGGACAACTGCAGCTGAGCCTGCCCGGCGCCAAGGCCGACCTGCAAGGCAACATCAGCGCCCAACAAGGGGCAGGCGATGTCAGCCTGCACGTGACCGACGCGTTGTCCACCACCCGGTGGCTAGCCCGCCTGCCCGGCCTTGCCACCCGCCTGCAAAACCTGGCCGTCAAAGGCCAGGCCGACCTGAAAGGCCACTGGACCGGCGGCTGGGCCAACCCGGTAGGCTCTGCACAAAAATCAGACGCCAACGGGCTGGGCCTGCAAGCCCAACTGAGCGTGCCCACGCTGGAGCTGCGCCCCGCCAGCGGCGAACCCATCGTGCTGCGCAATGGCAAGCTGGACCTGTCCGGCAGGCTGCACGCAATGGACCTGCAACTGCTGGCCGAGCTGACTACCGGCACCCAGCAGCTGAAGCTGGACAGCCGCGCCAGCGCCGATCTTTCCGCCTCCAGCCAGTGGCAGGCCCGCATCGCCAGCCTGGTGCTGCAACTGCAGGACAGCACGCGGCCCGGACCGTGGCGGCTGCAGCTGGACCAACCACTGGCCCTGAAACTGGCCCGCAGTGCCGGCACTACGGCACTGGACGCCGCCGCCGGCACCGCCAGCCTGACCGGCCCGGCACCAGGCAGCGCACGCATTAGCTGGCAGCCCGTGGCCTGGTTCCAGGATGGCGCGCACACCCGGCTGCGCACCCAGGGCAGCGTGCAAGGCATCACCATGGGCTGGCTGGAAACCCTGGCCGCCAGCAGCGGCCAACTCGCGCAACTGGGGCTGAAGGGCGACCTGGTGCTGGACGGAGACTGGGACATCCAGGCCGCCCAGACTCTGCAGGTCAGCGCCAACCTCAGCCGACGCAGTGGCGACATCTTGCTGCAAACCGGTGACGACACCAGCCCCGCGCGCGCGGGGTCCGCCAGCACGGCCAGCACCATCAGCGCTGGCATCCGCACCGCCAGCGTGGGCCTGCG
The DNA here is from genome assembly GCF_058216335.1 of Rhodoferax sp. SPJ21. Taxonomy (NCBI): domain Bacteria; kingdom Pseudomonadati; phylum Pseudomonadota; class Betaproteobacteria; order Burkholderiales; family Comamonadaceae; genus Rhodoferax; species Rhodoferax sp. SPJ21. The sequence continues at coordinate 1,076,348 of NZ_JBYZMO010000001.1, forward strand.
CAGCAATGGCCACCAGATGCGCGCCAGCCTGCGCTGGGACAGCGAGCGCGCCGGCCAGATCGAGGCCAACCTCGGCACGCAAATCAACAACAGCGATAGCGGCTGGACCTGGCCTGCCGACGCGCCGCTGAGCGGCAGCGTGCGTGCAGAGCTGCCCCGGGTCGGCATCTGGTCGGTACTAGCCCCGCCCGGCTGGCGCATGCGCGGCACGCTGGCCGCCAACGCCAGCCTCAGCGGCACCCGCCAGGCACCGCAATGGACGGGCACGCTGCAGGCCGACGACCTGGCGCTGCGCTCGGTGGTGGAAGGCATAGAGCTACGTGACGGCCGCTTCCGCGCCACGCTGGAAGGCCAGCGCCTGAACATCAATGAATTCAGCCTACGCGGCGCCCCCACCGGCGGCACCGGTGCTCCCGCAACGAACGACGGCGGTACGTTGACCGCCACCGGCTTCGCACGTTGGTCCAGCGTAGCTCCGGTTGGCATCCAGCTGGATCTGCAAGCCCAGGCGCAGGCCCTGCGCGTCTCTGCCCGGGCCGACCGGCGCCTGTCGGTCTCCGGCAAACTGCAAGCCCATCTGGACCAAGGCAAGCTCAGCCTGCAGGGCGCACTGAAGGCCGACCAGGCCCTGTTCATCCTGCCCGATGAAACCGCCCCCAGCCTCGGCGACGATGTCGTGGTGCGTACCCGCAGCACCGGGGCCATGGCCACCACAGCGGCCACGCCCACCGCCTCCAAGAACACGCCCGACATCACGCTGGACCTGGACCTGGGCAACGACTTTCGCCTGGTCGGGCGCGGCCTAGACACCCGGCTGACCGGGCAGCTCAAGCTGCGCGCCGGCCCCACGCTGGCTGGCCCGCGCGTCACCGGCGAGCTGCGCACCGTGCGCGGCAGCTACCGCGCCTACAGCCAGAACCTGGATATTGAGGAAGGCATCCTGCGGTTCAACGGCCCCTACGACAACCCCTCGCTGGACGTGCTGGCGATCCGCCCCAACCTCAGCGTGCGCGTAGGCGTGCAGATCACCGGCACCGCCCTGGCGCCGCGGGTGCGGCTGTATTCCGACTCCGACCTGTCCGACGCTGAAAAGCTGGCCTGGCTGGTGCTGGGCCGCAGTGCGGCCAACGGTGGAGCCGAAGCTGCGGTACTACAGCAAGCCGCGCTGGCTCTGCTGGGCGGCAATGGCAAGGGTATTTCAGGCGGCCTGGCGTCCGCACTGGGCCTGGACGAACTCTCATTCAGCGGCAGCGGCACCAAAACCGACGGCACCACCACGGCCGCCGCCGTCACCTTCGGCAAGCGCCTGTCACGCGACTTCTACGTGGCCTACGAGCACAGCCTGGCCGGCACGCTGGGCACGCTGTACATCTTCTACGACCTGAGCAAGCGCTTCACCCTGCGCGGCCAGACCGGCGAGCAAAGCGCAATCGACCTGATTTTCACGCTGACCTACGACTGACGCCTGCTAGGCTGTTACCACCTGCGACGCATGCGTCTGTGGCCGCCGCGCCGTGGCGGCACTGCCCATGGACGCGGCCATGATGCAGCCTATGGCCAACCACTGCTGGTGGTTCAGGTGCTCGTCCAGCAGACCCATAGCCAACACCGCGGCCACTGCCGGCTCCATGCTGATCATGATGCCGAAAGACTCCTTGGGCAGGCGCTTCATCGCCACCATTTCTAGAGAAATGGGCAGCGCGCTGGAGATCGCCGCCACACACACGCCAACCAGCAACACCGTGGGCGACAGCAGCGCCACGCCGGCATGCACGATGCCCACCGGCACCACCACGATGGCTGCCACCAGCAGGCCCAGCGACACCGAATGTCCCGCATGCAAATGGCCGACCCGCTTGCCAAACACGATGTATAGAGCCCATAGCACCGCCGTCCCCAGCGCGTACAGCACGCCCGTGGGGTCCAGATCGTTGCTGCTCAGGCCCAGCGGCAACAACATGCCCAGGCCCAAAACCGCCAGCGCCAACCAGACAAAGTCTACCGTCCGGCGCGACGCGGCAATCGCCAAGGCCAGCGGCCCGGCAAACTCGATGGCCACGGCCAGCCCAAACGGCAAGGTGCGCAGCGACATGTAGAACATCAGGTTCATCGCGCCCAGCGCCGCGCCATAGCAGGCCACGGAGATCGCGTCGACCCGCGACAGATGCCAGCGCCAGGGCCGCCACAGGACCAGCAAAAGCAGGGCTGAAAACCCCACCCGCACGGCCGACGTGCCCTGCGCGCCCACCAATGGGAAAAGCTGCTTGGCCCAGGACGTGCCAAGGCCCAGGGCCGTCACCGCGCCCAGAACCGCCAAAAAAGGAATTACCCGTGGGTACCGTGTCAAAGTCATGGGCGAAAATATAAATCGCAGCACAGCTGGTTTTCGCTGCAATTTCAGGCCACAAACGCAAGATTCGCTCACCACCCCGTCACCACATGCCCGCAGCCCTGCCCCTAGACGCATTCGACATCGCCATCCTCGACATCCTGCAAAAGGACAACAGCGTGCCCCAGCGCGCGATTGCCGAGGCCGTGCACCTGTCGGCGCCGGCTGTGCAGCGGCGCATCCGGCGGCTGCAAGACAGCGGCGTGATACGCGCCAATGTGGCCGTGATAGACGCGGCCAAGGTCGGCCTGCCGCTGACCATCATCATTGAGCTGCACCTGGAGAACGAACGCCCCGACCGCACCGCCGCCATGCGCGCCCGCATAGCTGCCGAGCCTGCGGTACAGCAGTGCTACAGCGTGACCGGCGAGGCCGACTACCTGCTGATCGTCACCGTCGCCTCGATGGCCAACTACGAAGCGCTGACGCGGCGCCTCTTCGAAGGCGACGACAACATCCGCCGCTTCCGCACCTCGGTCACCCTGGGCTGGCTGAAGTCCGGCCTGCAGCTGCCGCTGGACAAAGCGCTACCGAGCGGCACTGCTGGATAAACATATAACAAATAGGCCGCTAGCGCATATAGAGATTGCATCAACAGCTACGCTTTCAATAGCAAATATTCGTCTGCACAACACACCAGGTGGCGCTAGAACGTGATTTTCACGCGGTCCTGCGACCACACCAAAACCGGCCTTGCCAGGCCCTACAATCCCGGCTCCCCTTGTAGTTCAATGGATAGAACGAGTGCCTCCTAAGTGCTAAATACAGGTTCGATTCCTGTCGAGGGGACCATTGGAATATCGTAAGTAATTGATTTTATTAACGAATTTCCAAAAACAGAATAAGGCGTGGTAGAAATAGTGGTAGTTCGACCTTATGCGCATCGCCTTTGGCCCTTTCACATGACCCTGGAATACACCTATTCGACGGGTTTGGCCTCAGTTCCACTGGCACTTGGACTCTTGAGCAACATCATTGTCCTGAGAGAATGAAACCGCCCTCCCGCTCTTATAGTTTTTGTACACAAATTCGTAGATGTTGGCGCCCTGGCTGGTGACTGCGTATTCACCCGAGATCTTGCCGCCAACTACCTCCAGCCAGACGGACCTGACCTCGGACGGGCGGCCTGGCGCGGTGGGGGTGGCATCGGTGGACAGCAAAACCAGCGGAATGACGTGCTTCGCGCCCTTGTACCGAACATAGGCTGCAGACCAATCACTTTCGACCTCGGAAAACAGGCGCCACTCCAGTCGGATCGGCCTGTCGCCCCCGGTTGTAAGGCAGCGGAAGTCGACTTGCACCGGTTCTCGGGCCATGGCCACAACAACTGGAGCTATCAGAGCCGCGAAGAGAAGTGATCGCATTCCCCGTTTCACAAAAGCCCTCCAGCTTCGCGTATGGCGAGCGGTGCATTCTGCCACCCATCGGCAACGGTTCCAGCATGCCATGAAGCCGTACTGACGGTCTGCCAGCAGATACAAAAACCGCTGAAAGTGTTTACCACCCGACATATTTCGCCTGCATGGCTGCGCGGCATGCCTTCTACACTCCGACCTTCAACCTATCCTGAAAGGTTCGCATGTCCATCAGCGCCACGTCGTCCGCAGGTTCCACGCCGCCGCCCACCGCAAGCAGCAGCACCCAAACCAGCGCGCCGGCAAAGACCGATGCCAGCAGCCCGTCTGCAGCTATACCCGAAATCAAAAAAGACCGCACAGTTTCGTCCGGCGCTCAGGACGAGCACTTCAACGTGCAAATGCCAATACAGCCTGTTTCCAACGGCCTTGGGCAAACCATAGGCCAGCATTTAAACCTGCGCGCGTGAGCCCCCACTGATTTTTATGAAAAACGGCTGTGGCGCTTATTTTCATTGCGCAGGCAGCTATTTTTAATGTAGCAACGGCACTTTAGAGAAAACGGGGAATACGGCACCCTGGGTCTGCTGTATGGTGAGGAGCAATCTGGTGTGAAAACAGCTGCGTTAAGACTGGTAAGCCCATGCAGGTGCAATCACTACCAAACCACTGTGGCTAAATCGAAGTACATCTAGTCAGTTGGGGCCCATTCTTTGGCTGACGGAGACCATTCAACGCTGTGACTGCCAACTTGCAACCGAGATTAGATTGTTTTTCAAAATCTGCTATTTAAGCCAAATGTAGACTCTATAAGGTATTATTTTTGAAATCCAATGCAAAATCCATACGAAGTTATCCATTTTTCCGGGTGGACCACCAACCCCATTAATACCATCCAGCAAACCGCACAAACATGCATTGCTTTTCTTCAAAAAACCCTTTTCATGCAGCTTGCTTGACTCCAACAAACTGCGGCTCAACAAGCGCAGTTTCAAAAAACGACGGTACGGCGCAGGCGTATATTTATTCCAAAACAAGAATCCATTCCGCGCCATTAAGTAAAAGTAATATTCAGGCCGCTCAAAATGAATAGCGGTACGGCGAGGATGGAAAACACGCGAATCAAAAGACATTTTATTCAACCAGCCGGCACGAGATAATCGAACACCCAAATCATTATCTTCATAATAGGCAAATAGATCTTTATCCAGCAAACCGACCTCCTTTAAAGCATCCAGTCGGTAGAGTGGAGCAGTTCCATGCAGCCACATATCTTTCGGATGCTGGGCTTGCAAAACCTGGGCATCGGCAATGTTATTGGGTCGCCTAGACTCTAAAGCGGTCCAATCGTACAAAGCACCGCAAAAATCCATGATCTCGTGGTCATGTAATGCAAGGATCACGGGGGATATTGCACCGCATTCAGGGGCATTCTGAATATCGACAACCATTGTCTGGAGAGCACCGGGCTCCACCACCGCATCACTATTCAAAAGCCAGACATAATCCGCGCCCTTTTCCAAGGCAGATTGAATGACCACATTGTGCCCCCCGGCAAAGCCCAGATTCTTAGCCATGCGCAGCAGTTGCACGCCACTTTCCTGCAAGCCTACGTTTAGCGCATTCCAATCTTCAAGACTAGACCCGTTGTCCAACACCACTACGCAAAAATCTATACCGCCCACTACAGACAACAACGCCGATGTAACGCATCGTATAGTTTCCGCCGCAGTATTCCAATTAAGAATACTAATAACAACAAAAGGTCGATTTGATTTTTTGCGCATGTATTTAAACTTAATTAAAAATTACTCAAAAATAAATAAAACACCTTCCAATAATATATTTTCTATAAAATTAATTAATAAAAACTAGAACAATTAATTATTTAAAAATCTATCAGAGATAACATACCCATTACTAAGAATCCGTTCGTCGCCCCAGTTGCGACAAAATCCGTCAATCTCTTACCTCACCATTCAAAGCCGCTTCCGCAAAAAAGACCATTGAAGTAGCTAGCAAGTTTTAGGGAACCAGCATGCGATCAGGCACCATACATATCCCATGCCAGGACAGCGACGGCGACGGCGAAATACGATGGCAATCGCGGGCCAGGTTCTGCAGCTACTCGCTCGCTCGACTGCTGATAGGCCATACCGGCATGGTTGACAACAACTCCTAGTACAAATATGCGACAGCCAGGGCTGCCTATCATTTTGGCCCTCATCACGTACCCGACGACAAAGACTGGCGCTTACACCACCAGACTTAACCCAGGCCCGCGATACAACGCAGGGCATAGGTTTTGAGATAACGCAGATTGGTCGGGTCCAGCCGTATCGCCTCGCGGATGAAAGGCTTGGCGGCCTGTATGTCGCGGTCGTGCTCTATGTGCTGGTAGCCGCGGCCAAACAGTTCGGCCGCCAGACGCGTGCGGATATCCGGCAAGGTCTGCCACGGGGCCTGGCGCATGCAGCGCTGCTGGATGTCCAGGACTTCCTGGTTCATGGGCAGGCGGCTATTACGCCCGGATATGGTGTTGGGTGAGTCGTACAGCACACCCAAAGGGCCCGGCACCTTCATCAATGGGTATTTGGCCGCAAAGCGCAGCCACAGGTCGTAGTCCGCAGCGATGCGGTAGCGGGTATCAAAATCGCCCAGCTCCGCGTGCAGCGATGTGCGCCACACCGGCTGTGACCCGGTGATACAGCGCAGCATCAGCTCTTGAGGGGTGTAGTCCGGCCAATGGCGCAGCTTGGCGCCACGCCGATCGCAGTCGGCAAAGGTTTCGTTTTCCGTGTGGCTGATCAATTGGTCCGCGTAGGCCAGCGCCACCTCGGGGTGCTGGTCCAAAGCGGCCACCATGACCTGCATGAAGTCCTGGCGGTGGCGGTCGTCGGTATTGGCGTTGGTCAGGTACTTGCCGCGTGCGAGGGGGATGGCCCGGTTCCAGGCTGCGTACAAGGGCTCACGGTCGGTACGGATCAGCTGTATCTGCGGGTACTGGCGAGCGAACTGGGCACAGATCGCACTTTCACCCTCAGGGGAGCCGCTATCGATGACCAGCACCTGCATTTCACTGAACAAGGTCTGCGCGACCAGATCCTCCAGGCAGCCGCGCATGAAGCGCTCTGCACTGTAGGTAGAAACAATCGCCGTAATGAGAGGAAGTGCCATGTCCAAGCAAGGTGAAGCGCGGACGTACCACGCAGATATCGATTTGTAACCGTTTGTCGCCGATTATTTGCGCAGCAAGTCGCATTTCGGTGGCGGCCAACCGACAAAAGTCATACTAATCGTACGATTTATGGCATTTGTTCCACACGATTGGGCATGCCCAGGGGCCTCCAGGAGCTATGAGGCGGGCACCTGAAGCCCGGCTAGCGGAACTGGTGCAGTTCCTCAACTGCCCGCTGCAGGTCGCGGGCCCAGGTGCGGCGGTCCCGGCCGTCCGCATGCTGGGGCTGGCCGTAGGCCACCTCGGCGGCGATGTTGTTGGCGCTGAGGGTACGCCAGAGCGAGCCGAACAGGGTATCGTCTCCCACAAAACGCGGGCCATCGTGCGGCACGCCGGTGCGTGAGTCAACGAAGCGCAGCGCCATCGGCAGCACCGGCACCTGCGACGAAATCGCCGCCTGGAACAGATTCGCATGGAAGGGCAGCACACCGCGCCCGTCACTGGTGGTGCCCTCAGGGAACACTGCCACAACCTCACCAGCCTGCAGGTGCTCGGCCATATGGTGCACTACGCGCATGGCATCGCGGCGCTTGGCGCGTTCGATGTACAGCGTGCCCACGCCCGTAGCCAGCGTGCCGACCAGGGGCCAGTGCTTAATTTCAGACTTGGAGACAAACCGGCAGTAGCCTGCGGCATGCACTACCGCAATATCCAGCCAGGAGATATGGTTGGACACCAGCAGCAACGGCCCATGGGCCGGCATGCTGCCCCGCACCCGCAGGGTGATGCCCAGCACCACCAGCACCTGTTTGGACCAAGCCTCTACCTCACGCTGCTGGGCAGCCGCGTCCATCTGCGGGAAATGCCGGCGGATGGTCCACCAGCCCTTGAGCACATGCAAAAGCAAGCCCAGCACCTTGGCCAGAACGCGAAAAATATGCATACAACCCGATCCAACCTAGGCGCTGAGAAATTTAAGAAAAAAGTGCCGCTAGCGCAGAAGATACCTGCACTAGCAGCTACTATTTTTATAGTGCGTCAAATGCCACGTGACCGGCCACGACAGCACAGCGCACACGGCCCGGTAGCTCGTAGCCCGAAAACGGCGTGTGCTTGCCCTGGCTGCGCAGGCTGTCGGCAGCCACCGTCCAGTTGGCGGCGGGGTCGAACACGCAGAGGTCGGCCACGCCGCCTTCGACCAGTTGGCCCAGGCTGGCTTGCAGCGTGCCCAGGCTGCTGCCCAGCACGGCGGCAGGCGCGCAGGTGACGGCGGCCAGCGCGCGCTGCAGCGGCACGCCGTCGTCCTGGCTCCACTTCAGCGCCAGGCTCAGCAGCAGCTCCAGACCGGTGGCACCGGGCTCGGCTTCAGCGAAAGGCAAGGCCTTGGCGTCGGCTTCGACCGGCGTGTGGTCGGACACCAGCGCGTCGACAGTCCCGTCCGCCAGCGCAGTGCGCAGTGCTTCGCGGTCGCGCTGCTGGCGCAGTGGCGGGCTCAGGCGGGCCCGGCTGTCGAAGTAACCGATGTCCGTATCCGTCAGGTGCAGCGAGTTGATGCTGACGTCGCAGGTCACACGCAGGCCGTCCTTCTTGGCCTGGCGCACCAGGGCGATGCCGGCAGCACTGCTGATGCGGCAGAGGTGCACGCGGGCGCCGGTGGTCTTCATCAGCTCAAAAATGGTGTGCAGCGCGATGGTTTCGGCGGACACGGGCACGCCACTCAAACCCATGCGCGTCGCCAGCGGGCCGCTGGCGGCCACGCCCTTGCCCAGGTGCAGCTCTTGCGGGCGCAGCCAGACGGCGTAGTCAAAGGTGGCGGCATATTGCAGCGCGCGCTGCAGCACCTGGGTGTTGCCCAGGGGCACCTCGGCCTGGCCGAAGCCGATGCAGCCCGCGCCGGTGAGTTCCACCATCTCGGTCAGCACCTCGCCCTGCAGGCCACGGGTCAGAGCGCCCAGCGGGAACAGGCGGGCCTGGTGGTTCTTTTTGGCGCGGAACTTGAGCATTTGCACCAGGCCGGGCTCGTCCAGCACCGGGTCGGTGTCGGGCGGACAGACCAGGCTGGTCACGCCGCCGGCGGCTGCCGCAGCCATTTCGCTTTCCATCATGCCTTCGTGCTCGTAGCCGGGCTCACGCAGGCGGGCGCACAGATCCACCAGGCCGGGCAGCACGATGCAGCCGCTGGCGTCCAGCACGCGGTCGGGTTGGAAGTCGGGCACATCGCGGCCAATCGCGATGATGCGGCCCGTAGCGATGGCGATGGAGCCGGTGGTGTCCAGCCCGCTGGCCGGGTCGATGATGCGGCCGTGTTGTATCAGGGTCTTCATATTTTTATACCAAATAGGGCTCTTGCGCAGGTATTACCTACGCTAGAAGCTATTAAATAAATAGCAAACGCTTCGGCCATCAACGGCTCCATTCCAGAGATACCGCGGAACTGGCTTTGCCAGGCCGCAGGTATCGCCCCCTGCAAGGGGGTTGGCGGAAACGCGCAGCGTGGAGCCTGGGGGTGTTCCACAATCTAAGCTTCGTTCCCGGCGACGATGCCCATGACGGCCATGCGCACGGCGATGCCGAAGGTCACCTGCGGCAGGATCACGGCCTGTTTGCCATCGACCACGGCGGAGTCGATCTCCACGCCACGGTTGATCGGGCCGGGGTGCATGACGATGGCGTCCGGCTTGGCCAGAGCCAGCTTTTCGGGCGTCAGGCCGAAGCTGCGGAAGAACTCCTGGCTGGAAGGCAACAACGCGCCGCTCATGCGCTCGTTCTGCAGGCGCAGCATGATGACCACGTCGCAGTCCTTGATGCCCTCTTCCAACGTATGGCAGACGCGCACGCCCATCTGCGCCATGTCGCTGGGCACGAGTGTCTTGGGGCCGACCACGCGAACTTCGGCGCAGCCCAGCGTCGTCAGCGCGTGGATGTCGGAGCGCGCCACGCGCGAATGCAGCACGTCGCCCACGATGGCCACGGTGAGGTTGCTGAAGTCTTTTTTGTAGTGCCGGATGGTGTACATGTCCAGCAGGCCCTGCGTGGGGTGCGCGTGGCGGCCGTCACCGGCATTCACCACGTGGACGTGGGGCGCGACGTGCTGGGCAATCAGGTAGGGCGCGCCGGACTCGCTGTGGCGCACCACGAAGATGTCGGCAGCCATCGCGCTCAGGTTGGCAATGGTGTCCAGCAGCGACTCGCCCTTGGCGGCGCTGGAGCGGGCGATGTCCAGGTTGATCACGTCGGCGCTGAGGCGCGTGGCGGCGATCTCGAAGGTGGTGCGGGTGCGGGTGCTGTTTTCGAAGAACAGGTTAAACACGCTCTTGCCGCGCAGCAGCGGCACCTTCTTGACCTCGCGGTCGTTCACGCTGACGAAGTTGGCGGCGGTGTCCAGAATCTGCGTCAGGATGTCCTTGGGCAGGCCTTCGGTGGACAGCAGATGGATCAGCTCGCCGTGCTTGTTGAGTTGGGGGTTATTGCGTTTGTACAGCATAGGTTACTAGCCTTCGACGTTGAAGCTGAAGGCGCCGGCATCGCTGCGCGCCAGTTCGAGCTTTTGGGTGGTGGGCAGGGCCACACGGGCAGCAGCAAAGTCGGGGTGGATCGGCAACTCGCGGCTACCACGATCGACCAGCACGGCCAGCTTGACGGCGGCCGGGCGGCCAAAGTCAAACAGCTCGTTGATGACGGCGCGGATGGTGCGGCCGGTGTAGAGCACGTCGTCCAGCAGGATGATGTCGGCGCCATTCACATCGAAGGCCAGCGCGGTCTGACCGCCTCCGCCGGAAACCATGCCGCGCTTGGAAAAGTCGTCACGGTGCATGGCGCTGGAAATCACACCCGGTTTGCCGGGCAGTTGCAGATCGGCCTGCAGGCGCTCGGCCAGCCAGGCGCCGCCGGAGGTGATGCCGACCAGGCGGGTGTCGGGCTTCAACAATGCCCTGACACCTTTTAAAAGCTCAAGGTACAAGGCTTCAGCATCAAGCATGAGTGTGCTCACGGAATACTCCTCAAAAATTGTTCCAGGATGATGCAGGCCGCAGCGGCATCAGCGTCTTTGGCGCCCATCTCCAGCGCTTCTGTGGTGCTATAGCGCTCATCTACTTCGAAAACAGGCAGGTTGAAGCGACCACGCAGCTGGCGGGCGAACTTCTGGGCGCGCCGGGTGTTGTCGTGCGCGGCACCGTCCGGGTGGAAGGGCACGCCGACCACGATGGCGTCGGGCTGCCATTCCTTGACGCGGGCGGCGATGGGAACGAAGCGCGCATCGCCTTCGGCGTTGATCGTGCCCTGCGGCGTGGCGGTGCGGGTGAAACGGTTACCGACGGCAACGCCGGTGCGCTTAAGGCCGTAGTCAAAGGCCAGGAAAGATTGCAAATTGGCGGGAACGGTTACCGGTTCGGTCATGCATGCCCTGCTTCGGGGGACAGCATCCAGGCCTGCAGGCCCAGCAGCATCAAAGCCTTGTCGTAGCGCTGCTCGACCGGGGTGTCGAAGATCACGGACAGATCGGCTTCTACGGTCAGCCAGCTGTTTTCACCCAGCTCGGCCTCCAGCTGGCCCTCGCCCCAGGCCGAATAGCCCAAAGACACCAGCACCCGACGTGGGCCGGCGCCGGTAGACAGGGCTTCGAGTACGTCTTTGGAGGTGGTCATCTCCAGCCCGCCAGGAATGGCCATGGTGGAGGCGTAAACCGACTCGGAGGGGTCAACATCGTTGGCGACAAAAGCCTCGTGCAGCACAAAACCGCGCTCGGTCTGCACCGGGCCACCCTGGAATACGGGGCTGTCGCTCAGGTCAGCGCGGCGCAGAGGCAGCTCGACCTTTTCAAACAGGGCTTGAAGGCTGATGTCGCTGGGTTTGTTGATCACCAGGCCCATCGCGCCGCGCGCGCTGTGCTCACACAGGTAGACCACACTCTTGGCGAAGGCATCATCCTCCAGCCCGGGCATGGCAATCAGGAAGTGATGCGTCAAATTCATGGGGGATGCATCAGGGGTCATGCTGCCATTTTAAGACAGCACGTCGCCCCCAATCCGCCTGCCGCCCCATTACAGGGAACCCATGAAACCAGCTTTGCCGGCCACAAGGTTTACCCCGGCAGGTAGCCAATTCCCGCCACATGTCGATTTTGAACAAGTGCACGTCCGCACGGCGCAAGGTGACACACAAGTGACATCGAACAATAGACGCAGATTCATTGGACCCCCACGAGAAACCCATGCGCGGCCAAAACTACTCACTCTGGAGCCTGCTCAAGCACGGCTTTAAAAACCACCAAACCTGGGAACCAGCCTGGGAACGGGTGGCCCTGAAACCTTCTTATGACGTGGTGATCGTCGGTGGCGGCGGGCACGGCCTGGCCACCGCCTACTACCTGGCCAAGAACCACCCCGAGGTCGGCAAGATCGCGGTGCTGGAAAAAGGCTACCTGGGCGGCGGCAACACCGCCCGTAACACCACCATCGTCCGTTCCAACTACCTGTGGGACGAATCTGCAGCCATCTACGAGCATTCGCTGAAGCTGTGGGAAGGCCTGACCGAGGACCTGAACTTCAATGTGATGTTCAGCCAGCGCGGCGTGTTCAACCTGGGCCACACCCTGCAAGACATGCGCGACATCGAGCGCCGGGTCAACGCCAACGCGCTGCAGGGCATCGACGCCCACGTGCTGAACGCACAGGAAGTCAAAGAAAAAATCCCCCAGCTGGACTGCAGCCGCAGCCGCCGCTACCCGGTGCTGGGCGCCAGCTGGCAGCCGCGTGCCGGCATTGCCCACCACGACGCCGTGGCGCGTGGCTTTGCCCGCGCGGCCAGCCGTCTGGGCGTGCACCTGATCGAGGGCTGCGAAGTCACCGGCATGGACATCCAGGGCGGCAAGATCCGCGGCCTGCAAACCAACCTGGGCGCAGTGAAAACCGACCGAGTGGGTTGTGTGGCCGCCGGCCACTCCTCGGTGCTGGCCAAGATGGCTGGCCTGCGCATGCCGCTGGAAAGCCACCCGCTGCAGGCCTTTGTGTCCGAATCCATGCAGCGCGTGATCGACACCGTGATCATGTCCAACGCCGTGCACGGCTACCTGAGCCAGTCCGACAAGGGCGAACTGGTGATCGGTGCAGGTATTGACAGCTACCTGGGCTACGGCCAGCGGGGCAGCCCGCACGTGATCGAACACACGGCCGCCGCCATCATCGAACTGTTCCCTCAGTTCTCTCGCGTGCGCATGAACCGGCAGTGGGGCGGCATTGTGGACGTGACGCCCGACGCCTGCCCGATCATCTCCAAGACCGCCGTGCAAGGCCTGTTCTTCAACTGCGGCTGGGGCACAGGCGGCTTCAAGGCCACGCCAGGCTCTGGCCATGTATTTGCCGACATGCTGGCCCAGGGTGAACCCGGACCGCTGTCCAGAGCTTTCTCCGTAGACCGTTTCCTCACCGGCCATTTGATCGACGAACACGGCGCCGCTGGCGTCGCACACTGAGCATGACGAAAACCCCCAGGCTTGCCCACTGCGTGTGGCCTCCAACCCCCTTGCAGGGGGCGACACCAGCAGCCTGGCAAAGCCAGTTCTGCGGTATCTCTGGAAAGAGTCCGTCTCATTTATTGCGTTGTGTTTTACGCAACGTGCTGTGGAGTTAACAAGATGTTTCTTTTGCACTGCCCCCATTGCGGCGAAACGCGGGACGAAGAAGAGTTCAGCAACGCCGGCGAAGCCTATATCCCCCGCCCTGCCCAACCCGAAGCCGTGGACGATGCCGTCTGGGGCGACTACGTTTTCTTCCGCAAGAACACCAAGGGCTGGTTCTGGGAACAGTGGCAGCACACAGCTGGCTGCCGCAAGGTGTTTGCCGTGAAGCGCAACACCGCCACCTATGAAGTTGCTGGTAGCTGGACCCTGGCCGAAGGCAAGGCCCTGTTCCTGGCGGATATGGCCAAGGAGCACACAGCATGAGCGGCACCCGCGTAAAAGTACCTGGTACACGCATCGACACGACGCGCACCGTCAAGTTCAGCTTCGATGGACGTGAATACACCGGACACCCCGGCGACACGCTGGCCTCCGCACTGCTGGCACACGGTGTGCGCCGCATGGCCCGCAGCTTCAAATACGGCCGCCCGCGCGGCATCATCGGCGCCGGCGCTGAAGAACCGAATGCACTGGTGCAACTGGGCACGGGCGCGTTGACCACGCCCAACGTCAAGGCCACCCAGGCCGAGTTGTATGACGGCCTCAGCGCGAGCTCCACCTCGGGCTGGCCGTCGCTGGACTTTGACCTGAAGTCGGTGCTGGGCCAGGGCTCGCGCTTCATGCCCGCCGGCTTCTACAGCAAGACCTTCAAGTGGCCGCAAAAGCTGTGGCCCTTGTATGAAACCGTGATCCGCAAGTTCGCCGGTTTCGGCGACGCGCCCGCCGAGCCCGATCCCGAACACTACGACCATCTGCACCACCATGTGGACGTGCTGGTAGTGGGCGGCGGTGCCTGCGGTCTGCTGGCCGCGCTGCAAGCCGGCCAGGCCGGCTTGAAGACCGTGCTGCTGGACGAGCAAAGTGAAATCGGTGGCTGGCTGCTGTCCGACCCGAGTGCGCAGATTGACGGCCGCAGCAGCGATGCCTACATCCGCGCCGTATTGGCGGCTCTGCATGACATGCCCCATGTCACCGTACTGCCCCGTACCACGGCATTCGGCATGTACGAACAAAACCTGGTGCAGGCCGTGGAGCTGGTACAAGACCATATCGCCCCGGAACGGCGCCAGGCCCACATGCCGCGCCACCGACTGCACAAGATCCGCGCCCACCACATCGTATTGGCCACGGGTGCCATCGAGCGGCCCCTGGTGTTCGGTAACAACGACCTGCCCGGCGTAATGACCGTGTCCGCAGGCCAGACCTTTCTGCAGCGCTATGGCGTGCGCGTCGGCCAACGTGTCGTCATCTGCGGCACCAGCGACCTGATCCACGACTGCGCCGAATTGCTGGCCAAGGCCGGCGCGAGCGTCACGGTGGCCGATGTGCGCCACGGCGCGGTAGCCCGAAATAAAAACTACACGGTGATGGCCGGCCACGGCATTGCCGAAGTTACTGGCGGCAGCGAGGTCAAGGGCGTACGCCTGGTGCCTCTGCATGCCACGCGGGACGAAGTGGCCGGTGCCAGCACCCACATTGCCTGCGATGTGGTGCTGAGCTCTGGCGGCCTGTCGCCCACGGTGCATCTGTTCTGCCATGACGGCAGCCGCCCCACCTGGGACGAGTCCGTTGCCGCCTTCGTCGTCCCCAGCCAGGGTCGCAAAGGCGTGGCCTGCGTCGGCTCCGTGACCGGTGCATTTGAACTGCCTGCCGCGCTGGCACAAACCACGCAGGCCATGCAGCAGGTGCTGGCCCGCTGCGGCAAGCCCCAAGGTCTGCAGGTGCCCACCTGCAACCAAGCCAAGCGCATGCCGGCCCGCCCCATGTTCCGCCTGCCCGACGGCAAGCAGGAAGGCGCTGGTGCCAAGGCCTTTGTGGACTACCAGAACGACGTCAGCGCTGCCGACATCGAGCTGGCGGTGCGCGAGAACTACCACTCCATCGAGCACGTCAAGCGCTACACCGCACTAGGCTTTGGTACCGACCAAGGCAAGCTGTCCAACGTAAACGGTTTCGTGATTACCGCCCGCGCCCTGAAGCGCCCGGTGAATGAAGTCGGCACCACCACATACCGCCCGGCCTACACGCCGGTCAGCCTGGGTGCGCTAGCTGGCACCATGACCGAAGATTGCTTTGACCCGAGCCGCTACACCGCCATCCATGCGTCCCATGTGGCACGCGGCGCAGCGCTGGAGCCGGTCGGCCAATGGCTGCGCCCCTGGTACTTCGCCAAGCCCGGCGAAGACCTGCACGCTGCTGTGAACCGCGAATGCCTGGCAGCCCGCAACGGCGTGGCGGTCATGGATGCATCCACCCTGGGCAAGATCCAGATCGACGGCCCGGATGCCCGTGAATTCCTGAACCGCATCTACTCCAACGCATGGACCCAACTGGCCGTCGGCAAATGCCGCTACGGCCTGATGCTGGACGAAAACGGCATGGTGATGGACGACGGCGTGACCGCCTGCATCGAGCAAAACCAGTTCTACATGACCACCACCACCGGCGGCGCCGCACGCGTTCTGAACTGGCTCGAACGCTGGCACCAGACCGAATGGCCGGACCTGAAGGTGTGGATGACCTCGGTGACGGACCACTGGTCCACCATTGCCCTGGTCGGCCCCAAAGCCCGCGCCGTGCTAGCCAAGCTGTGCCCGGACATCGACCTGTCGGCCGAGAACTTCAAGTTCATGGACTGGCGTCCTGGCACGGTGCACGGCCTGCCGGCACGTGTGTTCCGCGTCAGCTTCTCGGGTGAGTTGTCCTACGAAATCAACGTCGAGTCCGGCTATGGCCATGCCCTGTGGGAAGCCGTGATGGCCGCCGGAGCCGAGTTCGACATCACCCCTTACGGCACCGAGACCATGCACGTGCTGCGCGCCGAAAAGGGCTTCATCATCGTCGGCCAGGACACCGACGGCTCGATGAGCCCGCTGGATCTGGACATGGCCTGGGCCGTCGGCATGAAGAAACCCTTCAGCTTCCTGGGCAAACGCTCACTGGCCCGCAGCGACACGGCGCGCGTTGGCCGCAAGCAACTGGTCGGACTGTTGCCAGAAGACCCAGCAACCGTGCTGATCGAAGGCGCGCAAATCATGGAAAGCGCTACTGTCGGCACCAGCAACCAGATGCTGGGCCATGTGACGTCCAGTTACCACAGCGCCTTCCTGGGCCGTTCGATCGCCATGGCCGTCGTGATGGGTGGACTGCAACGCAAGGACCAGACCCTGTACGTGCATGCCCACGGCAAGGTTACGCCGGTCAAGGTCAGCAGCAGCGTGTTTGTGGATGTGAAAGGTGACCGTCAAAATGTCTAAGGTTCTGTTGGAATCTCCGCTGCACGCCTTTGGCCTGTCGGCACGTGTACAAACCCCAAGTAGCAGCGACCGCATCGTGCTGGCCGAGCTGCCCCACATGGGCTACTTGGTGCTGCGCGGCAAACCCGATGACGCCGCCTTCATGCAAGCCGTAGCCGGCGTGCTGGGCCAGGCACTGCCCACCCAGCCCATGACTGTATTGAATACCGACGCAGGTGCGGTGCTCTGGGTGTCGCCCGACGAATGGCTACTGGTGTGCAAGCGCTCGCGCCGCGACAGCCTGCTGGCCGCACTGACCAGCGCCGTGCAAGGCCTGTTCGCGCAAATCGTCGACAACAGCGGCGGCCTGACGTCCATGCGCCTGGCCGGCCCCGACCACATCCAATTGCTACGCCAGCTCGGCCCGTATGACTATGAAAGCCTGGCCGTAGGCCGCTGTGCCAGCACCGTGGTTTCCAAGACCGGACTGACCGTGGTGCGCACCGACACCGCCGGCGTGGTGCTGGTGTTCCGTCGTAGCTTTGCCGACTACACCTGGCGTCTGCTGGAGCGCACGGCACGGTCCTACCAGCCATGCATCACGAGCCCGGCGCACTGCGCAGACCCGGTATTCACACCCTTGTTCGAAACCATTTGAAAAGCTTTCACCATGACCACTGAAGCCTTCTTCTCTACCGGCGTAGCCCAGGCCGACCCTGCAGTCAGCGTCGCCATGGACCACGAACTGAAACGCCAGCGCGAACAGATCGAACTGATCGCATCGGAAAACATCGTCTCCAAGGCCGTACTTGAAGCCCAGGGCTCCGTGCTGACTAACAAATACGCCGAAGGCTACCCCGGCAAGCGCTACTACGGTGGCTGCGAGCATGTGGACGTGGTCGAAGCGCTGGCGATCGAACGCCTGTGCAAGCTGTTCGGCTGTGAATTCGCCAATGTGCAGCCGCACTCGGGCGCGCAGGCCAACACCGCCGTCATGCTGGCCCTGGTGCAGCCCGGTGACACGGTGCTGGGCATGTCGCTGTCGGCCGGCGGCCACCTGACGCACGGCGCAAAGCCAGCGCTGTCGGGCAAGTGGTTCAAGGCCGTGCAGTACGGCGTGCGCCGCGAAGACTCGCTGATCGACTACGACGAAGTCGAAGCTCTGGCTGTCGAACACAAGCCCAAGCTGATCATTGCGGGCTTCTCGGCCTACCCACGTACTATCGACTGGGCCCGCTTCCGAGCGATTGCTGACAAGGTCGGCGCGCTGCTGATGGTGGACATGGCCCACGTCGCTGGCCTGGTCGCCACAGGCGTCTATCCCAGCCCGGTTCCGCATGCGCATGTGACGACATCGACCACCCACAAGACCTTGCGTGGCCCGCGCGGCGGCGTGGTTCTGACCAATGACGCCGAGATCGCCAAGAAGATCAACTCGGCCGTATTCCCCGGTTCGCAAGGTGGCCCGCTGATGCATGTCATTGCGGCCAAGGCCGTGGCCTTTGGTGAAGCGCTGCAACCCAGCTTCACGGCATATACCCAGCAAGTCGTGGCCAACGCCAAGGCACTGGGCGCCGTACTGAAAGCCGGTGGCCTGGACCTGGTGACCGGTGGCACGGACAACCATCTGCTGCTGGTCGATCTGCGCCCGCTGGGCCTGAAGGGCAATACCACCGAGGTGGCGCTGGAGCGTGCCGGCATTACCTGCAACAAGAACGGCATCCCGTTCGATGACGAGAAGCCAACCATCACCTCGGGCATCCGCGTCGGCACCGCTGCCGGCACTACTCGCGGCTTCGGTGTCGCGGAATTTGAAGAAGTCGGCCGTCTGATGCTGGAAGTCTTCAACAGCCTGAAGACCAACCCTGCCGGCGACCCGGCCGTCGAGGCCTCGGTCTACGCCCGCGTTAAAGCCCTGACCGCCCGCTTCCCCCTCTACGCCTGACTTTACGCCTGAAGGAAATCACCATGAGCAATCTGCACCAGGACTCCGTCGTCATCGACGGTCTCATCATTGCCAACCTGAACCGCAGCGTATTTGAAGACATGAAAAAGGGCGGTTTGGCCGCCGCCAACTGCACCGTCTCTGTGTGGGAAGACTTCCCCAAGACGGTGGACAACATCGCCCAACTGAAGCAGCTCATCCGCGACAACAGCGACCTCGTCACCCTGGCCCGCAACACGGCTGACATCGTCCAAGCAAAAGCCGATGGCAAGACCGGCATCGTCCTGGGCTTCCAGAACGCCCATGCCTTTGAGGACAACCTCGGCTACATCGAGGCCTTCCACGACATGGGTGTGCGCGTGGTCCAGCTTTGCTACAACACGCAAAACCTCGTGGGCACCGGATGCTATGAGCGCGATGGCGGTCTGTCCGGTTTTGGTCGCGAGGTCATCGCAGAGATGAACCGCGTAGGCATCATGGTGGACCTGTCGCACGTGGGCAGCAAGACCTCTGAAGAAGCGATCCTGGCTTCTACCAAGCCCGTGGCTTACACCCACTGCCTGCCCCTGGGACTGAAGGACCACCCGCGCAACAAAAGCGACGCCGAGCTGAAATTCATCGCCGACCACGGCGGCTTCATCGGCGTGACCATGTTCTCGCCGTTCCTCAAGCGCGGCAATCAGTCCACCGTGCACGACTACGTCGAGGCTATCGACTACGTCATCAATATCGTTGGCGAAGACTGCGTGGGCCTAGGCTCAGACTTCACCCAAGGCCACGGCCATGAGTTCTTCGACATGCTGACGCATGACAAAGGCCGCTGGCGCCGCCTGACCAACTTCGGTGAGGTGATCAATCCCGAAGGCATCCGGACCATCGGCGACTTCCCCAACCTGACGACCACGATGCAGCAGTCCGGCTGGTCCGATACCCGCATCACCAAGGTACTGGGCGCCAACTGGATGAAATTCTTCGACCAGGTCTGGGGCACCTAAGGTCCACAACCCACTGTTTTCCCCGCCTCTCGTATTCCCCATCCACAACCAGGAGTTAGCTGCTATGACCGTTTCGTTCTCCCCCCGCAAACGTCGTGAGTTCCTCACACAGACTTTGGGCCTGTCCGCACTGGCCGTGTCCGGCAGCGCATTCGCACAAGCCAAGGCCACCATCAAGATTGGCTTTGTCGATGGCTGGTCGGACAGCGTCGCCACCACCAATCTGGCCGCCGCCATCATCCGCAGCAAACTGGGCATGAACGTGGAGCTGGTACCCCTGGCCGCCGGCATCATGTGGCAGGGCGTGGCGCGCGGCGACATCGACGCCACGCTGTCTGCCTGGTTGCCTGTCACGCACGAGGCCTATCTGGCCAACTTCAAGGACAAGGTACAGATCATCGGCACCAACTACCCCGGCGCCAAGATCGGTCTGATCGTGCCCGAGTACGTCAAAGCCACCAGCCTGGCTGACCTGAATACCCACCGCGCCGACTTTGACAACCGCATCGTCGGCATCGACGCCGGCGCAGGCGTGATGAAAAAGACCGAGGAAGCCATCAAGGCCTATGGCCTGGAAATGCGCCTGCAGCCCAGCTCCGGCCCCGCCATGGCCGCCGAACTGGACCGCGCCTACCGCGCCAACAAAGCGATCGCCGTGACCGGCTGGATTCCACACTGGATGTTTGCCAAGTACAAGCTGCGCTTCCTGGCCGACCCGAAGAACATCTACGGTGCCGAGGAGCATGTGGACAGCGTAATCAACCCCGGCTTGAACACCAAGGCGCCCACGGTTGTGGCATTCCTGAAAAAGCTGTCCTGGAAACCAGAAGAAATCGGCGCCGTGATGCTGGCCGTGGAAGGTGGCGCCAAGCCTGCCGACGCCGCAGAGAAATGGATGAACGACAACGCTGCCCGAGTGGCTGGATGGCTAGCCTGAGATTTGAATAGTTAAGGAAACGCACGATGCAACCCCAGCTCCCCATTGAAGTCAACGCCGACACCGGCGTCTGGACCACCGACGGCTTGCCGATGATCTATGTGCCCCGGCACTTCTTCGTCAACAACCATGTCGAAACCGAGGCCGTAGTGGGGCGCGAGGTGTATGCACCGGCGCTGTACAAGGCCGGCTACCGCTCAGCCTACTTCTGGTGCCAGCAGGAGGCCGCCACGCATGGCCTCTCTGGCATGGCGGTGTACGAGCACTACCTCAAACGCCTGTCGCAACGCGGCTGGGGTCTGTTCTCCTTCATCGAAGCCGATGCAGCGACCGGCCACGCGCAAGTGAAGTTGGAACATTCGGTGTTCGTACTGGCGCAAGGCATTGCTGGCGTGCCCGTGAACCACAGCAAGGTCTGCTATTTGTTCGCCGGTTGGTTCTCGGGCGCCATGGACTGGGTGCTGGAAACCAGCGGATCGTCCATCCGCACCACCAGCACCGAAACCCAATGCGCGGCAGAAGGCCATAGCCACTGCGTTTTCACCGTCAGCCCCCTCTAGAGATACACCATGCGCTACCCGCATTTGTTCGAACCTATCCGCCTGAACCAGGTACTGCTGCGCAACCGCATCGTCAGCACCGCACATGCCGAGGTGTATGCCGAAGGTGGCAATCCGAACGAGCGCTACATCCGCTACTACGAAGAAAAAGCCAAGGGCGGCGTAGGCCTGGCCATTTGCGGCGGCTCCAGTCCGGTATCGCGCGACAGCCCCTGGTCGTGGTGGAGCTCGATCAACCTGGCCAAGGGCTCGGTGATCGAACCTTTGAGCAAGTTGGCAGAAACCATGCACAAACATGGCGCCAAGATCATGATCCAGGCCACGCACATGGGCCGGCGCAATGCCTGGCACGGTTTTGACTGGCCACATCTGGTCAGTCCCTCCGGCATCCGCGAGCCAGTGCACCGTGGCAACGCCAAGACCATAGAGATCGAAGAAATCCGCCGCATCGTGGCCGACTATGGCCGCGCGGCAAAGCGCGTGAAAGACGCGGGACTGGACGGCATCGAGATCTCTGCCGCACACCAGCAGCTGATCGACCAGTTCTGGAGCCCCCGCGTCAACCACCGCACCGACGAATACGGTGGCAGCCTGGAAAACCGCTTGCGCTTCGGCATGGAAGTGCTGGAAGCCGTGCGCGAGCAGGTCGGCAGCGACTTCTGCGTCGGTATGCGCATGTGCGGTGATGAATTCCATGAGGACGGTATCAGCCACGAGATGGCCAAAGAGATCGCCCAGGCCATGAGCGAGAGCGGCCTGATCGATTTCTTGAGCGTGGTCGGCTCCGGTGCCGATACACACAACACCTTGGTGAACTGCATGCCGCCGATGGCGCTGCCGCCCGAGCCCTTTGTGCACCTGGCCGCCGGTATCAAGTCCGTCTCCAAAGTGCCGGTCATGCACGCCCAAAGCATCCGCGATGCATCGCAGGCCGAGCGCATCCTGGCCACCGGCATGGTGGACATGGTGGGCATGACCCGCGCCCAGATCGCCGACCCGCACATGGTCATCAAAATCCGCGACGGACGCGAAGACCAGATCAAGCAATGCGTGGGTGCCAACTACTGCATCGACCGCCAATACAACGGCCTGGACGTGCTGTGCATCCAGAATGCCGCCACCAGCCGCGAAGAGACCATGCCGCATGTGATCGAGAAGACCACTGGCAAGCGCCGCAAGGTGGTGGTCGTCGGCGCCGGCCCTGCGGGGCTGGAGGCAGCCCGCGTGGCCCGCGAACGCGGCCATGACGTGGTGCTATTCGAAAAGAACGCGTTGGTCGGCGGCCAGGTGAACCTGGCTTCCAAGCCCCCCAAGCGCGAACAGATGGCCGGCATCATCCGCTGGTTCGACATGGAAACCGTGCGCCTGGGTGTGGACCGCCGTCTGGGCGTGGCCGCCACCCAGGAAATGATCCTGGCCGAACAGCCCGACATCGTGGTGCTGGCTACCGGTGGCGTGCCGCACACCGGCCAAACGCCCGCCTGGGGCGCGGCTGAAGGCTTGTGCGTCAGCGGCTGGGACATCCTGTCGGGCGCCGTCGCACCGGGTGAAAACGTGCTGGTCTACGACAGCATCAGCACCCACGCAGGCACCGGCGTGGCCGACTTCATCGCCGCGCGCGGCAAGCTGGTGGAGATCGTCACCCCCGACGTGAAAGTGGCCGACGACGTGGGCGGCACCACTTTCCCGATCTTCTACCGCCAGCTGTATGCCAATGCCGTGATCCAGACGCCGAACTTCTGGCTGGAAAAGGTCTACCGCGAAGGCGACAAGCTGATCGCCGTGCTGAAGAACGAATACACCGAGGCGCTGGAAGAACGCGCCGTGGACCAGGTGGTGGTCGAGAACGGCATTCTGCCGAACGACAGCCTGTACTGGCAGCTCAAGCCCCTGTCGCTGAACAAGGGCCAGACCGATATCGAAGCGCTGTATGACGCCAAGCCGCAGCCTGGTTTGAGCCAGACAACCGGCAATGGCAACTTCCTGCTGTACCGCGTCGGCGACTGCGTCTCCATGCACAACATCCACGCCGCGATCTACGACTCGCTGCGCCTGTGCAAGGACTTCTAATGACCAGCTCCCCCCCGATGCGCCTGCGGCGCTTCCCCCTCAAGGGGGCGACACCAGTGGCCTGGCAAAGCCAGTTCCACGGTGTCCCTGGAATGGCTCGGTGTCGTCTGCACCTGCCGTGGTCGGCGATCTACGCCATGGGAGCCTGAGATGCTGCTACAAAACCTGGTAAGCACGATTTTCTGGCTGGCAGTCCTGGGCTTGACCTGGGGTATGGCCCGCCGGGCGCTTATATGGAAAACAGGCCGTTCACGCAGTGTGGATATGCGCGGGCTGCTACAAATACCGAAGCGTTACTTTGTAGATCTGCATGACGTGGTGGCACGCGAGCCCTTTGTGGCACGGGCACACGTCGGCGTGGCAGGCGGCGCCATTCTGGCGCTGGCCCTGGTGGCGGTGAACTACGGCCTGGGTCTGTATTGGGCGGTGCTGGACGGCGTCCTGCTGCTGGCCGGCCTGATGATGCTGGCTGGCTCCATCGCCATGGCTTCACGCCGCCGCAATGCGCCGGCGCGCCTGTCCAAAGGCCCGTGGAGCCGCTTGCCTTATTCGCTGATGCTGTTCGCCATCGCTGTAGCACTGGTCGGTGCCGTGGCACTCACCGGTACGGCGCTGGCGCCCTGGCTAGCCGGACTGGTCAGCCTGGCATTCGCCGCAGGTGCCGCCGAACTGGCGCTGGGCATAGGCTTGGGCGGTCCCATGAAGCATGCCGTCGCCGGCCTGTTGCATCTGGGCCTGCATCCCCGGCCCGAGCGTTTTGGCACAGCCAACGAAAAGCGCTTCGCCACTGCGCTGCAACCTTTGAAGCTGACAGCAGACGACATGGGCGTCGGCAAGCCCGCCGACTTCGCGTGGAACAAGCTGCTGTCCTTTGATGCCTGCGTGCAGTGCGGCAAGTGCGAAGCCGCCTGCCCGGCCTTTGCCGCCGGCCAGCCTCTGAACCCCAAGAAGCTGATCCAGGACCTGGTGGTCGGCATGAGTGGCAAGAGCGACGCCCATTACGCCGGCAGCCCCTATCCCGGCCAGAAAATCGGCGAGCATGCAGGCGCCCCCGGCCTGCCCATCGTCAACGGTCTGATCAACAGCGACACGCTGTGGTCGTGCACCACCTGCCGCGCCTGCGTACAGGAATGCCCGATGCTGATCGAGCATGTAGACGCCATCGTGGACATGCGCCGCCACATCACCCTGGTGGGTGGCGTGGTGCCCAACAAGGGCGGTGAAGCACTGGAGCAGCTGCGCGACACCGACACCGTGGGCGGCTTCCCGCTCACCGCACGCCACCACTGGGCTGCTGACCTGAATGTGCCGGTGCTGGAAGCCGGTGCCGCCACCGACTGGCTGGTGCTGGTGGGCGAAGGCGCTTTTGACATGCGCTACCAGCGCACGCTGCGCGCCTTCATCAAGACGCTGCAAAAGGCCGGTTTGAAGATCGCCATGCTGGGTGCGGCCGAAACCGATTGCGGAGACCTGGCACGCCGCCTGGGTGATGAGGCGGGTTTCCAACGCCTGTCCAAGCAACTGATTACCACGCTGAAAACGCGCAAATTCGCCCACATCGTGACGCCCGACCCGCACATCTTCCATTCGCTGAAAAATGAATTTCCAGCCATGGGCGGCGACTTCGACGTATGGCACCACACCCAACTGATGGCCGAGCTGCTGGCCAAGGGCCAGCTCAAGCCCACCCGCGCAGGCAGCCTGGAGGCCGTGACCTACCACGACCCCTGCTACCTGGGCCGCTATGGCCGCGAGGTGGACGCGCCGCGCTCCGTCCTCAAGGGTATCGGCATCAAGGTGGTGGAGATGGAACGTAGCCGTGAACGCGGCCGCTGCTGCGGCGGTGGCGGAGGCGCACCGTTTACCGACATCCCCGGCAGCACCCGCATCCCGGACATCCGTATTGCAGATGCCAAAAGCACCGGCGCAGGCATCGTCGCCGTGGCCTGCCCCAACTGCACCGCCATGCTGGAAGGCGTGGTCGGCCCGCGCCCTGAAGTGCGTGACATTGCCGAGCTGGTAGCCCACGCCCTGGAGGTCGCATGAACACCCTTATGCATTCCACCGTGCCGCGCCTTGACCCGCGCCGCCCGGCCATCATCACGCCCGCCGGCCTGCGCCGCATCGTGCTGGGCAGCAGCGAGGGCGAGCGCCTGGCCAACGGCCGCTCGGCCCAGCACACTGCGGCGAAGCCAGTGCGCAGTGCCGGCCCGTTCAACCAGACCACGGTGGTGGTCACCCATGCCGAGCGCGGCGCCTTGACCGATGGCGCACGCCAGGCGATTGCGGCCGCAGCCATATTGGCCTCGGCCCAGGTCGAAGTGGTTGTCGCCGTGCTAGGTGCCTGCCATGACGATGTCGCAGCGCTGGGCGCAGACCGCATGCTGGTCCTGGAGGACCTGGACACCGGCCGCTACCAACCCGGCGCCTGTGTGGCCTGGCTGGACAAGCTGCAAGCACTGCTGCAACCCGCGCAATGGCTGTTTGCCGACAGTGGCGCAGATGGGCAGCTGGGCCGCCGCTTCGCCGTCAACGCCGGGCTGGACCTGGTGTGTGGCGTGGCCGAGCTGGCTACCGACAAGTTGCGTATACCTGCGACTAGCCACCAAGACTGGCTGCGCCCACATGCCCCGGTGATGCTGCTGGCCAAGAATGTCGCCAGCACCAAGCTGCCTTTCGTGGGCCTGGGTCGCAAGGAACCCGCGCCGCCTCTGCCTGCCGTGGTGGAGCTAGGCATAGAAGACATGGGCGTACAAGCCGGCGACCCACAAACCCTGGCGCTGGAAGAAGCAGATTTCATCCTGGCGGCCGGTAATGGCGTGACCGATGTGCCGCTGTTCCACACCCTGGCGCGCGAAGTGGGTGCCGCCGTGGGTGCATCGCGCGTGGCGGTGGACGACGGCCGTTTCACACGCCAGCAGCAGGTAGGTGCCACGGGTAAGACCGTGTCGGCCTCTGGCTATCTGGCGCTGGGCATCTCTGGCGCGGTACAGCATTTGCAAGGTATCAAGGACTGCCGCCACGTCATCGCGGTCAACCTGGATGCATCCGCCCCCATCTCCCGCCGTGCGGACCTGACGGTGGTGGAAGACAGTGCCGCCCTGATGCAGGCGCTGCTGGACCTGGTGCGCCAACAGAAGGAGGGTGTATGAGCAATAACACCGCTATCACCGCTATCACAGTTTTGGTCGCCGCCCGCAAGCACGCGGTCAGCGGCAAATCCACCCGCAGCCGCGCCGATGCAACCGCAGCCGCTCTGGCCCTGGGCTTGCCCGGCACCGTGGGCTTGCTCACCGCAGGCGCCATGCCGGACAGCGTGGCCCGCGACTATCTGGCGCTGGGCGCGACCCAGCTGGAAATTCTGGAGTCGGACGCCGATAGCTGCGATGTGTTGTTGCCCGCCTTGCACAACGTGCCTTGGGTACTGGCGGGCACACGCCCGGAGTCCGAACAAGGCACGGGCGTTTTGCCTTTTGCGCTGGCTACCGCGCTGGGCCGCCCGGTAATCACCGATGTGCTGGCAGTGCAAGCCGACGGCAAGGCCTGGATCATCACCCAGGCCTTGCCCAAAGGCGCACGCCGCCGCTTGCGCGTCACCCCGCCTGCCGTGCTGGTCGTCAGTGCCGCAGCACCTGTCACGCTGCGCCACTCGCTGGCCGATGCCATGGCCGGCGCCGTGGTACGCACACCTGTGTCGAATGCCGCAGCCAGCAGTGCACCGAAAGGCCAGTTGGTGCCCCGCACGCTGCGTCGCAAATTACTGGAAGCCCGCACCGTACAAAGCGGCCACGCGCGCATGCTCGGCGCGATTGAATCACCCTCTACCGGCGGCACTGTGTTGCAAACCGGTACTCCCCAGACCAAGGCGCAGGCAGTTCTGGACTACCTGCGTACCCACTCTCTTGTGCATTTTTAGGAGACGCCCACATGACCACATCCATTTCTGCGCAGTCTCTACTCACCCGTGAGTTGCTAGCGCGCCGCCGCCCCGGCTACAGCCTGGAGGCACCGTTTTACCTGAGCGAGACCGTGCTGCAGGCCGACCTGGAGCACATCTTCGGTAAGCACTGGATCTTCGTCGCGGTAGAGCCGCAGATTCCCGAAGCGGGCGACTACATCACGGTGGATTTCGGCAAAAACTCCATCCTGATCGTGCGCGATGACGACAACCAGGTGCAGGCATTCCACAACGTCTGCCGCCACCGCGGCTCGCGCCTGTGCGCCAGCCAGCAAGGCGTAGTAGGCAACATCGTCTGCCCCTACCACCAGTGGACCTATGACTTGACCGGCAAGCTGATCCACGCCAAGCACATGGGCGAAGACTTCGACCCCAGCCACCTGAGCCTGAAGAAGGTGAACGTGCGCAGCCTGGCCGGCCTGATCTTCATCTGCCTGGCCGAGAACCCTCCCGGAGACTTCGAGCAAATGGCCGCGGAAATGACGCCCTACCTCGCACCGCACCGGCTGCAAGACTGCAAGGTGGCAGCGCAGGTGGACATCGTCGAGGACTGCAACTGGAAGCTTACGATGGAGAACAACCGGGAGTGCTACCACTGCGTGAGCAACCACCCCGAGCTGACCATCTCGCTGTACGAATACGGCTTTGGCTACCAACCCGACGAACACAACAAGGCCGATCTGCAGCGCTTCCAGGACATCCTGGCCGCCAACCACGAGCGCTGGGAAGGCATGGGCCTGCCCTCGGCCGAGATCGACACGCTGGACGACCGCGTTACCGGCTTTCGCACCCAGCGCCTGCCGATCGACCGTTCGGGCCAGTCGCAGACCATGAATGCCGAGGTGGCATCGAAGAAATTGCTAGCAGACTTTGTAGACCCCGCGCTCGGTGGCCTGTCTTTCTGGACCCAACCGAACTCCTGGCACCACTTCATGAGCGACCACATCGTCAGCTTCACGGTGCTGCCGATCTCGGCCACCAAGACCCTGGTGCGCACCACCTGGTGCGTGCACAAGGATGCGGTCGAAGGCGTTGACTACACCAAGGAAAACCTGACCGCCGTGTGGAACGCCACCAACGACCAGGACCGCCGCCTGGTGGAAGAATCGCAGATCGGCATCGCCACCGGCGCTTATGAGCCCGGCCCCTACTCACCCTTCACCGAAGGCCTGGTAGAGAAGTTCTGCAACTGGTACGTAAACCGCCTCAGCGATCTGACGAAATAAACCACCGCCACCCTTGCGCTGTAAGCACCGCCATGCCCACCCCCTCATTTGCCCCCGATTTCGCCGGCCCGGCGTCCCAGCCCTGGTCTTCTGACCAGGATGAAACCCTGCGCTGCGTGCAGATCCGCCAGGAAACGCACGACGTGAAAACCTTTGTGCTGGCCGCCGACGGCCCGCGCAGCTTCCGCTACCTGCCAGGCCAGTTCATCACGCTGGAGCTGGACATTGCCGGCAGCAAGATCAACCGCTGCTACACCCTGTCCAGCACGCCCACCCGGCCCGACCTGGTCAGCATCACCGTCAAACGGGTGCCTGGAGGCGTGGTGTCCAACTGGCTGCATGACAACCTGCGCGTGGGCATGGCACTGGGGGCCATGGGTCCGTCGGGCGAATTCAGCTGCTTCAAAGCGCCGGCCGTACAAGGTAGTACAAGCTACCTGTTCCTGTCCGGCGGCAGCGGTGTCACACCACTGATGTCGATGACGCGCGCCCTGCACGACCTGGGCAGCGACGCCAACATCGTGTTTGTGCACTGCGCCCGCACGCCCGCAGATGTGCTGTTCCCCGAAGAACTCACCATGATGGCGCGCAACATGCCCCATTTGCGACTGGCCATGGTGTGCGAACAGCACACACCGGGCAGCGCTTACGCCGGCCACCTGGGTCGCTTGGACGCAGCACGGCTGGCACACATTGCCCCCGACTTCATGCAGCGCGACGTCTACACCTGCGGCCCGGCTCCGTTCATGGGCGCGGTGCGCGGCCTGCTCGCAGGCGCGGGCTTCGAGATGCAGCGCTACCGCGAAGAAAGTTTCTCTTTCGAATCCTTGGCGGCCGATAAACCGGCTGAAGCAGCATTCTCCGCAGACAGCAGCGAGATAATCAAAGTAGACAGCACCCCCATTTTCAAAATCCAGCTGGAGAAAATGGGGAAGATATTCGAATGCTCCTCCGAGCAAACCATTTTAAAAGCCGCAGCGGCAGCCGGATTGCGCTTGCCTTCTTCTTGCAGCAGCGGTGCCTGCGGTACCTGCAAAACCAAGAAAATATCAGGCCAAGTTGAAATGAAACATGCTGGCGGCATACGCCAACGCGAAATTGACCAAGGCTGGATTCTGCCCTGCTGCAGCAAGCCAATGAGTGACATTTCACTCGAAAAATGAACGCCAATGTGTGCATGCACTTCGCTGAAAACTAGCCATGCACCAGGCCCGACATTTGTCACCCCACCAAAATTCCATTTTGGTGCAAACCATTAAAATAATATCTAAATTCAGCCAAAAATTTTATAAAAATAATCAGGTCCACTCATTTATGGGTGGCACATCATTTGCTTATAAAAATAAACCAACGCATTGATCCAAAGTTCCTGGAGACCCACGATGTCAAATCCAAAAATTAGCGTCAGAAATCTGTACAAGATATTCGGCAGCAATATCTCAGAAGCCGTCAAGTTACTCAATGAAGGTCGTAGCAAGGACGAGGTTTTCGCCAAAACCGGGCATGTCGTGGGCGTCAATAAGGTCAGCTTTGACGTCATGCCGGGCGAAATTTATGTGCTCATGGGCCTGTCCGGTTCGGGCAAGTCCACCCTTATCCGGTTGATCAACCGCCTGGTGGAGCCCTCAAGCGGCTCCATCAATATCGATGGCGAAGACATCGCCAAGCTGCCCCATGACGCGCTGGTACGCTGGCGGCGCAAGCGGGTGGCCATGGTGTTCCAGTCCTTCGCCCTCATGCCACACCGCAATGTGCTGGACAACGCGGCATTCGGCCTGGAAATGGCCGGCACACCGCGCAAGCAGCGGGAAGCGCGCGCCATGGAAGTGCTGGCCCAGGTGGGCCTGCAAACCTACGCAGCTAAATACCCTTCGCAGCTGTCCGGCGGCATGCAGCAGCGCGTAGGCCTGGCCCGCGCACTGGCGGTAGACCCCGACATCCTGCTGATGGACGAAGCCTTCTCTGCACTCGACCCGCTCAAGCGCGTAGAAATGCAGGGCCTGATGCTGGAGCTGCAACGCGAACAGCAACGCACCGTTTTATTCGTCTCGCACGACCTGGAAGAGGCCCTGCGCATCGGCACCCGCATCGCCATCATGGAAGGCGGCAACCTGGTGCAAGAGGGTACGGCGCACCAAATCATCACCCAGCCGGCCAACGCCTATGTGCGCAAGTTCTTCGAGGGTGTGGACACCTCGCGCTACCTCACCGCAGCCGACCTGCTGGACCCGGGCCTCAACGGCCACTCGTACCACAGCGGCCCGCGCCTGCCCTGGTCCACCACCCTGCCCGAAGCCATGAAGATCGTGCTGGGCATAGACCAGCCGGTCGGCGTGTTCGATGCCACCAACCAGTTGCTGGGCTGCATCTCTGCCCGCAGCCTGCTCGCCAAAATGTCCCAGGAAGCTCGCCATGTCTGATCTGCTCACCCAAGTCACCGACGCCACCCACGACATGCTGCCCCTGGGCAAGTGGGTCAACGCAGGCGTCAAAGCCCTGCTGGACAACGGCGCCACCGTGTTCGATTCCATCGGTGTGGTGGTTGAGGGCTTTGCCCAATCCATCGAGCAGGGCATGCTGGCCATTCCCTTCTGGCTGGTGATTGCGGTCGCCACCATCATCGGCATCCGACGCCTGGGCTGGGGCTTTGGCCTGTTTGTTGCTTTAGCTTTGATGCTGATTGTGGTGACAGGATTCTGGCCACAAACCATGGTGACCCTGGCGCTGACGCTGTCGGCCACCATCATCAGCTTGATTTTTGGCATTCCCCTGGGCATCTGGTGTGCCCGCAACAACCACATTAACGCCAGCGTGCGTCCCGTACTCGACTTCATGCAGACCATGCCCGCTTTTGTGTACCTGATACCAGCAGCCATGCTGTTTGGCCTGGGCCGCGTGCCCGGCACAATTGCGACCGTGATCTTCGCCATGCCGCCTGTGGTGCGCCTGACCAGCCTGGGCATACGCCAGGTCAGCTCGGAGCAGGTCGAAGCTGGCAACGCCTTTGGCTGCACCTCGACGCAACTGCTGTTCAAGGTACAGCTGCCGATCGCCATGCCGACCATCATGGCCGGTGTGAACCAGACCATCATGATGGCACTGTCCATGGTCATCATCGCGTCCATGGTGGGCGCGGGCGGCCTTGGCAACGACGTGCTGGCCAGCATCCAGCGGCTGGACATCGGCCTAGGGTTTGAGAGTGGTCTGGCCGTCGTCTTGCTGGCTATCATCTTGGATCGCCTGACTGAGAGCTTTGGCGTGGCCCGCAAAGGCCGCGACAGCTGACCCCACGCAGAAATTGAGGAGCGCCCCTTTGCCACGCAGTCCCCTTGCCCCAACCCAGGCCTCTCCGGCTGCGGCATTCGGAGCCAACGACGCTTCCGTTTCAACAGATACCACGCGCATCGGATTCATTCTGATGCCGGACTACTCGATGATCGCCTTTGCCAACGCAGTGGAAACACTGCGCATGGCCAACTACATCAGCCGCCGCCCGCTGTACAGCTGGACGGTGGTGAGCACCGAACAAAGCGGCGCCCAGGCCAGCAATGGCCTGACCATGGGCTCCACCGGCGACCTGGCCAGCCTGTCGGAATGCGATATGGTGTTTGTCTGCGGTGGCATCAACATCCGCCGCAACACCGACGATGCCGTGCGCCATATGCTGCGCCAGCTGGCCATCCACGGCGTAACCATGGGCGCGCTGTGCACCGGCTCTTTCGCCCTGGCCAGCGCCGGCCTGCTGGATGGCTATCGCTGCGCCATCCACTGGGAGAACCTGGCTGCCATCGGCGAAGAATTCCCCAAAGTGCAGTTCGCCACCGAGGTCTTCATCCTGGACCGCGACCGCATCACCTGCTCAGGTGGCACGGCACCGCTGCACCTGATGCTGCACCTGATCCGTGCCAACCATGGCGCCAAACTGGTGATGGACATCTCCGAGCAGTTCATTGTGGAGCGCCTGCGCGCCAGCAACGACCGCCAGCGCATTCCCCAGCCCGAATGCATAGGCCCGGGCTACCAGCACCTGACCGAGGCCGCCGAAATCATGGCCGCCAACATCGAAGATCCCTTGCCGCTGGCCGAGCTGGCCAGCGCCATCGCGCTGTCGCTGCGCCAGTTGGAGCGGCTATTCCACCGCTACTTCAGCATGAACCCGGCGCAGTACTACATGAACCTGCGCCTGCGCCGCGCGCAGGAGCTGTTGACGCACAGCAGCATGCCCATCATGCAGGTCACGGTGGCCTGTGGCTTCCAGTCGTCCTCACATTTCTGCAAGGCCTACCGCAGCCTTTTCGGCCACTCACCCAGTGAAGAACGCCGCCGCCATGCAGGCACCACGCCCGCGCGTACGCCGGCCTGGCCCAAGCAGGCTTCCGCAACGGTATCGGCCATACGCGTGGCCTGAAGCGGCCCCATCGGCCGTTTCTCGACCCAACGGCGCCTTCGTATTGGCGCCATCAATAGCTACATTATTTATAGCTACCCGCGCATGCAGAATATGCGCAGCTAGCCTTTTTTATGCCTGAAATTCTGACAAGCCTCTGACACTTGCCGTACGCGGACAACTCCGCGTCGCTCTCAGCAAAGTTTCCAGCCGTCAACCTGTGAAAGTGCAGGGTGTCGCCACTTGCTACAACACCTGCCCCTCCACCCACTAGGAATTGGTCATGAAATTGAAACTCGCTCTTCTCGGTCTCGCCTCCTCCGCCTTCTCGCTGTGCGCACCGCTTGCGCATGCGGAAGAAGCCAGCTGCAAAACCGTGCGTTTTGCCGATGTGGGCTGGAGCGATATTGCCGCTACCACCGGCCTGGCGTCCGTAGTGCTCGAAGGCCTGGGCTACAAGCCCACGGTGACCATTGCCTCGGTGCCAATTACCTTCGCCGGCATCAAATCCAAGCAGATCGACGCCTTTCTGGGCTACTGGAACCCCAGCATGACGCCCATCATCGAACCCTTCGTCAAGGCCGGCCAGATCAAGGTGCTGGAGCAACCCAACCTGGTCGGCGCCAAGTACACCCTGGCCGTGCCCGCCTACCTGTACGACAAGGGCCTGAAGACGTTCAATGACATCGCCAAGTTCCAGAAAGATCTGGACGGCAAGATCTACGGCATTGAACCCGGCAACGACGGCAATGCGCTAATCCAGGGCATGATCGACAAGAACCAGTTCGGCCTCAAGGGCTTCAAGATGGTCGAGTCGTCCGAAGCCGGCATGCTGGCCGAGGTGCAGCGCGCCAACCGTGGCAACAAGGGCATCGTCTTCCTGGGCTGGGAACCCCACCCCATGAACGTGCAAATGAAAATGAAGTACCTGGAAGGCGGCGACGACGTGTTCGGCCCCAACCTGGGTGAAGCCAAGGTGTTCACCGCCCTGCCCCCCAGCTACGAAGCCCGCTGCCCGAATGTCGCCACGCTGCTGAAGAACCTGCAGTTCACCACCGAGATTGAAAACAACGTGATGATCGGCATCTTGGACAAGGCCAAGCCCAACGTCGCCGCCAAGGCCTACCTGAAGAAGAACCCTGGCGTTCTGGAAGGCTGGCTGAAGGGCGTGAAGACCTTCTCAGGTCAGGACGGCCTGCCTGCGGTTACCGCCTCGCTGAAGTAATTTCCCCACCTGCAGTGCTGCCGTATCAACCCGGCAGCACTACCTTTATCTATTTCCGACGCGCACCGCTATGACCTCGGCTCCTTCCACCCATTTTTGCCTGAACCTGGCCTGCGGCAGCGCCCAGGGACAGGTCGCGGCTGTGTCCGACCTGCTGAACCAGCACGGCGCCTACATCGAACAGTTTTCGGTGTTTGACGACCACACGACCGAGCGTTTTTTCGTACGCAGCGTATTCAGCCTCAGCAGCTCGGTGGATGTGCTGCGCAGCGCATTTGCCGAACTGGCCAAAGGCTTCCCGACAGCCCAGTGGACGGTGCATGACCTGGCCCAGCCCACCCGCGTGCTGATCATGGTGTCCAAGTTCGACCACTGCCTGCGCGAGCTGATTGCACAGTGGCGCCGTGGCGAGCTGAAGATGGACATCGTCGCCGTGGTGTCCAACCACCCCGACCTGGCACCGCTGGCCGAAGCCGAAGGCCTGCCGTTCCACCACATTCCCATGAGCGCCGACACCAAGCCTGCTCAAGAAGCCAAGCTGGAAAAGCTGATAGCCGACACCGGCGCCGAATTCGTGGTGCTGGCGCGCTATATGCAGGTTTTATCCGAGTCGCTGTGCGAACGCCTGCACGGCCGGGTCATCAACATCCACCATTCCTTCCTGCCTGGTTTCAAGGGCGGAAAGCCCTACCAGCAGGCATTTGACCGCGGTGTGAAGCTGATCGGCGCCACCGCCCACTTTGCCACCACCGACCTGGACGAAGGCCCGATCATCGAGCAGTCGGTCGAGCGCGTGGACCATGCGGATACACCACTGCATCTGTCGCAAGCCGGTCGCCTAGTCGAAAGCCTAGTGCTGTCACGCGCCATGCGCTTTGTCCTAGACCGCAGGGTGTTCATCAACGGCATGAAGACCGTAGTGCTACGCTGAGTCCCAGCCCCAGAAAAGAAAAACTATGACCGAACATCACATCCCCAGCTTCGTTGATGGCCTGTCCGTACAAGGCAGCGGCGACCACTTCACCACCATCAACCCCGCCACCGGCGCCGTCATTGCCGGCGTACACGACTGCAGCGAAGCTGATGTCAACGCTGCGGTTGAAGCCGCCCAACGCGGCTTCGCCGTCTGGTCGGCCATGACAGGCACCGAGCGCGGCCGCATTCTGCACCGTGCGGCCCAGTTGCTGCGCGAACGCAACGACGAATTGGCCGCATTGGAAGTGCAAGACACCGGCAAACCCTGGCAGGAAGCCTGCGTGGTCGATGTGGCTAGCGGCGCCGACTGCATCGAATACTTTGCCGGCGCCGCCGCCACCCTGGCCGGTGCACAGTACCCACTGAAAAACGCCTTCGCCTACACCCGCCGCGAACCCCTGGGCGTGTGCGTGGGCATAGGCGCCTGGAACTACCCCATCCAGATAGCCTGTTGGAAGTCTGCGCCCGCCCTGGCTGCGGGTAACGCTATGATTTTTAAGCCTTCTGAGCTCACCCCCATGACGGCCGTGAAGCTGGCCGAGATCTACCTGGAGGCTGGTGTTCCGCCCGGCGTATTCAACGTGCTGCAAGGCCGTGGCACCACCGGCGCGCTGCTGGCTGCCCACCCGGACGTGGCCAAGGTCTCTGTGACTGGCTCGGTGCCCACGGGCAAGCGCGTCATGGCCAGCGCCGCCGGCACGCTCAAACGCGTGACCATGGAGCTGGGTGGCAAGTCGCCACTGATCGTGTTTGACGACGCCGACTTCGAACAGGCCGTGACCGCCGCCATGATGGCCAACTTCTACACCCAGGGCGAAATCTGCACCAACGGCACGCGGGTCTTCGTGCAGCGCGACATCAAAGACAAGTTCCTGGCCCGGCTGAAGGAACGTACGCTGCTGCTGCGCGTGGGCGACCCCACCGACCCGGATACCGAAGTGGGCGCGCTGATTTCCGCAGCCCACCGCGACAAGGTGCTGGGCTATATCGCCCAGGGCGTAGCCGGTGGCGCCACCCTGGTGTGCGGGGGTACAGCAGAAGCGGTGCCAGGCTGCGAGCAGGGCAATTTCGTGGCCCCCACCATCTTTGCAGACTGCACAGACAACATGGCCATCGTGCAGGAAGAAATCTTTGGCCCCGTGATGGCGGTGCTGGTATTTGACGACGAGGCCGAGGTGGTATGCCGCGCCAACGCCACCCGCTTCGGCCTGGCCGCCGGTGTCTTCACCCGCGACGGTGCACGCGGCCACCGCGTGGCGGCCAGCCTCAAGGCCGGCATTTGCTGGATCAACAACTACAACATCACGCCCATCGAGATCCCTTTTGGCGGCGCAGGTGAGTCCGGCATAGGGCATGAAAACAGCATGGTCGCGCTGGAGCACTACACCCAGCTGAAGACCGTGTATGTGGAACTGGGCCAAGTCGCCTGCGGATACCGTTGAACCATGCGCACGGAAAGCTTTGACTACATCATCGTGGGCGCTGGTTCGGCCGGCTGCGTGCTGGCCAACCGCCTGACCGAAGACCCTGACGTGACCGTGCTGCTGCTCGAAGCCGGCCCGGGCGACCGCAGCATCTTCATCCACATGCCCTCGGCCTTTGCCTACCCGCTGGCCAACGACAAGTACAACTGGTACTACCACTCCGAACCCGACCCCTACATGAACAACCGGGCCATGTACTGCCCGCGCGGCCGGGTACTGGGCGGCTCGTCCAGCATCAACGGCATGGTCTACATCCGTGGCCACGCGTTGGACTACGACGGCTGGGCCAGCTACCCGGGGCTGGACAACTGGTCCTACGCCGACTGCCTGCCCTACTTCCGCAAGGCCGAAACCCGTGGCAAGGGCGGCGACGCCTACCGTGGAGACAGCGGCCCGCTGCACGTATCCACCGGTGCCTGCGTGAACCCGCTGTACAACGCCTTCATCGAAGCTGGGCAACAAGCCGGCTACGCCCGCACCGAGGACATGAACGGCTATCGCCAGGAAGGCCTGGGGCCGATGGACATGACCGTACACAAGGGCCGGCGCTGGAGCACCGCCATGGCCTATTTGCGCCCGGCGCTGAAACGCCCGAATCTGCAGGTGCGCACCCGTGCCCTGGTAGCCCGTGTAGCCTTTGAACCCGAAACTAGCCCACCGCGCGCCATCGGCGTGGAAGTTTTCAACGGCCACAAAACCGATTTGCTGCGCGCCCAGCGCGAAGTCATTTTGTGCGGCGGTGCCATCAACTCACCACAACTGCTACAGCTGTCCGGCGTGGGCAACCCCGACGCGCTACGCAAGCTGGGCATTCCCGTGGTCGCCGCGCTTCGTGGCGTGGGTGAGAACCTGCAAGACCACCTGGAAACCTATGTGCAGTACGCCTGTAAGGAACCCATCACCCTGTACAACGCCATGAACCCGGTGGCCAAGGCCAAGATCGGCGCTGAATGGATGCTACTGGGCACCGGCCTGGGAGCGACCAACCATTTCGAATCCGGCGGTTTCATCCGCAGCGAAGCCGGCGTCAAGCATCCAGATCTGCAGTACCACTTTCTGCCCATGGCAATCAGCTACGACGGTAGTGCACCGGCCAGCTTCCATGGCTTCCAGGCGCATGTGGGGCCGATGCGCCCCACCAGCCGCGGTTCGGTCACGCTGAAAAGTGCAAACCCCAAGGAAGCGCCACGCATCCTGTTCAACTATATGTCCACCGAGCAGGACCGCAAGGAAATGCGCGCCGGCATCCGCCTGACACGCGAGATCTTTGAACAGAAGGCGTTTGACCGCTTCCGTGGCGAAGCCATCTCACCCACCAGCGCGGTACAGACCGATGCCGAGATCGACGCACACATCCGCGAACACGCAGAAAGCGCGCTGCACCCGTCCTGCACCTGCCGCATGGGGACCGACGACATGGCCGTGACCGACGGCAGTGGCCAGGTGCATGGCGTGCGTGGTTTACGGGTGGTGGACGCATCCATCATGCCGGACGTGGTCAGCGGCAACCTGAACGCGCCGACCATCATGTTGGCTGAAAAGATGGCCGATACAATCCGCGGCAAAACCGCCCTGCCGCGCTCGGATGCGCCGTTCTTCGTGCATCCCCAATACCAAAGCGTACAACGCTAAAACAGAGACACAACCCACGCTGCGCCTGGCCAAAAGCCCGCCGCAGAATGGGTCATAACAGAAGGTTCCCCATGGCAGTCAGTGTTTTCGATATCTTCAAGATCGGCATCGGCCCCAGCAGCTCGCATACCGTAGGGCCAATGCGGGCGGCCCGCCTGTTCACGGAGCGGCTGGCACACCAAGATATGCTGGATCGTTGCACGCGTATCGAAGTAAAGTTGTACGGCTCCCTGGGGGCGACAGGCAAAGGCCACGGCACGGACAAAGCCGTGCTGCTGGGCCTGGAGGGCCACGACCCCGAGACCGTGGACGTGGAGGCCATTCCCGCGATGCTGGATGCAATCCGCACCAGCGGCCAGCTGCGCCTGGGCGGGCGCCACCTGATCGCGTTCAAGGAAAAAGACCATCTGGCCATGTACCGGCGCGAGACACTGCCCTTCCATTCCAACGGCATGCGCTGCATCGCCTTCGATTCCGATGGCATCGAGCTGCAGAACCGCTGCTACTACTCCGTCGGCGGCGGCTTCGTGGTCAGCGACGAAGTAGCAGCCGACGGCCAGAAGCAAAAGGTGCTGGCCCCTGACACCACGGTGCTGCCCTACCCCTTCCACAGTGGTGACGAGTTGCTGCAGCAATGCAAGGGTACCGGCCTGTCTATCGCCGGGTTGATGCGCCGCAACGAACAGCACTGGCGCAGCGATGCCGAGATCGACGCCGGCCTGCACAAAATCTGGAACGTGATGCAGGCCTGCGTGGAGCGCGGCTGCCGCACCCAGGGCGTGCTGCCCGGCGGCTTCAAGGTGAAACGGCGCGCGGCCGAACTGTCCACCAAGCTGCGCTCCAATCCCGAGGCCTCCTTGCGTGATCCACTGCAGGTGCTGGACTGGGTGAACCTGTATGCGCTGGCCGTGAATGAAGAAAACGCCGCCGGTGGGCGGGTCGTCACCGCGCCCACCAATGGCGCAGCCGGCATCGTGCCGGCTGTACTGCACTACTACGTGCGCTTTGTGGCCACCGCCACGCCCAGCGGGGTCATCGACTTTTTGCTGACAGCCGCCGCCATCGGCATGCTGTACAAGGAAAATGCCTCCATCTCGGGCGCTGAAGTGGGTTGCCAGGGCGAGGTCGGCGTGGCCTGCTCCATGGCCGCTGCAGCGCTCTGTGCCGTCATGGGCGGCTCCCCCGAACAGGTGGAAAACGCCGCCGAGATCGGCATGGAACACCACCTGGGCCTGACCTGTGACCCGGTGGGAGGCCTGGTGCAAATCCCCTGCATAGAGCGCAACGCGATCGCGTCGGTGAAGGCCATCAACGCCGCCCGTATGGCGCTGCACGGCGACGGCAGCCACTTCGTCAGCCTGGACAAGGTCATCAAAACCATGCGCGAGACCGGTGCCGACATGATGACCAAGTACAAGGAAACCGCGCGCGGCGGCCTGGCCGTTAATATCGTGGAATGCTAAAACCCGGTCCTGTACAAACCCCTTACAAAGAGTTCTCCACCGGCATCGTCTGGTTCCGCCGAGATCTGCGCAGCTTTGACCACGCGGCGCTCTACCACGCGCTGAAACACTGCCAGCGGGTGCACTGCGTTTTCATCTTCGATACCGAGATACTCGACAGCCTGCCTCGTTCCGACCGCCGGGTGGAATTCATCCAGGCCAGCCTGGTCGATCTGGACCAGGCCCTGCGCGCCCTGCAACCGCAGGCTGGCCTGATCGTTCGCCATGCGGCAGCGCGAGAAGCCATTCCAGCCCTGGCCCAAGCCCTGCAGGCCCAGGTGGTGTTTGCCAACCACGACGACGAGCCCCAGGCCCTGGCGCGCGACGCCGCCGTGCTGGGCGCTTTGGCCCATGTGGGCGTAGCGCTACGCACCTACAAAGACCATGTGATCTTTGAGCGCAAAGAGGTACTCACCCAGCAAGGCCGGCCCTATGGCGTTTTCACGCCCTACAAGAATGCCTGGCTCAAGAAGCTGGACGACTTTTACCTCAAACCTTACCCGGTCGAAAAATACGCTGCCAGCCTGGCCGCCCGCCCCGCAGACTACGCGCAGCCTGTGCCTGGCCTGGCGGCCTTGGGTTTTGAAGCTACCAACCTGGGGCAGCTGAAACTGCCTGCCGGAGCCAGTGGCGGCCAGCGTCTGTT
Organism: Rhodoferax sp. SPJ21; assembly: GCF_058216335.1. NCBI lineage: Bacteria > Pseudomonadati > Pseudomonadota > Betaproteobacteria > Burkholderiales > Comamonadaceae > Rhodoferax > Rhodoferax sp. SPJ21. The sequence continues at coordinate 1,116,727 of NZ_JBYZMO010000001.1, forward strand.
CGAAGAATTCCTGGATCGCATAGATCAATATGGCAGCACCCGCGACTTTCCCAGCGTCAAAGGCCCCAGCTACCTGGGGGTGCACCTGCGCTTTGGCACGGTATCGATACGCCAACTGGCCAGCGTGGCCCACGCCATGTCACTCCAGGGGATACATGGCGCCAGCGTGTGGCTCAGCGAGCTGGTCTGGCGCGACTTCTATGTGCAGATACTCAGCAACTTCCCGCATGTAGCGCAGGGCGCATTCAAACCCGAATACGACAACATAGGCTGGGAGCACGGCAAGCCTGCCAAGGCCTTGTTCGAAGCCTGGTGCCAGGGCCGCACCGGCTACCCGCTGGTGGACGCGGCCATGGCCCAGATCAACCAGACCGGCTATATGCACAACCGCCTGCGCATGGTGGTGGCGAGCTTTCTGGTGAAAGACCTGGGGCTGGACTGGCGCTGGGGCGAGCGCTACTTTGCCGAGCATCTGAACGATTTCGACCTGGCCAGCAACAACGGCGGCTGGCAGTGGGCCAGCTCCAGCGGCTGCGATGCCCAGCCCTATTTCCGCATCTTCAACCCGACCAGCCAGAGCGAGAAATTCGACCCAGAGGGCAAATTCATCCGCCGCTATCTGCCGCAGCTGGCCAAACTGCCAAACACCGCCATACACGCACCGTGGACGGCCAAGCCCATGGAGCTGCAGGCTGCCGACGTGGTGCTGGGCCAAAATTACCCACACCCCATCGTGGCGCATGATGCGGCGCGAGCACGCACCTTGCTGCGCTACGCGGTGGTCAAGAAACCGAACGCGCTGCCGGGGTGATGCTACATATTTAATAGCTGCTAGCGCATGTAATACTTGCGCTAGCAGCCTATTTGGCATCTACCTTTCCAGGTAGACAAAAGCAAAGCGCTAGGTCTGAGCGATTTCCACCGCCGTATACCGGCGCACCAGGCTGAGCAGTTCTTCTTCCGAATACGGCTTACCCAGATAGTGGTTCACACCCAGAGCCTGTGCATGCTCGCGGTGCTTTTCTGCCGTGCGCGAGGTGATCATGACGATGGGCAGGTGTTTGTATTGCGCATCGTCCCGGATGGTACGGGCTAGATCGAAGCCGTCCATGCGCGGCATTTCGATGTCGGACAAGACAATCGCTGGCAGTTCTTCGTGCAAACGCTCCAGAGCCTGTACGCCATCGTTCGCCAGGCTTACGCGGTAGCCTTCACGCTGCAGCAACCGCTGGGTAACGCGGCGCACGGTGATGGAATCGTCCACCACCAGCACCAGAGGCACCTGCTGCACCACTGCCAGAGGCACATCTTTCTTGCCGCCATCGTCTTGCCACTGGCGCGCCTGCGCTCCATAGACCGACGACAAAGCCACCGGGTTGTAGATCAGCACCACGGCGCCGGATGCCAGCACCGACAGGCCAGCCAGCCCCGGCAGACGCGAGAGCTGTGGCCCCAGATTCTTCACCACTACTTCCTGATTGCCCAGCACTTCGTCCACGTGCAAGGCCAGGCGCTGCGCCGCACTGCGGAAGATCACCACCGAGCTGTTTTTGCCGGCAGGCTCCACACTGTGCTGCGACGCCTGCAACAAGGCACCGGCCCAGAAAAACGGCACCGACTCGCCCGCGAACGGTACGACATGTTCGGCATAGGCTTTAGCCAGATCAGCCTGCGGCAGGCGGCGTACCTGCTCCACCACGTTGGCGGGTACACCGATAGATAACGATCCGGCACGCAGCATCACCACCTGCGTCACCGCCGTGGTCAAGGGCAGCACCAGCTTGAATTGCGTGCCGTCGCCGGGCACCGAGCTGGTTTCAATCCGTCCACCCAGCGCCAGCACTTCGGCACGAACCACGTCCAGACCAATACCACGACCCGCCAGCTCCGTCACTTGGGAGGCAGTGGAAAAGCCCGGCATGAAGATGAAATCAGTCAAAGCTGCGCCATCGACTTCCTCGTCCGCAGCCATCAGGCCCTGGGCGATGGCCTTGCGGCGTATGCGCTCAGGTTCCAGCCCTGCGCCATCGTCCGAGAAGTTGACCGAGATGTCGTTGCCCTCGTGGGTCAACGCAACGGTGATGGAGCCCACTGCGGGCTTGCCCGCCGCTTCGCGCAGTTCCACCGATTCGATGCCATGGGCCACAGCATTGCGCAGCAAGTGCTCAAATGCGGGCGCCATGCGGTCCAGCACACCGCGGTCCATCTCGATGGAGCCGCCTACGATGTCCAGCTTGACCTGCTTGCCGGTTTCTTTGGAGGCCTGGCGCACCACGGCATACAGCCGCTCGGCAATGCCTTCAAACTCCACCATGCGGGTGCGCAGCAGATCACGCTGCAGCTCACGGGCCTGGCGGGCCTGGGCCACCAAATCGTCTTCGGTGCCTTCAATCGTGCGCTGCAAGCTGCGCTGCACGGTGGCCACGTCGTTCACCGACTCGGCCATCATGCGGGTCAGCTCTTGCACGCGGGTGAAACGGTCGAACTCCAGCGGGTCGAAGCCCTGGGCCGAATCCTTAACCAACGCCAGGCGCGATTGCATCTGCGATTCCGCCTGCACCTCAATGTCGCGCAAATGGGTGCGCAGTCGCTCCAGGTTGCCGGTCAGGTCGCCCAAGGAACCGCGGAGCTGGTTCAGCCGCGCCTCCAGCCGGGTCCGGGTAATGATGACTTCGCCGGCCTGGTTGACCAAGCGATCCAGAAGCTGCGAACGTACGCGCACGGACTGCTGCGCCATCTGCCGTGGCAAAGAGGGCGTGTGCAAGGCCAGCACCGGCGCAGGTGTCTGGGTGGCTTCGACAGCCACTGCCGCCGACGCCGACGTCGGAGCAGCCACAGGCAAAGCCACAACAGCCGCGCTGGGTGCCTGAAGATACTGGGTGCGCAAGCCATCCAGGTCGAGCTGCAGCCGGTCGAAGTAAGACAGCAAGGGGTCGATCTGCGCGGACTGGAGCGAGTCGGCATCCAGCCGCTCTATCGCGGTTTCCAGCCGGTGCGCCAGTTCCCCAAGACGCAAGGCGCCGGCCAATCGTGCACTGCCCTTGAGGGTGTGCAGAGCGCGCAAGACCTCGCTGCGCGCGCCAGTGTTCTCTGGCCGTGCACGCCACTGGCGCAATGCGCCGCCCAGGTGGGGCAGCAACTCGTTGGCTTCTTCTTCAAATATGGGGAACAGGTCCGCATCAATCGCGTCTTCGACATCGATTTCATCATCGAAATCGGCCAAGGCATCCTGCACCTGAACACCCATACCCGCATGAAAATCTGCTGGCCTAGGCTGCACCTGGGTGTCCTGCAGCATCTCCTGCGGAACGGCTTCTGGCAGCTCTGCCACAGCTTCCAGTACGGGGAGAGCGACAGGCTCTGCCGACAGTTCCAGCGGTTCTTCCGGCACAGGCTCCACCGCCGGAGCTTCTGGCTCAGGGCTAGACAGCAGCTCCACGGGCTCGGCATGTGCAGGCTCCTCGACCTGCTCCAGCTCGGAGAAGTAGGCCAGCGCGGCTGCATCATCCAGCGCAGGAGCAGCTTCGGCAGGCGGCGTTGCCTGTGCTGCAACAGGCTCGGCCTCCAGCAGGTCGCGCAGGGCCAGCAACACCGTGGGGTTGGGCTCTTTCAGGAAGCCTGCAGCAAACTGGTGCAGCAGACGGCGTATGTCTTCGGCCGCATCGGTGAATATCTGCGCATGCTGGGCCGTACCCTGAGCTTCCAACTGCACATGCTCCAGCGCAGATTCCAGAGCCCGCGCCATTTGCGACAAAGCCTGGAAGCCCACGGTTGCCGAACTACCCGCCAGAGAATGCGCCAGCGCGACCGTGGTATCGGGCAAGGGCTGCTCCAGCTCTAGCGACCATTCGCTGAGCTCGGTCAACAAGCGCCGCGACCATTCGTCCGCCTCGTTAAGGTACACGTTGTACAGCGGAATGCCTATGCGCAAGCTGCCGATGACCTTGGTGTTGTCGTCTACCTCCAGCTCGGACTCTGCGAGTGTCTCAGCAGGTTCCGAGGGCTGTTCTTCAGCCACGGTGACATCAGGCAGTTCGGCAGACATCGCCGGTACGGGTTCATCTTCCAACAGATCCGCTGCAAGGACTTCGTCCTGCGGCACATCCAGAATCTCTGGCTGCGGCTCTGGTGCGTCCACAGCAGCCGACTCTTCCAGCGCAGCCACAGCCGATGCGGGCTGCGGTACGGCCAAAGCCAGGCTACGTAGCTCCAAACGCAAAGCATCGGCCGAGGCCCGGAACGGCTGGGATGTCCAGGCGTCGGCGGTGCCCGCAGCGATGTCGTCGGCCCAACGGCCAAATGCCTGCAAAGCCTGCCGCGACAAAGTTTGCAGCGCTGCAGTGGCCGGCGTTTGTTCGGCCAGCCAGCTGTTGATGAGCTGCTCCATCGCCCAGGCAGCCTCGCCAAATTCGGCCAGACCGACCATGCGCGCGCTGCCCTTCAGGGTATGGAAAGCGCGACGCAGGGAAGTTTGGGCCGCCATATCCACGGGCTCGACGGCCAGTGTGTCCAGCGACTCCAGGCCGGCCTGCACCACCTCGCGGGCCTCTTCCAGGAAGATGTCTCGCAGTTCAGCTTCTTCATCCTCTTGCACGGGCAAGGGCTCTACAACATTGGGCGCCGACGCTGCAACCGACGCCACTGCGGGCTCGGGGGCGCTAGCGACCACCTCGTCGAGCGGCAAAAAGTCCAGCATCGGCTCGTCCACGCTGAAGACGGGCTGCGGCTCGGCAGGGCGAGAATCCGGTAAGTCGAGCGGCATGGGCTCGGTCATGGCGAAGAAATCCAACCCTTGATCGAATCCGTCGGGCCCAGTCAAGGGAGCCAACTCGGTCCTCTCGAAAGACTCCCCAGCGCCCAGCTCCAGATCCAGCGGTTGATCCAACATGGAGTCCATGAAGGGCACCTGTACAGTTTCATGCGCTGGCACCGGGCTGCGCCCGACCAGCAGCTTGAACTCACCGATCTCTTCGTCGTAGACAAACAATTTCTTGGCCAAGGCCCGCTGGTAACCCAGCATGTCAATCATGAAGCCCAAGGCCCCCAGGCTATTGCCCAGGCGGTCGAAGCTGGCCGCACGCTCTTGCGCGCCCTCTTCATCATCGGACATATAGCCGTCCACCACTTCGCGCATACGCATCACAGCGTGGGAAGCCTGGTCCAGGCCCAGCACTGACAAGACACCACGCATCTGCGACAACTGGTTGGCAACTTTGGCCAGTGGCACTTTCTCGCGCGGTGTGCGGAAGAACTGGTCAAGTGACTGCTCTACCTCGGTCAAGGTACTGCGCAACTCATCCACCACGCTGCCAATGCTTTGGCGATCGCTTACGCGGTGGTAGAGCTCCTCCATCCAGCCCGCCAAGGGTTGTGGTTGCTGACCCCGCTCTACATCGGCAAGGCGCTGTGCCAATACGCTGGCACGCTCGACCAGTTGCTCATCGGCCTGGTCCAACTCCTCGAACGCCGCCTCCAGGTACAGCACAGCCGTCGCCACTTCCATGCCCAAAGCGGCAGAAGGTGGCACCTTCGAGCGCACCGTGGCCTCCACGGCCTCAACCAAAGCTTGCGCCAGCACCGTACTGCCAGGGTGCAGCTTGGACAAGGATTCGCCCACCATGGTGAACTGGTCCAGCGCGGGCTTGAAACGATGGACATCGCCACCGGCAAGCGCCGACCAGGTTTCGGCTGCAGCTGCGAGGCGCTTGCGCGCTTGAGCCAACAAAGCCGGATCGAAACGACCGAACTGCCGGGCCTCGTAATCAATAGGAGCATGCCGCTGCAAGCCATATGCCTGGCGTACTGCCGTCAGGGTGGGCGCATCCGAACTGCGCACTGGCACAGTCTGCGCGCAAAAAAACAGCATGTCCTGCGCCAGGCGCGGTGGAATCTGCGTGTCACCGCGCGCCAGGGCGGCATACTGTGTCAACACCCGGGATGCGATGCGCTTGGAATACACGTCCGAAGGAAACAAGCCCAAGGACAGGGCTTCGAAATAAGCAGCCGCAATTGTCCAGAACGCACGGTCAGGATGGCGGCTCTGCGCAGCAGCACAACCCAGGCAAATGGCCACCAAAGCCTGCGCGGCTGCTGGGTCACCGGTCTTCACCACCTTCAAAACATGCTGGTCCAGCCGCGCACGCAATGCGGGCGAATAGGCGATCGGCACCACCGGCACGGCTGCAGGGATATCACGCCAGTGGGCTTCCATCGGCCACAGATCGGCCGGATGGACCTGGTTCACACCCGCCAAGGCCTGCACCTCGCGGTACTGAGGAAACAGGCCTACGGACGACACCGGCTTGCCCGCCAGCACGCCTTCCAGATAATCGACAAGCGCAAAGCTGGCACGCTCTATCTTGCCAACAGCGTCCTCATTGCATAGATTGGGATTCTCGATAAATCGCGCTACTGCGGCCTCCATGGCCTGCAGCACCAAGGACGGCGGCGTCATACCCACCATCTCCAGCGCACCCACAGTCAGATGCAATTGCTGGCGCGCAGTGGTCAAACGGCTGCTATCAGGCAGCACAAATGCGGCCCCTTGCGCAGCTTCCGCTTCACGCACATAGCGCCGCAAACTCTTGACCGCAACCTCCAGTGTCTTACGCAGTTCATCGAGCACCCAGGCCAATGGCCCCAAGTCCTGCTCGGTCGAGTCAACAGCCTTGGATTCAATGGCTTGCATAGAAATGTCCCTAGCAGCAATGCGCGACAACGCAGGACCGATCAAACGATTTTGAATCGCGCAACCGACTGGCGCAACTCTTCAGCCATGTGGGAGAGCTCACGCACCTGCGTGGCCGTGCTGCGTGTACCCTCACCGGTCTGTTCTGTCACCGCAAAAATATGCTGGATGTTGTCGGCCACCACGTTGGCTTTTTCGGCTTCGCGGGACGTGGCCAGGGAAATCTGCTCGATCAGCTCGGCTAGTCGGCGCGACACGCGGTCAATCTCGGTCAGTGCAGTACCAGCGTTGTCCGACAGCTGGGCTCCGGCCACCACACCCTGGGTTGAGCGCTCCATAGCGCCCACAGCATCATGGGTATCGGTCTGAATCGCCTTCACCAACGCCGCAATCTGGCGTGTCGCATCGGCCGAGCGCTCAGCCAGGCGCTGCACCTCTTCGGCCACCACAGAGAAGCCGCGACCGGCTTCACCCGCAGACGCGGCCTGGATAGCTGCGTTCAGGGCCAGCACGTTGGTCTGTTCGGTAATGTCGGAAATCAGTTCAGTGATTTCGCCAATCTCCTGCGAGGACTCGCCCAGGCGCTTGATGCGCTTGGAAGTTTCCTGGATCTGGTCACGGATGGCATTCATACCGCCGATGGCGTTCTGCACCGCCTGCAGGCCCGTATCGGCGGCTTGCAGAGACTGGCGTGCCACAGTGGCGGATTCTTGCGCCTGGGTGGACACCTCATTGATGCGAGATGCCATTTCCAGAACCGACAGACCGGTTTCACGGATCTCGCGCAGCTGCTCGGTCGACGCCGCCAGCAGCTCGGTCGAGGTGCTGTCTACCTGGGATGTCGTATGGGCCACCTGGGTGGCCGTGTTCTGCACGCTGCCTACCAGCGCGCGCAGCTCTTCCACCGTGTAATTCACCGAGTCGGCGATAGCTCCGGTAATGTCTTCCGTCACGGTCGCCTGCTGCGTCAGATCGCCTTCCGCCACAGTTTGCAGCTCATTCATCAAACGCAGAATCGCGGCCTGGTTGGCGTCGTTCAACCGCTTGGCTTCACGTTGGGACAGTTCCGCATCGATACGCTCGCGCTCGGCAAACGCTTGACGCTGGCGGCTTTCCTGCAGCTGCAGCTTCACCAGACCCGCAGCGCTGAGGAACGCCAGCAGAACCGACAGCAGCAGCAGGCCGATAACTACGGCTGGCAGACCGGTACGGTCCGAAAGCTTACCCTGCAGGGCTTCCAACTTGCGGCGCAAGGGCTCGCTGTCGGCACCGATGGAAACCTCGGCTTCACGGGCCGACACCAGCCCCTGCAAGTTCCCCAGAATCGACCCGGCCTGGGCTCGGGTTTCGTCATACAGCTTCAGCAAGGCATCCAACCGCTCACGGGTGGCCGAATCTTTGGCGGCGGCCAGGTGCAGCTCAGGGCTGCCGTCCTTCAGGCCCTGGGTAATTTCCTTGAACGAGTTCAAATCTTTGCCCAACAAGAATACGGCCTCCGGGCTCACACCGTCCATGGTCTGGAATTCATTGGCCGACTTGCCGATACGTTGTGTCAGCATCACCAACTGGCCAGTCGCCGAAATCTCAGCTGGGGAAGCGGCTTGCTGCAATTTGAAAGACGCAATGGTTTCGGCGATCTCCAACAGATCCGAAGATTGACGGTTAATGGTACGCAAGGCGCTACCCACCTGGGTCAAGATCTTTTGCTGCGCCATAACGGTGGCAGCATTTTTGGTTGCACGGTCTACGATGGGTTTGATTTCCGCCACGTCCGTTTGCAGCTCCGCATCCATAGCAGCAACATCGTCACCCCCGAATTGAAAGCTATGTGTTTCTTCTCCCAGCGAAGCAGAGCTTTCTGCCACGTCTGGAAAAGCCGACGCACTACCCACCAATGCCTGCGAAACAGCTTTTGCCAAGCGCTGAGACTGCATCAATGCCGTACCCACGTCGCCGAGCTGTTGGGCGACGTTATTGGAACGCCACACCGCATAACCGGCGGCCGACGCAAACACCGCCAAAGAGACTACCAGCACCAAAGCAAGAATGCGCTGGTGCACGCTGACTGCGCGCCGTCCCAGCAATGGCAAGGTCACACCCGTATCCTGCGGTTCCTGGAGGATGGTGCCGACAAACCGGCTCTCGCCGAAACTCGCTTGTGCAGTGTCGCGGGTTGAATTGGCAGCCGTACCCAACTCACCTTCGTGAGGTTGCGCTACCGTATCCAAATCCGAGAAATCCGAGTTTTGCGTAGGAGGCTGGGTTTGAGGATCTACAACGGACATAGCGCAGCTTTCTGGAAAAACCTAAGCACCAATGCTCAGAAAAGAAGGAAATTGGGACAATGCGAGCAGGTTCACCTCCTGCCAGGCCAGTCCCGACGCGTCGGTGTAGACGCGACCGAAATACACAGGTGCATCGGCTGGAGGTGCTTGCGACGCGGTAAACGACTCCGGCCCACGCAAGCCGGACAACTGACTGACCAGCAGGGCACAGTTCACATCCATGCCCGCATTCAAAGACAACAGGCTGCACTCGGACAAAGGCGTATCGGTGCGTGCAGAAGGCACCGCGTCTGCGAGAAATCGCGCAAAGTCCACCACGCCGAACAAGCCGCCGCGCAAATTAGCTACACCCAGAAACCATTGCTGGGTATAGGCCGCGGGCTGAACCGGAGTCCAAGGGAAGATTTCGCCGCACTGGGCCAGCGGGAACAGGAAGTGGCTGCCACCAACCTCTACCGCCAACCAGCGCACCGCAGTACCTTCGCTGCGTGCCGCCTGCAACCGGGACGCTAGTCGGGTTTGTAGCTCTCTCAGGGCTTCACGGTTCGCCATAGGTACTGGGGCTTATGCCAGGGCGCGTATCTTGGCCTTCAGCTCACTGGCATCGACCGGTTTGGTGATGTAGTCACGGGCGCCTTGGCGCAGACCCCAAACCCGATCGGTTTCCTGGTTCTTGCTGGTGCACATGATGATGGGCACATCGGCATATTCAGGAGTACGGCTGATGGTACGGGTCAGCTGGAAGCCGTTTTGCCCTGGCATCACCACATCCATCAGGATCAGATCTGGTTTTTGTTCCGCGAGACGTCGAAACGCGTCTTCGGCGTTTTCAGCGGTCCGCACCGACATGCCCATCTTCTGCAGCAAATCGGTCAAATACATCAACTCGGTTTTGGAATCGTCCACGATCAACACATGGTGGATAGCCATCAATCAGCTCCTTGCACTGCAATGCCAAACTGCTGTACCGCTTGCAGCAGTTGGTCTTTGGTAAACGGTTTGGTCAGGTAATCCTGCGAACCCACCATGCGGCCCCGCGCCTTGTCGAACACACCATCTTTGGAAGACAGCATGACCACAGGAATGGAGGCGAACTTCGGATTGCGCTTGATAATCGCACAGGTCTGGTAACCGTCCAGCTTGGGCATCAAAATGTCGCAAAAAATCAGTTGCGGCACATGGTCGTTTATTTTGGAAAGTGCATCAAAGCCATCTTCCGCCAGCAGCACCTCGTGCCCGCCCTGTTTAAGGAATATCTCCGCACTGCGACGTATCGTATTGCTGTCGTCCACCACCAGCACCTTGAAGCTTGAGGCTGTCGTACTCACGTCATCACACTCCTGTGAGGAACTCGCAAAACGAATCGTCGCTGCGGGTCAAAGTTGAACCATTTCGAAATCTTCTTTACGCGCGCCGCACTCGGGGCAAGTCCAGTTCATGGGTACTTGTGCCCAGGGGGTTCCTGGTTCAATACCATGCTCCGGTGAGCCAGTGGCCTCATCGTAAATCCATCCACAAATCAAACACATCCAGGTAGTAGCTTCAGTCACAACTTAAAAGGCCTTCGAATAGAATGAAACGGATTGTATCTACGCATTATGATGGCCTTGCCAGTTTGCTCGCGCCCCACGTCAAATTAGGCTCCATGAACGCAACTTCCCCCCCTTCCCCCCACACCGAACCTGCTGACGACGCCGAAGACGCAGTAGACGATCTCGCCGGCCCAGCCTGCGTGATGGTGTTCAACGCCAGCGACCCGACCGGTGCAGCCGGCTTGGCGGCTGACACCACGGCCATGGCCTCGGTGGGCGCCCATGCCCTGCCCGTGGTGACCGGCGCTTACACCCGCGATACCGGCGAAATTTTTGACCACTTCTGCTTCGACGAAGAGGCCGTCACCGAACAGGCCCGCGCGGTGCTGGAAGACATTGAGGTCCAGGTCTTCAAGATCGGCTTTGTCGGCAGCCCGGAAAATATCAGCGCGATCGCCGAGATCACCTCCGACTATGCCGAGGTGCCGGTCATCGCCTACATGCCCAACCTGTCCTGGTGGGACGAAGACAAGATCGAGGAATACCTGGACGCCTTCCGCGAACTGCTGCTGCCCCAGACCACTGTGCTGATTGGCAACCACAGCACGCTGCGCCGCTGGCTGCTGCCCGACTGGGACAGCGAACGCAACCCCAGCCCGCGCGACATAGCCAAGGCAGCCGGCGCCATGGGCGTGGCCTACACCCTGGTCACCGGCATGCCGCTGCCCGACCAGCACGTGGAAAACGTGCTGACCAGCCCGCAGTCCGTGGTGGCCAGCGAGAAGTTCGAACTGTTTGAAGCCGTGTTCACCGGTGCTGGCGAAACCCTGTCAGCCGCACTGGCAGCCCTGCTGGCCAGCGGCAGCGAACTACCCGAAGCCACCCATGAAGCCCTGAGCTACCTGGACCGCTGCCTGGACGGCGGCTTCCGCCCTGGCATGGGCCACATCCTGCCCGACCGCATGTTCTGGGCCCAGCCCGAAGAAGATGGGGAAGCAGGCGCTGAAGGCCCCGAAATCGACGAAGACACCCTGCGCGCCATCGCTGCGCTGGACATGCCACCCAACGACACACGCCATTGACATTGAAGGCGCACCCCATTTGGCTTGTGCGCCAGAGGAATTGAACATGAACCACAACGAACAACTGTTTGCCCGCGCCCAAAAGGTTATCCCTGGGGGCGTAAATTCTCCCGTGCGCGCCTTCAAGGCGGTGGGCGGCACGCCGCGCTTTGTGCAGCGCGCCCAGGGCGCCTATTTCTGGGATGCAGACGGCCAACGCTACACCGACTACATCGGCTCCTGGGGCCCGATGATCCTAGGCCACGGCCATCCGGCGGTGGTCGAGGCGGTGCAAAAGGCCTTGCTGGAGGGTTTCTCCTTCGGCGCGCCGACCGAGCGCGAGGTCGAGCTGGCCGAGGAAATCCTGCAACTGGTGCCGTCCATGGAGATGCTGCGCCTGGTCAGCTCGGGCACCGAGGCGGCCATGAGCACCATCCGCCTGGCGCGCGGTGCCACGGGCCGCAACAAGATCATCAAGTTCGAAGGCTGCTACCACGGCCATGCGGATGCGCTACTGGTCAAGGCTGGCTCGGGCCTGGCCACCTTTGGCAGCGCCACCAGTGCCGGAGTGCCGCCCGAAGTGGTGCAGCACACCCTGGTGCTGGAATACAACAACATTGCCCAGATCGAAGAAGCCTTTGCCCTGCACGGTAAGGACATTGCCTGCCTGATGATTGAGCCGATCGCCGGCAATATGAACTTTGTGCGCGCCAGCGTGCCCTTCATGCAGCGCTGCCGCGAGCTGTGCACCCAATACGGCGCCCTGCTGGTGCTGGACGAAGTGATGACCGGCTTCCGCGTGGCCCTGGGCAGCGCGCAAAGCGTGTACGCCAAGCACATCCCCGGCTTTGCGCCCGACATGACGGTGCTGGGCAAGGTGATTGGCGGCGGCATGCCGCTGGCAGCGTTTGGCGGCTCGCGCGCGGTGATGGAACACCTGGCGCCGCTGGGCACGGTGTACCAGGCCGGCACGCTATCGGGCAACCCGGTGGCCACGGCCTGCGGGCTGGCGACGCTGCGCGAAATCCGCAAACCTGGCTTCTACGAGGCCTTAGGGGCATCCACCCGCAGCCTGGTCAGCGGCCTGCAGGCAGCGGCCGATGCCGAGGGCGTGGCCTTCTGCGGCGACTCCGAAGGCGGCATGTTCGGCTTCTTCCTGCTGGAGCAACTGCCGCAGAACTACACCCAGGTGATGAAAACCAGCAGTCCGCGTTTTAACCAGCTGTTCCACGGCCTGCTGGACCGCGGCGTGTACATCGCACCGGCGCTGTACGAGGCCGGCTTCGTCAGCAGCGCACACACAGCAGACGACATCCAGGCCACCGTGGCAGCCGCACAGGCGGTTTTCAAGGAACTATCAAAAGCATAGCTACTCGCGCAGGTAAAACCTGCGCCAGAGCCACTTTTTATGCAAAAACCGTTTGCAAAAATTTGAAACTCTTGCGTAAAGCCTGAAACCCCGCAGGGGGGTCGCGCGTCATAGGTACATGATGAAAAAAGCTCTACTACTCGGTGCCCTGACTTTGGCCAGCGGCCTTTCCTTCGCCCAGGAAACCGGGCGGGTTCTCTCATCCACGCCCATCGTGCAGCAGTTCAGCGTGCCGCGCCAGGTGTGCAGCAACCAGCAGGTGGCGGTAGAGCCACAGCGATCCGGGGCAGGCGCACTGATGGGTGGCATTGCCGGCGGCGCGGTGGGTAATGCCATCGGCGGCGGCAGCGGCCGGGTGGCGGCGACCATGCTGGGTATTTTTGGCGGCGCCATCCTGGGTGACCGCATCGAAAGCCCAGGCCCGACGCAAATCCAGAACGTGCAGAGCTGCAACACCCAGAATTTTTATGAAAACCGCACCGTAGGCTACAACGTGGTCTACGAATACGCGGGAAGGCAGTACACCACCACTACAGCCACCGACCCCGGCGCCAGCATCGCGCTGCAGGTGTCGCCGGTGGGCCAAAGCGCCCCTCCCGTGCAAGCGCCAGTGCAAACCATCTCCAGCGATTACTACCAGGCCACACCAGCCTACGTCACCGCCCCGGTGGTCGTGACCCAGCCCTATTACCGGCCAGCCCCCATCGGCGTAGAGATGAATTTCGGCTACTCCAACGGCTACCGCCACTGGCGCTGAAAACCCACAACCCCACCCGTCTTAGGACCGCTACGCGGTCCTTTTTTTCGTCTGGACGCTATGTAATCAATAGCTGCTGGCGTAGATAAATACTGCGCCGCAGGCCAATTCAGTCAATCTCCTCTAAATTAATGATAATTGACATCTATTAAACATGACAACTACAATTTATTTTCTCAAACCCTGACCCAGGAACCCCATGCCCCGCGTATCCCGCGCCCAGACCGACAGCAACCGTGCCGCTATTGAAGAAACCTCTGCCCGCCTGTTCCGCGAGCAGGGCATCAAAAACGTCAGCGTGGCCGACCTGATGGCGGCAGTGGGCCTGACGCATGGCGGCTTCTACGGCCACTTCGCCTCCAAGGACGCACTCGCCGCCGTGGCCTGCACGCATGCGTTCACCCAGGCCCACGAACGCTGGACCGAGCGTGTCGCCAGCCAGCCCAGCCCCGAAGCGGCCCTGCAGCACCTATTCCAAAGCTATCTACGCCCTGAAAGCCGCGACAACGCCGGCACCGGCTGCCCCTTGCCCGCCCTGGCCGCCGACGTGGCCCGCGAGCCGGCCGCAAAACCAGTGCGCGCCGCCTACCTGGCCGGTATGAACGACTTGCTATCAGTGCTGCTACCACTGCAAGGCACGGGCGACGCCGCCACCGACCGCAGCCAGGCCCTGGCCCAGCTGTCCACCCTGGTGGGGGCGCTGCTGCTGTCGCGCGCCACCCAGGGCGACGCCCTTTCAGACGAACTGCTGGCCGCCGCGCGCGCCCACCTGCAGCCTGCTAAGCCGCCCTCCCCGTCCACGCCCACCTGAGCCCAAGCCATGTTTGCACACACCCTCTCACCCTGGATGCAACGCCGGGGCATCCATTTCGCCTGGGCCATCCTGGCGATTGCCTTTCTGACGATGTTGAGCTCGGCGGCCTCGCTGGGCCTGCCCGGTGCCTTTTTGCAGCCGCTGGGCAAGGAGTTCGGCTGGACCGCCGATCAGATCTCGTCCGCGATGGCGCTGCGCTTCGTGCTGTTCGGGCTGATGGGGCCGTTCGCCGCCATCCTGATGGAGCGCTACGGCCTGCGCACCATCGTCTGCACCGCCATGCTGCTGGTGGCCACCGGCCTGCTACTGGCCACGCGCATGACGGCGCTGTGGCAGTTGGTACTGCTGTGGGGCGTGGTGCTGGGCGTGGGCTCGGGGCTGACGGCCCTGGTGCTGGGCGCGGTGGTGGCCACCCGCTGGTTCGAGCAGCGGCGCGGCCTGGCGCTGGGCTTGCTGACGGCCAGCTCGGCCACCGGGCAGCTGGTATTTCTGCCGCTGGCCACCTGGCTGATAGACCGCTACGGCTGGCGTATGGCGGTGCTGCCGGCCGTTACAAGCTGCCTACTGGTGGCCGGGCTGGCGTTCTGCTTTCTGCGCAACCGGCCGCAAGACCTGGGGCTGCGCGCCTACGGCGCCAACCCCCATGTGCCGGACACGCCCCCTGCCGCCACGCGCATGGGCCTGGCCGAGCCCATCAAGCTGCTGGGCAGCGTGTCGCGTAGCGGCATCTTCTGGGTGCTGTTCGGCACCTTCTTCGTCTGCGGGCTGAGCACCAGCGGGCTGATCCAGACGCACTTCATCTCGCTGTGCGGCGACTACGGGCTGGCGGCGCTGCCGGCGGCATCCGTGCTGGCGATGATTGGCGCCTTTGACTTTGTCGGCACCATCCTGTCGGGCTGGCTGTCAGACCGCTATGACAACCGCAAGCTGCTGTTCTGGTACTACGGCCTGCGCGGACTGTCGCTGTTCTGGCTGCCGCACTCGGAGTTCACGCTATACGGCCTGTCGCTGTTTGCCATGTTCTACGGCCTGGACTGGGTGGCGACGGTGCCGCCCACCGTGAAGCTGGTGACGGCGCATTTCTCCAAGGAGCGCGCCGGCATGGTGTTTGGCTGGGTGTTTGCTGGCCACCAGATCGGCAGCGCGGTGGCGGCCTATGGCGCCGGGTTGACGCGTACCGTGATGTTCTCGTACAGCCCCGCGCTGTATACGGCGGGCGCGGCCTGCCTGGTGGCGGCCACCGCCATCATCCTGTCGCGGGCGCCGGGAAAGCCCTTGTTGCAACCTCTGCGTGCCTGATGCTATTTAATTAATAGCTGCACGCGCAGATAAATACTGCGCTGGAGGCCTATTTCGCTCAAGCCACCTGATGCATCTGCAAGAGCTCGGAATGGGCGATCCAATCGCCGGCCTGGAACTTGAAGGCCTCGATATGCGGACCGGTGATGTGGTTTTGCCAGGCGGCGCGGTCACGCCAGCGCTCAAAAAACACCACCCTGCCGGGCTGGCTGTCGTCTTCATGCAGCTCGTAGACGATGCAGCCGGGCTGCTTGCGCGCCTCCAATACCAGCGCGGCCTGCGCAGCCACCAGGGCCGCTTCATAACCCGGTTTGGCCTGGGCCAGGGCAACGACGACGAAATCAGACATGCGGTGGGTACTCCAAAACGGTGAAATCAGGGTGCGGGCGGTTGGGACAAGACCCAGCGCGCCAGCACTTGCGCATCGGCTTCCGACACCTGGGTTTGCGGCGGCATGATGATGCGGCCCCAGCTGCCGACGCTGCCACGGCGTATCTTGGCGGCCAACCGGGCTGCTGCCTCGGCATCGCCCTGGTAGCGCGCCGCCACCTGGCCAAAGCCCGGCCCGACCTGCTTGTGCACCAGGCCGTGGCAGGACATGCAGCCGGACTGCTGGGCCAGCTCTTGCGGCGAGATGGCTGCCACCGCCCAGCCGCTGGCGCACAGCAGCACAGCAGCAAGGGAGGTGATCTTGGACATGGTCTTAGTGACGGAAGTGGCGCACGCCACTGAACACCATGGCCACACCGCGCTCGTTGGCGGCGGCAATGACTTCGTCGTCACGCATAGAGCCACCGGGCTGGATCACGCAGGTCGCGCCGGCGTCTACCACCACGTCCAGCCCGTCACGGAACGGGAAGAAAGCGTCGCTGGCCACGGCCGTACCGGCCAGGCTCAGATTCGCGTGGCCGGCCTTGATGCTGGCGATGCGGGCCGAGTCCAGGCGGCTCATCTGGCCGGCGCCCACCCCCATGGTCATGCCTTCCTTGCAGAAGACGATGGCGTTGCTCTTAACGAACTTGGCCACCTTCCAGGCGAACAACAGGTCTTGCAGTTGCTGTTGCGTGGGCTGCACGGTGGTGACGACCTTCAGGTCGGCCAGCACCAGTTCATGGTTGTCGGCGGTTTGCATCAGCAGGCCGGAGCCGATGCGCTTGATGTCCATGGCGTTCTGGCCTTTTTCCCAGGCAGTCGCACCACCGGTAGGCAGAGCGATTTCCAGGATACGGACGTTGACCTTGGACTTGAACACTTCCAGCGCCTCGGCGGTGTAGCCAGGGGCCATCAGCACTTCAACGAACTGCTTCGAAATTTGTAGCGCAGCGTCCTTATCTAATGTTCGGTTGAGGGCAATAATGCCGCCAAAAGCCGAGGTCGGGTCGGTCTGGAAGGCCTTGCTATAGGCTTCCAGCCCGTTCGCGCCCACGGCCACGCCGCAGGGGTTGGCGTGCTTGACGATGACGCAGGCCGGCACGTCAAAGCTCTTCACGCATTCCCAGGCCGCGTCAGCATCGGCGATGTTGTTGTAGCTGAGCTCTTTGCCTTGCAGCTGCTTGGCGGTCACCAGGGAGCCAGGGGCGGGGTACAGGTCGCGGTAGAAAGCGGCTTGCTGGTGTGGATTCTCGCCATAGCGCAGGTCTTGCAGCTTCACGAAGCGGCCATTGGTTTGCGCAGGAAACTGGGCGTGGCTACCGTCTTCCTTGATGGCGGACAGGTAGTCGCTGATGGCGCCGTCGTACTGGCTGATGCGGTTGAACGCGGCCACCGACAAGGCGAACTTGGTCTTTTGGCTGACGCTGCCAGTGGCTTGCAGCTCGGCGACCACGCCGTCGTACTGGCTGGCGTCGGTCAGCACGGCCACGTCTTTCCAGTTCTTGGCGGCGCTGCGCACCATGGCCGGGCCACCGATGTCGATGTTCTCGATGGCGTCTTCCAGCGTGCAGCCGGGCTTGGCCACGGTGGCTTCAAACGGGTACAGGTTGACGACCAGCAGGTCGATGGTGGCGATGTCATGCGTCTTCAAAGCCGCCATGTGCTCGGGGAAGTCGCGGCGCGCCAGCAGGCCACCGTGCACCTTGGGGTGCAGGGTCTTGACGCGGCCGTCCAGCATCTCGGGGAAGCCGGTGTGGTCGGCCACCTCGGTCACGGGCAGGCCGTTGTCGGCCAGCAGCTTGGCGGTGCCACCGGTGGACAGCAGGCCATAGCCCAGGGCGTGGAGGGAGCGGGCCAGTTCCAGGACACCGGTTTTGTCAGAGACGGAGAGAAGTGCGTTCATGGGGTTCTAAAGGTCAGGGAGTCAAAATAAAAAAGGCGCGCAGGCGCGGGCTTATTCCACCAGGCGGTGTTCCAGCAGCTTCTTGCGCAGGGTGTTGCGGTTCAGGCCCAGCCAGGCGGCCGCGCGGGACTGGTTGTTGTCGGCCTGGGCCATGACCACTTCGAGCAGGGGCTTTTCCACCACCCGGACCATCATGTCGTACATGCCTGCGGGCTCAATGCCGTCCAGGTCCTTGAAGTAGCCGGCCAAACTGGCTCTTACACATTCATCGATACTTTTTTGGCTCACTCGGTACTCTCCAGATGCGGGCTTGTTTCTTGGGTGCTGGGGTCGGCGGCTTCGGGCATGCGGTCCATGGTGGCGGCAAGCTCGGAAAAGAATGCGTCCACCGCAGCCAGCTGCAGCTGCGGCTCTTCCAGCAGGTTCATACGGGCACGGAAGGCCTCGCCCCCCGGCAGGTCTTTGACATACCAGCCGATGTGCTTGCGCGCGGTGCGTACGCCGCTGAAGTCGCCGTACAGGCTGTAGTGGTCTTCCAGATGTTCCAGCAGCAGGCGCTGGACTTCGGCCACCAGGGGCGGCGCCAGGTGCGTGCCAGTGGCCAGGAAGTGCGCCACCTCGCGGAAGATCCAAGGGCGGCCCTGGGCTGCACGGCCGATCATGGCCGCATCGGCGCCGGTGTAGGCCAGCACGTCGCGCACTTTCTCGGGGGTGGTCAGGTCGCCATTGGCCACCACAGGGATGCGCACTGCAGCTTTGACGGCGGCGATGGTGTCGTATTCGGCATGGCCTTTGTAGCCCTGTTCGCGGGTGCGTCCGTGCACGGTCAGCATCTGCACGCCGGCCTGCTCGAACAAACGGGCCAAGGCCACGGCGTTCTTGTTGTCCTGGCTCCAGCCGGTGCGCATCTTCAGCGTGACTGGTACGCCGTGCGGCGCACAGGCTGCGACCACGGCTTCGACGATAGCCAGAGCCAAAGGCTCGTCCTGCATCAAGGCCGAGCCAGCCCATTTGTTGCACACCTTCTTGGCCGGGCAACCCATATTGATGTCGATGATCTGGGCGCCATTGGCCACGTTGTAGGCGGCTGCCTCGGCCATCATGGCGGCATCGGTACCGGCAATCTGTACGGCAATCGGCGCTACCTCGCCGTCATGGTTGGCACGGCGCGAGGTCTTCAGTGTGTTCCACAAATCACGCCGCGAGGTCACCATCTCGCTCACGGCGTAGCCTGCCCCCAGGGCTTTGCACAGGCGACGAAACGGCCTGTCGGTCACGCCAGCCATGGGCGCAACAAACAAGCGGTTCACCAAAGCGTACGGGCCAATGTGCATGGGAATAGGTCAACGCGCCGGTGAGGCGCCAAGGAAAAATCGGGGGGAACGCTATTCTAGCTGCTCAAAATTTCAGCAATCAAAATGCGTCACCTTGGCGACAGTGGCGAGCCAAGTAACATTCCGCGATGTTTAAGAAGCGTCTTGCACTTCAGGCCTTGCTGCTGTCCTTTGTCGGAATGCGGACTGCGGGCGGCTGGGCACAAACCATTCCCGCCGAAGATGGCAGCGTCGAAGCCGCGCCCGTTCCGACAGAGAGCGCGGCGGATTTCTGGTCCAGCGACCTGGGCCAGGGCGCGGGACAGCGCGGCGTGGCCAGCTGGTACGGGCGGCGCTTCCATGGCCGGCGCACCGCCTCGGGCGAGGTTTTCAAGTCCAATGAACTGACCGCCGCGCACCGCACCCTGCCGCTGTTCAGCTACGCCCGGGTGACGCTACTGCGCACCGGTAAAAGCGTGGTGGTACGCATCAATGACCGGGGCCCACACATCCTGACCCACCGCGTCATCGACCTGAGCCAGGCCGCTGCCGCAGAAATTGGCCTGCTGGCCCTGGGCACGGCCGAAGTGCTGGTAGAGCGCGTGTTGCAGCGCACGCCTGAGCAAAGCACGGGCACCGGTCTGCGCCTGCCAGGTTAAACGGCGGCCATGCGCTCGGCCATGAAATCCACGAAGCAGCGGATGCGCAAAGCCAGCGCGGTATTGCGGTAGTACACCGCGTGGATGGGCTGGCGCACTTCGATGGTGTCGCGCGGCAACACCTGCACCAAGTCCCCCCGGGCGCGGTCTTGCGCCGTCATAAAGTCCGACAGGCAGACGATGCCAACACCGGCCAGCGCCAGGTGGCGCAGGGTTTCGCCACTGGAGACCTTGACCACCGGCTGTACCGCAAAGCCGTCGCCGTCGGCATGGCGTAGCGGCCAGAGGTTCAAGCTCTCGGGCTGGGTGAATCCCAACAGGCTGTGCAGGCGCAGATCGTCCACGGTTTTCGGCCGGCCCTGGGCTTTCAGGTAAGCCGGGCTGGCCAGCACGCGCAGCGGGTAATGGGCCAGGGGCCGGGCGTGCAGGCTGGAGTCGCGCAGCGCACCGATGCGGATGGCCACATCGGTACGCTGCTCCAGCAGGTCGATGATGTTGTCACTGCTGTGCAGCTCCAATGTGATGTCCGGGTACCGCGCCCGGAAATCCTTCACCAGGGGCACGATGCCATGCAGCACAAAAGGCGCGGCGGCATTCACCCGCAGCAGACCGGACGGCTTGCGCTGGCGCGACAGCATCTGCTCCTCGGCCGCGTCCACCGCCGCCAGGATCTCACGGGCATGCGCCAGAAATACCTGCCCCTCTTCCGTCAACTCCAGCTTGCGCGTGGTGCGGCGCAACAAGGTGGTGCCCAGCTTCTGCTCCAGGCGACCCAGCGCCCGGCTGATGCCGGAGGTGGTCTGGGCAAGCTGCGTGGCTGCGGCGGTGATGGAGTGGCTGTCCACCACGGTGGTAAAGGCCAGCAGTTCGTCCAGACTCGTCTTCATTGTTGACTTTCCATCAAGAATATTGTGCTGGATAGCGGCTTTTTCTCCAAGAATAAACACCAGACACTGCGGGCCTTGTGACTCATTTGGAGTGGATTCCATGCCTCTTGCCCTGCGTGCGCTGACCCTTAGCGCCTTCGCCATCGGAACGACTGAGTTCGTCATCGTGGGTCTAATCCCGACGGTTGCCGCCGACCTGGGCGTCAACCTGCCATCCGCCGGCCTGCTGGTCAGCCTGTATGCGCTGGGGGTTGCCGTGGGCGCCCCGGTACTCACTGCGCTGACCGGCAAGCTGCCGCGCAAAACCCTGGTGCTGGCACTGATGCTGCTGTTCACCCTGGGCAACTTGCTGGCCTGGCAGGCACCGGGTTACACCAGCCTGGTGGTGGCGCGACTGGTCACCGGCCTGGCGCACGGGGTGTTTTTCTCTATCGCCGCCACCATCGCCACCAGCCTGGTGCCCAAGGAAAAGGCCGCAAGCGCCATCGCCACCATGTTCAGCGGCCTCACCGTGGCCTTGGTGACGGGCGTGCCGCTGGGCACCTTCATAGGCCAGCACTTTGGCTGGCGCGCCACCTTTCTGGCCGTTGCAGCGCTCGGCGTAGTGGCTTTTATCGGCAGCCTGGCATTTTTGCCGGCCAAGCTGCAGCGCAGCCAGCCAGCGTCGCTACTGCAGCAACTGGCCGTGCTGCGCCAGCCCCGCCTGCTGCTGGTCTACACCATGACAGCCGTGGGTTATGGAGGCTCATTCATCGCCTTCACCTATCTGGCGCCCATGCTGCAACAGGTATCGAGCTTTGACGCCAACGCAGTGAGCCTGGTGATGCTGGCCTACGGCGTGTCGGTGGCGGTAGGCAATATCTGGGGCGGCAAGCTGGCCGACCAGCGGGGCCCAGTGGGTGCGCTGAAGCTGATTTTTGCGCTGCTGGCAGCGGTGCTGCTGGTGCTGACCTGGACAGCCGCACACAAAGGCCTGATGGTGCTGACCGTGCTGGCCTGGGGCGCCGTGGCCTTTGGCAATGTGGCCGGCCTGCAGGTGTATGTGGTGCAGCAGGCTGAACGCTTTGCACCCCGCGCCGTCGACGTGGCCTCGGGCCTGAACATCGCCGCATTCAACCTCGGCATCGCAGGTGGTGCCTGGGGCGGTGGCCGCATCGTCGACAGCATCGGTCTGATGCACACACCCTGGATAGGCGCCCTGGTCGTACTGCTGGCCTGGGGCCTGACGGCCTGGAGCGGCCTACTGGACCAGCGTCACCCGGCGCCTACCGGCACCCGCCGAGCCGCCATCGCTGGCGGTCATTGATCTCCCACTTCAACCCTGTTTTTGAAAGCAAACACTATGCGCACACACAACACCGTCCCGCCGATCGGCGTGGGCACCTTCCGCCTGCAGGGCGACACCGCCACCGCATCGGTACGCACAGCACTGGAGCTGGGCTACCGCCATATCGATACCGCCCAGATCTACGGCAACGAGGCCGCCGTAGGCCAGGCGATTGCAGAAAGCGGCGTGCCGCGCCACGAACTCTTCGTCACCACCAAGATCTGGACGGACCACCTGGCCGGTACCCAGCTCATCCCCAGCCTGCAAGAAAGCCTGGCCAAGCTAGGCTTGGACTATGTGGACCTGACGCTGATCCACTGGCCCTCACCCGGCGGTGCGGTGCCGGCGGCAGAGTCGCTGCAGGCCTTGCAGCAAGCACAGGCCCAGGGCCTGACGCGCAAGATTGGCGTGTCCAATTTCAACATCGCTTTGCTGCAACAGGCCATCGCTGCGGTGGGCGCAGCGGCCATTGCCACCAACCAGGTGGAAGTCCATCCCTATCTACAAAACCGCAAGCTGGTGGACTTCACGCAAAGCCAGGGAATAAACGTGACCTCGTACATGACACTGGCCTATGGCAAGGTGCTGACCGACCCGGTGGTGCTGTCCATCGCGCAGCGCCTCAACGCCACACCCGCGCAAGTAGTGCTGGCCTGGGCGTTGCGACGCGGGCTGGGGGTAATTCCATCCTCCACACAACGGGCCAATCTGCAGAGCAACCTGGCTGCTGCGGCGCTGCGCTTGGGCGACGACGACATGGCGGCCATTGCCCGTCTCGACCGCGGTGAACGCCTGGCTAACCCGGACGGGCTGGCACCGCTATGGGACTGATGGCCCGCCGATGAAAAAAGCCCGCAACTGCGGGCTTTTTTACTGCATTCAACAGAGCTTAGTGGAACTGCTCTTCTTCGGTGGAGCCGGTCAGCGCCGTCACGCTGGACTTGCCGCCCTGGATCACAGTGGTGACTTCGTCGAAGTAACCCGTGCCCACTTCTTGCTGGTGCGACACAAAGGTGTAGCCACGGTCGCGGGCGGCGAACTCGGGCTCTTGCACCTTCTCCACATAGGCCGACATGCCGCGCTTCACATAGTCCTGTGCCAGATCGAACATGTTGAACCACATGCTGTGGATGCCGGCCAGCGTGATGAACTGGTACTTGTAGCCCATGGCGCCGAGTTCGCGCTGGAACTTGGCGATGGTCGCGTCGTCCAGGTTCTTCTTCCAGTTGAAGGAAGGCGAGCAGTTGTAGGCCAGCATCTTGCCGGGGTGCACCTTGTGCACGGCGTCGGCAAACTTCTTGGCGAAGGCCAGGTCTGGCGTGCCGGTTTCGCACCACACCAGATCCGCGTAGTGGGCGTAGGCAATAGCGCGGCTGATGGCCTGGTCGATACCCTTGTTGGTCTTGTAGAAACCTTCGGAGGTACGTTCACCGGTGATGAAAGGCTTATCGTTTTCATCGTAGTCGCTGGTCAGCAGATCGGCGGCTTCCGCGTCGGTGCGGGCAATCACCAGGGTCGGCACGCCGCAGACGTCGGCGGCCATGCGGGCGGCAATCAGCTTTTGCACGGCTTCAGCTGTAGGCACCAGCACCTTGCCGCCCATGTGGCCGCATTTCTTGACGGATGCCAACTGGTCTTCCCAGTGCACGCCGGCGGCGCCGGAATTGATCATGGCCTTCATCAGCTCGAACGCGTTCAGCACGCCGCCGAAACCGGCTTCGGCGTCGGCCACGATGGGCGCGAAGTTGTCGATATAGCCTGCGTCACCAGCGTCGATACCTTTGGAATGCTGGATTTCGTCCGCACGGCGGAAGGTGTTGTTGATGCGTTCCACCACCTTTGGCACCGAGTCCACGGGGTACAGCGACTGGTCGGGGTACATGGCGGCATAGCCGTTGTTATCGGCAGCAACTTGCCAGCCAGACAAGTAGATGGCCTTCACGCCGGCCTTCACCTGCTGCATGGCCTGACCACCGGTCAACGCGCCCAGGCAGTTCACATAGGCTTCGGTGTGCAGCAAATCCCAGAGTTTTTCCGCGCCACGGCGGGCCAGCGTGTGCTCGATGGGGAAGGAGCCGCGCAGACGCACGACTTCGGCCGCGGTGTAGCCACGCTTGATACCCTTCCAACGGGGGTTGGTGTCCCAATCCTTTTGCAGAGCGGCTGCTTGTTGGTCACGGCTGAGTTGTTCGGTGATGGATTGCGGCATAGAAACTCCAGAGGTTGAGTGAAACAGGGTCTGCACCAGCAATGTGTTTTGCGGTGCCGATGGAAAAATTCTAAGTCTTCTACAAGACTTTTCATACTCTTATGTCTTATATAAGAGTAAATATTTACACCATTTAAATCAACAACTTACGATAACTTTTTGCAATGCGAAACAAAAAACCGCTGGCCGAAAATAAATGCTGCACCGCAGCAGCGCGCCATTTCGCGCAGCGGTAGGCGAATATCACATGGTGAAATTTTCAATCTATGGGTCCGCTGCCCCCCTGCGTCACAACCCTATACTGGTCCGATGGAAGCCTGGATAAACCATTTGCTAACGCTGTTAGCCCTGCCGCAGTTCGGCCTGAGCACCATTTTTGTGGTGTCCTTCATCTCCGCCACCCTGCTGCCCTTGGGCTCCGAGCCGGTGGTTTTCGGCCTGGTCAAACTCAACCCCGGCTTGTTCTGGCCGGCCATCCTCGTGGCTACCGTAGGCAACACCCTAGGCGGCGCGGTGGACTGGTGGATGGGCTATGGTGCCCACAAGGTAGCCAATAAATACAGCCATTCCAAGCACCATGTGCGGGTACTCGGCTGGCTGGAAAAGCTGGGGCCGAAAGCCTGTTTATTGGCCTGGCTGCCGTTGGTGGGCGACCCGCTGTGCGCCGTGGCGGGCTGGCTCAAGCTGCCGTTCTGGCCCTGCTTGGGCTATATGGCGGTAGGCAAATTTGTGCGCTATTTTCTGATGACGGTATCGCTGGTGTGGGCGTTCCCCACCCTGGGCGGGTGATCAGAACCGCTCGTGTGCCGCCAGGTAGCGCCACTGGCCAGGCGCCAGCGCGGTCATGGCCACACGCCCCACACGCATGCGCTTGACGCTGCGTATTTGCAGCCCGGCACTTTCACACAGGTAGTCCACTTGGCCTGGGCGCTCGCCCTTGAGCGCAAAGCGCAATCGGGTTTCATTGTCGGTATTACTACTGACGCTGACCTTGGCTGGCGCCAACAACCGTTCGTGGTACTGCACAGGCTCTGCCATGGTGCGCAACATGCCGGGCGTTACCGAGCCAGCCACTTCCACGATCAACTCGTGTTCGATCAGGTCCGCATCTTCTTCCAGCTTGCGCAAGACGCGGCCATCCTGGGTGTAGACCACCAGCCCGCTGGCCCGGCTGTCCATCGGCGAGGCCAGGCGCAGCTGGGCAAAATGCTTCTTCAGGGTACGGATGCCGGAACGGTCGTCCGGGGTGTGGTTCTCGCGCGTCAACAGCGCCAGTGCGGCCTGGGCTTTGGGGCCGGGGCCAGCATCCAGGCCAGCGGTATAGCCCGCCGGCTTGTGCAAAACCAGGGTCACGGTGGGCGGCGCCAGCAGGCTGGCATCCGGGTCCACCGCTATCTTCTGGTCGGCCACGCGGAACATCGGCTCTTCCACCAGTTGTCCGTCCACGCGCACCCAGCCGCCTTCGATGTACTGCTCCGCCTCGCGGCGGGAGCAGCCGAGCTGCTCGGCAAGGCGTTTGGCGAGACGAACCGGTTCGGTCATAGACACTATCTTTTTTATAGCTGCTTACGCAGGTGGAATAAGCGCTGAGGGCCTAAAGCATAAAAATTGCATCACTGTCTTGTTCTAGGATACCGTGGAACCGGCTTTGCCGGGCCACTGGTATCGCCCCCTGTAAGGGGGTTGGCGAAGCGAAGCGTAGCCTGGGGGTGAACCTAAGAACTGAACAAGAAGTTCATGACGTCGCCATCCTTGACGACGTAGTCCTTGCCTTCGGCGCGCATCTTGCCCGCATCCTTGGCGCCCTGCTCGCCCTTGTTGGCGATGAAGTCGTCGAACGCAATGGTCTGGGCGCGGATGTAGCCCTTCTCAAAATCGGTGTGGATCACACCAGCCGCCTGCGGACCGGTGTCGCCCACATGGATGGTCCAGGCGCGCACTTCCTTCACACCGGCGGTGAAATAGGTTTGCAGGCCTAGCAGCGAGTAGGCGGAGCGGATCAGGCGGTTCAAGCCCGGCTCGTCCTGGCCCAGTTCCTTCAAGAACTCCAGGCGATCCGCGTCGTCCATCTCGGACAACTCGGCTTCAATCTTGGCGCAGATGGCCACCACAGGAGCGTTCTGCGTCGCAGCATAGGCCTTCAGGCGGTCCAGAAACGGGTTGTTCTCGAAACCGTCTTCGCTGACGTTGCCAACGAACATGGCCGGCTTGGCGGTGATAAAGAAGAACTGCTTGAGCAGGGGCAACTCTTCCTTGCTGAAATCGATGGTACGCACGGGCTTGCCCTGGTCCAGCGCCGCCTGGCACTTCTCCAGAATGGCCACCAGCTTGATCGACTCCTTGTCGCCCGAACGTGCCGTCTTGGTCACGCGGTGCAATGCCTTCTCGACCGCAGTCAAGTCGGCCAGGCACAGCTCGGTCTGGATCACTTCAATGTCGGCAATCGGGTCGACCTTACCGGCCACGTGGATCACGTTGTCGTCTTCAAAGCAGCGCACCACGTTGACGATGGCGTCGGTTTCGCGGATGTGCGCCAGGAATTTGTTGCCCAGGCCTTCGCCGGTGCTGGCACCGGCCACCAGGCCGGCGATGTCCACAAACTCGACAATCGCGGGCACGATGCGCTCTGGCGTGATGATCTCGGCCAGCTGCTGCAGGCGCGGATCGGGCACTTCCACCACACCCACATTGGGCTCGATGGTGCAGAAGGGATAGTTTTCCGCGGCGATACCCGCCTTGGTCAACGCGTTGAACAGGGTCGATTTACCGACGTTGGGCAGGCCCACAATGCCGCACTTCAAACTCATGAAATATCCTTAGGAATCAAAGGCCTACGCACAGCATCGAGCCCAGTGCGGGCGTGGTGCGCGTGCCGGGCGCCCGTCAAGGGGCGAGGGCCGATACAGATGGAATGACTCACAGCAGCCCTGCTTTTTTGCAGGATTTTGTGCTGGTTTTGTCAGGGTTTTACGCCCTAATTGTAATGACCAACGCAGCGCTGGCGGCTATAGCCCCGGCGCTATCCGTAAGGGCCATTCCTTGAACAGCTTGCGCAGGCCCGGCGCGACAGGCCCGCCCACAATGATTTGCGAGAACCCGTCCAATGGGCCGAAGAACGCCGGCCGCACGCGGCCCAGCTTGCTTTCGTCAATCACCAAGAATCGCTCCGCAGCAACACGCAGGGCCGCCTGCTTCACCGGTACTTCATGGAAGTTAGAACAGCTGGCACCCCGGTCCGCCTGGACACCGCCGGCAGAAATAAACACTTTGTTAACACCCAGGCGCTCCAGGTACTGCACGGCATCTTCTGAATAAAAGGTCGCAGACGAGGCGTTGTACAAGCCGCCCAAGAGCATGAGCTGGATGTTTGGGCGGCGGCTTAGGATATTGGCCACATTCAAGGAGTAGCACACCACGCTCAGCGCCTTATTGGTTGGCAGCGCCTCGGCAAATTGCGCCATGGTGGTGCCGCAATCCACAAAGATGCAATCCCCCTCCTCCACAAGTTCAACCGCCTGCTGGCAAGCCAGGCGCTTGTTGTGCGCATGTTCGTCACCTGCCACATCCAGCGAGTATTTGTCCGAGGCAGGCAATGTAGCGGCAAGAACATAGCCGCCCAGGCATGACAGAGGTGCGTCAGCACTGGCCAAGTCACGGCGGACTGTCATTTCCGTCACGTTCAGCGCCTGGGCCGCCGCCTTCAGCGGAAGCGGGCCATTGGCATTCACCAGCTCCTGCATCCGCGCGAGTCGCAGGAGTCGAGCTTCAGCCCCGGATGTTTTACGCATGTTGGATTTCCATATCTGACTAAGGGTAAGTATCGAGCATTTAAATGTTTTTATAAAAACATGTTGCAAAGATAAATGTTACTGTAATAACATTCACAACACCACAACGAAATGCGCGGCGTCCGCCACCGATGCAAGCGCCAGCCAACCGAGACACAGCATGCTTTCAGAGTCCCCACCATCCCACTCCATTGCTCCAACCCGCGCTTTGCTGCCCGCACTATGACCACTACATCGATTGCCCTGCGCGACGCGCCGCAGGCCCTACACCGGGTTGTGCCAGCCACGACTGCCAGCCCGCCGCATCTGCGCAATGCAGGTGTGGCCTTCGACAAGAGCTGGATCGACGCTCTGCGCGTCAACCTGTCCGCAGCCGAACGCCGGGTCGCCAGCCTCCCTGGCCGCCGATCGGTCAAAAAAAACGCGCAAGCCGGCTGGTTGCTGAAAGCCGTTACCTGCATGGACTTGACCACGCTAAGCGGCGATGACACAGCGGAGCGCGTGCGCCGCCTGTGTGCCAAGGCCGTCCACCCGGTACGCCCGGACTTGCTGGCGCAACTGGGCTTTGCCGACCGCGTGATGCACACTGGAGCCGTCTGTGTCTACCACCGCTTTGTATCGACGGCGGTCGAAGCCTTGCAAGGCACGGGCATTCCCGTCGCGGCCGTGTCCACCGGTTTCCCGGCAGGGTTGATTCCCCACGACCTCAAGCTCAAGGAGATCGAAGCCTCGGTGCGTGACGGCGCGCAGGAAATCGACATCGTCATCACCCGAGAGCATGTGCTCACCGGCAACTGGCAAGCGCTTTACAACGAAATGCGTGACTTCCGCCGCGCGTGTGGCGATGCCCATGTCAAGGCCATCCTGGCCACCGGTGAACTCAAGACCCTGCGCAATGTCGCCAAGGCATCCATGGTCTGCATGATGGCCGGGGCCGACTTCATCAAGACATCTACCGGCAAAGAAAGCGTAAATGCCACGCTGCTGGTCACCCTGGTGATGCTGCGCATGATCCGCGCTTACGAGGCCTTGACGGGCTTTCGGGTGGGCTACAAGCCCGCCGGCGGCGTGTCTACCGCCAAAGGTGTGCTGGAGTACCAGGTGATGATGAAGGAGGAACTCGGCCGCGACTGGCTGGAGCCCGACTTGTTCCGTGTTGGCGCGTCCACCCTGCTGGCCGACATCGAGCGCCAACTGGAGCACCACTTGACTGGCCGCTACTCGGCCTTCCACCACCACCCGATCGGATAAAGCGATGAACGTCGCCCACTACTTTGACACCATGGACTACGGCCCAGCCCCCGAAAGCGATACCGAGGTGCGCCACTGGTTGGCCAAGCATGCCGAAGGCTTCGGCCATTTCATCAACGGCAGCCAAACCGCCACCGCCGAGGGCGTGTATTTCGACACGCTGGAGCCCGCCACAACGCAACGCCTGGCCTCGGTAGCCCAAGGGTCAGGCGCTGATGTGGATGCCGCCGTAGCTGCCGCCCGCGCCGCCCAACCCAAGTGGGAAGCCCTGGGTGGCCCCGGCCGGGCCCGCCATCTGTATGCACTAGCACGCATGGTGCAGCGCCACGCCCGCCAGTTCGCCGTGCTGGAGGCGCTGGACAACGGCAAGCCCATCCGCGAAACCCGCGATCTGGACGTGCCGCTGGCAGCCCGCCACTTCTACCACCACGCAGGCTGGGCCCAGTTGCAGGAACGCGAATTTGCCGACCAGGTGCCCCTGGGCGTCATCGGTCAGATCATTCCCTGGAACTTCCCGCTGCTAATGCTGGCCTGGAAGATCGCCCCGGCCTTGGCCCTGGGCAACACCGTGGTACTGAAACCGGCCGAGTTCACACCGCTGACCGCGCTGCTGTTTGCCGAACTGGCCGCCCAGGTGGGCCTGCCCGCCGGTGTCCTGAACGTGGTGACAGGCGACGGAACCACAGGCGCGGCACTGGTGGCCCACCCGGATGTCAACAAGATCGCCTTTACCGGCTCCACCGAGGTAGGGCGCCTGATACGCCAGCACACGGCGGGCAGCGGCAAATCATTGACCTTGGAGCTGGGCGGCAAATCCCCCTTCATCGTGTTCGACGACGCGGACCTGGACGCCGCCGTAGAAGGCGTGGTGGACGCTATCTGGTTCAACCAGGGCCAGGTTTGCTGCGCTGGCTCGCGCTTGCTGCTGCAAGAAAGCATTGCCACCGATTTCATCCAGCGCCTGAAGCAGCGCATGCTGACCCTGCGGGTGGGCATGCCTCTGGACAAGTGCATCGACATGGGTGCGCTGATCGACCCGTCGCAGATCGCCCGCGTGCACAAACTGGTCGATACCGGCATACGTGAGGGCGCCGAGTGCTACCAGACGCCACATGCTTGCCCCACAGGTGGGAGCTTCTTCCCACCTACCTTGCTGACGAATGTGCATCCAGCGTCCACCGTGGCGACCGAAGAAATCTTTGGCCCGGTGCTGGTGTCCATGACCTTTCGCACCCCCGACGAAGCGGTGACCCTGGCCAACAACAGCCGCTACGGCCTGGCCGCCAGCGTGTGGAGCGAAACCATAGGCCTGGCACTGGGCATGGCGCCCAAACTGCAAGCCGGTGTGGTCTGGATCAACGCCACCAACCTGTTCGACGCAGGCGTGGGATTCGGTGGCTACCGCGAATCCGGCTACGGCCGTGAAGGTGGGCGCGAGGGCTGCTACGAATACCTCAAACCGCGCGCATGGGCCCAACGGGCACCGCGCAAAGCCTTGGCAGCAATCGTCTCCAAAGAGAAGCCCAGCACGAAAAAGTCCGTGCTGCGCTTGGCGGGGGTAGACCGTACCCAAAAGCTCTTTATCGGCGGCAAACAAGTGCGACCAGACGGTGAGTACTGCCATACCGTGTACGCCCCTAACGGCGTGCCGCAAGGCGAAGTCGGCACCGGCAACCGCAAGGACATCCGCAACGCGGTGACAGCTGCGCACGCTGCCAGTGCCTGGTCGTCGGCCACACCGCATCGCCGCGCGCAGGCGTTGTACTACCTGGCAGAAAACCTGGCGATCCGCGCCAGCGAATTCGCCGACCGCATTGCAGTCACCACGGGTATCAGCGCCGCTGCGGCCGAAGCGGAAGTAGAGGCCTCTGTCGCCCGCCTGTTCAGCTACGGCGCCTGGGCTGACAAATACGAAGGCGTGGTGCACGTACCGCCTTTGCGGGGCGTAGCCTTGGCCATGACCGAAGCGATCGGCGTAGTGGGCGTGGTGTGCCCCGACGAGGCGCCCCTGCTGGCCTTCATCAGCCTGGTGGCACCCTTGATTGCCATGGGCAACCGCGTAGTGGTGGTGCCGAGCGAGCGCTTCCCGCTGGCCGTCACGGACTTCTGCCAGGTGCTGGAATCGTCAGATCTACCCGGCGGCGTGGTGAACGTGGTGACGGGCATATCCGCCACCCTCGCCCAAACACTGGCCGAGCACGACGATGTGGACAGCCTATGGGCTTTTGGCTCGGCAGCGCTATCGCTCAGCGCAGAGAAGCTATCTGCCGGCAACCTGAAACGCACGCTGGTAGACCACGGCTTGGCCACCGACTGGCACAACCTGGCCGCCGCAGAGGGCCCGATCTTTCTGCGCCACGCGGTGCAGGTCAAGAACATTTGGGTGCCCTATGGCGACTGACTTAGCACCCCCAACATCGCGCTGAAAACAATAGGAGGAGACATGCTGAAATCAATCAATCCGCTGCTCAATGCAGACGTGCTGTACGCATTGCGTGCCATGGGCCATGGCGATGAACTGGTGCTGTGCGACGGCAACTTCCCCGCCGACTCGGTGGCCCGCCAAACCGTCCTCGGCCGGGTGCTGCGCATCGACGGAGTGGGTACGCAAGAGGCCGCGCGCGCCATCCTGTCGGTGATGCCACTCGACGGCGCGGTGGAAACACCGGTACAGCGCATGGAGATCATGGGCCAGCCCGATGAGATACCCCCGGTGCAAACCGAGCTGCAGGCCGAAATCGACCACGCAGAAGGCAAACATTGGCCCATGGGATCTATAGAGCGCTTCGCGTTTTACGAAGCCGCCCGCAAAGCCTATTGCGTCATTGCGACCAGCGAGCGCCGCTTCTACGGCTGCTTTCTGCTCAAAAAAGGCGTGATCGCACCGGAAGCCTGACGCCATGCACACCACCAACACCTCCCAGCACGGCGTGACCGTATTGGGCATTTATGTGGCCGACCTGGCATTCCGCGCCGCCGGCTTACCCGGGATCGGCGAGACCGTGGCTGGCTCCAGCTTTGCCATGGGGCCGGGCGGCAAGGGCTCCAACCAAGCCGTGGCAGCTGCCCGCGCAGGCGGCAAAGTCACCTTCATCTCCAAGCTGGGCAAAGACGCTTTTGGCGACGCGGCCCTGGCGCTGTGGGCCCAAGAAGGCATCACCACCCAGGTAAGCCAGCTGGCGGATGCCGCCACCGGCGCGGCCTTCATCTTTGTGCACGAGACCACGGGCGACAACGCCATCATCGTGTCACCCGGTGCGGCTGCGCACATCCATGTCAGCGATGTAGAGGCCGCGGCCTCCGCAATCCAGGGCGCACGTGTGTTCATGACCCAGCTGGAGCAATCGGCGGCGGCAGCACAGCGCGGCCTGGAGATTGCCCGAGCCGCCGGCACAACCACCATCTTCAACCCGGCGCCCGCGCTGGCGTTCGATGACGCGGTATATGCCCTGTGTGACTACATCACGCCAAACGAACACGAAGCCGCCGCCTTGACCGGCCTCCCGATTGGCAACCTGGAACAAGCCCGCAAAGCAGGCGATGCCCTGCTGGCCAAAGGCGTGGGCTGCGCCCTGATCACCCTGGGGGCGCATGGCGCGTTGCTGCACAGCGCACAGGAATCGGTGCACATCCCCCCCTTCGAAGCTGGCCGCGTGGTGGAAACAGCTGGCGCAGGCGACGCTTTCAACGGCGGCTTTGCCACGGCCCTGGCCGAAGGCGCCACGCCGCTGGTGGCAGCGCGCTTTGGCTCTGCCGTGGCGGCCATCTCGGTGACGCGCGCTGGCACGGCCCCGTCCATGCCCACGCGGGCCGAAGTCGATGCGCTGCTGCGCAAATACGCCTGAGGTGCGCACCATGAAGTTCAAATCCGCAGACCCGCAGCTGAATTTTCTGGTTGGCATCAATGTCGCCATCCTGCTGGCGGCCACGCTGCTGTCAAGCGGCGACTTTCTGGATGTCTACAACTTCCAGTCCATGGCCAGCCAGTTGCCCGAACTGGCCTTGATCGCCATCGGCGTTGCGCTGTCGATGATCTCTGGCAACGGCGGCATCGACCTGTCGGGCGTGGCCTTGGCCAACCTGGCCGGCGTAGTGGGGGCCAGCCTGGCGCCGCTGCTGTTCTCCGCCGACACGGCGCCGTGGATGTACACCTTGACCTTTGCGCTGATTGCGCTCCTTGTGGGCACGGCCGGCGGGCTGTTGAATGGCTGGCTGATTTCCATCGCAGGCCTGACGCCCATACTCTGCACGCTGGGCACACAATTGCTGTTCACCGGCGCCGCCGTGGTGCTGACCAAGGGCTCCAGCCTGCGGGTAGGCAATGCCGATCCGCTTTCTGCCATTGGCAACGAGCTGGTGTGGGGCATTCCCATCCCGTTTGCCATATTTCTGGTGATCTTGTTGCTGGTGGGCTGGCTGCTGCGCTACAGCACTTTTGGCATCCGCCTGTTCCTGCTGGGCACCAACGCCAAAGCTGCCCGCTACAGCGGCATCTCGCAAGAGCGCATGCTGATGGCCACTTATGCGGTGAGCGGCCTGCTGGCTGCAGTGGCCGGGGTCATCATCGCGGCGCGCACGGCCAGCGTGAAATCAGACTACGGCACATCCTATTTGCTGATTGCCATCCTGATGGCGGTGATGGCCGGCGTACGCCCCCAGGGCGGTTATGGCCGCATGGTGTGCCTGTTTTTCTCGGCCATGGCGCTGCAGCTGCTGTCGAGCACCTTCAACCTGCTGGGCATTTCCAACTTCTTCCGCGACTGTGCCTGGGGCCTGCTGCTGCTGGTCTTCCTGGCATCGGCGCGCTGGAGTCTGCCCGACTTTTCCGCTTTGTTACCGCGCAATCGCGCATCGTTGAACCAGCCCCCTCCTGGATCACCGTAAATCACCCGAGGGTTAGGAGACAAATATGTTTAAAAAATCTGCTTGCGCTGCTCTTGTTTTGAGTTCCCTTGGCTTTGCCGGTGCCTTGTTCGCCCAAGGCAAACCGCAAAATATCGTCACCGTGGTGAAGATCACCGGCATCAGCTGGTTCAACCGCATGGAGGTCGGCGTCAAGGAGTTTGGCGCGTCCACCCCTGGCGTGACAACCCAGCAAATCGGCCCCGCCCAGTCAGACGCTGCCCAGCAGCAACGCCTGGTGGAAGATCTGGTCGCCAAGAAGGTAGATGCGATTGCCGTGGTGTCCATGGACCCGCCCACCCTGGAGCCCGTGCTCAAGCGCGCCATGGAACGCGGCATCAAGGTGGTGACGCATGAAGCAGACAACCAGAAGAACACCATGGCCGACATCGAGGCCTTTGACAACACCGCCTATGGCGCACGTCTGAACGACCGCCTGGCGGCTTGCATGGGCGAGTCCGGCAAATGGACTTCGCTGGTTGGCTCGCTGGGCAGCCAATCGCAGGTCCAATGGGCCGATGGCGGTGCGGGCAATGCCGCCAAGAAGTACCCCAAGATGACCCTGGTGGACGCCAAGAACGAGTCCGCCAACGACGCCGAAAAAGCCTATTCCAAAGCCAAGGAAATGCTGCGCAAGCACCCCGACCTGAAAGGCTTCCAAGGCTCGTCCTCGCTGGATGTGCTGGGCATCGGCCGGGCGGTGGAAGAAGCCGGTCTGCAAGGCAAGATCTGCGTCTACGGAACCGGCCTGCCCAGCGAAGCCGCCAAGTTCCTGGAGTCAGGCGCTGTCGGCGGCATCGCCTTCTGGGACCCGAAAGACGCCGGCATCGTCATGAACAAGGTCGCCAAGCTGCTGCTGGATGGCAAGCAACCTACCGATGGCATGGACATGGGCGTCACCGGCTACAACAAGGTGCAGGTCAAAAAGGGCCCAGGTGTGGGCGTGATCGTGACCGGCCAGGCCTGGGTGGAAGTAGACAAGCAGAACTACAAGAAATACGCGTTCTAGTCCGGGCACTTTCCAGCAGAGCCCCGACAACGGGGCTCTGCCAATACCGCCAAGACACGCAATGAGAGCCAAGCCATGAACCATACCCCCCACGCACACGGCGCGTCGCACGGGAGCGCTGAGCGCCGCGTCTTTCTGCATGTGCGCGATGTGCATAAACGCTTTGCCGGCGTGCACGCGCTGCGCGGCATTTCACTAACCATAGAGGCCGGTGAGATCTACCACTTGCTGGGCGAAAACGGCTGCGGCAAAAGCACCCTGATCAAGATCATCTCCGGCGCGCAGCCGCCCAGCCAGGGCGATCTGGTGGTGGATGGCGTAGCCCATGCCGCACTGTCGCCGCTGCAGGCGCTGACGCTGGGCATAGAGACTGTGTACCAGGATCTATCGCTGCTGCACAATATGAGCGTGGCCGAGAACGTGGCGCTGAGCGAACAGCTGGTGCACACCGGCGGTCGGCTGGCACGCCGCTTTGACCGCGCGGCCGTGGCCGCCACCGCCAGGCGCGCACTGGCCACGGTAAATCTGCCCACCGACGACGATTTTCTGGCCACCCGCGTGGACGAGCTGCCCCTGGCCACGCGCCAGTTGCTGGCCATCGCCCGGGCCATCGCCACCCGCGCCCGCATGGTCATCATGGACGA
The DNA here is from genome assembly GCF_058216335.1 of Rhodoferax sp. SPJ21. NCBI lineage: Bacteria > Pseudomonadati > Pseudomonadota > Betaproteobacteria > Burkholderiales > Comamonadaceae > Rhodoferax > Rhodoferax sp. SPJ21. Next base: position 1,152,796 of record NZ_JBYZMO010000001.1, read on the forward strand.
GCCCACCACATCCTTGACGCAAAAGGAGGTGGACAACCTGGTGCGCGTGGTCGAGGGCCTGCGCGCCAGCGGCGTGGCGGTTTTGTTCGTCAGCCACAAGCTGGACGAATGCTTTGCCATTGGCGGCCAGGCCATCGTGTTCCGCGACGGCGCCAAGGTCACGCAAGGGCCGATCCAGAATTTCACCAAGGCCGAACTCAGCCACTGGATGACCGGCAAGCAGCTCGACGGCGCCCGCTACCGCCAGCAATCGCACAGCCATGTCCCTTTGCTGCGCGTGGACAGGCTGGGCCACTGCCAGGCCTTCGCCGACGTGAGTTTCGAACTGCACAAAGGCGAGATCTTGGGCATTACCGGCCTGCTGGATTCAGGCCGCAATGAGCTGGCCCTGGCTCTGGCTGGTGTGCAGGCCGCAGACGCGGGGCGCATCACCCTGGGCACCGAATCGATTGTGCTTAAAACCCCGCGCGACGCTATACAGCACGGTATAGGCTATGTGCCGGAAGACCGCATCAACGAGGGTCTGTTCCTGGACAAGTCCATCCGTGACAACATCGTGACCGTGGTGCTGAACCGCCTGCGGGGCCGCACCGGCGCGCTGGACGCCCAAAAATGCCAGGCCCTGGCCGATGCCACCATCCAGAACCTGCAGATCGCCACCCCCGATGTGGATCGCGCGGTGCAGTCGCTTTCAGGTGGCAACCAACAGCGTGTCTTGATTGGCCGCTGGCTGGCCATACAGCCGCGCGTGCTGATACTGCACGGGCCGACCGTGGGCGTGGACGTGGGCTCCAAAGACACCATCTACCGCATCATCCAGAAGCTGGCCGATGACGGCCTGGGTGTCATCCTGGTGAGCGACGACCTGCCGGAGCTGCTGCAGAACTGCGACCGCATCCTGATGATGAGCAAAGGCCACGTCACACAGACCTTCGATGCCGAAGGCCTGGACGAGGGCGAGCTTTACCGTACCTTGGTTTCCGACAACTCCCCCATCACCACACCATGACTGCAACTGTCTCCCCTGCAGCGGTGCCGCGCGCCGCATCGGCCCCCTCGCCTTCTAAAGCCGGGTCCTGGCTCCACTGGATGGGCCGTAATCCGTCCGCCCTGACGCTGCTGCTGATCGTGCTGGTCAGCCTGGCGGTGGGCTTGGTCAACCCCAGCTTCTTCCAGCTGCCGGTGCTGTTCGACATTCTGCGAGCCTGCACGGTGCTGGGCCTATTTGCGCTGGGCGTGCTGATTGTGCTGGCCGCCGGCGGCATCGACGTGTCGTTTGCCGCCATCGCCGCGCTCACCATGTACAGCATCACCAAACTGGTACTCACCCAATTCCCAGAAACCCCAATTGCTATCATTTTGATAGCAGGCTGCGCAGGAGGTACGGCGCTGGGGGCACTAAATGGCCTGATGGTGCATTGGCTGAAAGCGCCCTCGCTGATCGTCACCATAGGCACCCAGTACCTGTACCGCGGCATCCTGCTGACCTTTGTAGGCACGGTGTTCTTCATGAACGTACCCGCCTCCATGGATGCGTTCGGCAAACTGGCCCTGTGGCGCCACGACACGCCCGAAGGCTTGCACTCGGTATTGCCCCTGACATTTCTGGTGCTGATACTGGCCGCCGGGCTGACCTGGTGGCTGTTAAACCGCACCCTGGTGGGCCGCGCCGTCTACGCCATTGGCGGCAGCCTGACGATTGCCGAGCGCCTGGGCTACAACCTGCGCACGGTGCATGTGTTCGTGTTCGCCTATGCGGGCTTTTTGTCGGGGCTGGCGGGCATCGTGCATGTGTCCAGCACGCGCCTGGCCAACCCATTCGATCTGGTCGGCAGCGAGCTGGATGTGATTGCCGCGGTGATCCTGGGCGGCGCCCGCATCACCGGCGGCAGCGGCACCGTGGGCGGCACCCTGCTGGGCGTGCTGCTGGTCACGCTGATCAACAACGTGCTGATACTGGCCGGTGTGCCCAGTACCTGGCAGAAGGTCATCATCGGCGCGTTTATTTTGCTGGCGGGCACCTGTTTTGCCTGGCGCAAATCCAGCTGAAGCCACTCGTCAACTACTCAAACTTGTAGTCGGCAGTGGCGCTCTGCCCCACGCGCAGCGCCATGTCCACGCCGTCCACCACGATGGCGTTCATGCCGAAGGCCACGGCGCCGCCGACCACCTCGTTGCGGCGGTAGGTTTGCAGCATGTCGCCCACCACGGGCGTGCTGGTGGCGGTGCCTGGGTCAATGTTCGGGATCGGGCAGCGCGGGCAGGGTTTGACCATGCGCAAACGGGCCAGCCCCTGGAAGGTGCTGATCTGCAGCTCGTCCAGGCTGTCTTCGTCATGGGCCTCCACGCCGGCCAGCACGATGTTCGGGCGGAAGCGCTCGATGCCCACCGCAGCTTCGCCGGCGGCCAGCAGGCGCTGGTTCAGGCCGTCCATCGCAGCTTCACTGACCACTAGAACGGCAAAGCCATCACAAAACTGGTTCAGCGCCTCGGTGCCACCGGTCCATTTCAGGCTGGACAGGCGGCGGTGCTCAGGGTCGAAGCGCACCAGCCGCAGCTTGCGCGGCGCGGCCACGCGCTGGCCGGCGGCGTCGGTGTTCAAAAAATCGCTGAACCACTGGGCGGCCACATCGCCCATATCGAAGGCAGCCACGCTGTCGTCCCACACCGTCACCTGGGTGGGCTGCTCTACTTTATCTAGCGCGATGTGCAGAGCCAACATGCCGGGAGCACGTAAAACCATCTCTAAGTTTTTTAGCCCAGGCTGGATCAGCGCCATGCGCGGCAGCTCGCGCTGGGTCACAAAAATGCCCTGCTCGTCCACCACCATCCAAGCGCGGTCGAACTCCAGGCCGGTTTCGGTCAGCGTGGCCTCTTGCAGCTCCACACCAGCGCAGGATTTGACCGGGTACACAAACAGGCGGGCGATGGTGGCTTGCACATCCATAGGGCAATTCCTTGGGCAAATCCGGGCATTGTGCCCGCCTCCTACAATCCCGGCACTGGACTTGTTGCCCGCCGGGTGACCCGTTCGTACCGACTCATCAGATATGGCCCAATCCTTTGACATATGTATCCGCGGCGCTGGCATCGTTGGCCGCACTTTGGCGCTGCTGCTGGCGCGCGACCGCCTGCGCGTGGCCCTGGTAGCCGAACCGGCCGCCCCCACTGCCAGCCAGGACGTGCGGGCCTACGCGCTAAACACGGCCTCGCGCGAGCTGCTGGAATCCCTGCGCAGCTGGCCCGAGCCGCAGCACGCCACCGCCGTGCAGGCTATGCAGGTATGGGGCGACAAGGGTGGCGAAGTGCAGTTCAGCGCCGAGCAGCAAGGCGTGCCCGCACTGGCCTGGATCGTGGACGTGCCAGCCCTGGAGGCCCGCTTGTTTGATGCCGTGCGCTACCAACCCATGATCGAGATCGTCAGCAGCCCGGTCGAGGCCAAGCTGACCGTGGTCTGCGAGGGCAAGGCCAGCGCCACCCGTGCCGAACTAGGCGTGGCATTCGACAGCATGGCCTACCACCAGCACGCCATCGCCACCCGCCTGGTGTGTGAGAAACCGCACGGCGGCACCGCCCGCCAATGGTTTGCGCAGGGCGAAATACTGGCTTTTTTGCCGATGCAGGGCGATGCGGGGAACTCCGTGGCCGTGGTGTGGTCTGTGCAAGAGGAACGCGCAGCCGAACTGCTGGCCTTGCCGCCCGAGGCGTTTGCCCAGGCACTGGAAGCCGCCAGCCACGGTACGCTGGGATCGCTCACGCTGGATGGCCCGCGCAACGCGTGGCCGCTGCACAAGGCGCAAGCAGCTCGCTGGGTAGGGCAGAAGGAACAGCGTGCATGGGTATTGGCGGGTGACGCGGCGCACACGGTGCACCCCCTGGCCGGCCAGGGCTTGAACCTGGGACTGGGAGATGTGGCTGAACTGGCGCGCATTCTGCACGGCCGCGACTACTGGCGTAGCGTGGACGACAGCAAGCTGCTACGCCAATACGAGCGTTCCCGCAAGACCGCGCTGCTGACGGTGGGCGGCGCGACGGACGGGCTGCAGCAGCTGTTTGCCCGCGACGATGCGACATGGCAGGGCGTGCGCAACTGGGGCATGAGGGGGTTTGAACGCAGCGGCTGGGTGAAGAGCTGGGTCGCGCGGCAGGCTATGGGTTTGGAAGGCTAGGAGTCCAGGGCGTCTCGCTCTGTTCAATTTTTACGGTTTAGGTAGATATCCATGAGATTTTTGACACTCGCAGTCGCCACGGCAGCTACCCTGGCCTGCCTGGGCACACAGGCCCAGGAAGCCGCCATCCGTAAAAATCTGGCCGAGCGCATTCCGCAGATGCCCAAGATCGACGAGGTCATCAAAAGCCCCATGCCCGGCCTGTACGAGCTGCGCGTGGGCGGCAGCGAGATCATGTACACCGATGCTGACGGCAACTTCCTGATCCAGGGCAATTTGATCGACACCAAGCTGCGCCGCAACCTGACCGAAGAGCGCATTGAAAAGCTCAGCGCGGTGAACTTTGATGACCTGCCCAGCAAAGACGCCTTCACCATCGTGCGCGGCAATGGCAAGCGCAAGATCGCCGTGTTTGAAGACCCGAACTGCGGCTACTGCAAACGCTTCGAGAAAGACCTGCAGAAGGTGGACAACGTCACCGTCTCGCTCTACCTGTTCCCCATCCTGAGCCCCGACTCCACGGACAAGGCGCGCAACATCTGGTGCGCCAAGGACAAAGCTAAGGCCTGGACCGACTGGATGGTACGCAGCCAGGTGCCGCCCGCAGCAGCGGCCAACTGCGACGCCCCGGCCCTGGCGCGCAATGTAGAGTTCGGCAAAAAGTACCGCATCACCGGCACGCCCACGCTGCTGTTTGCTGATGGCTCGCGCATCCCGGGTGCCATCCCTGCCGAGCAGGTCGAAGCCCAGCTGGCCAAGATCAAGAATTAATAACCCACGCGCCGCCACCAGCGGCGTGGTGTTTTACACACAGTGGACCATTCGCTGTCGCACCTGGCTGCCAAAGCCCGGAAAATCGCGCCCATGCAAAAAAACTCCACTGAAATTCTGGTCCATCGCGTCGCCCACGTTGGCATGGCGGTCTATGTACTGCTGGCACTCCTGATCTGGCTGGTGCCAGACAACCTACATCCGTTTATTGCCATCTCACTGGTCGGCCTGGCCGCAACCCATGCCACCTTTTTAGGCGGCATCCACGGTGGCATCGGCCTGCACATGGACTCCCCTAAGCCGCGTAAGAACATTGCTCTGGCCACCATTCCCGCATTTTTGAGCTGGATCGCCATCATCATGCCCGCCTACGCTGGCCTGCCCCTGCTGGGCCTGCTGCTGGCCATCTGGTGCGTGGTAGACCATAAGACCTGGCCCGAAGCCGGCCTGGCCGCCTGGCTGCCCTTGCGCCTGCACACCACCATCGCCGCCGTACTGAGCTGCTTGCTGGGCGCCGCCGGCACGTAAGCCTGGGTCAGCTCGCAGCTGGGGTATTCTTAGCCCCATGCCTACGCCCCAACCCGCATCCCACGCGCCCAGCGCCGTCTCATACCGCGTGGAGGTGGCCGACCTCCACGCCCACCTGTTCCGCGTCACGCTGACCATCGCCCAGCCCGCCGCCACGCAGCGGGTGTCGTTGCCGGTGTGGATTCCGGGCAGCTACCTGGTACGGGAGTTTTCCAAAAACCTACAATTGCTGCAGGCCCGCCAGGGCAAACGCGCTGTACCACTGTTGCAACTGGACAAGAACACCTGGGAGGCCACGGCCACGCCCGCAAAGCCCCTGGTGCTGAGCTGCGAGGTGTACGCCAACGACGCCTCCGTACGCACCGCCTGGCTGGACGCCGCGCGCGGCTTCTTCAATGGCACCAGCCTGTTCCTGCGCGTGCACGGCCAGGAGGACGCCCCCCACAGCCTGGAACTGGCCACCAGCCCGGCCACCGCCTCCTGGAGCGTGGCCACCGGCTTGCAGGCCGTGGCTGTGGACGCAGCCGGCTTCGGCCACTACCACGCGGCCAGCTATGACGAACTGGTGGACTGCCCGGTGGAAATGGGCACGTTCTGGAGCGGCGAATTCAAGGCCGGTGGCGTGCCCCACCGCTTCGTGGTGGCCGGCGCACCGCCCGCCTTCGACGGCGCCCGCCTGCTGGCCGACACCAAAGCGATCTGCGAAACCGAGATCCGCTTCTGGCACGCCAACAAACAAGCCGGCAAGCCGCCCTACGCCCACTATCTGTTCATGCTGAACGCGGTGGACGACGGCTACGGCGGGCTGGAACACCGCAACTCCACGGTACTCATCTGCAACCGCCGCGACCTGCCACGCCTGGGCGATGCAGATGCAAAAAAACCAGCCAAGCCCACCACCCCCATCAAACGCAGCGAGGGCTACACCACCTTGCTGGGCCTGATCAGCCACGAGTACTTCCACACCTGGAACGTGAAGCGCCTGCGCCCGGCCGAATTCACCCGCTACCAGTACGACGCCGAGCAGTACACCCGGCTGCTGTGGTTCTTTGAAGGATTCACCAGCTATTTTGATGACCTGCTGCTGCGCCGCGCCGGCCTGCTGGACAACACGGCCTACCTCAAGCTGCTGAACAAGACCATCAACCAGGTGCAACAAACCCCAGGCCGGCTGGTGCAGTCGGTGGCCGATGCCAGCATGGACGCCTGGGTCAAGTACTACCGGCAGGATGAAAACACGCCCAACGCCACCGTCAGCTACTACACCAAGGGCGCGCTGGTCGCCCTGTGCTTCGACCTGACCCTGCGCGGCGAAGGCCAAACCACGCTGGACGATGTGATGCGCGCCCTGTGGCTGCGTTGCCAGGCCGGGCCCATGGCCGAGGCCGACTTCGCCGCCGTGCTGGCCGAGCTGGGCGGCCGCTCTTTTCATGCCGAAATCCAGGCCTGGGTGCACGGCACGGGCGAGCTGCCACTGAAAGACCTGCTGGCCGGCCACGGCGTCACCGTGCATGAAGACCCGGCCCAACTGGCCCAGCGCCTGGGCCTGCGCGTCGCCGAAAACCAGGGCCTGCAGGTCAAGGTGGTACTGCGCGGAGGTGCGGCCGAGCAAGCCGGCTTCGCTGCCGGCGACGAATGGCTGGGCGTGGAAGTGGCACAGGGCAAACAAAGCAGTGGCTGGCGCATGTCCAAGCTGGACGACCTGCTGCTGTACGCCGGCCAGCAACGCCAGGTCACCGCCCTGGTCGCCCGCGACAAGCGGCTGCTGCGCCTGGCGCTGAACCTGCCCACCGTGGCCAGCACCAGCACCTGGCGTCTCGCAGCCGAGAACCCGCGCGCAGTCAGCGCCTGGCTGGAGCCTGCCAAAAGCTGATATTGAAGAATTTATAAGAAATAGGCCTCTAGCGCAGGTAACACCTGCGCAAGCAGCTATTTTTTAGATAGCAAATATTTCTCTACACACCAGGAGCATGGCATGGACTACCAACTGATCACCGTACGCACCGAGGCCGACAAGGTCGGCATCATCACGCTGAACCGCCCCAAGCAGCTGAACGCCTTGAATGACCAGTTGATGGACGAGCTGGGCCACGCGCTGAAGGTGTTTGACGCAGACGCCGCCATCGGCTGCATGGTCATCACCGGCAGCGAAAAAGCCTTCGCCGCAGGCGCCGACATCACCGCCATGGCCGGCTACAGCTATGCCGATGCCTTCAAGGCCGACTTCATCACCCGCAACTGGGAAACCCTGCGCACGGTACGCAAGCCGGTGATTGCAGCTGTCAGCGGCTTTGCGCTGGGCGGCGGCTGCGAGCTGGCGATGATGTGCGACTTCATCATCGCCGCCGACAACGCCAAGTTCGGCCAGCCCGAGATCAAGCTGGGCATCATCCCCGGCGCGGGCGGCACGCAGCGCCTGCCGCGCGCCGTAGGCAAATCCAAGGCCATGGACATGGCGCTGACCGGTCGCATGATGGACGCAGCCGAGGCCGAGCGCGCGGGCCTGGTCAGCCGCGTCGTGCCAGTAGACCAGCTGATGCTTGAGACCCTGGGCGCCGCGTTGATGATTTGCGACTATGGCCAGCTGGCAGTCATGGCCGCCAAGGAGTCAGTGAACCGTGCCTTCGAAAGCAGCCTGAACGACGGCATGCTGTTCGAGCGCCGCCTGTTCCACAGCCTGTTTGCCACCGCCGACCAGAAGGAAGGCATGGATGCATTCGTCAACAAACGCAAGGCTATTTTCACGCACAAATAGGCCCTTGCAGCCGACTACGGGCTGCGCATCCGCCCTGGAAACCGAGGCTCCGATCAAAAAATTTAAGGGTAATTTCAAAACCGGCAAAAAAGTGGGCTATACTCTTGGGCTGTTGGTGATATAGCTCAGTTGGTTAGAGCGCAGCATTCATAATGCTGATGTCGGTGGTTCAAATCCACCTATCACCACCAAAAATATTAAAACCCGCAGAGCGATCGCCCTGCGGGTTTTTTCGTTCCCGCATGCTCCCCACAAGCACTTGGCGGCCACGACACCAAGGAACTCCATGAAATCGCATTTCTTCCGAACCGCGCTGGTGCTGGGCCTGCTGTCGGCCATTGGCCCGTTTGCCATCGACATGTACCTGCCCGCCCTGCCTTCCATAGGCCAGACGCTGGGCGCCAGCATGACCGCCGTGCAGGCCAGCTTGATGGCTTTCTTTGTGGCGCTGGGCATCGGGCAAATTTTGTACGGCCCGGCATCGGACATGTTGGGACGCAAGGTGCCGCTGTACTTCGGCCTCAGCCTGTTCGCCGTGGGCAGCGTGGGCTGCGCCCTGGCACCCGACATCCACACCCTGGTAGTGATGCGCTTTGTGCAGGGCCTGGGCGCATGTGCCGGCATGGTCATTCCCAATGCCGTAGTGCGCGACCTGCACACCGGGCCCGAGGCGGCCCGGCTGATGTCCATGCTGATGCTGGTCTTCAGCGTGTCGCCCATCTTGGCGCCACTGGCGGGCAGCTTCCTGATCGAATGGGCCGGCTGGCGCAGCGTGTTCTGGGCTGTGACCCTGGCCGCAGGCCTGGGCCTGGTGCTGCTGGCCACCAGCCTGCCCGAGACCCGCTCGCCCGCCCAGCGCGCAGGCAGTAATCTGCGCAGCGCCGTGGCCGCCTACGGCCTGCTGCTGCGCGACCGCCACTACCTGGGGCTGGTGGGCATAGGCGCATTTGGCATCTCCAGCTTTTTTGCCTACCTGGCGAACTCGTCCTTTGTGCTGATCGACCATTACGGCCTGACGCCGCGCCAGTACAGCCTGGCCTTCTCGCTGAACGCAGCAGCCTTTATCGGTGCCGCCCAGTTCACCGGTAAGTTGGGTGCGCGCTACGGCTTGGCACCGCTAGTGAAGACCGCCGGCGCGGGCTACGCAGCCACCATGGTCCTGCTGTTGCTGCTCAACCTGATGGACATGGACCGGCTGGATGTATTCATCGGCATGCTGTTCGTGGGCTATGGATTCTTGGGGCTGATGATGCCGCTGACCGGCGTGCTGGCGCTGGAGAAGCACGGCAACATTGCCGGCACCGCATCGGCACTGATGGGTACGCTGCAGTTCGCAGCAGGCGCCTTGGTGATGGCCTTGGTTGGCCTGTTTTTGGATGGCAGCGCTAGGCCCATGGTGGTGGGCATCGCCGGCTCGGCCGTGGTCGCATTCGCACTGGCGTACACCACGCTGCGCGGCACGCACAGCAGCAGCGCGGCCATTACATCAAACCAGTAACTGCGGGGCGCTGCGTCCGTATTTCAGCGTCTGTTCCTGGCCGTTGAAGCAGCCCCGGGCTTCGTCCCGGCCTTGCAGCACAAAGCGTGCATCCGCCTGGCCCAGCGTGGCGGCGGCCTGTTGGCTGTTCAGGCCAATCTGACCAGGGTGCAGGCGGTTGATGATCACCCCTAGCTGGGTGTCGGCAAAGTCTTTCATCATCCAGGCGTCGCCATCGCTGTCGCCGAATACCAGAGCCGGCACATAGCCCTTAGTGGCAACCCAGTGTTTTTGAATGCCCAGTGTCTTGCCCGGGCCCCAGTTGAAATGCCAATCTTTGCGGTACACCGGGGTGTATTTGCCGTCCAACATCTCCAGCTTCAGGCCCAGCACATTTTCTGGCGGCACGTCGTATCCCAGACCGGGGTGGCCTGCATACGCACGCACCACGTCGTCCAGCGATGCGGTGGACACGAACACATCGAAACCGTTGGCGCGCAACTCACGCATCAGCTCGGCCATCTCGCTATGCACGCGCATGCCATAGAAGTGCACCGGCGCAAGCTGGCCGGCCCGGCCCGGTAGCTCTGCGCTGCTGGTAATGGCCGCCTGTTGCAGTGGCAGCGCTAAATTGTGGGCCACCGCATCCAACACCATGGACTGCAGCTCGGCTGTGCTGAAGTTGCTATACAAATAGATGATCCACTTGTAACCCACTTCCATCGGGTAGCTGTCGCACAGCGCCCCGTACATGAAGTAGAACTTGGCGCAGAAGTTCTGGTACTGCGGGGTTTGCACCAGCTCGGCCAATGGCGTTGTACCGCCCAGCGTTTCGCTGCGGGCGTAGAGCCAGCTGTAGGCCTCGTCGATATCGGCAGTCAGATCTTGCATGTCCACAGGCTGGCCTTGCAAGTTGCTGCAGTCCGCATGGAACAGACCCTCGGGCACCCCCAGGCGCAGCACATGGGCAAACTCGGCGGGTGTCAACTTGAAGCGCAACTGCTCAGCCTGGTACAGCAGCAAGGCTTCTTCTGCATCGTTCATGATGCAGGTGTTGTCCCAGTCGAATACGGCATACGGCTTCTTGGCCGGGTCATAGCTGGCAGCGGTGTGGCCCAGGGAGCTCCGCACCCGGTCCAGGGCGCGCCGATTCGCGGGCGACCAGCCGGTCATGGCGTTGTCCGCAAGCATGCTCAGGCCGCCTCTTCGAGTACCAGCAGGTTGTCGAAGGAAAAGCCCAAATGCACAGGCGCGCCGCGTTCTGGCAGGGCATGGCTGGGGTTGTTGAATACATCCAAAGAAATCACTGCCGTATCAACGCGCGCGCGTATGCGCACCACGGCCCCCAGGAAATTCACGTCTTCCACCGTCGCGGCCAGCGAGTTGCGGCCAGGCACAGGTGCCTCCAGCGAAATGGCCTCGGGCCGAATCGCAAGGGCACGGTTTTGACCTGTCGCGGCGCCAGGCATGGGGTTGGCGGTGGTGAGCGTTTGGCCGCATACCTGCAACCTGCCAGAAGCCGCATCCGTAACCACACCGGACAACAAGTTCAGCGTGCCCACGAAAGACGCCACAAACCGCGTGCGTGGAAAGTTGTAAACCTCGGACGAAGTACCGATTTGCTCCACCCGGCCTTCGTTCAACACCACGATGCGGTCGGAGATAGACAAGGCCTCCTCCTGGTCGTGTGTGACGAAGATGGAGGTAATGCCCAGCTCGCGTTGCACCGCACGGATTTCTTCACGCAACGAGACGCGGATCTTCGCGTCCAGCGCCGACAGGGGTTCGTCCAGCAGCAAGACCTGGGGCTTACCGGCCAGGGCCCGCGCCAGCGCCACGCGCTGCTGCTGGCCGCCCGACATCTGCCAGGGATAGCGCCCACCCAGGTGCCCCAGGCCGATCAGCTTGAGCATTTCTTCCACGCGTGCGTGGATTTGCTCCACCGGCATCTTGGCGACCTTGAGGCCAAATCCGATGTTCTCGGCCACGGTCATGTTCGGGAACAGCGCGTACGACTGGAACACCATGCCGATCTTGCGCTGGCTGGTGGGCACGTGCGTGACGTCGCGCCCATCGAACTTGATGCTGCCGCCCGACGCTCCTTCAAAACCGGCAAGCATGCGTAGGATGGTGGTTTTGCCGCAACCGGAAGGGCCCAGAAAGGTGATGAACTCGCCCTTGGCGATATCCATGGTGAAGTCATGCACCGCGGTTTGGTTACCGAAGGTTTTTTTCAGGTGGGATATTTCGAGGAAAGCCATCGCGGTGTGGTGGGTAGACAGTGGGTGTACTTGGATATACGGGTTCAGGGCTTGGTGACGTTTTTGGCACTGCGGCCAAACACCTGTATCAGGCCCATCGAGGCCCAGGTCAACATAAAGGCCATCACCGCCAGCGCGGAGGGTTCGTAAGCCTTGTTGGCACCCACCAGTTGCAGATAGGGGCCGAAGGCCGGCCGGCTCAACAGGCTGGCCATGGTGAACTCACCGATCACCACCGCGAAGGTCAGAAAAGCGCCCGACAAAATCGCCGAACGCACATTGGGGAAGATTACCTTGAACAAAATGGTGAAGGTGCTGGCGCCCAGCACCTCGGCCGCCTCGGTCAGCGTGCGCACGTCAATGGCACGCAAGCCGGTATCGATGGAGCGGTACATGTACGGCAGCGACAAAGTCACGTAGCTACAGACCAGCAAGAAGTCTGTGGCCCGCTCGTTGCCCGTCAGGGGTATCCAGGAGCTGCTGTTGAAAATCCGCAGATAGCCGAACACGATCACGATGGCCGGAATCACCAACGGCAGCAAGGTGATGAACTCCACCAGCGGCCGCAGCTTGGGCAGGCGCAGTTGCACCCAATAGGCCGTGGGCACTACCAGCAGCACCCCCACGATGATGGTGATAACCGCCATCATGATGGAGTAGCCAAACGTGGCCTGGAATTGCGGGTCGCTAAACACCACCCGGTAGGCCTCAAAGGTGTACTCGCCGCGCAGCATGCGCAGGCTGAACTCAAATGTGGCTAGCAGCGGGATCAGAAAATAGCTGGCGCCCACGCCGATGGCGATCCAGGCTCCTAATCGCGATGTGGATTGCGATGCTGGTTTCATGTGCGCCCCTTTTCGGACTTGCTACGCAGCCAGATGTAGCCGGCATTGGACAGGCCGGTAATCACCACCATGCCCAGGGCCAGGGCATAGCCCAGATTGGGGTTGTGCAATACATCGCCACGGATTTGCGCATACAGCAAGATAGGCACGATGTTCAGCGAGCTACCTGTCAACGCATAGGCGGTTGCCACAGCACCAAACGCATTCGCAAACAGCAGCAGCATCGCGCCCATGATGCTGGGCCACAAGATCGGCAAGGCAATGTAGCGCCAGTAGTGGAAGGACGAGCCGCCCAGGCAGTCGCAGGCTTCGCGCCACTCGCGCTTCAGCCCCTCCAGTGCGGGCGATACGATCAGCACCATCAGGGGAATCTGGAAGTACAGATAGGTCAGAGTCAGGCCGGTAAAGCTGAGGATGCTGAAGCCGGTGGAGTACAGGTCAAAGCCCAGGTACTTGCGCATCAACGTGGTCACCAGGCCCACACGCCCCAGCGTCGCCAAAAACGCGAAGGCCAGAGGCACGCCCGCAAAGTTGGATGCCACGCCGGAAAAAGTCATCAGCGTAGGCCGTATCCAGGCAGGTAACTGGCCCTGCACCGCAGCCCAGGACAACAGGAAGCCGATCAAGCCACCACCGATGGCGGATGCCGCGCTGATACGAAAGCTGATCCAGTAGGCGTTGACAACGTTGTCGTCCAACAACCCACGCAGGTTGTTCAACGTGAAATGACCGGCCGAATCTTGGAACGCGCCCACCATCAGGTAGCTGGTGGGCAAAAGCAGGAAAACTGTCGCAAAAAGCAGAAAGGGAACAACCCCCAGCCAACTCCAGCCCAGTCCACCGCCCGGCCTGGGCGCAATGGCTGAGGACGCCATACTTGAAGAATTAGTCACTATGAGCCACTTGTAGCAGCGCCTCTCAGGCAAGCGAGAAAGCCAAAAGGGAACTGGCATGACCGAGCCCGGTCATGCCAGCACTGTCCAAATGTTTTGGATTACTTCACAGCAGCACCGACGAGGGTGTCCCACTGTTTGGTAATGGTTTCTTTGGCAACGCCTTGCTGCTCCAGTGTCGGGAACACTGCCTTCGCATACCCGGCAGCTGCTGGCAATTTGTCCAAACTGGCCTTAGGCAGTTTTTTCTTGGCCATCAGATCGGCAAAGCGAATGGGGTGGCAGTAGCCGTCCAGCCAAGCGGCCTGGCCTTCGTCGGAGTACAGATACTCCATCCACAGCTTGGCTGCATTCGGGTGCGGTGCATACGCGCTGATGGCTTGCACGTAAACGCCCGCCACAACACCAGTCTTTGGCACCACGACCTGGACATTGGGATTGCCCTTCAACGCATCGCGGTCTGCCAGAGCGTTGTAATCCCAACGGATGATGATGGGGGTAGTGCCTTGTGCGAGCGATGCAGCCTTGCCAATCACGGGCACAAAGTTGCCGGCCTTGTTCAAATCACGGAAAAAGGTCAGGCCTGCGACGGCGGCCTTGGCAGGATCATTGGGCTCCTTGGAAATACCTGCAGCGTAGATGCCCTGAATGGCCTGGTTTGCAGCGCGCGGGTCACCTGCCAGAGCCACAGAATTCTTGTACTCAGGCTTCAGCAAGTCGCTCCAGTCGGTGGGCACCTTGCTGATCAGGTCGGTGTTCACCTCGAAGGCCAGCACGCCGTAGTAGTCGCCGTACCAGTAGCCGTCGGCGTCCTTGGAGTCATTCGGAATAGAAGCCCAGCTGGCGACCTTGTAGGGTTGCAGCAAGCCGGCTGCCTTAGCCTGCGGGCCGAAGGACAAACCCACGTCGATGGTGTCGGGTGCTTGCGGGCCCTTGTTGTCCTTGTTGGCCTTAATGGCCTCCAGTTCATCGCCAGAACCCGCGTCGGGGTTGAGTTCGTTGACCTTGATGCCGTACTTGGCCTTGAAGGCGTCAATCATCTTGCCGTAGCCACACCACGATCGCGCCAGCGCGATCACAGTCAACTCGCCTTCGGCCTTGGCCGCTGCAACGAGCTGGGCCGATTGGGCCGAGGCATTCTGGGCGCTACCCAGTGCCACAGCAGCGGCAGCCGACACAGCGAGGAGCTTGAACATTTGACGAGGCATATCACTTCCTTTTCGTTATCTAGCAGAGAGACAGTTGACAGTGAAAGATCAGGGGTTTTGCAGACCGGCGCGCCAAGGCAACAACATCCACAAACACCCAGCCCAGGCTGGAGACAAAAGGTCTAAACAGTTACCAAAAAATTACAACTAGACCCCCGATTGCATACTAGCGCTCCCCCTTAGCTGGCGCAATGCTAGTGACGGTTTATGACCATTCCGCGACTATTCCATGACATCGAGCAATATCCAAGCCATCTTTACGCAGCGCACCATGTCCAAGGTGGCAGCCGGGGTCACGCGGTAAAATCGCGGCTACCCAGCCTCTGGATGTACACCACGAATCGCTGCATGCCTACACCATCACGCTCCCTCTCTGCTATATTTTTTATAGCTATCAGCGCAGTCATATTTTGCGTCACAGCCATTTTTTCTTTAAATGTTGCGGCGCAGACCCGAGACTTCCCGGCCAGCGCATTGCGCGGATCGCTGCAAGTAACGCTGCCACCCCAGGTCGAAATGGACGGCAAAGCCGATCAGCTCTCGCCCGGCGCACGCATCCATGGCACCAACAATCTGCTGGTGCTGTCCGGCAGCCTGGTGGGACAAACCATGTGGGTGAACTACACCCGCGACACCAGCGGCTTGCTGTCCGAAATCTGGATACTGACCGAGGCCGAGGCGGCCCTGGAACGTAACGGCACCAAACCCAAACGCTTCTTCTTTTTCTGATTTCTCTGATACCTGGCGCCGCCAGCCCAGGCGGCAGCACGATTCCAAGCATTGCAATGGCATGCGGCCTAGAGCTACTACCGCCTGCCCAGAAAGTACCCAATGAGTAAAAAAGTCTTTATCAAAACCTTTGGCTGCCAGATGAACGAGTACGACTCGGACAAGATGGTGGACGTGCTGCATGCAGCGCAAGGCTACGAGACCACGCAGAACGTGGACGAAGCCGACCTGATCCTGTTCAACACCTGCTCGGTGCGCGAGAAGGCGCAAGAGAAAGTCTTCAGCGACCTGGGTCGCATCAAGCACCTGAAAAAGAAGGGTGTACAAATTGGCGTGGGCGGCTGCGTGGCCAGCCAGGAAGGTGCAGCCATCATCGCCCGCGCACCCTATGTGGACGTGGTGTTTGGCCCGCAGACCCTGCACCGTCTGCCCGAGATGCTGAACCAGCGCGTGCTGCAGAGCCGGCCCCAGGTGGACATCAGCTTCCCGGAAATCGAGAAGTTCGACCACCTACCGCCAGCCCGTGTAGAAGGCGCCTCCGCCTTCGTCAGCATCATGGAAGGCTGCTCCAAATACTGCAGCTACTGCGTGGTGCCCTACACGCGCGGCGAAGAGGTTTCACGCCCCTTCGATGACGTGCTGGTGGAAGTCGCCGGCCTGGCCGACCAGGGTGTGAAGGAAGTGACGCTTTTGGGCCAGAACGTGAACGCCTACCGGGGCAGCATGGGTGACACTGCCGAGATTGCCGACTTCGCGCTGCTGCTGGAATACGTGTCCGACATTCCCGGCATCGAACGCATCCGCTACACCACCAGCCATCCGAACGAGTTCACCCAGCGCCTGATCGATGCCTACGACAAGCTGCCCAAGTTGGTCAGCCATTTGCACCTGCCGGTGCAGCACGGCTCCGACCGCATCCTGATGGCCATGAAGCGCGGCTATACCGCTATGGAATACAAGAGCACGGTGCGCAAGCTGCGCGCGATACGCCCTGACATGGCCATGAGTAGCGATTTCATCGTGGGCTTTCCAGGCGAGACCGAGGAAGACTTCCAGAAAATGATGAAGCTGGTGCACGACGTGGGTTATGACAACAGCTTCAGCTTTATCTTCAGCCCCCGCCCCGGCACGCCGGCGGCCAACTTGGCAGACGACACCCCGCACGAGGTGAAACTGGCACGCCTGCAGCACCTGCAGACCGTGTTGAACGACAGCGTGCGCTCCATTGCCGCCCAGCGGGTGGGTACCGTTCAGCGGATTTTGGTGGAAGGCCCTTCACGCCGCCCTGGTGCCCATGGCCTGGAGCTGATGGGCCGCACGGAATGCAACCGGGCCGTCAACTTCCAAGGGCCTGAACGCCTGATCGGCCAGATGGTGGACGTCACCATCACCGAGGCCATGTCGTTCTCGCTGCGCGGCGAAGTCCGGTTGCTGGAAACCGCGAGCTAAGACTCTAGTTCGGCGCGGGCCAGGTCCGCCGTAAGCCGCTCGGAAGCGTCGAGCGGCTCCACCCCCGAGGCCTGCTCATACAGACGCGTGGCCTCGGGCATGGACGCCTCGCCATTCAGCATCACCAAGGCATTCGCATATTCCACCAGGGCAATGGCCGAGCTCGGATGCATACGCAGTGCCTCACGCAGCAGGCGCAGGCTTTCCTCTTTGCTCACGCCATAGGTCATGCTGCCAATCAAGGGGCCAACCTTGTCAATCACCTCGGCATGGAATGCCCCCAGGGCCACATGGGCCGCCACATGGTGCGGCTGCAAACGGATGGTGCGCTCCAAGGAATCTTTGACCTTGCCGCCCAAGCCCAGGGCCAGCGCCTTGGCCACGCTGATGCACTGGCTGTAACGCCCCAGCGCATAGGCATGCCAGTACCAGGCATTGGCGTTGCTCGGCTCGGACTCGGCCTGGGCTTGTGCACGCTTGGCCACGTCTAGGAACAGGTCCAACCGCGCCTTCTCACGCGGCTCCAGATAGGTGGCGTACATGCTGCAGGCCTTGTTGGCCACGTTCATACCCGCATTCCCCAGTGCCAGCCCGGCTTCGGTGGCTTGTTGGAATTCACCGTTGTGGAACAGCGCCCAGGCCTCCAGTAGACGGGCGTCGCCTGGCGGTGGCTCCACATCCAGCTGGTGCAGCCGCTGCCAGCTCTTGGCCAGGCTGGCCGTATCAAAAGCAAAAGCGCCTGGATAAGGAAAAGTCGTCCACTTTGTCATGGCATGTCTCCTGGGTTGGCAGCGTTGCTCGCTGGGGGAATCAGGCCGCTACGTTGGCAGCCCCGTCACTATAGGCAGAAACCAGTTTGAGCAGGTGCATGCGCTGCCCCATTTCCAGATAAGGCAGCAGCACATTGAGCACATGGTGGGCGCCGCGCAATGGCGCCAGCTGCGCGCTCTGCGGCTCCATGGCGTGGCGCGGGTCCCGCACGTATTCAAAGCTCAGCCAGTACGTCAGCACCACCACCATGCTGGTGGCGGTGGCTTCGGTCTCGCGGGCATCGATCTGCAAGGCCCCGGCCTGGGCCATGCTGTCCAGCAAGGCGCGCAAGGCCCTTGTCTTGTTCTTCAGCACCCACTGAAAATGGGTTTCCAGGTGGCGGTTATTGCTTAGCAAATCATTCAGGTCACGGTACAAAAAGCGGTATTCCCAAATCAACTCGAACAGGCTGTGCATGAAGAACCATGCGTCTTCTACATCACGCACGCCGTCGCTGGCATTGAGCAGCTCGGTCAAACCCCGCTCATAGCGGTCGAACAATGCGTTGATCAGCTCTTCTTTGGCCGGGTAGTGGTAGTAGAGGTTGCCGGGGCTAATAGACAATTCGGCGGAGATCAGTGTGGTGGAGACGTTCGGCTCTCCAAACCGGTTAAACAGATCCAGCGAAACCTCCAGAATGCGTTCTGCAGTGCGGCGCGGCGCTTTTTTCGCCATGGATGTCTTCCCTGTGATGAATGCCCCACTCTACCCCAGGCCATGCGGCGATAAAACTAGGGATGGCGCTATTAGGGTCATCGGTGCACAGACCACAAAAAAGGGTGCCGCAGCACCCTTTTTCAGTCCAGGAGTAACAACCCCTGTCTTATTCCGCAGAGCTATCGTCGGCTGCGGTTTTACGCGGGGTCGCCCGCTTGGCAGCAGGCTTGCCATCGTCGACGCGGGCCGAGAGTGCTTCCACCGCCTGGGTCAGGGCGTCCACCCGCTGCAGCAGCAAATCCACATCGCGGGCCGAGGGCACGCCCAGCTTCTTCAAAGCCTTGGCAACCCTGTCTTCAAAAATATTTTCTAGCTTGTCCCACTGTCCGGTGGCGCGCTCGGTAATGCCCTGGGCAAGGTTGGTCATCTTGCTGGCGGCTTCGGTGATTTTTTCTTCGGCCATGACCTGGGACTTGCGCTGCATGCCCAGCCCCTCTTTGACCAAGGCTTCAAACACCTTGCCGCCCTCCTCCTGCGCCTTGGCGAATGCGCCCAAACCCGCCAGCCATATCTGCTGGGCCGAATCCTTGACAGATGGATTGGCGGAGGCGCCGCCCTCTGGAGTGGTGCCGCTGTCGCCGGGCTGTTTCGTGGCCATGGAATATCCTCAAAAATAGAGATGAACGATCTCAAAAACAATGGCGCCACTGTACACACGACCACGCATAAGGTGTAGGGACGTGATCCTAAGCTGCTAGAGGCGCAGCTCTAGCCAACACCATAAAACAGCGGCCTAAACCGCCTGGGCCAGCATCTTGTCCATGCGCCGGGCTACCTCAGACTCGATCTTGTCCTTGAAGGCACTCAGCAGAAAGCCCAGCTCGGCGTCCAACACAAAGCGGTCCTCGGTAATCTGCACCGTTCCGGTCACGCCCGGACGCTGGAAGCTGATCTCGTCGCTGGACTCGCCTTGCTGGTAGCTGCAGCTCATACCCAGCCGGGTTTCGGCCTGCTCGATCCATTCGCCGACAAGTTTGCGGGCATTCAACAAACCCAAAGTGTGTTCACGCTGCATATGGATATCGCTCACCAAGATACTCCTGAAAAAAGGACTGAAAACATCTGCTCCAAACCGGATGCAAGGCCGGATGATGCCAGTCTATTGCGCCCAAGAAGGGCACAATAGTGACACCTCTTTGAAAAGGTTTTCCATGCTGTACAAATTCAAATCCAAAGCCGACGGCGATCTCATCATGCACGAAGCCAATGGACGCCAGGTACTGGAAATCATCGGTAAGACGCCAGGTGCCCACGGCATCATTTTGGTCAGCGAGTTTGCGGCAGCCGAAGCCGCGCTGAACGCTGCCGTTACAAAAGACAACCAGGAACGCAAGGAAGCCACCGCAGAAGCCAAGGCCCATCTGGCTGACACAGTATCTCTGCAGCAGCGCGCCATGCCCTTTATCGCCATGCTGCACCGCTGCGCCAAGGAAGATGCCGACGTGACCTGGTAGCTTGCAGCGGCTGCGCCGAGCTCAATCGGCGTATACGCCTGCAGCCTTGATGATGGGGCTCCATTTGGCAATTTCGGCGGCCACGAACTTCTTGTGCTCCACCGGCTCCAGGCGTTTGTCCGCAACTACGACGGCCCCTTGATCTGCCTGCTTGCGGATGAAATCCGGGTCTTTCAGTGCAACCTTCAGCGCCGCATTCAGCCTGGCCAACACAGCTACTGGCGTACCCTTGGGTGCGTACAGGCCATGCCAGATCGTGACCTCAAAGTCCTTCAATCCGAGCTCCTGCAAGGTCGGCAGGTCTTTCAACAGGGGCGTGGTCAGGCGCTTGGCTGTCGTTACAGCGAATGCCTTGACCTTTTTGGCCTCGATCTGGTTGGTAGTGTTGGTGGTCTGGTCGCACATCAGATCGATCTGGCCGCCAATCAGATCGGTAATTGCAGGTGCCGCTCCCTTGTAGGGCACGGTAGTCATATCGGCTTGCAGCGCACTTTGAAACAACAAGCCGCACAGGTGTGAGGCCGAGCCCACCCCGGCATTGCCCAGGTTGATACGGCCCTTGTTCTGCCCAATCCAGGCTGCCAACTCTTTGTAATTGCTGGCAGGCATGCTGGGTTTACTCACCAGTGTCATGGGAACCTCGTCCACCAGGCCCAGGTATTCAAAATCTGTTTCCACCTTGAACGGCAGGTTGCGCACCAGGGTGGGCATGGTGGCCATGCCGATATGGTTGAGCAGCAAGGTATAGCCGTCTGGCGTGGCGCGTGCGGCCTTGGCCGACCCGATGGAGCTACCGGCACCGGCAACGTTGTCCACCACGATGCTGATGCCGCCCAGTGGCTTGCGCAAGGCCTCGGCCAGATCTCGCGCCACCCGGTCCGTGGGGCCACCAGCTGAAAACGGCACGATGATGCTGATGGTTTTACCAGGGAAGCCGGCCGCCTGGACCGACAGCGCCAAAGAGCTAGCCGCCAGCACCGCCGCGCATTGCTTGAGCGCAAGCAATGGCCTGAGGCTGACGGCCCAGGGTCTGAAGGGCATCAGGCGTCCTCCTGTGGTTTGATCACCATCACCGGCACATTGGCCGCATGTAGAACCTCATGCGACACCGACCCCAGCAAGGCGCTGCGCAGGCTGCCCTTGTCACGCGCGCCCATCACCACCATATCGCAGCCGTAGCGTTCCACGATGTCGATCAGGGTATGGGCCGGGTCACCACTGGCCACCTCGCACTCAAAAGGAATATCGGCCTCCCGCAACAAAGCCTCGCCGGCCTTGAGCGCATGGGCACCGGCCTGGGCACTGGCCCGCTCAATCAGCAAAGGGTCGGCGGCCATCACCATCTCGTACAACTGCGCGGGCTCTTGCACATTGGCCAGCACCACGCTGGCCTGCAAGCCCTGGCGCACCAGGCTGATCACCTGCCGCACCGCCTGCAAAGACACGTCGGAGCCATCCAGGGGCAACAGAATTTTCATGGCTTATCCTCTCGAACTTTGAAAAGTCCAGCATAGGCCCAAATCCGCCTTCAACGCCACCCCCGCCGCCAAAAGATTCCGCATGCCCGCATTGATATTGATACCCGGACTGGCCACAGACGCTGAAATATGGCGCGATCAGCTGGCCGCACTAGCTCCGCGCTGGCGTGCAATGGTGAGTGATGTACATACACGCCACGCCCGGATCGAAGCCATGGCCCAGGCGCTATTGCAAGAACACAAGGGCCAACTGCTGCTGTGCGGCGCCTCCATGGGCGGCATGGTGGCCATGGAGGCCGCGCGCCTGGCGCCCGAACGCATCCTGGGGCTGGCCCTGCTGGGCACCAACGCCCGCCCGGAAACCGAGGCCCACCGGCGGCAACGGGAAAATGCCATCCAGATGTTCAAAGACGGGCGGGTCGCAGAATTCGTGCGCGCCAGCAGCGCCATGGCCTTTTCGCGTGAACAGGCCTGCAACAAAGCACTGGCGGCGCGCTACAGGGAGCTGGTCTTACGCGCCGACACCACACAGTGGGTAAGGCAGAACCAGGCCCTGATGGAGCGGCCCGACGCCCGCCTCCATCTGCGCCAAACCCGCTGCCCGACGCTGGTGCTGTGCGGCGCCGACGACCTGATGACGCCCCCCGAACTATCCCGCGAAATCGCCGCCCTGGTGCCGGCTGCGGAGCTGCATCTGCTGCCCCGGTGCGGCCACATGCTGACGCTAGAGCAACCCGCTGCGGTGAACCGCCTGCTGCTGGACTGGCTGGACCGCTTGCTGCCCACGCCAACGTCGCAGACGCCACACCGAACGTAAAGACTCAGGGTGCCGCCCGCTCGCGCACCTTCGCATCCAGCTGCTGCTGCACAAAGGGCGAGACGAATTTATGCACTTCGCCGCCCAGCAAAGCGATCTCGCGCACAAATGTGCTGGACACGAACTGGAAGCCGTCGCTGGGGGTAAGGAAGACGGTTTCCACGTCTGGCATCAGGGTGCGGTTCATGCCGGCCAGCTGAAATTCATAGTCAAAGTCGGTCACCGCGCGCAGGCCGCGCACCATGGCCTTGGCGCCGCGCGACACCACGAAGTCGCGCAGCAGGCCGGAGAAGCTTTCCACCTGCACCTGGGGGTAAACCTTGACCGATTCGCGCACCATCTCCATACGCTGTTCCAGGCTGAACAAGGTCTTCTTGTGGTGGCCAGCTGCCACCGCCACGATGACGCTGCCAAACAGCTGGGTAGCGCGCCGCACCACGTCCTCGTGGCCCAGGGTCATGGGGTCAAAGGTGCCGGGGTAGACGGCCACAATCGGCGGATTCATGCCGCACCCCCCGCATCTCCAGCCGCCAGCAGCTGCAGCAAATGGGCGTGGACCGCGCCCGCCTTGAGGTAGCGGAAAGTGCGCAGGCCATGCGGCTGCAGCAACTCGTCGGTCCACTTTGCGGGGGCCTCCAGGTACACAAAGCCCTGGGCCTGCACGGCCCGCGCCGCCGCCGCCAGGGCGCCGGCATACAGGTCGGACTCGAACGGTGGGTCCAGCAGCACCAGGTCCACGCTGGCCGGGGCCAGCTGGCGCAAAGCCGCCACGCCATCGCCGCGCTGAATCTGCGTGGCACTGGCCTGCAGCTTGATTTGCGTGGCTTTCAGCTGGGCCACCAGCGCCGGGTCTTGCTCGTAGAGATGGACGCTGGCTGCACCGCGCGACGCAGCCTCAAACCCCAGCGCGCCGGTGCCGGCAAACGCATCCACACAGCGCCAGCCGCCCAGGTCCTGGCCCAGCCAGTTGAACAGGGTCTCGCGCACCCGGTCGGGCGTGGGGCGCAGGCCGGGCTTGGAGGCCACCGCCAGGCGGGTGCGTTTCCACTGGCCGCCGATGATGCGCACCTCGCCGGGCTTGCCGCCCACCGGGTGCGGGTCCGAGGGGCGGGGTTTGGTCTTCTTGGCAGGGGATTTGGTGGGGCGCTGCAGGGTGCTCATGGGTTTTCTCCGACCACTACAGTGGCCATTTTTTCGGGTTGCAGTACGCGGGCGAACGCGGCCTTAATGTCGGCCTGGGTCACACGTTCAATCTGTTCTGTCCAGTGGTCCAGGTAGTCCAGTGGCAGATGGTTCCAGGCGATGTTAGCCACGTTGTCCAGCAATTTGCGGTTGCTGTCCAGGCGCAGGGCGAATCCACCCTCCAGATTGTCCTTGGCGGCCTGCAGCTCGGCAGCCGTCGGGCCCTCGGCCACGAAGCGGGCCAGCACGTCCTTGGCCACCTGCAGCGCCTGCACCGCCTGGTCGGGACGGGTCTGCAGGCCGATGGTGAAGGCGCCGGCATGCCGACCCGGCGCAAAAGCGCTGTAGACGCTGTAGCTCAGGCCGCGCTTCTCACGCACCTCGCTGGTCAGGCGTGAGCCAAAGCCCCCGCCGCCCAGGATGTGGTTGCCCACCAGCAGCGGGAAAAAGTCAGGGTCAGAACGCGCGTATCCCGGCTGGCCCAGCAGCACCTGCGCCTGGGCCGCAGCAAAGGCAATGTGCTGCTCGCTGGCTTTTTGCAAAGGGGCCACCTCGGGCACAGCCGGCAGGGCCGGGCATTGCGCCGTCTGCGGCAGGCGCTGCAGCAGGCGCGACACCAGTTGCTCGGCCTGCGCCCGGTCCACCGCCCCCACCAGGCTGACCGTGGCATAGCAGGGCAGGATTCTGCTGGCGTACAGCTTGCGCATATCCGCCACGCCGATACGGGCCAAAGTCTCGGGCGTCAGCTCGCGGCCATAGGGGTGGTCGCCGTACACGGCAGTTGAAAAAGCGCGGCCGGAAATCGTCGCCGGCCGGGTATTCGCCTCTTTCAGCGAAGCCAGGATGCGCGGGCGCTCGCGCTCCCATAGCGCCTCGGGAAAGGCCGGCTCGGCCAGTTGGCGGGCGGCCAGGGCCACGGCCTTGTCCAGCAGGTCAGGGTAGGTCAGGGTGCGCAGCGCAAAGCCCATGCGGTCGGCGCTGGCACTGCTGCTGAAAGATGCGCCCAGATCGGCCCAGGCCTCGCCCAAGGCGTTTTCATCCAGCGCGGGCTGGCCAGCACTGGCCCGTATGCCGCGCCCCGCCGTGGCGGCCGTCAGGCTGGCCAGGCCGGTCTGGGCCACGGGGTCACGGCGGCTGCCGGCGTCGAAGTCGATCTGCACGTCCAGCATGGGGATGCCGGGGCTGGGCACCAGATAGACCTGGGTGCCGCCCTGCGTCCAGTGCTGTATAGGAATGGCGGCTTGCGCAGCTTGTACATAAAAAAGGCCTCCAGCGCATATAAATACTGCGCAAGCAGCTATCTTTTTAATAGTATTCATCAGCGCAGATCTCCGGTGGGCAAGGCACGGGACTTTTGACGGTTCGGGTCCAGCGGCTGGGGCCGCAGCGCCGCCACGGTCAACAGGTCGTCGCCAAAATAGCGGGCGGCGACGGCCTGCACCTGGGCGCCGGTGATGCCGCGCAGGCGTTCGATCAGGCGCCGGTTGGTGTCCAGCGGCAGGCCCTGCACCCAGTGGCCGCCCAATTCACGCGCTTGGTTCATCACCGAGTCCAGCTTGTAGACCTCGCTGGACACCCACTGGGTCTTGACGCGGTTCAGCTCGGCCTCGGTCACGCCCTTTTGCGCCACCAGGGCCACCTGGGCCCGCAAGGCGGCTTCAACCTGTTCGGTGGTGTGGCCGCTGGCAGGCACGCCTTCCAGGATGAACAGCTGCGGGCCCCGCCCGATCAGGCCGCTGTAGGCACCAGCGCTGTCGGCCACCGGGCCACCCGGCTGGCCGTGCTCCTGCGTCAGCGCGCGGTCCAGCCGGGCGCCGCTGTAGCCGTCCAGCACGGCGGCCAGCACGGTCAGCGCCAGGGCATCATCGTTGTCATCAGCCAGGCCGGGTATCTTGAAGGCCAGGGTCACATAGGCCTGCTCGGCCGGGGCCTTGAAGTCCATGCGCTTGATGCCGGCCTGCAGCGGCTCCAGCCGGGGCTTGCGCGGCGGCACGGCGCGCGCCGGGATGCTGCCGTAGTACTTGCTGGCCAGCTGGCAGACCTGGGCCGGGTCCACGTCGCCGGCCACCACCACAGCGGCGTTTGCCGGGGTGTACCAGCGCTGGTAGAAGGCCCGGGCGTCGTCGGGCGTCATGGCGTCCAGGTCGCTCATCCAGCCCACCACGGGGCGGCGGTAGGACGAGGCCATGAAGACGGTGGCGTTCAGCGCCTCGTTCAGCAAAGCGCGTGGCGACTCCTCGGTGCGCATGCGGCGCTCTTCCTTCACCACCTCCAGCTCGCGCTTGAACTCCTCGTCGCTCCACTGGTTGTGGGCAAAGCGGTCGGCCTCCAGCTGCATCACCGCTTCCAGCTTGGTGGCGGGGATCTGCTGGTAGTAGCCGGTGTTGTCCTTGGCGGTAAAGGCGTTTTCACGCCCGCCCAGGGCGGCCACGCGGCGCGAGAACTCGCCCGGCGGAAGGCTGGGCGTGCCCTTAAACATCATGTGCTCCAGAATATGGGCCACGCCCGAGCTGCCGTCCACCTCGTCCATGGAGCCGGCACGCACCCACAGCATGTGCACGGCCGTGGGGGCGCGGTGGTCGGGTTGGACGATGACCGCCATGCCATTCGGCAGGTCGCACCGGGTGACCGCGGGCGCTGCAGTTTGGGCGTGGGCCAGGGCACTCAGGCCGCAGCACAACAGGAGTAAATGACGTTTCATAGAATGGCTGATTCTAAGAACGCACCAAATGTTCAGCTTTTTCAAGAAAAAACCTCCCGCCCCCGATACCGCCGCCCCCGTGGCGCCCCCCAGCCCGGCCGCCGAAGCCCCTGCAGCAGGCTGGCTACGCAACCCATTTACAGCCAAACCCGCGCCTGCAGAAGCGCGGGTACCAGCCGCCGTCGCAGAGCCCGCCGCACCCCGCGCCGGCTGGCTGGACAAGCTGAAGAACGGCTTGCGCAAGACCGGCTCCAGCATCACCACCGTCTTTACCGGCACGCAGATCGACGACGCCCTCTACGAAGAGCTGGAAGACGCGCTGCTGATGGCCGACACCGGCGTCAAAGCCACGCAGCACCTGCTGGCCGACCTGAAACAGCGCGTCAAAGCCGCCAAGGCCACCGAGCCGCAAGCCGTGAAGGCCCTGTTGGTGGAATCCATCACCGCCCTGCTGGCGCCGCTGGAAAAAGCCCTGGTGATCGGCCAGCACACGCCCACGGTGGTCATGGTCACCGGCGTCAACGGTGCCGGAAAAACCACGTCGATTGGCAAGCTGACGCGCCATCTGTCTGCGTCAGGCGCTAGCGTTTTGCTAGCAGCAGCAGATACCTTCCGCGCCGCAGCACGCGAGCAGCTGGGCGTCTGGGCCGACCGCAATACGGTGGAAATCATCAGCCAGGACGGCGGCGACCCGGCCGCCGTGGCCTTCGACTCGGTCAGCGCCGGCAAGGCCCGTGGCCGCGACGTGGTGTTGGTGGACACAGCTGGCCGCCTGCCCACCCAGCTGCACCTGATGGAAGAGCTGAAGAAAATCCGCCGCGTGGTTCAAAAGGCCGACCCCACAGCGCCGCACGAGGTGCTGCTGGTGATTGACGGCAACACCGGCCAGAACGCCGTTAGCCAGGTGAAGATTTTTGACGATGCGATCCAGCTCACCGGCCTGATCGTCACCAAGCTGGACGGCACGGCCAAGGGCGGCGTGCTGGCCGCCATCGCCCAGGAACGGCCCATTCCGGTGTATTTCATCGGCGTAGGCGAAAAGCTGGAAGACCTGGAAACCTTCAACGCGCGCGAATTCGCGCAGGCTTTGCTGAGCTAGTTTCTTACTGCGCTGGAGCCCGGCTATCGCACCGGCCGGCGTACAGCACTTCGCCCCCCGGTGCCTGCAACCGGGCGCGGCTGGCCTGGCGGTCCACGATCCACTGGGCGCCGCTGCCAAACACCACCTCTTTGTTGTCCACAAAGCCGGAGCTGAGCCACTGCCGGTTCACGGCCACGGCGTCCTCTTGCTCGCTGAAACGCAGCTCCACACCGCGCCGCACCTGGGTGCTGCCATCGGCCCGCAAATCGCAGTACAGGGTGCGCGTGTCGGGCGGCCCGCCCTGCTCCAGCAGTTGGCGCGCGATCTGGCGCGCCCGGCCGGGCTGGCTGCTGCTGCGGCAGGCAAATTCAGCCACCAGCCAGGTGCCGTCCAGCATGTGCACCGGCGCAAACACCAGCTGCGCCATGTCCAGCGGCCCGCTGCGCCGCTGCAGCGGGGGTGTCTCGGCCTTCAGGGAGCCCGACGGAAGGGTCGATTCCAGCGTAGCAATGCGCAGCGGCCCCTGGCAGTCCACCACGAACTCGGCGCTGCCAGCGACCGGACTGGGCTGGTGCAGATTGATCAGGAAATAGCTGCCGCTGACATGGTTACGGTCCACGATCTGTAGCGAAACTGCGTCCACGCCGACCAGCACATCGTCAATACGCTGCACGATCTGCATGTCCTTGCTGGCGGGCAGATTGGTTGCGGGCTGCGCCCAGGCCGGGCCCAGCTTGGCGCAAAAAGACAACAGAATAAGGATGCGGAGATAGAGCACCCGGTGATTTTGCCTGCCTTGGAGGCGGCAGTAGGCCCGGGTCTTTAGAATCGACCCCCTTCTGATGCCGCAAACCCGCGGTTTACCCGTAT
Organism: Rhodoferax sp. SPJ21; assembly: GCF_058216335.1. Taxonomy (NCBI): domain Bacteria; kingdom Pseudomonadati; phylum Pseudomonadota; class Betaproteobacteria; order Burkholderiales; family Comamonadaceae; genus Rhodoferax; species Rhodoferax sp. SPJ21. Next base: position 1,180,991 of record NZ_JBYZMO010000001.1, read on the forward strand.
GGACTCCCATGACTTCTCCCGTTAGTGCCTCGTTTAATGCCCTGTTGCAACGCATTGAAATTGAAAGCGCGCCGCAGCCCACCGCCGCTGTGATCTGGCTGCACGGCCTGGGTGCCAGCGGTGACGACTTTGCGGCCATCGTGCCCGAGCTGGACCTGCGCGGCTGTGCACCCATCCGGTTCGTGTTCCCGCACGCACCCACCATGCCGGTGAGCATCAACAACGGTTACGTGATGCCCGCCTGGTACGACATCAAGAATGTGGACCTGGTGCGCCAGGAAGACGCGGCCGGCATCCACGCCTCGGCCCGCGCCATCGAGGCCCTGATCGCCCACGAAGTGGCACGCGGCATCAAACCCCAAAACATCGTGCTGGCCGGCTTCTCCCAGGGCTGCGCCATGGCCTTGCACACCGGGCTGCGCCATCCGGCACGGCTGGCAGGCATCATGGCCTTGTCGGGCTACCTGCCGCTGGCCGACACCCTGGCGACCGAGCGCCACCCCGCCAACTTCAACACCCCCATCTACATGGCCCACGGCACGGCCGACCCGGTGGTGCCCCTGGCCCGCGCCGAAGGCTCACGCCAAGCGCTGACCGCACTGGGGCACCCAGTGCAGTGGCACACCTATCCCATGCCGCATAGCGTGCACCCACAGGAAGTGGCTGACATCAGCAACTTCCTGAAGTCTGTTCTGGGAGCGGCACAGGGATGATGCTGGGAATCGACTTTGGCACCTCGAACACCGTAGCGGCCCTGGTGCGGGCAGACGGCAGCCTGGAAACCATCCCGCTGGACGCGGGCAAGCCCACCCTGCCCACCGCGCTGTTCTTCTCCTACGAAGACCAGCACACCAGCTTTGGCAGCGCCGCTATGCAGGCCTACCTGGCGGGCACCGAGGGACGGCTGATGCGCTCCATCAAAAGCCTGCTGGGCAGCCGGCTGATGGACGAGAAAACCGTGGTCAACGGCCAGCTCATCAGCTACACCGAGATCCTGGTGCTGTTCTTCAAAGAATTGAAAAAGCGCTCCGAAGCCCATCTGGGCCACGCCGTGCAGCACGCCATGCTGGGCCGCCCGGTGCATTTCGTGGACGACGACGCCCAGCGCGATGCCCTGGCCCAGGCCACGCTGGAGCAGGCCGCCCGTGCGGCGGGCTTTGAGGACGTGCAGTTCCAGTTGGAACCCATCGCGGCCGCGTTCGACTTCGAACGCCGCGTCAGCACCGAGACCACGGTGCTGGTGGTGGACATTGGCGGCGGTACCTCAGACTTCACCGTGGTCCGCGTCGGCCCAGGCCGCCAGCTGCACGCCGACCGCGCCAGCGACATCCTGGCCACCACCGGCGTGCACATCGGCGGCACCGACTTTGACCAGTTGCTGAACCTGCGCCACGCCATGCCGCTGCTGGGCCTGGGCCATACCGGCCCCAGCGGGCGCGAGGTGCCGTCCGGCATCTTTTTCGACCTGTCCACCTGGCACCTGATCCACCAGTCGTATTCACGCAAAAGCCTGGCCCAGGCCACCGACCTGCGCGACGACTACAAGGACCGCGCTCTGCACCAGCGGCTGATGCACGTTCTGGAAGAGCGCGTGGGCCACCACATCCTGGCCAATGTGGAAACCAGCAAGATTGCCTGCTCGCTGTCCGGGGCGGAGGCGACCATGGACCTAGATTGCATAGAGCGCGGTTTGACAGCCTTGCTCACCCCTGAAGGCCTGGCCCAGGCGCTGCAGGCCCAGCTGGCACGCGTGGTGCAAACCGCCCAGTCCTGCGTGGATATGGCTGGGCTGGCCCAGCCAGACGTGGTCTACCTCACAGGTGGCTCGTCTGCCCTGGCGCCGCTGCAGCAGGCCATGCAGGCCCTGTTCCCCCACTCCCGCCTGGTGGCGGGCGACCGCTTCTCCAGCGTGGCGGCCGGCTTGGCCTATGCAGGTTCGGTGGCGCGGGAGGCTGTGCCAGCCTAAAGCTGCGCGCAGGATTCGCTATCAAATAAATAGCCGCCAGCGCAGGTAGATACTGCGCTGGCGGCTATTTTTATGCCTAGGCCTTATTTGCTGGCGGCAGGTGCAGCGCCCATGACGCCCACAGCGCTCAGGCGCTTGACGATGGCCGCATCCAGCGCGCGCAGCTTGGTCTCGATCTGGCTCTTGCTGTCGGCGGAAATCTTCTCGAATATCGCCTTGTTCAGGTCTGGCGCCATCTGCGAATACTTGCGTAACACGGGCGAATCCAGCACCGCAATCAGCTGACGCAACTCGTCTTCGCTGAAGCGACCATCCAGCAGTGGGCCGACGGCGCTAGGTGCGAGCTTGGTCAGACGGTCGCGCAGCATGGGACGCACATCGTCCACGTATTTCTTCACATCGCCTTGCACGTCCTTGGCCAGGGCTTCGCGCTTTTCAGGCGGTACCTTGAACTGGATCACCGACATGGCGTTCTGCATCAAACGCAGGGCATCCCCTTCGGCCAATTGGCGCGACATCTGGTCCAGCGTGGGCTGTTGCAGCTGCAACACCTTGTTGATCAGCTCTTGCTTGGCTGGGCTAATTTCCGCCTGCGCCAAAGCAGCTGCAGCCAGCAAAGTTACCGCAAGGATGGTTTTTTTCATGGTCGGTTCTCAGTTGGAAAAATATGTGGCGGGTAGTGGCACTCTGCGAAACATTATCGCGCCCTAACCAGGCAGGGTGAAACGCAGGGTACAGCCGCCATCCAGCACGCCTTCCGCATGGATGCTGCCGCCATGGCGCAGCACGATCTGGCGCGCCAAAGCCAGGCCCACACCTGCGCCCTCGAACTCCGACGTGGTGTGCAGGCGCTGGAACAGGTCAAACATGGATCCGCTGGCCGCAGGGTTGAAACCCACGCCGTTGTCGCGCACCCAAAACGCCAACATACCATCCTGCAGCTCCCAGCCCAGCGCAATCTGCGCCAAAGCACGCGATCGGGTGAACTTCAGCGCATTCGACAAAAGCTGCTGCCACAACTGGCGTATGAGTGCGGGGTCGCCATGCACCTCGGGCCAGCTGTCGGGCAGCTGCCACTCCACTTGGCGGCCGGCCGCCGCAGTTGCCAGTGCACGCTGGGCCTCGGCGACCAGCGCGGCCATGGGCAGCACGACCGGCTGCACGGCCACACGCGATAGGCGGGACAGCTCCAGCACGGCGTCCAGCATGCGGGCCATATTGCGCGCCGCTTGCTCCAACGTATCCAGGCATTGCGCAGGGTCTTCGCCCTCGGCCAGCATCTCGCGCACCAGTGGCGCGTAAGCGGTGATATGGCGCAGCGGAGCCCGCAGGTCGTGAGACACGGTATAGGCGAAGCGCTCCAGCTCAGCCTGCAGCGCGGCGTTGTGCGCTTCGCTACGTTGCAGGCAGGCTTGCAGATCAGCGATGGTGGCGTCGGCCCCGCTCAAGGTTTGGCCTTTTTCGGACGGTTCCAGTTGGTAATCGCTACCTGGCGGCCACGCGCCACGCTGAGCACGCCGGGCGCGGCATCCTTGGTCAGGGTAGAACCACCGCCCACCGTACCGCCCGCACCGATGGTGATGGGCGCAACCAGCACGCAGTTGCTGCCCACATGCACGTCGTCGCCAATCACCGTGCGGTGCTTGTTGGCGCCGTCGTAGTTGGCGGTGATGCTGCCGGCGCCATAGTTGACGCGCTCACCCACGGTGGCGTCCCCCAGGTAGGCCAGATGGTTGGCCTTGGCGCCGTTGGCCAGGGTGGAGTTCTTCACCTCTACAAAGTTGCCGATATGCACCTCGGCACCCAGCTGGGCACCCGGGCGCAACCGGGCGAACGGGCCGATCAAGGAGCCGGGCCCTACCGAAACACCCAGCTTTTCACCATCGATATGGGTGAACGGGTGGATCACCGCGCCCGCGGCGATCTGGGCGTTGGCGATCACGCAGTTGGCGCCTATGCGCACGCCTTCGCCCAGGCTGACCTGGCCTTCAAACACGCAGTTCACGTCAATTGACACGTCCTGCCCGCACTGCAGGCTACCGCGCACATCAAGCCGCGCTGGGTCGGCCAGGCGGACGCCCTGCTCCATGAGTGATAGCGCCTGCTGCCGCTGGTAAGCGCGTTCCAGCTCGGCCAGCTGCACCGGGCTGTTGACGCCAGCGACCTGCAGCTCGTCGCTGATCTTGTGCGCCACTACCGGCACGCCATCGGCCACGGCCATCTTGACGATGTCGGTCAGGTAGTACTCGGACTGGGCATTGCGGTTATCCAAGCGGCCCAGCCAGGTGCGCAGATGCGCGGCGGGCACGGCCATGATGCCGCTGTAAATCTCGCCGATGGCGCGCTGTTCGTCCGTAGCGTCCTTGTGCTCGACGATGGCCAGCACCGCATCCCCGTTGCGCACGATGCGGCCGTAGCCGGTTGGGTTGGTCAGCTCCACCGTCAGCAGGGCCAGCTTGCTGCCAGCGCCCACTGCAATCAGCTGGCGCAAGGTGTCGGCCTGGGTCAGTGGTACGTCGCCCGACAAAATCACCACCACGCCGTCATCGGCCAGCTGAGGCAGCGCCTGCTGCACCGCATGGCCCGTACCCAGCTGTGGCTCCTGGCGTGCAAAATTTATAGAAAAAGTATCGCCAGCGCCGGTATATCCTGCGCTGGCCGCTTCAACTTCTGTAGCACCATGGCCGGTGATAACCACCACATTGCGGGGCTGCAGACTGCTGGCGGTGTGGACAACATGGGCCAGCAACGCACGCCCGGCCAAAGAGTGCAACACTTTGGGCAGCTTGCTTTTCATGCGGGTGCCTTTGCCCGCTGCCATGATGACTACGTCAATTTCTGCCATGTCTTGCTTCTTCAAAGGTAAATGGATTGGGATTATCAGCCTGTTGTTGGTTGGCATTCTGCTGTCCGGCTGCACCAGCCTGAAGCTGGCCTACAACCAGGGCGAGCATCTGGGCGTCTGGTGGCTGAACGGCTATGTGGATCTGGACAAGACCCAGGCGCAGCAGGTACGCGAAGACCTGCGTGCACTGCAGCGCATCCAGCGCCAGCAGCAACTGCCCATCTACGCCGACTGGCTTCAGCAACTCCAGGGCCAGGCCGCACAGGACACCACGCCTGAACAGGTCTGCGCTGCAGGCCAGCAGCTACGCAGCTTTGCGATGGCTCTGGTGTCCTCGACCGAAGGCGCGGCAACCACCCTGGCCCAAAGCCTGAACCCGGCGCAACTACAACATCTGGAGCGCAAGTTTGCCGACAAGAACGCCGACTACCGCAAGGAGTGGCTGTCCCTGGAGCCGGCCGAGCTTCAGGCCAAGCGCCTGGACACCGTACTGGAACGCGCCGAAACCGTCTACGGACGCATGGACACGGCACAGAAAGCACTGCTGCGTCAGCAATCAGAACAATCTTTGTTCGACCCGCAGCGCACGCACGCAGAGCGCCTGCGCCGCCAGGCCGATATGCTGCAAACACTGCGCCAATCGGCCCGTGGCCCTGATGCACGCAGCGCCATCCATGATTTGTTGGCTCGCAGCCTGCTCCCAAGCACGCCCGCAGACCTTACATACACAGAAGCACTGCGCCAGCAAGACTGCCAAAACATCGCCGCCTTGCACAACAGCACCACGCCCGCCCAGCGCACCGCTGCGGCCCGCTGGCTGGCTGGATACGCCAAATTGCTGCGGGAGTTGTCTACCCAGGGCTGAATGGCAAACCGAATTTTGGTGCATGCGTCACAAAATTCGGCTGGCAAAGTACCCACCTAAAAACAGCCTGATTGCCTATCCTTCAACTCAATACTGTTGTGCGTTGCAACACGCTCCACCAAACTGCATTTCGCGGGAACAACAGGCTTGAGGGATAACGCCATGCTGCATACCGATTTTTCTGACTCCATCACCGACAACCTCAGCTATGTGGATGAGCCCCTGTCCAGCGCAGCAGCTTCGTCACCAGACGCCCTGGTACTGATGCAATGCGTGCTGGAACAAATGGACTACGGCCTGGCACTGGTCCACATGGTGACGCGGCAAATCCGCTTCTCTAACCGGCTCGCCTATAGCAGCCTGCAAGGCACCGGCAGTGCACGCAGCGGGCTATGCATTGCGGATGGTCGCTTAACTACCTTACTCAACTCCGACGAAGCCCAACTGGAACACGCCCTGCTGCGTGCCCAATCCGGCGTACGCGCGCTGATCAGCCTGGGTGGCGAAGACTGCACTACCAGCGTAGCCGTAGTCCCACTGACAGCACCCGGTGCAGGCCCCTTCGCCTTGCTGGTATTTGCAAAGCAACAGCTCTGCGACAGCTCCACAATCGCGCTGTTTGCGCGCGAGCGCGGGCTCACGAGTGCTGAAAGCAATGTGCTGGCATCGGTTTGCAGTGGCATGCGCCCCACGCAGATCGCCGAACGCCATGGCGTGCAGATATCTACCGTTCGCAGCCAGTTACGCAGTATTCGGGTAAAAACCCGCTGCGATACCATCCGCCAACTGGTAGAGACCGTGTCCATCCTGCCGCCCATGGCGCGCCACATGACAGCATTGCAGCATTAACTCAAGAAAATTTGATACATTCGGACACACAAGTGTGTATCCGAATGTGACTCTGCGCATACCTATGGCATAGACTGGCGCGTACGCAGTACGCAGCCGTCTATCCATGAAACCCGCAATCGATACCCTGACTGAAACTTTCTGCAGCGACAACTCCATGCCGGAGTTGGTGCGGGAGTTGGTGCCCCTGGGCGAAGTCCGGCGCTATCGCAAAGGGACCATCCTGATCCATGAGGCAGACACCGGCGACACCTTGTTCGTTGTGGTGGATGGGCGGGTTAAGGTTTTTTGCACGGACGATAACGACAAGGAAATCACGTTTGACGTGATAGGCCCAGGCGATTACTTCGGTGAAATGGCACTGGATGGGGGCGCCCGGTCGGCCAGCGTGGTGACCATGGAGGCCACAGCCTGCGCGCTGGTAACGCGAAAAACCTTGTTGGCCTTCATTGCTACACGCCCCGAATTCGCGTTGGATCTGCTGTCCAAAGTGATCCGCCGAGCCCGCATGGCAACCAATAGTGCACGCAATCTGGCTTTTGTCGACGTGTATGGACGCCTGGTGCAATGCCTGCAAGGCCTGGCCACGCAACAAGCAGACGGAACCTTGCTGATAGCAGAACGCATCACGCACCAGGAAATTGCCAGCCGGGCCGGCTGCAGCCGAGAGATGGTGAGCCGAATCTTGAAAGACCTGGAAACCGGTGGCTACGTGCGGGTAGACAAGCGCCAGATCACTCTTTTGCAAGCCCTACCAGCACGGTGGTGACCTATGTGTTGCGTCCATCTGCTGCTGGCACCAGGCGCACAACACAGCGCGGCATCAATCCAAGGCGCGTTTGAGGCGAATTTCCTCGATTTTGATGTCACCCATGGGCACGGTCTTGGCGGTATTGAGTTCCCGCTTGAAGCCAGCCAAGTCAAAAAAGCGCAAAGCTCTTTCGTTGCGCAATGGAATCCAGATGGTGACGGTGGTGCAGCCCTCGTCTACCAAGGCCTCACGTGCGGCATCCCACAAAGCCAGGCCTACACCTTTGTCCCAATGGCTGGGGGCCACGTAAATAGACCAAACTTCACCCACGGTGTTCTTGGTGCCCTTGTCGCGGGAGCGGTCAAAGCCGACAAAACCTACGATAGTCTCACCGTCCAGTGCAACTTGCACCTGCGGATCTCCATATTCGATGGCCTCACGCCAGAGATTCAGGCGTTTGGCACTGGGCATGGTGTTGAGGTGCTCATCAGGCACCAGCCCCTTGTAGGCGGCGGCCGTCGCAATAACGTGGAGATTGGCGATGTCCTGGGCTTCGCGCAAAACTGCGGGGCGCACATCGAAAATGTATGAACTGGTCATGGGAAGAGAACGAAAAGAATAGATTGGGCCTGTAGCCCAGAGAGCGAAAACATTTCAGGGGAGAGGGATTGTCGCCGCAAAAGCTAGTCACCCAGGCTTTTGACGGAAAGCTACGACTAAACTTGGCCACACCATGCAGCAAGATACCATTTGTTTCAGCGCCCTATTGCTACCCGCAGAAAGTGGTTTTGATGCACCGCCAGATCTGCCCCTGCTGGTCGCAGCCGAGCATGCGGGCCTGCTGATGGCCAACTCCTGCCGTAACGGCACCTGCAGAACCTGCATTTGCCGCGTGGCCAGCGGCGGCGTCCGGTACCGCATCGCCTGGCCGGGCCTGAGTGCAGAAGAAAAGCGTGATGGCTACATCCTGCCTTGCGTGGCCTACCCCACCTCCGACGTCACCCTGGTACTGCCAGAGCGGGCCGGATACATTTCCTGATGCTCACCCCGACAGGAGCACCCGTGCACGCAGCAGACGCCGCCCCCACGCTCACCCTGACGGTGGTGGTGGACGGCACTCAACTGTCCATGGCGCTGTCTGATGCACAAGCCATGGGGCATATCGCCAGCTGCTCCATCAACGATGAGCAAATACGCACCCTGCAGGCCTCGAAGGGCCATCCATTCACGCAGGGCGCAATCCTATTCGAACAACTATTCCCAGCAAGAATACGAAACGTCTTGCAACATAGCGCATCACGAGCCATTTATCTGCAACTAGATGAAAGCCTGTTGGCCATTCCATGGGAAATGGCTTTTGATGGCAAGCAGTTCTTAGGTGAAAAATTCCAGATCACCCGCCGCGTGCTGTCCGGCGCCCCCCCCAAGCGCCCAAGTCGCGCAGCGCCGCGCAGGGAGTCTCTGCGCGTCCTCCTGCTGCAAAGGCCGCACTGCACGCCCGCCCAAGAAGCGTACTGTGCAACGCTGGCTGAAAGCATTCTCTTTATCGAGGGCCTGGAAGCCACGCTGGTACACACCCAAACCGTCGAACCCACCAGCTTGCTCAAGCTCGTGCATGACAGCGACGTGGTGCACAGCATAGGCTCGGGCGACACCCTCCACGTAACATCTGATCACCAGGAAGCCGGCAACGCAGCGCAACTTTGGATATCCAGCTGTGGCAGCAGCCATATCAACATGCTGAGGCATGGCGCCAACGTACTGATACACCAGGATGTAGACGAAACAACACTGCATATTGACGGCATGCGGGCTTTCTACCAAGCCTTGGCCCAGGGCAGTACGCTTGGGGCAGCCGTGCAGCATGCACGGCATAACCGCCCCCACCAGCAGACTTCCACAGAAGCCCCCCCGTGGACCTGTGCGCTGTACGGCGATGCCGCATTGGTTCTGCACCCTTCCATGGAGCGCGCAGGCCTGGACGACAACCTGCGCCAAGTCACGGCCGTGTCCTGCGACCTGGTGGGATCTACCCACCTGCTGGACACCTGGGGGGCCGAACGGTACAGCGAAGTGCTGGACACCTACCACACGGTATGCGCAGGCGTGGTGTCGCGCTGGGGGGGTATTTCGGACACCCCCCAGGGCGATGACGGCATCATGTGCTACTTCGGCGTACCTTTGGCCTACGAAGATTCGGTGGCACGCGCACTGCGCGCCGGGCTGGAAATCCTGCAAACCGTCACCCAGTTAGGGGTACAGGTACGGCTTGGTGTGGTAACCGGCAATGTGGTGGTGCGGTCTGGCCAGCCTTTTGGCGTTTCCTTGCACCTGGCCGCACGGCTGCAGTCCGTCGCCCAGCCCAACACCATGGTTGCAAGCGATTCAACACGGCAAATTGTCAAAGAAAAATTCATCTTTGAGCAGCTCACCAGCCTGCCACCACTCAAGGGATTTGCCCCCGCCACTGCAGCCTACCGCGTGGTCAGCGAAGTGCCCAATGGCAGCCAGGTGGCTCAGGAGTCCGCGCCACGGCGCACCCCTTTTGTAGGCCGCAATGCAGAACTCAGTGCACTGAAACAGCACTGGAGTGAAATCAATAGCCAAGGCGTACGTGCCGTAATGGTGTCGGGCGAGGCTGGCATTGGTAAATCACGTCTGGCCAGTGAGTTTCGCCGTTCGCTGCAAGCCCGCAAATTGGCGGTACTGGAATGCCGCTGCACGCCAGACCATGTGCACAGCACATTCCACCCTTTGATCGACTTTCTGCGCCGCCAGCTGCGCATCGCGGATGAAGAGTCGCCGGACAGCAAGCTCCACAAGATCCATGCGCATCTGCCCGAAAACCTTTTGCAGACCGATGCCCAGGCTCTGATCGCCGCACTGCTTTCGATTCCGATGGACGGCAGACTGGCTGCCCTGTCCTATACCAAAGAAAAGCAACGCGAACGTACGCTGGACGTACTGGTGGCCTGGCTGCTGCATGCCACACAGCGGGGCCCGGTCTGCCTGCTGATGGAAGACCTGCAGTGGGTGGACCCATCTACACGTGAATTTCTACACCGCGCCATGGCCGAGGCGGCGCAGCGCCCCCTGCTGGTACTGCTTACCCTGCGTACCGAGCAGTCCCCGGTACCGGACACCGGCTTTGCGGTGCACGAGATTCCACTCAAAGGCTTGTCACCCGAATCCACGCGGGCCATGATTCTCGGCGCCTGCGGGCCCTCCGCCGTACCTGGAGAAATGGTGCAACTCTTGGCCGCCAAGGCCGATGGTGTCCCCCTGTTCATCGAAGAATCGGCCCGCATGGTGATGGACCTGGGGGTTCAGGCCCACAGCCATGATGCGGCCATGGCAGCACGCTTCACCGTGCCCGCCACCATCCACGACCTGCTGATGGCGCGGCTGGATCGGCTGGCCACCGCCAAGCAGGTTGCGCAGGTGGGCGCCACCATAGGACGCGAGTTCTCGCTGCCACTGCTGCAGGCCATCGTGGCACACGAAACCTCCCCCATCGGACTGCATGACCTGCCCGCACGCCTGGCAGCGTTAGTGCGCTCCGGGCTGGTGATTGAGACGAACGACGCTGCGGGCACCCACTACTACTTCAAGCATGCGCTGGTGCGCGATGCGGCCTATGAATCCCTATGGGAGCGCGACCGCAAGCGCCTGCACCGCACCATCGCCAACGTTGTGCGCGAGCAATTCCAGGACCTGGCGCAAAGCCAGCCCGAGTTGCTGGCCCACCACTTCGCGCAATCGGGCAACGATGCGCAGGCACTGGAATACTGGGAGCGGGCCGCCCGCCGCGCCGCCACCCGCTCGGCCCATCTGGAAGCCATCAACCACTTGCGCAGCGGCCTGGCCGTTTTGCTGCGGCTACCGCCAGTATCCGAACGTGACCGTGCGGAGCTACGGCTGCAGCTGCTGCTGGCAGGCCAACTCATCGCCACCCACGGCTATGGAGCCGACCAGGTAGGGCACGCCTATGAACGCGCAGCCGAACTCTGCCAGCGCGTTGGCGATGAAACCGCGCAAATGAAAACCCTGCTCGGACTGGAGGGCTACCACTTCATGCGCGCGGACTTTAACCGTGCGCATGAAATTGCCCAACAGGCCGCAAACCTGATCGGCGAGGCTGCCGACCCCATGCGCAAAATCCAGGTGCAATGGGCGGCAGGCAACATCCTGTTCCACAAGGGCGACTTTGTGGCCTCCCTCGCGCACCTGGACGCCTGCCTCACCGGCTACCGACAGCTACAGCACCACCCCAGCGTGGTGCAAGACCCCGGCATCATGAGCCTGTGCTATTCCGCTTGGGCCGTATGGGAACTCGGCCTGGCTGACCAGGCGCTGGAGCGGGCACGGCAGGCAGTCGCCCTGGCCGAACAACTCGGCCACAAATTCAGCATGGGCGAGGCATTTGCCTTTTGTGCATCGATACACCTGTTCCGGGGTGAAATTACCGAAGCGATGCACTGCGCCAAGCAGGCCAAAAGCATCTGCCAGGAAGGCGGATTCGCCGTCTGGCTCGCGTATTCCACCTTGCTGCATGGCCGCCTGCTGGCCGAGCTGGGCGACCCCGAGGCCGGCGTGGCAGAAATGCAGCAGGCCTACCGCATGTGGGTCTCCACCGGCGCCGTCGTTACCCGTCCGCTGTACCTGGCCATGCAGGCCGAAGGACTGGCACTGGCCGGCAAACCCGATGAAGGCCTGGCTCTGCTGTACCAGGCGTTCGAGATCGTCTGCCAATACCAGGAGCATTACCACGAGGCCGAAATTCGCCGGCTCACGGGCGAGTTGCTGCTGCAATCCGCTGGCCTGCACGGACAGAACAGGTACCAGGAAGCCGAGCAATGGCTACAAGGCGCGCTGGACTTTGCCCGCAATCGCCAGCACCGGGCCGCAGCACTGCGCTGCGCCACCAGCCTGTCAAAGCTGTGCATAGCACAAGGCCAACATACAGAGGCAAAAAACATACTTAAAACTGAGTATGACGTCGTATCAGAAGGTTTCTACACTCGCGACGTGCAGGTTGCTGGGGCTTTGCTGGAGCCTTTGTTGCCAGCCGAATACGACCCCTTCGCCACCGCTTGAAGCTCGCAGTCGGTGAATGGGCAACCAGTCACCCACGGAGCCCGCATGCCCCCCACCACCCCACTACTCGCCGCCTTTGACGACGCGCAGATCTCGGCCTTCCAACAAAACCGCCTGCTTTTCTCCTGGCTCAGTGACGAGCAACAGCGTGCCGCGTTGTACCAGGAGCTGCTACAGACCCCGCGCGTGCTGCAGTTCACAAGTTGCGCCGACACCAAGATTCACGCCAGCGACGCCGGGGACTCGGTCTACCACCAGCAGGTCTACCTGCTCTCGCAACGCGCACACATCGAGCAGGCGCTGACCAACACCTCGTTTTTTAGCAACTCGCCCTACCTGGCCCTGGGCAGCGGCACCTTCATGCTGGGCCTGGACAAAGACCAGCCCACGCCTGCCACCGACGAACACAAGGCCCAGCGCCAGTTTGCAATGAGCGCATTCAAATACGATGGCCGCACCATCGCCGCGCTGTCTGCGCTGGCCTACCAGGCGGCTTCGGTACTGCCGCTAAAGACCCGCGAATTCGACCTAGCCTATTTGAGCGAACAGGCCGCACTGCGCTTTGTCGGCTTCCTGTTCGGCTTTGCCCAGTCCGACATAGGCCTGCTGGAACAGACCATGCGCCTGGCCTATAACGGCATGAGCTACCAGATGTTTGCCCGCCACTTTGTCGCCAATCCGTTCGCCGTGCCCCAGGCCTCGGGTGCCATGGGCATGCTGCTGGTGCGCGTGGGCCAGCTGATCGACCAATACCAGAAAGCCATCGGTAAAAAAGAGCAGGACGAAGTTGCTACTCTGCAGCAAGAGCTGAAAGACCTGCAAACCTTTGCCTTCCCGCCGCAAGGCGCGCTGCTGCTGAAAGATTTCGAACCCATCCTGCCACGGCTGGCACGCACTGCGGCGCAGTATTCGGGCACCGAGCTGGCGGCCATCGTGGTCGGCTCCATCGCCGGCATCATCGGCAATGTGCAGGCCAGCGTCAGCATCGCCATCAGCCAATTCTTCACGCTGCACCAGATGCCACTGGCCCAAGCCGCAGCATTGCGTGCTGCGCAGAACCCGGCCGATGCCGGTGCCCAGAATGCATTCAGCGCGCTGATTTTGGAAGCGCTGCGCCTGCAGCCACCCGCGCCCTTCCTGCCGCGCCGGGTGCTGAAGGACAACCCCTTTGGCGACGCGGACGGCCTGCGCGTCCCGGCCGGCTCGCTCGTCATCCTGGCCATGGGTGCCGCCACGCGCGACGACGGCCAGCCGCATCCGCACGACTTCCGCCCCACGGCCACCAAAGACGATCCGCTGATCTTCGGCGGCGACCCCGGCGACCACCTGCACCAGTGCCTGGGCAAATACATCGCCATGCCGCTGGTGGCCCAGGTGGTGCAACAGGTGCTGCTGCTGCCCGGCCTGGCGCAAACGCTGGACCCGACCACTGGCGAACCGAACACGCTGCAAAAGCACTGGGGCTTCAACTGCAGCAGATTCCCGCTGCAGTACACAGTAGACAAGCGCGTCATCCAGCAGTCGCTGAACGTGGTGATGGAGATCAAGAAGCCGCTGGCCGTGCACGCCGAGGCGTTGAAGCAAATCATCGTCTACGGCGCGCCGCGCATCGAGCTGCGACTGCAGCAGGCGCGGCATGTGCACTTCGCGTTTTTCGAGTTTCTGGAGAACGACAGCAAACTGGTGCTGCACACGATTTTCGACGGCGACTTCGACGCCTACATCGAGCACTTTGCGCTGCAGATCGGCCCGCTGTTCGACCTGCTGTTCGAGCACATCGAAAACGCGCCGCCGCTGCCGGTGGCCGAATTCCCCAAGGAATTCATCGACGCGATCCGCCTGCACAACAAGCAGCCCGCCGGGCGCTATTTCTACAGCGCCTACCCGATGCGCACCGTGGCCGACATCAACGCCAGCCCGGAGGTCCGCTAAATGCCGCACACCGCCCGGCTTGAGAAAGCCCACATCCAGAACATCGTGGCCAATGGCTACGACTTCCACCACAGCCGCTACTGTGTGCTCAGCATCACCCAGGTCGGTGCGGCGCGGCAATTCCTGCGTGCGCTGCTGGACGGCGGCTGGGTCGTTTCGGCCACCGCCTCGCGTGCCGCCGCCGCGCGACTGAAGGCCGAGCAGCGCTGCCCGGTCGGCATAGGCTTTACCTTCAAAGGCCTGCAGCAGCTACAGCTACCCTCGGTGTACCTGCGCGCCTTCCAGGACCGGGCTCCGGCCTTTGCAGAGGGTGCCTACCGGCGCGCAGCGCACCGCCTGGCCGACACAGGCCCCAGCGCTGCCGAGCTGTGGGAGGGTAGCTTTCGCCCCAACACCGCCCACCTGTTTCTGACCCTGCATGCCGACACCTTGGCAGAGCTGGACCAGGCGCAAACCACGCTGCAACAACTGGCCGGCGACGCGTTTGCGCCAGAAGGCTGGACCGCCGCCTTCCAGGGCAGCCACCTGAACCACGACCGCAAGAAGCGCCGCATCCACTTCGGCTACCTGGACGGCATCACCAACCCGCTGGTCAACGGCCTGCACGCACATGCCGCCCACTATGCCGAACTGAAGATTGCGCCGCGGTTCCACGCGCCGGGCGAGTTCCTGCTGGGCCACGAGAACGATGAGGGCTATAACCGCTGGCTGCTCAGCAGCGAAGACGAAGCGGTGCGCCAGTTTTTTGTGAACGGCAGCTTCTCGGTGTTCCGCAAGATGGCGCAGGACACGGCGGCCTTCGAGTCCTTCGTGGACAAAGCCGCCAGCGATGCACCCTCAGCCGACTACGTGCGCGCCAAGCTGCTGGGCCGCTGGCACGACGGCAGGGTATTGGACGAAAGCTCACCTAACCAGCCCGGGCCGGACCACTCGCCGCAAACGAACGCCGAGCTGAACGACTTCGACTTCTCGGCCGACAAGCAGGGCCTGGGCTGCCCCTTTGGCGCGCACATCCGGCGCATGAACCCACGCGCCGATCCGGTCGTGCCGTTCCGCCGCCGGCCGCTGCTGCGCCGGGGCATTCCCTACGGCCCAGCAGGTGGCGGGGCCGACAGCGACCGTGGTCTGCTCGGCCTGTTCTTCTGCGCCAGCCTGGAAGACCAGTTCGAGCACCTGGTGTCCGAGTGGGGCAACAAGAACCCGTTTGGCACCGGCATCCAGGGCACAGCCAAAGACCCGTTGATTGGCAACCACGAAGGCGACGGCGGCCAGTACGACATTCCCGTAGCCGGCGGCGTCAACAAGCCACTGACCGGCTTCACACCGTTCATCACGACGCGCGGCACGCTGTACACCATGTTCCCCAGCCTGCCGGCGCTGCGTGTGCTGTCCGAGGCGCCTACTGCTTGATCTAAGCCAAATCGGCCTCTGGCGCAATTAATACCTGCGCCAGCAGCTATTAATAAGATAGCAAATGAAAATCTGAAAGGCCTCTTCGCAGGGAATTCCTGCAGCGGGCACGCGGCTGCGCTATAAAACGCCTTTCGCCCACAGAAAGCCCCGATGACCACCACCCTGCCCACCTACTTCATCTCCCATGGCGGCGGCCCCTGGCCCTACATGGAAGAGATGCGCCCCATGATGCGTGTCCTGGCCGAATCGCTGGCCGACATGCCGCGCCAGATCGGTGTCACCCCCAAGGCCGTGTTGTGCATTTCCGCCCACTGGGAGGAAAGCGCCTTCACCGCCATGGCCAGCGCCCAGCCGCCCATGCTGTACGACTACGGCGGCTTTCCGCCCCATACCTACAAGGTGGTCTACCCCGCGCCCGGCGCGCCTGATCTGGCGCAGCGCGTGGTGGACCTGGTTACCGCCGCCGGCCTGCCCGCCCGGCTGGATATGGACCGCGGCTTCGACCACGGCACTTTTTCGCCACTGGTGGTGATGTACCCGCAGGCCGATGTGCCGGTGCTGCAGCTGTCGCTGAAGACCGGTCTCGACCCGGCCATCCACCTGGCGCTGGGCCGGGCCCTGGCACCGCTGCGCGACGAGGGCGTGCTGATCGTCGGCAGCGGCCTGAGTTACCACAACCTGCGCATGTTCGGCCCGGCAGCCCGCGCGCCGTCCAAGGCTTTTGACGACTGGCTGCAAGACACCGTGGCTGCCGCCCCGGCAGAGCGCGAAGCCCGCCTGCTGGCCTGGGCCAGCGCGCCCTCGGCCCGCCTGGCGCACCCACGCGAAGAGCATCTGATCCCGCTGATGGTCGCCGTAGGTGCCGCCTACAACGACCCGGCCACCTGCGTGTACCACGAGGACGCCATGTACGGCGGTGTCACCGCCTCCAGCTTCCGCTTCGACGCCAAGGTTTAAACAGGCTGCTGGCGCATACAGTATCTGCGCTAGCAGCTACAGATTCAATAGCATATGCATTTACGCTCATTCACCGCAGCCTGTGCCGCCCTGCTGTGCGCTGGCGCGGCCCATGCCATCCAGGACTGCGAACTCAACGGCGAATCCGTCAACCCGAACAACGGCAACACCACCGCCGGCAAGAGCGGCATCATGCGCTGCAAGGACCGCGACACCGGCCAGCTGACGCGCGAAGAAGAGCTGCAAAACGGCCGCTCCATGGGCCTGGACCGCTTCTACCAGAACGGCAAACTGGTGCGCGAACGCCATGTCAACGAGCGCGGCAACAACCACGGCCTGGTGCGTGAATTCGCCCCCGACGGCACGCTGCTGCGCGAGTCCACCTACGACAACGGCAGCGAAGTCGGCCTGGTACGACGCAACCACCCCACAGGCGCCCTGATGCGCGCCACTTACTACGCCCTCGGCAACCAGGGCGAGCTGGCCTATGCCGAACTGACGCCACGCGGCCAGTTGCGCGCTCTGCGCTGCGGCGACAAACCCCTGCTGGCGCCCCTGGTGGACGACGCCAAGCTCTGCGGCTTCGGCGGCAAACCAGCCCAGGTAGAGATGTTCAACGATGCCGGCGTGCTGCAGATGCGCGCCAGCTATGCCAACGGCCAGCGCCAGCGGCTGGAGGACCTGTACCCCAGCGGCAAGCCCGAGCGCGTGGAAGAAGCCAAGGACGGCACCCGCTCCGAGCGCCGCTTTGCCGAAGACGGCGTACTGCGCCGCGAAACCCTATGGCAAGTGGACGGCAAAACCTCCAGCAAGACGCTGGAGCGCGAATTCTCCGAAAGGGGCAGCCTGGTGCGCGAGCAAAAGTGGGCCGAACGCCGCGCAGTCAGCGACGCCAGCTTCTACCTGAACGGCCAGCCCAAAAGCCGCTTGCTGTACAGCCGCGACGGCAACACCAATTACGTGGACGAAACCGACTTCTACGACAGCGGCAAGCCATCCCGCACCGGGCGCTACATCCAGACCGACCGCTACAACCAGACCCCTGTAGGCACCCACCAGTCCTTCAACACCCAAGGCAAGCTGGTGGGCGAGTCCATCTACGACAGCCGAGGCCGCATCAGCCGGGAACGCGACTGGGACGACGACGGCAAGCTGCTGCACGATGACGAGGTGTTTGAAGACGGCTCGCGCAAGGCCTACGCCAAATAAAAAAGGGCGCTGCATCGCTGCAACGCCCCTTGGGTAGATTTATAAAAAACAAGCCTGGCTAGCGACTTCCCTCAGGCTTGTCACCACAACCGTTCGTCCTGAGCCTGTCGAAGGAGCCGGTCCTGAGCCTGTCGAAGGAGCCTGTCCTGAGCCTGTCGAAGGGCTCTATCAGCAAGCCCTTCGACAAGCTCAGGGCGAACGGGGTTTTGAATGTACGTGGTCACGATCTGAGACAAGTAGCCAATCAAGAAAATCAGCCTCCAGCGTAGGTAACACCTGCGCAAGTAGCTACATATTCAATAGCACCCAGAATCAAGCCGTGCGGCCACGCCCGGCTACCAAGGTATCGCCCAGGCCCACCAAACCCATAGCCAGGCGCCCGCTAGCCGTGGCGGCGGAACGCAGGGCCAGAGCCAGGTCGCGGCCCGGCTGAACCACGCCGCCGCGCCACTGGGCACCGGCGCTGGCGGCTTCCTGGCGGCCATCCCAGACCGCCTCGGTCTGGGGCTCCCAGCTGAAATAGGCGGCCCCAGCCTGGCCAGACTCATCGCCCAGGGCCCAGGTCTCCACCACCAGACGCTGGCCGGCATGCAGGTTCAGGCTGTCGCCGGCTTCCAGGAAGTGGTCGCCCAGCACCATGGTGTGGCCGGCGTGCGGGCCGTCCATAGTGGCCCAAATCTTCCCCTGCGCCACACGGAACACGCCAGGCTGGCGCGGTTGCAACGTGGTGGCGTGCCCCGCATCCAGCTTCCAGCATTCCGTCAGAGCGGCCGCAGAAAGAGTGGATTGCAATGCAAGGGTGGTAGACATGGTGTACTCCAGATAATGTCGTTTCGGGAATGAATCATCGTTCTTGCCAGCCCAGGGGTCCAATGAAATAGACCCCGGCTATTGATTCCCAAACCGCATGAATGGCAAACTCACCCCATGCTCCAACCGCAAACCCATTTACGCACCCGCCCCATCAGCGTGGGCCAGCTGCGCGCCTTCACCGCCGTGGCCCGGCACCTGAACTTTCGCGCCGCCTCCGAAGAGCTGGCGCTGACGCAGTCGGCCGTCAGCCGGCAGATCCAGGCGCTGGAGGAAGAGGTCGGCGTGCCCCTCTTCCTGCGCCACACCCGGGCCGTGGAGCTGACTGGCGCGGGCTCGCAATTGATGCGCAGCGTGACGCATGCGCTGGAGCAGCTGGACAGCACGGTGCGCATGATCCGGCGCAGCGCCGGGCGCAAAAGCGTGGCCGTCAGCACCTGGGCCTCGTTCGCGTCCATGTGGCTGATCACCCGGCTGGAAGCCTTCCAAAGCGAGTACCCCGACATCGACATCCGCATCGACGCCACCGACAACTTGATCGACCTGGAAACCGCCGATGTGGACCTGGCCCTGCGCTACGCCAAAGCCGACATGGTGCCGCCGGGCGCAATGCGCATGTTTGGCGAACAGCTGACCGCCGTGGCCAGTCCCTGGCTGCTGAAAACCGGCCAGCCCCTGGCGCGCGGCGAAGATCTGGCGCATTTCGCACTGATCGAGGCCGGTGACGCACACCGTGCGAACCACCTGGAATGGCTGTCTTGGCGGCGCTGGTTCGAGGTGCACCAGCTGGAGCACATAGAACCCAAGCGCTGGATGTTCTTCAACTATGCCCACCAGATCGCCCAGGCCGCGCTCACCGGGCAGGGTATCGCGCTGGCGCGCATGCCCCTGATTGCCGACAGCCTGGCCAGTGGTGATCTGGTGGAAATACTGCCGCATATGCGGCTGGACTCGCCCGTGGCCTACTGGATGGTGGTCGGCCCGCGCAGCGCCGAGCGACCAGAGATCAAGGCCTTCTGCGCTTGGTTGCAGCTACAGGCGCAACTGACCCGCCAGGCGATTGGCGACGAGCCCGACCCGGACACCGCTGATCATTTCGACTGAAGCGCTAGTGTTCAAGGTCTCAAAAACAGGTGACCAGCGCGTCGCAAACCTGGTAGTCGGCATCCACCACCGGCATCCAGCGCCATTTGTCAAAAGTGGTGCAAGGGTGTGAAATGCCTAGGGCTACGCGATCGCCCACATGCAGCAGGGCGCTGCCGGCGTCCTGCCAGCGCAGATAGGCGTGCTGGTCGTTCAGGGCGCTGATGCTCCAGTCCGCAGGCACCTGCTGGACCGCACGGCTGCCGAGTGGGCAATAGGCAATCGGCATGGGCAGATCCATGTCAAAGGACAGATCACGCCGCCCCACTGCCAGGATAGCCAGGCCCGGCTCAGGGCAGGACTGCACGGTGGCCCAGACTTCGATCGCCGGGTGCAGGCCGTCCGAGCAGCCAAGGCGTTGGTTCACCACATGCACCATGCGCCGGTAAAAACCGTGGTCATGCGTGACATAGCAGCCCGAACGCAACAGTGCGCGCACCGGGCGCGAAAGCTGGGGCCGCATATGGCTGGCCATCAGGTCAAAAATGGCCGAGCCGCCGGCAGAAATCAGCACTTCGGCATCGGCAAACCAATCCGCTGTATCGCAGGCCAGGGCGATGGCCGCCACCCGGTCCATCAGGGCCTTGGCAAAGGGGGCGTCGGTCGCGGTGTTGCCGGTGAGGGTTCCGCCCTCGTAGCATTCAATACCGACCAGGCGTACGGCGGGGCTCGCGTGCAGGGCCTGGGCCAGCGCCAAGGCATCTGCATGGTTGCGGCAACCCGTGCGGCCGCCAGGCACGCCGATCTCGAGCAGCACGTCAAAGGGCGCAGCCGGCAGATGGGTCTGGTACCAGGCCTGCACCAGCGCCAGCTGGGCCAGAGAATCCACCAGAAACGTTATGCGCAAACCTGCGAACTCCTGTTGCAAGGTCTTGATACCCCTCAGGTCGGCATCGGTAAGCACCTGGTTGGCGATCAGGCAGCGCCGCGCACCCGCTACGGCACCGGCGCGCACCTGGCCCACGGTGGCAAACGTCAGGCCCCAGGCCCCCGCCTCCAGCTGGTACTGGAACAGCTGGGGCGACATGGTGGTCTTGCCATGTGGTGCCATGTCCACACCCCGGTCACGCGCAAAGCCCTGCATCCAGGCCAGGTTGTGCGCCACCTCCGCTCGCTTGACGATGGCCAGCGGCAGAGGTAGATCGCCGGCCAACACATTCCAGTGCTGCAAGCCTATGGCCGAGCGGCGCAGCGATGGGCTGTGCTGGGGGAAGCCCTTGAAAGAGGCATCGAGTTGGGGGTCGAGAATGTCCTGCAGGGGCACTATTGCTCCAGGTAGGCAAAGCGAAGATATGCGGGGCTAGCCGGCTGGCCAGACCACGCCGTTGTCGTTCAATATCGCGTCCAGCGGCACGTCGTGCGGCTCGGGTTCAAATTCATCCAGGTAACCCTGGGTAAAGCCTAGGCCCACTGTGAAAGGCTTGGGGTCCAGGCTGGCCAGCATGCGGTCGTAAAAGCCGCCGCCATAACCCAGGCGGTAGCCACCGGCGGCATAGCCTACGCAGGGCACGAATAGCAGCGTGGGGAACACCAGCTCGGTCGCCTGCGGCTTGAGAATGCCGTAGGCATCTTCTTCCATAGGGCAGCCGGGGTACCAGGCGTGGAACGTCATGGTTTTGTGCTGCTTGTTGACCACGGGAAGGCCAATGCGCTTGAGCTGCGGGCCGTCCAGCAGTTCACCGTCTTCCTTCCAGCGGTGCAAGGCGGGCAAGGGGTCGAACTCGCCTTTGATGGGCCAGTAGGCGCCAATCACGGTGTCGGTACGGCCCACCAACCAGATTCGCATCACCCTTTGCAGCAAATCGGCACGCTCTAAGCGGTCAGGCATCTCCAGTCGTTGTGCCACCAGCGCCTCGCGCAGGGCTTTTTTGTCCAGTGCCTTGTCGTTCATTGAGTTGTCCATAATCCCCACATGCAAGTTCCAGCCATTTTGACATCGTTCACGCTCGCCCTCGGTATCGTATTCGCAGGTTCAGCCTGCAGCCAACCCAAGTCCGACCCAGCCGCCGACAGCGCCATGCTGGACATCAACCAAGCGTTCAAACGCGGCGACCGCAAGCGCGTAGCGGCCCTGCTGCCCCAGGTACGGGGCCATATCCTGGAGCCCTGGGCTGCCTACTGGGACCAGCGGCTGCGCCTGGACGAAATGACACCGCTGGACATGCAGAGCTTCAGTAGCCGCTTTCCGGCCAGCTACCAGGAAGACCGCCTGCGCAACGATTGGCTGCTGCTGCTAGGCCAGCGCCGGGATTGGGCAACCTTCGAGGACGAACACGCACGCTACCGCATGGTGGATGACCGCGAGGTGCGCTGCTACTCCCTGGTGATTGAGCAGATCAAGCAAGGCGCCGACTCGCAACCCGCCCTGGCAGACGAAGTGCGCCGCAACTGGTACGCCCAGCGCGACGCAGACGACGGCTGCACCCAAGCCGCAAGCCAGCTCTACGCCGCCAAGAAACTGAAGGATCTGGACATCTGGCGCAAGGCACGGCTGGCGGTCGAGGCCAACCGCCCGCGCATGGCCGCCAAGGCGGTGGAAATCGTCTCACCCGAGTCGCTGCCCCTGCTGACCAGCCTGAACGACAGCCCTGCCAAATTCCTGACCAGCAAGGTCACAGCCCTGTCGCGCACACGGCGTGAAATCATCATGCTGGCCGTGATCAAGATGGCCATCAGCGATGCCGATGCCGCCGCCAGCGTGCTGGACTCCAAATGGAGCTCTCAGCTCAACGCCGAGGAACGCAACTGGACCTGGGGCGTGATCGGCAAGCAGGCCGCCATGCGCCTGTCGCTGGCCGCGCCGGACTACTTCGCCAAGGTCAGCAAGGACAGCGACCTGACCGACGACATGCTGGCCTGGAAGGCCCGCAGCGCCCTGCGCATGGGCCGCTGGAAAGACGTACTGAACGCCACCGAAGCCATGGGCGACGACGGGCGACAAGACGCCACCTGGGTGTACTGGCGTGCACGCGCGCTGCAGGCCCTGGCCAAATCCGACCTGGACCGCGAAGAACCCAAGCGCCTGCTGCAAAGCATTGCCGGCGTGCGCGGCTTCTACGAACAACTGGCACTGGAAGAGCTGGGCCAAAAGATCACCGTACCGCAGCGCCCGACCAGCACCACCGCCGAGGAACGTGACACGGCCCGTGCCAACCCCGGCCTGCAGCGCAGCCTGGCGGCCATCCAGCTGGGCCTGCGCAGCGAAGGCAACCGCGAATGGAACTACACCACCAATCTGCACGACCGAGGTGGGATGACCGACCGCGAACTGCTAGCCGCCGCCGAGCTGGCTTGCCAGCGCGAAGTATGGGACCGCTGCATCAACACCAGCGACCGCACCAAGGGCGTGATGGATTTTGACCAGCGCTTCCCCATGCCTTTCCGCGACACGGTGGTGCGGCGCAGCCGGGAGATCAACCTGGACCCGGCTTTTGTCTACGGCCTGATACGCCAGGAGTCGCGCTTCGTGATGGACGCGCGCTCCGGCGTGGGCGCCTCCGGCCTGATGCAGGTGATGCCCGCCACCGCCCGCTGGACGGCCAAGAAAATCGGCCTGGCCGGCTTCACCGCCGACCAGCTGAACGACCGCGACACCAACATCACCATCGGCACCGGCTACCTGAAGCTGGTGCTGGACGACTTCACCGGCTCCATGGCCCTGGCCGCGGCGGCCTACAACGCCGGCCCGGGCCGGCCCCGCAGCTGGCGCAATGGCCCAGTTCTGGAGGCCGCCATCTGGGCCGAGAACGTGCCCTTCACCGAGACCCGCGACTACGTGAAGAAGGTCTTGTCCAACACCACCAACTACGCCGCCATCCTGACCGGCCAACCCCAGTCGCTGAAGGCCCGCCTGGGTAACATCGGGCCCCTCGACCCGAATACGGTCGAACCCATCAAGGACTTGCCATGAACACCACCACTGTCGCTGCTGCCTCCCCCTACGGCACCCTGCCCCCGGCCAGCCCGCTGGCACAGCGCAAACCCATCAGCCTGCCCCGCCTGGCGGAAATGCACGACCGCGGCGAAAAGATCACCATGCTGACGGCCTACGACGCCACCTTCGCCGCCGTGGCTGATGCCGCCGGCGTGGAATGCTTGCTGGTCGGCGACTCGCTGGGCATGGTCTGCCAGGGCCTACACAACACCGTGGGCGTCAGCCTAGAGACCATGCGCTACCACACCGAGAGCGTGGTACGCGGCCTGCAACGCACCCAGGCCACCGCCTGGGTGATTGCCGACCTGCCGTTTGGCAGCTACCACGAAGGCCGCGAGCAAGCCCTGCGCAGCGCAGCCGCGCTAATGCAGGCTGGCGCGCACATGGTCAAGCTCGAAGGCGGCGGCTGGACCAGCGACACCGTGCAGTTTTTGGTGGAGCGCGGCATACCGGTCTGCGCCCACCTGGGCCTGACGCCACAAACCGTGCACGCCCTGGGCGGCTACCGGGTACAGGGCCGCTCCGACGCATCGGCCAGCACGCTGCGCCTGCATGCCCATGCGCTGCAAGATGCCGGCGCCGCCATGGTCGTACTGGAAATGGTGCCCGCCCCGCTGGCAGCCGAGCTGACTACCGAACTCAAGCACTGCGCCACCATTGGCATAGGCGCAGGCAAGGACACAGCCGGCCAGGTGCTGGTGCTGCACGACATGCTGGGTATCAATTTAGGTAAGATGCCGCGCTTTGTGCGCAACTTCATGCTGGACAACACCAGTGTGCGCGGCGCGATGGAAGCCTACGTACGCGCCGTGAAAGACGGCAGTTTTCCAGACAACAGCCAGCACGCCTGGTAATAACTACAAGGCGCAGGCCGTAGAAAGTGGGCGAGTCACCAACCTACCCACTACCGGCCACAAGCGCTATTTTTGAACCTAGCCGATGCTCATCGCCCACACCATTGAAGAACTGCGCGCCCACCTGGGCAGCTTCCAGCACCCGGCCTTTGTGCCAACCATGGGCAATCTGCACGAAGGCCACCTGGCCCTGGTGCGCCAGGCAAAGCCTCTGGGCGACGTAACCGTGGCCAGCATCTTCGTAAACCGCCTGCAGTTCCTGCCGCATGAAGACTTCGACAGCTATCCGCGCACCTGGGACAAAGACTGCGCCCAGCTGCAGGCTGCGGGCTGTGATGTGCTGTTTGCACCGAACGAGAAAGAACTCTACCCCGAACCGCAGACCTTCAAGGTTCACCCACCGGCCGACATTGCCGACCTGCTCGAAGGCCACTTCCGCCCCGGCTTTTTTATTGGCGTGTGCACCGTGGTGATGAAGCTCTTTCAGTGTGTTTTTTCCGAGGCCCGGGGCCGGCGCACCGCCGTATTCGGCCAAAAGGACTACCAGCAGCTACTGGTGATACGCCGCATGGTGCAGCAGTTTGCTCTGCCGGTGGAGGTGGTGGGCGGCACGACCTGCCGCGCCGAAGACGGCCTGGCCCTGTCCTCCCGCAACAGCTACCTGAGCCCGGACGAACGCGCCGAGGCGGTGCAACTGTCTGACGTGCTACAGACCCTGGCTACAGCCCTGCGCCAGGGCGGCGCAGACATCGCCGGTCTGGAGGCCCAGGCCATGGACACGCTGCGCCAGCGCGGCTGGCTGCCTGACTATGTGGTGGCGCGCCGCCGCAGCGACCTGCAACGCCCCGTGGCCGACGAACCCCTGGTGGTGCTGGCCGCCGCAAGACTGGGTAGCACCCGGCTGATCGACAACCTGGAAGTCTAAAACCAATCGCTACAAATAATATAGCTTCCAGCGCAGGTATTACCTGCGCTGGAAGCTATTTTTATATGTAGAACTCGCGGGCCTCTTTGGGTGCTCAGGCGCCGGCGCCTGCACGCGAAATGGACATGCCTGCAACCATGGGCTGCCCCAGGATTTCAGCATCTGCCGTGCGCTTGGCGGCAACGCCCTCCGCGTCGAACAAGTGCATGCAGTGCGGCGGAAAGTACAGATGCACGTGGTTGCCCACGCTGCAGCGGGTCTGGCCGTTTTCACGCACCGTGACCAGTTCGCCACCGGCCAGCCGCACATAGATGTAGCTGGCTTCGCCCAGTTGCTCCAGGAACGCCACCAGACCAGCCACCACATTGGCACCGCCCCCCTGCACGTTTGGCACGATCTGCACGTGCTCTGGGCGCACGCCCAGGGTCACCGCACTGTTCGCCGCAATGCGCGATGCGTCCACCGCCGCGTGCACATTTACCTCGGCCACCTTGGCAACCGCCTCGGCGCCAGAAGCATGGCTCAGGCGGGCTTCCACGAAGTTCATCTTCGGGCTGCCAATGAAGCCAGCCACGAACTTGTTAACCGGTCGGTGGTAGAGCTCCAGCGGTGCACCGCACTGGGCCACGCTGCCGTCACGCTGCACCGCTTCACCTGCGTTCAGCAGCACGATCTTGTCAGCCAAGGTCATGGCTTCGACCTGGTCGTGGGTCACGTAGATCATGCTGGCCGTGCCGATGTCCTTATGCAGCTTGGCGATCTCCAGCCGGGTCTGCACGCGCAGCGAGGCGTCCAGGTTGGACAGCGGTTCGTCGAACAAGAACACATCCGGCGCGCGCACGATGGCCCGGCCAATCGCCACCCGCTGGCGCTGGCCACCGGACAGCTCTTTGGGCAGGCGCTTGAGCAAGGGGTCCAGCTGCAGGATCTTGGATGCCTTGCGCACCCGCTGCTCCACCGTGGCGGTGTCGGTCTTGGCCTGCTTCAGGCCGAAAGCCATGTTGTCGTACACGCTCATGTGCGGATATAGCGCATAGCTTTGGAACACCATGGCCACACCCCGGCGCGAAGGCGGGGTTTCGTTCATGCGCTGGCCCTTGATGCTGAGCTCGCCACTGGTGATGTCCTCCAGCCCGGCGACCATGCGCAGCAGGGTAGATTTGCCACAGCCTGAGGGGCCGACAAACACCACGAACTCACCACGATCAATATCCAGATCTACTTTGCGGATGGTGTCCGGCACGCTGCTGTTGTAGCGCTTGTGCACGTCACGGAAGCGGATTT
The DNA here is from genome assembly GCF_058216335.1 of Rhodoferax sp. SPJ21. Classification (NCBI taxonomy): domain Bacteria; kingdom Pseudomonadati; phylum Pseudomonadota; class Betaproteobacteria; order Burkholderiales; family Comamonadaceae; genus Rhodoferax; species Rhodoferax sp. SPJ21. The sequence goes on from NZ_JBYZMO010000001.1 coordinate 1,207,825, forward strand.
CTGACATGGTTGTCTCCTACTTTTTCTGAATTAAAGCGTCGCGAACAGCACGCCATACGGTGGCAACACCAGGTCTTGACCGTGCTGGCTGCCGGATGACAAGCCAGACGGCGTCTCCACACTGCGCACCTGCATGCCAACAGGCAAGGCATAGCGCACAGCATCTGAGCCCATATTGAAGGCGCACAGCAATGCCGCATCCCCACTGCGGCGCACAAAGGCCAGCACGACATCATGCTCGGCCAGCAGCTCGATGCTGCCGGTGCGCAGCACCTCAAAACCACGGCGCCAGGCCAGCATGGCCTTGTAAAAGTGGAACAGCGAATCCGGGTCCGCCATCTGGCTGCGAGCCGCCAGCGGCAGGTGGTCTGGCCACATCGGCAGCCAGGTTTTAGCTGCCGTGCTGAAGCTGGCGTTTGCTGCCGTAGCATCCCAGGCCATGGGTGTGCGGCAACCATCGCGCCCCACAAATTCGGGCCACATGGCAATGCCATACGGGTCCTGCAAATCTTCCACCGCCAAAGTGGCTTCGGTCAGCCCTAGCTCATCGCCCTGGTAGATACAGGGTGAGCCGCGCAGACTGAGCTGCATGGCAAACACCAGGCGCTGCCAGGCATGGTTGTCGCCCGGCTGCTTCCACCGGCTGGCCACGCGCACGCAGTCGTGGTTGGACAGTGCCCAGCACGCCCAACCGTCCTGGTTGACGGCCTCCAGCTTCTCCACCACGGAGTGCACAAAGCGCGCATCGCAGCGCGGGCCCAGCAGGTCAAACGCATAGGCGGTGTGCAGCTTGTCGCCACCACCCGTGTATTCCGCGATGCGGGCGGCGGTATCGTCGTCACCGATTTCGCCAACTGTCATCAGGTCCGGGTACTGGTCCAGCAGACTGCGGATACGGCGCAGAAAGCCCAGCATCTCCGGCTGGCTCTTGTCATACACATGGCGCTGCCAGCCGTAGGGGTTGACCTTGTTGACCGATGGGTCGTCCGTGGGGCTGCCACGGCCTGGGTTGTCGCGCAGCTGCGCATCGTGCACGCAAAAGTTGACAGCGTCCAGACGGAAGCCATCCACACCCCGGTCCAGCCAGAACTGCATATTGTCCAGAGCCGCCTGCTGCACTTCCCGGTTGTGAAAGTTCAGGTCGGGCTGGCTGGTGAGAAAGTTGTGCATGTAGTACTGGCAGCGGCGGGTGTCCCACTGCCAGGCACTGCCGCCGAAGATGGACAGCCAGTTGTTTGGCGGTGTGCCGTCTTCCTTGGGGTCGGCCCAGACAAACCAGTCTGCGCGCGGGTTGTCACGGCTGGAGCGCGACTCCACAAACCAGGGGTGCTGGTCGGAGCAGTGGCTGAGCACCTGGTCTATCAACACCTTGATACCCAAAGCATGGGCCTTGGCCACCACAGCATCGAAGTCGGCCAGCGTGCCGAAAATGCCGTCGACCTGTCGGTAGTCAGAAATGTCGTAGCCAAAATCCTTCATCGGGCTTTGGAAAAAAGGCGACAGCCAGATTGCATCCACCCCCAGCTCGGCCAAATAAGGCAGGCGTTGCACCACACCCGCCAGATCGCCAATGCCATCGCCATTGCTGTCTTGAAAACTACGCGGGTAGATCTGGTAGATCACCCCGCCACGCCACCACTCATTTACCTGCGCCATGTCAGCCTTTCACTGCACCAGAGGTCAAACCACCCACAATCTTGCGCTGGAATATCAGCACCAGGGCAATCAAAGGCAAGGTCACCAGCACGGAAGCCGCCATGATCTTGCCCCACGGAATTTCATATTTGTCGGCACCGCTGATGAGCGAGATAGACACAGGCACGGTACGGTCGTTGTTGTTCAGCACGAATGTCAATGCGAACATAAATTCGTTCCAGGCGGCGATGAACGCCAGCAGGCCGGTGGTCACCAGGGCCGGCCACATCACCGGCAAAAACACCTTGACGATGATGCCCCAGGGGGTGCAGCCGTCCATGATCGCAGCCTCTTCCAGCTCCTTGGGCAAGTCGCGCACAAAGGTGGTCAGCACCCACACGGTGAATGGCAGCGTGAACACCATGTAAGGCAGGGTCAGCCCCCACCAGTGGTTGTACAAACCAAAAGCCTGCATCAGCTCGAACATGCCCGACAGCACCGCCACCTGCGGGAACATGGACACGGCCAGCACCGTCAGCAACAGCAGACCACGGCCACGGAACTGGATGCGGCCCAGCGCGTAAGACGCAGTCACGCCCAGGAACAACGAGGCAATAACCACCATAGTCGATACCGCCACCGAGTTCAGTATGTGGCGCCCAAACGGGTGCTCCGACACCGTGAACATGGCGATGTAGTTCTTCAGCGAGGGTGCATCAGGCCACAGTGAGCTGCTGAACAGCTCGGTGCCCGACTTCAACGAAGTGACGATGGCGTAATAAAACGGAAACAGGCAAAACAAGGAGATGATTGCCACCAGGGCATACAAGCCGATGGAGCCCAGTATTTTTTGGAAAGTGTGGTTCATGCCCGGTCTCCTTATTTCTTGCCACCCAGGTCTACCCGGGACAACTTGAGGTACAGCAGGGTGCACGCCGCGATGATGAGGAACAGCACCGTGGACGCGGCCGAGCCGTAGCCCACATAGTTGTTGTCCACGATTTCACGGCGCACAAAGCCCGACATGCTGATGGTGTCCACGCTATTGGAGGTCATCACATAGATGATGTCGAACACCCGCAACGCATCCAACAGGCGGAAGATCACTGCCACCATCAGGGCCGGCCAGATCAGCGGCAGCGTCACCTTGAAGAACACCCGGACCGGATGGATGCCATCCACATGGGCGGCCTCATAGCAATCGGTGGGCAGCATCTGCAGCGCAGCCAAGGTCAGCAAGGCCATGAAGGGCGTGGTCTTCCAGACGTCTACCAGCATGACCGACCAGAGCGCGTAGTCGGGGTCGGCAGTCCAGGCGATGTTGTGGTCGATGATGCCCGCGCCTTTGAGCATGGCGTTCATCACACCGAACTGGTCGTGCATGATCCAGGCCCACATCTTGGCCGACACGATGGTGGGAATCGCCCATGGCACCAGCACGGCCGCACGCACAAACGAGCGGCCTTTGAAATTTGCGTTCAGCACCAGCGCAAATACGATACCAAGCAAGGTTTCAATGACCACAGACACGATAGAGAACTTGAAGGTATTGCGAATGGCCATACCCCAATCGGTGTTCCAGAAACCCTCTACCGCCTCCAGGTTGAACACGCCATATTTGCCGAAATAGTTCTGCAAACCCACCATGTTGTAAGAGGACTCGCCGATGTTTTCCAGCGTGGCATCGGTGAAACTGAACCAGATCGTGCGACCCAGCGGCCAACCCGCCACCAGTGCGAGGACCAGCAGCGTTGGGGCTAAAAAAATCCACGCGCTGCGTGTGCGCTCACGGGTCAATTCTGAGGTTCTGGTCCGCATGGCAACTCCTGCATCCTGCTGTCAACGTGTAAAACGGGCTGCCGCGCACAAGACGCGGCAGCCCGTGGACTCAACCGCGCGTAGTTACCACTTAGGGCCGCGGCGGATCGAATCCAGCTTGCCTTCGAGCTTCTTCACGCTGTCTTCACCACTGGATTTACCCGACAACACTTCGTGCGTGGCGTTCCAGAACGCAGCTGACACCTCGTTGTACTTTGCACCCGTGACCGTGGCCGGACGGGGTACTGCCCCCACAAAAGTGTCATACAGGTCGCCGAAGAACGGGTTGGCGGCAAGTACTTCCTTGTCCTTGTACAGCGAGGCAATGGTGGGGTTGTATGAGCCGCGGATGGCGCGGTCCTTCTGCACCGCCTCGCTGGTCAGGTACATCACAAAATCAGCCGCTTCTTTGGGGCTCTTGGAATACTTGCTCACCGCGAGTTGCCAGCCACCCAGGGTTGCAGCCGTCTTGCCACCATCACCCTTAGGCAGTGCAACAACTCCGACCTTGCCCTTGACCGGGCTGTCTGCGCCCTGGCTCAAAGACCATGCATAAGGCCAGTTGCGCATGTACACCGCATTGCCTTTTTGGAACACGCCGCGCGCATCTTCTTCCGCATAGTTCAGCACGCCCTTGGGTGCAATGGTGCCAACCCAGCCGGCGGCCATGTTCAAGGCTTTGGCTGCGGCAGGATTGTTGATGGTGATCTTGCCGGTGCTGTCCACAATATTGCCACCGCCGAAGCTGGATACCCATTCGACCGCATCACACGTCAAGCCTTCGTAAGCCTTGGCTTGGAACACAAAACCTTGCATGTCGGCATTGCCCGCCTTACGCTCGCCGTCCATAACCTTCTGGGCGGAGGCGGTCAGTTCGGCCCAGGTGGTGGGAGCCTTCTCGCCATACTTGGTCAGCAAGTCCTTGCGGTAGTAGAGAACGCCTGCGTCGGTGAACCAAGGCATGGCCAGCAACTTGCCGCCCACGGTGTTGTTGGCCACGATGGCGGGGAAATGGGCTTTTTCAGCGCCATTGGTGAATGGCGTCAGATCCAGCAAATGGTCTTTCAGGAGACCTGGCCACACGACGTCCACGTTGATCACATCCACCTCGGTAGATTTGGCCGCGAACATTTGGCGGAACAAACCCAGGATGTCGCTGGTGGACTGCGGAATGCTCAAATGCTTAACCGTATTTCCGGTCTTGCTGGCCCACTCATCGCCGGCCTTCTTGCAGAAGTCGTAGTCCTGCCCCACAGAGCCGCAGGAAATGGTGAGCGTGACTCCGGCGGCATGCGCGCCCAGAGCACCGATGCTGAGCAGCACAGCGGCTGCAGTTTTTGTCATTGCTGTCATGTAGTCTCCTTGTTTATTCGAGGTCCACCTGCGCAAGTTTGGAGCCGCTAAGCACCGTTCGCAGGCTTTTGGGTCGCCGGTAAAAGCCAATTCAGTATAAATTCAAAGCGCTTTGAAAAGAATACTGGGTTTACCCGGGGACAGCTTAAAAAGCTTTCAAGCCGGCATGCAACGCACCCAAAAACAAAAAACAAAAAAGCCCACAACGCTCAAAAAGACCGTTATGGGCTTGGAGTGGTTTGCCACTCTCTAACCCGCGAAAGAGAGTATTGGCTCGATGCAGCTAATGCCGCATGGATTAGAAGTCGTAGTGCACGCGCAGAGCGAAACCGGACGAGTCCTTGGAGGTGTTGGAACCACTGCCTTTGGAGAAGGACACTGCAGGAGTGATCGTGGCGCCCTTCACGTCAAAGAAGGGAATAGCGTAAGCAGCCCAGAAGGTCGAGACCTTGTAGTCGTCGCCAGCGGTCTTGGTGTTGCCTTGCACAGTCGCCAGGGTCAGGCCACCGAAACCGACCATCACAGCAAAGGTGTTTTGCTTGTAGTCCATGTCGTTCTTGGCCGATGCGAAGTTACCAGTCAACACAACGTCGCCGAAGTTGTAGTCACCCGTCAAGCCAAAGCCGGTGACGCGCTTGGCCAGGCCACTGTGGTACTGGATGCCTTCCAGGCCAGCCGCCACATGCAGAGGTCCGTTTGCGTAGTTCAACACAGGGCGAATACCGTTGGGAACAACATTCCCACTGGCGTCTTTCCCTTTCGAGGAAACACCGCTCAACTCAAACGACAAGCCGCCACCCAGTTGCAATGTGCCTGCAGCATGGAATACCGAGCCGTAAGAATTGCCACCTTGGCGACCACGCAGCACGTTGGCTTGGTAAGGTGCGTTACCCGCGTATTCAACGATCACGTCGCCAGGGGTTTGGAACAGGTTGGCAGCTTCGAAGCGGCCCAGCTTGATGTCAGCCGTGTCCGACCCGATTTGGGCCCACAAGTCGTCCGTACCAGCAGAGCCGTCAGGCTTCGCCAAATACGTAGCACGGCCGGCGATGAAGTACTTGGAACCCATCTTCTTGCTGGCGTTCAATTCGACACGGCCGGACTGGGACGCACCACGTGCCATGTTTTCAACCTTGCTGTCCAACTCGATGTTGGCATCGAAGTCAGCAGCGGCGAAAGCGGAAGCGGAAACCATCGCGATGGCGGCGACAGCGGTTGCCCGGAAGGCAAATTTCATGGACTGGCTCAAAGGAATCTCCTGTAGTGATTTAATTTTTTGCAGGTTTTGCGTACTCTGCCTTGCCTTTCAACTCCTCTAAAAGCAACGTAAAGACCGCAAACCTGGATGCATTCTTTGTGGGCTCCGTTTTCTCAGTGATAAGCAATTACCCTTGAAAAAGTTACAAATGGGTTACCAAAACAGCGTTTTCCGGGCTCTATTTGTCGGACTTTTAAAGCCGCTCAACACCCACCCCAATCCCCTTCACTTTTCTTGGTTTTCCCAATGAAAACCGGACTTAGGCCCCACCCATCCACGCGGTTTACACAGGGTTCACAAATACAAGAAAATTAGCAAAAAACTTAGTTCATTAACGGAACTATTTGAATGGCAGCGGAATCGTCTTTGTGTTGCAAAACTACTACACAACTGACGCCAGAGTGGACATCCATCAGCATTGATGCACACATTTCTCCGTCCATCGATGGGCTACCATTGCTTCGCCCATCCTTACGCCCCACCCTTACGCCCTATTTCCACAGAGATGTCACTGAAACGGATTGCCGAAGAACTCGGCTTGTCGCTGACCACGGTCAGCCGCGCGCTGAACGGCTATCCTGAAGTCGCAGCGGCTACGCGTCTGGAAGTGATGGCCGCTGCCAAGCGCCTGAATTACAAGCCAGACACCCGAGCCCGGGGTCTGGCGCTAGGCCGGGCAGACGCGGTGGGCATCGTGTTTCCCATCACCACCGGTGACCTGGGCGACCAGCAGTTTTTGCAGGTCGCGTCCTCCATGGGCAAACGATTTGCCCAAGCAGACATGGATTTGCTGATCGTATCCGCCGCAGGAGACGATGAACTGATCGCCTATGAGCGCGCCATCACCGGCAGGCAGATTGGCGTATTTGTAGTACCACGCACCCGTGTGGTGGACCGGCGCCTGCAGCTGCTGCAAACGCGCAATGTCCCCTTCGTCGCCTACGGTCGCAGCAGCTCCTTAGCCGAGCCCTACGCCTGGTTTGACTTCGACAATCTCGCCGGCGCACGCATGGCCGCCGAGCGCCTGCTGCGTCTGGGCCATCGCCGTATGGGCTATATCGGTGCCTCCCCCGATTACAACTTTGCAGCCCAACGATTTGAGGGATTTAGTGACGCGTTAACGGCAGAAGGCATCGCAATCGCACCAGATGCCATACAGCGCGTTGCCCTGGACCGCCGCTCGGGCTATGCCGCCATGCAAAACCTGCTGGCCTTGCAGCAGCGCCCGACTGCGGTGCTGGTGGACAACAATTTGGCAGGTGTTGGCGCGGTCCACGCGGTCATGCACTCCGGGCTGATGCTGGGGCGCGACCTGTCCATCATCGTCTACGACGGTGTAGGGTCGGACTCCGTCGTGCGCACCAGCGTGACCGCCGTGATGCAGCCCTCTCCCGAAGCCACCGGCACCACGCTGGCCGAAATGACACTGGCACGCATGCGCAACGATCCCATGGATAGCCTGCAAAAGCTGTGCATGCCAGAGCTGGAAATTGGCGACAGCGACGGCCCGCCGCTATTGCGTTAACCGGCTTTGGACAGTGACTCCAGAGCTGCCACGCGCGCTGCGTGAACCCGTTCACCAATCGCTTTGCCCTGTATGCCACGCGCCTGCGCCTCGCGGGCAATACCTTCTGTCTCCACCGATTGCGCAGCCTGCAAAGCGGCCAACCACATATCTCGCTGCGGATACGCCTGCTCCCCCAGGCCCAAGCGCCCTCGGGCATCGCATTCACACGCCCATAAAGCATCCATGAAGCGCTGTGGCTTGCGCAGAGCATCGCAGCGCTCCAGCAAGCGCAGCAGCGCTGCGGCGCCGAACTCCTGGCTACGGTGGATATTGCCGTGCTCACGTGCAACCAAGTCGCCCATATCCCGGCAATCGGTCGGCACACGTAAGCGTTGGCACAGGCCCTTGAGCAGTTGGGCGCTGCGGGCCTCGTGGCCGATATGGCGGGGCAAAACATCGGCCGGCGTGGTCGCTTTGCCCAGATCGTGGACCAGGCAGGCAAAGCGCACGGGCAAAGGTGCTTGCAGGCGAGCCGCCATGTCCAGCACCATCATCACGTGGACGCCGGTATCTACTTCCGGGTGGTAGTCGGCACGCTGGGGTACGCCCCACAGGGCATCCACTTCGGGCAGCAGGCGGGCCAAGGCGCCGCAGTCACGCAGCACCTCGAACATGCGGGACGGCTGCTCCTCCATCAAGCCGCGCGCCAGTTCTTGCCAGACACGCTCGGGCACCAGCGCATCCACCTCGCCGGCCGCCACCATCTCGCACATCAAGGCCTGGGTCTCAGGCGCCACATGGAAGTCAGCAAAGCGGGCCGCAAAACGGGCCACGCGCAGTATGCGCACCGGGTCTTCGCGGAAGGCATCAGTGACGTGGCGCAGTACTTTGTCGCGCAGGTCACGCTGGCCACCATAGGGGTCTACCAGGTCCTGGAGATTTAGATCAAAACTGCCACTGGCGCTTATATTTCCTGCGGGAGCAGCTATGGAATTAATAGTAAGATCGCGCCGCGCCAGGTCCTGCTCCAGAGTGACGTCCGAAGCTGAGTGCACGGCAAAACCCCGGTAGCCGGGTGCGGTCTTGCGCTCGGTGCGGGCCAAGGCGTATTCCTCATGCGTGCGGGGATGCAGGAACACCGGGAAGTCCTTGCCCACCGCGAGATAGCCCTGGGCCAGCAAGGCCTCGGGACTCGCCCCCACTACCACCCAGTCACGATCGCCCCCTTGGCGGCCCAACAAGGCGTCACGTACCGCGCCACCAACGAGAAAAATTTCCATCGCTGGAGTTTATCCAGAGTGCGGCGCGGTAGTTGCAGGCACATCCGCGCGCTAGCGGGCCAGTCGGTAGGGCTCTTCGAAGTCCAGAAAGTCCTGCTCGGCCCGCGCATCTGCCACCCAGGCCTGCACGCCAGGCAAGGCACTTACACGTTCGATATAGGACTGGATCTCCTGCGGCACGGGCAGGGCATAGGTCACAAGGCGCATGCACACCGGGGCGAAATATGCGTCGGCAATGCTGAACGCACCAAACAGCATGGGACCGCCATGCGCCTGCAGCAAAGCGCCCCACATGGCGACCAGGCGCTCCACATCGGCGCGCACACCAGCTTGGTCACGCCAGATCAACCGCCCGACCTCAGGCAAGGAAGCCTCGATGTTCATGGGGCAATGGCTGCGCAAGGCGGTAAAGCCCGAATGCATCTCGGCACAGACGCTGCGGGCACGGGCACGGTCTTGGGGGTTCCGGGGCCACAAGGCTTTTTCAGGGAACTGTTCAGCCAGGGTTTCGGCAATCGCCAAGGTGTCCCAGACTGCCAGATCGCCATGGACCAGCACCGGCACCTTACCCACCGGGTTCACCGCAGCCATGGTCGACTTGAAATGCGACTCCGCCGCAAATGAGTCAAAGCGAACCTTGATTTCCTCGAACGGAATGCCGGCCTGCTTCAACAGCACCCAGGGACGCATGGACCACGACGAATAATTTTTATTGCCGATATAAAGCTTGAGCATGGAATCCCTCTTAAAACAACACTGGATAAATACTCCCGGCCCGCAGGCTCGGTTCTGTGAATACAGCCCTGGACAGGAAGAATCACAGCCTACCCGAAGTCCAGATGTCTATTGATGCAAAGAATCCATGCCATTGATGCCGGACTACCGTTTTAGCCCCCCAATGCAAAAAGCCCAGTCCGAAGACAGGGCTTTTTGATAAAAATGATTACCGCGACTAAACCGCGATAAACAGCCGCATTAAATTAAGCAGCAATCAGAAACTGGTCGCGGTCCTGACCCTGGATCCACTTTGGTGGCTTGCCCCGACCGGTCCAAGTATCGCCAGTGGCGGTATTGCGGTATTTAGGTGCAACCTTGGCACCGCTTTTAACACGGGGCTTACCAGCAGCAAAAATATCTTCTGCGGTCAAACCGAAATCGGCGACCAGTGCTTTCACTTTTTCAATGGCGTCGGCATTTTCCGTGGCACGTGCAGCATTGATTTGCTGCTCAAGGAGTTCACGCTGTTGCAAAAGTTCTTTGTAGGTAGGCATCTTTGTATTCCGAATACTTCGAAAATAAATTATTGATGGTCAATTATAAACCGACAAATACAGGCTTGTGTAAAGCCTGTTTAAAGATAACCTACCCAGCAGAAAACCAGCACCACAAAATCATCGCACCCCTTGGTTTGAGATGGACATGGATATAGGCGGCAATGCCGCCATTCTGGGCCAATATACGGGCGGATTAAGCCAACGCAACAGCAGCGTAGTCACCCACTTTGTCGGCCAAACCAGCCGGCACCAAAGTCACACCCGTGGTTAATGAAGGCAATTTGCCGTCAATATGGGATTGCAGGCGCGGCAACAGAAACTCGCGATTGTGCCAAAACACGCTGCCACCCAAGCTAATGCGCTGTAAATCCAGCGTGATCACCAGGTTATACAAAGAGCGACCCAATACCCGGCACAGATCATCCACCTTGGCCAAAGCATCTGCATCTCCGGCACGGGCCGCCTGGAATAATGTGGCCGCATCCAGGCCAAACCGGCGGGCAATGGCATTGCCGGCAACCAAACCCTCTACATCCCCGATATTGCCGCAGCCGCATAAAGCGTCCAGGTTATCCGAAACAAACATATGGCCGGCGTGGCCGGCATTTCCATTCTTGCCGCGCAAAATATGGCCATCCACGCACAGGCCCATGCCGATGCCGGTACTCCAGGTTACGTAGGCGCAGTGGTCCACGCCCACCAAAGCACCCCAGCGGCGCTCGGCCTCCAGGGCGGCAATACAGTCATTTTCAATGCGTACCCGGGCGAAACGGTGGCCCAGGGGTGCTTCCAACAAGGCGGTATCCCAGTCATTGGGCAAGCCGCGCGCCGGGCCGGCCATGCCGCCACAGATATTCGGTGCGGTTAATTCGATCAGGCCGTCTCGAATCAGGAATGGGCCGCAGGACGACACGCCTGCCACCTGCACATCCGCCGGGTTGGCGCCGATCTCGGCACAAGCCTCGTCCACCATACGGATGATTTGCACGGCCAGGGCGTCGTTATTACCGGTTTTGGCAGTGGGCTCGGTGCGCCGCGCCTGCAAATTAGGCAAATCGTCGTTGCCAACAGCCAGGCTGACAGCGACCTTGGTGCCGCCAATATCAATACATGCTTTCATGGGATTTATTCTCTTAAATGAGTTTGGAAACAAGGCTAGCGATAAAGCTCAAAACCACGGTGGTGGTGATTGGAATAAACCAGATGCGGCCAAATAGCCTGAAACGCAAATCACCGGGCAGTCTGCCAAAGCCCAGCTTGCGCAACAACGGGGAAAACCAGTCAATTAGTAACAAAGCGAGAAAGACAACCAGCAGCCAGCGTGCCATACATCACAACGTATGGCTGCGGTCGCCCTGGGCAAAACCCAGCGGCTCCCAGGGCGTGCCCGCACCAAAGGCAATCACCTTGAACAGCTCGCCCATCTCGTGTTCGGAGATCAATTTCAGCGCATTCGCACGTTCGGCGTGCGTAGCGTGCTCCATTTTTTGAAGCAACCCGCAGTTCATCAAAAACCGCGCCTGGCTGGTGTAGCCCAGTACGTTCAAGCTCGGCTCAGCATCTTGTCCGGCCAGGGCAATGCCGGTGAAGTTGACATGGGCGGTAATGTCCTTTAGCCCCACATATTCCAGTGGATCGGGGTCGGCTCGGTGGGCGTAATGGCACATCACCGTGCCGGTGCTGCGCTGCGGGTGGTAGTACTCGGCCTCGGGGAAGCCGTAGTCCAGAAAGAAAGCGGCGCCCTGGGTGAGCCGGTCGGCCAGGGTGCGGATAAAAGACTCACCCTGGGGGTGGATTTCGGTCAGATAGTCGTGCGGGCCATCGATCTCGGTCGGCGGTCGCAGGCTGGTGGAGCGGTCGTCCCAGGCGAAGGCGTCACCGGTCCACACCACACCGCGCTCAAACCACTGCCCGCTTTTGCGCACCAGCAGTTGCACAGGCATGGCGTCCAGCACCTCGTTGCCCACCACCACGGCCTGCAAGCTGGCGGGTAGCTCGGCCACCCACTGCACCTTGTCTGCAAAAGGCTGCAGGCGCAGTTGCTGGCGTGCGCGCAGGCTGCCAGACAGATCCACGATGCAGTAGCGCTGCACCTTGTCGCCCAGGGTCTGCAGCAATTGCTCGGCCAGGGCGCCAGAGCCGGCGCCAAACTCCCAGACCTCGCTGGTCTGCGTGGCGTCCAGCGCCTGGGCGACCTGCACGGCCAGGGTCTGGCCGAACAGGGGCGATATCTCGGGAGCGGTGACGAAGTCACTGCCATCTGCACCTTGGTCAGATTCGGGCATGGCACCGAATTTGAGGCGGTCATTGGCGTAGTAACCCAGGCCGGGTTGGTACAGGGCCAGCGCCATGAAATGGTCAAAACCGATCCAGCCACCGGAGGACTGGATCAATTGCTGGATATGCGTCTGCAATGCGCTCGTTAAACTGGGGGCTGTTTTTTCCACCCCTGGATTGTCCGCTGAATGTTGCCTGTATCTCCGCACCCTCGACAAGCTCGTACCGTTTTGGTAACCGGGGCCGGCAAACGCCTGGGCCGAGAGATCGCCCTGGCCCTGGCCCAAGGGGGTTGGCAGGTGGCCGTGCACTACCGCAGCTCGGATCAGGATGCTATTAAAACAGTAGCTGACTGCGCAGATATTACGAGCGCCAGCGGCCTAAAACATGCTGCATTCCAGGCCGACCTGGCGGATGAAGCCCAGGTGCGCGCCCTGCTGCCAGCCGTGCTGGCCCAGTTCGGTACAGTGGACGCGGTGGTCAACAGCGCCAGTACCTTCGAACATGACAGCGCCGCTGACTTCAGCTTTGCCGCCATGGAGTTGCACCTGCGCAGCAATACCGGCGCACCGATTCTGTTGGCCCAGGCCCTGCACAAGCATGTCATGGCACGTGGCTGCAGCACCGGCGCGGTGGTGAATCTACTGGACCAGAAGCTGTGGAACCTGAACCCGGACTTTCTAAGCTACACCCTGTCCAAAGCCGCGCTGGAAGTCGCCAACACCATGCTGGCCCAGGCGCTGGCGCCCCAGCTGCGGGTGGTGGGCGTGGCACCCGGCCTGACGCTGAAAAGCCATATGCTGAGCGACGAGCAATTTGCTGCGCTACACAAGATATCCCCGCTGGGCCGCTCCAGCACCGCCGCCGATGTAGCGGCCACCGTCAAGTTTGCGCTGGAGAACGCGTCCATCACCGGCACCACCCTGCTGGTAGATGGCGGCCAGCACCTGATGCAGTTCGAACGCGATTTTTCGCTCATGTAACTCTTTTCAAAGCCATGCACCACACCACCGGCAACCAAACCCTGCAACTCACCGGCCTGCGCTTCGATGCCAACCTGGGCATTCTGGAGTCGGAGTTGACCACCCCGCAGCCCATCCAGGTAGATGCCGAACTCAACCTCGGCCCGCAGCCGCTGGAGCCCAGCGACGACGACATCAACCACGTGCTCGACTACCGCAAGGTGCGTCAGATCATCATTGACGACTGCACAGCCCAGCATGTGAACCTGCTGGAGAGCCTGATCGGCAAGCTGGCGCAACGGCTGATGCAGCTGCCCGGCGTGCTGGGTGTACGCGTGCGGATAGCCAAGCTGGAAATATTCGACGACTGCGAAGTTGCCATTCGGATAGAGACCGGGCAGTGGTAAGAACGTGCGTGGCAACGTCCACAGTGAGCACCTCAAAATAGCAACGGCATCGCCCAAATCAACACGGCTGAGGACTTAGCGCAGGATAATCGGGGTTTTTAGAACCGATTGCCCCTATGAGCGCCGTATGGACCACCGACGAGGCTGAAGCCCCAACTTCCGGCAGCCCCGTCACCCCCACCGCCCCTGACTTCAAGATCGAGCGCGAAACGCATAAGCTCGAAAAGCGCCTGTGCCGCGAGATGGGCAAAGCCATCGTGGACTACAACATGGTCGAAGAAGGCGACAAAGTCATGGTTTGCGTCAGCGGCGGCAAGGACAGCTACGCCATGCTGGACATCCTGCTCAAGCTCAAAGCCCGCGCGCCCATCCACTTCGACATCATCGCGGTCAACCTGGACCAGAAGCAGCCCGGCTTCCCGGAAGATGTTCTGCCCCGCTACCTGACCGCACTAGGTGTGCCCTTCCACATCGAGAACCAGGACACCTACAGCATCGTCAAGCGCGTGATACCCGAGGGCAAAACCACCTGCGGTCTGTGCAGCCGCCTGCGCCGCGGCATCTTGTACCGCGTAGCCGACGAGCTGGGCGCCACCAAGATCGCGCTGGGCCACCACCGCGACGACATGCTGCAGACCTTCTTTTTGAACATGTTCTTCGGCGGCAAGCTCAAGGGCATGCCGCCCAAGCTGGTCAGCGACGACGGCAAACACATCGTCATCCGCCCGCTGGCCTACGTGACCGAAAAAGACTTGGTGCGCTGGGCCGCGCACAAGCAGTTCCCCATCATCCCCTGCACCCTGTGTGGCAGCCAGGAAAACCTGCAGCGCAAGCAAATCTCACAAATGCTGCAGGAATGGGAAAAGAAGTTCCCCGGCCGCATCGAGAGCATGTTCAGCGCCCTGCAAAACGTCGTGCCCTCGCACCTGATGGACGGCAGCCGCTACGACTTCAAGGGCCTGCGCCCCACGGGTGTGGCATCTGAAGACGGTGACCAGGCCTTTGACGCGCCCAGCTTCCCACCCGCTGGCCTGCCCGGCCTGCAGGTCGTACGGCTCTAGGAAACATGGCCATGGCACGCTGGTCTGCCCTGCTGCTTGCAAGCTGCGTCTGGCTGTCCGGCTGTGCGTCCATCTGGCGCGTGGACAGCGATGTGCAAAGCTTCTCCACCCTGGGTGCGGTCGCCCCTGGCACCGCCATCCGCTTTGACCGCCTGCCCTCGCAGCAGGCAGACGCCGCAACACAGAACGCACTTGAAGCCCTCGCCACGCCCGCTTTGGCCCAAGTGGGGCTGGTGCCGGGCCCCACGCCGCGCTTCAGCGTGGAGTTGGGCATGCAGACCCTGGTCATCTACCCGGACACCGGGCGCTGGGGCCCGGGGCCCCTGTGGTATGGCCCGGGCCGCTGGGGCTGGCCAGGGCGCCCACAGCTATGGATGCCTGAGCCCACGCGCTACCAGCACCTGCTCAAGGTGGTACTGCGCGCGCTGGACAGCGGCCAGGTGGTGTTTGAAAGCCGGGCGGTGCACGAAGGCTTTGGCGGCCGCATTGAAGACGTGCTACCCGCCATGTTCCAGGCCGCCCTGCAGGGCTTCCCCAACCCGCCTGCCGGCCTGCGCACGGTCAGCATCCAGCCACCGCAACACTAAAACCGCATATGGACGCCACCCGCATCATTGCCATCCGCCACGGTGAAACCGCCTGGAACGTAGACACCCGCATCCAGGGCCACCTGGACATCCCGCTGAACGCCACGGGCCGCTGGCAAGCCGAGCGTGCCGCCCAGGCGCTGGTGGACGAACCCATTACCGCCATTTATGCTAGCGACCTGATGCGCGCCTATGAAACGGCGCAGGCTGTAGCCAACGCAGTGGGTGTGGACATCGCCAAAGCACCTGGACTGCGCGAACGTGACTTTGGCTCCTTCCAAGGCCATACCTTCGCGGAGGTCGAAGCCACCCAGCCCGAACTGGCGCTGCGCTGGCGCAAGCGCGACCCCGATTTCAGCCCCCCTGAGGGCGGCGAATCGTTGATCCGATTCCGCGACCGGGTACTGGCCTGTGTGGACCAGGTGGCGGCGCGCCACCGTGGCGAGCTGATCACCCTGGTGGCCCATGGCGGCGTGATGGATGTGCTGTACCGCGCGGCCACCGGCCAGGGCCTGCAAGCACCGCGCAGCTGGGACCTGGGCAACGCCGCCATCAACCGCCTGCTTTGGACACCACAAGGCCTGAATCTGGTGGGCTGGGCCGACACCCAGCACCTGGAAACCAACACCGCGCTGGACGAAACCAGCACCTAAAGGGCTAGACCATGCTGCATTACTGGATGCACGCGGCTGCCCACCCTTGGCAGGAGCAGTTGCTGTACGGCGGCCTCATCTGCGCGGCCATTCTTTTGCTATTTCTGTTTTTGTGGTGGCGAAAGCGTGCGGCCCGACCCCGCCAAGGGGACTTTGCGGCACTGGTGCAGCGCCCCTCCATCGCTGAAGCGCTTAACGACCAGCAGCAAAGCCCGTTGGCGGACGCAGCAGATGCCTGGCAGCAAACGCAAACCGCCCTGAACTCCGTCAAAACCGGCGTGGAACGCGTACTGGCACTGGTCTGGCTGCTGCTGTCGGGCCTGCTGTGCGCCATCAGCATCCTGTTTGTACTGATAGGCCTGGTGAAATTTCCGGCGCTGAACTGGGGCCAGCAGGGGTTCTTCCTTGCACTGGCCGTGGTGTGCGCCTGGTTTGCGCGGGCGCAATGGCGCGACCTGCGAGGCGTTAAGTAGGCCGATAGCCCTGCCACGCTTACAACCAAATCGACCGTTCGCGCAGGTATTACCTGCACAGGCAGCTATTAATTAAATAGCAAAGGCAAATTCCCCTCACTCCGCAGCAAACAGCCCGCCTTCTGCCTGCGGCGGGTTCACACCCAGGTGGCGATATGCCGCCAGCGTGGCGATGCGGCCGCGCGGCGTGCGCTGTAGAAAGCCCTGCTGAATCAGGTAAGGCTCGATCACATCTTCAATGGTGTCGCGCTCCTCGCCGATGCTGGCGGCGATGTTGTCCAACCCCACCGGGCCGCCGTCGAAGCGGTGGATCACCGCCTCCAGAAGCTTACGGTCCATCAGGTCGAAACCTTGCGGGTCCACATCCAGCATGGCCAGCGCGCGGTTCGCAATATCCAGGGTGATGGTGCCGTTGCCCTTCACGTCAGCGTAGTCGCGCACCCGGCGCAGCAGACGGTTGGCGATGCGCGGTGTGCCGCGCGAGCGGCGGGCGATCTCGTAGCCGCCATCGGCATCCATGGGGGCATTCAACAGGCCGGCGCTGCGCTTGACGATGCGCGCCAGCTCGTCTGGCGTATAGAACTCCAGCCGCGCCACGATGCCGAAACGGTCCCGCAGCGGGTTGGTCAGCATGCCGGCGCGGGTGGTGGCGCCGACCAGGGTGAAGGGCTGCAAGTCGAGCTTGATGCTGCGCGCCGCCGGGCCTTCGCCGATCATGATGTCAATCTGGTAGTCCTCCAGCGCGGGGTACAGGATTTCTTCCACCACCGGGCTCAGGCGGTGGATTTCATCGATAAAGAGGACGTCGTTCTTCTCCAGATTGGTCAGCAGCGCGGCCAGGTCCTTGGGCTTTTCCAGCACCGGGCCGCTGGTCTGGCGCATGTTCACGCCGAGCTCGTGGGCAATGATGTGGCTCAGCGTGGTCTTGCCCAGGCCGGGCGGGCCGAACAGCAGCACGTGGTCCAGCGCCTCGCTGCGCTTTTTGGCCGCGCCGATAAAGATCTCCAGCTGCTCACGCGCCTTGGTCTGACCCACATATTCGTCGAACAGCTTGGGGCGCAGGGCGCGTTCTATCGCCTCTTCCTGGGGCGAAGAGGGCACGGCGGAGACAACGCGCTTGGGCGGCGTCGGCGCAAAATCATCAGTCTGGATGGACACGGCAGGCAGGTCAGAAGAGGGTTGGAAACAGAGCGGCCACTATAGCGCCTGGCGCCCGGACGCATTGAACCGCCGGGCCAGTTGTGGCTATAGTGGACCCTGTAACAATTTACATACATGCGCGGTGCTGCTTGCGCCACGTGCTCGCCTCATTTAGCCCTACTGCCCATGATGCCCACACCATCTGTTTCCCTTCGCTCCGCACCCTGGTCTGTTGGTTGGCAAGGCGTTCGCCACAGTGCCCTGGGACTGCTGCTGTGTGCCAGCGCCAGCGGCTGGGCGTCCGATGCGCCGGCGGAAAAGCACCCCTCCATCGGCAAAATCACCCTGCCCGCCAAGCCGGCATCGCAAGAAGGCAGCAAGGCAGCCGAAGCCAGCAAGACCAAGGAACCCGTCAGCAAGGAATCCATGGGCGACCAGGTACGCGAACTGGTCGAGCAGGCCAATGCCAGCAACCAGCAAGCCAAGGGCAAAAAAGGCAAGGCCGCCAAGACCCCGCCCCCCAAGGTCACGCTGACCATTGAGGCCGAACCCAAAAAATCCGGTGCGCGCGGCACGCCCTCTGCGCCGCCCGACATAGCAGCCGCCTACGCCCGCGCCCATGGCGCCATCCCCAACCCGGTGGACAGCCGCGCGGCGGCTATGGCACAAGTGGCCGGCACGGGGCAACGCACGGGCACAGTTGTCGCCCGCGAAAACCTGGGAGTCGCCCACAAGGACGAAGCGCATTGGGCCTACGACGGCGAGTACGGACCGCAGGCCTGGGCCAAACTCAAGCCCGAATTCAACTTGTGTGCCATTGGACAACGCCAGTCACCCATCGCCATCCAGGATGACAACACCCTGCAAGGCCCGGCCGAACCGCTGCAAATCCGCTACCAACCCAGCAGTGCCATGGTGGTCAACAATGGCCACACCATCCAGGTGGATGTGGTCGGAGACAACACCATCACCGTGCGCGGCTCGACGTACAAGCTGGTGCAATTCCACTTTCACACGCCCAGCGAGGAGCGCATCAACGACCGCGCCTACGCCATGGTGGCGCATCTGGTACACCGCAACATCGATGGCCAACTGGCGGTGCTGGCGGTGCTGCTGGACCCCGGAAAAGCCAATCCACTGATCAACAAGGTGTGGACCTACATGCCCTTGGACGTAGGTGACCGCGTACGCATGCCTGCCGGCCTGCTGGACCTGAGCGAGCTACTGCCGCAAGACCAGCGCTACTACCAATTCATGGGCTCGCTGACCACGCCCCCCTGCTCAGAAAACGTGCTGTGGATGGTGCTGAAGCAGCCCGTGCAGATCAGCCCAGAGCAGCTGCGCATGTTTGCCCAGCTCTACCCGCACAACAACCGGCCCGTGCAGCCACTGAACGGGCGGGTGGTGCGCGAGGGTATGTAGGGCGTGAAGGGCGTGAAGGGGGTCCGGCTACTTCGCCAGGGCCTTCAACGCGAGCTTGATGCCTTCGCTGACGCCCACGCCGGCCGGCAGCGCCTTCAGCGCCAGCGCCGCTTCCTTGTCGCTATAGCCCAGGGCCACTAGCGCCTGCAGGATGTCGGCCTGCGCATCGCTGGTCACGCCGGTGCGCACACCAATATCGGGGCCCAGCTTGCCTTTGAGCTCCAGCAGCAAACGTTCGGCGGTTTTGGGGCCAATGCCGGGCACCTTCTTGAGCCGCCCCACCTCTTGCAAGGTGATGGCCTGGGCCAGGTCATCCACGCCCATTCCCGACAGAATGCTCAAGGCCGTGCGGGGCCCCACGCCGCTGATCTTGATCAGCTGGCGGAACGCATCGCGCTCGCCCGGCGTGGCAAAGCCGTACAAGATTTGCGCATCTTCACGCACCACAAAATGCGTCAGCAACGTGACCTGCTCGCCAAGGCCCGGCAGGTTGTAGAAGGTGCTCATGGGCACGTCCACGTCATAGCCCACGCCGTGGCAGTCGATCAGCACCTGGGGTGGGTTCTTGGCGGCCAGCAGGCCTTGGAGTCGTCCGATCATGGGGGTTCCGAATGGTGAAAGTGCGATTGTCCCCGACGGGCACCGCCAATGCGCCAAACACACGTTCTTACAGCTCTTGCATCCTCGTCCGGCATGTAACGGCATCGGCTCCTACCATTGGTTTCTTTTGGGAGGAATCCACCATGGCTCTGCAAGCCCCGTTTTTTGGCAAGCGTGAACCGGCCGTTTTGGGCCTGCGCCCCAGCCCATCGCATGCACAGCAAGCCCCCCTGGGCAAACCACTGAACCCCAGCAGCTCATCCCCCACTAGCGCCGCCAGCTCCTCCACACTCCCCAGCGAAGTAAGCCCTATGCAAGCCTCTACACCCGCCACCTCCACCAGCTCCGCGACCAAGACCGGCGGCAGCACCCTGACCGTGGGCCCGAACATCAAACTCAAGGGCGTGGAGATCACCGACTGCGACACCCTGGTGGTCGAAGGCATCGTCGAAGCCACCATGGACTCGCGCCTGATGCAGATCACCGCCGACGGCGCCTTCAAGGGCGCGGCCGACATCGACATCGCCGAAATCCACGGCAGCTTCGACGGCGTGCTGACGGTACGCGACAAGCTGGTGATCTACTCCACCGGCAAAGTCACCGGCACCGTGCGCTACGGCAAGCTGGTGGTGGAAGAAGGCGGTCAGCTGTCTGGCGAGATCGCCTTCGGCACCAGCAAAGCCGCACCTGTCATAAAAGCGGATCTACAAGCCATCGCGGCCTGAACGACCAAGTTCAACGCCCCGCCGTCTCCAGCCAGGCATCCAGCTCTTGCGCCAGGGCATCGGTGGCCGCAGCCAGTGCCCGCACCCCACCGGGCGCGTCGGCACTGGGGGCCGGGCGCTGCAGGCTGAACGTACGCTGGGCCAGCAAGCTGTCGCCCAACGGCGTAGTTTCCAACAGCGTGGCGCGCAGCCGCACCAGGCCGGTACTGGCTGAGGGCGACTGGAACAGCTGGGTAAATTCCTGCAACTCCAAGCGCAACAAGCGCGGCGCTGGCCCTGCGGTGCGCGCCAGTGCTGCGCTGTCGCTGGCCGCCAGCACGGCCCGGCGCTGACCCAACACATCACGCAGTCGCTGCCCCACCAGCTGCGCGGGCGGCACGCTCCAGCGTGCCTGGGTGTAGGGGCGCAGTTGCTGCACATCCGCATAGCCCAGCCGGTACAGAATGGCTGTGCCACCATCGACCAGCCCCGGCGCTTCCACCTCAGACAGCGCCAGCGGCGGCAAGCTGGCCGTGGCCACCGTGGTGATGGCCTCGGTGGTGCTTGGGCCGAAGTCGTACTGCGTGGCACGCACGGGTTTGTCGGGCAAGACCGAGCAGGCAGCCAGGGCCCAAACCGCCAAGCCCGTTACCAAGCCAAATAGGCACTTTGCGCACATTCCACCTGCGCCAGAAGCTCTTATTTTCATAGCAAATCCTTTGTAAGCCGTATTCATGGTTGCGCAGCCGGTGCCACAAAGCCGGGCTCGCCCGGGCCAGGCACGGCCGCGCCGCCGCCAAAGATCAGCGACTGCGGCTGTTCGCTGATGCCGTTGACGGTGCGGCCCAGCTGCCGGGCCGCGCGGGACGCGTCATCGGCCACCCGGTTGATGCGCGGCAAGGTGGCGTTGCCCAAAGCGTCCGCCGCGTGCGACAGCGCACCCGTGCCGTCTGCCAGCCGGTCCATCACACCGCCTTTTTCGTTCAGCCTTACAGCCGTTTGCCCAATGGCGGCAAAGCTGCTGTTGGCCGTCGTGGCCGCAGTTTGCAGCGCACGCATGGTCTGGTGCGTGTCGTCGGCAATCGTTGGGATACGCGCCAGCGCCGGGTCCAGCCGCTGGGTGACGGTTTGCTCCAGCCGGGCGCTGAGCTGGGCCAGGCTGGTGGTTGCGTGGTCAGCATTGGTCAGCACGCCGGTGAACAGTTTTTGGTTCTCATCGCTGAGCAATTGGTTCAGGCGCAGCGTGGCCTGGTCTACCTGTTCCAGGATGTGCGGCACCTGCTGCGTCAGCTTGCCGAGTTGCGATGTCTCCAGCGGCAAGCGTGGCACACCGCTGCGGCCGGGCGGAATCGGGGCCTGGGCCTGGCCCGCGTCGTCGATCTGCACAAAAGCCAGGCCGGTGATGCCCTGGTAGCTCAGGCTGGCAAAGGCGGTGGGCGACAGCGGTGTGGTGTCGTCCACCGCAATGCGTATCAGCACATTGCCCACCACGTCGGGGTCGAAGCCAATATGGGTCACCTTGCCCACGGCCACGCCCTTGTAGCGCACGGCGGCCTGGGGCTGCAGGCCCGTCACCGGGTCGCGCGTGGAGAGTTCATACGGATGGCTGCTGCCGGCATCCCGCGTGAGCCACACCGCCAGCGCCACCAGCAGCGCGGTAATGGCCAGCACAAACGCGCCCGCCGCCAGCGCATGGGATTTATTTTCCATGGGGACTATCTCCTGAAGGGATGGGTGAAGGGGGCAGCGGCGCCAAAGCCCGCCGCCCACGTTCGCCCAGAAAAAAGTGTTCGATGAAAGGGTGCGGGAAGGCCACCACTTCGGCGGGCGTGCCCGTCACCAGCACCCTTTTTTCAGCCAGCACAGCCACCCGGGTGCTGAGCGCAAACAGGGTGTCCAGGTCGTGGGTCACCATCACCACCGTCAGGCCCAGGCCCTGGTGCAGGGCGCGCAGCAAGGTCACAAATTCGTCCGCGCCGTTTGGGTCCAAGCCGGCGGTAGGCTCGTCCAACAACAACAGCGGCGGGTCCATCACCAGCGCGCGGGCCAGGGCCACGCGTTTGACCATGCCGCCCGACAGGTCGGCGGGCATCTTGTCGCCGTCCGCCGGGCTCAGGCCGACCATTTGCAGCTTGACCAGGGCCGCGTCGCGCACCAGCGCCTCGGGCAGGGTTTTGAGTTCGCGCAGCGGAAAGCCTATGTTCTCCAGCACGGTAAACGCCGAGAACAGCGCCCCCTGCTGGAACAGCATGCCCACCCGGCTGGCCGCGCCCGCCCGGCCCAGCTCTGCTGCGGGCTGGCCCAGCACCGTCACCTGGCCCTGGGCGGGCTGCTCCAGCCCGAGCATCTGGCGCAGCAGCACCGTCTTGCCCGTGCCCGAGCCACCCACCAGCGACAGGATCTCGCCGCGCCGCACGGTCAGCGCCAGGTCCTGGTGGATGACGACCCGCTTCTTGCCGCTGCCAAACGCGGTCTGCAGGCCCTGGATGTCGACGATGGTGTCTGCATCCATCTCAGAC
The DNA here is from genome assembly GCF_058216335.1 of Rhodoferax sp. SPJ21. NCBI lineage: Bacteria > Pseudomonadati > Pseudomonadota > Betaproteobacteria > Burkholderiales > Comamonadaceae > Rhodoferax > Rhodoferax sp. SPJ21. The sequence goes on from NZ_JBYZMO010000001.1 coordinate 1,230,755, forward strand.
TCCTACGTTTTTAAACACGATGGCGAAGAGGGCATCGACCAGGATCACCACCGTGATCGAGGTCACCACCGAAGCCGTCGTGCCCTGCCCCAGGCTTTGGGTGTTGGGCTTGACGCGCAGGCCGCAGTGGCAGCCCACCAGCGCAATCAACAGGCCGAACACCGCCGACTTGAACACCGCCAGCCCCAGATTGGCGACGCCCACCGCTTCAGGCAGGGCCTGCAAAAAGAAGGCGGGCGTAATGCCCAGCGCCAAGTCTGCCGCCAGCATGCCGCCCGCCAGCGCGGTTACCGATGTCCACACGCTGATCAGCGGCATGGCGATGGCCAGAGAAATCGCGCGCGGCATCACCAGCCGGTAGCTCAGCGGAATACCCATGACGCGCATGGCATCCAGCTCTTCGGTCACGCGCATCACGCCGATCTGCGCGGTGATGGCCGAGCCCGAACGCCCAGCGATCAGAATCGCAGCCAGCATCGGCCCCAGCTCGCGCACCACCGACATGCCCAGGATGTTGACGATGAACGCTTCGGCCCCAAACTGCCGCAGCTGCTGCGATGTCAGGTAGGCCAGCACCACGCCAATCAAGAAACCCACCAGCGCGGTAATGGGCAGGGCCATGGTGCCCATTTGGTACAGATGGCCCGACACATCCCGCCACGGCCCGGCCTGCGGGCGGCGCGCCAGGCGCAGCAGGTCCAAAGCCAGTTGCCCCACCATGCGCAGCAAGTCCAGCCCCTGCGCCAGGCCGGCCAGCACCCAGGCGCCCAGCGCGTCGAAACACTGCGCCCAGGTGGTGTCCTGGCTGGGCGGCGCTTCGCACGAGAATTTGGCGACACGCTCCAGCAGGCTGCGCTGCTCGGGCAGCAGGTCGATTTGCGCTGGCCACTGGCGGCCCCAGTGGTTCCACAGCAGTTGCGCGCCCACATGGTCCAGCCGCTCCACGCCTTGTAGATCCCAATGCGCAGACGAGGGCTGTGCCTGCAAGGCCGCCGTGGCGGCCCGCCACTGCGCCGGCACGGCCAAGTCGGCCGCCGCCCAACGGCCCAGCAGCTTGGCAGTCACAACACCGGAATGGTCTGGAGGGGCAATGCGGGGAGAAGAATCTTGGGCCATGGTGTGCCACGCATCCTAACAAGCCGCCCACGCACCTGCGCGTAGGACAAGCGCCTGAACAGAGCGTACAGGCGACAATACAGCCATGATTGTTCGCCACACCTTCTCGCCCCCCAACAACACCCGGCTCGACAACCTCTGCGGCCCCATGGACGCGCATTTGCGCACCATCGAAGACGCGCTGCAGATCAAGATCGCCCACCGCCACGAACAATTCAAGATCGACGGCCCCAAAGCCACGGCCAACCAGGCCCTGGAGCTGCTGCAGGCCCTGTATGAACAAGCCGGCCGCCCGATCAAGCCCGACACCGTGCAGCTGATGCTGGCCAGTGACGCGGACCTGGGCGCCGACGGCCACAGCCTGCAAACCCGCCGCGCCGACCTGCGCGCCCGCACGCCCAACCAGACCACCTACCTGGACAACATCGCCCAGCACGACATCACCTTCGGCATAGGCCCGGCCGGCACCGGCAAGACCTACCTGGCCGTAGCCTGCGCGGTGGACGCACTGGAACGCAGCGCCGTGCAGCGCATCGTGCTCACCCGCCCGGCGGTGGAAGCCGGCGAACGCCTGGGCTTTTTGCCCGGCGATCTGAACCAGAAGATCGACCCCTATCTGCGCCCGCTGTACGACGCGCTGTACGAGCTGATGGGGCCCGAGAAAGTACAAAAGGCCTTTGAGCGCAACGCGCTGGAAGTGGCGCCGCTGGCCTTCATGCGCGGGCGCACGCTGAACAACGCCTTCGTCATCCTGGACGAAGCGCAGAACACCACGCCTGAGCAGATGAAGATGTTTCTGACCCGCATCGGCTTCGGCGCCAAAGCGGTGGTGACCGGCGACGTAAGCCAGATCGACCTGCCCAAAACCCAGCTCAGCGGCCTAATCGACGCCGAGCAGGTGCTGCGCCGCACCAAGGGCATTGCAATCACCCGCTTCACCAGCGCCGACGTGGTGCGCCACCCGCTGGTGGCGCGCATCGTCGATGCCTACGACACGCGCGGCAAATCGGACCTGGCCGTGCGTACCCGCAAAACCACTTAACACCATCCATTACGCTATCAATTGAATAGCTGCCTGCGCAGAATATACCTGCGCCAGCGGCCAAAAACATGCTGAACAATCTACAACTCTCGCTGCAGTTTGGCACGCTGGCCAACAAGGAAGAACTGGCCCTGCACCGTGCCGCCCTGCCCCGCCACAGCGTGGCCCGCTGGATACGCCACGCGCTGGCGCTGGACGCCGAGATCACCGTGCGCATCGTCGATGCCGAAGAAGGCCAGGCCCTGAACCGCGAATACCGCAAAAAGGACTACGCCACCAATGTGCTGACCTTTGACTACACCCAGGAGCCGGTGGTAACCGCCGACCTGGTGCTGTGCGCCCCGGTGGTGGCCCGCGAAGCCGCAGAAAACGGTAAGTCGTTGAAAGACCATTACGCCCATTTGCTGGTGCACGGCACCCTGCACGCCCAGGGCTGGGACCACGAAACCAGCGAAGAAGATGCCAACGAGATGGAAGCCTACGAGACCGAAATCCTGGCCGAGTTGGGCATCGCCGATCCTTACGCCGACTAAGCTGGCGGATTAAAACTGCAGCGGAATCGTCACCGGCCCGTCGTTGACCAGATGCACCAGCATGTCGGCGCCAAACTGCCCGGTCTGCACCGGCGCATGCAGCAGCCGGGCCTGGGCCACGAAGTAGTCGTACAGCCGGCGCCCGTCCTCGGGTAGTGCTGCGCTGATAAAGCTGGGCCGGTTGCCCGCCGAAGCATCGGCCGCCAGCGTGAACTGGCTGACCACCAGCAGCCCGCCCGCCACGTCCTGCAGGCTCAGGTTCATCTTGCCTGCCGCATCGCTGAAGATGCGCAGCTTCAAAATTTTGGCCAGCAGCTTGTCGGCCTGGGCCGGCACATCGCCGCGCTCGGCGCACACCAGCACCAACAGGCCGGGGCCGATCTGGCCCACCACCTCGTCCGCAATGACCACGCGGGCTTCCCGCACTCTTTGTAAAACAGCTTTCATGAGTTGATTGTCCGTCACGGGCCTCAGGGTTGTCACCGAGCATGGGCCTGGACCAGGCCACTACGATAGGCCACGATTTTCAAAGGACACACCATGCGTTTGCGCAACTACGGCATTTACATCCTCGTCGGCGGCCTGCTGGGCCTGGCCGCAGCTGCCCACGCGCAGACGAGTGGTTTGACACGCACCATCGTGGGCAAGGAAGACGTGTCGGTACCCGGGCGCGAAGCGGTGGTCGCGCGCGTGGAAATCGCCCCCGGCGGCAAGGCAGCCCGCCACACCCACCCCGGCGACGAGATCAGCTACGTGATGTCCGGTGAAACCGTTTTGCTGGTGGATGGCCAGCCGCCGCGCCGCATCAAGGCGGGCGAGTCTTTTGTCATTCCCGCCGGCGTGGTGCACGCCGCCGAGAACGACACCGCCAACCCGGTGCAGTTAGTCGGCGTCTACGTGGTGGAAAAGGGCAAGCCGCTGGCCTCGCCCGCGCCCTGACCCTGCGAGCCCGTTAGCCCAGCGTCACGCGAGCGAACTTGCGTTTGCCCACCTGCAGCACATAGGTGCCGGCACCCAGTTTCAAGCCCTTGTCGCTGACTACGCTGGAGTCCACGCGCACACCGCCGCCGTCGATCAGGCGGTTGCCCTCGCCGCTGCTTGCCGCCAAATTGGCTAGCTTCAGCAGCGCAGCGATACCCAGTGCCGCGCCGCCTTCACCCAGTGGCAAGCTCAGCTCGGCGATGTCATCCGGCACGCCGCCCTTGCTGCGGTTGTTGAAGTCTTGCTCGGCCGCATCGGCTGCGGCAACGCTGTGGAAGCGGGCGGTGATTTCCTTGGCCAGCGCCACCTTGGCGTCCTTGGGGTTGCGGCCAGCATCCACTTCCGCCTTGAGCGCGGCGATTTCGGCCTCGCTTTTGAACGACAGCAAGGTGTACCAGCGCCACATCAGCACGTCGGAAATGCTCAGCACCTTGGCGAACATGGTGTTCGGCTCTTCGCTGATGCCGATGTAGTTGTTCTTGGACTTGGACATCTTCTCCACGCCGTCCAGGCCTTCCAGCAGCGGCATGGTCAAAATGCACTGTGGCTCCTGGCCGTATTCGGCCTGCAGGTGGCGGCCCATCAGCAGGTTGAACTTCTGGTCGGTACCGCCGAGTTCCAGGTCGCTTTTCAGGGCCACAGAGTCGTAGCCCTGCATCAATGGGTACAAAAACTCGTGCACTGCGATGGACTGGCCGTTATTAAAGCGGTCGTGGAAGTCGTTGCGCTCCATCATACGGGCCACGGTGTAGCGCGATGCCAGCTGGATCATGCCGCGCGCGCCCAGCGGCTCGCTCCATTCGCTGTTGTAGCGGATCTCTGTCTTGGCCGGGTCCAGCACCAGGCTGGCCTGCTTGTAATAGGTTTCGGCGTTGATCTTGATCTGCTCAGGCGTCAATGGCGGGCGGGTGCTGTTTCGCCCGCTGGGGTCGCCGATCAGCGAAGTGAAGTCGCCAATCAGAAAGATCACCGTGTGGCCCAGGTCCTGCAGCTGGCGCATCTTGTTCAGCACCACGGTGTGGCCGATATGGATGTCGGGCGCGGTCGGGTCCAGGCCCAGCTTGATGCGCAGCGGCGTGCCGGTGGCCTCGGAGCGCGCCAGCTTCTTCAGCCAGTCTTCTTGGGGAATCAGCTCGTCACAGCCGCGTAAAGACACGGCCATGGCCTCCCGAACACGGTCGGTTACAGGAAAATTACTGCCCGATACGGGGTTTACTGCTTGATTCATAAGGGTTTTTCAGGTCTTTATCCATTGTCGCCCAGGGTGGGCACCGCTATACTCGCGGATTCGCTGCAGCCCCTGATTTTAGTGGTGCGTTGCCTGATAGGCCGCCCAAAACCCCAGGTCTGGCGCAATACACGGCTCGCAGGCCCTCCTCCGATTTCCTGCTACCGGCCATTGCACATGACCTGACTGAACTTCCAGGGCCTCCCTCGTCTCTGCAGCAAACCTCTTTTTGGGAATTCACTCTTTTGAACAACGGTCTCAACACCGTCAGCGATAGGCTTTTGTCTTTGGTACAACGCCACCCCAAGCGCATCACTGCGCTGGTGGCGGCCGTACTTTTAGGCGGTGGTAGCGGTGCATTCGCCGTCGCCTCCCTGGGCCCAGACGCCGCTGACCTGCCGGTACGGCAAATCACGGAATCGGTGCAACCCCTGCCCTTGCAAGAGCAGGCTGCAGCACTCGATCTTCATAGTTTCAACCTGTTCCGCACGGAAACCACCCGCTCCAGCGACACGGCTGCTTCGCTGCTGCAGCGTCTGGGCATCGCCGACGTAGACGCGGTCGCCTTCCTGCGCAGCGATGCGCTGGCCAACAAAGCCATCTTCGGCCGCGCCGGTCGCACCGTGAAGGCCGAGGCGACGGACAAGCAAGCCCTGCTGTCTCTCAGCGCGCTATGGAGCCCCGGTAACGACGGCGCCATCCAGCGCCTGGTGGTCGAAAAGACCGCCAAGGGGTTCCGCTCCCGCATGGAAGATGCGCAGCTGGACACCACCAGCCGGCTGGCCGGCGGCACGATCCAAAGCTCGCTGTTTGCCGCCACCGACGAAGCGGGCATTCCCGATGCGGTCGCGACCCAGCTCGCCGAAATCTTCTCGGGCGACATTGACTTCCGCCGCGCACTGCGCAAGGGGGACCATTTCTCGGTGGTCTATGAAACCGTCGAAGCCGACGGCCAGCTGCTGCGCACCGGTCGCGTCTTGAGTGCCGAGTTTTTCAGCAATGGCAAAACCTACCAGGCCATGTGGTTTGCCGAGCCCGGCCAAAAGGGCAGCTACTACGCACTGAACGGCCAAAGCCTGCGCCGCGCCTTCTTGTCCGCACCGGTGGAGTTCTCCCGCATCACCAGCGGCTTCTCCATGCGCTTCCACCCCATTTTGAAACTGTGGAAAGCCCATTTGGGCGTGGACTACGCGGGCACCATCGGTACGCCAGTGCGCACCGTGGGTGACGGCGTGGTGGAATTCGCTGGCGTACAAAATGGCTACGGCAACGTCATCATCGTCCGCCACAACAACCACAACGAAACCCTGTACGCCCACCTGAGCCAAATCAATGTGCGCGCGGGCCAAAAGGTCAGCCAGGGCGAACATATTGGTGCGATTGGCGCCACCGGCTGGGCCACCGGCCCGCATCTGCACTTCGAGTTCCGCGTCGACGGCGCGCACCAGGACCCGATGACCGTGGCCCGCCAAAGCGAAAGCCAACCGCTGTCTGCCGCCGCCAAACCCATGTTTGACCGGCTCGCCGCCACCATGCGCCAGCAGCTGAATGCAGCCTCGGCGGTGCAACAAGCCAGCGCTGACTAAAGTGTCCGAGCTGTACATCGGCCTCATGTCCGGCACCTCGCTAGACGGCGTGGACGGTGTGCTGGCCGACTTTGCCGGCGGCCGCATGCAGGTGCTGCAGCACGCCAGCCTGCCCTTTGTCGATGCACACCGGGCCGGGCTGCTGACCTTGAATTCACCAGGGGACAACGAGCTGCACCGCGCGGCCCTGGCCGCCAATGCCTTGGCAGAACTCTATGCCAAGGTAGTCCAGCTATTACTGGACCGCAGCCACACCACTGCAGCATCTATCCAGGCCATCGGTGCCCACGGCCAGACCGTGCGGCACCGCCCACAGGAATTCGACGGCACCGGCTACACGCTGCAACTGAACAACCCGGCCCTGTTGGCCGAGCGCACTGGCGTCACCGTGGTAGCTGACTTCCGCAGCCGCGACGTCGCCGCCGGAGGCCAGGGCGCGCCGCTGGTGCCGGCCTTCCACCAGCAGGTGTTCGGCCGTCCGCAAGAGACGGTGGCCGTGCTGAACATCGGCGGCATTTCCAACCTGAGCGTGCTGGACGGCGAGCACATCCTGGGCTTCGACTGCGGTCCCGGCAATGCGTTGATGGACTACTGGTGCCAGCAGCATACCGGCCAGCCCTTCGATGCCGATGGCGCCTGGGCCACCAGCGGCCGCGTGCAGCCGGACTTGCTGGCCGCCTTGCTGGACGAGCCTTTTCTGGCCAAGGCACCACCCAAGAGCACCGGCCGCGACCTGTTCAACCCCGGCTGGCTGGCTACCAAGCTCCAGCAGTTCGCCGGACTGCGCCCGGTAGACGTACAAGCCACATTGACCGAATTGACCGCCAGCGCAAACGCTACCTGCGCAAGCAGCTATGGAAAGAATAGCAAGCAGTTGATCGTATGCGGTGGCGGCGCCTTGAACGGCCACCTGATGCGGCGCATACAGGCCGCGCTGCCCGCCATGCAGGTGCAATCCTCAGCCGACCACGGACTGCCGCCCCTGCAGGTGGAAGCCGCGGCCTTTGCCTGGCTGGCGCGTCAGACGCTGTTGCGCGCACCGGGCAGCCTGGCCAGCGTCACCGGTGCACGGGGCAACCGGGTGCTGGGCGCGATCTACCCAGCCTGATCTCTATTCCAGGTCGGCGGCACCCACCGGGGCAGCCACCTTCTCGTCGGGCGCCAGCTGCCAGAAGATCCAGGCCGAGGCAAGGGTCATCAGCCCCATGGTGGCAAACGTGGCATGGAAAGCCTCCAAGGTCTGCGCCGCACCCGCCGCCTCGAAGTAGCCGGTGTATCCCGCCAGCACCGCCCCTGCGGCTGCCACCCCCATCCCCATGGCCAGCATCTGCACCATGGACAGCAGGCTGTTGCCGCTGCTGGCCAGCGGACCGTCCAGGTCTTTCAAGGTCACCGTATTCATGGCCGTGAACTGCATGGAGTTGACCGCACCAAAGAGAGCCAGCTGCACCAAACGCAGCCACAGCGGCTGCTCCGGCGTCACAAAGGCAAAGCTGGCCATGGTCAATCCCACCAGTGCGGTATTCAGCACCAGCACCTTGCGGTAGCCCAGCCAGGTGATCAGGCGCGTTGCCAGGGTCTTGGTCACCATGCCGGCCGCCGCCACCGGTAGCATCATCATGCCGGCCTGTGCTGGGCTGTAGCCCATGCTGACCTGCAGCAGCAATGGAATCAAGAACGGCATGCAGCTGCTGCCAATGCGCGCAAACAGATTGCCCAGCAGACCGATGGCCAGCGAAGGAATGGCGAACAGCCGGGGCGAAAACAAGGGTTCAGGCTCCCGCACGGCGTGCAGCCAATAGGCCACCAGACTGGCCAGGCCGAACATCAGCAACACCAACACGGTGGCCTGGCGCAACCCCAGTTCGGACAAACCATCCAGCGCCAAGGACAGTGCCACCATGCCAAACGACAGCAGCGCATAGCCGCTCAGGTCGAAACGCTTGTGTTCCACGCGTGCACCTTCGGGCATCCAGGCCAGGGTGGCCATGCCGCCGAGCACCCCCACCGGCAGATTGATCAGAAAGATCCAGTGCCAGGTGGTGTACTCGACCAGCCAGCCGCCCAGGGTTGGGCCGATCAGCGGGCCGATCAGCCCGGGAAGCGCAACAAAGCTCATGGCCTTCAAAAACTGCTCGCGCGGAAATGCCCGCAGCACCGCCAAGCGCCCCACAGGCAGCAATAAAGCCCCACCAACCCCTTGCAACACACGGGAGGCCACCAATTGCGTCAGGCTGTGCGACATCGCGCAAAACAAGGAGCCCAGCGTGAAAAGAGCAATCGCGGCCACAAACAGGCGGCGCGTGCCAAAGCGGTCGGCCATCCAGCCCGAGGCCGGGATCAGCATGGCCATGGTCAGTGAATAAGCCACCACCACAGACTGCATCCGCAAAGGGCTTTCGCCCAGGCTGGCCGCCATGGCCGGCAGGGCGGTATTGACGATGGTGGCATCGAGCGTCTGCATGAAAAACCCAATGGCCACCAGCCAGAGCAAACGCTGACGCGAAGCTTCATCTTGCATGCGGAAACCGCTCCTTGTCCGAACCGGATGTAGCAAAGAAAAAGCCGCCCACAGGCGGCCTTTTTAAAACGGGGTGGCCAATCAGGCCGAGAAGCTGGAGCCGCAGCCGCAGGTGCTGGTGGCGTTAGGGTTCTTGATGACGAACTGGGCGCCTTGCAGGTCTTCCTTGTAGTCGATCTCTGCGCCCAGCAGGTACTGGTAGCTCATGGCGTCGATCAGCAGAGACACACCATTCTTGGTCATGGTGGTGTCGTCTTCGTTGGTGATCTCGTCAAACGTGAAGCCGTATTGGAAACCAGAGCACCCACCACCTTGCACAAACACCCGCAGCTTGAGATCCGGGTTGCCCTCTTCGGCGATCAGGTCGGCCACTTTGGCGGCGGCGCTGTCGGTGAATACGATGGGGGTGGGCATTTCGGTCTGGATGTTTTCGGCTAGGGCGCTCATGGGGTACTCCGTAAAGAATCTAGGTGATGCTACTGCAATTCCCGACTTAAGTTGCGGGGCAAACAATTTGCCGGTACCAGCAGTGCGGTCTTTTCAAAAACAAAAACCGCCAAAGCCCGAAGGCTTGGCGGTTTTTGCGTCGCACAGAGCGAAAAGCTTAACGCTTCGAGAACTGCTTGCGGCGGCGTGCAGAGTGCAGACCGACCTTCTTACGTTCGACTTCACGCGCATCACGCGTTACGAAGCCGGCTTTGCTCAGCTCAGGCTTGAGCGTTGCGTCGTAGTCGATCAGGGCGCGGGTAATGCCGTGGCGGGTTGCGCCGGCTTGGCCGGACTCACCACCACCGTGCACATTGACCATCACGTCGAAAGTTTCGGCGTGGTTGGTCAGCACCAGAGGCTGCTTGCAGATCATGATCGAGGTAGCACGACCGAAAAATTCGGTGATGTCTTTACCGTTGACCTTGATTTGGCCGGAGCCCTTCTTGATAAACACACGGGCGACGCTGGATTTGCGACGGCCGGTGCCATTGTTCCAATCACCAATCATCTGGATACTCCTTAGATGTCCAGCACTTTAGGCTGTTGGGCGGTGTGTGGATGCTCAGCACCACCGTACACCTTGAGCTTCTTGATCATGGCGTAGCCGAGCGGGCCCTTAGGCAGCATGCCCTTGACGGCTTTTTCCAAAGCGCGGCCTGGGTGCTTGGCTTGCATGTCGCGGAACGAGATGGCAGAAATGCCACCTGGGTAGCCGGAGTGGCTGTAGTAAATCTTGTCGTTCGATTTGGCACCGGTCACGCGCAGCTGGGCTGCGTTGATGATGACGATGAAGTCACCGGTATCGACGTGAGGCGTGTAAATGGCCTTGTGTTTGCCGCGCAAACGGAGAGCAACTTCGCTGGCTACTCGTCCGAGGACCTTATCGGTCGCGTCAATCACAAACCACTCGTGCACCACGTCAGCGGGTTTCGCGCTGAAGGTCTTGGTCATGAGTTTTCTCTTTAAAAGAATGGTTTGGTCAACCTGAGGGGTTGGCGTCCTAGCAGCCCTTTTCCACGGTCGGCGTCTCTCTGGTGGAGATCTCTTAGGTGGTTTTTAAACTGCACCGCGGGGCTAGCAAACCGCTGGGCAGCCTTGGATTATACAAAGTTGCAAGCCTGCCCGTCAAATCGCAGACTCAGGAATGCTTTCGTTGGTTGCGATTCAGGCGCTGCGTGTTCTCAACACACACCGGCAACTCGGCAAATTCCGGCTTCTGGCACTCGCGGTACAGGCACATAGGCCGCGAGATGAAGTTGCTTTCCGGGCACAACTCCACGACCGTGGTCGAAACCCGCGCCTCCCGGGGCCGCGACTGCGGTGCAGCCGCCGTCACCGAGGCACTGCTTGCCGGGGGAGCGGCTACCCGCGGCTTGCGCACCACCGGCCGCGTGGCCTTGGCAGCGCTCGCCGCAGGTTGAGAACTGGAAGCCGCTGGAACCTGGGGGGCAGCTTGATCCTTGGAAGCCGCCTGCTCCGCAATAGCAGCCACGGGCTCCGCCACCCCAGCCGGCTTGGCACCGAGTGCGACCGCAGGCATGGCCGCAACGGCGGGGGCCTTGGTTGCAGGCAGATACCCACTCCAGTACATACCCGCTGCTGCCGCCCCGACCGCCAACATGGCGGCCACGCCCCACCGCATGCTCTTGCGCCACAGCGTCTGCGGCCCCGCCACAGCTAACGGCACTGGCGCGGCGGCGGCAACATCCAGCACCACAGGCGCCGCAGGGCGGTAGACGAATTGGGTGGGCTGCTCGGCAAGATCTGCAGGCTGGGGTTTGGCGCGCGCCGCCTGCTCGTCGCGGGACAGCTTCCAGCCCTCGCCCATGGCGGCCCGCCAGTCAAAGCGGGCCATATCGGGCGGCACCTGCAAATCCAGCGACTCAGAGAAGGCCTCCACCGACTGCGGACGGTCCTCGGGGCGTATGGCCAGACTGCGGTCCAGCGTATCGACGAATGCCGGCGAGTAACTACAGCCGTACAGACTGAGTGCCGATTGCGCCAGCTCACGCATGCTGGGCATGCGGTCGCGCAACACGCGGAAGGTAGCCGGCAGCGGTAAATCGTTGGCCAAATAGCCGTGCACTACCGCCGCCAGCGAATACAGATCGCTCCAGGCGCCCTGCACCATATCGCGCGCATCGGCGTATTGCTCAATGGGCGCGTAATTCACCTTCAGCACCGCTGTGTGCTTGCGGCTCAGGTCGCCGATGGCCCGCCGGGCCGCGCCCAGGTCCAGCAAGACCGGCGGGCCTACATCCTGCAGAAAAATATTGTCGGGCGACACGTCGCGGTGCAGGGTCTGGTGCGCGTGCAACAACTTCAGCGCCTCCAGCACCGACCACAACACCTGTCGCAGCCAGGCCTCGGATGGCGGGCGGCGCATCTGGCTGCGCGCCTGTTTGAGCGTCATGCCGTGGTATAGCGGCATCACCATATAGGCGGTGTTGTTTGCCTCCCAGAAGCGCAGCACCTTGACCAGTGAGGGGTGGTCAAACTGCGCCAGCAGCCGGGCTTCTGCCACAAAAGACTGCAAACCCGCCTGGTAGCTACTGCCGTCCAGCGAAGAGCGGATCACCACCGACGCCCCTCCGGTACGCCCGGCCAGCGCCGTGGGAAGGTACTCCTTGATGGCGACCGAGCGCTGCAAAGAATGGTCGTAGGCCTGGTAGACCATGCCAAAGCCCCCCACGCCCAACAGCCGTACCAGCTCGAACTCCCCCAGGCGCGTGCCGCTGGCCAGCGCATCGGTGTGGTGCACTTTGTGGAGACCTGGCGGGTGGACTAAATCGAGCATATGGCGGTCGGGGGTGCATAGTTTAGTGGCCGGCACCACACGGCGGGCGCCCGCCTCGTTACCATTGGGGCATGTTTAGTTACCGCCACGCCTTCCATGCAGGCAACCACGCCGACGTGCTCAAGCACACCGTGTTGATTGCCGCCCTTAAATATTTGACCGAAAAAGACCCGGCCTTGGCCGTGCTGGACACCCATGCGGGTGCCGGTCTGTACCGGCTCGACGGCGACTATGCCGAAACCAGCGGCGAGGCGGCAGACGGCATCCTCAAGCTGCTGGCCCCCCCCGCCCCTGGCGAAGCACCATGGCAGCCCGCCCCCCTGCTGCAGGACTACCTGGACATGGTGGCCAGCTTCAACAAAAGCGGCGCCAAAAAGGTCTACCCTGGCTCTCCGTTCATCATGCAACAACTGTTACGTGACCACGACCGGCTGAAGCTGTTTGAGCTGCACCCCACCGACAGCAAAACCCTGTCAGCCAACATCGCCCAGCTGGAAGCCGGCCGCCAGGTCGCCGTGTTCCGCGAAGACGGCTTTGAAGGCATCCGCAAATTTCTACCCCCACCCAGCCGCCGCGCTTTCCTGCTGTGCGATCCCAGCTATGAAATCAAGAGCGACTACGCCCTGGTGTCCAACATGGTGGCCAACTGCTTGAAGCTGTTTGCCACCGGCACCTACGCCGTCTGGTACCCCATCATCCCGCGCCCCGAGGCGCACGACCTGCCACGCAAGCTCAAAACCCTGGCCACCAAGGCCGGCAAGAGCTGGCTGCACGCCACGCTGACCGTCAAGTTCAGCAAGCTCACCACCGACGCCGCCGGCGAAGTCAAGCGCCCCGGCCTGCCTGCCAGCGGCATGTTCCTGATCAACCCTCCCCACACCATGAAAGCCGGCCTCAAGCCTGCGCTGGAGCAGATGGTGGAACACCTGGGCCAGGACAAGCACGCCACCTTCACACTGGACTCTGGCGGCTAACACCACCACACTCACCACTACCGCGACGCGCCTTGCTATACAAAACATAGCTGCACGCGCTGGATTTATTTGCGCCTACGGCCGATTTCATGCACACCGTGCCGAAATCGGTATACCTGCTATCAGCAAACCGGGGTGAAGGCAGCTCTGGGCGCACGTAAATTCGCGTAGCATGTTGCTCGCACGGGGCGGCGCCTGCCTGATGCGGCGCCCACCCTTCCCCGTATGCCGCAACCTCTGTTTAGAACCATCCATGATTTTTGTCGCCGGCTCTGCCAATCTTGATTTTGTCGTGCGGGCACCGCACATCCCGGCTCCCGGTGAAACCGTGCTGGGCCATGCGTTCCAAACCTTCCCCGGCGGCAAGGGTGCCAACCAGGCCATCGCCTGCGCCCGCGCTGGCGGCGCCACCACCCACATGCTGCTAGCGCTAGGTGGCGACGCCTTTGCCCAGCCGCTCGAAGCGTCGCTGGCCGAGGCCGCCGTGGTGCCGCACATCGTGCGATCCGATAAGCCCACCGGCACCGCCTTCATTTGCGTGTCCGACGACGCGGAAAACGCCATTACCGTCGCCCCTGGCGCCAACCTCGCCCTGCAAGCCGAACACCTTCCCCCGCTGCAAGGCTTCACCCACCTGTTGCTGCAGCTGGAAACCCCGCTCGACACCGTCACCGCCTACGCCCAAGCCGCACGCGCCCACGGCGTGCAAGTGGTGCTGAACGCCGCACCAGCCCAGGTGCTGCCGCCGGCCCTGCTGGCAGCCGTGGACGTGCTGGTGGTCAACGAAGGCGAACTCGCCAGCGTCGCACAACATGAAGGCAGCGTGGCCGAATGCCTGGCACGCCTGGACGTGCGCTGCGTGGTCGTCACCCTGGGCCACCGAGGCTGCTGCGCCCGGCTGGACGGTGAAATCACCCTGCAAGCCGCCTTCCCCGTCTCGCCTGTCGACACCACCGCCGCCGGCGACAGCTTTTGCGGCGCACTGACCGCAGCCCTGTCGCAGGGCCACTCCTTGGCGCAAGCCCTGCAATACGGTAGCGCTGCGGGCGCACTGGCCTGCACCCGGGCCGGCGCACAGTCCAGCATCCCAACCCACGCCGAAGTGCTGGCCCTGGTCGCTAGCGGCGCGCCTGCTGGTGCCGAAGCTGCGCTGCGCGCTTTCTGCGGCTTCCCCGCCTAAGCCCTTTTCACCCTATTTGAAGAACGAAGGAACACCATGACCGCAAAGCACAAAGTCATTTTTGATACCGATCCCGGCGTAGACGACGCCATGGCCCTGTACTTCGCATTGGCCCACCCGGCCATCGACGTGGTCGGCATCACCACCACCTTCGGCAATGTGACCGTGGAACAGGCCGCCATCAATGCCCTGTACCTGACGGCCATCGCCGGCAAAAGCATCCCCGTCACCAAAGGTGTGGCCACCCCCTGGGTCAAGCCTGGCGAAGCGCCACCGGCCTTCATCCACGGTGCGGACGGCCTGGGCAACTTGGCATCGCGCGTCGCCACCACCAACCAGCTGGACCCACGCTCGTCGGCCCAATTCATCGTGGACATGGCCCGCGCCCACCCCGGTGAAATCACACTGGTGGCCGTAGGCCCGCTGGGCAATCTGAGCCTGGCCCTGAAGCTGGAACCCCAGCTGCCCAAGCTGCTGAAGGAAGTCATCCTGATGGCCGGCACGGTGACCGAACCCGGCAATGTCTCCCCCGTGGCCGAAGCCAATGTGTGGAATGACCCGCACGCCGCCGACCACGTCTTCACCGCCGGCTGGAAGCTGACCATGGTCGGCCTGGACGTGACCCACCGCGTGATAGTGCCACTGGCACTGATCAAGAAGATCGCCGACAAGCACCAGCACATTGCCACCGATGTGCTGCACCACGCCGTCAGCTTCTATGCCGACTTCTACAGCGGCATCTACCCGCATGTGGCCAAGATCCACGGCTGCTTCGGCCACGACGTGCTGGCCTTCATCTACCTGGTGAACCCCGAGTTCTTCACATTGGAAAGTGGTGCCATCCGTGTGGCCACCGAAGGCATCGCCAACGGCCAGACCATGATGAAGCGCAAGGACATCTTCCACCCGCAAGCCGGCTGGGCCGACAAACCGGCCACCCAGGTCTGCATGCAGGTGCAGGCCGAGTCGTGCAACACCGTGTTCGAAGACACGCTGATGGCCGACTGGCTGCCCCGCTAAAGCGCCCCCGAGAAGGAATCCGTCATGCAGCTCCCGGTTGTCGATTACCGCAGCGCCACCGCGGCGCAAGACTTTTGCCAAAGCCTGCACAACACCGGCTTCGGCGTGCTGGCCAACCATCCGCTGGACCAAAATCTGGTGGAAGGCATTTACACCGAATGGCTGGGTTTTTTTGGTTCCGAGGCCAAGCACAAGTACGCGCAAGACCCGGTCAAGTTTGACGGCTACTTCTCGCCCGCCGTGTCAGAAACCGCCAAGGGCTATGACAAGCGCGACCTCAAGGAGTTCTACCATATCTACCCCTGGGGCCGCTATCCGGCCGAGGTGTCGGACGCGGCGCAGCGCTACTACAAAGCCGGTAGCGCCCTGGCCGCCGAGCTGCTGAAATGGGTGGAAGACAACTCGCCACCCGAGGTACGCGCTCGCTACACCGAGCCGCTGCCGAAGATGATCGAGGGCTGCGACCAAACCCTGTTGCGCGTGCTGCACTATCCGCCGCTGCGCGGTGACGAAGAGCCTGGCAGCGTGCGCGCCGCAGCCCACGGCGACATCAACCTGCTGACCATACTGCCCGCCGCTACCGAGCCCGGCCTGCAGGTGCTGGGCAAGGACGGCGCCTGGTTCGACGTGCCCTGCGACTTTGGCCTGCTGATCGTCAACATTGGCGACATGCTGCAAGAAGCCAGCGGGCACTACTACCCGTCCACCACGCACCGCGTACTCAACCCCACGGGCGAAGGCCGCTTCAAATCGCGCGTGTCGCTGCCGCTGTTCCTGCACCCACGCCGCGAAGTCGTTCTGTCGGACCGCTACACGGTTCAAAAGTACTTCGACGAACGTATGCAAGAGTTGCGCGGAAGGAAGTAGCACACCCCCAGGCTCCACGCTGCGCGTTTACGCCAACCCCCTTGCAGGGGGCAACACCTGCAGCCCGGCGGAGCCGGTTCTGCGGTGTTTCTGGAATAAGTCCCGTACCTCCTCAGGCCGCCCTCTTGATCTTGCGTTTGCAATTCCACTCCTGGAGTTCTTATGAAAATGCCGACCCGCCGCTTCGCCCTTGTCCTGCTCGTTGCCGCTCTGGCCGGCTGTTCGTCCATGGGCCCTGCGGGCCCGGAGAAGGATAAGACCTACCACCTGACCGTGCTGCACACCAACGACCACCATGGCCGGTTCTGGAAGAACAGCGACGGTGAATACGGCATGTCGGCACAAAAAACCGTGGTGGACCAGGTGCGTGCCGAGGTGGCTGCGGCCGGTGGCCAGGTACTGCTGCTCAGCGGTGGTGACATCAACACCGGCGTGCCCGAGTCCGACCTGCAGGACGCCGTGCCCGACTTCCGGGGCATGAACCTGCTGCGTTTTGACGCCATGGCCGTAGGCAACCACGAATTCGACAAGCCCCGCACCGTGCTGAAGATGCAGCGCGACCTGGCCACATTCCCCATGCTGTCGGCCAACATCTACGACAACGGTCAGCGCATGTTTGCGCCCTACAAGATTTTCAACGTCGGCGGCCTGCGCGTCGGCGTGATGGGTCTGACCACCGAAGACACCTACAAGATGGTGCATCCCGACAACGTCAAGGGCGTGGAGTTCCGCAGCGTCATTGCCGAAGCCAGCCAAGTCGTACCCGAGCTACGTGCCAAGGCCGATGTGGTCATCGCCGCCACCCATATGGGCCACTATGTGAACGGCCAGCACGGCAGCCAGGCCGAGGGAGATGTGGAGATGGCGCGCGCCGTGAATGGCATCGACCTGGTGGTCGGTGGCCACTCGCAAAACCCGGTCTGCATGAAGGCCGAAAACGTACGCGACGAAGCCTATGTGCCTGGCACGCCCTGCGCCCCCGACCGCCAGAACGGCACCTGGATCGTGCAGGCGCACGAGTGGGGCAAGTACGTGGGCCGCGCCGACTTTGAATACCGCAACGGCAGCTTCAAGCTGGTGCACTACGCCCTGATCCCCATCAACCTCAAGAAGTCCGTGAAGCTGGCCGACGGCAAAACCGCCAAGGCCTACTACACCAGCGAAATCGCCGAAGACCCGGCCATGCTGGCCATGCTCACGCCCTACCAAAACATCGGCCAAGAAAAGTTGGGGTTGGAAGTCGGCAGCAGCGATGCCCGCATCGAAGGCGACCGCAGCGTGATCCGCGCCAAGCCCGCCGCCATGGGCGTGCTGGTGGGACTGTCGATGATGGAAAAAACCAAGGCCGACTTTGCGGTGGTAAATGCCGGCGGCGTGCGCGACTCGCTGCCCGCGGGTACGCTGACCTATAAGGACGTACTCAAGGTACAGCCCTTTGGCAACACCATCGCCACGGTGGATTTCACCGGCGCCGAGGTCATGGACTACCTGAACGCCACTGCCAAGATGTCGGTCGGCTCCGGCGCCTTCCCGCAGTTTGCCGGCATCGAGCTGGTCATGTCCGGTGGCGTCGTCACCAGCGCACGCATCCAGGGCGCGGCCGTGGACCCCGCCAAGACCTACCGCATGGCGGTCAACAACTTCCAGGCCGTGGGCGGTGACGGTTACCCCAAGCTCATCGGCCACAAAAGCTATAGCGACAGCGGCTTTGTCGACGCCGACGTGCTGCGCGGCTATATCACCAGCCGCAGCCCGCTGAAGGCAGCCGACTTTGCGCCGGGCGATGCGGTGCTGCGCCGCTGAGACAATTTAAATAAAAAGTGGCTCTTGCGCAGGTAATGCCTGCGCTACCAGCTATCAATAAAATAGCACTCAACACGCAAGCATCCATTCCAGCCGGCGCCAGGAATGCTCAGGCTTTGGCCAGCAGTGTTGCCAGCTCGGCAGACGAGCGCACGTCCAGCTTGGCGTAGACGCGGGCGCGGTAGACCTCTACCGTGCGCACCGAGATATGCATTTCATCGGCAATCACCTTGTTCAGCTTGCCGGCGGCCACGCGCTGCATGACCTCGCGTTCGCGCTGCGTCAGGCCGGCCAGCTTGGCGCCGCGTGCGTCGCCCTCGGCCAGGCGCTGCTGCTGGGCGGCTTCCACCGCCAGCGCATCGCGCACCCGCTCCACCAGCGCAGCGTCGCCAAACGGCTTTTCCACAAAGTCGAAAGCGCCTTTTTTCAGCGCCTCCACGGCCATCGGAATGTCGCCATGGCCGGTCAGAAAAATCACCGGCAGGGTGTTGCCGCGCGCGGCCAGCTCGTCGTACACCTGCAGGCCCGACAGCGGCTCCATGCGCACGTCCAGCAGGATGCAGCCGCGCACCGGCGTGGGGCCGTCCAGCGCAGCCAAAAAGGTCGGGCCGTTGGCATAGCTGCAGACGCTGAAGCCGTGCGAGCTGAACAGAAACTCCAGCGCGTCGCGCACCGGTGCCTCGTCGTCCACCAGGTGCACGGCGACGGGGTGGTTAGGGTGTGTCATGCATTGATTTCCTCGTCTTGGGTGTAGACGTCATGGGCCTCGAACAGGGGCAGGGTGAAAGACAGGCGGGCGCCGCCCAGCAGACTGGGGCCGGCGTCCATGCTGCCGTGGTGGATCTCGATCACCGAGCGGCAAATCGCCAGGCCCATGCCCATGCCTTCCAGCTTGGTCGAATAGAACGGGGCGGTCAGCTTTTCGATGCTGCGGCCGTCGAGTCCGGGACCGTCGTCCTCCACGTCCAGGCGCACAAAGCGCTCACCCGCCGGCGCGGCGGTAATGCGGATCTGGCCTGCGCGGCGGTGGCCGGACAAAGCATCGGCAGCATTGCGCACCAGGTTGATCAGCACCTGTTCAATCAAGATGGGATCGGCATACACCGGCGGCAAATGGCTGGCCAGCGCCCACTGGATCTGGATGTGCTGGCGCTTCAAGTCGCGCTGCAGCAGCTCCACCGCGCGGCGCGCCACTGCGGCCAGGTCGCTGGGCTCGCGCTGGGGTGCGCGCCGGGTCAGGAACTCACGGATTCTCTGAACAATGCGCCCGGCCTCGGCGGCCTGTTCGCCCTGGTTCCGCAGCGCCTTCAGCACCGGCTGGTTGGCATACCCCTCTTGAAGCAACATGCGCTGCAGGCCGGCGTTGTAGCCGATGATGGCGGTCAGCGGCTGGTTCAGCTGGTGCGCCAGGGCCGACGCGACCTCGCCCAGCGTGGTCAGCCGGGCCTGGTGGGCCATGGCCTCGGCCTGGTGGCGCTCGCGCTCTTCCAGGTGCTTGCGTGCGGTGATGTCGATGATGGAGCCCATCCAGCCGATCTGGGTGCCGTCGGCGTCGATCAGTGGCGACTCGAACACCATCACGTTCAGCATGTGGCCGTCTTGGTGGCGCCACACGGCTTCGTAGCCGTCACGCGGGGCATTGCCCGCCAGGTTGCGGCGGTTGCGCAGCATGACTTCGTCGATGGACTCGGGAGGCCAGTAAGGCATGGGCGGAGCCAGGCCGACCAGCTTGTGCGCGGGCAGGCCCACCATATCGCAGAGGGTGCGGTTGACGTAGAGGATGCGGCCCTCAGCGTCGCGCGCGCGCAGCCCCACCAGGGCCGAATCTTCCATGGCCTGGCGCCAGGCGGCTTCGGTGCGCCAAGCGCCCTCGGCGCGCGATATCTGGCGCACCTGGCGCCGCAGCAGCATAGTGGCCACCAGCATCAGCGCCAGAAAGCCCACCACCAGCACCACCGGCAAGGTGCGCCAGAACGGCCGGGGGATCTCGCGCAGGGTGAGTTCCAGGTAGGTGCCAGGCATGTTGCGCCCGACCTGTACCTTGTAGCTTTCATGGGCCTGCGGATCCAGGTGCAACGGCACCTCGTCCAACGAGGCAATGGTCTGGTCGGAGGTGTCCAGCAGCTGCACATCGTATTTGCGCGACACCCACCACGGCGTGCCACGGCGTAGCAGCAGCGCCGCCGAATAGCGCACGACCAGCCGGTCCGTGCCAGCAGCCTGCACCAGGTGGGCCGACATGCCAGTGCTTTCCAGCAATTCGCGCAACGCCCCCTGGCTGATGGGCTGCTGGTCAGGCACGTGGGCCACGATGCGGTTGTTGGCATCCAGCCAGGTGACGCTTTGCCACAGACTACGCAAGCCACTGGCAACGTTGGGGTTGCTGGCTAGCCCGCTGGTGTTTCGGGGCAAACGGGGCAATTGCTTGGCCAGCTCCTCCAGATAGGTAGCCTCTACATCCACGCGCGCACGCAGCTGGGCTTCGGTACTCAGTGCATCGGCGATGAGGGTGGCATGGCGCTCTGCTTGGTCATCCAGGTCTGCTCGCCAGGTCCAGGCCAGGTCGCCTGCGACGAATGCCAGCGACGCCAGCAGCGGCAGCGCCCACAGCCTTCGCCGTACGCGGTCACGGGGAGGCAAAGGTTGGGTGTCGAACTGGGCCAGCATGCATCCAGTCTAGCGCTGGTAGGCGGGCTGGCCTTGTTTCAGGGGGCTAAATTCTAGGGTAAACCCTTTGATTCATCCTTACCTTGGCCATAAATGTGGAAGTCCACACTAGCCCTGCAAGGGGCGCGCGCAGACACTGCGGCCCATCCTCTTTTTACCCGGAGACATCCATGACAAATTTCGCCCGCCGTACCTTCGTGCAACTTGCCGTCGCAGCCGCCACCGTTTGCTCCGGCGCAGTGGCCTTTGCACAAGCTCCTATCGTCATCAAATTCAGCCACGTGGTGGCACCCGACACCCCCAAGGGCAAAGGCGCTCAGCGTTTCAAGGAACTGGCCGAGCAACGTACGGGCGGTAAGGTGAAGGTTGAGCTCTACCCCAACAGCCAGCTGTACAAAGACAAGGAAGAACTTGAAGCCCTGCAACTCGGTTCGGTGCAGATGCTGGCGCCTTCGCTGGCCAAATTCGGCCCCTTGGGTGCCAAAGAGTTCGAAGTGTTCGACCTGCCCTTCCTGTTCAAGGACGCCGCAGCATTTCGCGGTATCACTGAAGGCCCCCTGGGCGCTGAACTGTTCAACAAGCTGGAGTCCAAGGGCATCCACGGTCTGGCTTACTGGGACAACGGCTTCCACATCATGAGCGCCAACAAGCCGCTGCATACCGTAGCCGACTTCAAGGGCCTGAAGATGCGTATCCAGAGCTCCAAGGTACTGGACGCCCAGATGCGCGCACTGGGCGCCATTCCCCAGGTGATGGCATTCAGCGAGCTGTACCAGGCGCTGCAATCGGGTGTGGTGGATGGCACCGAAGGTGTGCCGTCCAACTTCTACACCCAGAAGATTTACGAAGTGCAAAAGCACATCTCCCTGTCCAACCACGGCCACCTGGCCTATGCGGTGATCGTGAACAAGAAGTTCTGGGACGGCCTGCCTGCTGACATCCGCACCGCACTGGAAGGCGCGATCAAGGACTCCACCACCTACGCCAACGCCATTGCCGCCACCGAAAACGCCCAGGCTCTGGAAAAGATCAAGGCCAGTGGCAAGACCACCATCTACACCCCGACGGATGCTGAAATCACCGAATGGAAGAAGGCTTTGATGCCCGTGCACAAGGAGATGGAATCGCGCGTTGGCAAAGCCACCATCGACGCCGCCTACAAGGCCACCGGCTTTGTGGCACCCAAGTAAGTTAAGCAGACCTCGGAGCCGTTTGTGATTAACCGTTTTCTGAACCACCTGGAGGAATGGCTCATTGCCTTCCTCATCGGTGCGGCCACGCTGGTGATATTTTTTGCCGTGTTGCACCGATTCCTCTCGGGCCTGCCTTACATCCAGGACTTGACCGTGCGCATGAACGTCAGCTGGGCGCAAGAGCTGTGCATCTTCATGTTCGTGTGGATGGCCAAGTTTGGCGCGGCCTATGGCGTGCGCACCGGCATCCACGTGGGTGTGGACGTCATCATCCGCAAGCTCACAGGCACGCCCCAGCGCATGCTGATTTTGTTTGGCCTGCTGGCAGGCGCCCTGTTTACCGGAACAGTAGCTACGCTGGGCGCAAACTTTGTGTACCACATTGCGCAGACCGACCAGGTCTCCGCCGATCTGGAAGTGCCTATGTGGTGGGTGTATCTGTGCGTGCCTTTGGGCTCGTCGCTGATGTGCTACCGCTTCCTCCAGGTGGCATGGAGCTTTGGCCGTGGGGGCGAGCTGCCACACCACGACCACGGCCATGTCGAGGGCGTTGAAGATGCGACTGACGACCCCTTGCTAGCAACCACCAAGGGAGCCCGCGCATGAATGCGACCATCATCTTTGTACTGCTGATTGTGCTGATGCTGACGGGCATGCCCATCAGCATCTCCCTCGGCCTGACCGTGCTGACCTTCCTCTTCACCATGACCGACGTGCCTGTGCAGTCGGTGGCGCTGAAGTTGTTCACCGGAATCGAAAAGTTCGAGATCATGGCGATCCCGTTCTTCATTCTGGCGGGTAACTTCCTGACGCATGGCGGGGTGGCGAGGCGCATGATCCGCTTTGCCACCAGCATGATTGGGCATTGGCATGGCGGCCTGGGCCTGGCGGGCGTCATGGCCTGCGCCTTGTTCGCTGCGGTATCGGGCTCGTCGCCAGCCACCGTGGTGGCGATTGGTTCGGTGATCCTGCCGGCCATGACCAAGCAGGGCTTCCCACCCAAGTTTGGCGCCGGCATCTTGACCACCTCCGGCTCGCTGGGGATCTTGATTCCACCATCGATCGCCATGGTGATGTTCTCTGTGTCCACCAATGTCTCGGTGGGCTCCATGTTCATCGCCGGCATCGTTCCCGGCATTGCGCTGGCAGTGGCATTGGGCTTCACCACCTGGAATATTGCCCGCAAGAACAACTACCCCCGCATGCCCAAGGCGACCTGGGGCGAGCGCTGGTTGGCTTTCCGTGAAAGCGTCTGGGGTTTGCTGCTGATCGTGGTGGTTATGGGCGGCATCTACAGCGGTGTATTTACGCCTACCGAGGCTGCGGCCATGGCGGCGGTCTATGCCTTCGTAGTCGCCGTGTTTGTCTACAAAGACATGCCATTCAAGCGTATTCCCAAAGTACTGCTCGACTCGGCCAGCATGAGCGCCATGCTGCTGTACATCATCACCAACGCGGTGCTGTTCAGCTTCCTGATGACCAGTGAGAACATCCCCCAGGCCATGGCCGACTGGATGATCAACCAGGGCTTTGGTCCGATTGCCTTCCTGTTGGTGGTCAATATTCTGCTGTTGCTGGCGGGCAATGTGATGGAGCCCAGCTCGATCATTCTGATCCTGGCACCCATCCTGTTCCCCGTGGCGATGAAGCTGGGCATCAACCCCATCCACTTCGGTATTCTGATCGTGGTGAACATGGAGGTCGGCATGTGCCATCCGCCGGTGGGCCTGAATCTGTACGTGGCGTCGGGTATTACCAAGATGGGTATCAGCGAGTTGACCATGGCCGTCATGCCGTGGCTGCTCACCATGCTGGTATTTTTGGGTGTGGTCACCTACTGGCCGGGCCTGACCCTGTGGTTGCCGCGCCTGCTGGGCATGGCCACCTAGGAGCCTGATAGCCTTCTGAAGCAAAAGCCCCGGCCTGCCGGGGCTTTTTCATTTGCTACACATATAGGAGCTACTAGCGCAGGTACTATCTGAGCCGGCATAGGTTTTTATACATAGGAGCATGCGCATGGCCAACATCCTCATCCTGGGCGCGTCGCGCGGCATAGGCCTGGAGTTTGTGCGCCAGTACGCCGAAGCGGGCGAGCGTGTCATCGCCACTGCCCGCGACGCGGCCGGCCTGGCCCGCCTCAAGGCCGTGGGGGCCGAGGCCTTGCGCCTGGACGTGGCCGACCCGACCAGCATCAGCGGCCTGGCGTGGCAGCTGGACGGCGAGAAAATCCATGTGGCCGTGTACGTGGCAGGCCTGTTTTCAAAAGGCGGTGCCACCTCACCGCCGACCCAGCAGGACTTTGACCGCGTGATGCACACCAATGTGCTGGGCGCCATGCAGGCCATTCCCCAGGTTGCGCCCTTGGTGGAGGAAGCGGGCGGCGTGTTCGCCTGCATCACCAGCGGCATGGGCCAGATCAGCAGCGTGGCCTCCAGCGACGGCTGGACCTACCGCGTCAGCAAGGCTGCGCTGAACATGGCGGTGGCTGCCGCCCAGCACGACTACCCGCGCGCCACGCTATTGGCACTCTGCCCAGGCTGGGTGCAAACCGATATGGGCGGCCCCGGTGCCAGTCTGACGGTGGAGGCCAGCGTGGCAGCCATGCGCAGCACCCTGGCGGCGGTGACGCCGGCTGACCGTGGGCGCTACATGCACCACGATGGGCGGCCCTACACCGGCTGGTGAACTGCGGCCGAAGGCCCTCCTCAGCCCACGCTGTCGGCCGCTTGCAACTGGACCATAGCCTGGTTGACCGCGCCCAGGCGCGCGTCCTGCGCGCGTGACGCATCGACGATGGACGCCATGATGTCGGAAGCCTGTTTGGCCGAGTGCTGGATCTCCTGCATCACGCGGCCAGACTCCTGTACCTTGGCATTGCCGACGAAGACGCGCTCGGCCGAGGCGGATATCAGTCCCTTGATTTCGCGTGCGGCCTCGGCACTGCGCTGCGCCAGGCTGCGCACCTCGCCCGCCACAACGGCAAAGCCACGGCCTTGCTCACCGGCGCGGGCCGCTTCCACGGCGGCGTTCAACGCCAGCAGATTGGTCTGAAAGGCGATGCCGTCAATCAGGCCCACGATGTCGGCGATGCGCTTGGAATCGGCCTGGATGTGCTGCATGGTGGCCACCGCCTCTGCGGAGGCATCGGCACCGTTGTGCGCAATCGAGGCTACTTGCAAGGTATGGGAATGCGCACCGTCAGCCTGCGCCGCACTGTGCTTCACCAGCCGCTGCAGCTCCTGGAACGCGCCCTGGACCAGGCGCGTGGCCTCAAACCGGGCCGTGATGTCGGTGGCGTATTTGACGATCTTGAAAGGCCTGCCGACCTGGTCCAGCACGGGGCTGTAATTGGCTTCTATCCACACCACATTGCCCGCGCGGCCCACACGCTGAAACTGGCCCTGGTGGAACTGGCCGCTGCCCAGGTGCTGCCAGAAGGCCCGGTATTCCGGGCTTTGCCGCTCCTGCGCTGTGACAAACATGCTGTGGTGCTTGCCAACCAGTTCGTTCTCGCTGCGGTAGCCCATGGCTTCGATGAAATTACGGTTAGCACGCAGGATGCGGCCTTGCAGGTCAAATTCGATCACCGCCTGCGCCCTGCCCACGGCCGCCAGCTGGCTGTTGGCCTCGGCGTCCCGCAATACCTGCTCGGAAATATCCATGGCGTACTTCACCACCCGCACGACCTTGCCCGCGCCGTCCCGCACCGGGCTGTAATTGGCCTGCAGCCACACATCTTTGCCATCGCTGGCAATGCGCCGGCACCGGCCCACGAAAGCTTCGCCTCGTTGCAGCCGCGCCCAGAAGGCCGCGTACTCCGGCGCGTGCTGCTCTGCGGGATCGACAAATAGGCGGTGGTGCTGGCCCTGAATGGCTTCCAGCGAGTAACCCATGACCTGCAGAAACGGCGCGTTGGCGAAAACAATGGTGCCGTCCGGCTCAAATTCAATGACCGCTTGGTTGCGATACAGCGCCTGGAGTTGGCGTTGCGCGGAGACACTCTTGCCCGATAGGAAAGAAAAAAGTTTGGCCAGACGGTTCATGGTGAAAATGTGGTCGCATTGTGACTGCTTGGTATTTTCTATGGCAACCGCACCCATATTCGTCATTTTTTACAAAAAACACCGGGGAAACCCTTGGTTTGTGAAGAATTTGTGCCGCCTGCAGCACTTTCGGTACAACGACAACGACAACGACAACGACAACGACAACGACAACAACGACAACGACAACGGCTGGCAAGACTTGCCACCGCGCTCAGCGTAAGAACGTATTCAAAGAAACTGGCCGCTCGGCTAAATCGGAAACTGCGTGGTGGACAGCACCTGCTTGAGCACCATGAACGAACGAATCTGCCGCACGCCCGGCAGGTGCAGCAGCTGTGTGGCGTGCAGGTTATTAAAGCTGTCGTTGTCGCGCGTGCGCAGCAGCATGAAGTAGTCAAACTCGCCCGTCACCACATGGCACTCCATGCAGCCCGATACCTTGGCTGCCGCCTTCTCGAACAGGGCGAATGACTCGGGCGTGGACCGGTCCAGCACCACGCCAATCAGCACCAGCATGCTGGCGTCCAGCGCCTTGGGGTTGAGCAGCGCGACGATGCCCGAAATAACACCCAGTTGCTTGAGCCGCTCCACCCGCCGCAGGCAGGCAGGCGGGCTCAGATTCACCTTGGCGGCCAGCGCCACATTGGTCATGGACGCATCGCGCTGCAGGGCGCGCAGTATGGCTTTGTCGGTGCGGTCTATGGCGTGGTCGGGGCTGTCGGTGGGCTCCGTCTTGGCTTTTACTTTTGTTGCGCACATATTGCTTATCAAGACATAAAGATACGAACATACTAAATAAATGGGTTTTTTAAGACATATAAAGAATAATTTTTGCAACCCTATTAACCAAGTTGCTCCCTAGAATTTGGCTATGCGTTGCAAGCCACCCGCGTTGCGCGTCCACCGCCTTTCACTTTGCGAGCCACCAGCATGAACCTGCAGAAATTCCCGCGCCACGCCCTGACCTTTGGCCCCTCGCCCATCACCCCGCTGAAACGCCTGAGCGCGCACCTGGGCGGCAAGGTGGATCTGTACGCCAAGCGCGAAGATTGCAACAGCGGCCTGGCCTTTGGCGGCAACAAGACCCGCAAGCTGGAATACCTGATCCCCGAAGCCATCGCGGGCGGTTACGACACCCTGGTATCCATCGGCGGCATCCAGTCCAACCAAACCCGGCAGGTCGCCGCCGTGGCCGCCCATCTGGGCATGAAGTGCGTGCTGGTGCAAGAGAACTGGGTCAACTACTCAGACGCGGTGTACGACCGCGTGGGCAACATCGAGATGTCCCGCATCCTGGGTGCCGACGTGCGGCTGGACGCCGCCGGTTTCGACATCGGCATCCGCCCCAGCTGGGAGCAGGCCATGGAAGACGTGCGTAAGGCCGGCGGCAAGCCGTTTCCGATTCCAGCGGGTTGCTCCGAACATCCCCTGGGCGGGCTGGGCTTCGTGGGTTTTGCCGAAGAAGTGCGCCAGCAGGAAGCTGAACTGGGCTTCAAGTTCGACTACATCGTGGTCTGCTCGGTCACAGGCAGCACGCAGGCGGGCATGGTGGTGGGTTTTGCCACTGACGGCCGGGCCGACAAAGTGATTGGTATCGACGCCTCGGCCAAACCGGTGCAAACCAAGGCCCAGGTGCTACGCATCGCCCAACACACCGCCAAACTGGTGGAGCTGGGCCGCGACATCACAGAGCAGGACGTGGTGCTGGACACCCGCTACGGCGGCCCCGAATACGGCCTGCCCAGCGAAGGCACGCTGGAGGCGATCCGCCTGTGCGCACGCCAGGAAGGCATGCTGACCGACCCGGTGTACGAGGGCAAATCCATGCAAGGCATGATAGCCATGGTGCGCAACGGCGAATTCCCGGCAGGCTCCAAAGTGCTGTATGCCCACCTCGGCGGCGTGCCGGCTTTAAACGCCTACAGCTTCCTGTTCCGCAACGGCTGAATCCGCAGCGCGTGCCCTGTGTGAATGCCATCCGCGTGCACGGACAGTCGCCGTGGGCAGGTGGATGGCATCGCTTCACCCTAGCTCCACGCAAGCACCTGACTTGCTACTGAAAAAATAGCTACCTGCGCAGACAGAATCTGCACAAAAGCCTGTTTTCTTTCATAAGTTTCTCGCTTTCAGCCGGACCGGCGCTGCTCGCGCCTAGCCGGCTGGGTGGCGCTCAAAGGCCACCCGGTACAATCCTCGCCCAGCCAAGGCCATTCGGAAACAGCACGCTGCTTGCCGCATGCATGCCCGGCTACCAGCGCTACGCGCAAGGTGTTTTCACCATGGGGCTGCGGCGAGTCTGCCGTGCCCTTGCCCCCTGGCCCATCGCTATGGGAATGGGCAGACGCCCCATACCGCCACATTGAGCCCCATTGCCGCTACCTCCTGGGTGCAAAGGAATCTTTTTTGCGCACGAACTTCAGCAGTTCCAAATTGGTTCGCCTGTTGGGTGACCCGGCCTCCGTCGGCAAGGCGGGCGCCAGCGTGGACTCTGCCGAGCAGCTGAGCGTGCTGCTGGGCGTGTTCGACGCGGTGACACTGCGCGGCGCGCTGCAGGCCATCCAGACCACGCGCGCGGCCGCCCAGCCCACTGGCAAGCCAGTCCAGGCGGGCCGCAGCGTAGGGGTCGCAGCACAGGTGCAGCAGGTACGCCAGGTCCTGGCCCACGCCATCACCACCAAACCGGTGGCAGTGGCCGATGCGGGCGCCAGCCGGCGGCGGGGCCGCAACCCCGAACCCTTGCCCCTGCCGGTACCAGCCGCGCCCGAAGAAACGGTGGCCGACTACGCGGCATTTCGCCAGCGCCACCTGGACCTGCAGCGCCAGATGGATTTGATGCTCCCGCCCTTGCGTGTAAATGTGCGCGAGGCGATTGCAGCGGTGTCCCCCACCTTGCGGCAGCTGGCCGCACTGGACGCCGTGTGGGAGCAAATGCTGGCAGCGCGCGAGCAGAAGTTGCTGGCCACCATCCCAACGCTGCTGAAGCACCGGTTTGAACAGCTGCGCACGACCCACCCGCAGCAAGACAAGCCCGCCCTGTGGCGCCAAGCCGGCGGATGGCTGGACCGATTTGACAAGGAACAGCAGGCCGTGATGTTGGCCGAGCTGGACCTTCGGCTGGAGCCCGTCATGGGCTTGGTAGAGGCATTCCAGCGGGAAACCGCACTTGAGCGTGCGCCCACAGCGGCGCCGCACAGGGATATTGAAAAAGTTGAGAACGCAGTATGAATAGGTTTGTTTTCGCCACCATCTTCTCCATTGGTCTTCTGGCCGTGGCCTGGGTGGGCTATGGGTTTGTAGGCACCAGCGCGCTGGCGCTGGCCGTTACCGCGGTGATCGCCGGGGTGTACTTGCTGGGGGCGCTGGAGCTGCGACGCTTCCGGGCTGACACAGCATCGCTGGCCAGTGCGCTGGCCGACCTGGTGCAGCCGCCCGCGGATTTGCCCACCTGGCTGGAGCGTGTGCCAGCCCTGCTGCGCAACCCCGTACGCATGCGCGTCGAGGGCGAGCGCAGCGCCCTGCCCGGCCTGGCGTTGACGCCGTACCTGGTGGGCTTGCTGGTGATGCTGGGCATGCTGGGCACCTTCCTGGGCATGGTGGTCACCTTCAAGGGCGCGGTGTTTGCGCTGGAGGGCTCCACCGACATGCATGCCATTCGCTCCGCATTGGCGGCGCCCATCAAGGGCCTGGGCCTGTCGTTTGGCACCTCGGTGGCCGGGGTGGCGGCGTCGGCCGTCTTGGGGCTGCTATCGGCCATGGCCCGGCGCGAGCGGCTGGATGTGGTGCGCCTGCTGGATGCCCGCATTGCCACCAGCTTGCGGCCGTTTTCCATGGCGCAACAGCGCCACGACGCCTTCAAGGCCGTGCAACTGCAGGCCCACGCGCTGCCCGAGGTGGCAGAGCGCCTGCAGGCCCTGATGGACGGCATGGAGCGCCGCAGCCAGCAGTTGAGCGAACAGTTGCAAGGGCAGCAGGCGCAGTTCCATCGCGAGGTGTCGGGGGCGTATGGCGAATTGGCCAGCTCCGTCAGTGCATCGCTGCAAGCCAGCCTGGCCGCTGCGGCACGCACGGCGGGCGACAGTATCCAACCGGTAGTCCAGGCGGCGATGGCGGAGATGGCGCAAGAATCCACACGCCTGCACCAACGCGTCTTTGATGCCACGCAAAGCCAGCTGAATGGCCTGGCCCAGAGCTGGGACGCAGCCGCCGCGCGCACTGCCGATGGCTGGGCCGCCGCGCAACAAAACCACGTGCGCAGCAGCGAGGCCCAGGCGGCCCGATTTGACGCGGCGCTACAAGGCTTTGCCGATACGTTTGAGCAGCGCTCCAGCTCGTTGCTGGCTTCGGTTCAAGCGGCTGCAGCCCAGTCCCGGGACGCACAAGCGGCCGCAGACCAGTTGCACCTGCAAGGCTGGACGCAGGCATTGCAGTCCACCACCCAGACGCTGCAGAGCGAATGGCGCGCCATGGGCGAACAGGCCCTGGCCCAGCAACAAGCGGTGTGCCAAACGCTGGAGAAGACCGCTGGCGCGATGGTCGAGCACACCAGCCAGCGCGCCGAAACCACCCTGACACAGGTGGCTGATTTGGTAGCGCGATCTGAAGCCTTGTTGGCCGCGCATACCGCCGCAGAGGCCCGCTGGACACAGGACCAGAGCGAGCGCCTGGCGCAAATGGCCAGTCTCTCGCGCACCGCGCTGCAAGGCTTTGCCGACACTTTCGAACAACGTTCCAGCACGCTGCTGGCTGCGGTGCAAGCTGCCGTAACCCAGTCCCGCGAGGACCAAGCTACGGCCGACCAGCTGCACCTACAAAGCTGGACGCAGGCATTGCAGTCCACCACCCACACGCTGCAGGGCGAATGGCGCGCCATGGGCGAGCAGGCCCTGGCCCAACAACAGGCGGTCTGCCAAACGCTGGAGAAGACCGCTGGCGACATGGTGGTACACACCAGCGAACGCGCCGAAACAACCCTGGCACAGGTGGCAAATCTGGTGGGCCGTTCTGAAACCCTGCTGGCCAGCCATACCGAAGCAGAAGTCCGCTGGACGCAGCAGCAGGGCGAGCGCCTGGACCAATTGGCCAGCCTTTGGCGCACCGAGCTGGCAACCCTGCGTGCCGAAGAATCCACCCGTGGCCAGGCCGCAGTGGACCGACTGGCGGAATTGCAGACCGCCGTGGTAACCCATTTGGCCACCTTGGGCACGGCCCTGGAAGAGCCCATGGCCCGACTGATGGCCACGGCGGCCGAGGCGCCCCAAGCCGCAGCGGAAGTGATTGCCCAGCTGCGCCAGCAAATGGCCGGGTTCAGCGAGCGCGACAACCAGGCTTTTGCAGAACGCACCCAGCTGGTGACGCAACTCGACACACTGCTACAGACGCTGGACCAGGCAGCGGGCGACCAGCGCACCGCCATCGAGTCGCTGGTGGCATCTGCTGCCCGCGTGCTGGACGCTGCGGGCGGCCAGTTTGCCCACGCGGTAGAGGTGCACACCCACCAGACCGCGCAGGTGGCGGCGCAGGTCACTGGCAGTGCTGTGGAGTTGGCCAGCCTGGGCGAAGCCTTTGGCCACGGAGTACAACTCTTCAGCGCGTCGAACGAAAAACTGGCGGACAGCCTGCAGCGCGTGGAAGGCGCCATCCAGCAGTCGGCTGCTCGTAGCGATGAACAACTGGCCTACTACGTGGCCCAGGCCCGCGAGGTGATTGACCTCAGCATCGCCGCGCAGCAAACGGTGGTGGAAGACATGCGCCGCCTGCGCAGCGCGGAAGGGGTTGCGGGATGACCGGCGCGGACGACTGGGATGATGGCGTAGAGCAGACCGCGCCCGTTTGGGCGGTGTTTGGCGACCTGATGTCGGGCTTGCTGGGCGCCTTTGTGCTGGTGCTGGTTGGTGTGCTGGTGGTGCAGATGGACCTGGTCACCAATCTGCAGGCGGAAGTGGCCAAACGCCAGAGCGAAGAGCAGCGCCGCATGGCCTTGGAAAAGGCCCTGGCCGTGCCCTTGGCCACAGGCCGCGTGACCTTGAACAACGGCCGTATCGGCATCAGCGGCAGCGTGCTGTTCCCGGTGAACTCCGACCAGTTGCGCCCCGAAGGGCGGCAATTGCTGAAAAGCCTGGTGCCACCGCTGCAGGTCTACCTGGGCGCACGGGACGACATGCTGATGGTCAGCGGATTTACCGACAACCAGCCCATCATCGACCGCAACCAGCATTTCACCGACAACCTGGAGCTGTCGGCCCAGCGCGCGCTCACGGTGTCGCGCGCACTGATCGAATCCGGCATGCCCTCGTCGCGGGTGTTTGCGGCCGCGTTTGGTGCCGAACAGCCCGTGGCGTCAAACGACGACGACAAAGGCCGTGCACAAAACCGCCGGGTGGAAATGGCACCCGTGCCCCGCTCAACCGCCGAGAAGCCGCCGGCACCATGATGCCGCCAGAGGCTTTCGATGCGGCGACGGCGTTGGCGTCCTTGCGCAACGCAGGCGCGCAGCATTGGGACCCCGTGCGCTTTCGCTACCTGGAAGCTCTGCAACAGCGTTTGGAGGCTGCGCCCGAACCCGTACGGCACATCGTGCATGGCAAGCTGCAAGCCGCGCTGACGGCCTATGCCGAACGTGGCGAACGTAGGCCCCGGGCAAGTCATTCCGAATCCCCTCCCCCGCCCACCTCTGCGCTGGCTGCACTGAACGCCTACATCCGCACAGCGACCCAGCCCGCCGCAGAAGACAACTCTGCTCCCGCTGGCTGGGGTGGCCGGCCCGAGCTGAAGAGTGTGCAAGGCTTCCGGGAAGTCTGGTCCAAATTTGCAGTTGTGGACCAAGTGGAACAGTCGCTCAAGCGGGGCCCGGAAAACGCCGGGCCGCTGAATTCCCACATGCTAGTGCTGCGCTCCCTGGCCACGATGCGCGAGCTGTCTCCCGAGTACCTGCGCAGATTTTTGTCGCATGCGGAAACCCTGCTGTGGCTGGACCAGGAAAGCCAGCGCCTCAGCGCTCCGCAGGCACGGTCGGCACGCGCCAGCAAGCGGAAGAAATAAAGACCTACGGGTCTGGTGTTACACGCCTTTCATGTGCGGCGCAGCGGCTTCTCCTTATAATGGCAGGATTCCGAGGAGCGCTGCAACCCCCGGCCTGGTCACCCCAGGCCCCGGTGTGAGGCTCGGAATCCATCCATTTAGTGATAACCGCGCTCACCCACTGCCTGCTAGGCTGAAATTCGGGTGAGTCCCGGTTCACCGTCTGCGCAGTGGCCCTACCAACATGTACCAACCTGTTTTGGAGCCCACCATGAACGCAGTTCTCAAACCCATTTTGACCGCCGACCAAGCCATTGCCGACCTGAGCCTGGCCGCCTGGGGCCAGCGCGAAATCCGCATTGCTGAAACCGAAATGCCCGGCCTGATGGCCATCCGCGAAGAATTCGCAGCCGCGCAACCTTTGAAGGGCGCTCGCATCACCGGTTCCTTGCACATGACGATCCAGACCGCCGTGCTGATCGAAACCCTGCAAGCCCTGGGCGCCACCGTGCGTTGGGCGTCGTGCAACATCTTCTCGACCCAAGACCATGCCGCCGCTGCGATTGCCGCTGCCGGCACGCCGGTGTTCGCCATCAAGGGCGAGACGCTGAAAGACTACTGGGATTACACCCACAGCATCTTTGACTTCGGCGCCAAGGGCACGCCCGGCGAAGGCCCGAACATGATTCTGGACGACGGCGGTGACGCCACGCTGCTGATGCACCTGGGCCAACGCGCCGAGAAGGACATCAGCGTGGTAGCCAACCCTACTAGCGAAGAAGAAACCCTGCTGTTCGCAGCCATCAAGGCCAAGCTGGCTGTGGACCCCACCTGGTACACCCGCAAGTCGGCTGAGATCATCGGCGTGACCGAAGAAACCACTACCGGCGTGCACCGCCTGAATGAGATGAGCGCCAAGGGCACGCTGCTGTTCCGCGCCATCAACGTGAATGACTCGGTGACCAAGAGCAAGTTCGACAACCTGTATGGCTGCCGCGAATCCCTGGTGGACGGCATCAAGCGCGCCACCGACGTGATGATTGCCGGCAAGGTGGCAGTGGTCGCCGGCTACGGCGACGTGGGCAAGGGCTCGGCCCAGGCACTGCGCGCACTGTCGGCCCAAGTCTGGGTGACCGAGATCGACCCGATCAACGCACTGCAAGCCGCGATGGAAGGCTATCGCGTGGTCACCATGGACTATGCCTGCGAACACGCAGACATCTTCGTCACCACCACCGGCAACAAGAGCGTCATCACCCACGCCCACATGCTGAAGATGAAGGACCAGGCCATCGTCTGCAACATTGGCCACTTCGACAACGAAATTGAAGTTGCGGCGATCGAGCAATACGAGTGGGAAGAAATCAAGCCCCAGGTGGACCACATCACGTTCCCAGACGGCAAGAAGATCATCCTGCTGGCCAAGGGCCGCCTGGTGAACCTGGGCTGCGGCACAGGCCACCCCAGCTTCGTGATGTCGGCCAGCTTCGCCAACCAGACCATCGCCCAGATCGAGCTGTTCACCAAGAAGGACGCGTACGAAAATGGCAAGGTCTACGTGCTGCCCAAGCACCTGGACGAGAAGGTCGCCCGCCTGCACCTGAAGAAGGTCGGCGCGATGTTGACCGAGCTGACCGACGAGCAAGCTGCCTACATCGGCGTTAGCAAGAACGGCCCCTACAAAGCCGAAACCTACCGCTACTAAGCAAACTGCAGCCGTTCGGGCTGAGCCTGTCGAAGCCGCCCTGTTGTACAAGGCCCTTCGACCAGCTCAGGACGAACGGGCTTTGCGGGCGCTCTGCGTCCGCATTTCCCCCTCATATCCGGAGCCCCATGCGCGCTGACCAATTACTCGTAGAACGCGGCATGGCCGCATCCCGCTCGCAGGCCGTGCGCCTGATCGCCGGAGGCATGCGCTGGTTCGACGGCATCAAATGGCGAGATGTCGCCAAGAACAAGGACGACATCCCGGAAGACGCCCAGCTGGAACTGCTGGACGCGGCCGAGGCACGCTATGTCTCGCGCGGCGGGCTCAAGCTTGAAGCCGCGCTGAAACATGTCGGCCTGGACGCCAACGGCCTGAAAGTGCTCGACGTGGGCCAATCCACCGGCGGGTTTACCGACTGCCTGCTGCAAGCCGGCGCGCTTCAGGTGACTGGCGTGGACGTAGGCCATGGCCAGCTGCATCCCAAGCTGCGCGTCGATACGCGGGTGCTGTGCGTAGAGGGCTTGAACGCCCGTTCACTCACGCCCGAGTCGCTGCAGGAAGCCTGCGAAATGGTCTTGTCCGAGCACTGGGAACCACCGGCGGTGGACGACCCGGAGCCCGAGGCGCCGTACAGCTGGATGCGTGGTGGTGGCGAAGTCACCGACTACGACGATAGCGATGACGCCGACGATGCCGAGGTCGAAGCGCATATTGCCCAGGCAACTGGCAAAGTGAACGCGCGGCCTCTGGACGCCGAACCCGCCGCCGATGCGGCACCAGTGCGGCACAAGCGCAAAGCCGGCCTGGACGGGCTGGATACCGAACCCGAGTTCGACCTTGTCACGGGCGACGTGTCCTTTATTTCGCTGACGCTGATACTGCCAGCCCTCGTGCCGCTGCTCCAGCCCGACAGCCATTTGCTGATGCTGGTCAAGCCGCAGTTCGAGCTGCAGCCTGGCCAGGTCGGCAAGGGCGGCATCGTGCGCGACGAGTCCATGTACGCCGTGGTGGAAGCGCGCCTGCGCGAATGCTGCGCCGAACTCGACCTGGACGTGCTGGACTGGTTTGACAGTGCTGTCGCCGGTGGCGATGGCAACCGCGAATTCTTCATTTTTGCAAAGAGAGCCCCATGAGCCTCGCATCCAATTTCCCTATCAGTCTCGAATTCTTCCCACCCAAGACGGACGAAGGCTCGGCCAAGCTGCGCACCGTGCGCCAGGCGCTATACGCCTTGAAGCCCGAGTTCTGCTCGGTCACCTTCGGCGCTGGCGGCTCGACCCAGGAGGGCACGTTTGCCACCGTGGCCGAGATCCTGGCCGAAGGCGTGCCGGCGGCCAGCCATTTCTCTTGCGTGGGCGCGACCAAGGCCACCGTGCGGGCCCAGTTGGCCACGCTGCAGGCCATGGGCGTAAAACGTCTGGTGGCTTTGCGCGGCGACCTGCCCAGCGGCTATGGTGCGGGCGGTGAGTTCCAGTACGCCAGCGACCTGGTGGCCTTCATCCGCGCCGAGACCGGCGACGCCTTCCAGATCGAGGTGGCCTGCTACCCCGAAATCCATCCGCAAGCCAAGTCGGCCGACGCCGACCTGAACGCCTTCGCCATAAAAGTGCATGCGGGAGCCAACTCGGCCATGACGCAGTATTTCTACAACGCCGACGCCTACTTCCGCCTGGTGGAAGACGCGCGCAAGCTGGGCGTGACGGTTCCTGTGGTGCCCGGCATCATGCCGATTTCCAGCTCCAACCAATTGATGCGTTTCAGCGACGCCTGCGGTGCCGAAATCCCGCGCTGGATACGCCTGCGCCTGCAGGGTTTTGGCGACGATACTGCCAGCATCAAGTCTTTCGGCCTGGATGTGGTGACCGAGCTGTGCGACAAGTTGGTGGCCGGTGGCGCCCCCAGCCTGCACTTCTACACCATGAACCAGAGCACGGCCACGCTGGAGATCTGCAAGCGCCTGGGCCGTTTGGGAAGCGTGGCGGCCTGATCAATCGGGTAAAAAGCGCTGCCGAAAGGCATCGCAAAACTGCGCGCTGCCGGTCAGCGACAGGGTCACCGTGCAACGCGGTGGCCCGGCAGGCGCCAGCCGGGCGCTGAACTGGCGGGTCTGCTCGTCGTAGCCCAGCGCTTCGGACGCGGCCCACTCCTGCTGGCCCTGCACATGAAAATCCCACTCGCCGCCCTCGTCCAGCGGGGCGCGCAAGCCGGGGAAGGCCGCAAAAGCCCAGTCCAGCACCTGCGCCATCTCCTGGCGCACAGCAGCCACCTGCGCCGGCTGGGTGGAGGCCATGGCCTCAAAGCTGCCGTAGCCTTGCTCGTCTTCGCTGTAATCGAAATCCAGGTAGTTCAGCATGTTCAGCTCCAGCGCAGCGGGCTTCAGTCTTCTGCGTCGTCGCTGTCGTCCTGGCGCGGGGCTTTGGCAGTGCGCACACCGGGTTTGGCCACCAACTCAAGGTAGAACGAGGTGCCACCGCGCGCGACCAGGGCGTCGATCAGCTTGGTGATGGCGGCGTAGTGCGCGACTTCGGCCGCATCTTTGCTGTCACCGAACTTGCAATCCCAGTCCCAGTAGTCCACGCCTACAGGCAGGGCCACGCGCAACTGGCGCTGCATGTATTTGCGGATTTCGTGTTTGGTGGCTTCGAGCACGCGGTCAGGGTGCTTGCCTTCGATGTTCAGTTGGAACGTTTTCTTCACAGATTGCCTTTGGGGTAGGCCGACGCGGAGGCGTGCGGCAGGCGCTCGATTATGGGGCTTTGCGCTGGAGCACCAACGGCGGCTATAGGAGAACCGATTCGACAGGACGCCGCAAAGACATCGGCATGGTGGGGCCCCGCCCGAAGCGCACCACGAGATCGGGCCGAGGCCCGTTTGGACTGAGTCCGAGCCAGGCTGCGAACTGCTGCCGGATGGCCGCCACCTCGACAGGCTGGTTCAGCAGCGCATTACGGATGCCGAGCGCGGTAGCCTGCAAGGCAAAGCGCTCGTAGCAACGCCCCGCTTCGACCCAATGGGGCTTGTCGTTGCCCTCGGACACAAAGATGGCGATGCCGGCCGCATTGCGTATTTGCCGTGTGTAGCGCTCGTTCTCCGACTTCGGCGTAAAGAACAGGTCCATCATCGGGCGGCCCAACCAGCGC
Source organism: Rhodoferax sp. SPJ21 (assembly GCF_058216335.1). Lineage (NCBI taxonomy): Bacteria > Pseudomonadati > Pseudomonadota > Betaproteobacteria > Burkholderiales > Comamonadaceae > Rhodoferax > Rhodoferax sp. SPJ21. Next base: position 1,268,663 of record NZ_JBYZMO010000001.1, read on the forward strand.
GGCATGCTGGGGTTGCCCGATAGGGCGGCAGACAGGCCGTCCCCTGTGCGGATGGCTTCGTCCGAGCTAAAACGGATCCAATCCTTCAGCTCCGCCACGAACGCCGGGTCTTGCATTTGTGCGGTGTTGCCGGCCTGCACGTAGTCGACCACCGTGTCGATTGCCGGACGCCCACTCAATAGCCGCACATGCACGCCGTTGCCGGTGCCCGCCTGTTCCAGCAGGCGCAGCTCGTCCGTTGCCAGAGCCTGGCCGTCGTAATCACCCCGCGTGCATTGGCGTTCAGAGATTGCCTGGAACAAAGGCGAGGCGATGGGCTTGCGGGCATCCAGCTGAACGGCAATGGCCCCCGCTCCCTGCACCGCGAATTCGGCTTCGGCATGCAGGCCCAGGGCCCGTGCGGCTTGCACCAGGTTTTCGGTGGCACAGCCCAGCGAGACGAAGAGATGGTGGTCGTCCGGGTCCACGGCGGGGCAGCGCCGCGACAGGTCCGGCGTGATCTGTATGGATGTGTCTTGCAAATGGAATTGCCAGCACTGGGTGTTGTGGCTAGAGGGCGCCAAGGTGGCGTAACGCACCAGTTCATGCAAGCGGGCGGCTGCCTCCAGGCTGCTGGCAACACCAGGCTGCCGTTGGCTACGCGCGATCTGCTGCGCCCTGTCAGACCCAGAGCACGCGCCCAAGGTCGTCGCGGTAGCCGCTGTAGCCAGAACCACCTGTCTGCGTAAAACCATGCTGGAGCCCTCAGAGCGAAGTTCATAACGAACAGCACTGAGCATGGGCGCACACTGCAAGTCTTTCTTTGCGCTGCGACAAAGAAAGGCGCTTTCCCCGCTGCCTGGAGACCCGTGAAGCTTGACGTTTGCTATTGCTTTGATAGCTACTAGCGCAGTTTTTATCTGTGCTAGAGCCGTATTTTTTATAAATTCAGGGAGCCAGCGGCAGAAAGATGTCTGTCAGCAGGTCGGCCGGCGCGGTGTCGCGCGGGTTGTTCAGGTACTCCTCGAACACTGGCGCATCGGCGGTGCGGTGACCAGACTCGACCAGCCAGCGGCCGTAGAGCCAATGGTAGGCGGCGCGCATGGTGGCGTAGGGGCCGCGGTGGCGCAGCACGGCGCATGTGCAGCCGCCCAACTCAAAGATTTGCAGCGGCGCTGGCACGCTAGCGCCAGGCGGCAGTGACAAGCCGGCACGGGAGTGCAGCTGCGCTTCCGGCACAGCGAAAGGATCATCCTCGTACACCGCCAGCCAGCGCGTATCGGGCCGCACAAGGCCTTGCGCAGCCATGCGGGTATAGGCAGTTTGGAAAGCCTTGCCGACCAACATGTACGAGCCCTTGTGCACGACGCCCGCCAGCGTGACGCGCGCCACGGCACGTACTTCCACACGGTAGCCCGCAGCCTCAGGCTGGGCCTGCGGGCCCTGGAACAGGGTGTGGCCGCCCTGGGCACGGTACTGCGCCGGGCCCAAGCCGTAGGCGCTGCGAAAGGCGCGGGTGAAGGACTGCGTATTCGGGTAACCACACTTGGGCGCAATCTGCGCCACCGCCAGCGCCGTGTTGGCCAGATAGCCCGTAGCGCGGTGCAGGCGCAGCCGCCGCACCGTGTCGGCAACGCTCTCACCTTGCAGCGCTTGGTACACCCGGTGCCAGTGGAAGGGCGACAGGTGGGCGACCTCGGCCAGGGTCTGCAGGTCCAGCGGGTCGGCCAGATGGTCGTGGATATAGGCCATGACCCGGCCCAGCCGCTCCTGGTAGTCGGTCCAGCCGTACGGGCGGTTCATGCGGGCACGGGCTCGGGGGCGATACCGACCAGGATGTCGATGTCGCCGTTCGCGCTGTAGCGCTCGTATTCGGCGATGAAAGTCTTGGGCAGCTCGGTGTGTTCCCAGATTTCTTGCCACTTGGCCCCCACCAGGTCAAAACGCCCCTGTGCCACCGGGAACACGGCGCGTTGGGACGCCGGAATCACCGCACGAACAAGGCCCTGGGGCAGAGGCGTATCCGGCGCCACCGCCGCGCCGATCACCAGCGAATAGCTGCCCTGGTTGTCGCGCCCGGCATTCTGGAAGTGGGTGTAGACCGCATACACCTCGTCCGACAGCTTGCCCGGAATGCGCGCCAGCACCTGGCTGTCGGCAAAGCGCTGCCAATGCGGCGGAATGGTATCGAAGGCCTCGGCATTGCTGGTGCGCAGCTCGATGCCGAATACGTGGATGGCCTGGTCCTGGTGAACGGTGTGCATACGGGGCTCCTTGCCTTGATTAGGTGAGCAATGTAGTGCTGCGCGGCGGACAATTCTTGCGGACTTGCTATGCGACCCGGCCACCTGTGCCGGCCAGCGTGCTGAGCATCTGCTCATACATCGCATCGACTGCCGCCGAGCGCAGAGACACCTTGCTGCGCAGCGCTGCCACATCCATGGCACGCAGCGCGGGCAGTTGGAATTCTGCCGGCAGGTTCTGCAGGATTTGCAGATGCGGCGGAACGCTGCAGCGGGTGAACACGGCCACCGCCAGGCCGCTTTCCACCGCCGCCAGCTGGCCGGCCAAACTGGAGCTGTGGTACACGACCCGGTAGGCGCGCCGCTGGGCCGCCAGGCTTGAGAGCGCGGCCATTCTGGCCATGCTGCCCTCTTCGTACACGGCGATGGGCAGGGGCGCTCTGCGCCAGGCCTCGTACTGCGGCGCGCCGACCCAGACCAGCGGCTCCTGGAACAGCACATGCCCACGGCTGGGCTTGTCGCGCGACACCAGGGCCAGGTCCAGCTCGCCCCGGCTTATCTTGGGTATGAGGGCGGTGGACTGCTCGCAGGTCAGCTCGATCTCCACGCCCTTGTAGCGCTGCGCAAAACTGCTCAGCAACGGCGTCAGGTAGCGGGAGGCGTAGTCATCCGGCACGCCCAGCCGCACCCGCCCTGCCAGCTGCGGCCCGAACAAGGCGTCGTGGGCTTGCGACTGCAGATCGAGCATGCGCCGCGCGTAGGCCAGCAGCTCGGTGCCCGCAGGGGTGAGCTCCAGGTGCCGTGGGCCGCGCAGCAACACGCTTTGGCCCAGCGCGGCCTCCAGCTTCTTGAGCTGCATGCTGACGGCCGACTGCGAGCGGTGCAGCAAGGGAGCTGCTGCCGACAGCGAACCCGCATCCACCACCGCCACCAGGGCACGCAGCCAGTCAATCTGAAAGTCGGGGTATTTCATGTCAGCAGTCTTTCGAAAAACGAATAGTAGCCGTTTGAACTATGCGCTTTACGCGATTTCCCAAACCATGGAGGATCACCGCCATGCACAACACAAGCCACACACTCCCTTCCTCGCAGGCGGGTCCGAAGACGCAGCAAGAACGCTCAGGCCAGTGGCTGCTGGTCCTTGGCGGCATGCTGCTCGGCACGGTAGGCGTATTTGTCGAAGAGGCAGGACAGCATGCACTGGTGACGGTGTGGTTCCGCTGCGCATTCGGGGCCCTGGCCCTGCTGGCGTGGGGTCTGGCCAGCGGGCGAACGGCAGAGCTGCGGCTGCACGGCAGAAGCTGGCGGGTGGCCTGCGCCACGGGCTGCCTGATGGTTCTGAACTGGGCCCTGTTTTTCGCGGCGATTCCGCGCATCTCCATCGCGGTGGCGACCATCGTGTTCCACATCCAGCCGATCTGGGTCATCTTGTTCGGCGCGCTGTTTCTGCGCGAACGCGTGTCTGCCCTGCAGTGGCTGGCCACCCTGGTGGCCTTGGGCGGCCTGGTGCTAAGCAGCGGCTGGGTCGGCATGTCGCGGGCGGATGCATCGGCCAGCGACTACTTGCTGGGCTTGCTGCTGTGCCTGGGCGGCTCGTTGAGCTACGCCGCCGTGACGATCCTGGCCAAGACGGAGACCGTGATCACCCCCTACGCGCTGGCCTGCTGGCAGTGCGTGGTCGGCGTTGCCGTATTGGCCTGGGCCCCCGGCGTATTCGGCTGGCCCGCTCAGCCTGCGGCCTGGGCATGGCTTGCCGGCCTGGGCGTGCTGCACACCGGGCTGGCCTATGTGGTTCTTTTTACCGGTATGGCCCGGCTGGCCCTGGGGAACATCGCGGTGCTGCAGTTCGTCTACCCCCTGACCGCCATTCTGGTGGACTGGTGCGTCTACGGCCGGACCCTGGATTCCGTGCAAACCATGGGCGTCGCCCTGATGGCGGGGGCGCTGTGGACGGTACGCAAACCCACCCCGGCCTAGCCTGAATTACTACATTAATCATAGCTACTTGCGCAGGTATTACCTGCGCCAGAGCCATATTTCATCAAAATTTAATAGCGGGCTACAGCAGCTCCTGCATTCACAGCAACTCAACCGCCATGGCCACCGCCTCGCCTCCGCCTATGCACAGGGTGGCAACACCTCGGCACAGGCCATGCTGGCGCAGCGCGTACAGCAGCGTGACCAGAATGCGCGCGCCGCTGGCGCCAATCGGGTGGCCCAGCGCGCAGGCGCCGCCGTGCAGGTTGACGCGGCTGTGCTCCATGCCCAGTTCGGCCATCAACGCCATGGGCACAACGGCAAAGGCCTCGTTCACCTCCCACAGGTCCACATCCGCCACGCGCCAGCCGATCTTGTCCAGCAGCTTTTGCACCGCCCCCACCGGGGCCGTGCTGAACCAGGCTGGCGCTTGTGCATGGCTGGCGTGGCCGACGATACGCGCCAGCGGCTGACCTGGCCACTGCGCGGCAGTGGATGCACGGGCCAACACCAGGGCGGCGGCGCCGTCGCTGATGGAGCTGCTGCTGGCGGCGGTGATGCTGCCGTCGACCTTGAACGCGGGCTTCAGCGTGGGAATCTTGTCCAGGCGGATGCGGCCTGGCGCCTCGTCCACCTGGACCTCCACACCACGCACGGCCACCGGCGTGATATCGTCCGCAAACGCACCGGACGCAATCGCGGCCTGGGCGCGCTGCACGCTAGTGGTGGCAAACGCGTCCTGCGCCGCGCGGCTGAAGCCGTAGTGGGCCGCGCAGTCCTCGCCAAAGCTGCCCATGGAGCGACCCGGTTCGTAGGCATCCTCCAGCCCGTCGAGAAGCATGTGGTCCAACACCCGGCCGTGGCCTATGCGGATGCCGCTGCGCCCCTGGGGCAGCAGATGCGGCGCGTTGCTCATGCTTTCCATGCCACCGGCCACCACCAGGTCCACGCTGCGCGCACGCAGCATGTCGTGCGCCAGCATGGCCGCGAACAGGCCGGAGCCACACATCTTGGACAAGGTGACCGCCCCCGCGCTCTGCGGCAGCCCTCCCTTGAAGCCCGCCTGCCGCGCCGGCGCCTGGCCCTGCCCGGCCATCAGGCAGTTGCCAAACACCACCTGGTCCACACGCGCCGGGTCCACGCCAGCCCGTGCCACTGCCGCCTGGATGGCGGCCCCGCCCAGGTCATGCGCCGCCAGCGGCGCCAGGCTGCCCTGGAATGCACCCATGGGCGTGCGCGCCGCGCCAAGAATGACGATGGGGTCCATTGCGGTGAGGGTCATGGTGGCGCTCCTTTGGGGCCACTGTACGCCTGTCTCCGTCAGCATGGAATACTATGATTTTCATAGCTTCCAGCGCAGGTGGAATTTGCGCTAAAGGCTGATTTGATGCCGATATCTAATGCGGCACACCCGTCACAGTGTTGGGCAAAGGCGCGCGCACCGCACGCCTAAAGATCGACGGCGACACGCCGGTGTGCTCCTTGAAGAAGCGCGAGAAGTTGCCCGGGGCTGAGAAGCCCAAGTCCAGCGCCACATCGGTCAGTGGCAGGCCTTCGCTGACGCGGCGCATCGCCTCCTCGACCCGCACCGCACTCCAGAACACCTGGGGCGTGGCATTGAGTTGGTCACGGAACAGCGCGAAGAAGTGCGCCCGCGACAGGCCCACCTTGGCGGCGATATCGTCCACCGTGGTCTTCTCGGACACGCGCTCGCGCATGTGGCCAATGGCTTTGCGCAGCCGGTGGTCCAGTGTCTGGCCGACGGCCGGAGCCGCTGGCAGGTCGATCTGCTCGGTCGAGGCCTGGATGGCGGCCTCCAGCAATTGCCCCACCTCTTCGTCCACCGCATTACGCGGGGTGTCCAGCGCCAGTATCAAATCCAGCACCCGCCAGCAGGCCTGGCGCAGCGCCGGATGGATGGGGATGCGCGGCGAAGGAAAGCGGAAGTTGCGCCCCAGCGCCTGGCTGCGCGCGTCCAGCCAGGGCTTGGACAGCATGAAGGCCAGGAACAGGCAGGGGCCGCTGTCGTCCAGCAGCTCCATGTCGTGCGACTCAAACGCGTTGGCGCCCAGGGCGATGTTCTCGCCGTAGTCCACCACCGTGGCGCCCACCTGGGCACGGGCGCGGGCACCGCCGAGCCAGAAAGCAATCTGCGTTTCGGAGTGCGCGTGCGCCACCAGGTTCGCGCGCAGCTCCAGCACGATGGCCGTGCCAAATGCGCCTGTGTGGAGTGCGTACGCCTCGGCCATCGGGGGTTCCTTATCTTTGTTTACGGCCGCCATTGTGTGTCTGGCCCCCACCGCAAAAACACGCCGCTAGGGAATGTACTTAGCACGCCATCAGACGATTTGATACGCCGCCAGACACCGCGATAAGCCGGTTGGACGGCCTCTGCCTACAGTGGCATGGCGTACCCGATCCACCCCTTCTCCTCTGGAAAAACACCTATGAAAATCGCCACCTACCTCGTGCAGGGCCAGCGCCATGTCGGCCTTGTCTCCGCCGACGACCGCAGCGTCACCGCTCTGAACCTGACACCGGCAGAAGCCTTGAAAGGCGCCCTGGCCGTCATCGAAATCCTGGCCGCTGGCGGCAAGATGCCGGCCACTACCGGCAGCCCCATCGCCCTGGCCGACGTGGCGCTGGACGCGCCGATTCCCCTGCCCCGGCGCAACCTCTGGTGCGTGGGCCGCAACTACCACGCGCACGCCAAGGAGCTGGCTGCGTCGGTCTTCAAGGACAACAGCGCCAACACCGAAGAGTGGCCCATCGTCTTCACCAAGGTGCCCGAATGCGTGGTGGGCCCGCACGACGCGGTGCGCGTGCCGGTGGAAGTGACCACGGCCGTGGACTACGAAGCCGAGCTGGCCGTGGTGATCGGCAAGGGCGGCAAGAACATCCCCCGCGCCACCGCCATGGAGCATGTGTTTGGCTACACCATCGTCAACGACGTGTCGGCCCGCGACGTGCAGGTGCGCCACCAGCAGTGGGACATGGGCAAGTCGTTCGACACCTTCTGCCCCATGGGCCCGTGGATCGTGACCGCCGACGTGCTGGACGGGCGCCAAACCCGCGTGCGCTGCTGGGTCAACGGCGAGTTGCGCCAGGACGGCCCCACGCAGAACATGATTTTCGACATCCCCACGCTGATCGAAACCATCTCGCGCGGCATCACGCTCTACCCCGGCGACGTGATCGCCACCGGCACCCCGGCGGGCGTGGGCATGGGCATGCAGCCGCCGCGCTACCTGGCGGCGGGCGACGTGGTGCGCATCGAAGTCGATGGCATCGGTGCCATCGAAAACCGCTTCGTCTGAGGTCAGTATGGCAAGCCAAACACTCCACGGCATGGCCGTTGAAATCGAAGGCAGCGGCCCACCGCTGCTGTGCATCCACGGCCTGGGCGGCTCGTCGAATGTGTGGACCCCGCTGCTGGGCGCGCTGGGCGGCTTCAGCGTGGTGCGGCCCGACCTGCCGGGCAGCGCCCGCTCGGCCCTGCCGCCGGGCACCCTGTCCATCCAGGGCTATGTGGATGCGCTCATAGGCTTGCTGGACGCGCTGGGGATTCCGGCAGCCCATATTGCCGCGCATTCGCTGGGCACGGTGGTGGCGCAGCACCTGGCGGTGCAGCACCCGGGCCGCGTGTTGTCGCTGGCGCTGTTCGGCCCGCTGGTGGCCCCGCCCGAGGCCGGGCGCCCCGGTATCCACGCCCGCGCCCAGCTGGCCCGCACCGGCTTGACCGGCATGCAGGAGATTGCCGATGCCATCGCCAAGGGCGCCACCGGTGCAGAGACCAAGGCCCAGCAGCCCGCCGTGCTGGCCCTGGTGCGCGAGATCGTGATGCGCCAAAGCTCTGAAGGCTACGCCCAGAGCTGCGAAGCCCTGGCCCGGGCAGAGTCCGCCGCCATCGAGCAGATCCGCGTGCCCACGCTGCTGGTCACCGGCGACCAGGACGGTGTGGCCCCTGCGGCGCATGTGGCGCTGATGGCCGCGCGCATTCCGGGCAGCCAAACGCAGGTGTTCGAGGCCTGTGGCCACTGGACCCCGTTCGAGCAAGCGGCGCGCTGCATGCAGGCGCTACAGACTTTTTACGCAAGCCTTTAATTCAGAAAAAACAGGAGACCACCATGACCCGTACCGCATTCACCAATGTCCGCATCTTCGACGGCAGCGGCGCCGACACCTACCTGGGCGACGTGCTCGTGGAGGGCAAGCGCATCGTGCAGGTCACCCGCCTGCCCGAACGCGTCAGCACCGATGACGCCCGCGTCATCGAGGGCCGAGGCCGCTTTCTGATGCCCGGCATGACCGAGGCACACACGCATTTCTCGTGGAACGACCAGCCCTCGCTGGCGGCCATCCAGTTCATGCCGCCCGAGGAGCACATGCTGTGGTGCGTGCGGGTGGCCAAGCGCTACCTGGACATGGGCTGGACCTCGGCCATCGGTGCCGCAGCCGCCAAGCCCCGGCTCGACGTGGTGCTTCGCAACGCCATCGACGCGGGCGAGTTCCCCGGCCCGCGCTACCTGGCGGGCAGCCAGGAGATCACCACCATCGGCGCACTGGGCGACAACACGCTGCCGCACATGAAGTTTGAAGAACTCAGCTTCGGCAGCGTGTGCAGCGGGCCAGAGGAAATTCGCCGCTCGGCGCGCACCTTTATCAAGTACGGCGTGGACCATTTGAAGATCAACCTGTCGGGCGAATACATCGCCGGGCTGCCCGCCGAGATGTCGCCGTTTGCCGAGGAAGAAGTGGCCATGCTGGCGCAGGAAGCCAAACGCTATGGCAAGCGCATGGCGGCGCATGCGCGCTCCAGCGAATCGGTGAAGCAGTGCGTGCGCCACGGCATCGAGATGGTCTACCACGCCAGCTTTGCCGACGAGGAAGCGCTGGACATGCTGGAGGCCGCCAAGGACAAGCACTTTGTGGCCCCCGGCATCGGCTGGCTGATCCGCACCACCTACCATGCCGCCGAGTTCGGCATCACCGAGGCCGTGGCCACGCAAATGGGCTACAAACGCGAGCTGGAAATCGCATCGGCCTCGCTGCGCGCCATGCACCAACGCGGCATCCGCATCCTGCCCGGTGGCGACTACGGCTTTGCCTGGATGCCGCACGGCACCAATGCCAACGACCTGCAGTACTTCGTGGACTACATCGGCATGACCCCTTCTGAGGCCCTGCGCGCCGCCACGCAGTTGGGCGGGCAGATCATGCAGCGCCCCGACGAGCTGGGCCTGCTCAAAGCCGGTTACCTGGCCGACATCGTGCTGGTCGACGGTAACCCGCTGGAGAACCTGGCCCTGCTGACCGACCCCGCCAAAATCCAGCTGGTGATGAAAGACGGCGTGGTCCACAAAGACTGCGCCACCCCGGTGCCGGATGATGCCGCCCTGCACCTGGGCGGCACCAGCTCGCCGCTGGTGGAAGAAGGGGTGAAGGAGGCACTGGCGGAGATGCTGTAGGCCAACAGCCGCCCCTCGGCCTTGCAGCGGGGGGCGGTGGAAGGATTTCATGCTGAAATCCTATTTTTTTGGCTATTTTTTAGGTACTAAATATGCCTATAGCGCTTATTCAATGAGCGTAAGAAGCTATTAAATTTTTATTCTTATTTGATAGCAACCCTGCTGTTCGTCGGCAGGCCCCTTAGCAAGGCGGCACCACCACATTGGCCTGCAAAAACGCCATCACGCGCCGCACTGGGGTAGAGCGGTGTCGGCTGGCGGGGAGCACCAGGTAGAACACGCTGTGCTCCACGCCGTCCCAGTCGGGCAGGATGCGCTGTAGCCGCCCCTCGGCCACCAGGCCGTGGGCATAGTAGGCCGGGACATTGACAATGCCCAGCCCGTCCAGCGCCGCCTGGGTGGCCGCCGCCCCGCTGTTGCTGGCAAAGCGCCCGGCGGGTTGTACGCTGGCACGCTGCGCGCCTTGCACAAAGTCCCAGGGCCGCTGCAACAGGGGCAAACACCATTCGGGGGGCAGGTCGGCCGGGGTGCGGATGGGCGACAGGCTGCGCAGCAGGGCCGGACTGGCCAGCACCCACAGCGGCACGGACAGCAGGCGGGTGGCGACCAGGGAGCTGCTGCTCTCCAGCGGCCCCATGCGCACCGCCAGGTGAAAGCCCTCGGCCAACAGGTCCACGTTACGGGCCGATACGTCCAGCTCTAGCTGCACCAGCGGGTGCTCGGTGCAAAACCGCGTCAGCAGCGGAACCAGTTGCTCTTCGGCAAGCTTGCCCGCCAGGCTGATGCGCAGGCGGCCCTCCACCACGTCCTGTGTGTCCAGCACGATATCTTGCGCCCGCAGCAGCTCTTGCAGTAGCGGCTGGCTGGTGTCGAACAAACGCCGACCGGGTTCGGTCAGCTGCATCTGCCGGGTGGTGCGCACAAATAGCTGCGCGGCCAGACGGCCCTCCAGCTCGGCGATCTGGCGGCTGATGTGGGACACCGACACCCCCATCTGCCGCGCCGCCCCGGTAAAGGTGCCGCGCTCCACCACCGCCACAAATTCCAGCAGGCCGTTCAAGCTTCCCATATTTGCAATCCTGCAATAGTGTTTCTTTAATTCAATGGATTATCAACTTACAGGCAAGAAAATACGATACGAGCTCTTATCCCCTGGAGCCTGTATGTCGCCTGCTTTGCTAGCCCTTATCACGTTAAGCGCTTGTACTTTTGCCCTCGGCTTTGCCGAATTCGTGGCGGTCAGCCTGGTGCCCGCCATGGCCGCGGGCACCGGCCTGGGTCTGGGCGCGGTCGGTTTGGTGGTGGGCGTGTACGCCATCGGAGTCAGCATCGGCGCACCGGTGTTGAGCGCCTGGCTGGCCTCCGCGCCCCGGCGGCGGGTGCTGGCGGTCAGCATGCTGCTGTTTGCCGTGGGCAATGCGGTCACGGCCCTGAGCAACTCCTTGCCCTTGCTGCTGGGCAGCCGCTTGCTGGCGGGGCTGATGCACGGCGTGGTGCTGGCGCTGGCCGCATCCACCGCCGCCAGCACTGCCGGGCCTGCCCGCAGCGGCCAGGCCATTGCCACCGTGTTTGGCGGGCTGACGCTGGCACTGGTACTGGGTGTGCCGCTGGGCACGCTGGCCAGCGGCACCGTGCGCTGGCAGTTCATTTTTGCCGCCATCGCACTGCTGTCTGCGGTGAGCGCAATAGCACTGCTGCGGTGGGCTCCGGCCAGCACCGGATTGCTCGCATCGGCGGGCCAAAGTCGGCCCGGCGTCTGGGCCACGGTGTCTAACCTGCCCACATTAATGCCCGTCGCCACCACCGCCCTTGCCTATGCGGGCTCGTTCACTGGCTTCACCTACATCGCGGTACTGCTGGCGCAGAGCACCCATTTGGGAGCCCAGGGCATCACCGGCATGTTTGCCCTGTACGGGGTCAGCGCGGCGGTGGGCAACACCCTGGGAGGCCGATTTGTAGACCGGGTGGGCAGCCGCAGCGCCGCGCTGTGCGTGGTCGGTGGACTGGCGCTGGCGCTGCTGGGCGCAGCCCTGGGCGCGGCATCGGCCCTGGCCATGGCGGTAGTGATGGTGGTCTGGGGCCTGGCATCGTTTGGGGCGGTGCCGGTGCTGCAAAAAACCGTGCTGGTCGCCGCACAGCACAACCCGGTGGGCAGCCCGGAGCTGGCCTCGGGCATGAACATCGCGGCCTTCAACCTGGGCATTGCCGTGGGCTCGGTGGCAGGCGGTATCGCCAGCACGCATTCACCCCAGATGCCCATGTGGGTGGGCCTGGTGCCTCTTTTTTTCGCGGCTATTTTGGCCACACGTCTAGCCCCTGCCGTTCGGTCTATCCATCCGGCACGGGGTGCATTTAACCAAGCAGGAGTATGAATATGGACATCACCCACAAACACATTGCCATCGCCGGTGGCAGCTCGGGCATCGGCTTTGCCGTTGCCGCATTGGCACTTGAGCGCGGCGCACGCGTCACCATTCTGGGCCGCTCGCAGGCCAAGCTGGCCGATGCCCGCCAGCGCCTGGGCGGTAGTGTGGCCACCGTTTCCATGGACCTGGGCGATGCGGCCTCCGCAGCCGCTGGGTTCCAGACGCTGGGCGCGTTTGACTACTTTGTGTCTACCGCTGCCGACCTGACCTACAGCCCCCTGGCCAGCATGCCGCGCGATGCGATTGAGCGCATGCTGGCAGGCAAGTTCTGGGGGCCGGTGCACCTGGTGCAGTTTGGCCTGCCGCAGTTACAGCCGGGCGGCTCCATCCTGCTGTTTTCTGGTCTGGCCGCCGACCGCCCTGCGCCTGGCACGGCCATGGTGTCGGCTCTGAACGCAGGCGTGGAAGGCCTGGTGCGGGCGTTGGCGGTAGAGCTGGCCCCTGTGCGCGTCAACGCCATTTCGCCCGGCGTGGTGGACACCGAAGGCTGGGCCTTCATGGACGAAGCCAGCCGCAGCGCCTTCTTTGCAAGCCTGGCCAGCAGCCTGCCCGCGCGCCGCATTGGCAGCCCTGCAGACCTGGCCGATGCCGCCCTGTTTGCGCTGACCAATCCCTATCTGACGGGCGAGGTGCTGCACGTCAACGGAGGTGGCAGCCTGGGCTAAGGGGGCAGCCGTCTAGTTGCGAATAAAAACAGCCGCTAGCGCTTATATATTGGTCGTTAGCAGCTATTTTATTTATAGCATTACGCTTGCACAATCGGGATCACGCCGTTCACCGGCACATAGATTTCGCCACCGCCGGACTTGAACTCCTCGGACTTGTCCTGCATGCCTTGCAGCGCGGCCTCTTCCTCGCTGACGCCCAGGTTCTTGGCGTATTCGCGCACTTCCTGGGTGATCTTCATCGAGCAGAACTTCGGACCGCACATGGAGCAGAAATGCGCCACCTTGGCCGAGTCCTTGGGCAGGGTTTCGTCGTGGAATTTCTTGGCGGTTTCCGGGTCCAGCGACAGGTTGAACTGGTCCATCCAGCGGAACTCGAAGCGGGCCTTGGACAGCGCGTCGTCGCGATAGCGGGCACCGGGGTGGCCCTTGGCCACGTCGGCGGCATGGGCGGCGATCTTGTAGGTGATGATGCCGGTCTTCACGTCGTCACGGTCAGGCAGGCCCAGATGTTCCTTGGGAGTCACGTAGCACAGCATGGCGGTGCCGAACCAGCCGATCATGGCCGCGCCAATGCCGCTGGTGATGTGGTCGTAGCCAGGGGCGATGTCGGTGGTCAGTGGGCCCAGGGTGTAGAACGGCGCTTCGTGGCAGTGCTTAAGCTGCTCGGTCATATTGGCCTGCACCATGTGCATGGGCACGTGGCCGGGGCCTTCGATCATCACCTGCACATCTTGCTCCCAGGCCTTCTGCGTCAGCTCGCCCAGGGTGCGCAGCTCGGCGAACTGGGCTTCGTCATTCGCGTCCGCACCGGAGCCGGGGCGCAGGCCGTCACCCAGCGAATAGCTGACGTCGTAAGCCTTCAGGATCTCGGTCATTTCATCGAAGTGGGTGTAGATGAAATTCTCTTTGTGGTGCGCGATGCACCACTTGGCCATGATGGAGCCGCCACGCGAGACGATGCCGGTCATGCGGTTGGCAGTGAGGTGGATGAAGGGCAGGCGTACACCGGCATGCACGGTGAAGTAGTCCACGCCCTGCTCAGCCTGTTCGATCAGCGTGTCGCGGAAGATTTCCCAGGTCAGGTCTTCGGCGATGCCGCCCACCTTTTCCAGCGCCTGGTAGATCGGCACGGTGCCGATAGGCACGGGCGAGTTGCGGATGATCCAGTCGCGCGTGGTGTGGATGTTCTTGCCGGTGGACAAGTCCATCACCGTGTCCGCGCCCCAGCGGATCGCCCAGACGAGTTTTTCAACTTCTTCTTCAATGCTGGAGGTGACGGCGCTGTTGCCAATATTGGCGTTGATCTTCACCAGGAAGTTGCGGCCGATGGCCATGGGCTCGACTTCGGGGTGGTTGATGTTCAGCGGGATCACGGCGCGGCCACGGGCCACTTCGGAGCGCACGAACTCGGGTGTCACCACCTTGGGGATGCTGGCGCCAAAGCTGTTGCCGGCCAAGCGCTGGTCGCGCTCGGTATTCGCGGCGTACTGCTCCATCCATTCCAGCTTCTGGTTCTCGCGCAGGGCGACGAATTCCATCTCGGGGGTGATGATGCCTTTGCGTGCGTAGTGCATCTGCGACACGTTGGCACCCGCCTTGGCGCGGCGGGGCGTGCGCTGCAGACCGGCGGCCTGGGCGCGCAGCAGTTGCAGGGCGTCGTGCTCTTCGCTTTGGCGGCCGTCGTCCAGCGCCTTGCGGATGCGGGCGGCATAGGCCTCAGAATCGCCACGCGACTCGATCCAGCCTGCGCGTAGGGCTTGCAGGCCGGCGCGCACGTCGATTTGGGCTTGCGGGTCGGTATAGGGGCCGGAGGTGTCGTACACCGCCACGGTTTCGCCGTTGCTTTGCAGAATCTCGCGTACCGGCACGCGCAGGTCGGGGCGGCTGCCCTGGATGTAGCGCTTGGTGGAGGCAGGCAGGGGGTCGCAGGCGTAGTTGAGCAGCTGGACGAATTTATCGGGCGCGTTCATGGTGGGTTCTCCTTTGGAAGTGGGAGCCCGAAAGCGCAGCCAGACCGCGCAAACTCCCAAGGAGAACACCCATGATGGGTGGTGAGACGACACCGCCCCGCAAAGGGACAGCATCGTCAAGCTCTTCTTACGCTGGTATGAACCAGATCAAGTTCGCGGGTTTGGATTTCCATCTCAGCGCAGCTAACTGCACACCCCGGGCAGCGCGGAGTGTACGACAAACACATGAACAGCTGCGTACTAGATACCGCTCAAGACAGCATCCATCGCGGCAACAATATCGTCCGCACGGTCTCGCACCGCAACAACTTTGGACTTGAGATGCCGCTTGTCCAACGGTGCTGCCTCAAACGGCACCAGCATCAAAGTTTGGCCCTTGACCTGCAGCAGCGGGCACAGGCGGCGCGGCAAGCTGCTGGACGGCAGGCTGGTGATGGCCAACGGAACCACCATGCGCGTGGCCAAGGCTTTCAACAAATCACTTTGGACATCCACCACATAGGGGTAGACATCCCGCATGCGCGGGCTGGGGTTGGGGTACACGTCATACTGCATTACCAAACCCGCAGGTCGTCACACCACAGGCCTTGCTTTTCAAAACGGGCGTTCTGTTCGTCAATCCAGGCTTTATGGGTTTGGTTGAAAGACTTTTGCCGCTGGGCCAGGGTCTTGCTTTGGCTCGCAGCCTTCAGCGCCTCAAAGTCCTGGGCCGACAAGATCACGCTGTCAATGCGGCCGTCTTTTTCCACAAAAACGGGCTCTGTTTTGGCTTGCGCGCAGACGTAGCCGAAGCGGTTCTTGGCTTCAGTCGCGGTAACTTGCATGGCTCAGCTCCTTCAGTTGGCTTTAGCCATTTTAGCCACCTCAGCTTCCAAACCGCTTGTCCTGCTCGTACGGGAACACATCAAACACATGACCAGCCTGGATGCGCTCCTTGTGGGCTTGCCAGAAGCCGGCGTCCAGCAGGTCAGCGTGGTGCTTCATGAAGACTTCGCGCACGGCGGGGTTACCCAGTAAAAACGGCGCAAAGGTCTCTGGGAACACATCCTTGGGACCCACGCTGTACCAGACCTCGCCGCTCATCTCGTCTTCTTCGTTGCGCGGCTCGGGCACTTTGCGGAAGTTGCAGTCGGTCAGGTATTCGATCTCGTCGTAGTCGTAGAACACCACCTTGCCGTGGCGGGTCACGCCAAAGTTTTTCCACAGCATGTCGCCCGGGAAGATGTTGGCGGCCACCAGGTCCTTGATGGCGTTGCCGTACTCGATCACTACGCGCTCGATCTGTGCACGGGCACGCGGGTCGTTCGGCCCCTGGTCAAACGCTTCCTGCAGATAGATGTTCAGCGGGATCATGCGGCGTTCGATGTAGACGTGCTTTAGGATGACCTCCAGCTGGCCGTCGCCATCCCGGTCGCGGATCTCCATCTGGCTGGGCGCGAACTTTTCGATTTCTGCAACCAGGTCGTCGGAGAAGCGGTCGCGCGGAAAGGCCACGCCGCTGTATTCCAGCGTGTCGGCCATGCGGCCCACGCGGTCATGGTGTTTCACCAACTGGTACTTGGACTGGATCTGCTCGCGGCTGGTGTCCTTCTGCGGGGGAAAGTAGTCCTTGATGAGCTTGAACACATAGGGGAAAGAGGGCAAATCGAACACCAGCATCACCATGCCCTTGATGCCGGGCGCGATGCGGAACTGGTCGCTGGAGTGGCGCTGGTGCTGCAGCAGGTCGCGGTAGAACAGGGTCTTGCCCTGCTTGGCCAGGCCTAGCGCGTTGTAGATTTCATTGCGCGGTTTGCGCGGCATCATGCTGCGCAAGAACTGCACATAGGCGCTGGGGATTTCCATCTCCACCATGAAGTAGGCGCGCGCAAAGCTGAACAGGCGCAGCATGTCATCTTCGCCAAACAGCGCGGCATCTATCACCAGTTGGCCCTGGGCGTTGTACAGAATGGGCAGTGCAAACGGCAGCGCGTTGAAGCCGTTGATCACCTTGCCGCACACATACGCGCCCTTGTTGCGGAAGAACAGGCCCGACAGCACCTGGAACTGGAAGTTGGCGCGCAGCGTGAACTCGCCCAGTTGTTGCAGCAGCGCCTGCAGCACATGGCCGCAGTCGCGCGCCAGGTCGTCGAACGGGCGGCGCAACTCAAAATCCTGCACCATGCGCTGCAGTACCTCACCCATGGTGTCGCGCGATGGGTAGTATGCGCGCCAGGTGGGGCGCTTCTCCGCAGGGTCGTTCTCGATGTACTCGGTGCTGACCGCAGGGCGCACAAAAATGAAGCCGTTATGGAAGTAGCTACGGTGCAGTATCTTGGTGGTGACCGAGTTGAAGAAGGTCTCGGCCAGCTCGGGCTGGTGGTGGTCTACCAGCAGGCTGATGTAGTGCAGCTTGACCTGCGGCCACACTTCCTGGCCCTGCTCGCCCGCCTGGAACTCGCGCTCCAGCCGGGTGCTGCATTCGCGCACACGCAGATCGTAGAACTCGATGCGCTCGCGCTGGCCCCGCTGCTGGGCGCTCCAGTCGGCCGTTTCAAACCGGTGCTTGGCGCGTGCCGACTCGGTACGGAACAGGCGGTAATGCCGGTTGAAGCCATCCATGATGGCCTTGGCGATACGGTGTGCGAGCGGCGAGTCCAGCCTTTGCGAAAACATGGATTGCTATTGATTAAATAGCTGTCAGCGCATGTATTACGTGCGCTTTGCGCTGGAAACCTTCTCAACAGCAGCGCGGTAAACAGTATCCAGTTCGTCCACACCGCCGACGCTGATCTGCAGGTTTTGCAGCAGGCCGTCGTGGATGCCGTACACCCAGCCGTGCACCACGACCTTTTGGCCGCGAGCCCAGGCGTCCAGCATGACGGTGGACTGGCACACGTTCACCACCTGCTCGATGGCGTTGAGCTCCACCAGCGCGTCATGGCGGTGGGGTTCGGCAATGGTTTCCAACAGACTGCGGTGGCGGTCCCGCACGTCCTGGATATGGCGCAGCCAGTTGTCGGCCAGACCCACGCGCAGGCCAGACAAGGCAGCCGCCACGCCGGAACAACCGTAATGCCCCACCACGGTGATGTGCTCTACCTTGATCACATCCACCGCGAACTGCACGGTGGACAAGGCGTTCAAATCGGAATGCACCACCACATTGGCCACGTTACGGTGCACGAACACCTCGCCCGGTGCCAGGCCCATGATTTCATTCGCCGGTACGCGGCTGTCGGAGCAACCGATCCACATGTACTTAGGCTTTTGCTGGGCCTTCAGGCCAGTGAAAAAACCGGGACGCTGAAGCTCCATTTGCTCGGCCCAGGCACGGTTGTTGGCGAAGATGTCGGGGATATCGGGGGTGGTCTTGGTCATGCCCGTATTTTGCCGTGTGTTGGTTACAGGCCGGGCACAGGGGCAGACGGGCGGCCGGCGAGCCCTATGCCAAGAACCGCCGGCCCTTCTTATCATGCATCGCAGACGAATGGTGGTTGGCAATCAGCCACTGCCCATTGGTGTATGGGTACACATAGGTGTAGCGGGCATGCACCTTGGCCGAGTCCAAAGTTTTCAATGAGACGTTCCAGCGGTCGAACTGGCTGGCCACTTCTTTTGCATCGATCGTCGGACATGTGTGAGCGCTGGCGGAGCCCGCAGCAATCAGAGAGGCCAGGGCCACGGTAAGCCGATTTCGAAACACCCGGCACCATCGGGTTGGCCCCCCATGAACGGCAGATGACACACCGATGAACCAGGCATGCGCCAGTTCCTTCGGAGATTTATAAGAAAAGAGCCTCTAGCGCAGAAGATACCTGCACAAGTAGCTATCAAATTAGAAGCATATTTAGATAGCGTAGGCCCGTATGAACACATCCACGGCCCGCGCCACCACCTGCTGCAGGAACGCAGGCGAGCTATCCAAGGGCACGCCGAACAGGCGCTGGGGCTCGATCTCTGAGGGCCATAGCGCCAGCAAATGGGCGGCCGCCACACGCGTATCCATTGGACGCAGCCAGCCATCATCTACAGCGTGCTGCAGAAACTCGGAGATCACATCCAGCCCCTTGGCGGGGCCATTGGCGAAAAAATGCAGCCCGATGTCCGACTGCCCCGACTCGGCAATCACCATGCGTTCTCGGGCAATCGTGTCTGGCGACAGCAAAAACGGCAACACCACCAGGCCGATCTCATACAGGCGCTGCACGACCTCATCCCGACTGTGCGCACGCGCCAAGACGGAGTCCCCGAAATGCTGGCGCGAGGAGTTGCTCGCCACCTCCAGGAACAGGTCTTTCTTGGACGGGAAATAGCGGTACAGCGTGGCCTTGGAGCCGCCCACCCGAGCCGATATTTCGGCCATGGAGGCCCGCTCATAGCCCACCTCGGCAAACACCTGGGACGCCAGGGCCAGTATTTCTTCGCGTTTAGCAGGGCTCAGAACTCGCATGGGGAATGTGCCTCCATATGCCCCTATTCTTTTTCGGGGACTTTACTTACATGTTTTGACATTTTCATTGTACCCACCTAAGATTAAAACGATACGGTACAGTTCCGTTTTGTTAAAACCTGCAATTCCAAGGAGTTTTCCCCATGCGCTTCACCTATGTTCCCCACGCCGTTGCCCTGGCCGGCACCGTGCTGCTCAGCGCCTGCGGAAAACCGCCCATGGCCGGCCCCGCCCCCTCGCTGGCAACGCCCGAAGTCGGCACCATCACCGTACAAACCCAAAAGCTGGCCCTGACCACCGAGCTGCCCGGACGTACCGTGCCCTACCAGATCGCCGAAGTACGGCCCCAGGTCAACGGCATCGTGAAGGAGCGCAAGTTCCGTGAAGGCAGCGACGTGAAGGCCGGCGAGGCGCTCTACCAGATCGACCCCGCGACCTACAAGGCCAGCTACGACAGCAATGTGGCCGCCCTGGCCAAGGCCCAGGCCAATCTGCAGACCACCCGACTCAAGGCCGAACGCTACAAGGAGCTGGTGGCCATCAAGGCGGTCAGCCAACAGGACTACGACGACGCCGCCGCATCGCTGGCCCAGGGCGAGGCCGATGTGGCCGCCGCCAAGGCGAATGTGGAAACCAGCCGTATCAACCTGGCCTATGCGCGGGTGGACTCCCCCATTTCTGGCCGTATCGGCCGCTCCAGCGTGACCGCCGGCGCGCTGGTGACCGCCAGCCAAGCCACCGCGCTGGCCACGGTGCAACAACTGGACCCTATTTATGTGGACGTGACCCAGCCCAGCGCCTCCCTGCTGCGCCTGAAGCAAGCCATGGCCCGTGGCGATCTGCAAAAAAGCGGCGCCAACGCCGCCAAGGTCAAGCTGGTGCTGGAAGACGGCAGCAGCTACCCCCTGGACGGCAAGCTGCAGTTCTCCGACGTGACGGTGGACCAGAACACCGGCTCCATCACACTGCGCGCCGTGTTCCCCAACCCGCGCGCCGAGCTGCTGCCCGGCATGTACGTGCGCGCGGTGCTGGAAGAAGGCACTTTGGACCAAGGCGTGCTGGTGCCCCAGCCCGCTGTGTCGCGTGACAGCACCGGCAAACCCATTGCCTACGTGGTGGGCGGCGACAACAAGCTGCAACGCCGCGTGCTGGAAACCGACCGCACCATTGGCGACCAGTGGCTGGTGCGCAGCGGCTTGAAGGCCGGCGACCAGCTCGTCGTGGACGGCCAGTTGCACGTCACACCCGGTGTATCCGTGAAGAGCGTGCCCTGGGTCGCCAAGCAGGCGGCAAGCGCACCTGCTACGGCATCCACCACTGCCAAGTTGGCATCGAACTCTTCGAACTAAGAGGCGCAGCA
The DNA here is from genome assembly GCF_058216335.1 of Rhodoferax sp. SPJ21. Classification (NCBI taxonomy): domain Bacteria; kingdom Pseudomonadati; phylum Pseudomonadota; class Betaproteobacteria; order Burkholderiales; family Comamonadaceae; genus Rhodoferax; species Rhodoferax sp. SPJ21. Next base: position 1,289,186 of record NZ_JBYZMO010000001.1, read on the forward strand.
GAGACCACCATGGCACGTTTTTTTATTGACCGCCCCATCTTCGCCTGGGTGCTCGCCATCATCGTGATGCTGGCAGGTATCTTGTCGATCAACACCCTGCCCATCGCGCAGTACCCCAGCATCGCACCACCGGCTGTCGCAATTACCGCCAACTACCCCGGTGCATCGGCCAAGACATTGGAAGACACCGTCACCCAGGTCATCGAGCAAAAGATGAAGGGCCTGGACCGGCTCAGCTACATGGCCTCGACCAGCGAATCTTCTGGCTCGGTCACCATTACGCTGACGTTTGAGAACGGCACCAACCCCGACACCGCACAGGTGCAGGTACAGAACAAGCTGGCCTTGGCTACGCCGTTGCTGCCGCAAGAAGTGCAGCAGCAGGGCGTGCAGGTCACCAAGTCGGCCAGCAACTTTCTGAACATCCTGGCCTTTACATCGGAAGACGGCAGCATGGACGGCGCCGACCTGTCCGACTACGTGGGTGCCAATGTGCAAGAGCCGCTGAGCCGCGTCGAAGGCGTGGGTGACACCACCTTGTTTGGCGCGCAATACGCCATGCGTGTCTGGCTGGACCCCAACAAGCTGAACAGCTTCAGCCTGACGCCGCTGGACGTCAAGACCGCCATCCAGGCGCAGAACGCCCAGGTATCCGCAGGCCAATTGGGTGGCCTGCCGGCCACAAGCGACCAGCAGCTGAACGCCACCATCACGGCCCAAACCCGGCTCAAAACCGTCGATGAATTTGGCGAAATTTTGCTGCGCACGCAGTCGGATGGCTCCCAGGTGCGGCTACGTGATGTCGCACGCATCGAGTTGGGTGGTGAAAGCTACAACGTCACGGCCCGCTACAACGGCAAACCCGCTGCAGGCCTGGCCCTGAAGCTGGCCACCGGCGCAAATGCGCTGGACACGGTGCGCGGTATCGACGCGCGGCTGACGGAGCTGGAAAAGTTCTTCCCCCAAGGCATGAAGGTCCAGAAGCCCTACGACACCACGCCCTTTGTGCGTATCTCTATCGAAGAAGTGGTGCGCACGCTGGTGGAAGCGGTGGCGCTGGTGTTCCTGGTCATGTACCTGTTCCTGCAGAACTTTCGTGCCACGCTGATTCCCACCATTGCCGTACCAGTGGTGCTGCTGGGCACCTTTGGCGTGCTGGCCGCCTTCGGCTACAGCATCAACACACTGACCATGTTCGCCATGGTGCTGGCCATCGGGCTGCTGGTCGATGACGCCATCGTGGTGGTGGAAAACGTGGAACGGGTGATGACCGAGGAAGGCCTATCGCCTAAAGAGGCCACGCGCAAATCCATGGGGCAAATTACAGGTGCGCTGGTGGGCATCGCCCTGGTGCTGGCCGCAGTGTTTGTGCCCATGGCGTTTTTCAGCGGCTCCACCGGCGTGATCTACCGCCAGTTCTCCATCACCATCGTGTCGGCCATGACACTCTCGGTGCTCACCGCGATGGTGCTGACCCCGGCGTTGTGTGCCACGCTGCTCAAACCGGTAGAGAAAGGCCATGCGCTGGCAACGACCGGATTCTTTGGCTGGTTCAACCGCAACTTTGACCGCAGCAACCGCCGCTACCAAGGCGTAGTGCGGCACATGATCAGCAAGGGCTGGCGCTACATGGTGGCCTATGCGGTGATCGTGGGCTTGGTGGTGTTCGGCTTCCTCAAACTACCGGTCGGCTTCTTGCCTGACGAAGACCAAGGCACCTTGTTTGGCCTGGTCCAGCTGCCGCCCAGCGCTCCGCAATCGCGCACGCTGGAAGTGATGAAACAGGTGGAACACCACTTCCTGGAAGACCAAAAGGATGCTGTCCAGGGGCTATTCACCGTTGCGGGCTTCAGCTTTGCAGGCAGCGGGCAAAACTCGGGCCTGGTTTTCGTGCGGCTCAAGTCCTGGGACGAGCGCGTTGGCGAGGCACTGAGCGTCAACGGCGTTGCCGCCAAGGCGGGGGCATTCTTTGCCACCATCCGCGATGCCAAGGTTTTCGCCTTCGCACCGCCGGCGGTATCGGAACTCGGCAACGCCACCGGCTTCGACCTGATGCTGCAAGACCGGGCCAACCTGGGCCACGCCGCCTTGATGCAAGCCCGCAACCAATTGCTGGGCATTCTGTCCCAAGACAAGAGACTGGTCGCGGTGCGCCCGAACGGCATGGAAGACACGCCCGAATTCCGGCTCGACATCGATCCGCACAAGGTAGGCGCTCTGGGTCTGAGCATGAGCGACGTGAACAACACCTTTTCCGCTGCCTGGGGTAGCAGCTATGTGAATGACTTCATCGACAAGGGCCGCGTGAAAAAGGTGATGCTGCAAGCTGACGCACCTTTCCGCATGCGCCCCGAAGACATCGACAAATGGCGGGTGCGCAACAGCGCCGGCACGATGGTGCCGTTCACCGCGTTTTCCACCGCCAGCTGGACCTCCGGGTCGCCGCGCCTGGAGCGCTACAACGGCGCTCCATCGGTGGAGATCTTGGGCATGGCCATGCCAGGCGTCGCATCTAGCGGTGAGGCTTTGGCCATCGTAGAACAAGCTGTGGCGCAGTTGCCGCCCGGCATAGGCTATGAATGGACCGGGCTGTCGCGGCAGGAAAAAGCATCCAGCGGCCAGACCGGCATGCTGTACGCGCTGTCCATCCTGATCGTGTTCCTGTGCCTGGCCGCGCTGTACGAGAGCTGGGCCATCCCCTTCTCGGTGCTGCTGGTGGTGCCGCTGGGCGTCTTCGGCACGCTGCTGGGCGCCATCCTGACCTGGAAAATGAACGATGTGTACTTCCAGGTGGGTCTGCTGACCACCATCGGCCTGGCATCGAAGAATGCCATCCTGATCGTGGAGTTTGCCAAAGAGCTGCACGAGCAAGGCAAGAGCCTGATGGAGTCGGCCCTGCAAGCCGCGCACATGCGACTGCGGCCCATCTTGATGACCTCGCTGGCCTTCATTCTGGGGGTGCTGCCCCTGGTGCTGGGTAGCGGCGCTGGCTCGGGTGCACAACATGCCCTGGGTACGGCGGTGATCGGCGGCATGTTGTCCGGCACCATTCTGGCCATCTTCTTTGTGCCGCTGTTCTTTGTTTTGGTCGTTGGGCTTTTCAAAACCAAGCCGGCAACGCCAGCGCCGCACGCCACTACCGTTACCGAAGGTGTTTGATATGTCCCGCTTCTTATTGACCCCACTGGCACTGGCCGCCCTGCTCTCGGGCTGCAGCCTGATGCCCACCTACCAGCAGCCCGCAGCACCGGTACCCGCCGCCTTCGCGGGCGACACCGGCGGCAGCACCAGCAGCGCCGTAGCCGACCTGGGCTGGCGCGATGTGTTCACCGACCCGGCGCTGCGCCGCGTGATCGAGCTGAGCCTGGCCAACAACCGCGATTTGCGTGTCGCCGTGCTCAACATTGAAAAAGCCCGTGCCCAGTACGGTGTGCAGAACGCCGCCCTGTTCCCCACGGTAAACGCCAGCGGCAGCGGCTCGGGTAGCCTCACGCCCGCCGATCTGTCGTCCACCGGCAAGGCTGCGGTATCGCACCAGTACAGCGCCACGCTGGGCTTCAGCGCCTACGAGCTGGACCTGTTTGGCCGCGTGCGCAGCCTGAATGCGCAGGCACTGGAGCAGTTCCTGGCCACCGCCGATGCACGGCGCAGTAGTCAGATCAGTCTGATTGCCGAGGTAGCCACCAGCTACCTGACGCTGGCGGCAGACCAAGACCGGCTGAAGCTGGCCCGAAGCACCCTGGCCAGCCAGAACGATTCCTACCGCCTGAACCAGCGCAGCTACGAGCTGGGCGTGGCGTCGGCCCTGACACTACGGCAGGCGCAGACCAGCGTGGACTCGGCCCGTGTGGATGTGGAACGCTACACCGCCCAGGTGGCCCAGGACCGCAATGCCCTGGTGCTATTGGTCGGCGCCGATGTGCCGGCCGAGTTGCTGCCGCAAACGCTGCCCGATGCCTCCCGTGCGACATCCAGCCCGCTGACCAGCATCGCACCGGGGTTGCCCTCTGACCTGCTGCAACGTCGGCCGGACATTCTGCAGGCCGAACGTACACTGAAGGCGGCCAACGCCAACATAGGCGCGGCGCGCGCCGCCTTCTACCCCAGCATCAGTTTGACGGCCTCGGCGGGTAGCTCCAGTGCCAGCCTATCGGGCCTGTTCAAGGGTGGATCGGGCAGCTGGAGCTTTGTGCCGCAGATCTCGCTGCCGATCTTTGATGCCGGCGCGAACCAGGCCAACCTGGACATCGCCACCGTCAGCCGCGACATCAACGTGGCCCAGTATGAAAAGGCCATTCAAACCGCCTTCCAGGAGGTGTCCGATGCGCTGGCCCAACGCAGCACACTGGGCCGCCAGCTGGAAGCGCAGCAGTCGCTGGTAGACGCCACGGCGGACAGCCTGCAGCTGTCGGATGCGCGCTTCAAGCGCGGCGTGGACAGCTACCTGGGCGTACTGGACGCGCAACGCTCGCTCTACACCGCACAGCAGAACCTGATCGGCACCCAGCTGTCGCGACTGACCAATCTGGTCACTTTCTACAAGGTGTTGGGCGGCGGCTGGCAGGCAGAGAGCGCTACCAAGGCTTCTTAGCCAAACCAGCTTCTGGCGCATATTCCACCTGCGCCAGAAGCTATTAAATTTATAGCATCAAGCCGTTTCGGCGAAAAGCTCACGCCCTATCAGCATGCGGCGGATTTCGCTGGTGCCGGCGCCAATCTCATAGAGCTTGGCGTCGCGCCACAAGCGGCCCAGCGGGTAGTCCAGCGTGTAGCCGTTGCCGCCGAAAATCTGCACGCCCTCACCCGCCATCCAGGTGGCTTTTTCGGCACACCACAGAATGACGGACGCGCAGTCCTTGCGCACCTGGCGCACATGCTCGGGGCCTAGCGCGTCCAGGTTCTTACCCACCGTGTAGGCAAACGCACGCGCCGCCTGCAGCGTGGTGTACATATCGGCCAGCTTGGCCTGTATGAGCTGGAACTCGCCAATGCTTTGGCCGAACTGCCGGCGGGAGTGCACATAGGGCAAAACGTTGTCCAGCACCGCCTGCATGATGCCTATGGGCCCGGCGGCCAGCACGGCGCGCTCGTAGTCCAGGCCGCTCATCAGCACCTTGCTACCCTGGTTCAGGCCACCCAGGATGTGGCTGGCAGGCACCACGACGTTGTTGAACACCAGCTCGCCGGTATGGCTGCCGCGCATGCCGAGCTTGTTGAGCTTTTGCGCTACCGAGAATCCAGGCATGGTCTTCTCGACCAGGAAGGCGGTGACTCCGCGCGGCCCGGGCGCGGTGCGCGCATAGACCACCAGCACATCCGCATCCGGCCCGTTGGTGATCCACATCTTGTGGCCGTTCAGCACATAGTCGTCGCCCCGCGCCTCGGCCTTGAGCTGCATGGACAGCACATCGCTGCCCGCCCCGGTCTCGCTCATGGCCAGCGCGCCCACATGCTCGCCGCTGATCAGCTTGGGCAGGTATTTCTCGCGCTGCGCCTCGGTACCGTTACGCTTGATCTGGTTCACACAGAGGTTGCTGTGCGCTCCATAGCTCAGGCCGACCGAAGCGCTGGCGCGGCTGATCTCCTCCATCGCCACCATATGCGCCAGGTAGCCCATATTGGCACCGCCATAGGCCTCGGGCGCGGTAATGCCCAGCACGCCCAGGTCGCCCATCTTTCGCCACAAGTCCATGGGGAACTGGTCGTGGGCGTCGATATCGGCGGCGCGCGGGGCGATCTGGTCCTGGGCAAAGCTGCGCACGGCGTCGCGCAGCGCATCAATATCCGCGCCGAGTTGAAAGTCGAGTCCGGGGAGTTGCATGCGGGGTCTCCTGTGTATGTGCGCCATGCTGGCTTGTGGCCATTTGACGTTGACATTGACGTTGACGTCAACGTAAAGCATAGGCCACTACGCAGCGCCGCACAACCCCGGGAAAGCTAGCGTGACTTGCCGCGCTTCTCGCTTTTGGTTAGCAAGGCCTGCGCATCCACCTCATGCGCCTTGACCTCTTGCAGATTGGCCTGCAGCTCGGCCAGCTGGTCTTCCAGCTGCTGGCGGTGCGTGGCCAGCACGGCCAGAAACTTGCGCAGCTGGGGCGCGGTGTCGCGCGGGCTGTCGTACATGTCGATGATGTCCTTGGCCTCGGTCAGGCTCAGGCCCAGACGCTTGGCGCGCAGGGTTAGCTTGAGCCGGGCGCGGTCACGGGCGCTGTAGACGCGGGTGCGGCCGCCCGGGCCGGTGCGCTCGGGTTGCAGCAGGCCCATGTCTTCGTAGAAGCGCATGGCGCGGGTCGTCAGGTCGAATTCCTGGGCCAGATCGCTGATGGTGTAGGTAATGGTCGCCATGGTGTCGCAAAGTGTGGGGCCGTCTAGAATGACGTTGACGTGAACGTCAATTATGGTCTGAAAACACGCCCTATGAACCTCCTTGAACAGCAACTCCACTACCCCATGGGCGACACCATGCCAGCCACCGGCAGTAGCATTCCGGTCGCGCCGGGCGTGCGCTGGATACGCATGGCCCTGCCCTTCGCGTTGGACCATATCAACCTCTGGCTGCTGCGCGACGAGATCGATGGGCAGGCAGGGTGGTCGGTGGTGGACTGCTGCATCAGCCGCGATGAGTCGCGCGCGCAGTGGGAGGCCATTTTTGCCAGCCAGCTCGAAGGCCTGCCCATCCTGCGCGTCATCGTGACCCATATGCACCCGGACCATATCGGCCTGGCTTACTGGCTGTGCGCGCGCTGGAACGCACCGCTGTGGGTCAGCGCTACCGACTACTTCGTTGCCTGCCACCACACGCACACCACCAGCGGGAATGGCGGCGCGGCGGCCGCCAGCTTCTTCCAAAAGCACGGCCTGACCGACCCGGAATCCATGGCCAAAATCAGCGCCCGCAGCGGCTACTACAGCGCCATGGTGCCCGAGCTACCGCCCAGCTTTGTGCGCATGCAGGACGGCCAGACCGTACGCATCGGCGGACGCGACTGGACCTGCATCAGCGGCTACGGCCACGCGCCGGAGCACATCGCTCTGTACTGCGCTGAAACCCAGGTCTTGATAGGCGGCGACATGATGCTGCCGCGCATCTCCACCAATGTCAGCGTGTTCGACATGGAGCCCGAATCGAATCCGCTGCAGCAGTTTCTGGACTCGATCGACAAGTTCGCCAGCCTGCCGCCCAACACCCTGACCCTGCCCTCGCATGGCCGCCCGTTCCAGGGCCTGCACACCCGCATCCAGCAGCTGCACGACCACCACCGCGAGCACCTGGCCCGTGTGATGACCTTCGCGCGGGAGCAGCAACGCTGCAGCGCGGCCGACATCCTGCCAGTGCTATTCAAACGCCAGTTGGACCTGCACCAGACTACTTTCGCCATGGGCGAGGCGATTGCGCATTTGCACAAGCTATGGGCAGACGGCTATATGCAACGCCAGCGCGGCGCAGACGGCATCTACCGCTTCAACCCCACAGCTCTGGCCTATCCGCACGGCCTGGTGCCCGGCGAGAGCGAAGAGCTGCCAGTTAGCGCCTGACATCGCGCACGAACGCCTAGTTGGGCTTAGTCCAGAAACACCGCGGAACTGGCTCCGCCAGGCCGCAGGTGTTGCCCCCTGCAAGGGGGTTGGCGGCCACTTGCGTTATCGACCCCTTGGGTCGATCCCGGGGGCAGTGGGCAAGCCTGGGGGTGTTCAAGCATCTTCCCATTTGGGAATCTGCACCTGCTTGAGTTGGGCTCGCAACGCCGGGTAGTCTGGCAGGATGGAGCCCACGGTGTCCCAGAAACGCGGGCTGTGGTCCATGTAGCGCAGGTGGCTCAGCTCGTGCACCACCACGTAGTCCACCACCGCAGGCGTGTGGTGCATCAACCGCCAGTTCAGGCGGATGGAGCCGCTGCTGCTGGCACTGCCCCAGCGCGTCGCCGCGTTGGACAGCGCCAGGCGACTCCACTGCACACCTAACTGCGGCGCGTAATGCTGCAGACGTTGGACAAAGTAAGTGCGCGCCTGGCCCAGCATCCACTTGTGGGCTGCCGCACGTATTTGCACAGCGCTAGCTTGCAGGGGTAGGCCCAGGCAAAGCTGGTTGCCCAGCAGGGCACTGCCGCGCCGCAGCGGGTCCAGCACCAGTACCAGGGTCTGGCCCAGGTAAGGCAACTCGGTGCCATGGCGCCAGATGATGCGCGTGGCATGTTGCTTGGCCTGCCGCTCACGCGCCTGCTCCAGCTTTTGCACGATCCAGCCGGCCTTGTCACGCACGGCTGCATCGACCTCGGCCAACGGCACCCAGCGCGGCGCACGCACCGCCAGGCCCAGGGGCCCGACCACAAAACCGATGCTGCGGCGCTTGGCGCGCTGGAACTCGTAGGCCACCAGCGTGTGACCTAGCAGCGCCTCTCGCGTGGCACGCGGATGGCGAAAAGATGGCGTCGCCACGTCCCCATCCACCAAGGCGCCTGTCAATGTACTTGCTATTAATTCAGGAGCTGCCTGCGCAGGATTGGTTTGCGTTAGAGGCATTTTTTTCTTGAGGCGTACGCGAGGCGCCGGCGCGGGCGCTGGCGCAGGGGCAAAGAGATCCAGGGTGAACTGCAGAAGGCTGCGCATAGGGGGCAAAGTTTAGCGTGGCGAGTGGCGCCGCGCCCCAAGCCCCTACGCCCCACGAAAAAAGGCAGCCCAGGCTGCCTTTTTCAGTTGCGCGCTGAGCGCTACGACCTACTTCTTGACTGCCAGCAGATCACGCACGCGGTCCGCGCGGCCCTTGGCGTCGGGATACAGCAGAGCGGTCGCCTTGTCACGCTGGCCTTTGACTGCGAGCTTGCGGAACGCGCGCTCCAGGGACTTGGGGTCCATGCGGTTTTTCTTCAGAAAAGCCAGGCTGTAGTCATCGGCTTCCAGGTCGGCGCTGGGGGTGAACGGGTTCTTCTCCACCTGCTCGCCAATCGCCTGCAAATCAGCGTCGGACAGGTTGTCCAGGGCGTTGCTGAAGGTGGTGACAGTCTTCGCACCGTCAAATGCCTGGTAGGCGGTACGCAGGCGGAGCATGGCCGCGCCGTTCTTCACAAAGCTGATTTCGCGGACCAGCATGGCCAGCAGTTCGGGATCGTTCAGCGTATCCATCAGGCCGCTGTACACGCGGATGGAGCCGTCTGGTGAGGACGTGGCATCGGGTGCAGGATTACGCGAGGGCTTGAAGTTCAGGTTCAGGCCATCTTCGTTCTGCAGTTTGGCCGTCAAGCGGGCCAGGCGCAGCACATAGCGGTCACGCGGACCCAGCGGGTTGACGTTGTCCAGACGGGTTTGCATCTGCACCGCCAGGCTCTTGAGCTCGACATCGGACACGGTGACCACCTTGGGCGCAGCAGCTTCCACGGCCGCTTCGGCAGCGGCACTGGCGGCTGCCGCCGTTTCCGCAGTTTTGCTGCTGGCTTCACCCGATTTGGGAACGGTATTGCACGCCGCCAACAGCAGCGCCATGGCGATCACAGAAAGCTTTTTCATAAGTCGGTGTGGTTGGAAATAGAGAGGGGCAAGGCACAAGCAGGTGCTTGCGCAGCAGACGGTGGAGTGCAGCCTCCAGCGAACGGAAATTCTAGACGCGACCACCCGCGCGCCTGGCCCGTACGCCCTCCAAATGGAGGATAGAAAACCGCCCCGCCCGGCTCAGCGGTAGGCGTCCGGGTCCAGGCGGCGCATCTCGGCTTCGATCCAGGCCTGCACCTCGGCCATCAGCTCGTCCGGGCGCCGGCCGATGCTGGGAATGGGCTTGCCTATGGAAATATCCACAATGCCCGGGGTTTTGATGAAGGCCTTGCGCGGCCAGCATTTGGCGGCGGTTACCGCGATAGGCACCACCGGCACACCGCATTGGATGGCCAGGCGGGTGCCGCCGGTCTTGTATTCGCCGACCTGGCCGCGCGGAATGCGCGTGCCCTCGGGAAACAAGATGATCCAGGTGCCCTGCCCCACCAGGCGCTTGCCCGAGGCCACCATCTTCTTGAAAGCCTGGCTACCCTGGCTGCGGTCGATGTGGATCATGTCCATGCAGGCCATGGCCCAGCCAAAGAACGGTATCCACAGCAGTTCCTTCTTGAACACAAAGGCCAGCGGGCGCGGCATGATGGCCGGCATCACCAAGGTCTCCCAGGTGGACTGGTGCTTGACCAGCAGCACCACCGACGCCTTGGGATCGGTCGGCAGGTTCTCCATACCGGTGACGCGGTTCTGGATGCCCAGGATCGCCGTGCCACTGTCCACCGACAGCTTGAGCCAGCGGGCGCACAGCCAATAGATGCGGGTGGCGCCGGCAAACGGGGCCACCAGCAGCACGAACAGCGCCCACGGCACCACCGTGATCGCCAAAAACAGCATGTGCAGCACGGATCGGATGAAAGGCATGGGTATCTTTTTGGCAGTTGGCGCAGGTTTTATCTGCGCATACAGCTATACAAAATATAGCAAACGGAAATCAGGCCTTGGCGGGTTGCTCGCGGCCGATGACGAAGTTGGCGAAGGCCAGCAAGTCCTGGTGCACCCAGGTACCCACCGGATATTCGGGCGGCAGGCTGGCCTGCCCACGGTAGCAGGCGGCCTTGCCGGTCAACACCAGGTGTGGCTCGCAGCCGGCGGCGATGCCGGCCTGCAGGTCGCGCAGGCTGTCACCCACAGTCGGCAGGCCTTTCAGCTCAATGCCGTAGCGGTCGCCGATCTGCTCGAACAGGCCGGGCGCGGGCTTGCGGCAGGCGCAACCCTCGTCCGGCGCATGCGGGCAGAAGAACACCGCGTCCACCTTGCCCCCGACCATCGCCAGCAGCTTGTTCATCTTGGTGTGCATGGCATTCAGCGCCGCCATGTCGAACAACCCCCGTCCCAGGCCGGACTGGTTGGTCGCCACCACCACATGCCAGCCCGCGTGGTTGAGCTTGGCAATCGCTTCCAGCGCGCCCGGCAGCGGCAGCCACTCTTCCGGCGACTTGACGAAATCGCTGCTGTCGGCATTGATGGTGCCGTCGCGGTCCAGGATGGCGAGTTTCATGGCGTGGGCTCCGGGCATAAACGCAGCTTTACGAGGCCAGCTTGGACAGGTCGGCCACGCGGTTCATCGCATGGTGCAGGCTTTGCAGCAGACCCAGGCGGTTCAGCCGCACGTCCATGGCTTCGGCATTGACCATCACGCCGTCGAAGAACGCATCCACCGGCGCACGCAGTGCCGCCAGGGACTGCAGGCTGGCGGTGTAGTCGCCCGCCTCGAACTGCGCCAGGGCCGTGGGAGCGACTTCTTGCATCGCCGCAAACAGCGCGATTTCAGCAGGCTCTTGCAGCAGCACCGCGCTGACATGGGCATCGACCGCGTCGGCCTTCTTCAGGATGTTGCCGATGCGCTTGTTGGCTGCTGCCAGGGCTGCGGCTTCGGGCAGCGCGGCAAAGGCGCGCACGGCGGCCAGGCGCTTGGGCACTTCGGCCAGGCGCTGTGGGCGCAGGGCCAGCACGGCGTCCACTTCCTGGGCGCTGTAGCCTTCTTCACGCAGGCTGCCGCCCAGGCGGTCAAACATGAAGGTCAGCAAGGCCTGCACCGAGGCATCGCGCCCTGCAGTCAGCTTGTCGCCCAGCACGTCGAACGCGGCGGTCACCAGCGCCGTCACGTCCAGTGGCAGGTTTTGCTCGGTCAGCATGCGGATCACACCCAGCGCATGCCGACGCAGCGCGAACGGGTCTTTGTCGCCAGTCGGCAGATTGCCAATGCCGAACATGCCGACCAGCGTTTCCAGCTTGTCGGCCAGCGCCACGGCAATACCCACCGGGTTGCGCGGCAGGCTATCACCGGCGAAGCGGGGTTTGTAGTGGTCTTCGATGGCGTCCGCCACATCGGCGGGCAGGCCGTCGTTCAGCGCGTAGTAGCGGCCCATGGTGCCTTGCAGCTCGGGGAATTCGCCGACCATATCGGTCACCAGGTCGGTCTTGGCCAGCTGCGCGGCCTGGTCGGCCTGCGCCGCCAGCGCGTCGCCGCCCAACTGCTGCGCAATCGCCTTGGCAATGGCACGGACGCGCTCGACGCGCTCGCCCTGCGAACCCAGCTGGTTGTGATACACCACCTTGCCCAGGCCTTCGACGCGCGACAGCAGCGTCTTCTTGCGGTCTTGGTCGAAGAAGAACTTAGCATCGGCCAAGCGCGGGCGCACCACGCGCTCGTTGCCGCCAATCACCTCGCCGGCGTCGGCTGGGCTGATGTTGCTGACCACCAGGAACTTGTTGGTCAGCTTGCCGGCAGCGTCGAGCAGCGGGAAGTACTTCTGGTTGGCCTTCATGGTCAGGATCAGGCACTCCTGCGGCACGCCGAGGAACTCTTCTTCGAAGCTGCAGACCAGCACATTGGGGCGCTCCACCAGGGCGGTGACTTCGTCTAGCAATGCTTCATCTTCGATAGCACGCACCCCACCACCGATCTGCGCTGCAGCCTCATTCAACTGACGCACGATATCGGCGCGACGGTCGGCAAAGCTGGCGATGACGGCACCGTCCTGGGCCAGCGTGGCGGCGTAGCTGTCGGCGTCTTTCAACACCACAGGGTCCACAGCGGCTTCAAAGCGATGGCCGTGCGTGGTGTTGCCGGACTGCAGGCCCAGGGCCTCCACCGGCACCACGTCGGCCCCGTGAAGCGCCACCAGGCCATGCGCGGGGCGAACAAAGCTGACGCTGCTCCAGCCAGGCAGCGCGCAGCCGCTGGACAGCTGGTAGGTCATGACCTTGGGGATGGGCAGTTTGGCGATGGCTTCCAGCAGGGCTTTTTGCAGGCCTTCTTGCAGCTTGGCTCCAGCCACAGTACGTTCCAGGAACAAGGCCTCGGCCTTGCCGTCCATGGCGCGCTTCAGGCTGGCGACGGCGGAGGCGTCGGCACCCAGGGCTTGCAGTTTTTTGAGCAGCGCAGGCGTGGCCTGGCCATCGGCGCCCAGGCCTACCGCCACGGGCATCAGCTTGGCGGACACGGCCTTGTCGGCAGCAAATGCGGCCACGGCGGTGATGTGCGCGGCCAGGCGGCGTGGCGAGGCAAAGGCGGTGAGTTGGGATGCGGCGCTGGCCAGGCCCTGGGCCTGCAGCTGCTCCAGCAGCACGCTGGCAAAGGCGTCGCCCAGTTTCTTCAGGGCCTTGGGTGGCAGCTCTTCGACAAACAGCTCCACCAATAGATTCTTCACGGTCATGTGCGCTGTCATTTAGGCGGCTTTCTTTTCAATCTGGGCCAGGACTTCCGCAGCCCATTCCTTGGGCGCCATCGGGAAGCCCAGGCGGGCACGGCTGTCCAGGTAGCTTTGCGCCACGCTGCGGGCCAGGTTGCGGATGCGGCCCATGTAGGCGGCGCGTTCGGTGACGCTGATGGCGCCACGGGCGTCAAGCAGGTTGAAGCTGTGTGCGGCTTTCAGCACCTGCTCGTAAGCCGGCAGGGCCAATTGTTCGGCCACCAGGTGCTTGGCCTGCTTTTCGTGCGCGGTGAAGGCGGTGAACAGAAAGTCGGTGTCGCTGTGCTCGAAGTTGTAGGTCGATTGCTCGACCTCGTTTTGCTTGTACACATCGCCGTAGCTCAGGCCTTCGGTCCACTGCAGGTTGTAGACGTTGTCCACGCCTTGCAGGTACATGGCCAAGCGCTCCAGGCCGTAGGTGATCTCGCCGGTGGCGGGCTTGCAGTCGATACCGCCAACCTGCTGGAAGTAAGTGAACTGGGTCACCTCCATGCCGTTCAGCCAGACTTCCCAGCCCAGGCCCCAGGCGCCCAGCGTGGGGTTTTCCCAATCGTCTTCGACGAAGCGGATGTCGTTCTTCTTCAAGTCAAAGCCCAGGGCTTCGAGCGAGCCGAGGTACAGCTCCAGGATATTTGCCGGTGCGGGCTTGAGCACGACCTGGTATTGGTAGTAATGTTGCAGGCGGTTGGGGTTCTCGCCGTAGCGACCGTCCTTGGGGCGGCGGCTGGGCTGCACGTAGGCGGCTTTCCAGGGCTCTGGGCCGATGGCGCGCAAAAAGGTGGCGGTGTGCGAGGTGCCCGCGCCCACTTCCATGTCATACGGTTGCAACAGGGCGCAGCCTTTGTCAGCCCAGTAGGACTGCAGGGTCAAAATGATTTGCTGGAATGTCTTCATGGAGGTCTGCAAAAGAAGAGGCCGCCGGAGGCGGACTGATCTTTGATTTTACGGGGCTGCGAACCTTGGCCCGCAAACCGACTCTGCCAAGTCGGAGGACCAAGCTCCCCACATCACTTACATTTACATACAAATCGCAGAACAGGAGGACGAATGGAGCAGGCAGGCAGCAATTTTGCGTGGTTTATGGCCTACCTGGTCGGCGGTGTCGTGCTGCTGCTGGGCATTGTGGTCTGGGCGCTGGCCATCCAGCACCGCAAACACCAACGCGAACGCCGGGCCGTAGCCAAAGCCTCCAGGGCACGCGCCAAAGCCTGGCGCGAAGGCCGCCCTTCCCCGTCCAAGCAAGTACCGCTTGAACCAAAAAAATAGCCGCTAGCGCACATAGATCGTGCGGTAGCAGCTATTATTTTTAGAGCATTAGCAGCTTCAAAGGCCACCCCTCTCCATTCCAGAGATACCGCGGATCTGGCTCCGCCAGTCCGCAGGTATCGCCCCCTGCAAGGGGGTTGGCGAAAACGCGAAGCGTGGAGCCTGGGGGTGTTCAATACTCCCAGAATATGCGCTGCAGTTCCTTGGTGTCCGAGGTCTTGGTCAGGGCCACCATGGCCAGAATGCGGGCTTTTTGCGGACGCAGGTCGTTGGCGACCACCCAGTCGTACTTGTCATCAGGCTGCTCAGCATTGCGGATGACGAAGCCGTCCGGCACGCGCGAGCTGCGGATCACGATGGCGCCATCGGCACGCACTTTTTGCAGGTAGGGCACGATGCGGTCAGCTACCGAGCCATTGCCCGGGCCGCCGTGCACCAGCGCCTTGATGCCGCTCTTGCCCAGGGCTTCGATGGCAGTAGGAGCAACGCCTTCATAGCCCATGGCGATTTCCACCTGGGGCAGCGAGGTGATGGTGTCGATGTCGAACTCGGAGTTCATGGTGTGGCGCTTGACCGGGGCGCGGAACCAGTAGTTCTTGCCTTCCACGATCATGCCCAGCGGGCCCCACTGGCTGGAGAAAGCATTGGTCTTGATATTGACGTTCTTGCTCACGTCGCGGCCGCTGTCGATGGTGTCGTTCATGGTCAGCAGCACGCCCTTGCCCATGGCGTCCTTGCTGCCGGCCACGGCTACCGCGTCGTACAGGTTCAGCGCGCCGTCGGCCGACAGGGCCGTGCCCGGGCGCATGGAGGCGACCATCACGATGGGCTTGTTGGTGTGTTCCACCAGGGTCAGGAAGTAGGCGGTTTCTTCCACGGTGTCGGTGCCGTGGGTGATGACGATGCCGTCCACGTCGGCCTGCTTGGCCAGCGCGGAAACACGCTTGGCCAGGGTCAGCAGGTTGTCATTGGTCAGGCTTTCAGAAGCCACCTGGAACACCTGCTCGCCACGCACATTGGCCACATTGGCCAGCTCGGGCAGACCGGCGATCAGCTTTTCGACACCGACCTTGGCGGCGGCATAGGTTGCGCTGTTGATGGCCGAAGCACCCGCGCCCGCAATCGTGCCACCGGTAGCCAGAATCACCACATTGGGCTTGGCTGCCTGGGCATGGGCCAAAGTAGCCAGCGCGGACATGGCGGCGATGGCGGTACCTGCAATGAATTTTTCGATCCGGAAATGGGCTCGCATAGAGAAAAGCTCCTGGTAATTTTGCTTATGGAAACACGCCTCAAATCAGAGGTGCCCGATGGTATCGGCGCTCCCACAAAACACTACGCAAGAGCCATGCCTTGTCGGCATAACCCGTCACACAAACGTCATACGCCGGGTTTCCCCCTAGAAGCGCGCCGACCCCATTTCCAAGCCGCAAACCAGGTCAACACACCCAGCAGCCACAGCGGCCACAGCCCGCAGCGCGACACCCACCAAGCGTAAGGAGTAATGCGCCAGCCGCTGGTAGCGTTCAGCCCCCGGCCCTGTACATCGCCCACCAGCACATCGCGGGTCAAGCGCGGCAGCGCCTGCAGTACGCGGCCCTGGTGGTCGATGATGGCCGTAGCGCCGGTATTGGTGGCACGCAGCATGGGCCGCTCGAATTCCAGCGTGCGCATGCGGGAGATGCTCAAGTGCTGGTCCATGGCCAGCGAGTCGCCAAACCAGCCGATATTGCTGACGTTGACGAAGATAGTGGGCGCCTGCGCCGGGTCGATGAAGCGTGCGCCCAACTCTTCACCAAACAAATCCTCGTAGCAGATGTTCGGCGCCAGCCGCTGGCCGGCCACCGGCCAAGATGCCTGGCCCACCGCGCCCCGGTTGAAGTCGCCCAGCGGGATATTCATCATCTGCGTAAACCACTTGAACAGCGGCGGGATGAACTCGCCAAAAGGCACCAGATGGTGCTTGGCATAGGTGTACATCTGCGGCTGGCCGGGCTGCAAGCCGACCACGGCGTTCAGATAGCCATCGCGCGCATTGCCCAGCGGCACGCCGACCAAGGCGGTCTGCCCGCCCGTGGCAAAGCGCTGCAGCAGAGACGGCCAGTAGCCGGCGGGCAATTCCTGCGGCAACATGGGTATGGCAGTTTCCGGCGCCACCACCAGAGGGGTCTGCGCCTGGCCCAGCTGCTGCGCGTACCACTGCAGTGCGATGGGAATGCCGGTGCCGGCTTGGAACTTTTCGTCCTGCGGGATATTGCCCTGCAGCAGGCTCACCGACAACGTGGCCTGCAGGTCGCTAGGCGGCAAACTTAAAGAGCCAGCACCCAGCGCCAGCAGCAGCACGCCACCCAAGCCCCACCACTGCCGCGCCACCAGCCAGGCCGCTGCCAACGCCGCCACCCAGCCCACGCCGTACACGCCCACGTAACGTGCGAACACAGCCAAGCCGTCCAATTGCGCGTAGCCGCCGGCGCCCCAAGGAAAGCCGGTCAACCACTGGCCGCGCGCCAGCTCGGCCAGCAGCCAGGAGGACGCAAAAACAATAGCGCTCAGCGCAGTATTTACGGGCGCCAGCGCCCTAAACCCCGCAGAAGCCAAACCATACAGCAAGGCCAGGGCTGCCGCCAACCCGCCGACCGCCAACACCGCCAGCACCGCCGGCAGGCCGCCGTAGGTGTGCATGGAAATAAACAGCCACCAGAAGGTGCCCGACAGCCATGCCCAGGCAAATAACCAACCGCGCAACCCAGCCTGCCGGGGCGTCGCACTGCCTTGCAGCAGCCAGACCAGTACAGACAGAGAAAGGATTTGCAGCCACCAGAGCGGCTGGCCGTTCCAGGGCGTGGCGATGGACAGGGCCTGTGCCAGGCCCGCCAGCACACACAGCACCAGCGCCACACTGGCGCTGGGTCGCAACAACATGCGGCGCATCAGCCGGAGTTGTCGCCGTCAGCCACCGGAGAGACCTTGAACCAGCGCACCGCACCGCCTTTGGCGTGCAGCACGAGAAAGTTCAGTCCCGCCATGGCGTGGTGTTCGCCGCGCTTGGGCACATGGCCCATTTCATGGGCGATCAGGCCGCCGATGGTGTCGAACGTATCTTCCGGGTCACTACCTGCCAGCTTCACGCCGAAGGCTTCGTTGACGCGGTCGATGGAGGTGTCGCCGCTGACGCGGTAGGTGCGGTCGGCCAGGCCGAAGATGTCGCCTTCGTCCTCGGCGATATCGAACTCGTCTTCGATCTCGCCAACGATCTGCTCCAGCACGTCTTCAATGGTGATCAGGCCCGCGATGCGGCCAAATTCATCGACCACGATGGCCAGGTGGTTGCGGTTGCCGCGAAAGTCACGCAGCAGGTCGTTCAGGCCCTTGGTTTCCGGCACAAATACCGCCGGGCGCAGCAGGGCGCGGATGTTCAGCTCAGGGGCCCGCTGCAGCTTGAGCAGGTCCTTGGCCATCAAGATGCCGATGATGTTTTCTTTTTCGCCCTCGTACACCGGAAAACGGGAGTGGGCGGTCTCAATGACCACGTGCAGCAGTTCGTCAAACGCATCTGCGATGTTCAGCAAGTCCATGCGCGTGGCGGCGACCATGACGTCGCCGGCGCTCATGTCGGCCATGCGGATCACGCCTTCCAGCATGGCGTGGGACTCGGCACCGATGATGTGGTTTTCTTCGGCGTCGGAGAGAGTTTCTAGCAATTCGTCGCGCGAATCGGGGCCGGGATGGATGAATTCGGCCAACTTTTGCAAGAAGCCGCGCTTGTCTTCGCGTTCAGGAACAGCTAAGGACGAGCGCGCGGGATACGGGTCTGACACAGCCTTGGGCGCAGGACGTGCGGTTGTTAAGAAGCCGCTAGGATAGCGGATTGCTGTGAACAAAGGGTAAAACCGGGCAAATACCTCACATTGCCGGCTTTTTGTGCTCTTGGAACGTGTTCTTAGCGCTTGCCCTGGCGCATCGACTGCAAGCTTTCCAGGAAATCCCAGAAATGCTTGGCCTGGATCTTCAAACGGTAATCGGTCTGGGCGAACTGCTCTTCCATGATTTCGGCGATGCGGCTGTCCAGCGTGGCGGGCGGCAGGCGCAGAAAGGCCTCGCTCTCCGTGCCATCGCGCTCCACCACGGCGCCTGCGTTGCGGGCAATTTTCAGCATGGCGGTGTTCTGGCTCAGGGCGTGAACAAATAGCAGCTCCACACCCTCATTGCGCGCATGGATGGTGGCGCGCTCAAACAGGCGCGCACCATAGCCACGGCCACGGGCTTTGCTGCGCACCGACACGCCAAACTCCGCGCAAGCCTTGAATTCAGGGTTCACCGTGTAAGCCAGGTGGGCCATGGCAATCAGCTCCAGGCGGCGGTTGTAGATGCCGAAGATGTCGTCGCGCTCAAAGTTCAAGCCGTCCACATAGGCCTGGATGTTTTGATCCTGCGCCTGGTAGCCGAAGCGCAAAAACCGGTCCTGCGCATCCAGCGCCAGCAAGTGGGCCGCGATGCGCGCACGGTGGCCCTCGCCAAGGGAACGTATGGGCACCAGCACCGAGCTGGCGCCGCCCCCCGACTTTGCCCGCCCAAAATCGGCCAGCAAAGATTCCCGCCCGGGCGGGACAGCCGTCTTCAAAGCGTGGATGGAATCAATCATCCGCGAAATATAAGGGTTTACACCTAAAAACCCAAGCCCACCCGTCTACCCCTTTGCGTCCTGAGGGGCAATTCACCCGGAATATGCCGAATAGTTCCGCCGCCTGGGCCAGCCTCTCACACCGGTAGGGCAGTGGTCACCTTCACATGGTCCAGCACAAAGCTGGTTTTGCAGTCTTCGACGCTGGGGTGCTTGAGCAGGGTGTCCATGATGAAACGCGAGTACGCCTGCATATCGGCCACCACCACGCGCAGCAGGTAGTCCATCTCGCCGGTAAGGGACGCGCACTCCACCACCTCAGGCCAGGTCTGCACGCTGGCGCGGAACACGTCCATAGGGTTGCGCTTGTGGATCTCGGTATGCTTTTCCAGCCGCACGTTCAGGTAGGCGGTCAGGCCCAAACCCACGGCCTCGGGCTTAACCAGGGCCACATAGCGGTCGATCACGCCCGAGTCCTCCAGCCGCTTGACCCGGCGCAGCACGGCGCTGGGCGACAGGCTCACGGCCTCGGCCAGCTGCTCATAGGTGGCCCGGCCATCGGCTTGCAGGCTGCGCAAAATAAGGCGATCTATCTTGTCTAGTGCTTCCATGGCAGCTATTTTGCAGCTTTAGTGCACACCCATGCCTCTCGGAGCACGTATTTGCAACAAAGCTGAGCCGCCCCCGGGCTACAGTTCCCTCACCCGCAACAGGAGACATATTCATGGCCATCGAACCCGCCGTTTACGGCAGCAGCGACCGCCCGCCGCGTGGCGACTATGCGCGCGGCGGCCTGGTGCTGGCCGACTACACCTGCCCGCAAAACTACGCGGCCTACACCGCGCAGGACCACGACACCTACCGCCAGCTGTTCGAGCGCCAGTCCGCCCTGGTGCCCGGCCTGGCCTGCGATGAATTCATTGCCGCCCTGCCCTTGCTGGGCGTGAAAGACCGGATTCCGCGCTTCGAGGAAATCAACGAGCGGCTGCGCCCGGCCACCGGCTGGGAGGTGGTGGCCGTACCCGGGCTGATCCCTGAGGTGCCATTCTTCACCCTGCTGGCGAACCGCAAGTTTCCGGTGACGGACTGGATACGCACGCCCGAGGAGATGGACTACATCGTCGAACCGGACGTGTTCCACGACATGTTCGGCCACGTGCCCCTGCTGTTCAACCCGGTGTTTGCCGAGCACATGCAGGCCTATGGCGCGGGCGGGCTGAAGGCGCATGGTCTGGGCGCTTGCGAACAGCTGTCGCGCCTGTACTGGTACACCATCGAGTTCGGTCTGGTGCGCCAGGCGGACGGGCTGCGGGCCTACGGCGCGGGCATCCTCAGCTCCTCCGGTGAGCTGCAGCACAGCGTACGCAGCGCCGCGCCGCAACGCCTGCTGCTGGACGTGCTGCGCTGCATGCGCACCCGCTACAAGATCGACAGCTACCAGCAGACCTACTTCGTCATCGACAGCTTCCAGCAGCTATTCGACCAGACGGCGCCCGACTTCACGCCGCTGTACGCCCAGTTGAAGACGCTGGCCGAGCTCGCGGCCGATGCGCGCACGGCCGACGACACGCGTATCTAGAGCGCTTGCGGCACGGAAGGAAGTGGGAGCCGTTTGAAGATGCCGAAACCCCAAGAGGTCTTCATATCTATGGCTTCAGGTAGCTCTATCAAAACGCAGCACTCAACCGATGGATACCCCAGATATTTCAAACTGAAACCGTTGGAGGAATGACCCCGACAACCGCGCCCAGTACAAGGCGATCTGGGGCAAATAAAGCCCCTGCCTCGCGCCTCAGGCAACCGGGCGCAGCATCTCGGTAAAGCGCTGCGCCACGCCCGTCAAGGTGCCGCTGGCCCGTGTGACGATGCCGAAAGGCTGCGTGCGCGAGGTCAGCGTGATGGGCAGAATCTTCAGCAGCTTGTGTGCCTTGAAGAACTCGCACACGTCGCGCGGCAGCAGGGCCACCAGGTCCGGGCTATTGCGCAGCAGCACCACGGTGGTGAACGTGGAGGCGGTTTCGATCAGGTTCGCCGGCAGGGCCTGGCCGGCGTCTCCCATTTCGCGCTCCAGCAGCGAGCGCAGCGGCATGCGGCTGGGGTAGACGATCCAGTTGTAGGGCGCCAGGTCTTTCAGGCCCACGCTGCGCATGCGCGCCAGCGGGTGGGCCAGGCCGGCCACCACGCACAGCGGCTCGTCACGTAGCGGCTCGTAGCGGTACATGTCCGGCCTGGGGCTCACGGCCACGCGACCCAGTACCACCTCCAGCTGGCCCTGGTCCAGCATGTGCAGCAGGCGCGCGCTGGTGTCTTCCACGATCTCTATCGACACATCGGGCTCCTCCTGGCGCAGCTGGCGGATGGCATTGGCCAGCAGGTCGGGCACAGCCCCCATGATCACGCCCACCTGCAGGCGCCCGCCGCGGCCCCGGCGCAGATTAGCTACCTCCTGCACCATGGCGTCCACGTCGGAGCGCAACAGCCAGGCGTAGCGCACCACGCAGCGGCCCAGCTCGTTGGGTGCGATGCCGGAGCGCGAGCGGTCAAACAAGCTGCCGCCCATCACACTTTCAATTTCCACCAGCGCCTTGCTGGCGGCGGACTGTGTCATCGACAGGCTGCTGGCGGCCTTGCGCAGCGAGCGGTGCTGATCCAGGGCGATCACCAGGCCCAGCTGTTTCAAGCGCAGGCGGTTGAGTACGGAATGGGTGGTGGTGGCCATGAGAGGAGTGCCTGGGTATAGTCGTAAAAGCGATCACATTATGGAAAGAATTCTATCGACAGCCCCCAGACCGCACACTACATTCGGGCCCACAACTACCCGAGCGAGACCATGACCCCAACATTCACCGCATCCACAGCACGCTACCGTGGCGTATTCCCGGTGGTCCCCACCACCTTCACCGAAGACGGCCAGCTGGACCTGCCCAGCCAGCTGCGCTGTGTGGACTTCATGATCGACGCGGGCTCTACCGGCCTGTGCATCCTGGCCAACTTCTCCGAGCAGTTCGTGCTATCGGACGAAGAACGCGAAGTTCTGACCACCACCATCCTCAAGCATGTGGCTGGCCGCGTGCCGGTGATCGTCACCACCACCCACTTCGGCACCCGCGTGTGCGCCGAGCGCAGCCGCCGCGCCCAGGATGCCGGCGCCGCCATGGTGATGGTCATGCCGCCCTACCACGGCGCCACCATCCGCGTGTCCGAAGAGCGCATTTACGAGTTCTACGCCAGCCTGTCGGACGCGATCGACATCCCCATCATGATCCAGGACGCACCGGTCAGCGGCACGCCCCTGTCGGTAGCGCTGCTGGCGCGCATGGCCAAGGAGATCAAGAACGTGGCCTACTTCAAGATTGAAACGCCCGGCGCCGCCTCCAAGCTGCGCGAGCTGATCCGCGTGGGCGGCGATGCCATCGAAGGCCCCTGGGACGGCGAAGAAGCCATCACCCTGCTACCCGACCTGGATGCCGGTGCCACAGGCGCGATGACGGGCGGAGCCTACCCGGACGGCATCCGCCGCATCATGGACGCCTACGCCGCAGGCCGCCGAGAAGACGCCGTGGCCGAATACACCCGCTGGCTGCCGCTGATCAACTACGAAAACCGCCAGGGCGGCATCCTGACCGCCAAGGCCCTGATGAAGGCCGGCGGCATCATCGACTGCGAAGCGCCGCGCCACCCCTTCCCGGCCATGCACCCCGAAGTGCGCAAGGGCCTGATCGAGACCGCCCAGCGGCTCGACCCGATGGTGCTGCGCTGGAAGGCGTAAACCTCGGCTTGCTACGTTTTTAGTAGCTTCTAGCGCAGGTAATACCTGCGCTAGCGCCTGATTTCCTTAAAATTTAGCCGCAGGCGTCAGTAATGCGGCGGCAACTCGTCGCGCAGGCTGCGCGGCGCGCCCAGGCCACCGTCGGTGGAGGGCTGCTGCAGGCGGGCGATCTCGCGCACCAGCAGGTCGATCTGCTGCTGTTGGCGCACCACCACCTGGTCCAGCTGCTCCAGCAGGTGCTCGGTATAGCTGAGCTTGATTTCCAGGTCGGTCAGGCGCTGGTCTTGCGCATCGGTATCTTGGTGGGTTTCCATAAGCCTATTGTCTCCGCGCACCTGTTGCTATCAAAAGCAGAGCTTTCAGCGCAGGCGGGCATTGCACCAGAAGCACTTTTCACGCTCTTCTTTCGCAGATCCAGCCCGCAATTGCTTGCCGACCTGGAAACAAAATGTTGCAATACGCAGCATTTTTCTTGCCCCAACTACCCCCCTGCCTATGCAAAAACTCTCCTCGATTGCCGGCGTCTCATACCATTACATGACCGCCTCACTGGTGGTCGCAGCTGTGCTGGCGACAAGCTCATCATGGGCCCAGCAGACCATCAAGATCGCCAATATCGTAGAGCTGTCGGGCGCGGGCGCCACAGCGGGCACCAACTTCAAGAACGGGGTGGAGCTGGCGGTCCAGGAGATCAACGCCAATGGCGGCATCCTGGGCAAAAAGATTGAAAGCAGCACGGCAGACACCCAGAGCAACCCGGGCATCGCCAAGGGCTTGACGCAAAAAGCCATAGACAACAATGTGTTCGCCATCTTCGGGCCGGTGTTTTCGGGCTCCATCATGGTCAGCATGGCCGAGAGCCGCCGTGCCGAGGTGCCCAACTGGACCGGTGGCGAAGCCGCCGGCATCACCCAGCAGGGCAACCCGTATATCTTCCGCACCAGCTTCACGCAGGCCACGGCCATGCCCAAGGTCGCCACCTACATCACCAAGACCAGCAAAAACCTGGCCGTGCTGTATGTGAACAACGACTTTGGCAAGGGCGGGCTGGACATGCTGAAGAAGGCGCTGGCGGGCTCGCCCACCCACATCGTGGCCGAAATCTCCACCGAGTCGGGCCAGCTGGACTTCTCTGCTGCCGTGATCGCCGCCAAGCAGTCGAATGCCGACGCACTGTTCGTCTACACCAATGAAGAGGAGTCCGCCCGCGCGCTGCGCGAACTGCAAAAGCAGGGCTGGACCAAGCCCATCATCGGCGAAACCACGCTGACCGGGCAGAAGGTGATTGAGCTCGCAGGCGACGCGGCCAACGGCGCCATCGCCCACGTGGGGCTGACGGTGGACGCGCCCATTCCCACCGTGCGCGCGTTCAACGCCAAGTTCGAGCGCGAGTACAAATACGTGTCCGACCACAACGGCATGAAAGGCTACTCCGGCGTGTACGTGATGAAGGCGGCCATCGAGAAAGCCGGTGTGTTGGACCGCAAGGCCGTGGCCGCAGCCATGAAGGGGCTGAAGGTCAACACCGACCGCTACCCCGGCGCGCTGATGTACACGGAGTTCGACAACAAAGGCGACCTGGACCGCATGAGCTTCATGGTGCAGGTGAAGAACGGCAAGCAAACCGTGGTGGATTTTGTGCCGCCTCTGCCCAAGGACAAAGGAATTGCTGCCGCGCCCGCGCCGGCTATGGCCCCGTCCGCCCCCAAGGCCGGCGGCAAGCCCGCAGCCAAGCCCTGAGCGATAGCGAGGCCCATGTCGCCCAGGCGACGCGGCCCCGCCTCGCACTAGGACAAGCCCGGTAACGCCGGCGAAGCAGGCGCTCCAGAATGGTCTCCATAAGGAGCAATGCATGGAAAAGTGCTGGTTGAAGAGTTACCCCGACGGCGTGGAGCACGACATCGACGTGCACCAATACAGCTCGCTGGAGCAAGTGCTGAGCACCTCCTTCAAGCAGAACGCCGACAAGCCCTATTCCGTCTGCATGGAGCGCTGGATGCACTACGGCGAGCTGGACACACTGTCCACCGCCATGGCCGCCTGGCTGCAAGCACAGGGCCTGGAGCCCGGCGCCCGGGTAGCCATCATGCTGCCGAACATCCCGCAGTTCTCAGTTGCCATGGTGGCCGTGCTGCGCGCCGGCTATGTCTGCGTGAACGTGAACCCGCTGTACACGCCGCGCGAGCTGGAGCACCAGCTGAAGGACTCGGGCGCCACCACCATCGTGATCCTGGAGAACTTCGCCCGCACGCTGGAAGAAGTGGTGGGCCGCACCGCCATTAAGCACGTGGTCCTGACCCGCATGGGCGACCTTCTGGGCCTGGCCTATGGCAGCCTGGTCAACTTCATGGTGCGCCATGTGAAGAAGCTGGTGCCGGCCTACCGCCTGCCCAGCAGCGCAACGCTGCGGGTCACCGCATTCAACATGGCCCTGGCAGACGGGCGCAAGCTGCCCTTCAAATCGGCCCACTGCAGCCTGGATTCCACCGCTTTTCTGCAGTACACCGGGGGCACCACAGGCCTGTCCAAGGGCGCCATCCTGACGCACGGCAACATCGTGGCCGCCATGCTGCAGACCGAGGCCTGGTTCAAGCCGGCTTTGAAGCAAGTGGGCGAAACCCACAAGGTCAACTGCATCATGGCGCTGCCGCTGTACCACATCTTCGCGCTGACGCTGTGCTTCATGGGCATGCGCCTGGGCTCGCACATGACCCTGGTGCCCAACCCACGCGACATCGGCGGCTTCATCCAGGTGCTGAAGAAGCGGCCATTCCACCTGCTGCCGGCTGTGAACACGCTGTTCAATGCCTTGCTGCAGCACCCCGATTTCAAGACAGTGGATTTCTCCAGCCTGTGCGTGTCCCAGGCTGGCGGCATGGCGGCCTCGGAAGGCACGGCGCAGCGCTGGATGGAGGTCACAGGCTGCCCCATGATTGAAGGCTGGGGCATGAGCGAGACCTGCGCGGTCGGCACCAACAACCCGGTGCTGAGCAAGACATTCAGCGGCAGCATAGGCCTGCCCCTGTCCAGCGTGGACATCGCCATCCAGGACGACGACGGAAACACGCTCCCCATCGGTGCCGCAGGAGAGATCTGCATCCGGGGCCCCAACGTCACCATAGGCTATTACAACCAGCCCGAGGAGAACGCCCGGGCCTTCACCGCCGACGGCTATCTGCACACCGGCGACATCGGCACGCTGGACGCACGCGGCTATGTGCGCATCGTGGACCGCAAGAAGGACATGATTCTGGTCAGCGGCTTCAACGTATTCCCCAACGAGCTGGAGAACGTGATCTCGCTCTGCCCTGGCGTGGTGGAATGCGCTGCCATTGGCATTCCAGACGAACGACAAGGCGAATCCATCAAGGTGTTTGTGGTGAAAAGCGACCCTGCATTGACCGAGGCCGATGTGCTGACCTACTGCCACAAGCACCTGACTGGCTACAAGCAGCCCAAGTCCATCGAGTTCCGTGACGCACTGCCCAAATCCAACGTGGGCAAGATCCTGCGGCGCGAGCTACGGGCTTAGACAGCCCAGTGCGCAGGCACCTCAGCGGGGCCACATACGGCGCAGCAGGCCATCTTTCAGCACCCACTGGTGCCACAGCGCCGCAGCCGCATGCGCCCCCGCGACGACCAACAAAATGTTGGCGACCAGGCCATGCAGCTCCACCGCACCATGGCGCAGGGCTTTGTTAGCGGGGTCGAAAGCAGGCACAGCGCAGTGCCCGCTTCTAGCCCCCAAAGCAGCGATGCGGCACTTGGGCCCGCTGGTTAAAATCGCAGGTTGCCTGCCTGGCCATAGCAGCCCGCTCACACCCGCGCAGCGCCCCGTTTTTCTCTGGAACCCACCTTGTCTTACGCATCTGAAACCCGCCGCCGCCGCACGTTTGCGATCATTTCCCACCCGGATGCGGGTAAAACCACGCTGACCGAAAAGCTGCTGCTGTTCTCGGGTGCAATCCAGATCGCAGGATCGGTGAAGGCGCGCAAGGCGACACGCCATGCCACGTCTGACTGGATGGAAATTGAAAAGCAACGCGGTATTTCGGTGGCGTCGTCGGTGATGCAGATGCTGTACCGCGAGCACGTGATCAACCTGCTGGACACCCCCGGCCACAAGGACTTCTCGGAAGACACCTACCGCGTGCTGACCGCCGTGGACTCGGCCCTGATGGTGATTGACGCGGCCAACGGCGTGGAAGCGCAAACCCGCCGCCTGATCGAAGTTTGCCGCCAGCGCGACACACCCATCATCACCTTCGTCAACAAGATGGACCGCGAAGTGCGCGAGCCGCTGGACATTCTGGACGAAATCGAACGCGAACTCGGCATGCCCTGCGTGCCCATGACCTGGCCAGTGGGCCAGGGCAAGAGCTTCGGCGGCATCATGAACATGCGCACGCAAACCATGACGGTGTTCGACTCTGGCAAAGAGCGCCTGCCACAGGAATTTGAAACCATTGCCCTGAGCAACCGCGACGAGCTGATCAAACGCTTCGGCGCTGAATTTGAAACCGCCGAGCAAAGCATGGAACTGGCCGCCGGTGCCTCCCCCGCCTGGGATCTGGAGGCCTTCCTGGCTGGCAAGCAGACGCCGGTGTTCTTCGGCTCCGGCGTGAACAACTTCGGGGTGATGGAAGTACTGGACGCGCTGGTGGACCTGGCGCCCTCGCCCCAGTCCCGCACCAGCACCACGCTGGTGAACCGCCAGCCCGTGGTCAAGGAAATCCAGCCCGAGGACAAAGCCTTTGCTGGCGTGGTCTTCAAGGTGCAGGCGAACATGGACCCGGCCCACCGCGACCGCATCGCTTTCGTGCGCATGGCCTCCGGCAAGTACACGCCGGGCATGAAGCTCAAGGTGCAGCGCACCGCCAAAGAGCTGCGCCCCACCAGCGTGGTGACCTTTCTGAGCCAGCGCCGCGAAGCGGTGGACGAAGCCTACGCGGGCGACATCATCGGCTTCACCACGCATGGCGGCGTGCAGCTGGGTGACACCATCACCGACGGCGCCAGCCTGCAGTTCACCGGCCTGCCCTTCTTTGCACCCGAGCTGTTCATGACAGTGATTTTGAAGAACCCGCTGCGCACCAAGCAGCTGCAGCAGGGCCTGGCCCAGCTGGGTGAAGAGGGCGCCATCCAGGTGTTCCGCCCCGACGTCGGCGGCCCCATGCTGCTGGGCGCCGTGGGCCAGCTGCAGTTTGAAGTGGTGCAGCACCGCCTGAAAGCCGAATACGACGCCGACGTGCGCCTGGAAAGCTGCCAGTACACCGGCGCCCGCTGGATCACCGCCGACACCCCGGCCGAGCTGCGCAGCTTCACCGACGCCTACCCCCTGCGCATGGCCCACGACGCGGCCGACACGCTGGCCTACCTCTGCACCTCGCCCTACGACGTGCGGCTGGCGCAGGAACGCTTCCCGAAGATCCACTTCCACCCGCTGCGCGAGCACGCCGGGTTGGCGCTGCAGACTGCGGGTTAAGCCCGTGCGCGCCCTGCCCCCCTTTCTGCGCTTTTGCGTGGTCGGCGTCATCGGCCTGGGGGTGGACCTGGCGGTGCTCTATGCGCTGGCCTGGGCCATGGGCTGGTATGCGGCGCGGGTGCTGTCGTTTATCGCGGCGGCCACGGCTACCTGGTGGCTGAACCGGCGTTTTACCTTCCAGGCTGACGCGTCTGCATCCGTGTGGCAGCAGTACCTGCGCTACATGGTGTCGATGCTGGGCGGCGCGGTGCTGAACTACGCAGCATATGTGGCAACTTTGCACTGGATCCACATACCTGGCCAGGCTGCGCTGGGCGTTGCGCTGGGCAGCTGTGCTGGCCTGGTGTCCAACTACCTGTCGGCACGGCACCTGGTGTTCAAACAGCGCCGTCAGTCTTAGAACGTATTTACGTTCTTAACGCTCCACTTGTAGCGTGGAGTCGCAGCCTATGCCGGCGGCAATCCAGCGCCGGGCCCAGCGGCCTAGCCAGGGCGCAGCCCAGAGCATGCGCGGACCCAGCACCTCGGCGGGCTGGCTGATGGCGCCGCACAGATAACGCGCCTGGCCCTCATCCCAGCGCAAGGCCGCACAGGCGCCTGTGCGCCGGCCCGACAGCAGAATACCCAGCGGACATGGCGCCGATAGGCAGCACACACCACAACCATTGCAGGCCGTACCCAACGCCGGCTTCTGCGGCGCCTCGGGATGGATGTGCAGCACCTGCCATGCATGTGGGGGAGGACGGGACATACGCCATTGTGACCCCAGCGCACTCGCTACACTTTCAATAGCACCTTGCGCAGGTTCTACCTGCACTGGCGGCCTAAAAGGCTTAAGAACGTGTTCAAAGAGTGCATCAGGCGGGAAAACTGCTGCGCAGGGTCTGGTAGAGCGCCCGGAAGCGGGTGTACCGGGCCACCGCCGACTCGGTCTGCGCCACAGGCTCGAAGCGCTGGGCGACAGGCGGGCTGGGGCAGACATCGGACTCGGTGCCACCATCCGCCAACCAGGCCAGGCGCGCTGCACCCAGGGCGCCGCCGGTGGCTCCGCCCTCCTGTGTGACCAAAGGCACACCGAGGGTGTTGGTCAACTCTTGCGACCACCAGGCGCTGCGGGCACCGCCACCCACCACAGACAAGGCATGCACCGGCTGGTCCGTGGCCAGCGTGCGCCAACCATCGCACAGGCCAAAGTTCACACCCTCGACAACGGCGTAGGCGAGTACCGAGGCATCAACGCTGTGCGTCAGGCCGAACAGCACGCCCTGGGCGTTCGGGTTGTTGTGCGGCGAGCGTTCGCCGGACAGATAGGGCAAGAACAGCGGCGCCTGGGCGCGGGCTTGTGGCGAGAGCTGGGCGGCAGCAGCCAGCAACGCAGCCTCGTTCTCGAACTTGAGTAATTTGGTGGCCCAGGTCACGGCGCTGGCGGCCGACAGCATCACCGACATCTGGTGCCAGCGGTTTGGCAGCGCGTGGCAGAAGGCATGCACGGCCTGCGCCGGGTTCGGGCGGAAGCTGTCGGTGGCGAGGAACACCACGCCCGAGGTGCCCAGCGAGACAAAGCCCTGCCCTGGCGACACCACACCCATGCCGACAGCGCTGGCCGCGTTGTCGCCCCCGCCGCCCGCCACAGGCAAGCCGGCACGCAGGCCCCAGCGCTGGGCCAGAGCCGCAGACAGGCCGGCAGACACCTCGCTGCCCTCGACCACGCGGGGCATATGCGACTCAGACAGACCGCAGGCGTCCAGCAGCTGGGACGACCAGCGCCGCGCGCCCACGTCCAGCCACAGCGTGCCGGAGGCGTCGGAGCAATCGGTCACGGCCTCGCCCGTCAACAGCAGGCGCAGATAGTCCTTGGGCAGCAGCACGCGGGCGGTCTGGCGGTAGATCTCGGGCTCGTGTTCACGCAGCCACCATAGCTTGGGTGCGGTAAAGCCTGGCATGGCCAGGTTGCCGGTGATCTGGCCGACCTCGGGCACGGCCCGGGTCAGGGCCTCGCAGGCGGCACCGCTGCGGCCGTCGTTCCACAAAATCGCCGGGCGCAGCACCTTGTCCTGCGCATCCAGCAGCACGGCACCATGCATCTGGCCGGACAGGCCGATGGCCCGCACAGCGGACAACGCGGCCCGGTGGCCGGCGGCCAATTGGTCCATCACCGACTCCAGCGCCAGCCACCAGCTGTGCGGGTCTTGCTCGGACCACAGCGGTTTGGGCTGCTGCACCGTGAGCTGCGCATGGGCCACGGCAACCACACGGTGGTCGTCGGCCAACAGCAAAGCTTTGAGTTCGGAGGTGCCTAAATCGAGTCCAAGGTACATGGCATTGCCTTATGAATAGAAGGTACGGGGAAATAAAAATGTGGCGAAATGGGCTGCGTAGAGCGTGAAACGTCGCAATTAGTTCTAAGGAAAAACTAACTCTACCGCATATTCCTCGTGCGCGAGCAGCTATGTTTTATATAGCACTAGGGGTTTTTACCACCATACCGGGCTTCGGCCTGGCGGCGAAAGTCCTTGGGCGTCATGCCCTTGATCTGCATGAAGCGGCGGTTGAAATTGGCCACATTGTTGAAGCCCACGTCGTAGCACACATTGTTGATGTATCGGTCGGTTTCCATCAGCAACTGGCAGGCGCGGTTGATACGCAAACGGTTCACGAAATCGGTAAAAGTATTGCCGGTGGCGCGGCGGAAGTAGCGCGAGAACTGGCTCTCCGTCATGCTGACGCGGGCTGATACATCGGCCATGGTGAACTGCTCGGCGCTGTGCTCGGTCAAGAAGCTGACGATGCCGCTGATCTGCGCCAGCGAGGCGTCGTCGTCAAAGCTCTGCATCTGCACCGTGGACAGCAGCCGGTAATCGGTGCAGCTGGCCAGCTTGTCCAGCAGCATCAAGAACTCGCCAAAACGCGCCAGGCCATGGCTGTGCTTGATGCGCACCAGGGCATCGCGCGTAGCCTCGCTCATGCCAAAGAACTCGATGCCATGGCGTGCCCGTTCCAGCAGCGGCAGCACGCCCTGCAGCTCACCCACCTCGGCGCCCGCCTGGCGCAACGGGGCTTCCGAAAACTGCAGCACCATATCGCGCAGAACCACGCCTTCGGCCGGGCTGTCGCTGGAGATCCAGTTGTGGGGCAGGCGCGGGCCGGTCAACACCAGATTGCCAGGCTCAAAGTGGCCTATGTAGTCGCCCACAAACAGCTTGCCGCGCGTCTGCACGATGAGATGCAGCTCACACTCCTCGTGCTGGTGCCAGCGCACCAGCGGCGTGGGAATGCCGTGCTCCAGGTAGCGCAGGCTGCCATGGGCTTCGCGGGGCTCATAGCCCAGTGTCAGGTCGCGGCCAAAGTCGTGTTCCAGCTCGGGTTCACGGGCCCGTTGGCGCAGGCTTACCATCGTCGTCTCCTTTTCATCTCAGCTCATCACATTACCACCATCCACGTTGAGTGTTTGGGCTGTGATGTAGGAAGCCTCGGGGCTGGCCAGGAATACCGCTGCGCGGGCCACGTCCTCGGGGGCGCCCATGCGGCCCAGCGGGACGGCCAGGCCAACAGCCTTCTTTTTTTCACCGATCTGCAGCCCCTCAGCCTTGGCAAACTGGGCGTCCACCTCTTTCCACATCGGGGTGTCGATGACCCCTGGCGAGATGCCGTTGACGCGGATGCCGTGCGGTGCCATGGCCAGCGCGGCGGACTGGGTGTAGCTGATGACGGCGGCCTTGCTGGCGCAGTAGTGCGCTACCAGGGCCTCGCCACGGCGTCCGGCCTGCGATGCGAGGTTTGTCACGCTGCCTTGACAGCCATCGGCCACCATCTGCTTGAGCACCGCCTGCATCACGAAAAACATGCCTTTGACATTCACGTCAAAGATGACGTCATATTGCTTTTCGGTGATCTCCAGGATATTGCCCAGGCTGAACACCGCTGCATTGTTCAGCAGCGTGGTGACGGTGCCAAAGCGTGCACGGGCAGCGGCCAGCATGGCGTCAATGCTGTCCTGGCGCGATACGTCGGCACTGAGGTACTGGAAGTGGTCCGGGTACTGGGTCTGCAGAGCTTGCAAATCTGCAGACGGCGTGGCCGCCAGATCGACGGCGGTGCAGCGCGCGCCTTCCCGCAGAAATGCCTGGGTAGCCGCTAGACCGATGCCCCCCGCAGTACCGGTCAGCAAGGCGTGTTGGTCGGCGAGGCGTTGAATGTGGCTCACGAAACGTCCTTGATGAACTGTTGAACCTGGGCCGAGGCAGAGCGCAGGGCCGAAACCAGGCGCGCGTCGCCAGCCAGCTCACCCCAGAATGGAACGTTACCCGCCAGCGCCAGCACCGGATCAGCCGCCTCGCACATGGCGTGCGCCACGGCCGGGTCCATCGCCTGGTCCTGGTACGCATAGGACAGCTCGCCACGGTGCCAGCGCTGCAGGAACGCCAGGAACAGCGCCGGCAGCACGGCCACGGCATCAATGCTGGCGCCACGGGCCAGGCACTCGCGCACGGTGGGTGCGATGAAGCCCGGAATCTTCGAGAAGCCGTCGGCTGCCACGCGCTGGTTGGTGTCTCGAATGGCGGCGTTCCCGAAGCGGTCCAGCACGGTGTCGCGGTAGGCCGCCAGGTCCAGCGGGCTGGGGTGGGCCGGCGTGTCCAGGCAGGGCATGACGTCGGTGGTTACATAGTCATAGGCCATCTTGCGGATACGCGCGTCGTGCGTACCTTCATGGATGTACTGGTAGCCGGCCAGCGTGCCCGCCCAGGCAATGCAACTGTGGGTGGCGTTCAGCAGGCGGATCTTGGCCTCTTCAAACGGCGCCACGGACGCCACCATCTGCACGCCCACAGCCTCCCACGCGGGTCGGCCATTGGCGAAATTGTCTTCAATCACCCATTGAATGAAAGACTCGCCCATGATGGGCGCGGCATCGTCCCAGCCGGTGGTAGCCAACACACGCGGGCGCAACTCAGGTGCAGGGCGCGGAGTGATGCGGTCCACCATGGCATTCGGGCAGGTGGTATGGGCCTGCACCCAGGCGTTTAAAGCGCTGTCGCCCGCCAGCTGGATGAAGGACAGTAGGCCCTTGCGCACCCGGTCGCCGTTGTGGCGCAGGTTGTCGCAGTTCAGCAGGGTCACAGCACCGCTGCCACGGCGCATGCGCTCGCGCAAGATGGCGGTCAACGCCGCATAGATGGTGCTGCCGGGTTGGCCCGCTTTGGCGCGCTCCAGGTCAGCGGCCAAATCTGCCACGCTGAGGTCCAGCGCGTCATGTGCATCCAGGTAGTAACCGGCCTCGGTAACGGTAAAGGAGATGATGCGGGTGCTGGCCGTAGCGCCCACGTCGATCAGGCCCGCCAGGCTGGGCTCATAGGGCAGGATGCGCCGAATCGACTCGATACGTTCGTAGCTGCGTTCGTCGGCCGGGGTTACGGTCTCCAGCGTATAGGCGCCGCCTTGGGCCGCCAGTGCAGCCATGGTCTCGGGCATATCAGGGCGGGTATTGCCTCCGGCCAGAGACCAGCGCGTATCCCCAGAAGCCCGCAGGCGGTGCATGTACAAAGCCTGGTGGGCGCGGTGGAACGAGCCCACGCCCAGATGCAACATCACATAGTTTTCGGTAGAAGACATAGGTAGCACCTCCTTACGCCAGGGCGACCATGCGGCCGGCCTTGTCAAAGCAATGCAAGGTGTTCAGATCGAACTCCAGGGACACCGGGTCGCCGATGTGCAAGCTGGTGCGTTCGGCCTGGCGCGAGATCATGGGCGTGCCCATGACGTCTACGTGGATCAAGGTATCCGCCCCCAGGGCTTCGATCAGCTCCACCTTGCCCGGTACACCTGCGCTGCCCACGGGCAAGACGCGCACACCCTCGGGGCGCACGCCGATCAGGCCGTCGGTAGGCACGCGGCCCGCCGCCTGCCCGGCCAACGGACCGAACTGCGACAACTGCGCCGCCTTGACGATGTTCATCGACGGCATGCCGATGAATTGCGCCACAAACTGGTTGGCCGGCTTGTCGTACAGCTCCAGCGGTGCGCCCACCTGTTCGATGGCGCCGTCGCGCAGCACCACCACGCGGTCGGCCAGGGTCATGGCCTCGACCTGGTCGTGGGTCACGTAGATGGTGGTCACGCCCAGGGCGCGGTGCAGCTTGTGGATCTCGACACGGGTCTGGCCGCGCAAAGCAGCATCCAGGTTGGACAGGGGTTCATCGAACAAGAAGATCTTGGGTGCGCGCACGATGGCGCGGCCAATGGCGACCCGCTGGCGCTGGCCTCCGGACAGCTCCTTGGGCGTGCGCTTCAAATACGGCGTGAGGTTCAGCTTCTCGGCCGCGCTCTCCACCTTCTGTTTGATTTCTGCCGCCGGCACCTTGGCCAGCTTCAGCGCGAACGACATGTTGTCGTACACCGTCATGTGCGGGTACAGCGCATAGCTCTGGAACACCATGGCCAGGTCACGCTGGGACGATGGCAGATGGGTGATGTCCCGACCATCGACGTGCAACGAGCCGCCGTCGATGCTTTCCAGCCCGGCAATCATGCGCAGCAGGGTGGACTTGCCGCAGCCGGAGGGGCCGACGAAGACGATGAACTCGTTCTTGTTGAT
Source organism: Rhodoferax sp. SPJ21 (assembly GCF_058216335.1). Classification (NCBI taxonomy): domain Bacteria; kingdom Pseudomonadati; phylum Pseudomonadota; class Betaproteobacteria; order Burkholderiales; family Comamonadaceae; genus Rhodoferax; species Rhodoferax sp. SPJ21. The sequence continues at coordinate 1,324,151 of NZ_JBYZMO010000001.1, forward strand.
ATCGAGATCGATGCCTTTGATGGCGCGGTGGTCGGCGAAGAACTTCTCAACGCCGCGAAGTTGTAGAAAAGACATGATGATGGTCCTCGAGTATTTGTACTTTGTTGCTATTCAGCGCCATGCCACAGACTTAACGGGCCTGCGCCGCAGGAACCCACGGAACCGGCTTTGCCGGGCCGTAGGGTTCGCCCCCTGCAAGGGGGTTGGCGAAAACGCACAGCGTGTAGCCTGGGGGTGTTCACTATTTCACCGCGCCGAAGGTGAGGCCTTGGACGAGTTGCTTCTGGCTGAACCAGCCGAATACGATGATGGGTGCGATGGCCATCAGCGACGCTGCGGACAACTTGGCCCAGAACAAGCCCTCGGGGCTGGAGTAAGAGGCAATCAGCGAAGCCAGCGTGCCCGCATTGGCAGAGGTCAGGTTCAGGGCCCAGAAGGCCTCGTTCCACGACAGCACCAGGCACAGCAGACCGGTAGAGGCAATGCCGCCCATGCACAGCGGCAGGATCACCCAGCGGAATTCTTCCCACACCGTGGCGCCGTCCAGGCGCACGGCCTCCAGGATGTCCTTGGGCACTTCCTTGAAAGCGCTGTACAGCATCCACACCATGATGGGCAGGTTCGACAGCGTGAACACAATGACCAGCGCGGTCAGCGAGTCCAGCATGCCCACGGTCTGCGCCATCACGTACACCGGCACCAGGGCCCCCACGGCGGGCATCATCTTGGTGGACAGCATCCACAGCAGAATGTCGCGGGTCTTCTTGGTCGGGAAGAAGGCCATTGAATAGGCCGCCGGCACCGCAATCAAGATGCCCAGAATAGTGGAGCCCAGGCTGGTGATCAGCGAGTTACGGGCGAACAGCAGGTAGTTGCTACGCTCTTGTACTTCTGAAAAACTGGCCAAGGTCGGCGAGAAAAACAGGTGCCCGGCAATCGCCTGGCCTTCGGTCTTGAATGCCGTCAGCGTGAGCCAGAACAGCGGAAAGAACAGGAACAGCGCCACGCCCCAGGCACACACGGTGCGGACGATGGGAAAGGGTTTGGTTTTCATCATGGTCGTGCTCCCGTTCAGTCCAGGTTCTTGCCTACCAGGCGCACCAGGAAGACGGATGCGATATTGGCCAGAATCACCGCGAACAGAGCACCGGCCGAGGCCACGCCCACGTCGAAGTTCATCAGTGCCTGCTTGAAAATCAGGAAAGCCAGGTTGGTACTGTCATTGCCCGGGCCACCGCCGGTGGTGGTAAAGATTTCGGCGAACACGCTCAGCAGGAAGATCATTTCGATCATGATCACCACGGCAATCGAGCGCCCCATATGGGGTAGCACCAGGTAGTAAAACTTGTCAAAGGCGTTGGCGCCGTCCATGCCTGCGGCGTCCATCTGCTCGCGGTCCAGCGACTGCAGCGAGGTGATGAAAATCAGGCAGGCAAATGGCAGCCATTGCCAGGACAGCATGATGATCACCGACAGCAACGGGAAGTCGGTCATCCAGTCGATCGGCGTACCGCCAAAGAACTGCCACACGTGGGCCAACACGCCGTAAATCGGGTTCATCATCATGTGCTTCCACAGCAATGCGTTCACTGTGGGCATGACGAAGAAGGGCGAGATCAGCAGCACCCGCACAATGCCCTGGCCGGGGAACGGCTCGTTGACCAGCAAGGCCAGGCCTACGCCCAAGACCACGGTGATGACGATCACGGAGCTCAGCAGCTGCAGGGTGTGCAGCACCGAAGGCCAGAAGTCGGGGTCGGTGATGAAGTAAGAAAAGTTCTCCAAGCCGACGAAACCGGTCTCGCCGGGCTGCATCAGGTTGTAGTGGATGACGGAGAAATACAGCGTCATCACCAGCGGAACAATCATCCACAGAAATAGCGTGACGATGGACGGCGCCATCAGGGCGCGAGGGAGGAAGCGTGACATGGTGGGCTCTCGGGTGACGGGGCTGGGGAGGAAAAACCACCCTCACCCCGGCCCTCTCCCGCGGGCGGGAGAGGGAGGAAATCCGGTACTACGCCCTCTCCCGCTGTGCGGGAGAGGGTTGGGGTGAGGGCAGAACCCGGTCCCTACTTCTTGTAGTAGCCGCCCTTGGTCATTTCACGTTCAGCAGCGGTTTGCGACGTCTTCAGTGCGGCGTCTACCGTGACCTTGCCCGACAGGGCCGAGCTCATTTGCTGGCCGACAGCAATACCGATGGCCTGGAACTCAGGAATCGCAGCGTATTGCACGCCCACGTACGGAGACTTGGGCAAGGTGCTGTCGTTGGGGTTGGCGCTGTTGATGGCCTTGAGCTCTTCGGTAGCAAACTTAGCCACCTTCTGGAACTCGGGGTTGGCGTAGGTGGACTTGCGGGTGCCGGTAGGCACGGCATTCCAGCCCTCTTCCTTGGCCACCAGGTTCACGTAGTCCTTGGAAGTTGCCCAAGTGATGAACTTCTGCGCCGCGTCCGTCTTCTTGGAAGAAGCTGGAATGGCCAGGTTCCACGACCACAGCCAGTTCGCGCCCTTGGCGGTCACGGCGGTAGGTGCCTGGGTGAAGGCCATCTTGTCGGCCACCTTGGATTGCTTGGGGTCGCTCACGAAAGACGCGGCGATGGTTGCGTCGATCCACACGCCGCACTTGCCTTCGTTCATCAAGGCAAGGTTTTCGTTGAAGCTGTTGGCCGAAGCGCCTGGGGGGCCGTACTTCTTCATCAGGTCCACGTACTGGCTGATGGCGTCATGCCAAGGCTTGGTGTCGATCTGTGGCTTCCAGGACATGTCGAACCACTGGCCGCCGTAGGCGTTCACCATGGTGGACAGGAAAGCCATGTTGTCGCCCCAGCCCGGCTTGCCGCGCAGGCACAGGCCGTACACACCCTTGGCTGGATCGTGGATCTTGGACACGATGTTGGCCATCTCGGTCCAGGTCGGGTTGGCAGGCATGGTCAGGCCGGCGGCCTTGACCAGGTCGGCACGGTACATGGTCATCGAGCTTTCGCCGTAGAAAGGCGCCGCGTACAGCTTGCCGTCCAGCGTCAGGCCGTTGCGGATGGCGGGCAGCATGTCGTCCACGTCATAGGCCGCATCGGTAACGATAGGTGCCAACCAGCCCTTCTTGGACCAGATAGGTGCTTCGTACAGGCCGATGGTCATCACGTCAAACTGGCCGCCCTTGGTGGCGATGTCGGTGGTGACGCGTTGGCGCAGCACGCCTTCTTCCAGCGTAACCCACTTCACCTTGATGTCTGGATTGGCGGTTTCAAAGTTCTTGGTGAGCTTTTGCATGGTGATCATGTGGCCGTTGTTCACGGTCGCAATCACCAGTTCGGTTGCAGCGTGTGCAGCGAAGGATCCCAGCATCGCGACAACGGCGGCTGCGCAAATTTTCATTTTCATGGAGTGTCTCCTGAGGTTTTTGGACTAATCCCGCTAGCGCATTGAGTGCACTGGTTCGGTGGCGTAATCGTAGGAGTTAGCCCATGCCACCAGCGATACCCAAAAGGAGACTTGTTGTACTTTGTTGCGGAACAAGGCTAGTAAAAACCCTTATAACCCAAATAAAAGTATCTGAATTGCCCACCACCGAGACGCCTTCGGGCACCGCCCACTGGCCCCCCCCCCCCAGCGAGAAGGCATTCCCTATAAACTCCAGCGCTCTGCATTGCTCCGCCTCGGCCGAAGCACTACCCCACCGAATCAAGCCCCCAGTCCACCCCCTACAAGCCGCGAAACGCATGAAGGTATTTCTGGCCCGTACAGGCATTGCAAAGCCCCAAACATGGGCAGAAGCCGTCCAGTTTTCCAAGTTCATGTGGTACCAAACCGGCATGTTTCTGATGCTGAACCTGGCCGAAGACCCCGCTTGGCTGGCATGGGGGTTTTGTTGAGGCCTTCCGAGCAGCAAGAACTTCAGCGGCACAAAAAACCGCTCTAGCGCAGATATAAGCTGCGCCAAAAGCTATCAATTCAGTAGCAACCTATGGCGCAGCCTGCGCAAAGCCGTCCAGGACATTGACGGCATTCACCCCCACTGCATCCACCGCATACCCGCCTTCGAACACAAACACCGTGGGCAAGCCGGCGGCGGCCAGGTCGGCGCCTACGCGCAGATAGTCCTCGCTGCGCAGATGAAAGCCCGAGATCGGGTCGCCCTCGAAGGTATCCAGCCCCAACGACACCACCAGCGCCTGGGCACCGCTGCGGGCGATCGCCTGCAGGGCCCGGCCCAGGGCCGCACGCCAGCGCGCAAAGTCGGTGCCGCGCGGCAGCGGCAGGTTCAGGTTGTGGCCGAGTCCCGCACCGGCGCCAGTCTCATCGGCATAGCCCAGGTAGAACGGGTATTCAGTGTGCGGGTCGCCGTGCACGCTGGCAAAGAACACGTCGGCGCGCTCGTAGAAGATGGCCTGCGTGCCGTTGCCGTGGTGGTAGTCGATGTCCAGCACCGCCACCCGTTCGGCCCCTGCGTCGCGCAAGGCCTGGGCCGCTACCGCCGCATTGTTCAAAAAGCAGTAGCCGCCAAAGAAGTCAGCCCCCGCATGGTGGCCTGGCGGACGGGTCAAGGCAAAGGCGGACCGTGCACCGGCGCTGACCAGCTTGGCCGCAGTGATGGCGCACTGCGCGCCGGCATAGGCCGCCGTCCAGGTGCCCGCCGTCAGCGGCGTGCCGGCGTCGTATGAAAACAGCCCCATGCGCGCAGCAAAGTTGGCGGGCAGGATGTCGGAGCGGAAACTGCGCACCGGCCATACCGACGGCAGCGCGTCACGCTCGGCATTGGCCGGGTCCAGCGCCACCCACTCGCTCCAGGCGCTCGCCAGAAAGTCCAGGTAGCGCGGGCTGTGCACCCGCTGCAAGACCTCCAGGCCATGGTCCTGCGGCGCACGCACATCGCCCTGCCCGCGCCGCTGCAGCTCCTGCAGCACGTAATCGGCGCGCGCCGGCACCTCGAAACACGGCACCAATTGGCCTCGGAACATCTCGACCTTGCCCTGGTGCAGGGCGTGCTGGTGGTTGTAGACGGTGATCATGCGAAAGCTCTTTCCAAGCAGAAGTGAATGCCCGAAAGTATGCCGCTCAGCCACTGAAATAGCTTTGCTTTATGTCCCTGCTCCAGGCTAGGATGCGCACAGAAAATATATTTTTATGGCCCACTATGAGCACAAAATTAACCATAACCGCACTGGACAGCACAGATCGCACTATTTTGCGGCTTCTGCAAAAAGACGGCAACTTGTCCACCCCACAACTGGCCGAGCAGCTGGCCCTGAGCACCACGCCCTGCTGGCGCCGGCTGAAGCGGCTGGAGGATGCCGGCTTCATCACCGGCTACGAGGCCCGGCTGGACCGGCGCAAGCTGGGTCTGGACATCCTGGCCTTTGTGCAGGTCACCTTCGGTGTGGTGACCGGCAGCGCCATCCAGCAGTTTGAAGACACCATCGCCCAGCGGCCCGAGGTGCTGGCCTGCCACAAGGTGACCGGCCAGGCCGACTACCTGCTGCAGGTAGTGGCCCCCAGCCTGGACGCCTACAGCGACTTCGTGGAAACCGTGCTGCGCAGCCTGCCCGGCATCAGCCTGATCCATTCCAGCCTGGCGTTGCGCGAAATCAAGGCATCGGGCCAGCTGCCGGTACCCGCCGTCGATTTATAAGAAACAGGCCGCCAGCGCATATAGAACCTGCGCAAGCAGCTATGTTTTAGATAGCAAATTGGATTCAGTGGTAGAAGCCCAGCACCATCGCCCCGGCGGTGATCAGCACACAGGCCAGGCTGCGGCGCAGGGTCAGCGGCTCGCCCAGGAACAGCGCGCCGATGAGCGCGGCGAACAGCACCGAGGTTTCGCGCAGCGCCGACACCGTGCCCATGGGCGCACGCGCCACGGCCCAGATCACGATGCCGTAGGACGCCAGCGACATCGCCCCGCCGCCCAACCCGGTCCAGACGGCGCGAGCGCCCAGATTCCGCGGCCAGGCACGGTGCTGCCACCAGTACAACAGCAGCATGGCCAGGCTGTCCAGCACAAACAACCAGCCTGCATAGGCTAGCGCATCGCCCGCCGCCCGCGCGCCCAGCCCGTCCACCACGGTGTAGGCGGCGATAAAGGCGCCGGTGATTACCGCCGTCAGCGGCCCGGCCAGCGCCATGCCCCGGCGCAGATCCGCCAGGCTGAAGATACCCACCGAGATCAGCACCACGCCCAGCCAGACCCATAGCCCCATGTTCTCGCCCACAAACAGCGCCGCACCGATGGACACCAGCATGGGCGACGAGCCGCGCGCGATCGGGTAGGACTGGCCGAAATCGCCCACCTTGTAGGCCCGCACCAGAAACACGTTGTAGCCCACGTGCAGCGCCACACCCAGCGCCACATACGCCCAGCTGGCCGGCAGGGGGAATGGCCGCAATATGGCCAGCGGCAGCCCGCCCAGGCCGGCGCCCACCATCATCAACGTCAGCACCGCCTTGCGGTCGGTACTGGCACTGCTCTTCAGCATCGCGTTCCAGCTGGCGTGGCAGAGCGCGGCGCAGAGCACCAGGAGGATGACGGTGGGGGTCATGCCATCAGCGCGCCAGCACCGGCTTCAACGCCACACCCGTCGCCGTGCCCAGCGCCACCACCGCCTCCGGCGGCGCTGCCGCCACGATGCGGCCGCCAGCGTTGCCGCCGTCCGGGCCCAGGTCGATGATCCAGTCGGACTCGGCGATCACGTCCAGGTCGTGCTCGATGACCACCACGCTGTGGCCGCCATCGACCAGGCGGTGCAGCACTCGGATGAGCTTTTCTACGTCGGCCATGTGCAGGCCCACGGTGGGCTCGTCCAGCACGTACAGGGTGTGCGGGGCTTTCTGGCCGCGGCGGGTGATGTCGTCGCGCACCTTGGCCAGCTCGGTCACCAGCTTGATGCGCTGGGCCTCGCCGCCGCTGAGGGTGGGTGACGGCTGCCCTATGGTCAGGTAGCCCAGACCCACGTCTTTCAGCAGCTGCAGCGGGTAGGCGATGACGGGCATCACGGCGAAGAAATCGACGGCTTCATCGACCTCCATCTGCAGCACGTCGCCAATGCTTTTGCCGCGCCAGGTGACGGCCAGCGTCTCGGGGTTGAAGCGCGCGCCATGGCAGGTTTCGCACTTCACCTTCACATCGGGCATGAAGCTCATGGCGATGGTGCGCAGTCCCTGGCCTTCGCAGCTGGGGCAGCGGCCGTCGCCGGTGTTGAACGAGAAGCGCGCCGGGCCGTAGCCTCGGGCCCGGGCTTCCAGGGTTTCGGCAAACAGCTTGCGGATGGTGTCCCAGAAACCAATGTAGGTGGCGGGGCAGCTGCGCGGGGTTTTGCCGATGGGCGTCTGGTCCACTTCCAGCACGCGGTCGATGGCGGCAAAGCCGGCCACGTCGGCACAGCCCAGCCAGGCGGGGCGCTGGCCGGCGGCCCAGCTGTCGCGCCCGGCCTTGGTGCTGCGCTGGACCACGGCAGTCTGCACATTGGCCAGCAGCACGTCGCGCGCCAGCGTCGACTTGCCCGAGCCGCTGACGCCGGTAACGGCCACCAGTCGCTTGAGCGGAATCTGCACGCTGACGTTTTGCAGGTTGTGCATGGTGGCGCCGCTGACGGTGAGCCACTGCAGTGGCTCGGCAATGGCCACGGCATCAAGGGCTGCGTCTGCTGCAGCCTTCTTTTTGGCGGCGGCCTTGGTCTTGGCCGTGGGTGCTTCATAGGGCAGGTCGGCCAGCGGTGGCGCCACGGCGGCGGGGTCAAACGCTTCCACCACGCGCCGCGCCTTCAAGGGGTGCCGCATGGCGTGCAGCAGGTAGCGGCCGGTCACGGATTCGCTGGCGTCGGAAATATCGGCCACCTTGCCCTGCGCCACAAGACGGCCACCGCGCTTGCCGGCGCTGGGGCCGATGTCGATGATGTGGTCGGCTCGGCGGATGGTGTCTTCATCGTGCTCCACCACCACCAGGGTGTTGCCCTTGCTGCTGAGGCTGTGCAGCGCGTTCAGCAGGATGTGGTTGTCGCGTGCATGCAGGCCAATGGTGGGTTCGTCCAGGATGTAGCAGACGCCTTGCAGATTGCTGCCGAGCTGCGCCGCCAGCCGGATGCGCTGGGCCTCGCCGCCGCTGAGCGTGGGAGCACCACGGTCCAGCGTCAGATAGCCCAGGCCGACTTCTTCGAGGAACTCCAGGCGGCTCTGGATTTCGGGCACCAGGTCGCGGGCGATGTCGGTTTCGCGCTGGCTCATTTCACCGGCGACCTGCAGCGCCTGCACCCATTGACGGATGTCGGTCACGCTGAGGCGCGCCAGGTCGGTGATGCCCACATTGGCGAAGCGCACGGCCCGGGCCGTGGCGTTCAGCCGCGTGCCCTGGCAGGTGGGGCAGGCCACGTCGTGCAGGTCTTCGACCTCGGGCTCGGCAAAGGTCTGCTCGCGGCCGCCGGTATCGTCGGCGCGCACCGAGTCATCGAACACGGCCCGCTGGTCCTTGGTCAGCTTCACGCCCGTGCCCACGCAGTCGGGGCACCAGCCGTGCTTGCTGTTGTAGCTGAACAAGCGCGGGTCCAGCTCGGCGTAGCTGGTGCTGCACACCGGGCAGGCGCGCTTGCTAGAAAAGACGATGACTTTGCCGATGTGGGCGGTGGGCAGGCCATCGGCCATGGCTTCTTTCAGGCCGTCGATGCCGACCAGCACATGGACCACGCCTTTGCCATGTTCCAGCGCGGTGGCCAGGCCTTCGCGCAAGCGCGCTTCGTTACCGGGGCCGACATCCAGGCTCAGCACCGGCAGTTCTACCGTGTGCTCCTTGAAGCGGTCGATGCGTGGGAAGCCGGTGGTGGGCAGGAAGTCGCCGTCCACCCGCAGGTGGCTGTAGCCGCGCGGGCGCGCCCAGTCGGCCAGCTCGGTGTACACGCCCTTGCGGTTGATGACCAGCGGAGCCAGCAGGCCGATGTGCTGACCCCGGAAGGTTTTCAGCAGCTGGGCGGCAATGCTGTCCGGCGTTTGCGGCTGCACCGCCGCGCCGTCTTTCACGCAGTGCTGTATGCCCAGCTTCACGTAGAGCAGGCGCAAAAAGTGCCAAACCTCGGTGGTGGTGCCCACGGTGGACTTGCGGCCGCCACGGCTGAGGCGCTGCTCGATGGCCACGGTAGGTGGAATGCCGTAGACAGCATCCACCTCGGGCCGGCCTGCGGGCTGGACGATGCTGCGGGCGTAGGCGTTCAGCGACTCCAGGTAACGGCGCTGGCCCTCGTTGAACAAAATGTCGAACGCCAGCGTGGACTTGCCGGAGCCGCTGACGCCGGTGACCACATTGAACTGGCCGCGCGGAATGTCCACGCTCAGCGACTTCAGGTTGTGCTCCTTGGCGTTGACGATCTGGATGGCGTTCGGCGGCACCACGCGTGCGGCCTGCTGGGCCAGCCAGGCGGGCGTCTTCTCCCTGACCACCTGGGCGCCAGTGCCCAGCGTCGATTCGTATTCGCGCAGCGCAGCACCGGTATGGGATGTGGCGTGCAGACGCACCTCTTCGGGCATGCCCTGGGCGACCACCAGGCCACCGCCGTAGCCACCCTCAGGGCCCATGTCGATCAGCCAGTCGCTGGCGCGGATCACGTCCAGGTTGTGCTCAATGATGACCATGGAATGGCCGGCGTCCAGCAGCTTGCGCAGGGCGCGCATGAGCTTGGCGATGTCGTCAAAGTGCAGGCCGGTGGTCGGCTCGTCGAACAGGAACAGCGTGCCTTTCTTGGCCACCGCCTGGCGGCTGGCGCTGCTGCTCTTGGCGGCCTCGGCCAGAAAGCCGGCCAGCTTCAGGCGCTGGGCCTCGCCGCCCGACAAGGTAGGCACTGGCTGGCCCAGCTTCACGTATTCCAGGCCTACATCCACAATCGGCTGCAGCGCACGGATTACGTCACGGTCACCCTCAAAAATAATAGCAGCCTCGGCCACCGTCAGGTCCAGCACGTCGGCTACGTTCAGCTGTACCGGACGGGCATCGGCCACGGCGCGGCGCTCAATCGTCACCTCCAGAATCTCGGGCCGGTAGCGCTTGCCGTCGCAGTCCGGGCAGCGCAGATACACGTCGCTGAGGAACTGCATTTCCACATGCTCGAAGCCGGAGCCGCCGCAGGTGGGGCAACGGCCATCGCCGCTATTGAAGCTGAACTTGCTGGCGGTGTAGCCGCGCTGGCGCGACAGTGCTGCGTTGGCAAAAATCTCGCGGATCGCGTCCCAGGCTCCCACATAGCTGGCGGGGTTGGAGCGCGCGGTTTTGCCGATGGGCGACTGGTCCACAAACACCACCTCGCTGAGGTAGTCGGCACCTAGCAGGCGGTCGTGCAGGCCCGGGGTTTCGGTGGCCTTGCCGAAGTGGCGCATCAGCGCGGGCGCCAGCACGTCCTGGATCAACGTGGACTTGCCCGAGCCGCTGACGCCTGTGATGCACACCAGGCGCTGCAGCGGGAATTCGACCGACACGTTCTGCAGATTGTTCTGCCGCGCGCCTTCCAGCACCAGGCGCGGCGTGGCGTCGGTCACCAGTTTCTTGAAACCCATGCCTATGGTCTTGCGGCCGCCCAGATAGGCGCCGGTCAAGGTGTTGGCGTGGCGCAGGTCGTCGGTCGTACCGTCGAAGACGATTTGCCCGCCGCGCGCGCCGGGGCCGGGGCCCATGTCGATCATGCGGTCGGCGGCCAGCATCACCGCCGGGTCGTGCTCGACCACCACCAGGGTGTTGCCGGCATCGCGCAGACGCTGCATGGCCTCGATGATGCGGTGCATGTCGCGCGGGTGCAGGCCGATGCTGGGCTCGTCCAGCACAAACAAGGTGTTCACCAGCGAGGTGCCCAACGCCGTGGTGAGGTTGATACGCTGCACCTCGCCGCCGCTCAGCGTGCGGCTTTGCCGGTCCAGCGTCAGGTAGCCAATGCCCACGTCGCACAGGTATTTCAGGCGGGTGGTGATCTCGTCGAGCAGCAGCTTCAGCGCCTGCTCGTCACCGCCCTGCTCGGCCCGCGCGCCCAGGATGCGATCGGCCTGCAGGTCGAAGAAGCGGCGCAGCCGGTCTATGGGTAGCAGCATCAAGTCGTGCAGGCACAGGCCGGGCAGCGCCTCCAGCTGAGCTCGGCTCCAGGACACGCCCTGGGGCAGGTGCCGTTTGGCGGGGTCGAGCACCGCGTTTGCATCCTCCACACTGCCCAGGCGCCACAGCAGGCTCTCGGTCTTCAGGCGCGCGCCATCGCAAGCCGAGCAGGTGGTGTAGCTGCGGTACTTGGACAGCAGCACCCGGATGTGCATCTTGTAGGACTTGGTTTCCAGGTATTCGAAAAAGCGCTTCACGCCAAACCAGTGCTGGTTCCACTTGCCGTTCCAGTTCGGCGATCCGTTGATCACCCAGTGCTGGTGCTCGGGCGTGAGCTTGTAATACGGGGTATCGCGCGGGATGCCGGCGGCCTCGGCGTGGCGCATCAGGTCGTCCTGGCATTCCTGCCAGGCGGGGGTCTGCATGGGTTTGATGGCGCCGTTGCGCAGCGTCAGCTTGTCGTTCGGGATGACCAGGCCGTAGTCCACACCGATCACGCGGCCAAAGCCCTTGCAGGTCTCGCAGGCACCCACCGGAGAGTTGAAGGAAAACATCGACGGAATCGGGTCGGTGTAGCGCACGTCGCTTTCGGCGCAGTGCAGGCCGGTGGAGAACTTCCACAACTGGGGTTCACCCCCCTCCTCTGCCGGCAGCACATACACATTCAGCCGGCCGCCGCCGCGCTTGATGGCCACCTCGATAGCCTCCAGCGCGCGGGACTTTTCGGCACCGGCGATGCGGAAACGGTCGGCCACCACGTCCAGCACCTTACGGGTGGCGGGGGCTGCAGCCTTCTTGCTGGGTTTGGCAGGCGTGGCTGGGGCCTCTACCGCCACCTCGCGCTCGGCCTGCACGCGGGTAAAACCGCTGGCCGACAGCCACTGCGCCACCTCTTCCGCCGAGGTATTGCCGGGCAACTCCACGGGAAAAGTCAGCACCAACCGAGGGTCTTGCGCCGCAGCCGCGCGCTCGCACAGCTCGGCGTAGATGCTTTCCGGCGTGTCGTGCCGTACCGGCTGCGCAGTGACGCGATCAAACAGGTTGCCGGCGCGCGCGAACAACAGCTTCAGATGGTCGTTGAGCTCGGTCATCGTGCCAACGGTGGAGCGGCTGGATCGCACCGGGTTGGTCTGGTCGATGGCGATCGCCGGCGGCACGCCTTCCACCTTGTCCACCGCCGGCTTGTCCATGCGGTCCAGAAACTGGCGTGCGTAGGCCGAGAAGGTCTCTACATAGCGGCGCTGGCCTTCGGCAAACAAGGTGTCGAACACCAGGCTGGATTTGCCCGAGCCGCTGGGGCCGGTCACCACTGTGAGTTCGCCGGTGCGGATGTCCAGGTCGATATTCTTCAGATTGTGCTGGCGCGCACCGCGAATGCGGATGGTTCCCTGGGTCATAAGTGGGTGCTCGGATGGGTAAGGCGAACCATTGTAGGGAGCGCCCGGCACGCAGCGAGACCAGGGGTTATTGCCTGTACGGCTGACTCCCGCAGCCGTCAAAAACCCGCTAGCGCACCATGCCCTGGGTGAACGACAAGGCCTGGGCAGCCTCGCGCAGATGTTCCCGCACATCGTCCAGGCCTGGGCCTACGTGGCGGTCGATACGGCGGATGTACGGGCAGGTTAGCGTTGCCAGCGCAGTATTGTCAGGCCCGAGGATGGGGAAAGAGATATCCACCACACCGAAAGACTGGGCGCTTTCGCGTTCCAGATAGCCCCTTTCTCGGATGGCGGCCAAGGTGTGCGCCAACTGGTCCGCAGAGATGGGGACCTCTCCGTCCAACGGCGTGTGCTCGGCCAGCATGGCATTGAAACGCCCTTGGTCCGCATAGGCCAGCAGCAAGTGGCCGGAAGCCGTGTCCAGCAGGCCTACGCGGGCGCCGCGCTGCACGGCGAAACTCCAGCCGCTGGGGCTGTTAATTTGTGCGCTGATGAGCACATTGCCCCGGTCATAGACCCCCATATGGCAAGTCTGCTCGGCGCGGCGGGTGAAGTCGTCCATGATGGGCAAAGCCTGGTTGATCAGGCGGCTTAGCGGCGGGTGCATGTTCGCCAGGGCAAACAGCTTCAGGCTCAGGGCGTAACGGTCGCCCGAGGGCGTACGCATCACGTACTGGCGCACGACCAGCCGCTCCAGCATGCGGTAGATCTCACTGGCGCTGCGGTCCATTTCTTTCACGATTTCAGCGCGCGTGAGACCATGCGGCTGGGTGGCCAGCAGCTCCAGAATGTCCAGGCCTTTGTCGAGTGCGGGCGCGCGGTAGCGCTCGTCGGCACCCGGGCCCGCATCTGGGATTTCTTCGACTTTAGGACGGCGGCCGCGGGGTTTGCTTGCTGTGGCAGACATGGGGGGACTTTACGTAGGTTGGCAGTTTTTATAGCAGACGCCACAAGCCCTAGGGAAACTACCAGCGCTACCGTGGCACAACATGCCTATCATTATTCTTCATATATGAATTGTTTGTTCATATTTGAATTAAATAAAACGGAGCGTAAAAATGGGGCAAGGCAGACTGCACGGCAAGACTGTTCTGATTACGGCAGCAGCGCAAGGCATTGGGCGTGCCAGTGCTCTGGCGTGTGCGGCCGAGGGTGCCCGCGTGATTGCCACGGACATCAACCAAGCCCTGCTGGACAGCCTGGCTACCGAACACAGTGGCATCCAGGTTGAGCTGTTGGACGTGCGCAGCGATGCCGCCGTGGCCGCGCTGGCCGCCCGCACACCTGCGCTGGACGCCCTGTTCAACTGCGCAGGCATGGTGGCCAATGGCAGCATGCTGGAGTGCACCGAAACCGACTGGGACTTGAGCTTCGACTTGAACGTAAAAAGCATGTTCCGCATGACCCGCGCTTTTCTGCCGGCCATGCTGGCCAAGGCCGAAGCCACACAGGGCAGCGTATCCATCATCAATATGGCCTCCATGGCGTCCAGCATCAAGGGCTTTGCCAACCGCTGTGCCTACGGCACCACCAAAGCGGCGGTGATCGGCCTTACCAAATCACTGGCGGCTGACTATGTGAAAGCCGGTCTGCGTGCCAATGCACTTTGCCCCGGCACGGTGGACACGCCATCACTGCGTGGCCGGATCGCCAGCGCAGCCGATCCGGTACAGGCGGAAAAGGACTTTGTGGCGCGCCAGCCCATGGGGCGCTTGGCCACCGTGGACGACATCACGCCCACGGTGGTCTACCTGGCCAGCGATGAATCGCGCTTCGTCACAGGGCAAACCCTGCTGGTAGATGGCGGCGTAACCATTTAAATCGGGTGTCTACACCCTCGGCCACGCAGCAAGGTACACCGTGACACCTCTGGTTTCCGTCAACAATCTCAGCAAGTCCTTCCCGGGCGTCAAAGCACTGGACAATGTGCGCTTCGACCTGCAGGCCGGTGAAGTGCATGCCCTGATGGGAGAAAACGGTGCGGGCAAATCCACGCTGATGAAAATTCTGGCTGGCGTCTACAGCAAGGACAGCGGCGAAATGCTACTGGACGGCAAGCCGGTAGATATCCAAAGTCCGGCCCACGCACAATCGCTGGCGATTGGGATCATCCACCAGGAGCTGCACCTGATGGGCCACCTGACCGCCGCACAAAACATCTACCTGGGACGCGAGCCGCGCAAGGCCGCCGGCCTCTTCCTGGACGAAAACAAGCTCAACCAGGACACGCAAGCTCTGTTCAGCCGCATGAACCTGGCGCTGTCACCGACCACACCGATTGGCGAGCTGACGGTGGCCAAACAGCAAATGGTGGAGATTGCCAAGGCTCTGTCCCATAAGTCACGCGTGCTGATCATGGACGAGCCCACCGCCGCACTGAACAATGCGGAGATAGACGAGCTGTTCCGCATCATCCGCCAGCTCAAAAGCGAGGGCGTGGGCATTGTCTATATCTCGCACAAGATGGACGAGATCCAGCGCATCGCCGACCGCATCACCGTGATGCGCGACGGCACCTACATCAACACCGTGCCTGCGGCCACCCCTATGTCGCAAGTGATCGCCATGATGGTCGGGCGCAACCTTGAGCAAGCCGAAAAAAGCATCCCCGACACCTCTGCCAACGAAGTGCTGCTGGATGTACGCGGCCTGAACCGAGGCCGAGTGATCCGCGATGTGAGCTTCAATGTACGCCGCGGCGAAATCGTTGGCTTCGCGGGCCTCATGGGCGCCGGGCGTACCGAGGTCGCCCGTGCGGTGTTTGGCGCAGACCCCATCGATTCGGGCGAGGTACGGGTACGCGGCAAGACCATACGACTGAACTCGCCAGAAGACGGAGTACAGGCCGGCATTGGCTATTTGTCGGAAGACCGTAAGCACTTCGGCTTGGCCACCGGCATGGACGTGGCAGCCAATATCACCCTGCCCAGCCTGCGCCGCTGGCTGAAGTGGGGGGTGTTTCTCAACCAGCCGGCCATCCGCAGCATTTCGCTGCAGATGATCGACAAGCTGCGCATCAAAACCCCTTCCATCACGCAAACCGCCAAGCTGCTCTCGGGCGGTAACCAACAGAAGGTAGTGATTGCCAAATGGCTGGTGCAGGACTGCGAAATACTGATTTTTGACGAGCCCACGCGCGGCATCGACGTGGGTGCCAAAAGCGAAATTTACAAGCTGCTGAACGAGCTGGCCGCCCAAGGCCGCGCCATCGTGGTGATCTCCAGCGAGCTACCCGAAGTACTGCTGCTCAGCCACCGCGTTCTGGTGATGTGCGAAGGACGCATTACCGGCGAGGTGCGTGGCGACGAGGCCACCCAGGAAAGCCTGATGGCACTCGCCACACGGCGCGAAGCCGACACCAGCACCCAAGCCGTATCGCACTGACCAACCACCGATTCATAAAAACCAGGTCCATCCATGTCTGAACCCACCTCCTCTGCATCCTGGTTGGCACGCCTCACGGGCGGACAGGCCAAGCAAAAACTGCTAGCCTTTGCCAGCCTGATCGCACTGTTGGCCATCTTTACGGCCCTCAAACCCGATGCCTTCATGACGCAGGACAACATCATCGGAATTCTGCAGTCCACCACCGTCATTGGGGTGCTGGCCATCGCCAGCACGTTCATCATCATTACCTCGGGTATCGACCTGTCGGTAGGCGTTCTGATGACTTTCTGCGCCGTGATGGCCGGCATCTTTCTAGTCAACCTGGGCATGCCCCTGCCGCTGGGAATTCTGTGCGCACTGGCCATGGGCGCCTTGTCCGGCTGTATTTCAGGCCTGGCGATTACCAAGCTCAAAGTGCCGCCCTTTATTGCCACGCTGGGCATGATGATGCTGCTCAAAGGCGTGTCACTGATCATCACCCACACCCGCCCCATCTACTTCAATGATGTGGAGGGTTTTGACCAGATCGCACTGGGCTCGTTGATTGGCAATTTCATACCCAGCCTGCCCATTCCGAATGGCGTGTTGATCATGTTTCTGGTGGCGATCGTGTGCGCCGTGGTACTGAACAAGACAGCCCTGGGCCGCTACACCTTTGCCCTGGGCAGCAACGAAGAGGCCGTACGGTTGTCCGGCGTGAATGTGGACCGCTGGAAGGTCATCATCTACACATTCAGTGGCGGTATCTGCGGCATTGCCGGCCTGCTGATTGCATCCCGCCTCAATTCGGCGCAACCTGCGCTGGGCCAAGGCTATGAGTTGGATGCGATTGCCGCCGTTGTGATTGGCGGCACCTCGCTCAGCGGCGGTGTGGGCACCATTTTAGGCACCATCATCGGCGCCTTCATCATGAGCGTGCTCATCAACGGCCTGCGCATCATGTCGGTCGCCCAAGAATGGCAGATGGTGCTGACCGGGCTGATCATCATTTTGGCCGTATACACCGACAACCTGCGACGCAACAAAAAATAAGGAGGCTGCACGACATCCACCACCGACCCTCCTCCCGGCTTGTACTGGACACCGTTTCATTTCGCTTCATTCATTTTTACAACCACACCGTTCCACCAGGAGACAAACCATGAACGCTAAGAGAAAACTGCTCGCATTGACCGCTGGCCTCGCATTGGCTGGCTTCAGCAGCTTCGCATCGGCCCAGGAAATCTACATACCCTTGATTTCCAAGGGCTTCCAGCACCAGTTCTGGCAAGCGGTCAAACAGGGCGCAGACCAGGCCGGTAAGGATTACAAGGTGAAAGTCACCTTCGAAGGCCCAGAAACGGAGCAACAGGTGGATAAGCAAATCGATATGCTGTCTGCTGCGCTGGCCAAAAAGCCAGCAGCCATTGGTTTTGCCGCACTGGATAGCAAGGCCGCCATTCCACTGCTGAAAAAGGCCCAGGCCGCCAAGATTCCAGTCATCGCGTTTGACTCGGGCGTGGACAGCGATATCGCGCTGACCACCGCACAGACCGACAGCAAAGCCGCTGCGGCACTGGCGGCAGACAAGATGGCCGAAAAGATTGGCGGCGAGGGTGAAGTCGCCGTGATTGGCCACGACCAGACCAGCACCACCGGCACCGACCGCCGCGACGGCTTTGTGGACCAGATCAAATCCAAGTACCCCAAGATCAAGGTAGTGGACATCCAGTACGGCGGTGGCGACCACCTCAAGTCGGCTGAAATCGCCAAGACCTTGCTGCAAGCCCACCCCCAGCTGAAGGGCATCTTCGGCACCAATGAAGGCTCGGCTATCGGTGCCGGCAAGGGTCTGAAGGAAGCAAAGAAGACCGGCGTGATCATCATCGGTTTTGACTCGGGCAAGGCCCAAAAAGACATGATCAATGACGGCACCATCGCCGGCGCCATCACGCAAAACCCGGTAGGCATTGGCTACAAGACGGTGGAAGCAGCCGTGAAGGCGCTCAAGGGCGAGAAGCTGCCCAAGATCATCGACACCGGCTTCTACTACTACGACAAGAGCAATATGAAAGACGCCAAGATCGCGGCCGTTCTTTACGATTGATTCGTCTATGGGCAAGAGGATGCGGGGGCATCCCTTGTCCATTTTTCTGCCCGGGGGAGGCATAGTGAACCGCTTACGTTACCAACCTCTAGGCCCCCCTGGCCGATATGTGCAGGAGGCAACCCTCCCAAGCACTCTCGCGCTAGGCAATCCATCTACCTGGGCATTGACGGCCTAGACACCCAAACATGAGTCACCGGACAAGCCTGACATGAGCAAAGTCACCAATTTGCGCGTCCTGGACGTGCGCTTCCCTACATCGCAACACCTGGATGGCTCGGATGCCATGAATCCGGACCCGGACTATTCTGCGGCCTACGTCATTCTGGAAACCGACCAACCCGGCCTGGAAGGCCACGGCCTGACCTTCACCATTGGCCGGGGTAACGAGATATGTTGTGCCGCCATTGAAGCCATGCGCCACTTGGTGGTCGGCCTGGACATGGACTGGGTCGCCGAGGATATGGGCCGCTTCTGGCGCTACATCACATCCGACAGCCAGCTGCGCTGGATTGGCCCAGATAAGGGCGCCATCCACCTGGCCACCGGTGCCGTGGTCAATGCGGTTTGGGACCTTTGGGCCAAGCAAAAAGGCGTGCCGGTTTGGAAGCTGGTCTCGCGCATGAGCCCGGAAGAAATTGTCAAACTCATCGATTTCCGCTACATCACCGACTGCATCACGCCCGAAGAAGCGCTGGCGCTGCTGAAGAAGCAAGCTGTGGGCAAGGAAGAGCGCTGGGCCACGCTGGAGCGTGAAGGCTACCCCTGCTACACCACCTCGGCCGGCTGGCTGGGTTATGACGATGACAAGCTGCGCCGCCTCTGCAAAGAGGCCACCGACGCGGGCTTCAACCACATCAAACTCAAGGTGGGTCGCGACAAGGCCGACGATATCCGCCGCCTGCGTATTGCCCGCGAAGCGCTGGGGCCAGACCGCCACCTGATGATTGACGCCAACCAGGTCTGGGAAGTCAACCAGGCCGTGGAGTGGGTGCGCGAGCTGGCGTTTGCCAAACCCTGGTTCATTGAAGAGCCGACCAGCCCGGACGACATCGAAGGCCACCGTGTGATCCGCGAAGGTGTACACCCGGTCAAGGTCGCCACCGGCGAGATGTGCCAAAACCGCGTCATCTTCAAACAACTCATCATGCGTGGCGCCATCGACGTGGTGCAGATCGACTCCTGCCGCCTGGGCGGCGTGAACGAAATCCTGGCCGTGATGCTGATGGCCGCCAAGTACAACTTACCGGTGTGCCCGCATGCGGGTGGCGTAGGCCTGTGTGAATACGTGCAGCACTTGTCCATGATCGACTACCTGTGCATTGCCGGCACCCGAGAGGGACGCGTCATCGAATACGTGGACCACCTGCACGAGCACTTCCTGGAGCCCTGCGTGATCCAGAACGCGGCCTATATGCCCCCTCAGGCGCCAGGCTTCTCCATCGAGATGAAAGCAGCCTCGTTACAAGAATACCAATTCAAGCCCAAGGCCCGTGCCACGGCCTGATGCAGGGCAATGCCTGCCGCTGCCATGCAGCGGCTCAACAATAAATGAATAGGGAACGCGCATGGATTTGCATCTGAAAAACAAAGTGGTGATCGTGACCGGTGGTGCCAGCGGCATAGGCGCAGCCATATCGCTCACACTGGCTCAGGAAGGCGCCATTCCGGTGATCCTGGGTAAGAGCCCCATGACCGCCGATTTCTCCGCGCAGATAAGCAAGTACCCGCATGCCTTCTTGCAAGTCGAACTGTTGGACGATGCGGCATGCAAGTCCGCCGTGGCCCAAACGCTGGAACGGTTTGGCCACCTAGACGGCCTGGTGAACAACGCAGGCGTCAACGACAGCATTGGTTTGGAGGCAGGGCGCGATGCTTTTGTCGGTTCACTGGAACGCAACCTGATCCACTACTACGTGATGGCGCATTACTGCGTGCCGCATCTGAAGGCGTCCAAGGGTGCCATCGTGAACGTCTCGTCCAAGACCGCCATCACGGGCCAGGGCAATACCAGCGGCTATTGCGCGTCCAAAGGTGCGCAGCTTTCGCTGACGCGCGAGTGGGCCGCCGCCCTGCTAAACGACGGCGTGCGGGTGAATGCAGTCATACCCGCCGAGGTGATGACGCCGCTATACGAGCGCTGGATCAGCAGCTTTGACAATGCCACTGAAAAGCTGGCCTCCATCACGGCCAAGATTCCGCTGGGCCACCGCATGACTACGTCGGAAGAGCTTGCACGCATGACGGTCTTCCTGCTGTCCGACGCGTCGTCCCACACCACCGGACAATGGATCTTCGTAGACGGCGGCTACACACATCTGGACCGCGCACTGTCCTGACACCCGCATTCATCAGGGCCTTCGCCATACAACTGTCGAATTCGAAAATCTGCCACATTCTGTTCGCCAGCTTTGAGCAGCAGGAGAACGCAAGCGCATTCAAAAGCCCCAGTGACGTCTACCTGGCCGCATTGCTTGACCTTGGTCAATGGATCTGGTGCCCACCCTGGCTAGCATGATTCCTTGTCAAAAAAGGAAGCATGGGTATGCAAGCATATTTTTTCGGCGGCGGTATTGGATCCCTCGCAGGGGCCGCGTTCATGGTCCGCGATGCAAAAGTCCCCGGCTCGCAGATCACCATTTTCGAGAGCACGCCGCTGCTGGGCGGCAGCCTGGATGCAGCCCTCCGACCCGAGTCGGGTTACTCGCTGCGCGGCGGCCGCATGCTCACCACCGACCACTATGAATGCCTGTGGGATTTATTGAAGACGATACCGTCGCTCGATCACCCGGGTGAATCGATCTACAGCGAGACCGTGCGCTTCAACCAGGCGCACCCCGCCCACTCGCGTGCGCGCTTGGTAGACCACAACCGCTTCAAGCAAGACGTTTCGAGCATGGGCTTCACTAACGCGGACCGCATCGAACTGCTCAAACTGGTCGAGACATCGGAAGATGTCCTTGGCACAAGCCGCATCACCGATTGGCTTTCACCGCCCTTCTTTCAAACCAATTTTTGGCGGATGTGGCAAACCACGTTCGCCTTCCAACCCTGGCACAGCGCCGTTGAGCTCAAGCGCTATCTGCACCGCTTTATGAACGAGTTCCCGCGCATCGCGTCGCTGGCCGGCGTGAAGCGCACCGTCTACAACCAGAACGACTCTATCGTGCAACCGCTGGTGTCCTGGTTGCGCGAACAAGGTGTGCGTTTCGAGCATGGCACGACGGTCACCGACCTCGACCTGCACGATGCTGCGAGCAAGGTCCATGTGCAAGGCATGACACTGCAAAATGCCCAAGGCGTGCGGCAGCTTGCCGTCGAAGCCGATGACCTGGTGTTTTTTCAAAATGCGTCGATGACCGATGCTTCCAGCACAGGCTCCATGGATGCACCCGCGCCCCAGCTCACCAAGGCAGATAGCCATGGCTGGGCCTTGTGGGAAAAGATTGCGCGCGGCCGGCCCGAGTTTGGCAACCCAGCGGCGTTCAACAGCAGCGTCAGCGAATCCTACTGGGCCTCGTTTACGGTGACCTGCACGCAGCCAGCATTCTTTGACCGCATGGAGACGTTTTCAGGCAATACCGCCGGCACGGGAGGGCTGGTGACCTTCAAGGACTCGCGCTGGCAGATGTCTATCGTGCTCTACCACCAGCCGCATTTTCGCAACCAGCCTGCGGACCAACAGGTATTCTGGGGCTACGCGCTGCAGCCTGACCGCATCGGCGACTTTGTCGCCAAACCCCTGAGCGAATGCAGCGGAGCCGAGATACTGCAAGAGTTACGCGGCCACCTGAACTTCGACCCAGAGGTTTTAATCGGCGCCAACTGCGTGCCCTGCCGCATGCCCTACATCACCAGCATGTTCATGCCACGCGCCAAGTCCGACCGCCCCTTGCCCGTGCCACTTTGTTCGCACAACCTGGCTTTCGTAAGCCAGTTTGTCGAAATCCCCGACGACGTGGTCTTTACCGTGGAGTATTCGGTACGCGCAGCACAGATGGCGGTATACCAACTGCTGAACGTGCAACGCGCTGTGCCACCAGTCACACGGCACGACCACTCACCCAAAGTTTTGCTGGATTCGCTGGTCAAGTCATTTAGCTGACCAGCGCCGTGCACGGCGGGAGTGGCGTAGTCGCAAAATACAGCTCCCACACTGCCACAGCACTCCATGGAAATCGAACTCAAACTCGCCCTGCCCTGCGCCGCCCCGGAAAGCCTGGCGCAGCGCCTGGGCCGCACCCCGCCCCTGGCACGGCGCAAGCCCCAAATACTGCAACTGCACAACGTCTACTACGACACACCAGACCAGCGCCTGCGCCAGCAGCGCATTGCCTTGCGCATACGCAAAGTAGATGGCAACGGCACACCGCAATGGCTGCAAACGCTGAAAACCGCAGGCAGCAGCACTTCCGCCCTGAGCCAGCGCGGCGAGTGGGAAACGCCCGTACCGGATGAAAACCTGGTGCGCGCCGCACTGAACAACACGCCCTGGCCCGAATTGGACCCGGACGGCAGCCTGTTCGCTGCGCTGCAGCCCTGCTTTGCCACAACTTTCGAGCGCACGCTATGGACCGTGCGCCAACGCGACGGCAGCGTGGTCGAAGTGGCCCTGGACCGTGGCAACACCGTAGTCCAGGACCAACAAGCCCCCATTTGCGAACTGGAGCTGGAACTGCTGGCCGGCCCACCACAAGCGCTGTTCGACCTAGCCCGACAAATTGCCCGCACGGTAGCGGTATTGCCTTCACAAACCAGCAAAGCCGCACGCGGCTACCAGTTAGCCCAGAACGCGCACGACGCCCCGCTACGTGCCAAAACCCTGGCTCTGTCAAAGAAACAGCCCATTGGCGAAGCTTCTCGCCAACTGCTGCGCGAAATGCTGGGCCAGCTGATGGCCAACCTGGACGCACTGCGCCGCAGCGAAGATCCAGAGCTGGTCCACCAGGCACGGATCGCTTGGCGCCGTTTCAGCAGCTTCTGGCGGCTGTGCAAAAAGCAGTTTCCAACCGAAGCTGTACCGTCTTGGGCCGCATTGCAGCCCCTGATGGGCACCCTCGGGCGGCTAAGAGACCTGGACGTAGCCCGCGCCAGCAGCTTGCCGGCATTGCACTCCGCATACACCCAGGGTCACGCACGGCGCGCGCCTGGCTGGCTCAAACTGATGTCGGACCTGGAACAAGCCGCACACGTGCAGCGCCAAGCCGCGCGGCAATTGCTGGAAGACCCACGCACGGGCGCCTGCCTGCTGACCATAGTGGAATGGCTAGAAAGCCCACCCCATCCAGTGGAGCCCATGGCAAAACCAGCCCGGCCCCTGTCCGGCTGGGCCCGCAAGCGCATGCAGCGCCTGCACAAGAAACTGGAACAAGCCCAACAAGAGCCTCCTACGCTGGACGGCCTGCACCGCGTGCGCATTCTGGCCAAACGACTGCGCTATGGCGTCGAAGCATTGCGCAGCGTGCTGCCAGCTAAACGAGCACAGCAATGGCACGCACAAGCCCTGCAGCTGCAAAGCCAGTTGGGCGCCCAGCGCGATGTAGCGCAAGCCGCAGCAATCGCCGAGCAGCTGCAGGCAGACCCGGTACTGCAGGCCTTTTTGCATGGCGTGGTAGTAGGCCAGACGGCTACGTCGCCGCGGTGAGAACCTATTCAAGGTCTAAGGCGACGCTGAATAAGTCCCCGCGAGGCTGCGAGCTCTGGATCAGGATCGGATGCAAGGCGCAAACCGCAGACATAGCTTGGGCTATGGCGAGGATTTGCAACGCCGCAGACCACCCGGGGCCAGGGATGCGCCGACCGCGAGGGACTTGTTCAGCGTTGCCCTAAACCTTGATCCAGCGCAAAACGCCGGTCGCCTGGCCGGCCTAAAGTGGGCCCCTGCCACCGGACGAGCACCGGCTGGCGTCCCTTGCCGCAACAGGAGCCCGCCATGCGCACCATGAAAGCTGCCGTAGTCCATGCCTTTGGACAGCCTCTGCAAATCGAAGAAGTCGCCATTCCTGAGGTGCCCGCCGGCCAAGTGCTGGTCAAGGTCATCGCATCTGGCGTATGCCACACCGATTTACATGCCGCCGAGGGCGACTGGCCGGTAAAACCCAGCCTGCCCTTCATTCCCGGCCACGAAGGGGTGGGCTTTGTCGCCGCCGTGGGCGCGGGCGTCAAGAACATCCGGGAAGGCGACCGCGTGGGCGTACCCTGGCTGCATACCGCCTGCGGCCATTGCGAGCACTGCATCACCGGCTGGGAGACCCTGTGCGACAGCCAGCAAATGACCGGCTATACGGTCAACGGCGGCTATGCCGAATACGTGTTGGCCGACCCCGGCTATGTTGGCCATCTGCCAGCCAATGTGGGATTCTCCGAAATTGCACCGGTGCTATGCGCGGGGGTCACCGTGTACAAGGGGCTCAAGGTGCTGGACTGCAAGCCTGGCGACTGGGTCGCCATCTCCGGCATCGGGGGGCTGGGGCATCTGGCGGTGCAGTACGCCAAAGCCATGGGTTTCCACGTGATTGCCGTGGACATCGATGCCGCCAAACTACAACTTGCCGAGCGTCTGGGCGCCGACATGGTGATCAATGCAGCGCAGCAAGACCCGGTGCAAGAGGTGCAGCGCGCGTTGCGCGGCGCACACGGTGTGCTGGTCACGGCCGTGTCCCGTTCCGCATTCGCACAGGGTCTGGGTATGCTGCACAAGCGCGGCACCATGTCCTTGGTAGGCCTGCCTCCGGGAGACTTTGCTCTGCCGATTTTCGACATGGTGCTCAACGCCAAAACCGTGCGCGGCTCGATCGTCGGCACCCGCATGGACCTGCAAGAAGCGCTGGCCTTTGCCGGCGACGGCAAGGTTCGGACCATTTACTCAGAGGACAAGCTGGACAATATCAACGCTGTATTCGACCGCATGCGCGCCGGCAACATCGAGGGCCGGATCGTCATGCACATCGCTGATGCCGCCTGAGACGGAGTTGCGCGTGAAGCAACAGGTTAGTGAGCACCGGCTGCCCGCCAGCCTGCAAATGCTGCGAAACGAGCACGCTGAACTGGCATGCGTGCTGCGGGCCATGAAGCGCATGCTGGACCGTGGCCCCGACGACGAGCCTGAGCGCTTCTTCGACCTGCTGCGTGCCATGCTGTTCTACATCGACGAACTCCCTGAAAAACTGCACCACCCCAAGGAGTCAGACTTTCTGTTTCCGCAACTGCTGCGCGTGGCGCCGCAACTCTTCCCTGACGTAGAAAAGCTGGAGAAGGAGCATGTTCGCGGCGACGCGCTGGTGCGCTCACTGCAACACAACTTGATCGCCTGGGAAATGATGGGGGAGCCGCGCAGAGCCGATTTCAATGAGGCCGCGTACGAGTACATCGCGTATTACCAGGCGCATATGCAGCATGAGGAGAGTGTCATCTTCCCAGCGGCCGCCCGCCTGCTGCGCGCCGAGGACTGGAAGCGTATCGATGCGGCATTTGGCCTGGGCTACGCAACGCTGCCAGGCAAGCCGCCCACGCAAAGCGGCTACGAGCGCCTGTACTTCAAGATCATGGCCGGCGCGGCCGCAGAGCCGCACCGGCCAGGGCAGACCGCTCAATCGTTGGCGTAAATATCCACGTCCTTGGTTTCCTTGACGAACAGCATGCCGATCACAAAGGTGCCGGCTGCGACCACCACGGGATACCACAGGCCATAGAAGATATCGCCGGTGGCCGCCACCATGGCGAAAGCCGTGGTCGGCAGCAGGCCGCCAAACCAGCCATTGCCAATGTGGTAGGGCAAGCTCATCGAGGTGTAGCGTATGCGGGTCGGGAACATCTCCACCAGCATGGCCGCGATCGGGCCATACACCATGGTCACCAGGATCACCAGGTAGACCAGGATCAGCAGCATCATCGGCTTGTTCATCGCCGCGCTGTCGGCCTTGACCGTCAAGCCAGCGGCCTTGGCGGTCTCTACCACGGTCTTGCGGAAGGCATCGATTTCCTTTTTGCTGTCAGCCGAGAATGCGTCGCGCTTCTCGTTCAACGCACCGGTGACCGACGCGATCTCCTTGTCACCCAACTTGATGTTGGCCGTGCTTCCTGGCGCGCCATTTACGTTGGTGTAGGGAATGTAGTTTTGCGTCAGCGTGCGCTTGGCGATGTCGCAGGAACTGGTGAAGTCGATGTCGCGCGCAATCGGACTGCCCTGGAACGAGCACTGCGCCGGGTCGGCTGTAATCACCACCGGCACCGACTTCTGCGCAGCCACCAGCGCGGGGTTGGCGTACTGCAGCAGAGCCGGGAACACCGAGAAATACGTCACCGCAGCCAACAGGCAACCGCCCATGATGATGGGCTTGCGGCCCACTTTGTCCGACAACGCACCGAAGAAGATGAAGAACGGCGTGCCGATCAGCAGGGCCACCGCAATGAACAGGTTGGCCGTAGTTGCATCCACTTTTGCGATCGTGGTCAGGAAGAACAGCGCGTAGAACTGCCCGGTGTACCAGACCACGGCCTGGCCGGCCGTCAGGCCGACCAGGGCCAGGATCACGATCTTCAGGTTCTTCCACTGGCCAAAGGATTCGGTCAGCGGCGCTTTGGAGGTCTTGCCCTCGGACTTCATCTTCTGGAAGGCGGGTGATTCGTTCATGCTCAAACGAATCCACACCGACACACCCAGCAGCAGGATGGACACCAGGAAGGGCACGCGCCAGCCCCAAGTATCAAAGTCAGCGCCCAGGGCTTCACGGCAGCCCAGGATCACGATCAGCGACAGGAACAGGCCCAAGGTTGCCGTGGTCTGAATCCATGCGGTGTAGGCCCCGCGTTTGCCGTGCGGCGCATGCTCGGCCACATAGGTAGCGGCACCGCCGTACTCGCCACCCAGTGCCAGTCCCTGCAGCATGCGCAAGGCCACCAGCACGATGGGGGCCGCAATGCCGATGGAAGCATAGCTAGGCAACAAACCCACGATGAAGGTGGACAAACCCATGATCAAGATAGTGACCAGGAAGGTGTATTTACGCCCAATCATGTCGCCCAACCGGCCAAACACAATAGCCCCGAATGGCCGCACCAAGAAGCCTGCGGCAAACGCCAGCAGCGCAAAGATATAACCAGACGTGGGGTCCAGCCCACCGAAAAATTGTTTGGCGATGATGGCCGCCAAAGAGCCGTAGAGATAAAAGTCGTACCACTCGAAAACGGTACCTAGTGACGAAGCGAAGATGACCTTCTTCTCTTCACCTGTCATCGGCCTGGGTGTTGCACCCGCGATAGTTGCCATAGCTTGTCTCCTTTGTTGTACGGACCTCCTCGATGGGTGGTCTCAAAGCATTCTTCGAATGCCACCTGACCGTTTCCTTACAAAAACAAACATCCGGGGATAAACCCTGAGCAAGCCCCCACAGCCGGAAAAAGTCAGTTACCGGTCAGCCCCTCTACCCACACTCCGCATCGCTGACACATACCCCCGCACCCTGGTGCGGGCCACAAAGAACCACTGGAGACCAGCATGACAGACCCCGTCGTGGCCCGTATCGAG
The DNA here is from genome assembly GCF_058216335.1 of Rhodoferax sp. SPJ21. NCBI lineage: Bacteria > Pseudomonadati > Pseudomonadota > Betaproteobacteria > Burkholderiales > Comamonadaceae > Rhodoferax > Rhodoferax sp. SPJ21. The sequence continues at coordinate 1,351,644 of NZ_JBYZMO010000001.1, forward strand.
GCCAATCCCAAGTACCACGAGTTGCGGCGCAAGCGCGGCACGTTCGGCTGGACACTCACCGCATTGATGATGCTGGTGTACTACGGCTACATCGCCCTGATTGCCTTCGACAAGCCCTTTCTGGCGCAGCCCATAGGCAACGGCGTCACCACCCTGGGTATTCCCATCGGGCTGGGCGTGATTGTTTTCACCATTCTTATCACTGGCTTGTACGTGCGCCGTGCCAACAGCGAGTACGACCGCCTGACCGCCGAAATCCTGAAGGATGCAGCCAAATGAAATCTCTGCTCAAAACCTTCTGCGCCTTGGCGCTCATGGCTGCAACCGGTGCGGTTCTGGCCGCTGGCGGCGACCTGGGCCAGGTCGACAAACAACCCACCAACTGGGTGGCTATCACCATGTTCGGCATCTTTGTGGTGGGCACGCTGTTCATCACCAAATGGGCCGCCGCCAAGACCAAATCGGCCTCTGATTTCTATACCGCCGGCGGTGGTATCACCGGCTTCCAGAACGGCCTGGCGATTGCGGGTGACTACATGTCGGCCGCCTCCTTCCTGGGCATTTCGGCTGCGGTGATGGCATCGGGCTATGACGGCCTGATCTACTCCATCGGCTTCCTGGTGGGTTGGCCAGTCATCACCTTCCTGATGGCTGAGCGCCTGCGCAACCTGGGCAAGTTCACCTTTGCCGACGTGGCAGCCTACCGCTTCCAGCAAACGCCAATCCGCATGTTTGCCGCCTCCGGCACGCTGGTGGTGGTGGCGTTCTACCTGATCGCACAGATGGTGGGCGCTGGCGCACTGATCAAGCTGCTGTTCGGCCTGGACTACTGGCTGGCGGTGGTGATCGTCGGCGCGCTCATGATGGTGTACGTGCTGTTCGGCGGCATGACAGCCACCACCTGGGTGCAGATCATCAAGGCCTGCATGTTGCTGGCCGGCGTGACCTTCATGGCCGTGATGGTGCTCGCGCAATTCGGCTTCAGCCCCGAAGCCCTGTTTGCCAAAGCAGTGGAAGTGAAGACGCAAATCGCAGCCAACGACGGCAAGATGCCCGAAGAGGCTGCCAAGATTGGCCTGGCCATCATGGGCCCGGGTGGCTTCGTGAAAGATCCGATCTCGGCCATCTCCTTCGGCATGGCGCTGATGTTCGGCACCGCAGGCCTGCCCCACATCCTGATGCGCTTCTTCACCGTACCCAACGCCAAGGAAGCGCGTAAATCCGTGCTGTGGGCCACCACCTGGATCGGCTACTTCTACCTGCTGATCTTCATCATTGGCTTTGGCGCGATCACCCTGGTACTGACCAACCCCGAGTTTGCCGACACCATCAAGGGCGTCATCAAGGGCGGCGGCGGCTCCTCCAACATGGCTGCGGTGCTGGTTGCCAAGGCGGTGGGCGGCAACATCTTCTTCGGCTTCATCTCGGCCGTGGCGTTTGCCACCATCCTGGCCGTTGTTGCGGGCCTGACGCTGTCGGGTGCCTCCGCCGTGTCGCACGACTTGTACGCCACGGTGTTCAAAAAGGGCAAGGCCGACAGCGCCTCCGAGCTGAAGGTATCGCGCATCACCACCGTGGCGCTGGGCATCGTGGCCGTGGCGCTGGGCATCGCCTTCGAGAAGCAGAACATTGCCTTCATGGTCTCGCTGGCATTCGCCATTGCGGCTTCAGCCAACTTCCCGGTGCTGTTCATGTCGGTGCTCTGGAAAGACTGCACCACGCGTGGCGCAGTGATCGGCGGCTTTATGGGTCTGATCTCGTCGGTGGGCCTGACCGTGGTGTCGCCATCGGTCTGGGAAGCTACCCTGGGCCATGCCAAAGGCACTGCGCTGTTCCCCTATACGTCGCCAGCACTGTTCTCCATGACCATCGGCTTTGTCGGCATCTGGCTGTTCTCGATACTGGACCGCAGCCCGCAAGCAGACAAAGAGCGCGACGCGTTCAAGGCGCAGCAAGTGCGCTCGGAAACCGGCCTGGGCGCATCCGGCGCATCTGGCCACTAAGCCAGGCTAACCCCTGCCAGCCGCCTGCGCTACGCGGCTGGCAGCCTCCCACGCGGGGCCGTCGAACCAGGCGTCCCCCGCGCAGTAAGCGCGCAGCAAGGGCAACGCGTCCATGCCCCAGAACAGCTTGCCATCCACTTCAAATGTGGGCACACCAAACACCCCTTTTTGCAGCGCCGCATCGGTGGCCTGTTTCAACGCCGCCTTGACCTCGGCCCCTTGCGGATCGCGCAGCGGCGGCCATTGCTGCAGCAATGCTGTGAAGCGGGCTGGATCGGCCGCATCCGCACCGCCGCACCACACATGCTGGAACACGGTCTCGGTCAGGTGGCGGCTAGGCAGGCCCTGCGGGTCGCAGGCCAGCGCCAGGCGCAGCAGCGGCAGTGGGTTGAAGGGGTGCACCGCCGGCAGGTCCAGCGCAACGCCCTCGGCATGCGCCAGCCACTGCACCTGGCGGTACAGCCAGTCGCGCTTGGCCGGCACCTCGGCCGGGCCGCGCACGCCATGGTGCTGCAGCAACCCGCCCAGAAACACCGGCTGGTAGGTAACCGAATAGCTCAACCCTTGCAGCGCCCGTGGCAGCTTATGGAACGCCAGATAGGCATAGGGAGAGATGACATCGAAATAGAAGGTGATGTGCTTCATAGCATCCCGAGGCGGCCCGTAGGGGCCTATTGCTGGTAGATCAACTGTTGATGCAGGTTTTTGGTGATCGCCTGCATGGAGAGCTTGCGCTGGGCATACAGGGCCACATCGCACACCATGGACGGATTGCGGTCCACAAACTCGCGGTCGCCTTGCAGCACCTGCTTGTCCAAACTGTAATGGGCGTTGAAGCGCATGCCCTGCCCCTCGACAGCCAGGTCCTTGGGTGGCCGCTGCAAGCTGAACTGGGGATCAAACTGCAGCTTGAATTCTTCGCGCACCCACTTGGGCTGACAGGGCATGGCAAAGCGCCGCTGCGCCGTGCTGAAATTCCCCAGATTGTCCAAGATATACACCTGCAGATTGGGAATACTCGGGTTGGCGCGCAGGCTGCCCGCCTCCGGGTTCGACACGTAGTGCGGAATCTGCACGTCCAGTTCCAGCGTCTGCTCGGCGCGGTCCCGGTCCAATGGCGGGAACCGCAGGGTGCCGGTTCCGGTGATCTTCGCCGCCTCCAGCCAGCCACGCACCGCCTCGCCCTCCTTGCCTGCCGGAATCTGTGCCAAACGGTCTTGCAGCCACAGCGCCGCCTGTCCGCTGGCGGCGATATGGACCGAGCCCTGCAATGCCCCCTCGGCATTGATCTGAAAGTCGCTGCGGCTTTCCACCCTGTTGCGCTCGGGGGTCAATACCGGCGTCTGCGCCACGCTGCTTCCCTGCGCCCGCGCCAACAGCACCGGCTTGCCATTCACCCCCCTGGGCAAGGAGCCGAAAGGCACCGAGGTGCCTGTGGGGTCCAGGTAAAGATCCTGCGATGGCACATAGACGATAACGTGGTTGAAGCTCGCCGATACGGAGTTGAGCGCATAGTCAGCCCCCACATTGACCAAGGCAGGAATGGCCTCCACGCCCACCTCTTTCAACAGACCTATCAGCAACAGCATATGGTCTTTGCAGTCGCCGTAGCGGGTATCCAGAATATGCGCGATGTCGTTCGGCACCCAACCACCTGCCCCCAGGTAGACGGCGTTGTAGCGGATGTTCTTGCGCACCCAGTCGTACAGTGCCTTGGCCTTCGCGGCGGGCTCGGTCAGCCCCTTGGTCTCGCGCTCGGCGATGTCATGCAAGGCCGCGTTGGGAGCCAGCTTGGTTTGCACGACCTGCGCAAAGCGATCGGCCAGCGCTTCATTGCTTCCCAAGGTAGACACCAGTACCCGCTCCACGGTGGTGGAAGCATTGCTGGTACCCGGGTCGTAAGGCCTGGCCACCACCTGCCCGGTAAAGCGCTGGATGTGCAAACCATCCGCCTCGCTGCGGCTGACCTCCACGCCTTGCGTTTCTACCGCCAAGGCCAGGTCCTTGGGCGCCTGCACTTCAACCAGCAGTTTCTCGGTGTTGATGTTGTGGTTGGCAAACCAGCTTAGGCTGCGCCAGCCGGGTAACAGGGGCTTGAGCTGCGTCAGCTTGTGGTGCAGCACGACGCGGTCGCCCACTTGCACATCGGGAAATTTCAGCTGCCAGACCCGCAACTCGGGCCAGGTCATGCCTGTGCTGCCCCCTAAAGCGCCGCTTTGCTTCTGAATAGCATCGGGCGACACCGGCAGGCGCTGTCCATCCGGTTTGAGGGTGTATGCATCCAGCAACTCCTGGGACTGCCAGCCGTCCTGGTAACTCAGTGGAATGCTGCTGATGCTTTGCGCACCTTCGGGCGACAACACCCGGTACACCAGCCGCTGCTCCAGCACACTGGTGTCGTCCGCCAGGAAGCGCCAGGTCTGCCGGTCCTCCTCGATCACCAGTTTGCTGGCCTGCGCACGGGCTCCTTGGCACACCAGCACCAGGCACAAGATGCTGAACACGTGAAACAACCGGTGGAGATGCATGGCGAGCCAGTGGCAGTGGATTCAAGAGGCGCATGATACGAGTGCAAGCCTAAGCCCGCACGCCCTCCTTGGCCTGCCGCCCCGGACTTTACAAACCCAGCGTAGCCAGCCGCACCCAAACTGCGCGCTTGGCCGGGCTGTCCATGCTGCTCCAGGCAGCAATCTCGTCCAGGGTGCGCAGGCAGCCTACGCACAGGGCACCTGCTGCGTCCAGCTGGCAGATAGACACGCACGGAGATTCCACATCAAACTGGCCGCTGGCGCATATAGCAGCTGCGCGAGCAGCTATGAAATCCGCAGCACTCACGCAGCAGACCCGGCCAAGGCCACATCGGCCACCGGCGCACCGGTGAGGTGTCGCAGGTCCGCCGGGGCCAGCGCAAACACCGCATGCGGATGGCCGGCTGCCGCCCATATCTCGGCAAAGCGGAACAGGTCCTGGTCTATCAATGTCACTGGCGGCGTGGCATGGCCCAGCGGCGCCACGCCGCCGATACTGAAGCCGGTACGCGACTTCACAAACGCTGCATCGGCCCGGCCCACCGCCCCCACCAGAGCCACCACCTTGGCCTCGTCCACGCGCCGGTCGCCTGAGGTCACTACCAGCACCGCCGCGTCGTCCGACAGGCGGCGAAAGATGATGCTCTTGGCGATCTGCCCCAGGGCAATGCCCAGTGCATCCGCCGCCTGCTGGGCGGTACGCGCAGCGTCCTCCAGCATGCGCGGCATCTGCAAGTGGCCCTGCGCCTGCAGCGCAGCGGCCACCCGTTGCACGCCCTCGGGCAGGGGTTTGAGTTCAGCTCCGCACATCACGCCGTCCTTTTATTCCATATAGCTGTGGCCGCACGCGACTGCGATTTGCGGCCCAAAAAATCACTGATGAAAGCGCCCGCATCGACCAGGCCATCCAGGTCAATACCAGTGTCTATCCCCATGCCATGCAGCATGTAGACCACATCCTCGGTGGCCACGTTGCCGGTGGCGCCCTTGGCATAGGGGCAGCCGCCGAGGCCAGCCACCGACGCGTCGAAGTGCCACACGCCCAGTTGCAGCGCGGCCAGGGTATTCGCCAACGCCTGGCCGTAGGTATCGTGGAAATGGCCAGACACGGCATCCAGCGCGAAATGCTGCAAGGCCGCCTCCAGCGCACGCTGCACCTTCAGCGGCGTGCCCACGCCAATTGTGTCGGCCACGCCCACGTGCTGCACGCCGATCTCGCGCATCAGCCGCGCCACCATGGCCACGCGCTCGGGCGCCACCTCGCCCTCGTACGGGCAGCCCACTGCGCATGAGATGGCGCCGCGCACCGCCACGTTCTGCGCCAGCGCCGCCGCCACCACCGGGCGAAAGCGCTCGATGCTTTCAGCGATGCTGCAATTGATGTTGCGCTGACTGAAGGCCTCGCTGGCGGCGGCGAACACCACCACCTCGTCCGGCCGGGTCGGCAGCGCCGCCTCCAGGCCACGCAGGTTGGGCACCAGCACGCTGTAGCGTACACCGGGCTTGCGCACAATGCCGGCCATGACCTCGGCGTTGTCGGCCATCTGCGGCACCCATTTGGGGCTGACAAAGCTGGTGACTTCGATCTCGGTCAGGCCGGCCTGCTGTAGGCGCTGCACCAGTTCGATTTTGACCGCCGCCGGCACCGGCTGCTTTTCATTCTGCAGCCCGTCACGCGGGCCGACATCGACGAGTTTGACGCGGGTTGGCAAGGGCATAGTGCTCAGCTAGGTGATGAGGTTTTGTCTTGTTGAAACGAGCCATCCACCAAGGACAACAAGTCTTCAACAAACTTCTTGATAGGAGCAAATGCGGCATGGTCGTAATTCAATAGCTCAACGCCGGGATGCCTCTTCTGCGCCTTGAACACATTGCCGTATGCATTACCAAGACGTGCACTAAGCCATGCCTGCACCGCTATTTTGTCTTGCTGTGCATGCGTCCTCACCCCTAAGTGCGGTACCACGCAGTCCCGAAAACCAGTGGCACAAACCGCCACGGGGTTATCTTGCAGCGCTTGCAGTACCAACGCCTCGAATGCACCAGGCGCTGCGTCATTCGGCAGCTGAAGCTTCCTGCATGGCCGCTGAATCACAGGCTCGACTTCGGCAAACAAATTGCCCCAGCGCTGTGCCGTTGCTTGCGGATCATCTTCACTATCCGTGATAACTCCCACAACCTGCAGCTGGCCCGGACTACGCACCCTCAAGGCTCTAAAACGACGGGGAAAATTATCGGCCCCTTGCACACACTCAATGTCGATGTTTTCCGCGCGGTCTGGAAACCAGTGGTCGCACATTTTTTGCACCAAGTACTCTTCATCCTCACCTTCCACCAGAAGCAGCAGGGGCGCCGTAATCGCTTCATTCCCCAACTTAGCGGACTTCATAGCCCGCCTCCATGACAGTTTCCAAATCCCCATCGTTGATGATGACCGCACGCACGTTGTCGCTGTCTCGTTCTAAGCGAATAAGTTGGAAGTCTTGCAAGCAGCCTGCATCGGCAAAGGTTTGGTAAGCGGCGCGAATGCAGTCCCAACTGTGCGTGGTCATCAAGGTCTGGACGCCCTGTTGGACTGAGACCTCTTGAATGCCCCGGAACAAGGTTGGCAGAGAGGAATAGTGGATGCCGTTCTCAACCTCGTCCATCAGGGCAAGCTTGGAATTGGTAACGAGCAGGCTGCTGTAAAGATGTACCAAACGGCTGAATCCATGGCCTATCTGTGGCAATGGTATGGCGTAGCCAACACCTTGTAGCTCGACATAGATGCGCTGCTCACCATCGGGAGACAAAGAGTGCATATCCTCCAAGCGAGGTTCAATGCGCTGCAGCATGCCTAACAAAACGCGCTTTTTCCGGGCCAAAACGGCTTGGTCAAACAACTGGACTAATCCCAATTGATTTGGCAGGTGCACTGAGACCGCCAAGGGGTCTAGAAATGACAACCCCTTTAACGCAATATCTGGTTTTATCAAGCCTTGGATTTTCTCTTTGTCGGATGGAAGAAAGGCATCGACTGAAGGGCTGCTTGATATAACTCGACCACTAAGTTCGCGATCAATTTGCAAAGCCCCATGCTTCAATGTCTGAAGAGGAAAGGCGCCATTCCTCCTATTCGGACAATTGAATTCTGTACGTAAGTTAATTTCAGCACGATCAGACAACTCAATTGAACGTTCAAGTCCCGCTAAAACCGACTCAACGTATCGCTTGTTGTCACCACCTTCCGCCACGCGGAATAGAGATGCAATTTGCTGGAATCGATCAATATTTGATGCGCCCAGATAAACAGCTTCCAGAAGAGATGTTTTCCCCACGTTCTGCCCGCCCAAGATCAAGTTGACCTTGCGTAATGGAGCGATCTCCGTGTCCCGGAAACCCTTGAACTGCTGGATATGAATTTTGGTCAACATGGCACTACTCTTTCATGGCGAAGCCGCCGTATCTAAGCTAATTGGGCCCAATACTAAGGCCACTAAGGCCTGCGGCTTTTACTGACCCGCACCTTTATCGCCCCGCTTGACGAGACATAAAGGGCATTCAATACCCTCTTTCAAGTTGCACCACGCCCGCCACGGGCTGGCCTTGCAGCAGGGCCTGCAGCTTGGCGATGATTTGCGCCAGGCTATCGGGCAGCAGGGTGCGGGCTGAAATATGCGGGGTGATGTGGATCTGGGGGCGGCCCCAGAAAGGGTGCTGCGGTGGTAGCGGCTCGGTGCGGAACACGTCCAGCGTGGCGCCGGCCAGGTGGCCGCTGTCCAGCAGGGCCAGCAGGTCTGCATCCACCAGGTGGGCGCCGCGCGCCACGTTGACCAGATAGCCGCCGGGCTTCAGCTGCGACAAGGTGTGCCGGTTGAGGATGTTCTCGGTATCCTGCGTGAGCGGCAGCAGGCATACCAGCACCCGGCTGGCGGCCAGGAACGCGTCTAACTGGGCGCTGCCGGCAAAGCACTGCACGCCGTCTACCGCCTTGGGCTGGCGGCTCCAGCCCTGCACCGGGAAACCAAAGCCGCGCACCGCCTGCGCCACCTGTGTGCCCAGCACGCCCAGGCCCATCACGCCCACCGGGAAATCGCTGCGCAGCGCGGGTTCGCGCCGGACCCAGCGGCCGGCGCGGGCATCGGTCTGGTAGCCGTCCATGTCGCGAAAGTGGCGCAGCAACGCATGGCACACGAACTCCACCATCTGCGCGGCCATGCCTGCGTTGTCCAAGCGCACCACCAGGGTCTGCGACGGGATGCGCAGGCGCATCAGCGCGTCCACCCCGGCGCCCAGGTTGAACACGGCTTTCAACCCCGGCTGCTCGTCAAAAAAAGCCTGCGGCGGTGCCCACGCCAGGGCGTAGTCCGCCGGTGGGCTGCCGGGCTGCCACAGTGCCACCTCGGCCTGCGGCCACACCGCTTGCAAACCATTAATCCAAAACTCCAGCGGCCCGTCTGGCTGGTACAAGGCAATCCGCATCCACGCCCCCTCTTGTCTTAAAGACCTATTGTGTATGCGGACCGGCCAGGCCGAGGTTCAGGGGGCTTTCGCCGGCGGGACCCACACCACCACGTTGTCCACGGCGTACAGCTGGCACGGCGTCTGGCTGGCGCGGCGGCAGCGGGCCAGGGCGCGCTCGGCCGGGTCGTGCGGCTCGGAGGCGTCGTCGGGGTCGCGGCCCACGCTGTAAATCACCTTCTGGCTGGACAAGACGAACGCGCGCGGCAGGGGTTGGGTTAGCCAGTCACGGTAGGCCTTGCGCACGTGCTCGGCGTTGTAGGGCAAGGCGTCCAGATCGTCCAGCTTGGCATAGCCGGAAGCGCGGTAGGGCACGACGACCCGGCTGTCATCGGCAGACGCGGCGGGCACCGGGGCAATGGCTTGGGACGGCTCGGCCGCCACGGCACGCGCCGGGATGGGCGGTAGCTTGACCTCGGTGCTGCGCTTTTCCATGAAGCCGCGCAGCAGGTCGGGCAGCTGCTTGGCCCAGGCAATCATTTCTTCGTCGCTCTCCACCGCCTGGGCGGGCACGAACACCCGCACCCGGCCGTAATCATTGCGTCCGTACTTGGTGTAGACCACTTCGTAGGCGGCGCCGGGCGGCGCGATGGACTGCGCCTGCAGCCATTGCTGTGCCTGGATGTAGAACTCTCCCTGCGTGCCCAGCAAATGGCCGGACCGCTGGAACACCTGCAGGCATTCCGATTCCTTCCAGTTGCTACCAAAGCTGTCGCTGAACAAGGGGTTGCGCAGCTTGCAGGTCTCGGCATCCCAGTCGGCACCGGCCACGCTGCGGGCCGGCATCTCCAGCACCACACCGGCACGCATACGGCCGGCCTGCACATCCAGCGCATAGGCGGCAAACACCGCCAGCCGGGGCGGCGGGCCGCGTTTCACGCTCCACTGGGCCTGGGCTACGTAGGTCCAGTTGCCGTCGGGCAGTTGCAAGGTGCGGGGGCCTATGCTGAGCTGTTTGTCGGCCACCGGCTGCGCGGGCGGTCCGGCGGTCACGTCGATGGCAAACGCAGGCACGGCCAGCGCCGCCAGCCCCAGCGCGCACAGCCAGCGCGGGATGTTTCTCACAATGTCCATGGTGTCTCCAGATATTCTGGGGAGCGAGTATCCCACTGGCCAGCAGCACGCCTGGGCGCAGCGCTGGCAATCTGCGCAATTGCTATGCTTTCAGGAGCTACTAGCGCAGGTATCTTCTGCACTAGCAGCCTATTTCATTACAAACCCTAGCTTCAGGCCGCAGCCGCCATTTGCTTCACCAACGCCATGCGCTTGCTGGTGTGGCTGCCGGTGAGCACAAAGCCGTAGTGCGTGTCCGCCGCATCGGCTGAGGCGAACCACCATTCGCCCAGCACTTGCTCGACCCACTGGCCCAGCTGGCCGGGTGCGGGCGGGTGCGCCACGATGGGCAGGGCTGGGGTTTTGATGGCCACCGGCATGGCCTGGAATGCCAACACGGTGTCGGTGCCATGGAGGTTAGCGGCCAGGGCCTTGGCTGCGGCCATGATGGGCATCACATAGGGCAAGGTGCGGCCGGTGGGCGCGCCAGGGCTGGCGGCGCTGGCGTACTGGGCGGCGTCGCCCAGGGCCCATACATGGGCGGCACTGGTGCGCAGCTGCTTGTCCACCAGAATGCCGCGCTCCACCGCAATACCGCTGGCCTGAGCCAGCGCCGTGTCGGCACGCAGGCCGACGGCGCTGAGCACGATGTCCGCGCTAAGCGTCTGGCCATTCGATAGGCCCAGACTGAGTCCATCGGTAGCGGTATTCACGCTCTGTACCGTGGCGCCCAGTTGCCACTGCACCGCCAGCTCAGACAGCGCAGCCTGCAGCTGCGTGCTGGCCGTGGGCGGCAGCAAGGCGGCCAGGGGACGGTCGGACGGGTCGATCACCGTGACCCGGTAGCCCGCGCCGGCCAGGTCGTTGGCAAACTCGCAGCCGATCAGGCCCGCACCCATGATGGCCACGCGTACCTGGGACGCATCCTCGCCCAGCGCGGTCAGGCGCTGGTGGAACACGGCAAAGTCGTCCAGCGAGTTGACCGACAGCACGCCATCCGCCGCGTCGCCCTGCAGCGGCACGCGGATGGGCTGGGCGCCGGTGGCCAGCACCAGGTCACGGTAGGGCAAGGGGCCGGCGCTGGTGTGCAGCGTCTGCGTGGCTGTGTCGATAGCCGTGACCTGGGTGTGCGGCAGCAGCGTGACGTTCAGCGTCTGGGCGATGGTGGCGGCGGGCGTGGTCACCAGCTGCGCCGGGCCGCGCTTCTGGCCAAAGGCATTGGAGAGCGTGGGCTTGGCATAAAAGTCACCGGCATTGGCCGTCACCAGGGTGATGGGCGTGGTGGTGTCGAGCTTGCGGAACTCGCGCGCAGTTTGCCAGCCGGCCAGGCCGGCGCCAATGATCAAAACGGGATGGGACATAGGTGTTGGATATGGAAAAGGCTTGCTGCCGCGACTGCCGGCGGAACGCACGGCGCCGAGCGGGGGAATAAAAAATGGCTGCAGGGGTAAGCACCACCAGCAGCCATTTTCGCTTGCGGAAGCTGGGCCGCCGCTGTAAGTACTTAAATCTCTACCGGCTCAAAGTCGGCCTTGGCCACACCGCATTCCGGGCATTCCCAGCTGGCGGGCACATCGGCCCACAGGGTGCCAGGGGCAATGCCGTCTTCGGGGCGGCCGGTGGACTCGTCGTAGATGAAGCCGCAAACGATACAGATATAGGTTTTCATGGTGAGGTTCTCGGTTTTATATAAAAAATGCCCCTGGCGCATGTAAAACATGCGCCAGTAGCTATGAAAATTGCAGCAATTATGCCGTCAACGTGGCCAGCTGCGCCTTGTAGTGGTTGGCATGGCGCTCTTCGACCTTGGCCAGCGCGGCAAAGCGCTTCTGGGCCTTTTCCAGCGTGGCCTTGAACTGGGCGGCATGGACCTTGGACTCTTCGATCTGCTCGTCCATCTCGGCTACGGCGGCGGCGTTGCCCTCGGCTTCGGCAGTGGCGCGGAAGCCGGGGTACATCTCACTGTACTCATAGGTTTCACCGTCGATAGCTATCTGCAAAGCCTTGGCGGGCGTCATGCTGGCCTTGGGGTAAAGCAGGTCCAGGTGGCCGAAGGCGTGCATCACTTCCTGGTCGGCCGTGGCTTCAAAGGCGCGGGCCGTGGCCTCGTCACCGGCTTCGCGCGACAGCTTGGCGAAGTAACGGTACTTGATATGGGCCATGGATTCACCGGCGAAGGCGGCTTCCAGGTTGGCCATGGTTTTGATTTCGGGGCGTTGGGTCGTCGTTGTAGTCATCGTGGGCTCCAGTAGGTTGGTAGTGCGAACAGGAGCAATCTTACGGCCAACCCATCAAACAAACCAATTGATAAACAATAATTGATTGTTAAATTTTATCAATACAACCTCACCGCACCGCACCGGACCGCTACTCGGCGCGGCGCAGGGCCTCGATCAATAGTGCGATGCTGCTGACCTGCAGCTTGTCGTAAATCGACTGGATCTGGTTGCGCACCGTGGCCGGCGAGCGGCCCAAAGCCCGAGCGATCTCTTTGTGGCTCTCGCCCTTGGCGATCAGGCGGGCAATCGTCCATTCACGCTCGGTGAGCAGATCGGCCAGGCAACGCGCACGGGCTTTCAAAAACAGTAGCCCATGCTCCATATATTGGCGCACGACGATGCCGCGCCCGACAAATCGCCCCACGCCAGACAACAGGGCAGCCAGCAAGTCGGCGGGCAAATGGGGCCCGCGCCACGCATTCCACTCCATTTGCGCCAGTTGCTGGAACTGTGGGTCGGAGTGGTAGAGCACACCCCGCGCATCCGCGATGGCCGCGCCATAGGGCGACAAAGCCTTGTCCGCCGCGTCCAGGTGATCCAGGTGCATAACACGGTTCAACGCCAAGGCCTGCATCACATGGGGGGCGAGCTGCCCCAAGCGCTGGCGCTCGTCCTCGGTGCAATGCGCGTCTTTGTCCGCACGGTACAGGCTGATCCAGTGCACAAAGCGGGTATGGGGGTTGCTATCGGCCGCAATAAAGACGTTCTCGTGGCCAAAGCGGCGCAGGAACTCACGCATTTCGCGGGTCTCCGGCGCGCTGAACCAGCTTTCTGCATGGAAGGTACGAGCAACGTGGGGCTTACCAAATACGGTGGCGGCCGCGCTGTCCAAGTGCTTCAGCGGCTCATAGGCCTGCAGCATCTCGGGAGCCTTTTCATGCAAATGCACGGTATGGATGTCTATGCCCACAGACGTGGTCGTAGCCGTTCCCCACATGGACGAGTCAAACGGCAGAACCTGCTTGATCTGGGATAGCGCTGCATCCTGGAAGAGTTGGATGGGCAACTCCTGCGACAAGCGGTAGAGCCGTAGCAACAGGGTGTTGAGGTCCGTAGGCTGGGTTCGGTAGTCGTACATCGGCAACACCACCTAGCTAGTGCAATTGCACTATTGTGACCCGCCGTGCCGTGGTCGACATTAAATATCTTTACAAATCTATGTATACAACCACGAAGGACTCACGATGAAGCCGTCAAATACACCTTGGGCACTGGCTGCAGTCACCTCACTACTGGCACTGAGTGGCTGCGGGGGGGACGATGCGACACCTTTAGTCACATCGAACACCACCACTTTCACTGGCGTCGCGGCCACCGGCGCGGCCATGGCCGGCGCAGAAGTCAAAATCGTGTGCGCCGGCGGCACGGCCACCGGCACCACAAACGGCACAGGCAGTTACAGCATTGGCATAAATAACATTACGCTGCCATGCCTTTTTCGCGCCACCGGAACCGACGGCACGGTGCTCTATTCCGTAGGCGGCACCAGCGCCGGTACAACACAAACCGCCAACATCACGCCGCTGACACACCTGCTGCTCGCAAGCTTGGCTGGCACCAACTTGTCAAGCTTTTTTACCGCCTTCGATGCAAGCACTGCCAGTACAGTGACGGCGAGCAACGTCAGCGCAGCACAAGCCGCCGTATTAGCCACACTGAGCAACGCGGGCTTGGATGTCTCCAGCCTGGTCGACCTGGTCGGCGGTAACTTGGCAGCTGGTAGCCATTCCGGCTACGACGGAATACTGGACGCAGTAAAGACGATGTTGACGGCCGGCGGAACTGACTTGACGGCGTTGACCAATTCGATCATCACAACATCGCCTGCGGCACCAGCGGCGACCAACACCCACGCACCCAGCCTGCCCGCAAGCCAACTACTAAAACCCGCCGCCGCCAACTGCACTGCTTTGCGCAGTGGTGAATTCGTAGTGGTACAGCCGCAAAAAGATTCCACGCTAAGCGACCAAATAAGCACCAGCACGCTTAACGCCAGCACCCTCGTATGGACAGAAAGCGACAGCAGCACCACCACTTTTACCGCCGCCGACGACTGTACATACACCTCTGGCGGCGACACCTATCTGGTGGCAAAGTCCGGCATCATCATGGGCGTCAACTCAGACCAGCCGGTAAAGGGCCTGACCATCGCGATACCAAAGCAAACCATCCCAGTGTCCGCACTTGCCGGCAGCTGGAACGCACTGGGCTTTCAGAAAAACAATGCAGGCACTGCCTATGTAGCGGAGACCATTACCGCCGACATCAGCAGCGATGGTGTTTTCACCAATCTCAATGAGTGCGTCGGCGCCAGACTCAATGACACGTGCACCGCATCCAACACAACAATCAACCTCGTCAGCAACAGCACGGGTGGTTTTGACTGGATTGGCTCTGGAACCAACACGTGGAGTGAACGCGCTTTTGCCTACCGCGCTGGCAGCGGAGATCTTATGCTGCTGACGCTGGGCGGCGGCGGCAGCATTCATATCTGGACCAAACAACGCACCCTGAATCTCCCCACAGTTGGAGACCTGCTCACCGGCGGCGCCAGCGTACGAGTTAACAACCAATTGCTGGCGGGCACCTTGGATATATTCCCGAACGGTGCCTCAGTGGCCGCCATTGATGCCACAGCGGGCACCGTGACGCGGACCCAAACCACGTTATCGGGCGCAGCGGACTACAACGACACCGTGACCCTGAACAGCCCCAGACCCGGCTTCAACATCCGGGCGGCAGGCACAACGGTTTCGCAATTTGATGGTCGCACCGTCACTATTCGAGAGCGCACCAGCCTAGGCATTCGCGGCATGGGCATTGCATTTCAGTCGGTTCCGCATGTCAGCAGCTTCCAGATGTCTGTCGATTAAAAAGCATCCGTAAAAACCAGACCCGTCCGGCAACCAGCAATCCGGGTCTGCTGGCTACCCCTAAACCAGCAGCTCCGCCAGCTGGTCCATGCCCGTGAAAGTGACTGCAGCCCCGGCCTCGCGCAAGGCCTGGGCATCCACATGGCCAGAGGTGTCCGGCGCATAGCCGAACACCGTGGCCCCTGCCGCCACACCCGCGCGCACGCCGGTCACCGTGTCCTCCACCACCGCGCAGCGCCCGGGCCTGGCTTGCAGGGCAGCTGCCGCTGCCAGGTAGACATCGGGCCAGGGCTTGGACCGGGGCATTTCATGGCCGCTGAAGACCCGACCTTCGAAGTATTCAATCAACCCGACCTTGCGCAGCTGCAATTCAACCTTGATGCGGTCCGCCCCGGACGCGCAGGCGATGCGGCCGGCATAACCCGTGTGGATGGCGTGTACCGCCGAGTGGATATGGGGCACGGCCTCCAGCTGGTCTTGCAGAGTCTGGTTGCGCCGGGTGCGGAACTCCGCCATCCAGGCATCGGTCACGGGGCGGCCGGTGCGGGCTTCGATCGCGGCAACCTCGTCCATCACTGCCTTGCCTACAAAGAAGCGCATGCACTCTGCCGTCGTCATCTCCCAACCCTGGGCCGCCAGCATGTCACGCAGCACGCCATTGGTCAGCGGCTCGGAATCCACCAACACCCCATCACAGTCAAACAACACCGCTTCAAATTTCATGGTTTCGCTCCTTGCGGGCGATGGTAAACGCGTGGGCCAAGAGGCGTGGCCGGCCAGTGAATGCCACGGGCAAGCCTTGGGGGAATTCTTGCCACATTCATTTATGCTCGGCACATGGCCCATTTATTGATTGTGGAAGACGACGAATTGCTGCGTGACGGCCTGGCTGCCCAATTGGGGCAGGCCGGCCACCAGGTGGCCACGGCTGCCAACGGCGCCCTCGGACAAACTCTGCTGGAGACCTCCCGCTTTGACGGCGTGGTGCTGGACCTGGGCTTGCCGGTCATGGACGGCATGCACCTGCTGCGCTGGATACGGCAACGCCAGCTAGCCCTGCCGGTGCTAATACTGACCGCCCGAGATGGCGTGGAAGACCGGGTCGAGGGCCTGAACGCCGGCGCCGACGACTACCTGACCAAGCCCTTCAGCATGGCCGAGCTGGAAGCACGCCTGGGCGCCATGCTGCGGCGCTCACGCCTACCGGCATTCGGCGGCTCGCTGGAGATGCCCACCGGGCGCCTGCGCCTGGACGCCACCCAGCCCCTGGCCTGGCTGGACGACGAACCCCTGGAGCTGACCCAGCGCGAATGGTCGCTACTGTCGCTACTGGTGGCCAATGCCGGCCAGGTGGTGGGCCGCGAAGATGTGCTGGCCGTGTGGCAGTCCGACCCCAACGACAGTACCAACACCGGCTCCAATGCGCTGGAGGTGTATGTGCACCGCCTGCGCCGCAAGCTGGCAGATTCGGGCCTGAACATACGTAACGTACGCGGCCTGGGCTATATGCTGGAAACCACAACTCCATGAGCCTGCTGGGTTTGCCCCAGGGTCTGCAAAAAGACAAAGCGCCTGGCCTATCGCTGAAACGCCAGCTGCTGCTGTGGCTGCTGCTGCCCCAGCTGGTGCTGTGGCTGGTGGGCGGGCTGCTGGCCTACCGCATTGCGCTGAACTACGCCGAAAAGGGCATAGACCAGTCGCTCACCCAATCGGTGCGCTCGCTGGCGCGCCAGGTCAAGCCCATGGGGTCGGGCCTGCTGGTGGACTTCCCGCGTGCCGCGCGCGACATCATTGAACAGGACCCGACCGACCGGGTTAGCTATATGGTGTCGTCGCCACCGGGCCAGTTTGTGCTGGGCAACAGCATGCTGCCCGACCCGCTGCTGGACGTACGGGTGGAACCAGGCGAGCCGCTGATCTACGAAGCCCTGCTGGACAAAAAACCGGTGCGCGTGGCCCTGCTGGAAGTCAACTACGGCGAGGCCGATGCCCCCCAGCGCCTGCGTGTGCAGGTGGCCAAAAGCCTGGCCGTGCAGCAGCGCATCGCCCGTGAACTGGTGGCCGACATGCTGCTGCCCCTGCTGCTGCTGGGCGCGCTGTTGGGCATTGTGGTGTACATCGGCGTGGGCCGGGGCCTGCAGCCATTGAACCGGCTCGAAGCCCTGCTAGGCGACCGCACGCAGCGCAGCTTCACTACCCTGTCACCCATCGAGCTCACCCAGGCGCCGCAAGAGGTGCACTCCCTGGCCGAGGCCGTAAACCATATGTTGGCCGCGGTACGCCGCAGCCTGGGCCAGGAAAAGCGCTTCATTAACGACGCGGCCCACCAGTTGCGCACCCCCCTGGCGGGCCTCATCAGCCAGACCGAGCTGGCACTGACCGAGCGCGACCCGCAAGCCCTGCAAGACCGCCTGACCAAGGTGCACTCCGGCGCACTGCGCAGCGCCCACCTGGTACACCAGCTGCTGTCACTGGCCCGGACCGAGGCCGACATCCAGCAGAAGCCGCTGGACATTGCCGCCCTGGCGCGCGAGGTGGCCCGCGAATGGACGCCACGCGCCATCGCAGCCGGTATCGACCTGGGTTTCGAAGGCGACGACAAGCTGATCACCCAGGGCGAAAAACTGCTGCTGCGCGAAGCCCTGAGCAACCTGATCGACAATGCACTGCACTATGCGGGCCGGGGCGCCGCCGTGACACTGCGGGTGCAGAGCCAGGAAGGCCAGGCCATCGTCGAGGTGGAAGACAACGGGCCCGGCCTGTCCGAGGAAGACCTGCCACGCATGTTCGAACGCTTCTGGCGCGCCAGCGAGGTGCCCGGTGGCTGCGGCCTGGGCTTGTCCATCGTGGCAGAGATTGCGCTGCGCCATGGCGGCTCGGCCCAGGCATTGAGTGTGTTGCCCCAAGGTCTGTGCGTGCGCCTGAGTTTGCCGGCGGCGAAATGCCGGCCTGTATCAGAATCAATTTAGGCCGCAGCGCCGTTTGCACTGACGTTAGAGTTCACCGTTGCGCTGCACGCGGCTGCGCAGCAAAACACGACCAGTAGCCGCATGCGGGACACGCTGGCGAGGGGACCCTCGCAACCGCCTGACCAACCTCCGTGAAGGGCAGCTTCGCGTCCAGCAGCGATGGCCGACACCATTGACTATCCCATTCGGCCCGAGCAATGCCACGCAGCAATGCGGGCCCCGTGTGACCCGCAAAGAATCTCCTCCAACGTTGCCCGCCAAGCGGGCCATAAAAGTGTCGACTATCTTTACGTTACAGACACAAACAAATTAATTAACCAATAAATCTTCTTTAATATCAACAACTTAAGAAACTTTACCAAAATGGCGCAATTAATGCTTCTGGTGCTAAATACCGATCCAAATTTCGGTATTTTTATTCACCCAAGAAAGGACCCATATGACTTTCAAGAAAGCATTAGGCATCGTTGCCGCAACCATTTTTGCCGCACCAACGTTTGCCGCGTCGTTCGTCAACGGCGGATTTGAAGCAGGTGATACCTCGAGCTGGACCGTTGGCAGCAGCGGAGATCGCTCTTCCATTGCCAACTCGCAGATCACTCCGGCGACTTTCCTGCCCGGCGGAAGCCAATACAACACTGGCTCGCAACACTCTGCTGTCATAGCAAGTGGCACCGTAGACCCCAACATCGGTGCAGCACTGGGCTCCACCGTCTACAGCGGTAACTATTCCTACCGCGTAGAAGATACAACCAACGGTGGATACGCGTCAGCTATTAGCCAAACCGTGGCCAACTACAGCGATGCCAATATCTTCTTCGCATGGAAAGCTGTGCTGGAAAACGGCGGCCATAGCCAAAACCAGTCCGCATTGATGATGATCACGCTGCACGACGACACCACCAACCTGGATGTCATCAGCCGCATCTACAACGCCGGAGCTGGCGGTGGTGGCGTGGATACGCGCTTCTCCACGCTGGGTGGGTTCTTCTACACCTCCGACTGGCAAGTCGAGCAACTGCCAATCGACGCGGCCTTGTCTGGCCACACTTTCACGCTGTCCGTGTTGGCAGCTGACTGCGAACCCACGGGCCATACTGGCTATGTGTACCTGGACGGCTTTGGCGCTATCACGCCACCCGTGAACGACGTACCAGAGCCTGCTTCGCTCGCATTGGTCGGCGTAGGCTTGGCTGGCCTGGTGACCACACGCCGCCGCCGGGCGGCAACCGCAGCCTAAGACGCCAGTACCCTGGGCAAGCCAGGGTAGAAGCAAAACAGGTGGCCATGGCCACCTGTTTTGCTTTCTGGCACGGCAATCAAGCCCCTAGCTGGGATTTCATGCGGGCCAAATCGGATTGCTCGGTTGGGTTCAGCTTTTTAGAATCCAACGACTGCATCAAACTACTTGCCTCGCTAGTCTTACCTGCCGCTATATAAGCCTGCGCAAGGTGCAGCCGTGCAGCAGCCACCTCGGGCACCATGTTGACGACGACACGCAAGGTGTCAACCGCATCCTTGTGCTGACCCGCCTGGGCTTGGGCGACGCCCAGCGTATCCAGGATCTGAGGATTATTCGGAGCCAGGTCGGCTGCACGTTGGGCATTGCTCAATGCTTGGGGCTGCTTTGCCTCCACCTGCGCCCAAGCCAGGTCGTTCAACACAATTGGATTGCGCGGATCGCGGCTGGCCATTTTCTGCAGTAGCTCCACCGCCTTGGCCCGCTGCCCTTGCGCGCGCGCGCGTTGCGCTGCAAACCCGACGACAGACGGATCATCTGGAAACTTGCGCATCACATCTGCCAGCTCCTGTTCTGCGCTGGCGCCATTTTGGGTACCGTCCAATACATTGACGATGCGCAAATTAGCGGTTGGCGAACCGCCTGCTTTCACGGCTTTACTGAACTGCTGGATCGCCTGGTCTGGCTGGTTCGCCAATACCAGCAAGTCGCCCTCCAGAAGCATGCCGGTCAACTTCTGCGCACTGCGTGCTTGCAACTCCCTCGCAATGGACAACGCCTCTTGCAGATTATCAGGCCAGGTCAGCTTCGCCAATGTGATGTAGGGGATGGGATCAAACGGACGCTCCGTCATCAAGGCGCGCAAAATAGTGGTGGCCTCCTTCTTGCGGTTGCTCACAATCTCCAGCTCTGCCAACTTCAACCGCCAATCGGCCCGCTGCGGATAGTTGACCGATAGCTTGCGGTATGCCTCTGTTGCCTGCTGCAGGCTTCCTGCACGCTCATACACCGAAGCCAACAATGCCGTCGCCTCTGGTGGCGCATTGTTGGCGAACGCGCCAGTCTGGGCCACACTCAAGGCTGTGTCGGGTTTGCCAGAACGGATATGTTCCTGCACCAACGCCTCGCGTAGGGTGGTAGAGTCTGGCAAGGCAATAACGCCTTTTTCCAGAATGGCCAACCTAGCCGCTGGATCATTTTTCTGCACGCGCAAGAGGCGCGCATATTCCAGGTAAGTTTGCGCCGAAGACGGTTTGGCCTGAATGGCTTTTTCATACCGGGCAAGCACATCCGCCTTTTGCTCTGGCGTTTTCGCCAGCATGCCTAGAGCGGACAACGCAGGCTGGAATGCAGGCTGCGTATCCAACGCCACGGATGTCTCGCGCCAGGCGCCCACCGGGTCCTTTTGGGCATCCAGGGCGGCGGCCATCGTCAAATGCGCATGCGGGTCTTTCGGACTCGCCTTCATCGTGTAGTCGGCCAATTGACGCACACGCGCAATATCGCCCATGGCCAAAGCAAGAGATATGACCCGGTCACGCAAAGCGGCATTGTCTTTATCTGCCTCTGTGGTGCGGTCCAGATATTTGCTGGCCTCACTCCTTTTACCTGCAGCCAGACTAAGTTCGGCCAGCCGCAACAAGTACGCGCCATTGCCGGGCTCGCTGGCACTGAGCTTAGTCAATGTGGCGGTCGCTTCCTTTGCCTGTCCGCGGGCCAGCTCACTCTCGGCCTGCAACGACAAAAAACGCGGGTTGGTCGGCGCTAGTACCAAGCCTCGCTTGATCGTATCGGCGGCATCCGCCGGCTTGCCAAGGCGAATTTGCGACTCCGCCATCAACTGCAGCATCGGCAAGGAATAGGGGTATTGCTGCGCAATTTTTTCCAGCCGCTTGCTAGCCATCAACAAATCGTTCTTCTGCAACTCTGCAGCCGCCACCAACAAGCTCGCCGACAAATGCTCAGGGGCCACACTCAGTACCTTCAGGCCTGCTGCCAGGCTGTCTTCTAGTCGGCCTTGCCGGGACAGCACCAGCGCATCGAGGTAATGAGTCCAGTAATAGCCTGGCGCTAATTTCTTCAACCGTGCACGGATGGCAATTGCGGCGTCCAACTGCCCAACGCCGACCAGGAATTCACCGTACTCACCCATCAGCCCCCTGTGCCAGGGCGCAGCTTTGTAGGCCCGCTCCATCAACTGCAGAGCGGGCTCGCGCTGCCCATTGGCTTCGTAAATACGCCCCAGGCCGCGCAAGACCCACCAATCGGCATTGGACGACGACAAAGACGCGTCCAAGACCGCCAGGGCTTGCTCCCGCTTGTCTTGTGCCAACCACCACTGCGCACGCGAAAGTTTGGTCGCTGGCGTCGCCACAGTGGCAGCTTTCAACTGTTCGTCCGCGGACGCATATTGCTTTTGCGCCACATAGGCAGCGGCCACAGCGGCACGTAGGTCGCTATCTGCTGCGGGAGATTTCAAGTGGCGGTCCTTGAATTCATTCACGATCTTTGCGACGTCGCTGCGGTCCAGCATGAGCAGGGCGATACGCGGCACGAGCACATCCGCATCGCCCCCCGCCTCCAACGCTTTGCGCAGGTGCTGTTCCGTGCCCGCCAAGTCATAGGTGCGCTCCAGCGCGTCCGCAAGCGCCAATCGGGCCTCAACAGAATCGGGCTTTTCCTGCACCGCATTTTTAAATTCAATAACCGCGGCGGGGTAGTCGTCTTTCTTGAGAAAATCTCGCCCCGCCTGCAACGCATCACGTTCGCAGCCGGCTAAAAACGCAGCTACAGCAAAAGCAACGACGGCAGCACGGAAAAGCCCCGAATCAGGGGCACTCATGGGGATAGACATGGGCAGTGTTTTCTCGGCAAAAGGACTGGGCTGAGTTGAAATCAGCATACCACCGCCCCTCGTCAAGCGCCTGCTTAACCACGCCGCCACACCCTAAAACTTACGCAAAAAGATGGCTAAGCCAGGGTACCAACAACGCGCCCATACAAATAGCCTCTAGCGCAGACAGATACTGCACTACAAGCTATCAAATCGATAGTAGCGGCTGCCCATGGCGCAAAGCGGGGTCTTCCGCCCCTAGGCGGAACACCGCCACGGTGTCTACCAGCTCCTGCGACTGGGCCTTGAGGCTGCTGGCGGCAGCCGCCATTTGCTCCACCAGGGCCGCGTTCTGCTGGGTGGTCTGGTCGATCTGCGATACCGCTTCGGACACCTGGGCAACGCGCCCCCTGCCGCAGGGCGACGACGGTACCGCCTAGGCCACCAGCACAGCCTTAAATATGTGAATGAAATAAGCTGCTAGCGCAGGCAAAACCTGCGCCAGCAGCTATTTAAAACATAGCAACCACAGCTTAGCTGCGCGACAGCAGCGAGGACTGGGCGCTGTCGCGCGAGGAGCCGCCCACCACGAAGTTGTAGCTACCGCTAAGCGTTTGCCAGCGGTGGGTGGTGGCGTTCCAGATGCTCAGACGCTCGGGCTTGACGGTGATGCTGACGGCCTTGCTTTCGCCGGCTGCCAGTTGCACCTTTTCCCAGGCCACCAGGCGCTTGGGCGGCTCGCCGGCCGCTGCCGGCAAACCGGCGTACACCTGGGCCACCTCGGCACCGGCGCGGGCGCCGGTGTTCTTCAGCGTGAAGCCGATCGTCACCGAGCCATCGCTGTTGGAGCGGGTGCTGATGCCGCTGTAGCTGAAGCGGGTGTACGACAG
Organism: Rhodoferax sp. SPJ21; assembly: GCF_058216335.1. Lineage (NCBI taxonomy): Bacteria > Pseudomonadati > Pseudomonadota > Betaproteobacteria > Burkholderiales > Comamonadaceae > Rhodoferax > Rhodoferax sp. SPJ21. Next base: position 1,374,812 of record NZ_JBYZMO010000001.1, read on the forward strand.
GCCATGGCCGAACGGGAACAGCGGCGTGATGTTTTGCGCGTCATACCAGCGGTAACCCATCTTCAGGCCTTCGCTGTAGTTCACCGTCAGGTCGGTCGCCGAGATGGAAGCCTGCAGCAGATCGCTATCGCTTTGCGGGAAGGTCAGCGGCAGCTTGCCGGATGGGTTCACCGCCCCGAACAGCACATTGGCGATCGCCGGGCCCCCCTGCACGCCGGGGTACCAGGCCTCGACCACCGCGTTCACATTCGCCAGCCAGGGCATGGTGACGGCGGAGCCGGTCTCCAGCACCACCACGCTGCGCTTGGCGGCGGCAGCCACGGCGGTGATCAGCGCGTTCTGGTCATAGGCCTGGTTGGCCGGGTCGGTGGTGTTATTGGGCAGGCTCAGGCTCGACAAATCCGTGCCCTCGGTCTGCCACTGGGTGGCGAAGACGATGGCCACATCGGCCGCTGCAGCTGCGGCTGCGGCGGCCGTCGCATCGCTGCCGTCCAGATAGGTCACGGTAGCGTTCGGCGCGATGGCGCGGATGGCCGCCAGCGGCGCCGATTTGTACCAGGTGGCGCAGGTGCTGAAAATGCCGGAGCTCGGCACCAGGCAGGTGACGGCATTGCCGTCGCGGGCCGGCACCGCGCCCGAGCCGCCGCCAGAGATCACGCCGGCATCGGCGTGACCGCCGATCACCACGATCGTCTGTGCGGCGCTGGCGGTCAGTGGCAGCACACTGGCCGTGTCGCCACTGGCCACTGCATTTTTCAAGAGCACCATAGACTGCTCCGCCACCTTCTGAGCCACCGCGTTGCCGGCGGCCTGGTTGATGGTGCCGCCGGCCGTGGGCGGCGAGGCCATCACACCGGACGCATACAAGGTGCGCAGCTTGCGCAGCACCATGTCGTCCAGACGGGCAAGCGGCACCGTACCGGCCTGCACCGCAGCTTTCAGCTTCTGGTTGAAATAGGTCACCGGCAGCGAGAAGCTGCCCAGGGTGGCGGCCGTGTAGTCGTCGGAACTGCCGGCTTGTTCTTCGTCCAGCCCGGCATTGGCGGCGCGCACCGTATCGGTCACGGCAAAGAACCAGTCGGACTGGACGATGCCCTTGAAGCCCCACTCGTTCTTCAGCACGTCGGTCAGCAAATAGCTGCTCTCGCAGGCCTTGACACCATTCACCAGGTTGTACGCGCACATCACATTGCCGGCGCCGCCGTCCTTCAGGCCGATCTCGAAGGGCAGCAGGTGCAGTTCGCGCAGCGTGCGCTCGTCCACCACCGAGTTGGAGGTGAAGCGGTTGGTCTCCTGGTCGTTCGCGGCGAAGTGTTTGACGGTGGCGATCACTTTCTGCGACTGCGTGCCCAGGCTGCGCTGGGCCAACAGATTGCCGGCCAGTACCGGGTCTTCGCCCATGTATTCAAAGGTGCGGCCGTTGCGTGGCTCGCGCGCCAGATTCACGCCGCCGCCCAGGCCTTCGACAAAGCCGAGTGCACGCAGTTCGGTGGCGATACTGGCGCCATAGTCATGCGCCAGCGAGGGGTCCCAGCTGGCGGCCAGCGCGATGGGCGCCGGGTAAGGCGTGGCGTTCACGCCCTCGACATTCACGCCACCGGCCGAGTCGGCGCTGGTGATGTCGGGAATACCCAGGCGCGGAATGCCCTTCACGATGCCTGCGCCGCCAATCGGCGAGACACCGTAGCCGGCGCCGTGGACCAGCTGAATTTTTTCATCCAGCGTCATCTTGGCCAGCAGCGCGGAGGCCTGCTGGTCGACGGTGGGGGCATCGTCGCCGCCGCAGCCGTAGAGCAGTCCGGCGGTAACAAGGGCGATGACGAGGGGGCGTTTGAGGTGCACGGTTTTGTCTCCTTATGGTGTGTGATCCGCGCCCGGTGCGGGCGGGTCAGCGGCACTGTAGCCAGGGGAGACACCGCAGGATTAACCTGCGGGGGCGGCACTTTACACAGCGGTGCAGGCGCGCAAAATAAAGTAAAGAGCGGCGAAGTCAGTGCGCCGCTGCATCAGCGCCGTTCTTGCGGAACTGCGATGGCGACACGCCGAACGCAGCGGAGAAAAACCGCGAGAACGCGCTCAGCGACGAGAAGCCCAGCAGGTCGCTGATCTCGGAGATGGAACTTTGCGCCTGCAGCAGCATGTGCCGGGCCTGGGTCGCACGCACGCGGCCCAGCACCTCCTGGAAATGCGTGGCCTCCTGCTGTAAGCGCCGGTGGAGCCCCCAGCGCGAGGTCTTGAAATGCGCGCAAGCCTGGGCCAGCAGCTGGCTGCCGCTGCCGATGGCGTCGCCGGCCGCGATCGCCTGTGCCAGAAAGCGTTGCAGGCCCAGAGCGAAGGTCTGCGCGGGCTCCAGCCGGGCCCGCTCGGCCCGCGCCTGGTCAAGGAAAAATTCGTACAGGTTCGGGTTGTGCTGCGCATACGGCTGGTCGCCGGCCGGGGCTTGCAGCAGCAGGCGGTTGCGCGCCTGGCCAAAGCGCACCTCGCAGCCCATGGCATCGCGCAGCTGGGCGACCGGGGCGAAGGCCTCGCCGGTCAGCTCCAGCGCGCAGGCGCGGCCGCCTTCCGGGTCGTAATGGCGCACGATGCCGTGCAGTAGAAAGAAGTTGCCGAAGGCGCTGAAGGCGTTGCCGCCACTGTCGTCCAGCTGGTAGTCGAACTCAAACTGCGTGCCCTGGCGCAGGCAGCGGATCACGTCCACATTGCCGATCAGGCTGCGGTGGTGAAAGTAAGCCCCCAGTCCGGCCGCCAGATTCGGCGCATTCGCCACCACCGCGTACAGCGTGGGAAAGGGCTGCAGGCAGGCCTGGATATCAAACTGCCAGTAGTCGCTGGGCGGTGGCATGTACTGGACCAGGCGCATGGCGGCCAGGTGTTTAGCGGCGCAGATGCGGGCCTGGGGCGACTCCAGCTCCCAGGCGGCGATGCCGGTCAGGCGCTGAAACTCCTGCGGGCCGATGCCGTGCTGCTCGGCCCCGTCCATGCACAGGCGCACCAGAGTGCTGGTGACCGAGCGCTGCTCCGGCATGCGCCAGGCGTCCAGGGCGGCGCCGCAGTCCCAGGCGGGCGTGCCCCCGCCCATGGCCGGTTCGGCATAGTCTTGTGGCCAATCTCGTTGCCCCATGGCTTGTCTCCTGTCTCGCTGCCTGCGGGCGGACCGGCAGGCAGAGCCTCCAGATTCTTGTATTTTGGAGGAGGCGTTTTCCCTGAAAAACTTCTAAGCCAAATCAGGCTTCTGCGCAGATATTATCTGCGCCAGCAGCTATTGAATCGATAGTGCCGTCTGCCGGTGCAAAGCGGGCTCTTCCGCCCCTAGGCGGAACACCGCCACGGTGTCCACCAACTCCTGTGACTGGGCCTTGAGGCTGCTGGCGGCGGCGGCCATCTGCTCCACCAGGGCGGCGTTCTGCTGGGTGGTCTGGTCGATCTGCGATACCGCCTCCGACACCTGGGCTACGCCGGCGTTTTGCTCTGCGCTGGAGGCGCTGATCTCGCCCACGATATCGGTCACGCGGCGTATGCTGGCGACCACCTCGGCCATGGTGCTGCGCGCCTGGTCCACCAAGGCACTGCCCTGCTCTACCCGCTGCACGCTGGTGGAGATGAGCTGCTTGATTTCTTTCGCCGCGTCGGCGCTGCGGCTGGCCAGGTTGCGCACCTCGCTGGCCACTACCGCAAAGCCACGGCCCTGCTCGCCGGCGCGCGCGGCTTCCACGGCCGCGTTCAGCGCCAGGATATTCGTCTGGAAGGCGATGCCGTCGATCACGCTGATGATCTCGCTGATCTTGCCGGAGGCCTCGTTGATGCTCTTCATGGTCTCCACCACCTGGCCGACCACCTCGCCGCCCTGCACCGCCAGGGTGGAGGAGCCGCGCGCCAACTGGTTGGCCTGCTGGGCGCTCTGGTCGTTGTGCTGCACAGTGGAGCGCAACTCTTCCATGGAGGCGGCGGTTTCTTCCAGCGCGCTGGCCTGGTGCTCGGTACGGGCGCTCAGGTCATGGTTGCCCTGGGCGATTTCGGCGCTGGCCGAAGCCACGTGCTCGGCATTGCTTTTCACGCTGCGCACGATGCCGGCGAAGCTGGCCTGCATGCGCGCCATGGCGTGCAGCAGCTGCTGGGTTTCATCATTGCCCACGGGCTGCACCGGGCGTGACAGGTCACCCTCGGCCAACGCGTCGGCAATGCGTACCGCATAGGCCATGGGCTGGGCCAAGCGCCGCGCCAACCACAGCGCAGCGGCCACCAGCAACACGATAGCCAGCACCAGCACTGTGCCCACCTGCAGCTGGCCCTGGCTGACTACGGCGGCCGATTGCGCGCTGTTGGCGGCCACGTCTTTCTCAATAGCCCGCACCTGCACGGCCATCTGGGTTTCCAGCTCACCGAAGATACGGTTGAACTCGGGCACTGCGCCGGCTGCAGCCGCACCCTTGGCGGCCAGATCCTGCACACGGCTGGCGGCCTCGGTGTATTGCTTCACCAGGGGCTGGGTCTTGTCGATGACGGCCTTCACATCGGGCGACAGTGGCAAGGTCTGCAGGCGCTGGAAGGCGGTGTTGAACTGGGCCACATGGTCGGCCAAATCCTTTTGCGAGCGCTCCAGCTGCGACTTGTCGCGGCCAATGGCGCCGAACAGGGCCAGCAGCACATCGCCGCGCACGGCGCCCTGCATCATGGCGGCCTGCTGGCTGCTTTGCACGGCCGAGCCCATTTGCCCCGAAGCCTCAAAGGCACCGGCCAGGCGCCCGGCGCTGAGCAGGCCTACGCCGCCCACCACCGCGGCCATTACAGCCCCCGCCAAACCGATAGAAAGTACCTGGTTACGCAGTTTCATAGCAAGTCCGTCTGACGAAGGGTCTGCCCCAGAGGGGCGTACGCAGGCCACCGGCGGTGGCCGCGAAGATGCGCGCAGGTGTATGAACTAGACGCGGCCGTGCTTACAGGCGCACGCCGGTCTTCTGGTCGAACCAGCTGACCTGGGCGGCCGACACCTGCAGACCGACCTTCTCACCCGGCTGAAAGCGCGCCTGTGGCGATGTGCGCACAGTGACGTTGCCAGCCTCGGTCTTGACCACCACATAGGTGTCGGCACCGGTGGGTTCCACCACGCTGACCTCACCGCGCCAGGCGGCGTTGTCCACCAGCTCGATGTGCTCGGGGCGCAGGCCCAGCAGCGCGTCCTTGCCCACCGCCGGGCAGGCCAGGGGCAGGCTGCCGCCCTTGAAGGAGAATTGGCCACCAGCGCCCGCATTGCTTGCGCTGCCAGCTATCAAATTCATAGTTGGCGAGCCGATGAAGCCGGCCACATAGGTATTGGCTGGGCGGCTGTAGATGTCGTCTGGGGTGCCCAGTTGCTGCAGCACGCCGTCCTTCATCACCGCGATGCGGCTGCCCAGTGTCATCGCCTCGATCTGGTCATGGGTCACGTAGACGCTGGTAATGCCCGAAACCTGGTGCAGGCGCTTGATTTCGGCACGCATTTCAACGCGCAGCTTGGCATCCAGGTTGGACAAAGGCTCGTCAAACAGGAACAGCTGTGGCTGGCGCGCCAGGGCGCGGCCCATGGCCACACGCTGACGCTGGCCACCGGACAGCTGCGCAGGGCGGCGGTCCAGCAGGTGGGTGATCTGCAGCATGGCAGCCACTTCGTTGATGCGCTTTTCACGCTCAGCCTTGGGCACCTTGCGCATTTCCAGCGCGAAGCCGATGTTCTCGGCCACGCTCATGGTGGGGTACAGAGCATAGCTCTGGAACACCATGGCGATATCGCGCTGGGCCGGCGGCACGCCGACCACGTTGCGGTCGCCGATGCGGATCGCGCCTTCGGTGGGTTCTTCGAGGCCGGCGATGATGTTCAGCAGGGTGGACTTGCCGCAGCCGGACGGGCCGACCAGGATCAGGAATTCACCCGGCGCGACGTCGATGTCGATGCGCTTGAGCACCTCGACCATTTTGTCGCCGTTGCCGAAAGTTTTACGTATGCCTTGGATGTGGAGTGCGGATGCCATTTTTTATCCTTTCACAGCACCGGCTGTGAGTCCTTTAACGAAGAATTTGCCTGCCAACACGTAGATCAGAATGGTGGGCAGGCCCGCGATCACAGCAGCCGCCATGTCCACGTTGTAGTTTTTCACGCTGCTGGTGGTGTTGACCATATTGTTCAGGCCCACGGTGATGGGCTTGCTGTCGGCGCCGCTGAAGGCCACGCCGAACAGGAAGTCGTTCCAGATATTCGTGAACTGCCAGATCAGCGTGACCATCACGATAGGCGTGGACAGCGGCACGATGATGCGGAAGAAGATGCGCCAGAAACCAGCACCGTCAATCCGCGCAGCGTTCACCAGCTCTTTCGGAATGGACGCGTAGTAGTTGCGGAAGAACAGCGTGGTACCCGCCAGACCGGCCAGGCAGTGCACCAGGATCAGGCCGTAAACCGAGCTGGAAATACCCAACCAACCGAGGATCTGGCTCATGGGCAGCAGCACCACCTGGAACGGCATGAACACGCCAAACAGCATGAAGCCAAACAGCAGCTCGCTGCCCTTGAACTTCCACAGGCTCAACACATAGCCGTTGATCGCACCCCACAGCGTGGAGATGAGCACCGCAGGGAACACGATCAGCACCGAATTCCAGAAGAAGGGCTGCAGGCCACGGCAGTCGGTACCGGTACAGGCGGTGGACCAGGCCAGTTGCCAGGCCTCGAAGTTCAGCGCGTGCGGCAGGCTCAGCAGGTTGCCGCTGCGGATTTCTTCAGCGTCCTTGAACGAGGTGGCCAGCATCACATACATGGGTGCCAGGAAGAAGAATGCCGCCAGCAGCAGCACGCCGTAAATCAATACACGGGGAATCAGTACTTGGAGAGGGTTCTTAGCGATCATGGGGCTTGCTCCGCAGTTCACTGTACAAATAAGGCACCACGATGGCCGCCACGGTGGCCAGCATCATGGTGGCGCTGGCAGCGCCCAGGCCGATCTGGCCACGGGTAAAGCTCATCACATACATGAAGGTGGCGGGCACGTCGGTGGCATAGCCGGGGCCGCCGCCAGTCAGGGCCATCACCAGGTCGAAGCTCTTGATGGACAGGTGCGACAACACCATGATGGTGGAGAACACCACCGGGCGCAGGATCGGCAAAATGATGCGCCAGTAAATGCGTGGCAGGCTGGCACCGTCGATCTGCGCGGCCTTGATGATGCTGTCGTCGATACCGCGCAGGCCGGCCAAAAACAAGGCCATGGCAAATCCGGCGGACTGCCAGATGCCGGCGATCACCACGCAGTAAATGGCGGTCTCGCTCTGCACCAGCCAGTCGAAGGTGAAGCTGGTCCAGCCGATGTCATGCATCAGTTTTTCCAGGCCGAGGCTGGGGTTCAGCATCCACTTCCAGGCGGTACCGGTGACGATGAAGGACAGCGCCATGGGGTACAGGTAGATGGTGCGCAGCAGGCCTTCGGCGCGGACCTTCTGGTCCAGCACAATGGCCAGGGCCATGCCGATCAGCATCGCGCCGCCGACATACAAAACGCTGAAGATGCCCAGGTTCTTCAGGGCCAGCCACCAGCGGTCCATCTCCCACAATTTGGCGTATTGGGCCAGGCCGACGAACTCGTCGTAGTTAGGCAGCATGCGCGATGCGGTCAGGGACAAAACCCCGTTCCAGATCATCAGCCCGTAGATGAAGGCAAAGCCCAGCACGAAGCCGGGCGCAATCACCAGCTTGGGCAGTGCCTGCTCAAAATTCGGTTTCATGGGAGTGGCTCTCAAAAAAATAAGGCCCCACTCCGCCGTGGCGGATGGGGAGGGTCGCTTAACTACCCCAAGGAACCCGCGGAACCGGCTTTGCCGGGCCGCTGGGTTCGCCCCCTGCAAGGGGGTTGGCGGCCACGCGAAGCGGGCAAGCCTGGGGGTGAGTCAAATACTTTTACTTGGTTGCAGCAGCGGAAGCGATGTTCTTGATGGCAGCGTCAACGCTGATCTTGTCGTCGTTCCAGAACTGGCTGACCGCGTCCTTGATGGCGCCTTCAGCAGCAGGGCTCACAGCCATGCCGTGGGCGATGGAAGGCACCAGGCTGCCGGTCTTGGCGGTGTCCACGAAGTCCTTGGCGGACAGCTTGGCGCAGTCGTCAAACTTGTCCATCTTCATGTTCAGACGCACAGGGATGGAACCCTTGTTCAGGTTGAAGATTTCCTGGAACTCGGTGCCCATGATGGCGGCAGCCAGGTCGCCCTGGGCCTTTTGCGCGTCCTTGTCCTTCAGCTTGAACATGGCAAACGAGTCCACGTTGTAGGTGTATGCGTTGGCCGTACCAGGCGCAGCAGCGCACAGGAAGTCCTTGCCTGGCACCTTGCCAGCAGCCAGGAACTCGCCCTTGGCCCAGTCACCCATGAACTGGAAGCCGGCCTTGCCTTGCATCACCAGGGCGGTGGTCAGGTTCCAGTCGCGGCCTGCGGAGGCTGCGTCGGTGTAACCCTTGATCTTGCGGAAGGTTTCCAGGGACTTCTTCATGGTGTCGCTGGTCAACGCCTTGTTGTCCAGCTTGACCAGTGCATCGCTGTAGAACTTGGCACCACCCACACCCAGCACCACGGTTTCAAAGGTGGTGAAGTCTTGCCAGTTTTGGCCACCGTGGGCCACGGCGATGAAACCGGCAGCCTTGATCTTGTCGGCAGCAGCAAAGAATTCAGCGTAGTTCTTGGGCATGCCGGTCACGCCAGCCTTCTTCAGCACTTCGGGGTTGGCCCAGACCCAGTTCACGCGGTGCACGTTGACCGGAGCTGCAACGTAGTTGCCCTTGTACTTCATGCCATCGGCCACGGCCTTGGGCAGCAGGCTGTCCCATTGTTCGGCCTTGGCGGTAGCGTCCAGGTTGGCCAACACACCTTCAGCAGCCCATTCCTGGATCGCTGGGCCCTTGATCTGGGCTGCGGCAGGGGGGTTGCCCGAGACGACGCGGCTCTTCAGCACGGTAGCGGCATTGTCGCCACCGCCGCCAGCCACAGCGAAGTCCTTCCACACATGGCCCTTGGCCTGCATGATCTTCTTCAGCTCGGCAACCGACTTGGCTTCGCCACCGGAGGTCCAGTAGTGCAGTACTTCGACCTCGCCGGCCTGGATAGCACCTGCGGACACCACTGCAACCATGGCGAGCGCCAATTTGGAAAGCTTCAACATCTATGTCTCCTGGATTTGCCGCCCCCGACTTTATGCGGATTGGTACGGCAAAGGGTTGGCTCAACCGGGCACCGCGCCCTGCTGATTCGTTAATTTTTCATTAATTAACAAAAAATGAACACTAGGGATTTCCCTGGGCGTGCGTAAAGATCTCTCACCAACATTCAAAATGTATAGCACTATACGCAGGACATATATGCGCCGGCGGTCATTTTCGCCCCATAAAAAATAAGCGGAATCACCCGGCGTTTATGATCGCCGCCATGCTTGCAAAGATCATGGGGTTTGTTTTACTGGGCCTGGTGCGGGTGCTGACAGGCGCTCAAGCCCGCTGGTACGGCTGCCCGCCCAAGGCGGAGCAGCGCATTTATTTTGCCAACCACCAAAGCCATGCCGACCTGGTGCTGATCTGGGCCGCCCTGCCCTCCGAGCTGCGCAGCATCACCCGCCCCATCGCCGCCAAGGACTACTGGACCGCCTCGCGCTTCAAGCTGTGGCTGACTACGGCGGTGTTCAACGCCGTCTACGTAGACCGCAGCCGTAGCAAGGACGCCAGCGGCGTGGAGCAAGACCCGTTGGAGCCCCTGGTGGAGGCACTCGAAAGTGGCGACTCCATCATCCTGTTCCCCGAGGGCACGCGCGGCCATGCGCCCGAGCCCCAGGCCTTCAAGGCTGGGCTGTACAAGCTGGCGCAGAAATTCCCGCATGTGGTGCTGGTGCCAACCTGGATACACAACGTGCAGCGCGTCATGCCCAAGGGCGAGGTGATTCCGGTCCCTGTGCTGTGCTCGGTCACCTTCGGCACACCGATGCAGCTGGAGCCAGATGAAGACCGCAACGCCTTTTTGGACCGGGCGCGCGCCAACGTGATCGCGCTGAGAGAAATATGAACCAGTTCCTGCGCAGCCTCAGCGGTACGCAACAGGTCGGGGCGATGTTCGTCCTGGTGTTTGGCGTGCTTTTGCTGGCCAGCGGGGCGCTGCTGCTGTTGTCGCTGCGCGAGCGTGACGACAACGCGTTTGGCGCGGCCTTTGGCGCCGAGCTGGACAATCTGCGCCGGGTACTGAAGAACACCTGGTTCATGGCCGGTGTGTTCTGGCTGTGCTGGGCAGTGGGTGGCTGGGTGGCGATCACGCTGTTCGCCCTGGTTGCCTTCTTTGCGCTGCGCGAGTTCATCACCCTGTCGCCCACCCACCGGGGCGACCACCGCAGCCTGATCCTGGCCTTCTTCGTGGTGTTGCCGGTGCAGTTCTGGCTGGTGGGCGGCAAGCATTTCGACCTGTTCACGGTGTTCGTGCCGGTCTACGTGTTTCTGGCCCTGCCTATCGTGGGAGCCCTGGCCGACGACCCGCACCGCTTTCTGGAGCGCAATGCCAAGATGCAGTGGGGCATCATGGTCTGCGTCTATGGTACCAGCCATGTGCCGGCGCTGGTGCGGCTGGACTTCCCGGGCTACCAGGACAAGGGCGCCTTCCTGGTGTTTTTCCTGGTGCTGGTGGTGCAGACCTGCATGCTGGTACAGCACCTGGCAGCCCGCAAGCTCAAGCGAGCACCCCGCGCGCCACACATCAGCCAAAGCTTCAACTGGACAAGCTGGGGCATAGGTGTGGCGGCAGGCGGCCTGCTGGGCGGGCTGCTGGCCGGCATCACCCCGTTCAAACCAGGCCAGGCCCTGGCGATGGCGCTGATTGCCTGCGTGGCCGGCTCGCTGGGCCACCTGGTGATGAAGGCGCTGAAGCGCGACCGGGGCATCACCAACTGGGGAAGCGAGGGCCAGTCCATCACCGGCGCCAGCGGCCTGCTGGACCGGGTAGACGCGCTGTGCTTTGCCGCCCCGATCTTCTTCCACTCGGTTAGATGGTATTTCAGGTTGTAGCGCATACTCCACCTGCACTAACAGCTACAAATTAAATAGCATGCGACTTTTAGGCATAGACCCCGGCTTGCAGACCACCGGCTTCGGCGTCATCGACGTGGACGGCTCCAACCTGGGCTATGTGGCTAGCGGCACCATCAAGACCACCCACCTGGACCTGGGCCAGCTGCCGGCGCGCATCAAGATCTTGTTCGATGGCATTTGCGAAGTCAGTGCACGCTACCAGCCAGACGCAGCATCGGTGGAGATCATCTTCGTGAACGCGAACCCGCAATCGACGCTGCTGCTGGGGCAAGCGCGCGGCGCCTGTCTGGCGGCGCTGGGCTGCAGCAACCTGCCTGTGTCCGAATACACCGCGCTGCAAATGAAGAAAGCCGTGGTCGGCCACGGCCGGGCCGACAAGTCACAGGTGCAAGAAATGGTGAAGCGGCTGTTGAAGCTACCCGTGCTACCAGGCAAGGACGCGGCGGACGCGCTGGGCATGGCCATCACCCACGCCCACGTGGGCCACGCTATGGCCCGCCTGGCCCAGGCCACACCACTGGCTCGCAAGACCAGCGGCATGTACCGCGACGGGCGCACGCACTAAACGCGCGCCTGGCGCAGCCAGATTAGCTGTGCCCGATAGCCAGGTGTGAACGGCCCTGTTCGTCGTTGAGCTTGAAGCGGCGCACCGCGCTGTTCAGGTGCGCGCACTGTTCGCGCAGTGATTCAGATGCAGCCGCAGACTCTTCGACCAGCGCGGCGTTTTGCTGCGTCATGGTGTCCAGATGCTGCACCGTGGCACCCATCTCGCCAATGCCACGGCCCTGCTCGGCGGCCGAGGTGGCGATCTCACGGATGATGTCGGCCACGCCGCGCACACTGCCCACGATCTCGCCCATGGTCTGACCGGCATCGCGCACCTGCTGGGCACCGCTATTGACGCTGACCACCGAGGCGCCGATCAGGGATTTGATCTCGCCCGCAGCCTGGGCCGAGCGCTGGGCCAGGTTGCGGACTTCGCTGGCCACCACGGCAAAACCACGGCCCTGCTCGCCAGCACGCGCGGCTTCCACGGCGGCATTCAGCGCCAGGATATTGGTCTGGAACGCGATGCCGTCAATCACGCCAATGATGTCGGCGATTTTCTTGGAGCTGGCATTGATGTCGTCCATGGTGCGCACCACCTTGGACACCGCCGCACCGCCGCGCTCGGCTACCTCGGCCGCACTCGACGCCAGGCGGTTGGCATGGGCAGACGAGTCGCTGTTCTTTTGGGTGGTTTCATGCAGCTGCTCCATGGAGGCCGAGGCCTCTTCCAGGCTGGCAGCGGTCTGTTCGGTGCGGTTGCTCAGGTCCTGGTTGCCGGACGCCATTTCGCCGCTGGCCAGGGCGATACGCTCACCGGCCTCCATCACCTGGCGCACCAGGCCGCGCAGTGCGTCCTGCATCAGACCCATGGCTTGCACCAACTGGCCCACCTCGTCTTGGCGGGTCGCGCTGACCTCTTCCGACAAATCACCCTGTGCAATGCGGTTGGCCAAGGCCTGGGCGCGGGACAAGGAGCCAGTGATGGAGCGCACCGTCAAGACCGTCACAGGCACCAGGACCAGCAATGCCAGCACAACCATGCCGATCTGCAGGCGCAGCAGCATATTGGTGCGTGTATCGATGTCGTGCACCGCCGCACGCATCTGGGCGTGCGAGTTGACCGACAGCTCGCCCAGCAGCTTGTCTACCGCGTCCATTTGCGGCGCCACACGCCCGGCATAGGCAGCAGCCACCGATCCGTCGATCTGCGCAGCTTCAATCTGCCCAAGCACCGGGGCGATCGTATCTTCGTATTCCTTGAGCAGAGCCGGCGCCTTGCTCAGCGTTTGCACGGGGCCGGTAGCCGCGTATTTGCCCTGCAGCAACAGGCCCATCTGTTTGCGCAGCGAGGCCAGGGACTGCCCCCAGGCCGTGCGCAGATTGGCCACTTCCACCGCGTTATTGGCATTGACGATGGCGTCCTTTTCGATACGCCTTACCTGTGCCAGCGAGAAGCGCAGTTCGCCCACATCCACCAGCACCTGGACCTGCTCGTCCACCAGGGCATCCAAGGTGGAGCGGGTGTCGCTCAGCGCCCAGGCGCCGACCACGCCAACCAATAGAAGCACAGCCAATGAAAACACCATGCTGAAGTACAGCCGGGCGCGGATGGACAACTTTTTCATAGCTTGCACGGGGCACCTCTGTTGTATCAAAAGGTTACGATAACGCAACTTCCGTTCCAGCCTGAGAGGGTAATCCAGACAACGACTGAAGTGTCAAAAACTTTGTTGGATATTAGTACCGCGAATACGGGACCGCCTCCAGCGGCGCAGCTATGCGATACGTTCGAGTATCAAAACGCCGAAAAACCCCAATGCCGCCAGCACGGTCCACTTCAAGATGCGCAGCCCCCAGTGCCGAAAGCGTTGCTGCCCCGTGCCGACATAGAACGCAAAACACACTCCCGCCGCCAGCAGCAGGAACAGCACGGCCCAGCGAAACAGCAGCATAGTGCTGGTGCTACCAGGCCCGCGCGAGCTGGGCGAAGCCGCTAGGCGCCTTGGCGGCGTCTTCAAAGGTCACGATCTCCCAGGCCTCCGGGCGCAACATCAGTTCACGCACCAGCTTGTTGTTCAAGGCGTGGCCGGACTTCATGGCGGTATAGCTGGCCAGCAATGGCTTGCCCAGCATGTACAGGTCGCCCATGGCATCCAGCACCTTGTGCTTCACGAATTCGTCGTCGTAGCGCAGGCCGCCGGCATTCAGCACCTTGTAATCGTCCATCAGGATGGCGTTATCCATACCGCCGCCCAGGCCCAGACCGTTGGCGCGCAGCATCTCGGCGTCGCGGGTGAAGCCGAAGGTACGCGCGCGCGCGATGTCGCGGGTATAGGAATCCGAGCCCAGGTCGAACTCCACATGCTGGCCAGTGGAGTCCACTGCCGGGTGGTCAAAGATGATGTCGAAGCTGAGCTTGTAGCCGTGGTATGGCTCCAGCCGCGCCCATTTTTCGGCACTACCCGTGCCTTCGCGCACTTCCACAGCCTGGTTCACGCGCAAGAAGCGGCGCGGCGCGTTTTGCAGCTCGATGCCCGCCGTTTGCAGCAGGTACACAAAGGCGGCTGCCGATCCGTCCAGGATGGGCACTTCTTCGGCGGTGATATCCACATACATATTGTCGATACCCAGGCCGGAGCAGGCCGACATCAGATGCTCGACAGTGGACACCTTGGTCGAACCCACGGATACGGTCGTGGCCATGCGGGTATCGGTCACGGCCGTCACCGTCATGGGAATCTCGACGGGCACCGCCAGATCGATGCGCCGAAACACAATGCCGGTATCTGGTGGCGCGGGCCGCAAGGTCAGCTCGACACGCTGACCGGTATGCACGCCAACACCGACGGCACTGGTCAGGGACTTGAGAGTTCTTTGCTTGAGCATGCCGCGATTTTAGTTGCCCGCCCCGCCAACCACGATGAGCATGGTTGATGGCGGAGATTGGCGAAATTCATCCTCGAAATCACTGCATGCAAATGGAGAAGGGTAAAGCGTAGCGAGCGGGCCGAGGTCGCAGCGCGGAGCGAAGCCGTACTTCGTTACGGTGAGCACCACAGCTGCGAGATCGGTTCGCGCAGTAGCTTTACACCTCCGCACGCTGCCGGGCCGCCCCAAGGCGAGCGTGGCCCCCTTGGGGGGCAGCGACGACGCGCAGCGCGGAGCGTGGGGCAACATCAATCAGCTTGTTTGCGCAGGAATGCGGGGATCTCGTAGTCGTCCATACCGCCAGACGACAAGGCATCGACACGGGCGCTGGCCTGGGTACGGTTGGGCGTACGCCAGACGGCTGGGCCACGCAAGGCTTCGTAATCGGGCTGGGCAATACCACCCACGGCTGCAGCGCCGGCACCCATGCTGGTCGCAGGCAGGGTGAAGCCGACGTTGTCGGTACCCGTGCGTTGCACCACCACTTGCAGCGGGGCTGCAGCGCGGCGCTTGCTCAGGCCGGTGGCCACCACGGTCACGCGGATCTTCTCGCCCAGGCTGTCGTCGTAAGCCGTACCGTAAATCACATGCGCATCAGGAGATGCATAGGCGCGGATGGTGTTCATGGCCAGCTTGGATTCGCTCAGCTTCAGCGAGCCCTTGGCTGCGGTGATCAGCACTAACACGCCCTTGGCGCCCGACAGGTCGATGCCTTCCAGCAGTGGGCAGGCCACGGCCTGCTCGGCAGCGATACGCGCACGGTCCGGACCGTCAGATACGGCGGTACCCATCATGGCCTTGCCAGGCTCACCCATGACGGTGCGAACGTCTTCAAAGTCAACGTTCACATGGCCGGGGACATTGATAATTTCGGCAATACCGCCCACGGCGTTCTTCAGCACGTCGTTGGCATGGGCAAAGGCTTCGTCCTGGGTGACGTCATCGCCCAGCACTTCCAGCAGCTTCTCGTTCAGCACCACGATCAGCGAATCCACATTGGCTTCCAGCTCGGCCAGGCCGTTGTCGGCATTGGCCATGCGCTTAGGGCCTTCGAAGTCGAAAGGCTTGGTGATCACGCCCACGGTCAGAATGCCCATTTCCTTGGCCACGCGTGCGATCACGGGCGCTGCGCCGGTACCGGTACCACCGCCCATGCCGGCGGTGATGAACAGCATGTGGGCGCCGTCGATGGCGGCACGGATGTCGTCTACCGCCATTTCGGCCGCTTCACGTCCCTTGTCGGGCTTGCTGCCGGCGCCCAGGCCGCTTTGGCCCAGCTGGATGGTCTTGTGCGCCACGCTACGGCCCAGGGCTTGCGCGTCGGTGTTGGCGCTGATGAACTCCACGCCTTGCACAGAGCAGCCAATCATGTGCTCGACAGCATTGCCGCCGCCGCCGCCAACACCGATCACTTTGATCTGGGTGCCCAGGTTAAATTCTTCGACTTCAATCATTTCGATAGGCATGTGTTTCTCCTGATATTCCAATTAAATGCAGTTGCTGTATGAATAGGTACTTGTTGTTTTTCTAAGAGGCATGTCACCTCCAGGGCGGATGGCAACTTCGCCATCGCCCACTTAAAGGGGGGCTTCCCCGTGCCAGCCAGATCTTGGTCTGCATGGTCAGAAGTTCCCCACAAACCAGTCTTTGACGCGGCCTACCGCTGTCTTCATGGACCCGTTTTTCTGCGCCACCTTGAAGCCGCGCAGACGGCCGATGCGCGCCTCTTCCAGCAGACCCATGACGGTGGCAGCACGGGGCTGGGCCACCATGTCAGACAAGGCACCACGGTACTTGGGCACGCCACGGCGCACCGGCTTCAAAAAGATGTCTTCACCCAACTCGACCATGCCGGGCATGACCACGCTACCGCCGGTTAAAACGATGCCGCTGGACAAGACTTCTTCAAAGCCTGACTCACGGATGACCTGGGCCACCAGCGAATAGATTTCCTCCACACGCGGTTCAATCACACCGGCCAGAGCCTGGCGGCTCAGCATGCGCGGGCCACGGTCGCCCAGGCCCGGCACTTCCACCTGCGCCTCGGGGTCGGCCAGCAATTGCTTGGCGTAGCCGCTTTCAACCTTGATGTCTTCTGCGTCCTTGGTCGGCGTGCGCAAGGCCATGGCGATGTCGCTGGTGATCAGGTCGCCGGCGATCGGGATCACCGCAGTGTGGCGGATCGCGCCATTGGTGAAGATCGCCACGTCGGTGGTGCCGGCGCCGATGTCCACCAGCGCCACGCCCAGTTCACGTTCGTCTTCGGTCAGCACCGACAGGCTGCTGGCCAGCGGGTTCAGCATCAGTTGGTCCACATCCAGACCGCAGCGGCGCACGCATTTGATGATGTTCTCCGCCGCGCTCTGGGCGCCGGTGACGATATGCACCTTGGCCTCCAGGCGGATGCCGCTCATGCCGATAGGCTCTTTCACGTCCTGGCCGTCGATCACGAACTCCTGCGGCTCGACCAGCAGCAGGCGCTGGTCGGTGCTGATGTTGATCGCCTTGGCGGTTTCCACCACACGGGCTACATCGGCAGCGGTCACCTCACGGTCTTTCACCGCCACCATGCCACTGGAGTTGATGCCGCGGATATGGCTGCCGGTGATGCCGGTGTAGACGTGCGAGATCTTGCAGTCTGCCATCAGCTCGGCCTCTTTCAAGGCCAGCTGGATGCTTTGCACCGTGGCGTCGATATTCACCACGACGCCGCGCTTCAGTCCGTTGCTCGGGGCCACACCAAAGCCGGCCAGCTTCAGCTCGCCACCGGGCATGACCTCTGCCACCACGACCATCACCTTGGCCGTGCCGATGTCTACGCCGACGACCAAGTCTTTGTACTCTTTTGCCATAGTTCGTCCTGTATCAGTCTATTTTTCAAAGCGCCCTGGCCGGCTTGCGGGCCGCTAGGACGCTGTGAAAAATGGATTCAATGGTCCTCAATGGTCCACGGGCAGCGCTTTGCGCACTGCAGGAGCAGCCACCGTCGTCACACCGCGCAAACGCAGCGCATAACCCTCTCCGTAGCGCAAATCCGCCTGCTCCACCGCGTTTGCCCCGCGCCCGTACTGGCGCGCCACCTGGGTCACCGTGCCCAGAAAGCGCTGCAGACGCTGCGTGATCTCGTCGCTGGTGCCACGCCCCAGTTCGATCACACCGCCGGAATCCAGCTGGGCGCGCCAGCCGCCCCGGTTGGTCAGCTCCAGCTCGTCCAGCGACACATCCAGCGGGCTGAACATGGGCTGCAGCGTGTGGTACATGCCCAGCACCTGGCCGGACTGCCCATCAGGGCCATTGAGGTGGGGCAGGTCATCACGCTCCACCTCGTCCACGTTGGCCTCAAAGACTTCGCCAAAGTTGTTCAGCAGGCGGGACGAATCCTCATCGCCCCAATAGGCCGCCACCTGGTGCTCTTGCAACACCACCTTCAAACGATTGGGAAACTCGCGGCGCACAACGGCCCGACGCACCCAGGGCACGGCCTCGAAGGCGGCGCGGGCGGCCGCCAAGTCCACGGTGAAGAAAGTGCCCTTGATCTTGCCCCCCAGGTTGGCGCGCAGGGTGACTTCGTTGTTGTGCGCTACGTCGCCCACCACCGAGATCGACTGGATGGCGAACATGGGCTGGCGTGCAGCCCATTTCACCAAGCCGGCCACACCCAGGACGAGCGCGCCCAGGAACAGCACCGTCGCGGTGGCGTTCATGAGTTTCACGTCCATAGGAGTAGGCAGCTTTTGCATGTTCAGGCAGCCTCAGTTCCGTAGTCCAGGGCAGCGGACTGCAGCAGGCGCAGGCACAGCGCCTCATACGAAAGACCTGCCGCCCGCGCCGACATGGGCACGAGGGAATGGCTGGTCATACCGGGCGAGGTATTGATCTCCAGCAGATAGGGCTTGCGCGTCTTGGCGTCGATCATCACGTCGGCGCGGGCCCAGCCACGGCAGCCCAGCGTCAGATAGGCCTGGCGCACCATGGCCTGGATGGCAGCCTCTTCGCCGTCGGGCAGGCCGCAGGGCACCAGATACTGGGTGGTATCGGTGAAATATTTGTTCTGGTAGTCGTAGTTGCCCTCGGGCGCCACGATGCGTATCACTGGCAGCACCTCGGCCTGTGCGCCGGTGCCCAGCACGGGCACGGTCACCTCATCACCACTGACAAATTGCTCGCAGAGCACGCTAGCGTCCAGCTGCGCGGCCAGGGCGTAAGCGGCATCCACTTGCTCCAGCGTCAGCACCTTGGTCAGACCAATGGTGGAGCCCTCGCGCGCAGGCTTGACGATCATGGGCGCGCCCAAATGGGCAAAGGCGTCGCGCGCAGCCTCGGCGCTGTCCACCACAAACCAGCCGGGAGTGGGCAGGCCTTCGGCACGCCAGATGCGCTTGGTCATGACCTTATCGATACCGATGCTGGAGGCCATCACGCCGGAGCCGGTGTAAGGAATGCCCAGCAACTCCAGCGCGCCCTGCACCGTGCCGTCTTCACCGAAGCGGCCATGCAAGGCGATGAAGCAACGCGCAAAGCCATCGCGTTTGAGCTCGGACAGGTCGCGCTCGCCGGTGTCGAAGGCATGTGCATCCACACCCTGGCTGCGCAGCGCGGCCAGCACGCCGGTGCCGGACATCAGCGAAACCTCGCGCTCCGCCGATGCGCCGCCCATGAGCACGGCGACTTTTCCAAGGTTCAGGTTAATTGGGGTCATAGCGCTTATGCAGCCTCCACGGATTGCTCTTTTTTCGATAGCATATCAACGACCTTGGCGGGCACGGCACCAATGGAGCCTGCGCCCATGCACAGCACCACATCACCATCTCGGGCGTTGTCGTAAATGGCCTGCGGCATGGTGGCGATGTCGTCCACAAACACCGGCTCCACCTTGCCCGCCACGCGCAGAGCGCGTGCCAGCGCACGGCCGTCGGCGGCCACGATGGGTGCCTCTCCAGCGGCGTAGATTTCGGACAGCAGCACCACGTCGGCCTCGCCGATCACCTTGACGAAATCCTCGAAGCAGTCGCGGGTGCGGCTGTAGCGGTGCGGCTGGAAGGCCAGCACCAGGCGCCGCCCAGGGAAGGCGCCGCGCGCCGCAGCCAGGGTCGCGGCCATTTCCACCGGGTGGTGGCCGTAGTCGTCCACCACGCTGAACTGCCCGCCGCCCTGCGCTGGCAGATCACCATAGGGCTGGAAGCGCCGGCCCACACCCTGGAAGCTGGCCAGCGCGCGCTGCACGGCTTCGTCGGGGATGTTCAGCTCCACCGCGACAGCAATCGCCGACAGTGCATTCAGCACGTTGTGCCGACCCGCCAGATTCAAAACCACCGGCAGATCGGGCAAGGTCACGCCGTTGCGCCGCTGCACCGTGAAGTGCATTTGCCCACCCACGGCGCGCACGTCGATGGCGCGCACCTGGGCGCCCTCTTCAAAGCCGTAGCTGGTGATGGGGCAGGTGACATCCGGCAGGATGGAACGCACGCCGGGATCATCAGTGCACAGGATGGCCGTGCCGTAGAACGGCATGCGGTGCAGAAAGTCCACAAAGGCCTGCTTCAGCCGGCCGAAGTCGTGGCCATAGGTTTCCATGTGGTCGGCATCGATATTCGTCACCACCGCCATCACCGGCAGCAGGTGCAGAAAGGACGCGTCGGACTCGTCGGCCTCGACCACGATGTAGTCGCCATTGCCCAGCTTGGCGTTGGCACCCGCGCTGTTCAGCCGACCACCGATCACAAAGGTGGGGTCCAGGCCAGCCTCCATCAGCACGCTGGACACCAGGCTGGTGGTGGTGGTCTTACCGTGCGTGCCGGCGATGGCTATGCCCTGCTTTAGGCGCATCAGCTCGGCCAGCATCAGGGCGCGGGGCACGATGGGCACGTGGTTTTCGCGCGCGGCCAGCACCTCGGGATTGTCGGCCTTGACCGCCGTGGAGGTAACGATGGCGTCCGCCCCGGACACATTCGCCGGGTCGTGGCCGATGAAGGTGTGTATGCCCAGGCCGCCCAGGCGGCGCAGGGTGGCGCTGTCGGACTGGTCAGAGCCGGACACCACATAGCCCAGCTTGTGCAGCACCTCGGCAATCGCCGACATGCCCGAGCCGCCGATGCCAACAAAGTGCAAATGTCTTACAGCGTGTTTCATGCAGCGAGCTCCTCACAGGCGGCGACTACGGCTTCAGTAGCCCCTATTTTTTGCATCATTTTTGCCTTTTGCGCAGATTCCACCAGCGTGGATCGCTCTAATTTTTGTAGCATTTCTGCCAATCCCTGGGGCGTCAGTTCGCGCTGCGGCAGCAGCCAACCGGCTCCTGCCTGCACCAGGAACCGCGCATTCACCGTCTGGTGGTCATCCACGGCCGCGGGGAACGGCACGAACAGCGCAGCCGCTCCCACGGCGGCCAGCTCGGTCACCGTACTGGCGCCGGCGCGGCAAATCACCAGATCGGCATCCGCATAGGCCTGGGCCGTGTCGTCGATAAAAGGCGTCAAGTCGGCCTCCACGCCGGCGGCAGCGTAGCTGGCGCGCAAGGCGTCGATCTGCTTGGCGCCACTCTGGTGCAGCACACTGGGGCGTTGCACAGCGGGGATCATGGCCAGGGCTTGAGGAACGGCGTCGTTCAAGGCCTTGGCCCCCAGGCTGCCGCCCACCACCAGCAGGCGCAAGGGCCCGCTGCGCTGCGCGAACCGACTGGCCGGATCGGCCTGATTCAGAAAAGCAGTGCGCAGCGGATTGCCCACCCAGCGGCCACGCGGCAGCACATCCGGAAAGGCAGTAAAGACACGCTTGGCCAGCCGCGCCAGCAGCTTGTTGGCCGTACCGGCCACGGAGTTTTGCTCGTGCAGTACCAACGGCTTGCCCAACAGCGCAGCCATCACGCCGCCCGGGAAGGTGATATAGCCGCCCAGGCCCAGCACCACGTCCGGGCGCACCCGGCGCAGCACCTGCAGGCTTTGCCAGCAGGCCTTGCCCAGGCGCAACGGCAGACGCAGCAGCGTGCCCAGGCCCTTGCCACGCACTCCGCCAAACTCCACCGATTCAAAGGCAAAGCCACGCGGCGGCACCAACTGCTGCTCCATGCTGCCGGGCACACCCAGCCAGTGCACGCGCCAGCCCCGCTCGCGCAGGGCCTCGGCCACGGCCAGGCCGGGGAAGATATGCCCCCCGGTGCCGCCAGCCATCACCAGTGCGCACTTCTGGGTCATACGCGCACTCCGTGCATCAACACGGCGCGTGCCGCACCGCTCACCGCTCGCGCGGTGTTGCCAATTTTGGTGAAACAGGCAAATGTCATACGCGCACTCCGTGCATCAGTTGCCTGTTTTCAAAATCCACTCGGAGTACGACCGCAAGCGCAATCAGGTTCCACAAAATGGCAGACCCGCCGAAACTCATCAAGGGCAAGGTCAGGCCCTTGGTCGGCAATGCGCCCAGGTTCACGCCCATATTGATAAAGGTCTGGAACCCCATCCACAGGCCCACACCCTGCGCTACTAAGCCTGCAAACAGGCGGTCCAGGGCGATGGACTGGCGGCCTATGTGCATGATGCGACGGATCAACCAGAAGAACAGGCCGATCACACAGATCACACCCGCCAGGCCAAATTCTTCGCCGATCACGGCCAGCAAAAAGTCGGTATGCGCCTCGGGCAGCCAGCTCAGCTTTTCGACGCTGCCGCCCAGGCCCACGCCAAAAATTTCGCCACGCCCGAAGGCGATCAGCGAGTGCGATAGCTGGTAGCCCTTGCCCAGGGCGTGCTTCTCGCTCCACGGGTCGAGGTAAGCAAAGATGCGCTCGCGCCTCCATTCGCTAAAGGCAATCATCAGGCCGAACGCGGTGACCAAAATGGTGGCGATCAGGAAGAACATGCGCGCGTTCACGCCGCCCAGAAACAGAATGCCCATGGCGATCACCGCGATCACCATGAAGGCGCCCATGTCCGGCTCGGCCAGTAGCAGCACGCCGATGACAGCCACGGCTGCGCCCATGGGCAACACGGCGCGCAGGAAGTTCTCCTTCACGTCCATCTTGCGCACCATGTAGTCGGCCGCGTACACCACGATGGCGAACTTGGCCATCTCCGAGGGCTGGAAGTTCATGATGCCCAGAGGCAGCCAACGCCGCGCGCCGTACACAACCCGGCCCACGCCGGGAATCAGCACCGCCACCAACAGCAACAGCGACACAATGAACAACCAGGGCGCCCAGCGCTCCCAGGTGCGCATAGGCACCTGGAAGGCAATCAAGGCCGCCACGAAGGCCACGCACAGGAAAGCGGCATGCCGCACTAAGAAAAAGTTGTGGTCGTACTTGGCAAAGCGTGGGTTGTCCGGCATGGCGATGGAGGCGGAGTACACCATCACCAGCCCCCAGGCCAGCAGCGCCACGGTGACCCAGACCAGGGCCTGGTCGAAGCCACGCACGCGTGCCGGCTGGCTGGGCGTGCGCGAAAAGCCGCTGGCACCCAAACGCACAGGCAGGGCATCGGCCGCCGCCTTGGGCAGGCCCTTGAACCAGTCGCTGAAGCGCAAGGACAGGCCGCTCATGCTGCCCCCCCGATGTCGCCATTGGCCAGTGCCTGCACGGCCTCTACGAACACCTGGGCCCGGTGTTCGTAGTTCTTGAACATGTCAAAACTGGCGCAGGCCGGCGACATCAGCACTGCGTCGCCGGGGTGGGCGCGCTGCGCCGCAAGTTGCACGGCTTCGGCCATGTTGGGGGCGTCGAGCATGGCAACACCAGCGCCGTCCAGCGCAGTGCGGATCAGCGGCGCGTCGCGGCCGATCAGCACCACGGCGCGGGCGTACCGGGCGACAGGCGCCGCCAGCGGCGTGAAGTCCTGGCCCTTGCCCTCACCGCCCAGAATCAAAACGATGCGGCGATCAGCGCCCAGGCCGACCAGGGCCGCCACGGTGGCCCCCACATTGGTGCCCTTGCTGTCATCGAAATACTCGACTTCGCGCACCGTATTCACCGACTCCACGCGGTGCGGCTCGCCCTGGTATTCGCGCAGGCCGTACAACATGGGCGCCAGCGCGCAACCCGCGGCACTGGCCAGTGCCAGGGCGGCCAATGCGTTTACCGCGTTATGCCGGCCACGGATGCGCAGGGCATCGGCCGGCATCAAGCGCTGGATGTACAAATCATCAGCGGCTTCGCTGCGTTTGCGCTTGGTCTCGTCGGCCTCCAGTGCGCGCACCAGCCAGGCCATGCCATTGACGATTTCGATGCCGAAGTCACCGGGCCGCTGGGGCATATCTGCACCAAAGGTGGTGTGGCGGCGCAGCTGCGGCTTCTGCAGGCGCAGCTTGATGGGCGCGGGCAACATGGCCATCACGCCTGGGTCTTCGCGGTTCAGCAGCATCAGGCCATGCTGGCCAAAGATGCGGGCCTTGGCAGCAGCATAGGCCTGCATGCTGCCGTGCCAGTCCAGGTGGTCCTGCGTCAGGTTCAATACCGCGGCCGCCGTGGGCTCGAAGCCTCGGGCTGCATCCAGCTGGAAGCTGGACAGCTCCAGCACCCAGACCTCAGGCAAGGTGCCGGCATCGATATGGCCAGCCAGGGTATCCAGCAGCGTGGGGCCAATATTGCCGGCAACGGCCACTGTCTTGCCCGCGCGTACCACCAGTTGGCCGGTCAGCGAAGTCACCGTCGTCTTGCCATTGGTGCCAGTAATGGCCAGCACGGCGGGTTGGTAGCCCTCAGCTTCAGCCGGGGCCGCAATCACCGGGGCCTCGCCGTCGTCAGACAGCTCTACGGGTGCCAGGTCTTCCTCGGGCTCGGGCTGGGCGTCGCTTTCTGGCACAGCGGTGCTCTGGCGCAGATCGGCCAGCGCCTGGGCAAACAGGTCCAGCTCGCCGCCCACACGCAGACCGGCGCGCTGCGCCTCGTCCAGCACCGGGGCCAGCACCTCGGGAGCCAAACCCGGCGACCGGTAAATCGCCTGCATGCCGTTCGCCAGGGCCGCCGTGAACGGGCCACCGACAAACACGGCGCCAGGTACTTCCTGCTGCAAGGTGGCCAGCTGCGGCGGCGCCTCGCGCGTGTCCGCCACCGTGACCTGCGCGCCGTGGCGGGCGCACCAGCGCGCCATGGCCAGGCCGGACGCACCCAGGCCCAGGATCACGACAGGAAGGTCTTGCAAGTGGCGCATGTAATTAACGCAGCTTCAGGGTGGACAGGCCCACCAGGCACAACAGCATGGTGATGATCCAGAAACGCACGACGACCTGCGTTTCCTTCCAGCCGCTTTTCTCGAAATGGTGGTGCAGTGGCGCCATCTTCAGGATGCGCCGACCCGTGCCGTATTTCTTCTTGGTGAACTTGAACCAGCTGACCTGCAGCATCACCGACAAGGCCTCGACCACGAAGATGCCGCCCATGATGGACAACACCACTTCCTGGCGCACGATGACGGCAATGGTGCCCAAAGCACCGCCCAGGGCCAGAGCCCCTACATCGCCCATAAACACCTGGGCCGGATAAGCGTTGAACCACAGAAAGGCCAGGCCGGCGCCGGCCATGGCGGTACAGAACACCAGCAGCTCGCCCGCACCCGTGATGTGCGGCAGAAACAAATAGCGCGAAAACACCGAGCTGCCCGTCACGTAGGCAAACACGCCCAGTGCCGAGCCCACCAGCACCACCGGCATGATGGCCAGGCCGTCCAGGCCATCAGTCAGGTTCACCGCATTACTGGAGCCCACGATCACCAAATAGGTCAGCACCACAAAGCCCAGCACGCCCAGGGGGTAGCTCACTTCTTTAAAAAAGGGCAGCATCAAACCGGCCTTGGGCGGCAGGTTCAAATCAAAACCAGACTGCACCCAGCTCAGGAACAGCTCCATCACCCGCAGATTGGAGTTTTCAGAAATACTGAACACCAAATACAAAGCGGCCACCAGGCCGATCAGCGACTGCCACATGTATTTCTCACGTGAACGCATACCCTCGGGGTCCTTGTTGACCACCTTGCGCCAGTCGTCCACCCAGCCTATGCCTCCAAAGCCAAAAGTCACCAGCAGCACGATCCAGACAAAACGGTTCGACAGGTCAACCCACAAAAGTGTGGAGATGGCGATGGACAGCAGGATCAGCACGCCGCCCATGGTGGGCGTGCCCTGTTTGACCAGATGGCTTTCCATGCCGTAGCCGCGGATGGGCTGGCCGATCTTCAGCGCGGTCAGGCGGCGGATCACTGCCGGACCCGCAGCAATTCCGATCAGCAAGGCCGTCATGGCCGCCATCACCGCACGGAAAGTGAGGTACTGGAAAACGCGAAAAAACCCGAACTCGGGCGCCAGGGTTTGCAGCCACTGGGCAAGACTAAGCAGCACGGGACGGTTCCTTTGGATGTTGTTCTTGTGGATCAGCCTGGGCTGCGATGAATGCGACCACGCGCTCCATCTGCATGAAGCGCGAGCCTTTGACCAGCACGCTGGCCATATGGGGTAACTGCTGCTGCACGGCGGCCAGCAGCGTATCGATGTCTTCGAAATGCACGGCGCCCGCAAACTGCGCGCTGGCATGGGCCGACAGGCTTCCCAGGGTCAGCAGACTGTCGATGCCGCTGTCCCGGGCCTGGATGCCGGCTTCGGCGTGGAACTGCAGCCCCTGGTCGCCCACCTCGCCCATATCGCCCAGCACCAGCATGCGCGGCCCAGGCAACGCGGCCAGCACCTGTACGGCCGCTTTGACGGAGTCGGGATTGGCGTTGTAGGTATCGTCCACCACGGTCAGGCTGCGCCCGCCCATGGGCACGGCCAGCGCACGCGAGCGGCCCTTGACGGGCTCGAACACCGACAAGCCCTGGACCACGGCGGTCAACGGCACGCCGGCCGCCAAGGCGCACGCAGCAGCGGCTAATGAATTCTTGACGTTGTGCAAGCCTGCAATGCGCAAGCGGTAGGACAGCGTTCCCGCCGGGGTGTGGGCGCGGACCTCCCAGGCGCCATCGGCCCAGACGGGAGGTTCGGCGTACACGTCGGCATCGGCCAGTGAAAACTGCAGGCAGCGGTGTGCACCCGCCAGGCCCAGCCATACCGGTGTGTAGTCGTCGTCTGCCGGAAAGACGGCCGCGCCGTCTGCAGGCAGTGCGGCCAGCACGCTGCCATTTTCCTCGGCGACAGCCTCTACCGTGGCCATAAACTCCAGGTGCTCGCGCTGTGCGTTGTTCACCAGGGCCACCGTGGGCTGCGCCATGGCGGCCAGTGCGGCGATTTCACCGGGGTGGTTCATACCCAGCTCGACCACAGCCAGGCGGTGGTGAGCACGCAAGCGCAACAGCGTCAACGGCACGCCGATGGCGTTGTTGTAATTGCCCTGGGTGGCCAGCGTGGCTTCCGGCTCCACTGCCCGCAGTATGGACGCCAGCATTTGCGTCACCGTAGTTTTGCCGTTGCTGCCGGTCACCGCGATCAGCGGCAGGCGGTACTGGGCGCGCCAACCGGTCGCCAAGGCACCCAGCGCCACCAGGCTGTCGTCCACTTCGATGCACGGCAAACCCGGCAGCGCATGGCCATGGTGGCAGATTGCGGCTGCAGCACCCTGGGCACGGGCTCGCTCCAGCAGCAGGTTGGCGTCGAAGTTGTCGCCCTTCAGCGCAACGAAGAGATCGCCGGCTTGCAGGCTGCGGGTATCGGAGTGCACGCGGTGGATGGCCACCGTCGCATCGCCACTGATGCGTGCGCAGGGAATCCAGGCAGCCGCCTGTTGCAGCGTCATCATGGCGCTCATAGGGCACCTCCTTGCGCACGCTGGGCCAACGCCGCCTCTGCATGTGTTTTGTCGGAAAAAGGATGCTTGACCCCTGCCACCTCCTGGGTGGCCTCGTGGCCTTTGCCCGCCAGCAGGACAACGTCCTGCGGCGCGGCCTGGGCAATGGCTTCGGCGATGGCCTCGGCACGGTCGGCCTGGACCCGCACGCAGGCGTTGTGGCTCAGGCCCAGCAAAATCTGGCTGATGATGGCCTCGGGGCGCTCGCTGCGCGGGTTGTCGCTGGTCACCAGCACCAAGTCCGCATTTTTTTCGGCCACTGCAGCCATCAGCGGACGCTTGGAGTTGTCGCGGTCGCCACCGCAGCCAAACACGCACCACAGCTTGCCGCCACGCGCCTCGGCCAGGGGCCGCAGCGCCAGCAAGGCTTTGTCTAGCGCATCGGGCGTATGGGCATAGTCAATCGCCACCAGGGGCTGGTCGGGCTGGTTCAGGCAGTCCATGCGGCCAGGCACCGGCAGCAGGCCATCGCAGGCACGCACCGCTTCGTCCAGCGGCACGCCCAGCGCCCGCATGGCGCCGATCACGCCCAGCAGATTGGCCACGTTGTACTGGCCAATCACCGAAGATTGCAGGCGGCAGGACTGCGGGCCCTCCACCACCTCAAAACTCAGACCTGTGGCCTCGTAGCGGATATCACGCGCCTGTAGGCGCGCGCTGTGGGCACACGATAGCGTCCACACGTCCAGCCCCGGCAGGGCGGCCGCCAGCACCGTGCCTTGCGGATCGTCCACGTTTACCACGGCCGCTTGCAGACCGGGCCAGCGGAACAAGGCCTCCTTGGCCTGCCAATAAGCTTCGGTACTGCCGTGGTAGTCCAGATGGTCCTGGGTGAAATTGGTGAAGACCGCCACGCGAATCTGCGTGCCATCCAGCCGGCGCTCTACAACGCCAATGCTGGACGCTTCGATGGCGCAGGCGCCCAGGCCCAGATCCACAAAGCCACGGAAGGCGTTTTGCAACAGAACCGGATCGGGCGTGGTCAGACCGGTGGCCAGCACATCGGGTGGAATTCCCACACCCAAAGTACCCACTACCGCACACGGAGACTGCGCATAGCGCTGCACTTTTGATAGCGCCTGAGCCAACCACCAGGTGGTCGAAGTCTTGCCGTTGGTGCCGGTCACAGCCAGCACATCTAGTTGCTGGCTGGGATGCTTGAAATACGCGGCAGCAATCGGTCCGGTGCTGGCCTTCAAGCCGGTATAGCTGGCGACCGCATCGCTGGTAAAGCCGAAGGCCGCGCTGCCCTCTTGCTCTACCAGACAGGCGCTTGCGCCCTGGGCCAGTGCGGCCTGGACGAACTTTCGACCGTCGGTGGCAGCCCCCGGCCAGGCGATGAAACCGTCACCGGGCTGGATGGCGCGGCTATCAACGCGCAGCGCACCCGTCACCCGGCTTTGCAGCCAGGCTACCGCTTCGGCAGGAGTGTGCAGTTCCAGCATCAAAACGACTCCTCGACTGCCTTGGACACCACCTGGGCCTTGACGTCCAGGTCGGGCTGCACGCCCATCATGCGCAAGGTTTGCTGCACCACTTCGCTGAATACTGGCGCGGCCACGATACCGCCGTAATAGGAGCCTGCACTGGGCTCGTCCACCATCACCGCGACGATGATGCGCGGCTTTTCAATCGGAGCCATACCGGTAAACCAGGCGCGGTATTTGTTGCTAGCGTAGCCTTTGCCGACCTGCTTGTGCGCCGTGCCGGACTTGCCGCCCACCGAATAGCCCACGGTCTGCGCCAAGGGGCCAGTGCCGCCCGGGCCGGCGGCCAGTTGCAGCATCTTGCGCACGGCAGCAGCGTTCTGCGCCGAAAACACCTGCACACCCACCGCCGGCTCATCCGACTTGAGCATGGTGGCTGGAATGATTTTTCCATCGTGGGCAAACGCCGTATAGGAATGCGCCATCTGGAACAGCGATGCCGACAGGCCGTAACCGTAAGACATGGTGGCCTGCTCGATCGGACGCCAGGACTTCCAGGGCCGCAAACGCCCGGTCACGGCGCCCGGGAAGGTTAGCTGCGGCTTCTGGCCGAAGCCCACAGCGGTGAACGAGTCCCACATTTCGTGGGGGGTCATGCGTTGCGAAATCTTGGTGGCGCCCACATTGCTGGACTTCTGGATCACGCCTTCGACCGTCAACAAACCATAGTTGTGCGTGTCGGTGATGGTGGAGCCGGTCACGGTGTAGCGACCGGGCGAGGTATCAATCGGCGTTTGTGGCGTGATGCGGCCCAACTCCAGGGCCGTCGCCACGGTGATGGGCTTCATGGTGGAGCCGGGCTCGAAGGTATCGGTCAGCGCGCGGTTGCGCAGTTGCTCACCGGTCAAGTTCTTGCGGTTGTCCGGCGAATAGCTGGGGTAGTTGGCTAGCGCCAGCACTTCACCGGTCACGGTGTCCAGCACCACCACGCTACCAGCCTTGGCCTTGTTGGCAATCACGGCGTCGCGCAGCTTCTGGTAGGCAAAGAACTGCACCTTGCTGTCGATGCTGAGCTGGATCTCCCGGCCATCGACCGGCGGCACCTGGTCGCCGATGTCTTCCACCACGCGGCCCATGCGGTCCTTGATGACGCGACGCGAGCCGGGCTTGCCGCCCAACTCCTTGTTAAAAGCGAGCTCGATGCCGTCCTGGCCGTTGTCTTCCACGTTGGTGAAGCCCACCACGTGGGCGATCGCCTCGCCCTCGGGGTACTGGCGCTTGTATTCCTTGCGCAGATAAATACCCTTGATGCCAAGGGCCGTGATCTGCTGGGTCACCGGCTCGTCCACCTGGCGCTTGATCCAGACAAAGCTCTTGTCTTCGTCCAGCTTTTTATTCAGGTCGGCCAGGGGCATTTCCAAGAGCTTGGCCAATTGCTTGAGCTTGGCCGGATCGTGGTCCACGTCCTCGGGGATCGCCCAGACGCTGGGTGCAATCACACTAGACGCCAAGATCAGGCCATTGCGGTCCAGAATGCGACCCCGGTTGGCCGGCAGCTCCAGGGTGCGCGCAAAACGCACCTCGCCCTGGTGCTGGTAGAAGGCGTTGCCAATCACCTGGATGTAGGCCGCACGCGCCGTCAGGCCCAGAAAGCCGACGGCAATCGCGGCCACCACCAGCTTGCTGCGCCACACCGGCGTTTTGCTGGCCAGCAATGGGCTAGAGGTATATCGGACGCTGCGGCTCATGGCGTCGCTCCAGCGGCGGAGGCCAGGGGTGCCACTGTCACATACTGGGTGATGGCCGGCGAGCTGGTGCGCATCTGCAGCTGCTCTTTGGCCAGCTTCTCCACACGCAAAGGCGTAGCCTGAGCGCGCTTCTCCACCTGCAGACGCTCATTTTCAATTTCCAGTTTTTGCGATAAGGCGACCGCTCGGTCCACCTCAACGAACAGGCTGCGTGACTCGTACTGGATGCGCACCAAGTACAAGGCGCTGGCCAGTACGGCGAGCAGCAACACCAAGTTCAGCCGGGTCATGGCGCCGCCGTCCTGCGTGCCACCCGCATCACCGCGCTGCGCGAACGCTTGTTACCTGCAACTTCTTGCGCACTGGGCTTGACGCGCCCCAGCGACTCCAAAGGCATAGGGCTAGAGCCGCCCAGCATCCAGTCGGGGGCACGGCGGTCCACCACCTCACGGGCATGTTTGGCGATGAATTGCTTAACGATACGGTCTTCCAGCGAATGGAAGCTGATCACCACCAGCCGCCCACCGGGCTGCAGCACGCGCAGGCTGGCGTTCAGCGCAAGCTGCAGCTCTTCCAGCTCGGCATTGATGAAAATCCGAAAAGCCTGAAATGTGCGCGTTGCTGGGTTTTGCCCCGCTTCGCGGGTCTTGACCGCGCCAGCCACGAGGTCGGCCAGTTCGGAGGTAGTGGTGATCGGACCGCGCTCTTGTCGGCGCGCGACAATCGCCTTTGCAATGGGGCCAGCAAACCGTTCTTCACCGTAGTCACGTACCACCTCTGCGATCTGTTGAACTTCGGCTGTTGCCAGCCATTCGGCCACGCTCTCTCCGCGCGTGGGGTCCATGCGCATGTCCAGCGGGCCATCGGAGCGGAAACTGAACCCCCGGGCGGGGTTGTCAATTTGGGGTGAGCTAATGCCGAGATCCATCAACACGCCGGTGACACTGGCGTCAGGCAGCTCAGACAGATGGCGAAAGCCCTGGTGGCGGATGGAAAAGCGCGGGTCGGCAATGGTCGAGGCCTCGGCAATCGCCTCGGGATCGTGGTCAAAGGCAATCAGGCGATCGCCATCCGCCATTTTGGACAACAGCAGACGCGAATGGCCACCCCGGCCGAAAGTAGCATCGACGTAAGTAGCCACAGCGCCATCGGCGCTGTGGGAAGGGGAGTCCGGCTTGTCGAGAAGCGCGTCAATCGCTTCATCCAACAAGACGGTGGTATGTTTCCACAACGTATCCACCGTAGGGCCTTAGAAAGAAAAATCCTGAAAAACCTCGGGCATTTCACCCTGCATGGCCTTGGCCTCCTGGGCATCGTAGGTGGCCTTGTCCCAGAGTTCAAAATGCCGCCCCATACCCAGCAGCATGGTTTCTTTGGCAATACCCGCCGCTTCACGCAACTCAGGCGACACCAGCACCCGGCCGGTGGCATCCATATCCACATCCATCGCGTTACCCAGGAAGATGCGCTTCCACCACTGGGCCGACATAGGCAGCTCGGCAATGCGTTCGCGGAACTTCTCCCACTCGGGGCGGGGGAATAGCATCAAGCAGCCATGCGGGTGCTTGGTGATAGTCAACTGGCCGCCCGCAGTCGCGCTCAGCACGTCCCGGTGCCGGGTTGGCACCGATAAACGCCCCTTGGCATCCAGACTGAGAGACGAAGCCCCTTGAAACACAACTACTGCCCACCTTGCTTGAGAGTTGCAACCCGATGGAGCGCGCGAAGGCACTTTTCACCACTTAATTGCACTTTTTTGCACTGTAGCAGGAAAAAAAGGCTGCGTCCGTTCCGCAACTGGTATTTTTTGTAATCAAATCAAGGACTTAGGCGCCAACCTGCAAGTATGGCAGTGCAAAATACGTTGTAAATTAAGCACTTAGCGCGCATTCTGAATGTGCCAACTCAGATGGGTGCCGCGACAGGCTGTAACAAAAAAGTCCGGCACGGTGCCGGACTGCTGCGGTCAGAGGATATAGCGGGATAAATCCTCGTTTTTGCTCAGCTCTTGCAGCCGCACATCCACGTACGCGGCGTCTACAACAACCGTCTGCCCCATCAACTCGGCAGCCGCAAAACTAACCTCATCGAGCAAGCGCTCCAGCACCGTGGACAAGCGCCGCGCACCAATGTTCTCGGTACGCTCGTTCACGTCAAACGCAATGTGCGCCAAACGGGTGATCCCCTCGGGCGTGAACTCCAACGTCACACTCTCTGTCGCCAGCAAGGCCTGGTACTGCTTGACCAGGGATGCATGGGTTTGGGTGAGAATGGCCTCGAAGTCCTGCACCGACAAGGACTGCAGCTCCACCCGTATCGGAAAGCGGCCTTGCAGCTCAGGGATCAGGTCACTGGGCTTGCTCAAATGGAAAGCCCCCGATGCAATGAACAGTATGTGGTCGGTTTTCACCGTGCCGTACTTGGTGGATACCGCGGTACCTTCAACCAAGGGCAGCAAATCTCGCTGTACACCTTGGCGAGAAACCTCGGCTCCAGACCCCTCGGAGCGCGACGTCACTTTGTCGATTTCATCAATAAAGACGATGCCGTTTTGCTCTGCATTGTGGATGGCCTGGGTTCGGATGTCTTCCTCATTCACCAGCTTGGCAGCCTCTTCTTCGACCAGGAGCTTCATGGCTTCGTCGATACGCAGCTTGCGGGTCTTGCGCTTGGGTTGCCCCATCTGGCTGAACATGCCGCGCAGCTGCTCAGTCATTTCCTCCATGCCGGGCGGGCCCATGATTTCCAGCTGGGCCTTGGCATCCGCCACCTCCAGCTCGACCTCTTTGTCGTCCAGCTGGTGCTCGCGGAGCTTCTTGCGAAACGCCTGGCGCGCAGTGCTGTCCGCCACGGCAGGCGTAGCTGGCGTAAAGCCGAAATCCGCTCCGCTGGCGGCGCTGCGGGCAGGTGGAATCAAGATGTCCAGAATGCGCTCTTCCGCAGCATCCTCGGCACGCGCGCGCACCTTGCGCATCTCAGTTTCGCGGGTTTGTTTTACGGCAATGTCGGCCAGGTCGCGGATGATGGCATCCACATCCTTGCCCACATAGCCCACCTCTGTGAACTTAGTGGCTTCGACCTTGATGAAGGGCGCATCCGCCAGGCGCGCCAGGCGGCGGGCGATTTCCGTTTTACCCACACCCGTGGGGCCGATCATGAGAATGTTCTTGGGCGTGATCTCAAAGCGCAGTGCCTCTGGCACCTGCTGGCGGCGCCAACGGTTGCGCAGTGCGATCGCTACCGCACGCTTGGCCTGGTGCTGACCAACGATATGGCGGTCGAGTTCAGAAACGATTTCTTGGGGTGTCATCGAGGACATGGTGCTTACTCTATTCAGGGCAATAGCTGCGACCGGCGCGCGAGCTCAAAGAACTTCAATGGTGTGGTGCATATTGGTGTAAATGCACAGTTCGCCGGCGATTTCCAGCGACTTCTTGACTATCTCCTGGGCTGACAAATCGGTGTTGTCCAGCAAGGCCTTGGCTGCAGATTGTGCAAAGGCACCACCCGACCCGATCGCCACAATGCCGTTTTCCGGCTCCAGTACGTCGCCGTTGCCCGTGATGATCAGCGACGCCGTACTATCGGCCACCGCCAGCATGGCCTCCAGGCGACGCAGTACGCGGTCGGTGCGCCAATCCTTGGTGAGCTCGATGGCCGCTCGCACCAAGTGGCCTTGGTGTTTTTCCAGCTTGCCCTCAAACCGTTCAAACAGCGTAAATGCGTCTGCCGTAGCGCCGGCAAAACCAGCCAGCACCCGGTCGTGGTGCAATTTGCGGACCTTGCGCGCCGTACCCTTGACCACGATATTACCCAGTGTGACCTGGCCATCCCCGCCAATCGCGACCTGCATGCCGGTCGGTGTTTTGCGCCGCACACTGAGAATGGTGGTACCGTGAAACTGCTCCATAGGATCCAAATAAGAGGTAAGCGCCATCCATGCAGCCAGCCCGATTGCACTGGCTGCCAAGGCTCAATTCCTGCGCGGAATCACCTTGGCATGTTCATTGATGCCGACTATGTTGAAGAAAATCGCAGCCAGTCTGTGTAGACCGGTAAAACGCACGCTGCGGCCTGCAGCGTGGTGGAGTGCAGCCCAGTTCAGTACCGAACCGGCCGCCGAAAAATCAATCCGAACCAGGTAGTCACAGGGCACTACAACAGTAGCTGCACCGTCGGCCCAAACGTCGACCCTGGCCAATATATCTGCGGCATCACCCGCCACTACACCGCTTAAGCCCGTGTGTTGCATGCCCTGGATAGAGTCGGATGGACCTATATCGGTATGTTTGAACAAGGAGTCCGTCGGCTGGCGTGATAGCGGCGCACCGGGAACAACCTCTTCGTCTGGCGAAGACAAAACCACACAAGAGCAACGCACATCCTGCCACGAAGGTGGGGACACCTCGTAGGTGATGCAGTACTCCAGTGCAACCATGTCAAAGGCATCGTGGTTGCGCAAAATACGCAGCATGTCCAGCCGCAAGCGCCACCAAGCCTGGTTGGCGCCCGCATCCCCCGTCCGCGCCTGGCCCTGCAAAACGGCTTCCAGGCGATCGATACGCAAAAAGCCCAGGCGCACCGCCTGGTGCGTCCAGCTGTCCAGCAAGGCAGTCAACCCTTCCAGCGCTGTAGCGTCGATAGAAACCAAATGGGACCAATCGATCTGCAGCCTGGAAGGGGCACTGCGCTGCAGTGCAAGCCGCAAGTTCGCCACCGTCGTAGCCCCCAGCACACTGGGGCTGGTCCAGTTGAAGTCATTGTCTGCCTGTGCAACGGGTGCACTGACAGCCCCCCAGCGCCCCGCCTGCTCGGGAATGGAAAACCAGTTCGGAGCCGAGCGGCCGAATCGGGTCGCGTAATCAATGCCTGCTACGTCAAACCTTTCCGCCCGATCGGTCGCGCGGTAAAAATCAAATAAGGTCGCCCAAAGTTCAGAGTTTCCGTCCGCGCCATGCTCGGCCCGCAGCAAAGCCTGGATAGAAGCCTCTACCGCGTCCACATCTCCGTTGGCGAAACGGATCGCCGCCTCGTCCAATTCGGGGATATGCACAAAGTCCACGTCGTCCAATCCGCCGGCATCATGCGCATTAGAGGAAAAATTAATCTGGGTATCCAGCGCCGCCAGCATGTCTACCATGGGCTCGGTCGGCGGTGTAATTTCCCGCAGAGGAGCCACCTCAGTCGGCGCAAACGCCGTGGCGGCCACCGTAGGAAACAAGGGAGATGGCACGGTAGGCGCAAAGGAAGTGGCGCTGCCTGCCACTGCTACAGGTTCGGCCGGCAGCAGCCCTGCACGGGAAGACAGGGGCACGGCAGACTTGCCACCCGTCGCATCCTTGGCCTTCCACCATTGGCGCGACATCTGCTCTTCAATTTCGTCAATTTTCTTGATCGTGCCCGCGCGGTCGTCCAGCTTCGACTGGATGGACTGCATGCTGCTCTGGAAGAAGGAAGGCCGCTCCACCGCATCTGCCGCCTGCGGATGGGCTTCGTTCTGGCGCAACTTACGTAACTGGTCAAACTCACGGCGCCGCACAAAGTCATTGCGGCGCTTGCGCTCAATCATTTCCTTGAGCATCTGCTTGCTGTACTGGCTTTCCTTGTCCGCCTCAGGCTGGTCGAGGTCAGACCAGTTCGTCGTTGGATTACGAACGAACTTGACGACCTTGGACAGCAAACCAGAAGGTTCGTTAGGGGGCATGGCTAACCTGGTATGGCAGAAGAATCAAAGCGAATCAGCAATATGCTCAATCACCAAACATCTTCTGCTTGAGCTCACGGCGCTGCTGGGCCTCCAGCGACAACGTGGCCGTGGGGCGTGCCAGCAAGCGGCCGACGCCGATGGGCTCACCGGTTTCGTCGCAGTAGCCGTAGTCACCTGCATCGATGCGGTTGATGGACTGCTCAATCTTCTTCAGTAGCTTGCGCTCACGGTCACGGGTGCGCAACTCCAGGGCATGCTCTTCCTCGATCGTGGCGCGGTCTGCCGGATCCGGCACGACCACCGTGTCTTCACGCAGATGCTCAGTGGTTTCACCGGCGTTGTTCAGCATGTCCTGCTTCAATACCACCAGTTTGAGACGGAAGAAAGCCGTTTGCTTTTCATTCATGTACTCGCTGTCGGGCATGGCCATGACTTCTGCATCGGTCAACTTGTCGGCCGGCGTAGTCTTCCAATTGTTCGCCAGCTTGGGGTCCTTCTTGGCGGCGACGTGCGGGGGCGGCGCAATCATGGGCTCTGGCGCGTTCTGCATGTAGCTGGACTTGGCCGCCGTGGAGGCCACGGTGGGCGCCATGGAAGGCACTGTCAGTTGGGCCAACCGCGAGGACGGACGGGTGCTTTTTGCGGGGATGGCCATATAC
This sequence comes from Rhodoferax sp. SPJ21, assembly GCF_058216335.1. Taxonomy (NCBI): domain Bacteria; kingdom Pseudomonadati; phylum Pseudomonadota; class Betaproteobacteria; order Burkholderiales; family Comamonadaceae; genus Rhodoferax; species Rhodoferax sp. SPJ21. The sequence goes on from NZ_JBYZMO010000001.1 coordinate 1,411,662, forward strand.
CGCGGCCCGGTCTGGGTCGTTTCGGTCGTAGCTTCCGGGGTCGCCGGCTTGGGTGCGGTTGTCACTTTGGGGGGGTACTCACGGTTGGCGCGGGGCAATTGCTACCGCCGCTGACTTCTTAGATTTTGTGGGTGGGTACGTGGTGTAGCGAACAGACAACTTCGCCGGCATGCACCGACCCGCAGGCTTGAAGCCCCCAGCCGTATTTCCATGCAAGAACGAAGCCATCATGTATTCACCCGCTGCTGCGGGGCCCTTTCACCAACATTGACCTTACACCAAACACTGTTCCATGCCTTGCAAAAAGATGTCTTTCGGCAAATCGATACCAATAAACACCATTTTGCTGCTGCGCTTCTCATCTTCGGCCCAAGCTGGGCCCAGGTCGCTGCCCATCAACTGGTGCACGCCCTGGAAAATGACTTTACGCTCGGTGCCTTGCATATTCAAGACGCCTTTGTAGCGCAACATGCGCGGGCCGTAAATATTAACAATAGCGCCGAGGAAATCTTCCAGCTTGGCCGGATCAAACGGGCGATCGGCTTTGAAAACAAAGCTTTTTACGTCGTCGTCATGGTGATGGTGGTGCCCCTCATGGCCGTGGCCATGGTCATGCTGGTGCGAAGGGTGGTCGCAGTGCTCGCCCTCGGCATGGTCATGGTGGTCGTGGTCGTCTTCTTTGAGGAAGTCGGGGTCGATGTCCAGTTTTGCGTTCAGGTTGAAGCCGCGCAGGTCAAACACCTCGCTCAGCGCCACTTCACCGAAATGCACAGCCTTTTGCGGTGCACGCGGATTCATGTGCTTGAGACGGTGCATCAGCGCGTCCACCTCGGCGGGATCCACCAAGTCGGTCTTACTGATGAAGATCTGGTCGGCAAAACCCACTTGGCGGCGGGCCTCCTGGCGATCGTTCAGCTGGGTTGCCGCATGTTTAGCGTCCACCAGCGTAAGGATCGAGTCCAGCAGATAGCTTTCGGCGATCTCGTCGTCCATAAAGAAGGTCTGGGCCACCGGGCCAGGATCGGCCAGGCCGGTGGTTTCTATGACCACGCGCTCAAAGTCCAGCAGGCCTTTGCGCTTCTTGGCGGCCAGCAGGCTCAGGGTCGAGCGCAGATCTTCGCGGATCGAGCAGCAGATGCAGCCGTTGTTCAGCTGGATGATTTGCTCGCCCGGCTCAGAGACCAGTATCTCGTTGTCGATGTTTTCTTCGCCGAATTCGTTCTCGACGACGGCGATCTTCTGGCCGTGGGCCTCGGTCAGCACGCGCTTGAGCAGCGTGGTCTTGCCCGAGCCCAGGAAGCCGGTCAGGATGGTGACGGGAATGAGTGCCATGGGTTCTTTCATTGCTAATTTGTCACTGGGAACGGCGCTGCCCCCGCGATTTCGTGGAAATTAACAGGTGGGGAGTGTAGCGGCCAATTCAGGCCGGCTTTAGATGGGGCTATTTCCTCAGAATTACAAGGCCTTTGAGGTATTCGCCTTCAGGAAAATTGATGGTCATCGGGTGGTCGGGGGCGCCGCCCAGGCGCTCGCTGATGTAGCCATCCACCCCTGCGTCGATACCGGCCGAGGCGACGATCTTGTGGAACAGGTCAGCGTTGATGCCACCTGAACACGAATATGTAAACAGCACGCCGCCCGGCTCCAGTATTTTGAAGGCCAGCCGGTTGATGTCTTTATAGGCGCGGGCCGCGCGGTCGGCATGGGCCGCCGTGGGGGCGAACTTGGGCGGGTCCAGCACGATGCAGTCGAAAGTCTGGCCTTGCGCCGCGAACTGGCGCAGCGAGGCGTTCACGTCGGCATCCATAAAAGTCACGCGGTCCGCGGCAAAGCCGTTCAACGCCACATTTGCTGCCGCCTGTTCCAGCGCCGGACCGGACGAATCGATGGAAGTGACGTGGCCTTGACTGCCGCCGGCGCGCATGCCGGCCAGGGCTGCCACGGTAAAGCCCCCTGTATAGCAATAGCAGTTCAGCACGCGCTGGAACTGCAGGCGCTGGGCATAGTCGGCCATTTTCTTGCGGCTGTCGCGCTGGTCTAGGTAGAAGCCGGTCTTGTGGCCCTCGGCAATGTCCAGGCCCAGGCGCCACTGGTGCTCCTGGATGGTCAGGCCGGTGGGGCCGTCGCCGCGCAGCCATCCGGTGGTGGGCTCCAGGCCTTCCAGCGTGCGGGTATTGGTGTCCGACCGCTCGTACAGCTTGGTCAGGCCGGTGGCGGCCAGGATGGCGTCGATCAGGACCGCCTTCCAGCGCTCCACACCCGCAAACAGAAACTGCGCCACCAAGGTATCACCGTAGCGGTCCACGATCAGGCCCGGCAGGCCGTCGGATTCGCCATGGATCAGACGTACGCCGTCGCTATTCACATCAAATCGGCCTCTGGCGCTTATAGCGGCTGCGACAGCCGCTACAAAAAACGCAGCATCTATGCGCTGGGTCTCGTCAAAGCTCCAGACCCGGGCGCGGATCTTGGAGGTGGGGCTGAACGCCGCCCAGCCCAGAAACTTGCCCTCGTGCGACTCCACGCGCACGGTTTCACCCGCGTCGCCGCCGCCTTTGGCGATGGCCGAATCAAAAATCCAGGGGTGGCGGCGCTGCAGCGAGCGCTCCTTGCCTTCACGTAAACGAATAACTTTCATGGGCGGGATTGTCGGGCCTATTTGCCCAGACCCGCCGACTACTTGCTCGGCGGCAGTTTCGCCCGGGGATGGGCCGCGTCGTACACCTTGGCCAGGTGCTGAAAGTCCAGCCGGGTATAGACCTGGGTGGTGCTGATATTGGCGTGGCCCAGCAGCTCCTGCACGGCACGCAGGTCGCCGCTGCTTTGCAGCACATGGCTGGCAAACGAGTGGCGCAGCATGTGCGGGTGCACCGGGGTGGCGGTGCCGGCCAGCTGGCTGCGCCGGCGCAGGCGCTGCCAGACCGACTGGGCGGTGAGCCGCGTACCGTACCGCCCCAGGAACATGGCCGCCGAAAACTGCGCGCCCTGCCCTTCGGCGCGCACCGCCAACCAGTGCTCCAGCGCTTCCACGGCTTTACGGCCAATCGGCACGCTGCGGCGCTTGCTGCCTTTGCCCAGCACATGGGCCTCGCCGGCGTCCAGGTCGATCCAGCCACGCGCCTGCGGGCTGGGCTTGGCGTCCAGCCCGGTCAGCTCGCCCACGCGCAGGCCGCCGCCGTACAGCAGCTCGACCATGGCGGCGTCACGCGCCTCCAGCCAGGGGTCGTCGGCCTCGTTTTCAAAGTCGGCCAGGCCCACGGCTTCGTTCAGGCCCAGGGCTTTGGGCAGGGGTTTGGCGGCCTTGGGTGCGCGCACGTCCTGCACCGGGTTGCTGGCCACCAAGCCTTGCCGACCCAGCCAGGTATAGAAACCACGCCAGCCCGACAGGATGAGCGCGATGCCGCGCCCGGTACGGCCCTGGCTGTGCATCTGCGCCACCCAGCGGCGGATGTGGTGGTGGGCCACGGCGGTCAGCGCCACGCCAGCTTTGTCGGCCTCTTGCGCCAGCCTCTGCAGGTCCAGCGTGTACAGCGCCACGGTGCGCTCGGCCAGGCGCTTTTCAAAGCGCACATGGTCCAGGTACTGCGCGACCAGGGGCGGCGGTACGCTGGAATCCGGCATTTTTAAGCGCGCAAGCGCGACAGGGCGGCACCCGCCAGCTCGGCGATGCGCTCCAGGAAGTCGGTGCCCATGGCGGACTCGAAACGCTGGGCGTCGGGTGATGCCAGCACCAGCATGCCGAAAGCCGGGCTGGGGCTGTTGAGCACGCCGGTGCGCAGCGGCATCAGCGCCAGCGACATGGCGGCCTTCGGGTCAGCCAGCCAGCTCACCGCTTCAAAGCCCGAATTCACACCGCAGAACGGCGCGGTCAGCGAAGAGGCAAAAATCTTCGCGTCTTCACTGACACCCATGGCCCAGGGGGCCGAGGCGTATTCGTCGGCCACGCCCCAGACCTTGATGGCGGCCTGCGGCACGGAAAACTGCACCTCGATTTCATGCGCAATGCGCTCGGGCAGGTCGCGGGCAGAGCGCGTCAGCAGCAGGCTGCGCGCCCAGCGCTGCAGCTTATCGGCAATGATGACGTTCTCGTTGCCGTTGCGCACCATGTCCATGATGCGGTGCTCCAGGCCCTTGATCTTCTCGCGCAGCATCTCGGCCTGGCGCTCCTGCAGGCTGACGGCGCGGTTGCCGTGCGGGCTGGTCAGCTGCACCGAGGCCAGCACCTGGGAATGGCGCTCGAAAAACTCGGGCGTGTTGGCCAGGAAGTTGGCGATGTCGTCTTCGGTGATCGGGTTGGTGGTGTTCATAGGGGTGCAATCAATGAGTCTGGAATCGTGATCGAGCCGTCAAAAACCGTCGTGGCCGGGCCGGTCATCCGCACCGGCTGGCCCATGCCGGCCCATTCGATGGTCAGGCGGCCGCCGTGGGTGTCCACGTCCACCCGCGCGTCCAGCAGGCCCAGGCGAATGCCCGCCACCACCGCCGCGCAGGCGCCGGTGCCGCAGGCCAGGGTTTCGCCGGCGCCGCGCTCGTAGACGCGCAGGCGCACCTGGCTGCGGCTGACAACCTGCATAAAACCGGCGTTCACGCCATTCGGGAAGCAAGGCTGGGCCTGCACTAGCGGGCCCAGGGTGGCGACCGGCGTGGCCTCGGCGTCGTCCACCAGGTGCACCGCATGCGGGTTGCCCATCGACACGACTGCTACGCTAAACATAGCACCCTGCGCAGATACTACCTGCGCCAGCGGCCATATTTGCCAATCATTCACAGCCACGGGCTGCAGGCCTTGCGGGTCGAATGGGATCTGCGGCAGGTCGAACACCGGCTGGCCCATGTCCACGGTGACGCGGCCATCGTCCTGCATGTTGAGCTGCAGCACGCGCTCCATGGTTTGCACGCGCACGCTGCTTTGGGTGGTGAGGCCCCGGCTGTGGACGAAGCGCATAAAGCAGCGCGCACCGTTGCCGCAGTGCTCCACCTCGCCGCCGTCGGCGTTGTGGATGGCGTATTCGAAGTCAATGCCCGGTGCGCTGGCGCTGCGCACGGACAGAATTTGGTCGGCGCCGACGCCAAAGTGGCGGTCGGCCAGAAAGCGGTACTGGGCGGCGCTCAGCCCCAGGCGGCCCTGGGTCTCGTCGAGCACCACAAAGTCGTTGCCCGCGCCCTGCATTTTGGTGAATGGGATGTGCATGGAGGAATTATCTCCCGCAAGCACACCCCATTGCGCGCGGAAAGACTCCCGCGCAGTTTTCCGCCACTCAGACGCCGTGGTCTTTCAGCCAGTCGAAGCTCAGCTTCTGCGCGTAGGTCGCGGCCACCTTGTCGTAGCTGGGCCGGTAGTCGGCGTTGAAACCATGGTTGACGCTGGGGAACACCACGATTTCGGAGCCGCTGCCGGAGCCACGCAGGCCCTCGGTCATGCGGTTGACCGCCTCGGCCTTGATGTTCTGGTCCAGCCCGGCGTACAGGCCCAGCACCGGCACCTTGATGCTGGATGCGAACTGCACCGGGTCCTGCGGACGGATGTCAGACTGCATGCCCTCCAGCAGGCCGTAGTAAGCCACCGCCGCCTTCAGTTTGGGGTTGTTCAGCGCATACACCCAGGCCACCCGGCCGCCCCAGCAGAAGCCGACCAGGCCCACGCGGTCCGCGTCGGCGCTGCCGCTGGCCTTGGCGAAGGCCACGGCGGCATCCAGGTCGGAAACGACTTGCGCGTCCGGCACCTTGGCCACCACGGTGGACAGGATCTGGCCGATGTCGCTCATCTTCGACACATCGCCCTGGCGCGCGTACATCTCGGGGGCAATCGCGTAGTAGCCTTGCTTAGCATAGCGGCGGCACACGTCCTTGATGTGTTCGTGCACGCCGAAAATTTCCTGCACCACCAGCACCACGGGGTGCTTGCCCGGCTTGTTGGGTACTGCGCGGTAGGCCGGGATCTTGCCGTCGGCCACCGGGATGCTGACCTCGCCTGCCGTCAGGCCGACCGAGTCGGTGGTGATGGCCTGGGCCAGCACCGGATTCGAGGCCACAGCAAAGCCGGAGGCCAGAGCCGTCACGGCAAAGCCGCGGCGCGACAGGCCCTCGACCGGGGTTGCGGGCACGGGGTTCTGAAAATCCATGGGCTTCAAGCCGTAATCCATTAACTTCATGCTGCGTCCTTGGTTAAAAGAGCTGGAAATTATGGTGGCGCACCGATAGCCCGCAGTGTTGACGGGGCATACGCTATTAAATAAGGAGCTGCCTGCGCAGGTGGAATCTGCGCCAGAGGCCGATTTGGCCTATAAAAGTGTGAAGCCCACCGATAAGCCGGATTCTGTGCACCGAGGTTGCCCTCGGCGTGACCGCCATTAATCTGGGCCGGGGGTCGCCCCACCGGCTCAATGCTACCTACCCGCCAACTCCGGGGGCCCCGTCAACGTTGGCCTACTTGGTATTGCTGCGCGTAGAGATTGCCCGTTTCACCTTTTGCGGGCTCTGCCCGCAAAAGGTGCTGTGCTGTCCACGGCTTGCGCCGTGGGCGTGTGGCTTACGCTACCCGCTTGCCAGCTTGCGCTGACACCGCACAGACCACCCACGGGTGTTACCTGCAAAAACTCGTCTCTGTTGCTCTAATCCTCACCTCACGGTGGACAGCCGTTAGCTGCTACGCTGCCCTATGCAGTCCGGACGTTCCTCCAGTGCCTGGTTTCCCAGATTGCACCAGCGGCGGTCTGGCGGGCTTCACCCCCCGATTATGGCAGTGCGCCACAATGGGAAAATTTTCGTCCACCCAAAAGGAGACCTATGAAAGCCGACACCATCCTGCAGACCATTGGCAACACCCCGCACGTACGCATCCAGCGCCTGTTTGGCCCGGGCGCCAATGTGTGGATCAAGTCCGAGCGCAGCAACCCCGGCGGCTCCATCAAGGACCGCATTGCGCTGAGCATGGTGGAAGACGCGGAGAAATCCGGCGTGCTGCAACCCGGCGGCACCATCATCGAACCCACATCTGGCAACACCGGCGTGGGTCTGGCCATGGTGGCCGCAGTCAAGGGCTACAAGCTGGTGCTGGTGATGCCCGACAGCATGTCGGTCGAACGCCGCCGCCTAATGCTGGCCTATGGCGCCAGCTTCGACTTGACGCCGCGTGAAAAAGGCATGAAGGGCGCCATCGCCCGCGCCCAGGAACTGGTGGCCGCAACACCTGGCAGCTGGATGCCGCAGCAGTTTGAAAACCCGGCCAATGTGGACGTGCATGTGCGCACCACGGCCCAGGAAATCCTGGCCGACTTCCCCGAGGGGCTGGACGCCCTCATCACCGGCGTGGGCACCGGCGGCCACATCAGCGGCTGCGCCCGCGTGCTGAAAGCGAAATGGCCGAACCTGAAGGTGTTTGCGGTAGAGCCCACGGCCTCGCCCGTGATCTCCGGCGGCGCCCCGGCGCCCCACCCCATCCAGGGCATAGGCGCAGGCTTCATCCCGAAGAACCTGGACGTGGCGCTGCTGGACGGCACCATCCAGGTAGACGCCGAGCCGGCCCGCGAAATGGCCCGCCGCAGCGCGCGCGAAGAAGGCATGCTGGTGGGCATCTCCAGCGGCGCCACGCTGGCGGCGATCGCGCAAAAGCTGCCCGAGCTGGGCGCAGGCGCGCGCGTGCTGGGCTTCAACTACGACACCGGTGAACGCTACTTGTCGGTGGACGGGTTTCTCCCCGTCTAAGCCCCACAGATCGTGCTGCCGTCGGCCCACCGCTTACCGTGGTTGGTGCGCATGCATTACCGCATGCGCACCATATCATTTGCCTTGATGTTCGTCGCATACGGCCTGCACATGGTGGAGCAGGGCCAGCGCCAGCCCATGCCCTGGCTTTTGCTGGGCATGGCGTTTCTGGTCTACCCGCATGTGCAATTTCTACGTGCGCGCAAAGCCAGTGACCCGGTCGCCACCGAAACCCGCAACCTGCTGGTAGATTCAGTCTTGCTAGGCATGACCGCTGCAGGCATGGGGTTCCCCGCGTGGATTACATTTTCTGGGGCCATGGGCACCCTGTCGAACAACGCAGCCAACCGAGGCTGGAGCGGTGTCATTCAAGCGCTGCTGGCATTGGTGCTGGGGATGGCACTTTGGTTACCCATCGGTGGGTTGCGCTGGGCGCCTGGCACCGACACGCTGACCTCGTCCTTCTGCATGCTGGGGCTGGGCTGGTATTTGCTGGCCATGAACAACATGGGCTTTGAACGCAACCGCCAGCTGAGCAAAATGCGCCAACAACTGCAAGAGCGCGAAACCCAGCTGCTTTCTGCCAACAAAGACCTGCAGTGCAAACTATTCGAAATTGATGCGCTGCAAACACGCCTGAGTGAGCAGGCCAACCGCGACCCGCTGACGGGCCTGTACAACCGCCGCTACCTGGGCAATACCCTTGACCGCGAGCTCGCACGTTGCCAACGTGATGGACTGCCCTTGTCCATCATCCTGCTGGATATTGACCACTTCAAAAAGGTGAATGACAGCTACGGCCATCCGGCTGGCGACCAGGTGCTGGTGCATCTGGGCCACTTACTGATGGAAGCCGCGCGCAGCTCCGATGTGGCCTGCCGCTATGGCGGCGAAGAATTCCTGCTGTTGCTACCCACGATGCCGCTAGACGCGGCAATGGCGCGCGCAGAAGAGTTGCGGGTTCATTTCAGCAAGGCAGTGGTGACCTTTGGGGAACACCGCATCCAAGCCACTATCTCCCTGGGCGTTGCCGTATTCCCAGAGCATGCCAGGTCTGCGGAAGACCTCATCCGCAGTGCAGATGCAGCCCTCTACCAAGCCAAAAACTCAGGCCGCAACCAGGTACGCGCGTGGGTTCCCTCGAACAGCACGCAGGCAACAGCCTGAAGCCAGTCACCGACAGCAAATCAATGTACAAGTTTTCCCGGTTTGGGTTACCTGAAGATCACACATTTATCTAAGAACATTCCCTGTCTTTTAGACACAAAAAAGCCACAAGATCCGGCTGAATTTGGCCCTAACATAGGGCTGCAAAGTTGCATTTCCAACGTCTAAAAATTGCTGTTACGAACTAGGTGGAAACTGCTCTTACTGGCCATCCTGCTGGGATTGATGGCGCTATTGGCTTGGCTGGTCGCGGATGAGCTAAACACCTCCCGGCTGCAGGCGCGCTATCTGTCACGGCTGGGGCAAGAGCTGCGCTTTGCGCCAGAACCTGGGCCCAGCCCCGAGGACGCCATCCGCTTTCCGCACAGCGGGCCCTACGACGAACGGCTGGGCTACAGCCAGATTCCCGCCTTCACCCAGTCCCTGACCGCACGCGGTTACACCGTCACCGAGCAAGCCCGCATCTCGCCACGCATGGCCGAACTGGCCGACAACGGGCTACCACTGCCCTACGCTGAAAAGAACCAGGCCGGGCTGAACCTGCGCGACTGCAATGCCCAAACCTTGTATGCGGAACGCTACCCTGAGCGCGGCTATGCGGACTTCCGCGCCGTGCCGTCGCTGCTAGTCAATACCTTGCTGTTCATCGAAGACCGCGACCTGCTGGACAACAGCCAGCCCCAGCACAACCCCGCCATCAACTGGGGGCGCTTCAGCAAGGCACTGACCGACCAAGTGGTGCACGCGGTGGACAAGTCGCACGAAGCCCCCGGCGCCAGCACGCTGGTCACGCAGATCGAAAAATACCGCCACTCCCCCGAGGGCCGCACCGCCTCGCCGCGCGAAAAGCTGCGGCAAATGGCCAGCGCCTCCATCAAGACCTATATGGGCGGCGAAAACACCCTGGCCTTTCGCCAGCAAACCGTGGTGGACTACCTGAACACCGTACCGCTGGCCGCCAAGCCCGGGTACGGCGAGGTCAACGGCATGGGCGACGGCCTGTGGGCCTGGTACGGGCGCGACTTTGCTGAAGCGAACCAGCTGCTGCAAGACAATGCCGATGAAACCGGCGCCGCGTTGCAGAGCCGGGCGGAGGCCTTCAAACAGGCCCTGTCGCTGATGATTGCGCAGCGCCGGCCCTCGTACTACTTGCGCGAAGGCCGGGCCGCGCTGCAGCAGCTGGCCGACAGCCATTTGCGCGTGCTGGCCACCGCCGGCATCATCTCGCCCGCGCTGCGCGATGCAGCCCTGCCCATCCAGCTGAAACTGCAACAAGATACAGGTGCAGCCCCTCCGGTGTCCTTTGTCACACGCAAGGCGGTAACGGCTCTGCGCGCCCATCTGTCCAGCCTATTGCAGGTCAAACACCTGTACGACCTGGACCGCTTCGATATGTCGGCCAACGCCAGCCTGAACGGCGAGGTACAGCGCGAAGTCGGCACGGTGCTGCGCCAGCTGAGCGATCCCGCCAGCGCCAAGGCCGCCGGCCTGTATGGCCGCAATATGCTCAGCCCCGGCGACGACCCCAGCAAGCTGGTGTTCAGCTTCACCTTGTTTGAGCAGCGCGACGGCGCCAACCTGCTGCGCGTGCAGACCGACAACTTCGACCAGCCCTTCGACATCAACGAAGGCGCACGGCTGAACCTGGGCTCCACCGCCAAGCTGCGCACGCTGATCACCTACCTGGAAATCATCACCGCGCTGCACCAGCGCTATGCAGACATGGGCCCACAGGAGCTGGCCGCCGCCAAGGGCGATGACGCCGACACGCTGAGCCGCTGGGCCCGCGCCTACATCGCCCAGGCGCAAGACAAAAGCCTGCGCCCCATGCTGGAGGCCGCCATGGAACGCCGCTACTCCGGCAACCCGGGCGAGAGCTTTGTCACCGGCGGCGGCGTGCAAAGCTTTGAGAACTTCGAGCCAGAAGAGAACTACAAAGTGATGACGGTGCGCGAGAGCTTCCAGCACTCGGTGAACCTGGTGTTTGTGCGGCTGATGCGTGACGTGGTGCAGTACTACCAGTTCGAACGCTCGGGCGCCAGCAGCGCCGCGCTACCGGCAGCAGACTCGCCCGCGCGGCAGGAAATCCTGGCCCGCTTTGCCGACAAGGAAGGCCGCCAGTTCATGGCCCGCTTCTACCGCAAATACCAGGGGCTGGCGCCCGATGCCGCCCAAGACCTGCTGCAGCAAACCATGCGCCCGGTGCCGGCACGTCTGGCCACGGTATTCCGCAGCCTGCAGCCGAACGCGGATCTGGCGCAGTTCGCGGCCTTCATGCGCCAACGCCTGCCCGGAATGGCTTTGTCCGACACCCAGTTGCAGGAGCTGTACACCAAGTATGCGGTAGACAAGTTTTCGCTGGCCGACCGGGGCTACATCGCTGGCATCCACCCGCTGGAGCTGTGGGTGGTCAGCTATATGCACCAGCAGCCCACCGCCACGCTGGCGCAGACCCTGCAGGCCAGTGGCAGCGTGCGCCAGGAGGTCTACAGCTGGTTGTTCAAAAGCAACCGCAAGGTGGCGCAGGACAAACGCATACGCCAGATGCTGGAGCTAGAGGCCTTCCAGGAAATCGCCCAGGACTGGCGCCGGTTGGGCTACCCCTTTGAGTCGCTGACGCCGTCGCTGGCCACCTCCCTGGGCGCGTCGGGCGACCGCCCGGCAGCCCTGGCCGAGCTGATGGGCATCATCGTCAACAAGGGCATGCGCCTGCCGCTGCGCAAGCTGCACAGCCTGGACTTCGCCAGCGGCACACCCTATGCCACCCGCTTTGAAAGCGCCCCGCCCGTCGCCGAGCGGCTGCTGCCCGAAGAGCTGACCGAGGTGGTGCGCCGCTCGCTGCTGGACGTGGTGAACGGCGGCACCGCCAGCCGGCTGCGCGACGGCTTCAAGCTGGCCAATGGCAGCAACATCGACATCGGCGGCAAAACCGGCACCGGCGACCACCGCTTTGAAACCTATGGGCCCGGCGGGCGGCTGGTGTCCTCGCGCGCGGTGAACCGCTCGGCCACCTTTGTGTTTCTGCTGGGCGACCGCTTCTTTGGCACCATGACGGCCTATGTCCACGAACCCTATGCGGCCAACTACCGGTTCACCAGCGCACTCTCGGCCCAGTTGCTGAAGTCGCTGGCGCCCACCTTGCTAGCCAGCATGGGCGACAGCCCCACGGCCAGCGCGCTGGCCTGCCGTAACTAGGCTCCCCATGCAAGCCGATCTTTTTGGCGGCACGCCGGCCGAGCTGGTACTGGCCCCGCAGGCCAAGCTGCTGAAGGGGCTGGCCCTGCCCTATGTGCCCCGCCTGCTGGCCGCGCTGGAGCAGATACAACACACCGCGCCCTTTCGCCACATGGTCACGCCGGGCGGCCAGCCCATGTCGGTGGCGCTGACCAACTGTGGCGCCCTGGGCTGGACCAGCGACCGCCACGGCTACCGCTACAGCGCGCTCGACCCCGATACCCGCCAACCCTGGCCGCCCCTGCCCGAGGTACTGCTGCAGCTGGCGCAAGAGGCCGCAACGCGCACGGGCTTTGCCAACTTTGTGCCGGACGCCTGCCTGGTCAACCGCTACCGGCCGGGCGCCCGCCTGTCGCTGCACCAGGACAAGGACGAACGCGACTACAGCGCGCCCATCGTCTCGGTGTCGCTGGGAATACCGGCCACCTTTGTGCTGGGCGGCTTTGACCGCGTCTGCAAGACCCTGCGCGTACCGCTGGTGCACGGCGACGTGGTGGTCTGGGGCGGTGCCGACCGCCTGCGCTACCACGGCGTGCTGCCCGTGGCGCAAGCCGAACACCCGCTGCTGGGCGCGCAGCGCATCAACCTGACCCTGCGCAAGGCGGGCTGAACCGCCGCAACTGGCGGCATAGACAAAATGCGGCTACAGCGCAGATAGCACCTGCGACAGCAGCTATTTAATTTATAGCAAACTCAATTACGCGAAGCCGCTAGCCATGCTGCGATGCAGCATCGATTGCGGTTGACAGCCCAACTTTGCCGCCTCTATGATTGTCTTTCATAATACCAAAGACATATTGGAGACAAGACGTGGCAGGCATTCAACTGAACCGGGTCAGCAAGCACTACGGCAACGTGGCGGTGATGAACGACCTGAGCCTGGACATCGCGCAAGGCGAGTTCCTGGTGTTCCTCGGCCCCTCGGGCTGCGGCAAATCGACCCTGCTGCGCATGATGGCCGGCCTGGAGCCCGTGACCAGTGGCAGCATCACCATTGCGGGCAAGGACGTGACCGACCTGCCGCCCGGCCAGCGCGGCGTGGCCATGGTGTTCCAGCACTATGCGCTGTACCCTCACATGAGCGTGTACGACAACATGGCTTTCGGCATGCGCAACATTGGCTTGGCCGAGGCCGAGATCGGCACCCGCATCACCGACGCCGCCCGCATGCTGGAGCTGGAGCCCCTGCTGCAGCGCAAGCCCGGCCAGTTATCTGGCGGGCAACGCCAGCGCGTGGCGATTGGCCGCTCCATCGTGAAAAACCCCAGCGCGTTTTTGTTTGACGAACCCCTGTCGAATCTGGACGCCGCCCTGCGCACCCGCACCCGGGTCGAGCTGGCACGCCTGCACCAGCGCCTGCAGTCGACCATGGTGTTCGTCACCCACGACCAGGTCGAGGCCATGACGCTGGCGACCCGTATCGTGGTGATGAACAAGGGGAAGATCGAACAGATCGGCGCGCCCATGGACATCTATCGCCGCCCGGCGACCCGCTTTGTGGCCGGCTTCATTGGCCAGCCGGCCATGAACTTTTTAGACACCGAGCGCGCGGCCCCGCAAGACGGGCGTCTATGCCTGCGCCTCGCACACGGCAGCGTGTTCCAAACCGCCCTGCGCGATGCAGATGTACCCGCCGGTACACTCACCCTGGGCATTCGCGCCGAATTCATCACACTGGACACGCAGGGCGAACTACCCGGCCGGGTGGACGTGGTAGAGCGCCTGGGCGACCGCACCCTGGCGCACGTCGGCCTAGCCGATGGGAGCACCGTGGTGGCCGAGGCACACCGCGACAGCGGCGTCGCCCCCGGTGAAGCCGTGGCGCTGCGTATCGACAGCGCGCGCCTGCATGTGTTTGACGCGGCGGGCCTGGCCCACCACGCGCCGCAGTGAGGCCGCCATGGCACGCAAACAACCCAAACATTGGCTGAACGGCCTTTTCGTTCTGCCCTACCTGGTGGTCTATCTGTTGCTGCTGGTGCTGCCCCTGGTGATGGGCTGGTGGTTGAGCCTGCGCGATGTGGACATGCTGGCCGACACCAGCGACTTCATCGGCCTGAAAAACTACGCCGACCTGCTGCACGACGACATCTTTCTGGGTGCGGTGCGCAACACGTTCTACTTTGTCGGCATGACAACCCCGGTGTTCGTCGCCCTCGGGTTGGCGCTCGCCTTGGCCCTTAACCGGCCCGGGCGCACCGGTGCGGTGCTGCGCGCTATCTTTTTTGGCTCGTCGGTGCTGTCGGTGACCATCGTCACGCTGGTCTGGCGGCTGGTGCTGATGCCCGACAAAGGCCTGCTGTCGAACCTTATGACCGGCATGGGCCTGGCCCCCATCGCCCCACTGGTCAGCGATGCCATGGCCCTGCCTGCGGTGGCGCTGGTCACCGTGTGGTGGATTGTGGGCCTGCCGATGATGCTGTTCCTGGCCGCGCTGCAGCAGATTCCGCAAGAAATGTACGAGGCCGCCGCGCTGGACAACGCGGGCCGCTGGCGCACCTTTGTCGCCATCACCCTGCCGTCCATCAAAGGCACGGTGGCGCTGGTGGCGGTGATCGAGGTGATTTTGCAGTTCCAGCTGTTTGGCCAGTCGTACCTGATGACGCAAGGCGGGCCCAACAACACCTCGCGCCCCATCGTGCAATTCATTTACGAGACCGGCTTTACCCAATGGGCGCTGGGCTATTCGGCCGCCGCTGCACAGGTGCTGTTTGGCCTGATGCTGATCGGGGTGAGCGTACAGGCCTGGCTGGGCCGCCAACGTGCCGCACAGGAGAAACACGCATGAGCCGTATGTTGAAAAGCCGCTGGGGCGACCGGCTGATTCTGGCCGCCACCATTGCCCTGGCCTGCCTGTGGGTGGCTCCGCTGGTATGGATCTTCATGCTGTCATTCAAGCCCAACGCGGCACTGATGGCGCGCACCGACGTGCTGTTCTCGCCCCCGTTCACGCTGAAGAACTACACCGACATCCTGGGCACATCGCAGGTCTTCCGCTGGCTGCTGAACAGCGCCATCGTGTCGCTGGGGCAGACCTTTCTGACGCTGGTGATTGCCTCGCTGGCGGGATACGGCTTTGCGCGCACCACCTTCCCCGGACGGCGCATCTTGTTTGCCTGCGTGCTGGCCGGACTGGCCGTGCCCGAGCAGGCCATCATCGTGCCGCTGCACCGCCTGTTTGCCGATCTGGAGCTGCACAACACCTACAGCGCGCTGATCCTGCCCAAGCTGGCCGCCCCGTTTGGCGTGTACCTGATGGCGCAGTATTTCCGGGGCATTCCGGTCGAGCTGGAAGAAGCCGCCATGCTGGACAACGCGTCAAAGCTGAAGATCTTCTGGCAAATCATCCTGCCGCTGTCGGTGCCGGCGCAGGCCACCCTGGGCATCTTCACTTTCTTGAACGCCTGGAACGACTACCTGTGGCCACTGGTGTCGGCCTCGAAGTCCGAGATGTACACCATCACCCTGGGCCTGGCCTCCAGCCAGTCGAACTTTGCACAAAGCGAGGGCATTGGCTACCTGATGTCACAGGCGGTGTTTGCCGGGCTGCCGCTGTTTGTGCTGTACCTGTTTTTCCAGAAATACATCGTCACCGCTGTGGCCGGCACGGCCACACGCTAAAGCGTTTTACCGGGGCAGCGCCGATCCGCTGCACATTAAAAAATGGCCACGGCCTACAAACGAGGAGACAAAGCATGAAACTGAAAATGCTCGCAACCAGCTTGGTTGCCATCACACTGGCCACCGGCAGCGCCCTGTGCGCCGCGCAGGACAAGACCGAAATCACCGTGGCCCGCTTCTTCGGAGCCTGCGATGCCGACTACGGCAAAGCCGTCGATGCCAGCAAGGCACATGGCGAGTGCGGCATCATCACCACGCTGATCAACGAGTTCAACGCCACCAACAAGCAGGGCATTGTGGTCAAACCACAAATCGCTGAATGGGCCCCTTACTACGACCAGCTCAGTGCCCGCATCGTCGCCAAAGACGTGCCCACCATCACCGTGATGCACGAATCTGTACTCGGCGACTACGTGGCGCGCAAGCTGGTGGAGCCGCTGGACGAAGGCTTCAAGTCGGTCGGTATCAGCACCGACCAGTTCAGCGAACAGGCCAAAAAGGGCACACAGATCGGCGGCAAAACCTACGCCCTGCCCTTCGATACCTGGTCCTGGCTCTGGCACATCAACGGCAACCTGATGAAGAAAGCCGGGCTGACCAACGCCGATGGCACACCCGTACTGCCGCAAACCCCTGAGGAGCTGCTGGCCCAGGCCCGCAAGTTCAAGGCGGCCACCGGCAAAGCCTACCTGGGCTGGCCCGCCTCCGATGCTGCCGCCAACTACCGCACCCTGGTGACCCTGGTTGCGCAGCAAAACGGCACACTGTTCTCGGCTAACGGCAAGCAGATTGACCTGCACTCCAAGCCCGCCCGCAACGCGCTGGAGCTGATGAACACGCTGTACACCGAAGGCCTGGTCAAACCCAATATGGACTACGGCGCAGCCAACCAGGCCTTCATCAACGGCGATGTTGGCGTGCACATCGTGGGCACCTGGACGATTGGCGACTTTGTGGATGCAGCCGACAAGGCCGACTCGCCCCTGAAAGGCGGCTACTCGGTGGTGCCCTTCGCCAAGATTTACGCCAAGAAAGCCGCTTTTGCCGACGGCCATAGCTGGGTCATGCTCAAGGGCGGCGCCAAAGACGAGAAAACCCGCAAGGCCGCGCTGACCTTCATGAAGTTCCTGTGGGACCGCGACTACGAATGGGCCCGTACCGGCCACCTGCCCGCCAACAGAAGCGCCACCGCCCGTGACGACTTCAAGAAGCTGCCATTCCGCAGCAACATCCTGGAGATCAGCTCCATCGGCGTGTCCCTGCCCAGCAACGTGCCACGCCAGCGCGCCATCGAAGCCATCGTGGGCGAAGAAATGATCAACATGCTGCTGACCCAAAAGCCGATCGACGCTGTGCAAAAAGCCGGCGAAGAGCGGGTCAACAAGCTGCTGGCCAGCGTCCGCTAAGGCGACGCTGAATAAGTCCCCGCGAGGCTGCGCGCTCTGGCTAGGGATGGGATGCAAGGCGCAAACCGCAGACATAGCTTCGGCTATGGCGAGGATTTGCAACGCCGCAGACCGCCCGAGACCAGAGATGCGCAGACCGCGAGGGACTTGTTCAGCGTTGCCCTAAACACCTTTGTGATCTCCCGGGGCCGTGAGGGCGGCCCCCACTCCCCTTTTTTTACAGGAAGCACACCATGATCTCCACCCGCCTGGTCGTTGACCGCGATTTCGTTGTCTCTGACCTCGACCGACGCATCTTCGGCTCCTTCGTCGAACACCTCGGCCGCGCGGTCTACACCGGCATCTACGAACCCGGCCACCCCACGGCCGACGAGCGCGGCTTCCGCGGCGACGTGATGGAGCTGACGCGCGAGCTCGGCCCCACCATCGTGCGCTACCCCGGCGGCAACTTTGTCTCGGGCTACAACTGGGAAGACGGCGTAGGCCCGGCCGCAGACCGCCCGGTGCGGCTGGACCTGGCCTGGGCCTCGACCGAAACCAACCAGTTCGGCACCAATGAGTTCATGGAGTGGTGCAAGGCCACCGACATCGAGCCGATGTGGGCCGTCAACCTGGGCACGCGCGGCCCGGACGAAGCCCGCGAGTTCCTCGAATACTGCAACCACCCCGGTGGCACGGCCTTGTCGGACCTGCGCAAGTCGCACGGCGTAGAGGCCCCGCACGACATCAAGTTCTGGTGCCTGGGCAACGAGATGGACGGCCCCTGGCAGATCTGCTCCAAGACCGCCGACGAATATGGCCGCATCGCCCACGAAACCGCCAAGCTGATGCGCCTGGTGGACCCGACCATCCAGCTCGCCGCCTGCGGCTCGTCGCAACACAATATGCCCACCTACGGCAAGTGGGAAGACACGGTGCTGGAGCACTGCTTTGACGACGTGGACTTCATCTCGCTGCACACCTATTTCGAGAACCGCGGCGACTCCACGCCCGAATTCTTTGGCTGCATCGAGCAGATGGATTTGTCGATCAAGGAGATCGTCGCCGTGGCCGATGGCGTTGCGGCGCGCAAGCACTCGGCCAAGCGCATCATGCTGTCGTTTGACGAATGGAACGTCTGGTACAAGGCCCGCTCCATCAACGACCTGCGCAAGCCCGGCTGGCCGGAGGCCCCACGCCTGCTGGAAGAAATCTACAACACCGAAGACGCGCTGGTAGTCGGCGGCGCCCTTATCGTGATGATGAACAACGCCGACCGCGTCAAGGCCGCCTGCCTGGCCCAGTTGGTGAACGTGATCGGCCCCATCATGACCGAGCCCGGTGGCCCGGCCTGGCGCCAGACCATCTTCTACCCCTTCGCCCAAGCCACCCGCTTTGCGCATGGCAAGGTGTTGCGCCCGGTGATCGAGTCGCCCAGCTACGAAGCCAAGAGCCACCCGGAAATCCCCTACCTGTGCGCCTGCGTGGTGGACGACGAAAGCACCGGCACCACCACCGTGTTCGCGCTGAACCGCCACCTGACCGAAACCATGCAGCTGCGCGTGGAGCTGCGCGGCCTGGGCCGCACGCGCCAGCTGGACCACGCGCTGGCCCTGCACCACAGCAATATGAAGGCCACCAACACCAAGGATGCCCCCAACACCGTGGTGCCGGAGAATAATCCGAACGTACAGGTCGACGGTGAAACCATTCTGGCGGAACTGCAACCCGGCTCGTGGAACGTGATCGTCACCACCGCCACCGGTCGTATTTAAAGAGGCAGGGGCCACCGTGCCCCTTGCCGCACAAGGAAAACGCATGTTCGAACGTGAACCACTGGTGGGCACGATGACCGCACAGGTCGCAAAAATCATAGGCATGCGCGTCGTCGGCGGAGAGTTCCTGCCGGGCGACGCCCTGCCGGTGGAAAGCGAGCTGTGCAGCGCCTACGGCGTCAGCCGCACCACCGTGCGCGAAGCCATCAAGCAGCTGTCCAGCAAGCGGCTGATCGACGTGTCGCCCAAGATCGGCACACGCGTACTGCCCTTTGCCGACTGGAACCTGCTGGACCGCGACGTGCTGGCCTGGCGGCTGCACGCCCAGTTTGACAGCAAGATCATCGAAGACATCTACGAGATGCGGCTGTGCTTCGAGCCGCGCGCCTGCTTTCTTGCCGCCCGCGCAGGCAATGCCGCCGACATGCAGCTACTGGACCGCCGCTACCACGAGCTGGCCGAGGCCTACACCAGCAACGAGGTGCGCGCCGCCGCCGAAGCCGACCTGGCCTTCCACATGACCATCATCGAGGTGTCGCACAACGGCATGTTCATCACCATAGGCAACGGCATCAAAACCGCGCTGCGGGTGTCATCCGAAATGCTGCTGCGCCATGCCACCCGGCCCAGCGAAGACCTGGCCTTGCACGCCGATGTGCACCGCCACATCCTGGCGCACGAGCCAGACGCCGCCGCCGCCGCCATGACCGCCCTGCTGTCTGCATCACAGGCCCGGCTGCTGCCGTATACCGTCCAGCCCTAGCCGGGTGAGTTTGGGCGATTGAATGGTCGAAAATCACGGTATTTTGGGACGCCATGACATGCTTCTAAACGCCATCCAGTCAAACCAAACTTCGATACAGGCCGCCATCGTGGACCTGGACGGCACCATGGTGGACACCTTGGCGGACTTCGCGGCGGCGCTGAATGGCATGCTGGCCGATCTGGACCTGCCCGCCATCACGCCGCACACCATAGAGACCATGGTGGGCAAGGGCACGGAACACCTGCTGCACTCCGTATTCAATCATGCTCTAGCGCAGACATCACCTGCACCAGCAGCTATCAATATAGAAGCACTCTACGCGCAGGCCTGGGCCCGCTACCAACACCATTACCTGGCCATCAACGGGCAGTTCTCGCAGGTGTACCCCGGCGTGCTGGAGGGCTTGCGGGCCCTGCAAGACCGGGGCTGGAAGCTGGCCTGCCTGACCAACAAGCCCACCGCCTTCGCCCTGCCCTTGCTGCAGGCCAAAGGCCTGGACGGGTTCTTCAGCCATGTGTTCGGCGGCGATGCGTTTGAGCGCAAAAAACCCGACCCGCTGCCGCTGCAAAAGACCTGCGAGGCCCTGGGCACGCTGCCACAACACACGCTGATGCTGGGCGACTCGCAGAACGATGCCCAGGCCGCGCGGGCCGCTGGCTGCCCGGTGCTACTGGTGCGCTACGGCTACAACCACGGCGAGCCGGTGGAGGCGGTGGACTGTGACGGCTTGCTGGACTCGCTAGCGGATGTGCAAGTGCGGGCCGGGCGCTGAACTCAGCAGTTGCTGAAGTCAGGCTTGCGGTTTTCCATGAAAGCCGTCAACGCCTCCTTGGCCGCCGGCTCACGCAGCATCTTGCCGAAGAGGCCGGTTTCCTCAGCCATGCGCTCGGCTACCGGTGCGGCCAATTCCTGCTTCATCAAGCGCTTGCTGGTGACCAAAGACGCCAGCGGCTTAGCCGCCAGGCGCAAGGCCTGCCGATGTGCCAGCGCATGCACCTCGGCGGGCGGCACGATGCGGTTGATCAAGCCCACCTCCAGCGCTGTCTCTGCAGTAAACGGGTCGCCCAGCAGCAATGCCTCGGCGGCGCGCTGGTGGCCCATGAGACGCGGTAGCAGGTAGCTGGAGCCGGCTTCGGGGCACAGGCCCAGGTTGACGAAGGGCAGCGAGAACGCAGCGTTGTCGCCCGCATAGACCAAGTCGCAGTGCAACAGCATGGTGGTGCCCACGCCCACCGCTGCACCGCACACTGCGGCGACTAGCGGCTTGGGGAATGTGCTGATGACGCGCAGGAAGCGGATCACTGGCGACTCTGCCGTGGGCGCTGGCGCATTCAAAAAGTCGCCAATGTCGTTACCGGCCGAGAAGATGGTTTCATGGCCCTGGATGACGGCCACGCGCACACTCGCGTCGGCTGCAGCGCCGTCCAGCGCATCCGCAATAGCGGAGTACATCGCCGAGGTCAACGAATTCTTCTTGGCCACGCGGTTCAGCGTAATGGTCAAGATGCCGTCTTCGGTATGGGTCAAGATGTCGGTCATGGGATCACTCGGTAGAAAAATGCGGATGTTAACAACCGCGGCATTACTATCATTTAAATAGCTGCCAGCGCAGATGAAATAAGCGCTAGCAGCCTAAAAACCTCAAACCCGCGCAATCAACACCCCTTCCAGAGAACCCGTGGAACTGGCTCCGCCAGGCCACCGGGTTCGCCCCCTGCAAGGGGGTTGGCGAAGACGCGCAGCGCGTAGCCTGGGGGTGTGCTCTTCTATATGCGTTCGAAGATACCGGCTGCACCCTGGCCCATGCCGACGCACATGGTCACCATGCCGTACTTCAGGTTGTTGCGGCGCAGCGCGTGGATCACCGTCGCGGCACGGATAGCACCGGTGGCGCCCAGCGGGTGGCCAAGGGCAATCGCGCCGCCCATCGGGTTCACCTTGGCAGGGTCCAGGCCCAGGGTGTTGATGACGGCCAGCGACTGGGCGGCAAAGGCTTCGTTCAGCTCGAACCAGTCAATGTCCTGGTGCTGCAGGCCGGCGTAGCGCAGCGCGGCGGGAATCGCCTCGATCGGGCCAATGCCCATGATGTGCGGCGGCACGCCCTTGCTGGCGAAGCTGACAAAGCGGGCCAGCGGCGTCAGGCCGAAGCGCTTGATGGCCGATTCGCTAGCCAGGATCAGCGCACCGGCGCCGTCGGAGGTTTGCGAGCTGTTGCCGGCGGTGACCGAACCGCGCGCCGAGAACACCGTCTTCAGCTTGCCCAGTCCCTCCACCGTGGTCTCGGGACGCACGCCTTCGTCCAGGCTGACGGTGCGCTGGGTGATGCTGACCTTGGCGGTGTCCAGATCGACACTGCGGTCGTCCACCGTGATCGGCGTGATCTCGTCGGTGAAGGCGCCGGCCTTCATCGCCGCCAGTGCCTTCATGTGGGATGCGTAGGCAAACTCGTCTTGTGCGCTGCGGCTGATCTTCCACTGCTGCGCCACCTTCTCGGCCGTCAGGCCCATGCCGTAGGCGATGCCGTAGTTGTCCACGTCGTCCGTGTTCATGAAGATGTTCGGCGACAGGCTGGGCCCGTTGCCCATCATCGGCACCATGCTCATGCTTTCGACACCGGCAGCGAACATCACATCGGCTTCGCCGACGCGGATGCGGTCAGCGGCCATCTGCACCGCACTGATGCCGGAGGCGCAGAAGCGGTTCACGGTGATGCCGCCCACCGAATTCGGCAGCCCCGCCAGCACCGCGCCAATGCGCGCCACGTTCAGGCCCTGCTGGGCTTCCGGGATGGCGCAGCCGCAGATCACGTCTTCGATGGTGGCCGGGTCCAGGCCGGGCACCTGGGCCAGCGCCGCGCGCAAGGTTGTGGCCAGCAGCTCGTCGGGCCGGGTGTTGCGCAGATAGCCTTTGTGCGAACGGCCGATGGGCGTGCGAGTGGCGGCGACGATGTAGGCGTCTTGGATTTGTTTCATGGAGGGCTCCTTGTGGTTTTACTCCTTCCCCCTTCGGGGGAAGGTTGGGATGGGGGCAGGGATTTGGCGGCAGTGAGCGCATCCAAAATCACCACCAACACCCCATCAAGATTAGAAAAAGGCGCGTCGGTCGCAAAGCGCAGCACGGTAAAGCCCAGGCTGCGAAAAAACGCCTCGCGGCGCGCGTCATACGCAGCTTGGTCGGCATGCTGGGACCCATCGAGTTCGACCACCAGTTTGGGGGCCAAACACGCAAAGTCGGCAATAAAGTTGCCCAGCGGATGCTGGCGGCGAAACTTCACACCCAACTGCTCCCTGCGCAAACGCGACCACAGCCGCCGCTCGGAGTCGGTCATTCCCGCCCGTAAAAGGCGGGCGTGGGCGTTGGCGGCGGGTGTGGCGTAGTTGTGCATGGTGCAAGCCCCCATCCCGGCCTTCCCCCGGCGGGGGAAGGAGGAAGTCGGGGTCCATTGCCGTTAGTTCCGCACAGGCTTGCCCGTACTCAGCATGCCCATGATGCGTTCCTGCGTCTTGGCGTTCTCCAGCAGGCTGCAGAAGGCTTTGCGTTCCAGGCTCATCAGGTACTCCTCGGTCACCAGGGTGCCGTTGTCCACGTCGCCGCCAGTCACCACACCGGCGATCAGGCTGGCGATATGGAAGTCGTGCTGGCTGATGAAGCCGCCGTCGCGCATGTTCACCAACTGGCCCTGGATGGTGGCCTTGCCGTTGCGGCCTGCGACCAGGAACTGGCGCTTGTGCGGCGCGCGGTAACCGCTGGCGGCCATGGCCTTGGCTTCGTTCAGTGCGACGAACAGCAGCTCGTCCTTGTTCGGCACGATCACATCGCTGTCCAGCAAGTAGCCGAGCTTGCGGCTTTCCAATGCGCTGGTGCCCACCTTGGCCATGGCCGCAGCGGTGAAGCCCTCGGTCAGGAAGGGCAGCAAGTCCTTGTGCGTGGACAGGGCCGCGTTTTCGGCAGCACGGCGGGCGATATAGGTCAGGCCGCCGGCACCGGGCACCAGGCCCACGCCGACTTCGACCAGGCCGATATAGCTTTCCATCGCCACCACGCGGCGGGCCGAGTGCACGGCCAGCTCGCAGCCACCGCCCAGCGCCAGGCCGCGCACGGCGGACACGACGGGCACGTTCGCGTAGCGGATCTTCAGCATCACTTGCTGCAGTGCTTTTTCCATCTTGTTGATGGCACCCGCGCCGCCCATCATGAAGCCGGGCAGCATGGCCTGCAGGTCGGCACCGGCGCTGAAGGGCTCGTCGCCCGACCAGATCACCACGCCGGCGTAGTCCTTCTCGGCCAGATCGACCGCGCGGGCCAGACCTTCGGAGACTTCGGGGCTGATGGCGTGCATCTTGGTCTTGATGCTGGCGATGATGATTTGGTCGTCTAGCGTCCACAAGCGGATGGCTTTGTCTTCATGCAGCGTTTTGCCTGCAGTTTCGAAGCCGCCGCCCAGGCCCAGGCCTTGGGTGTGGCCGGAGATTTTTTCAGGAAATAGCTGTCTGGAGTAGACCGGTAGTGCGTGGCGCGCTATAAATTTGGAAGTAGACGGGTTCCATGAGCCTTCGGCCGTGTGGACGCCGCCCGCCTCCGCCACCGGGCCGTTGAACACCCAGTCGGGCAGCGGCGCGTTGCTCAGCGCCTTACCGGCAGCGATGTCTTCCTTGATCCAGTTGGCTACCGTCAGCCAGCCGGCTTCTTGCCAGAGTTCGAACGGGCCTTGCTGCATGCCGAAGCCCCAGCGCATCGCCAGGTCCACGTCGCGCGCGGTTTCGGCAATCGTCTGCAGGTGCACGGCGGCGTAGTGGAAGCTGTTGCGCAGCACTGCCCACAGGAACTGGCCTTGCGGGCCTTCGCTGTTGCGCAGCAGCGCCAGGCGCTCGGCGGCGGGCTTTTTCAGCATGCGGCCATAGACCTCGTCGGCCTTTTCGCCACCGGCCACGTAGGTACCGGAGGCCATGTCGAAGCGCAGGATGTCGCGGCCTACTTTCTTGAAGAAACCGGCCTTCGCCTTCTGGCCCAGGTTGCCCAGTTCCAGCAGCTTGGCCAGCACGGGCGGCGTGCCGTAGCTGGCGTAGAACGGATCGGTCTCCAGGCTCAAATTGTCCTGCAAGGTCTTGACCACATGGGCCATGGTGTCCAGGCCCACCACGTCGGCAGTGCGGAAGGTGCCCGAGCTGGCGCGGCCCAGGCGCTTGCCAGTCAGGTCGTCCACCACGTCATAGGTCAGGCCGAACTTGGCGGTCTCGCCGATGATGCCCAGCATGCCGGCGATGCCGACGCGGTTGGCGATGAAGTTGGGCGTGTCCTTGGCGCGCACCACGCCCTTGCCCAGGCTGGTGGTGACGAAGGCTTCGAGTTGGTCCAGCGCTTCGGGCCGGGTGGTGGGCGTGTTGATCAGCTCCACCAGGTACATGTAGCGCGGTGGGTTGAAGAAGTGGATGCCGCAGAAACGCGGCTTGATTTCCTCGGGCAAAGCTTCGCTGAGCTTGGTGATCGACAGGCCAGAGGTGTTGGACGCCACCAGCGCGTGCGGCGCGACGAAGGGCGCGATCTTCTTGTACAGATCGAGCTTCCAGTCCATGCGTTCGGCGATGGCTTCGATGACCAGGTCGCAGTCTTTCAACTGCTCCAGGTGGTCGTCGTAATTGGCCTGCTGGATCAGGTCCGCATCTTCGGCCACGCCAAGCGGCGCGGGCTTGAGCTTCTTCAAATTGGCGATAGCCTTGGCGGTGATTCCGTTGGCCGGGCCTTCTTTGGCTTTCAGGTCGAACAGCACGACCTGCACTTTGACGTTGACCAGGTGCGCAGCAATTTGCGCACCCATCACGCCTGCGCCGAGCACGGCGACTTTTTTGATCGGGAATCTAGACATTGGTTTCTTTCGAATTTATTGCACGCGCAGCCAGATCTGGGTACGGTAGAAGGGGCCGATATAGCCACGCACCTGGAGCTTCTTGCCGTCTTCCAGCGGCACCATGCGCAGGGTGTAGTTCTTGCCGTTGTCGGGGTCGAGGATCTTGCCGTCTTCCCACAAGTCCTTGCCCTCGGTTTTCTTGGCGCCGCGGATGATTTCCATGCCCAGCTTGGGCTTGTCCTTGCGGTCGTCGGTGCACTCGGTGCAGTTGGGTTCACCGCTGGTGGTCAGGGCTTTTTCCACCACGCCGGAGAGCACGCCGTTCACGGCGGTGATGCGGATCTCTGCCTTGGGCTGGCCGGTTTTGTCGTCTACCGAGCGCCAAAGTCCCTCAGGGGTCATTTGGGCAAATACGCCGCTAGCGCATATAAATCCTGCGCAGAGTGCTATCAATTTTTTCATGGCGTGTCTCCGGTGCGGGTTTTAAGCAAGAGCGGCGTCGGTATCCATCAGCGCCTTGCTGCCGGTACGGATGGTGCGCATCAGCGTAGCGGTTTCGGGGAACAGCTTGGCGAAGTAGAAGCGCGCGGTTTGCAGCTTGGCTTGGTAGAACGGGTCGGTGCTGCCAGCAGCGATTTCACGCAGCGCCACTTGCGCCATGCGGGCCCAGAAGTAGCCAAACACCAGGTGGCCGGCGACGCGCAAATAGTCCACGGCCGCAGCGCCCACTTCGTCGGCGTTCTGGAAGCCCTTGAAGCCCAGCTCGGTGGTCAGCTTGGTGACCTGGTCGCCCAGGATGGCGATGGGGGTGATGAACTCACCCATCTTTTCATTCACGCCTTCTTCCTCGACCAGCGCGGCGACCAGGCGGCCGAACTTCTTCAGCGTGGCGCCGTTGTTGCCCAGGATCTTGCGGCCCAGCAGGTCCAGGCTCTGGATGGTGTTGGTGCCTTCGTAGATCATGTTGATGCGGTTGTCGCGCACATACTGCTCCATGCCCCATTCCTTGATGAAGCCGTGGCCGCCAAACACCTGCATGCAGGCATTGGTGGAGATATGGCCGTTGTCGGTCAGGAAGGCTTTGACGATGGGGGTCAGCAGGGCCAGCATCTCGCCGGATTCTGCGCGCACCTTTTCGTCGGGGTGGCTGTGCTCCTTGTCCAGCAGCACGCCGCAGAAAATGCCCAGCGCACGGCCACCTTCGGCGTAGGCCTTGGCGGTGAGCAGCATCTTGCGCACATCGGGGTGCACGATGATGGGGTCGGCCGGTTTGTCCTTGGCCTTGGTGCCGGTCAGCGAGCGCATCTGGATGCGGTCCTTGGCGTAGGCCAGGGCGTTCTGGTAGGCCACCTCGGTCAGGCCCAGCGACTGGTTGCCCACGCCCAGGCGGGCCGCGTTCATCATCACAAACATCGCCGCCAAGCCCTTGTTGGGTTGGCCCACGATGGTGCCGATGGCGCCGTCCAGCACCATCTGGCAGGTGCTGTTGCCGTGGATGCCCATCTTGTGCTCCAAGCCACCGCAATAGATGCCGTTGCGCGTACCCAGCGTGCCGTCGGCAGCGACGTTGAACTTGGGTACGGCAAACAGGCTGATGCCCTTGCTGCCCTGCGGTGCGTCCGGCAGGCGCGCCAGCACCAGGTGGACGATGTTCTCGGCCAGATCATGCTCACCCGCGCTGATGAAAATCTTGTTGCCGGTGATGGCATAGCTGCCGTCCGCCAGGGGCTCGGCCTTGGTGCGCAGCAGGCCCAGGTCGGTACCGCAATGCGGCTCGGTCAGGCACATGGAGCCGGTCCACTGGCCGCTGACCAGCTTGGGCAGGTACAGCGCTTTTTGCGCATCGGTGCCGTGCGCCAACAGGGCTTCGTATGCGCCGTGCGACAGGCCGGGGTACATGGTCCAGGCCTGGTTGGCCGAGTTCAGCATTTCATAGAAGCACTGGTTCACCACGAAAGGCAGGCCCTGGCCGCCGTAGGCCGGGTCGCAGCTGAGTGCGGCCCAGCCGCCTTCGACGTACTGGGCGTAGGCTTGCTTGAAGCCCTTGGGTGCGGTGACTTCGTGGGTGGTTTTGTCCAGCGTGCAGCCTTCGGCGTCGCCGCTGATGTTCAGCGGAAAGGCAACCTCGGAGGCGAACTTGCCACCCTCTTCCAGCACGGCGTTGATGGTGTCTGCATCGGTGTCCACATGCTGTGGGCACAGCTTCAGATCGTCTGTGACCTTGAGCACTTCGTGCATCACAAATTGCATGTCGCGCAGGGGGGGCGTGTAAGTTGGCATGGTTAATCCTTGGAGGTGCTTGAAGAGGTACGAAAGAAGAGGTTGGAGGTGTGATCTAAGGCGTGCCGTAACGCGCCAGGATGTTGTCAAAGCCGGTATTGGCACGGGCCAAAGCTCCGGGGGTTTTCAGAAATCGGGCTTCATAGTGCAATGACAGGATCAGGCCGTGAATCTCGAAAGCGGCCTGGCGTTCGTCCGCATCGGGGCGCAACTCGCCCACCTCCTTGGCCTGCTCCAGCGCACGGCAGAAGGCCGACAGCCACGCCTGGACCGAGTCGGCCAGGGCATCACGCACGGGGCCAGGCCGGTCGTCAAACTCGACGGCTCCGCTGATGAAGATGCAGCCAGACTGCAACTCGATGGACACACGCTGCATCCAGTTGGCAAACAGCGCCTTGACCCTGGGCAAGCCGCGCGGCGCCTGCATGGCGGGGTAGAAAACCTCGGCTTCAAACAGGCGGTGGTATTCACGGACCACCGAAATCTGCAGCTCCTCGCGGGAGCCGAAATGCGCGAACACACCGGACTTGCTCATGTGCGTGACTTCGGCCAAAGCACCGATGCTCAAGCCCTCCAGGCCAACATGGCTGGCCAGGCGCAAGGCTGCGTCAACGATGGACGCCTTGGTTTGCCGGCCCTTGACCAGCGCGCGGCCATCGCGCACGCCCTCTCCCGCAGGGGTGCGGGTGGCATCCACAGGATCTCCTTTGGCAGACATGGCATTCCTTATGCAAAAATAAAACGAACGATCGTGCTATTTAAGGATATTCGAAGCCAATACTTTTAGCAATGCATTTTTGGGGAGCGCGTGTCGATAAACCCAGGGGCAAACCCTAGGTTTGGGGTAAAAATCGGGGTTTTGGGTGGGGGTAGCAAGCAGGGCCAGACGCGGCCCTGCCTACCAAGTGCGCGCCCCTTGCTCTGGGGGGGGAGCGACAAGCGCAGCCAGCGCCGCGCGAACGAGTTACAGCTTGAACGGCACCACAACCTGGTGCTGTTCGCCCAGGCCTTCGATACCCAGCGACATGGTGTCGCCTTTCTTCAGGAACACGGGGGGCTTCATACCCAGGCCGACACCGGGTGGCGTGCCGGTGGTGATCACGTCACCGGGCATCAGAGTCATGAACTGGCTGAGGTAGCTGACGATCTTGGCCACACTGAAGATCATGGTCTTGGTGCTGCCGGTTTGCACGCGCTTGCCGTTCACGTCCAGCCACATGCTGAGCTTTTGGGGGTTGGGCACTTCGTCGCGCGTCACCAGCCAGGGGCCTAGCGGGCCGAAGGTGTCACAGCCTTTGCCCTTGTCCCATGTGCCGCCACGCTCCAGCTGGTATTCACGTTCGCTGATGTCGTTGATGGTGCAGTAGCCGGCCACAAAGTTCAGCGCGTCTTTTTGCGACACGTAGCGGGCCTGCGTGCCGATGACCACGCCCAGCTCAACTTCCCAGTCGGTCTTCTTCGAGCCCTTGGGCAGCATCACGGGGTCGTTCGGACCCTGGATGCACGAAGTGGCCTTCATGAACACCACCGGCTCGGCCGGTATCGGCAAGCCCGACTCGGCGGCATGGTCGGCGTAGTTCAGGCCAATGGCGATGAACTTGCCCACGTTCGCCACCGGGCTGCCCATACGCGGCTTACCCTTGACCAGCGGCAGCTTGGCCGGGTTCAGCTTGGCGATCTTCGCCAGGGCCGCGTCGCCCAGCTGCGCCGGGCCGATGTCCTTGAGCTCGGCGCTGAGGTCACGCAGCTTGCCTTCGGCATCGACCAGGCCGGGCTTTTCCTTTCCGGGGTTGCCATAACGAACCAGTTTCATGGATTTCCTTTGTGTGTAAAAAAGCGATTCAAAACCCAACATACCTAGCGCCCACAGAGGTCCGTCGTGGCGCAGCCCCCTGGGTTTTGCCGGATGCCTCCCAGCATAATGTGTGGGATTATTAATTGGCCTTACCACTTGGCCAATTAAGGCTTACCCTTAACCCTGTTCTCTACCTCTGCTTGAACCTTTCTGATCCATGCCACTGCACCCCCTGGAACCCCAACGCCTGTACCGCCAGATCGCCGAGCAGATGCGCAAGGGCATGCTGTCTGGTGAGTTCCCGGTGGGTACGCGGCTACCGGCGGAGCGCGAGCTGGCCATCCAGCTCGGCGTAAGCCGCCCCTCCGTGCGCGAGGCGCTGATTGCGCTGGAGGTCGAAGGCTGGGTGGAGGTGCGCACCGGCTCTGGTGTGTATGTACTGGAACGCGGCCCGCGAAGCCCAAACGCCACCGTGCCCACCGCCGAATGGGGCCCGCTGGAGCTGATCCGCGCCCGCCGCGTCATCGAGGGTGAAACCGCGGCCCTGGCCGCCACCCTGGCGCAACCCGAACACATCGCCGCCATGCAGCAGGCCCTGCAAACCATGCAGGACGAAGCCGCGCAAGGCAAGGCGCCGCTGGACGGCGACCGAGACTTCCACTCCGCCATCGTGCAAGCCAGTGGCAACGCCGTGCTGGTGGAAACCATCCACAGCTTCTGGGACGCTCGGCGCGGCCACCTGTTCACCCGGCTGGGCGGCTACTTTGAAAGCCCACGCTCCTGGCGCATGGCGCTGAAAGAGCACCAGGCCATCCTGGCCGCCATCCAGGCACAGGACGCCACCGCCGCCCGCGCCGCCATGCACGCCCACATGGACAAATCACACCACCGGCTGAACGCCAGCTGGCAAAAAGCCAACCCCGCCTGAACTGCTCCGCCACCATGACCACCACTTCTGCCCCGTTCATTCGCCTCCATCCTGCCGATGACGTGCTCATCGCCCGCACCCAGCTGCTCAGCGGCGCCAGCGTCGAGGGCATCGCCGTCAAAGGCATGGTGCCGCCCGGCCACAAGATCGCCACCCACGCCATTGCCGCTGGCGAGCCGGTGCGGCGCTACAACCAGATCATCGGCTTCGCCTCGCGCGCCATTGGTCCGGGCGAACATGTACACACCCACAACCTGAACATGGGGCCGGACAAGGGTGACTTTGCCCGCGACTACGCGTTTGGCGCCGATGTAAAACCCGCCGCGCCACGCCGTGAAGCCACGTTCATGGGCATCCGGCGCGCCGATGGCCGGGTGGCCACGCGCAACTACATCGGCATCCTCAGCAGCGTGAACTGCTCGGCCACCGTGGCCCGCGCCATTGCCGAGCACTTCTCACGCCAGACCAACCCCGCCGCCCTGGCCGAATACCCGCACATCGACGGCGTGGTCGCCCTGACCCACGGCACCGGCTGCGGCATGGATGGCGAGGGCCTGGGCCTGCAACTGCTGGAACGCACACTGGCTGGTTACGCCACCCACCCCAACTTCGGCGCCGTGGTGGTCATCGGCCTGGGCTGCGAGGTCAACCAGACCAGCGCCTGGCTGGCCCACAGCAGCCTGCGCGAGGGCGACACCCTGCAGACCTACAACATCCAGGACGCAGGTGGCACCCGCCATGCCGTCGAAAAAGGCATTGCCTTGGTGAGCAATATGCTCGCCAGCGCTAACAATGTGCAGCGCGAGCCCTGCAGCGTCTCCCACATCACCATCGGCCTGCAATGCGGTGGATCGGACGGTTACTCGGGTGTAAGCGCCAACCCGGCGCTGGGCGCAGCGGTGGATCTGCTGGTGGCCCACGGCGGCACCGCCATCCTCAGCGAAACCCCGGAAGTCTATGGCGCCGAGCATTTGCTGACGCGCCGTGCGGTCAAACCTGAGATCGCCGAGAAGCTGGTCGGCCGCATCAAATGGTGGGAGCACTACACCGAGATCAACAGCGGCGAGATGAACAACAACCCCTCGCCCGGCAACAAGGCCGGCGGGCTGACCACCATCCTGGAGAAGTCGCTGGGTGCCGTCGCCAAGGGCGGCACGACCAACCTGGAGGGCGTGTATGAATACGCCGAACCGGTGACGGCGCACGGCTTCGTCTTCATGGACACACCCGGCTACGACCCGGTCAGCGCCACCGGCCAGGTCGCTGGCGGGGCCAACGTGATCTGCTTCACCACCGGCCGTGGCAGCGCCTACGGCTGCGCCCCCTCGCCCTCGCTGAAGCTGGCGACCAACTCCGCGCTGTGGCAGCGGCAGGAAGAAGACATGGACATCAACTGCGGCGAGATCATCGACGGCAGCAGCTCGGTGCAGGAGATGGGCCAGCGCATCTTCGAGCTGGTGCTGGCCACCGCCTCGGGCGAGCAAAGCAAGAGCGAGCGCCACGGCTACGGGCAGAACGAGTTCGTGCCCTGGCAGGTCGGCGCGGTGATGTAGACCTCACCTCAAGTTGCCGAAATTTATACATAAAAACAGACTCTGGCGCAGATAAAACCTGCGCAAGCAGCTACTTTTTTTATAGCAAATATAAATCAGTCGCCCGCTGCCAGCTCGGCCTGCCAGCGGTCCAGGTTCTGCTCGTTGGCCGGCTCCACGATGTGCCGCACGGCGGCCGCGACTTCCGCACTCTCGAAAGCCTGCTCCCACGTCACCCGCGTGCCCGCCGCCGTGGGCTCCAGGCCGATGGTGAGCACAAAGTGTGGCTGCGACAGATGCTGCACCACGATCTTGCGCGCCGGCTCGATCTGCCCGAAGGTGGATTCGTTGAGATAGCTAGCGCCATCCGGCCCGTGCATGATGAAGCGCCACTGGCCGCCTGGCTTGAACTCGAAGACTTCGAAGCTGTTGTGAAAACCATCCGGCCCCCACCACCGGGCCAAACGCTCGGGCGCGGCAAATGCTGCGAATACAGCGTCCGGTAGGGTCGTGAAGATTCTGGACGTTTTAAAGGTGGCCATAGCGGCTTCTCCTAGGCGGGCGAATTGGCAAATTTTGACAACTAGGAACGTATAAGAAAAGTATCGCAGCCTGGTGTGGCACTAGATGGCCGGCCCCAGCTCAACGGTCTTGGCCTGCCGGATGTAGCTGGCAACGGCATCCGCCGACATCGGGCGCTCAAAGTAGTAACCCTGTGCCTCATCGCAACCGAAGACGCGCAGCTGGTGCAGCATGTCGGCGGTTTCAACGCCTTCGGCGATGGTGCGCAGGTTCAAGCTGCGGGCCATTTGGACAATGGCCCGCACGATCGCCGCGTCATCGGGGTCAGTACCCAAATCGCGCACAAAGGACTGGTCGATCTTGAGCTTGTCTATGTCAAAACGCTTCAAATACGACAGACTGGAATAACCGGTGCCGAAATCGTCGATAGACAGCTTCACACCCAGCAGCTTCAAGCGCTTGACACAGTCCAGCACGCCCTCCACGTTCTGGATCAGGATCGACTCGGTCAGCTCCAGTTCCAGCAGCGCGGGGTTCAGCCGGCTTTCTTCCAGCGCATGGATCACCGACCGCTCCACGCTACCGCGTTTGAACTGCACGGCAGAGAGGTTCACCGCCATGCACAGTTCAGGCAGTCCGTCGCGCTGCCAGGCCATGGCCTGGCGGCATGCCTCACGCAAGACCCAGTCGCCAATCGGGACGATCAGACCGCTCTCTTCGGACACCGGTATGAAGCGCGCAGGCGACACCATGCCGAGCTGGGGGTGATTCCACCGGATCAGCGCCTCGACCCCAACGATGGCACCGCTGGTCAGATCGATCTGGGGCTGGTAGTGCAAAACGAATTCATTGCGCTCCAGCGCGCGCCGCAGGCCATTGCGGATGAACTGGTGCTCGATCGCCTCCACGTCCATCGCGTCGTCAAAGTAACGGTAGGTATTGCGCCCATCCCCTTTGGCTTTGTACATGGCCATGTCGGCCTTTTTGAGCAGGCTCTCAAAGCTCGTACCGTCCTCAGGAAAAATGGTTACGCCCATGGATACCGAAGTCGAAATTTCATGGCCGTCGGCATAAAAGGGCAACTGCATCTGCTCCATGAGCTTGGCCAGAATCGGCGCCGCATCTTCCGCCTGGCTCAGGTCCGGCAAAAGAATCAGGAACTCATCCCCCCCCAGCCGGCTGATGGTGTCGGTCTCGCGCATACAGGCACTCAGGCGGATGGCGATCTGTTTGAGGAAGGCATCGCCGCTATCGTGGCCCAGCGTGTCGTTGATGCTCTTGAAGTTATCCAGATCCAGAAACAGCAGCATCACGCGCCAGTTTGTTCGGCTCGCCTGGGCCTTGGCCTGCTCGAAACGGTCCTGCAGCAGCAGGCGGTTAGGCAGGCCGGTCAGCGCGTCATGGAAAGCCTGAAACTGAATCTGCTGCTCTGCCAGCTTGCGCTGGGTGATGTCGGCTACGAGGAATATATTGGCGTCGGTTTGACCGTCTGCAGTGAACAAGGGCGCAGTGGACAAGCTGATGTGTACGACGGAGCCATCACGACGTTGTCGTACCAACTCAACCTGGTTGAGCGACTCGCCATTTTGCAGCCTAGAGCAGATGTCCTCGTACTCCTGCGTCCTGTCTATTGGGATGAACCGTACCCGATGGCCGATGGCCTCTTCGGCAGTCCAACCAAACATCCTCTGTGCGGCAGGGTTCCAGCTTCTCACAACATTATTAAGGTCACTGGTGTAGATGGCCAGGGGTGAGTTCTTCACCATCGACTCCAGCCGCTCATTGCTGGCTTTGAGCTCAGCGCCCGAGCGGATGATCTCTTCGCGCATCCGATTGACGGCGTTTGCCACGTGGTCGAGCGCATCGGGGCGCCAGCGGCCACCATCCCGACGGTTGAGCTGCAATGGCTGCTCACTGGATACATTTCTTGAGAATTGAAGCAGATAGCCGGCAATATGTTCCAGATGCTGCCCTACCAAAGCCTGAAAGATCAGCAGAACGAAGGCGGTGACCAAAAAGGTCTTGATGGCGTTGCTCACCAGCATGACGATGAATTTGGACCACAGCCGCGACACCACGTTGTCCACGCTGGCGACCACATGCAACTCGCCAATCGCCACGCTCTCGCCACCACTGAGGTGGTTCAAGGGGAAGACGGTTTCGATCTGGCGCCTGGAGGTCTGCGTACCAGCCGACCACTGGGTCTTACCGTCAGACACGATGCTCAGGTACTCAACGTCGCCCAGGTTCAGCAAACCGTTAAGGTGGTTCTGGATCTGGGTCGGCTCCAGTACCCATACGCTTTCCACCAGGGTGGGCAAATACACCTTGCGGATCGATTCAACCCGCTCATTGATTCCGCGTATATCCCCCCTATAGTCCAGGTAGAGCTCCACTGCGGTGATGACTGCTGTGACGGCGGAACTGAATAAGATCACGGCCAGCATGATCCTGCGCGCAATGCCGTTGTTGCGTATCAGCGCCTTGTTGAGGAAATTCAATTTCAGAACGTCGGCAAGTGTCATCAGCTCTCCAGCTGTCGAGCGTTGGATCAAAGATGCGCCTGTCGTTCGCTTCGGCTTCACGCGCCGAAGACCATGCCCACGACTTAAGCGCCCGGGAGACCTTCAAACCAGGTCCGAGTGCGTCTTGCCAAACACATGCATTTGTTCGCACATGCCATTAACCCCAAGCTACAGTGTACGTGCAGCAGACATAGCCACCGGTAAAAGTAGCCGCCGAAATTTAAACCCTTTTGTCGCTAGAAAGTCGGGTTATAAATACCAGCATTGAGTATTTACCGACTTGGCATACTCCAGGACGCATACCACCTAGGAACTCAAGATGGCAATCAACAAAAGAGTTCCATTTTTTCATACATTGAGGCGTTGCCTATCGGCCTTACTCGCCATCACCATGGCGTCACATATGGTGCATGCGGAAGACCTGGTGTTGGTTGCCGCCGACAGCCGCCCCACTGCCTATATTGTGGATGGCAAACCAACCGGCATTCTTGTAGACGTGGTAACCGAAGCCTTTCGACGTTCTGGCCATTCCGTAAAAATCCAGTTAATGCCATGGGCACGTTGCCTGGCAGAAGTGCGTGATGGCAATGTGGACGGCATATTCTCGGTTTTCAAACTACCCGAGCGAGAATCGTTTCTTGCCTACACCAGCAACCCGGTTATCACGCAAGTCGAGGTATTTTTTATCCACGCAGATTCGGATATTCGATTTACTGGCAATTTAGCCGATTTATCGCATCTCAGAGCCGGCATTATCC
This sequence comes from Rhodoferax sp. SPJ21, assembly GCF_058216335.1. NCBI lineage: Bacteria > Pseudomonadati > Pseudomonadota > Betaproteobacteria > Burkholderiales > Comamonadaceae > Rhodoferax > Rhodoferax sp. SPJ21. Next base: position 1,447,499 of record NZ_JBYZMO010000001.1, read on the forward strand.
GGGGCACCAGCTACGGCCTGGATATCGATAAGCTGGTCAAGAATGGAACCTGGCAGAACATCACTTACACCAGCAGCGTTGACAGCCTCGCCGCCATGCTTGCCGCCAAGAGAATTGATTTTGCACCCAGCTACCGTGCGGTATTTCTGGATGCAGCCAAACAAAATGGTTCCATTGGCAAAATAAAGGAACTGAGCCCCGCCGTTGAATCCATTCCCAGTTATCTGGCTTTCAACAAGAAACGCGACTACGCAAAAATCAGCGCCGAATTTGACAAGGCGCTGGCGTCCATGAAGAAGGACCAGTCCTTCGACGCCATCTACGCCAAATACTTGAACTAAGGCGACGCCGAATAAGTCTCCGCGAGACTGCGTGCCCTGGATCGGGATGGGATGCAAGGCGCAAACCGCAGACATAGCTTGGGCTATGGCGAGGATTTGCAACGCAGCAGACCGCCCGAGGCCAGGGATGCGCAGACCGCGAGGGACTTGGTCAGCGTTGCCCTAAGCATCCATCGCGGGCTAGCCCGCAGCTGCCAGCAAACTCCGCAAACTCCCCTCCAAATGCTCGGTCGGCAAGCGTGTAAAGCCCGAACGCGCAAAGCGCTGCAAGCGTCCCGAAACGAAAGAAGTCATCACCGAGGCCCGCACCTGGGCATCTACCGTGGGGGTGTCGCTGCCAGCGCTGGCCGCGCGCAGGCACTGGCGCAACGTGGCCTCGATCTTGTCGAAGAACAGGTTCATGCGCTGCTGTAGGCGTTCGTTCTCGAACACCAGGGCATCGCCCACCATCACGCGCGTCATGCCGGGGTTCTTCTCGCCGAACTGCAGCAGCACAGAGACGATGCGGCTGGCTTGGCGCAGGCCGTTGCCGTCGTCATTGGCCATGATCTGATTCACCAGCGAGAAGACCGATTGTTCGATGAACTCGATCAGTCCCTCGAACATCTGCGCCTTGCTGGCGAAGTGCCGGTAAAGAGCTGCCTCGCTCACATCCAGGCGCGCAGCCAGAGCGGCGGTGGTGATGCGCTCGGCACCCGGCTGCTGCAGCATGCTAGCCAAGGTCTGCAGAATCTGCACCCGGCGCTCGCCCGGCTTGGGGCGCTTGCGCGGTGCGGTGGTCTCAACTAGCTCAGAGTCTTCGGCCATGCGGGCACTTTAGTGCGAGCGGATCATGGTGCCGAAAGCCTGGTCGCCCAGAATCTCCAGCAGCAGCGCATGCGGCACGCGGCCGTCGATGATGTGCACGGCCTTCACGCCGCTCTTGGCGGCGTCCAGCGCGCCAGCAATCTTGGGCAGCATGCCGCCCGACAGGGTGCCGTCGGCAAACAGGCCGTCGATGTCGGAGGCTGTCAAATCGGTCAGCAGTGCGCCGGCCTTGTCCAGCACGCCGGGGATGTTGCTCAACATCAGCAGCTTTTCAGCCTGCAGTTGGATAGCGAGCTTGCCGGCCACCACGTCGGCGTTGATGTTGTAGCTTTCGTTGTCAGCACCAAAACCGATGGGGCTGACAACGGGAATGAAGGCGTCGTCCTGCAGCGACTTGACGACGCTGGCGTCGATGCTCTCGATATCTCCGACCTGGCCGATGTCATGCTCGATGCTGGGGTCGGCGTTGTCGGCCATGCGCAGCTTCTTGGCGCGGATCATGGCGCCGTCGCGCCCGGTCAGGCCCACGGCCTTGCCGCCGGCCTGGTTGATCAGGCCCACGATGTCCTGCTGCACCTGGCCGCCCAGCACCCACTCCACCACTTCCATGGTTTCGGCATCGGTCACGCGCATGCCCTGGATGAACTGGCCCTTCTTGCCCAGGCGGCCCAGCGCCGACTCGATCTGCGGGCCGCCGCCGTGCACCACCACCGGGTTGATGCCGACCAGCTTGAGCAGCACCACGTCTTCGGCAAAGGCTTTTTGCAGCGCCGGTTCGGTCATGGCGTTGCCGCCGTATTTGATGACCATGGTCTTGCCGTGGTACTTACGGATGTACGGCAGGGCCTGGGCCAGGATTTCGGCTTTGTCGCGGGGTGCAATAGGGGTAGACATGGAGCGGGGTTCCCAAATAAAGGCTAAGGCTGAATCATATAAGCCCGCCGTGGCATTTCAGTGCGGGTGACTTTTGGAGCGTGCGCATGGGCTTACGCCTTGTGGGTAGACAGCAGGATGCTGGTCTCGGTATTGGAAATACCGGGGATGGTGCGTATGGTGTTGAGCACCTTGTCAAACGCCTCCAGCGTGTCGGCGCGCAGCTCGGCGATCAGGTCCCAGCGGCCGTTGGTGGTGTGCAGGGTCACCACGTTGGGGTGGCCGCGCAGGGTGCGGCGCACCTCTTCGCCATGCGGGCCATCCACCGCGATGCCCATACTGGCGCGGATGCGGTGCGCCTCCACCTCGGGGCGCAGCCGCACCGAATAGCCGACGATGGTGCCATCGGCCTCCAGCTTGGCGATGCGGTTTTGCACCGTGGCACGCGCCAGGCGCAGCTTTTTGGCGATGGCCACCACCGGCATGCGGGCGTCGTCGCGCAGCAGCGCGATCAGTTGGCGGTCGGTATCGTCCATTTAAAACTAGCCATATTGCCCATATTGATGGGCCAAATGTAAGGTTTACCGTCAGACTTGCCAAGTTGCATGCTTCATTTTGGCGCCTCCGGGCGGAAAAATACCGCCATGCACACACATACCAGCCCCTCCCGCACGGCCTCCATCCAGGCGCCCAGCGCCGTCGTCATGGTGCGGCCGCACCGTTTCACCCCCAACCCCGAAACAGCCGCCGACAACGCCTTCCAGAGCCCGGCTGCCCAGGAGGCCGCGCACAGCATTGCCGCGGCGGCTTACCGCGAAGTCACCGACGCGGTGGCCCAGCTAGAGGCCGCAGGCGTGCGTGTGCACCTGTTCGAAGACACGGGCGAACGTGACACACCAGACGCGGTGTTCCCCAACAACTGGTTCTCCACCCACCCGGGCGGGCATATCGCCATCTATGCCATGTACTCGCCCAGCCGCCGCCGCGAACGGCGCAGCGACGTGATCGAGATGCTGAAAACGCAGTACCGGGTGCAGGATGTGATCGACTACTCCGGCCTGGAGCAGGACAACCTATTTTTGGAAGGCACGGGCGCCATGGTGTTCGACCACCTGGCCCGCGTGGCCTACACCGCACGTTCGCACCGGGCCGACCCAGTGCTGCTGGAGCGCTTCAGCACGCACTTCAACTTCGAGCCCATGCTGTTCGACACCGCCGATGCGGCAGGCAAGCCGATCTACCACACCAATGTGCTGATGTGCGTCGCCACGGAATTCGCGCTGGTGGGCATGGACATGGTCCCGGACGCGCAGCGGGCGGCCCAGGTGCGGGCGCGGCTGGAGGAGTCGGGGCGCGAAGTCATTGCTTTAAGCTCGCAGCAGATTGCCGAATTTGCAGGCAATGCCATCGAGCTCTCGGGCCGCAACGGCCGGGTGTTAGCGCTGTCGCAGCGGGCCTGCAACAGCCTGACAGCCGCACAAAAAGCGGCTATCGAAAAGTCGGCCCGCCTGCTGCCGCTGGCCGTGCCGACGATAGAGATGGCCGGGGGATCGGTGCGCTGCATGATTGCAGGGATCCACCTATCCCCGCGCAGCTAAGGCAACGCCGAACAAGTCCCTCGCGGTCTGCGCATCCCTGGCCTCGGGCGGTCTGCGGCGTTGCAAATCCTCGCCATAGCCCACGCTATGTCTGCGGTTTGCGCCTTGCATCCCATCCCGATCCAGGGCGCGCAGCCTCGCGGGGACTTATTCAGCGTCGCCCTAAGCCATCAATGGTGATGGCCGTGCTCGCCGTGCACGTGCTGGTGCGCCACCTCTTCGTCCGACGCGGCGCGCACGCTCACCACCGTCACGGTGAACTGCAGGGCCTGCCCGGCCAGGGCGTGGTTGCCGTCCAGCAGCACCTCGGGGCCCTTGATCTTGACCACGTTGTAGATGTGCTCGCGGCCGTCGTCGGTACGGCCCTTGAGCTGGCCGCCGACCTTCACGCCGGGTGGGAATTCGCTCTTGGGGATGCTGCGCACCAGCGTTTCGTCGCGCACACCGAAGGCGTCTTCAGGCTGCAGATTCAAGGTAACCTGGTAGCCGGCCACGCGGCCTTCCAGGGCTTCTTCGATCTTGGGCAGGGTGTTGTTGTAGCCACCGTGCAGGTAGACCATGGGGTCCTTGGGTGCTTCGATGAGCTTGCCTTTGGCGTCGGCCACCTTGTAGCGCAGGGTGACGGCGGTGTTTTTTTCGATTTTCATGCTGGAAGCCGCCTGGGGCGGAAATAGGACAGGTGCTGCCTATTTTCGCGCAGGCCGCTGCCAGCTCTTTCTACACAAGCAAAAACAGCTTCCAGCGCAATCACTACCTGCGCTAGCAGCTATCGATTCAGGAGCGCACGTCGGCCAGGTCCACCTGGGCTGTCTCGGGCAACTGCGAGGCGCCCAGCAGCGCCAGCACTGCAATGGCCATCAGGTAGTAGGCCGGGGCCAGGTGGTCGCCGGTGCGCTCTATCAGGTAGGTGGCCATCAGCGGCGCAGTGCCGCCAAACACGGTGTAGGCCAGGTTGTAGCTGATGGCCGAGGCGGTGTAGCGGATGCGCGTGGGAAACAGCTCGGACAGCAGCACCGCCGTCACCACGCCCGACAACACGGCGGCCAAGGCCTGCAAAGCAGCGCCCAGCAGGGCCAGCGGCACACTGCCCGACTTGGCCAGCTGGAACGAGGGGTAGGCACACACAACCGCCAGCGCACACACGGTGTACATGGTGCGCTTGCGCCCCACATAGTCGCTGTAACGCCCCGCTACAGGGCACAGTGCAATCGCCACCAGCAAGCCGCACACACCCACCAGCAGCGCCTGGTTGCGGCTCAGCTGGCCCACCACCTGCACATAGGTCGAGAAATAGGTGGTGAAGGTGTAGAACGACAGCGCCGTCACCGCGATGAACAGGCTGAGCCACAGAATGCGCAGGCCGTGGCTGCCAAAGGTCTCGCGCAGTGAAGCGTGCTGCGCGCCGCGGTCCTCCTCCGCCACCGCCTGGAAGGCGGGCGTTTCCGCCAGCTTGGTGCGCAGGTACAAGCCGATCAAGCCCAGCGGCGCAGACAAGATGAACGGCAGCCGCCAGCCCCAGTCGGCCATGGCCTGCGGCCCCAGCCACACACCCAGGGCATAGGCCACCACCGCCGCGCTGGCAAAGGCCGAAAAGGTGGACACCGGCAAGAAGCTGGCGTAGCGCGCACGCTGGCCGCGTGGCGCATGCTCCATCACATAGGCACAGGCACCCGCGTATTCGCCGCCGGCCGAGAAGCCCTGCACGCAGCGCGCCAGCGTCAGGGCCAGGGGTGCAGCCACGCCAATGGCCGCATAGTTGGGCAGGAAGCCAATCGCCGTGGTGGCGGCAGCCATGAGCAGAATCGTCAAGGCCAGCGTGCGCTTGCGGCCGATACGGTCGCCCAGCATGCCAAACACCACGCCGCCCAGGGGCCGGAAGGCAAACGCCACGGCAAACACTACAAAGGTCTTGAGCAGCCCGGCCTGCGGGTCGTCGCCAGGGAAGAACTGCTGGGAAATGGCGGTGGCCAAAAAGCCATACACCGCGAAATCAAACCACTCTACGAAATTGCCGATCGACGCGGCAGCAATGACTTTGTAGATGGTCTTTTGGGGGACGTCCGCCTGCATAGAACTCCTTGGGGTAGTGGTCTGAACGCAGAGCGATTTCCATGCCACATCTCCCAAGGCGCCAACGCCCCCGTCGCGGCTTCAGGACGTAGGCGCCAGCTGCTTCTCACCGCCCAACATCTGGGTGAAGCGCGCCGGGTCCTTACCGTGCACCGGTTCCGCATTGCCCCAGGGCCAGCCGCCGAACTGGGTGCGGCGGTAGTCGGCCATGGCCTGCTCGATCTCGGCACGGGTGTTCATCACGAACGGGCCGTACTGCGCCACCGGCTCGCCCAGCGGACGGCCCTGCAGCAGCAGGAACTCACACATGTCCGGCCCACCGACCAGCTCTACGTCTACACCCGCCTCCAGGCTGATGACGGCATGGCTGTTCAATGCCTGGCCGGCGACCTGCACCGACGCGCCTTTGAAGAAATACAGCTGGCGCCGCGTCTGCGCGCCCTTGGCAGCGGGCAGGGTCCAGCGCGCGCCGGGCTCCAGCGTGATGGTCCAGATGGCCACATCGGCATCGGCCTGGGCAGCGAAGGAATCGGGCGGCGGTGCCAGCGGCTGCACATCGCCCAATTGGCCAGCGGTAATCTGCACCTGGGTGCGGCGGCCTTCGGCATCGGTGTGCGTGTACACCGGCACATCCTGCTGCCAGAACATGGTGAAGTGCGGCGCCACCATCTTGTTGCGCGCGGGCAGGTTCAGCCAGATCTGGAACAACTCCAGCGGGTTGGCTTGGGCCGGGTCCAGCAGCGGGAACATCTCGGCATGCACGATGCCGGCGCCGGTGGTCAGCCACTGCACGTCACCAGCGCCGTAGCGGGCGCTGGCACCCAGCGAATCCGCGTGGTCCACCAAGCCCTTGCGCACCACGGTCACGGTCTCGAAACCCCGGTGCGGGTGCGGCGGAAAGCCGGGCACGCTGTCGCCGTGGTACATGCTCCAGCCGTCCTTGCGGCTGAAGTCCTGGCCTATGGACCGTCCCGCCAACGACGCCGCCGGGCCCAGCTCGCCATTCGCCTCAGGATAGGCATCGTCGTGGTAGGCGCAGAAGAGGAACGGGTCCATGGTTTCCCAGGGGAAACCGAGCGGTTTGACTTGCAGAACGGGGTGGCTGGCTGACATGGCGGGGCTTTCTTTGCAAAAAGACTTATGTTGGGGCGCGGGTAGCAAAGTCAACCACGTTGCAGATTGCCGCCTAGTTCGCCACCAGCACCGGCTGCTCACGGTATACCGCCGGCAGCAGGCTCTTCAGGTTGACAATCTTCGGCAGGTCAAACTGCGCGATGTAAGACGCCGTGGGGTGCAGCGTCGCGTAGTTCTGGTGGTACTTCTCGGCCGGGTAAAAGCCCTGCAGCGGGCTGAGCTGGGTGACGATCTTGCTGGGGAAAACCTTGGCCGCATCCAGCTCGGCGATGTAGCGCTCGGCCACGGCCTTCTGGCCGGGGCTGGTGTAGAACAGCGCGGACCGGTACTGCGTGCCCACGTCGGGGTACTGGCGGTTCATTTGCGTGGGGTCGTGCGCCACCGAGAAATAGATTTGCAGCAGCTGCGCGTAGCTCACCTGCTTGGGGTCGAAGCGCACCTGCACCGCCTCCGCATGGCCGGTGCCGCCACCGCTGACGGTCTCGTAGCGTGCATCGGACGGCTTACCGCCGGCATAGCCAGACACTGCCTCCAGCACACCGTTGGTGTGCTGGAACACCGCCTGTATGCCCCAGAAGCAGCCCCCGGCAAACACCACGGTTTCACTCGCCTGGCTGGCCGGCGCCACGCCCGCCAGCGCCTGCGCCTGCGCCGAGGGCGGCGGAATGCTGACCGCCTTTTCGGCCACGGCGTTCGGGCTCCAGTACATCGCTGCCATCACGACGGCACCGGCCATGAGCAACAGATTGGCCTTGCTGACGGCGAAACGGGAAGGGGGCGTGGATGGTGTGCTGGTGCGTGTCATGGCATGTCCTTCATATAGAGGTCTGAGTCGCTGCGGAGCGCAAGGTTCACAAGGTTCACAGGGTTCACAGGGTTCACAGGGTTCATTGCCCCTTGGTCGGCCCGGGTGCCAGATCCTTACACCCGGCTCTGGCGAGCAAATAAATTGAAGCGCTGTGTAAGGTTTGCGCCGCTCACCAGACTAAAGCTTACAGACAGCTGCCGCACCCCGCTGCAGCGCCTGCACTTACCCCACAGGAACCACCATGAACAAATTCTCCGCCACCCTGATCTCCGCCTGCCTGCTGATGGCCACCGCCGGTGCCATGGCCGAAGACACCATGAAGAAAGACGACATGATGAAGAAGGACGGCATGGCCCAGGACAGCATGATGAAGAAAGATGAGATGAAAAAGCCCATGGCCAAGAAGCACGCCATGGCGAAAAAAGACACCATGAAAAAGGACGACATGATGAAGAAAGACGACACCATGATGAAGGACGGCATGGCGACCGACGCCATGAAGAAGTAAACCCCAGCTTCTAACGGCGCAGCGCTACACCAGTGCCAGGTGCTGCGCCAAATGGCTGTACACCGCATGCACCCGCCGCAGGTGGCGGGACTCGGTGTGCGTCAGCAGCCAGAGCTCGGTCTGGGCTTCGTCCAGCGCATCGCTGAGCTGGCGCAGGTCATTGCGGCGCTGCGCTAGAAACAGGGGCAGCACGCCTATGCCCAAGCCTTGGGCGACCAGCTCGGCCACGGTCAGGATGCTGTTGACCCGGTACGCAGGCGCCACCTTGGGAAAATGCTTTTTGCGCCAGACCACAGACGGGTGCTCGGGAAGTCCTTCATCGGGCGCCACCCACCGGGGTAGGGCCGCCGAATCTGCATCGAACCGTTCAATACCACTGTGCAAACCAGCGAACAGTGCCACGCGGATTGGGCCTATGTGCTTGCCCACCAGATGCGGCGGCGGCCGCTGGGTTGCGCGCACCGCGATGTCGGCGTCGCGCCGCGTCAAGCTGGCCAGTTCATTGCCCGCATGCAGCTCATAGGCCAGCAGCGGGTGCTGGGCGTGCAAAGCCTGCAAAGCCGGCGCCACCAGCGCATGCAAGATGGTGTCGGTGCTGGTGATGCGCACCGTGCCCGCGACCTGCTCGGGCAAGGCCTGTGCTGCCGAGCGTGCGGCCTCCAACTGGGCCTCCATCTGCTCGCCACGGCTGGCCAGCTCCTGCGCCAGTTCCAGCGGCTGGTAGCCGATGCGCGAGCGCTCGAACAGGCGCTGGCCCAGGCCCTTCTCCAGGCGCTGGATGCTGCGGAACACGGTGGACGCATCCACCGCCAGCCGCTCACCGGCGCCCGCCAGCGTGCCGGCACGCACCAGGGCCAGCACGGTTTCCACATCGGCCGCGCTCAGTTTGTATTGCGTTTTTGCATGCATGGTTTGTAGGCCTGCCTATTTTCATTGTGCTGATGCAATCCTACAGTCTGGGCATCTCCACGCAACAGGCCCACGCCATGCCCACCCTCATCAGCCACCCACTCTGCCCCTATGTGCAACGTGCCGCCATCGTGCTGGCAGAGAAGAACCTGCCCTTTGAACGCATCCACATCGACCTGGCCCACAAGCCCGACTGGTTTTTGCAAATCTCGCCGCTGGGCAAGACGCCGGTGCTGCAGGTGGACGGCCAGGCCATCTTCGAGTCGGCTGTGATCTGCGAATACCTGGACGACACCACCGCACCACGCCTGCACCCCGAGGACGCGCTGCAGCGCGCCCGCCACCGCGCCTGGGTGGAATTCGGCTCGGCCATGCTGAACACCATTGCCGGCTTCTACAACGCGCCTGACGACGCTGCGCTGCAGCGCAAGGCCGCCGAGCTGCACGCCCAGTTGGCGCAGCTGGAAGCCGCCTTGCAGGACGGCCCCTACTTTGCGGGCCCGCGCTTTTCGATGGTGGATGCGGTCTTTGGCCCGGTGTTCCGCTACTTCGATGTGTTTGACGGCCTGGGCGACTTCGGCTTTTTTGCCAGCGCGCCCAAGCTGCGCGCCTGGCGGCAAGCCCTGGCCGCCCGGCCGTCGGTGGCAGGGGCCGTGGGCTGTGACTACCCGGAGTTGCTGCGCCGGTTTTTAAGCCAGCGCCCTTCCGCATTAGCGCAGCGCCTGGCTGCACCTACGCCGGTTTAAAGATCAGGTCGGCTTGTTCACAAAGCCGATCACCAAGCCCTTGTCAGTCACGGTAATGCTGCCCGGCTGCAGGCCCATGGTGTCGGCCAGGGCCAGGTCTTGCGGGCGCAGGGTGTGCAGCACCACCTCCTGCAGCGACTGCTTGGACAGCGCCGGGCCCATGCTGCTCAGCATCACCTGCAGCTCCGGCGGCAATTCGGGAAACTGCAGGTTCTGGAAATGCAGCTGGTAGGCACGTATGGTCTGGTCGCTGGCCTCGTAGCGCAGCGCAAAGTCCACATCAAAGCTGCCGCTGTAGCTGCGCCCCAGCACCGGGCCGGTGGCCTGAAGCTGCATGGCAGCGCCTAGCCGGTTCTGCGCGGGCAATAAGCGCAGCAGCGGGGTTTGCACATCCAGGTTCAGCAGGCCCTGCACCGGGTAGCGCATTGGAAAGCGCTGGGCCAGCGTCTGCTGCAGCACCTGGGCCGACACGGTATAGCTGGGCTGCGCCCGCGCTGCGTCCACGGCCAACACGCCCGCCCCCAGTAGCGCCCAACGGGCGCCGGCCACCAACACGTTTCTACGTTGCATAAATCTCCTAGCCTGTGTCGGGTTCATGCAGCCGGCCAGAGTTCCGCCCTGGGCGGCTACCGGCGCCACTTTTACACATAAAAACAAGCTCTGGCGCAGATACGATATGCGCAATACGCTATCAATACAGAAGCGCGTGCAGACCCAACGTACGCCCGGTGCCAGCGCCTGACCCACAATATTTGCACAGCCGCGAATCCAAATGCCCGGCACGCACCTCTTGGTAAGTGGGAATGTTCCCGGAATCTGGAGAAGGTGGAAACCATGGCGGCTTTTTATGTGAAGAATGTGCCCGGCTGGGAGCGCGCAGCGCGCGTGCTGGCGGGCGTGGGTGCGGCGGGGTATGCGGTGTTCAGCCTGCCCGGCCCTTTGGGCTGGCTTGTAGCGGCAGCTGCCGTGGGTATCGCGATGTCGGGCCTGGTGGGCTTTTGCCCGATGTGCGCGATGTTCGGTCGGCGGCTGGGCCCGAGGGACTGACCCCCATGGCCGCCATACCGCACGAAAGCCCACTGCTGCAGGCCGCGCACGCGGGCGACCGGGACGCACTGGCGGCCTTGCTGCGCGCCTGCCACCCCGACATCCGCCGCTACGCACAGCGCCACTGCCTGATCAGCGACGTGGACGATGCGGTGCAAGAGGCGCTGTGGGTGCTGGCGCGCAAGCTCCAGGCCGTGCGCACGCTGGCGGCTTTTTCGGGCTGGCTGCTGCAGATCGTCAAGCGCGAATGCCGGCGACTGGGCCGGCTGGCGTTCCGCTACGACCCGTATGACGAAGCGGCGGTCGAGCAATGGATGGCCCGCCACTCCAGCGCCGACCTGCAGCTGGACCTGGCGTCCGCGTTGCAGTCGCTGCCCGCGACTTACCGCGAAGTGATCCTGCTGCGCGACTTCGAGGAAATGTCGATCGCCGAGATCGCCGCCCAGCTGCAGCTGACCACGGCCGCCGTCAAAAGCCGCCTGCACCGCGCCCGTGCCATGGCGCGCGAATATCTGCTGGCTTAAAGGCCCAAGAGCTCTACCGGGTTGCCCCACTCGTCCACCTCGTAGGTGGTCACGTCGAAACGGCTCAGGGTGTTCTCGCCGAAGGCCATGGTGATGGGCACGTCGCCCGCGTCGCGGCCACGGGCCATGACCACCCGGCCGATGCGCGGCGTGTTGTGGCGCGCGTCAAAGGTGTACCAGCGGTCACCCAGGTAGACCTCGAACCAGGCGCTGAAATCCATCGGGTAGCGCACCGGCGGTATGCCGATATCACCCAGGTAACCGGTGCAATAGCGCGCGGGTATGTTCATGCAGCGGCACAGGGTGATGGCCAGGTGGGTGTAGTCGCGGCACACGCCGGTGCCTTCGCGAAAGCCCTCCACCGCCGTGCGGGTGGCGCGGGCCGCCATGTAGTCGAAGCGGATGTGGTTGTGCACAAAGTCGCAAATGGCCTGCACCCGGGCCCAGCCCAGCAGCGTATGGCCAAACTGGTTCCAGGCGAACTGCAGCAGCTCACTGTCCACCTCACAGTAGCGGCTGGGCAGCAGGAATTGCAGGGTGGCGGTGGGCAGTTCGGTGGGGTCGTGCTGCCAGGCACCCAGGTTGATCTCGTCGGGCAGGCCATGGTCGCGTACCACGGCCTGGCTGGTAAAGCGCACCTGGCCCACGCCCACGGGTGCATTCACGCGGCCACAGCGGTTGCCAAAGGCGTCGTAATACTCTTCAGGCACCAGGCCCGGCCCTACCTGGATCTGCTGCGGAGCCCACAGGTCGCCGCTGCGCGAGGGGTGCACATGCAACAGGTAAATGAACGCCATGGGCGAGGTGATGGTGAGTTCGATGTCGAACCCGATCTGGATATGCATGGGGCGGCCTGGTCATAAAGAACGTGTGCACGACCTCGACCCGCTCGAACTCGCCAGCGACAAGTGTGCGCCTGCGCCCCCCTCGGCCCACAGCAGCCAGACGCCCGCTGCCGTGTGGGACATGTCCTACAGCCCCCAAGCCCCATCGGCCTCTGGCGCAGGCAATACCTGCGTCAGCAGCTATACAAACAGGAGCAAAAGAAAAGTTGACGTTAACCGCGCGGCGGTATGTTCAGGCCCTTGGCGACGGCGGGGCGGTCCACAAACGCGGCCAATACGCGCTGCACATTGGCAAAGTCAGAGAAGCCCACCAAATCGCCCGCACCATAAAACCCCACCAGACCGCGGACCCAGGGGAAGATGGCAATGTCGGCAATGGTGAACAGATCGCCCATGATCCAGTCACGGCCCTGCAGGCGCTGGTCCAGCACGGCTAGCAGGCGCTTGCTCTCGGCCAAGTAGCGGTCACGCGGGCGCTTGTCTTCATAGTCCTTGCCGGCAAACTTGTGGAAGAAGCCGACCTGGCCAAACATGGGGCCGATGCCGCCCATCTGGAACATCAGCCACTGGATGCATTCGTAGCGCCGCGCGGCGTCCTGCGGGATCAGCTGGCCGGTCTTGTCGGCCAGGTAGAGCAAGATGGCGCCCGACTCGAACAGGGCCAGCGGCTGGCCGCCCGGGCCGTTGGGGTCCAGGATGGCGGGGATCTTGTTGTTCGGGTTCAGCGAGAGGAATTCGGGCGACATCTGGTCGTTTTTCTCAAAGCTCACCAGGTGCACCTCGTAAGGCAGACCGATTTCCTCTAGCGCGATAGACGCCTTCACGCCGTTGGGCGTGGGCAGCGAATACAGCTGCAGCCGCTCGGGGTGCTGGGCGGGCCATTTGCGGGTGATGGGAAAGGCGGAAAGATCGGTCATGGACACATCCTAAAAAATAAGCCAAAAACACTCCTAGCGCAGGTAGAAACTACGCCAGAAGCTATCCATTTAATAGCAAATCAATACGGCAGCTGGAAGCCGTTGCGCCCGGCGCTGATGCGCGTGACGGTGGGCTTGTCGTTCAGCAGCTGGGCCGACAGGGACACGCTGGCGCCGGGCACCAGCAGGCTGCTGTCGCCGGGCTTGAAGCTGACCACTGGCGCGTCTTCCGGCACCACGATGTCGCGTGCGCCGTCCTTGTATTTCAGCTGCATGGTGCGGCCCTTGGGTGCGGCCACCACGTCGGCCACGGTGGCATTCGTCATGGTGCTTTGCGGCAGCATGTCGAAAGGCCGGTGGCCCTCGCCCAGGCCGCGCGCCGATTCGGGGAACACCATCACCGCGATGGCGCGCTCGCTGCCGTCGGCCTGCGGCATGGCTGCCGTGCCGATGAAGCTGCCGGGCTTGATGTCCGACATGGCCATGGGGAACACCTCGGACACCGGCGTCTTCTCGGGCATCACCAGGTCCACCACCTCGCCGCTGCGGTCTTTCACCGTCAACAGGCCAGGCGCCACGCTTTGCACCGTGCCGCGCACACGCACGGTCGGGGCTGGAGCGGCTTGCGCAAAAGCCAGGTTGGCGGCCATACACAGGGCAAAGGCCGCAGTGCGGCGTGTCATCAACAACATGGGGCGGCTCCAAAAAGGGGAAGCCGCGAAGTTTATAGACGCCTTGTGAACCTGCGAGGTACAGGGCTATTCAGCGCGCAGACGGAACTGAAAGAACGTCCAAAATCCATGCCCAAAGAGCCCACAGCGCAGGTAAATACTGCGCCAGCAGCTACGCAAAACATAGCAATCTCACTCCAGCCGCAGCCCCTGCAGCTGCTGGTGCGCCGCGTTGTCCGCGTCAAAGGGCTGCTGCTGTTTGGCTTGCAGATAGCGGTGGGTGAAGACGTCCAGATACGCCTCCAGCGTCTGCGCGGCGTGCAGCTCGCCGGCCAGCTCCAGGCACAGGCCAGCCACCTCGGAGGTGCAGAAGTGGTCGTCGCGGCGCGAGCGGCGCAGCTTGTAGCGCGAGATGCGGTCGGCCTGCAGGCTCAGCACCGGCAGCTTGTCCAGGTAGGGGCTTTTGCGGAACATCTTGCGCGCCTCGGGCCAGGTGGCGTCCAGCAGCACGAACAGAGGGCGCTTGGCCGGGGCTGTATCGTCCACCGGCAGCAGGTCCGTCACCACCCGCTCGGGCGCCACAAACTCACCGGGGAACACCAGGTAGGGCTGCCACTGCGGGTCGGCCAGCAGCGTCAGCAATGCCGGATCGACTTCGGTGCGGGCCCAGCCAAAGGCCCAGGTATCGGCCACCACATCGGCGATCAGCCAGCCGGTGTTGCTGGGCTTGAGTGGCTCGATGTCGGCCATCAGCAGGCACACCCCGGCCTGGTTCGGATGCTTGGGCACCACCGGGCGCAGCGCGCACATGCAGTGGCTGGGCGCCAGACGGCAGCCGGTGCAGCGCTCCACCTTGGAGCCGCCCCGCGCCAGAAAAGGCTTGGCGCTGCGCGCTAAGCGGGAGCTGCGCAGGCGGGAGACGGCGTGGGGCGCATGGGGCGTGGCGAGGGGCATGGAAATCGATGGAACGGCGAGCAAAGGGCCTGTATTGTGCGGCCCGTGCCGCTCTGCCATTGCAGGTGCAGCACCCAGTACCGGCCAGGGCCATCGGCTGTCATCGGCACACAGCGGCGCTAGGCCAGCGTTCGCACCCCGGGCTCGCGCTCCCATTGCCGGGTTTTGGCATGGCGGATGAACCCCGTTGTATCCGACGCAGCAACCACCGCCGCGTCAGGCTCGACCCCGGCCCTCTGGAGCAGAAACTGCCCGCCCGCATCGAAGCTGATGGCCTTCAAATGGCCGAAGGCATCGCGCACAAAGTCGACGGCCGCCGCCTCGCGGGCCAGCGCTGCGCCGCTCTCCGCCGAGAGCAGCACCGCCACCGCGTCAAACAGTACCGACGGCGTACCGGCCAGTTGCCCGTCCACCGGCACACGGCTGCCGTCCGATAGCGCCACTGTGCCCATGCGCGGCGCAACGATCTTGACGGAAGCTCCCGCCCCCAGAACGGCGGCCGAGATCGCGGCCAGGGCCTTGGCATCCGACCCGTCGTGGACCAGCACCGCCACACAGCGGCCCTCCAGGGTGCTTTTCATCTTGCCAATGATTTGCAGCGCTGGCGAAGCCGCCATGTCCAACACCGCAGCCGCCGCCTCGGGTGCCGCTGGCAAGGCCTGCATGCCCAGGCCGGTGGCCACGCGCTGGGCCAGGTCTCCATCGATGTGCAGCAGATGGCCCACCATGGCCTCGCGCACAGGCGGCGCCTGCACCTTGGACAGCTCAAACACCAGGGCCGACGCGATATGGGCTTGCTCGGGCTGCGTCTGGCTGCGAAAGAACATGCGCGCCTGGCTGTAGTGGTCGGCAAAGCTGTCGGCGCGCACCCGCCCACGCTGGCCGGCCTCGGTGGCCGCAAACGAGCGGAAGCCGCGCGGGGTCTCGCGCGGCGCATCTGCCGCCAGCGAGCTGGGTTCATAGGCTACACGGCCCGCCGGCTGTTGCATGCGCATATGGCCGTCGCGTTGCTGGTTGGCAAACGGGCATTGGGGCGCATTGATCGGCAGCTGGTGGAAGTTCGGCGACCCCAGGCGCGAAAGCTGGGTATCGAGGTAGGAAAACAGCCTCCCCTGCAGCAGCGGGTCGTTCGAAAAGTCGATGCCGGGCACCAGATGGGACGGGCAAAACGCCACCTGCTCCGTCTCCGCAAAGAAGTTGTCGGGCCAGCGGTCGAGCACCATGCGGCCAATCACCCTCAAAGGCACCAGCTCCTCGGGGATCAGCTTGGTGGCGTCCAGATGGTCGAACGGAAAGGCGGCCGCCTCTTCCTCGGTGAAGAGTTGCACCGCGAACTCCCACTCCGGGAATGCGCCGGCCTGGATGGCCTCGAACAGATCGCGGCGGTGAAAGTCCGGGTCTGCGCCCGCCAGCTTCACGGTCTCGTCCCAGATCGTCGATTGCAGGCCCAGCTTGGGCCGCCAGTGGAACTTCACGAAGGTCGATGCGCCGGCTGCATTGACCAGGCGAAAGCTGTGGATGCCAAACCCTTCAATCATGCGCAGGGAGCGCGGCAAGGTGCGGTCCGACATGATCCACATCACCATGTGCATGGACTCGGGCGTCAGAGAGATGTAGTCCCAGAAGGTGTCATGGGCCGTGGCCGATTGCGGAAAGCCCCGGTCGGGCTCCATCTTTATGGCATGGACCAGGTCCGGGAACTTGATGGCGTCCTGGATGAAGAACACCGGGATGTTGTTACCCACCAGGTCCCAGTTGCCCTCTTTGGTATAGAACTTGACCGCAAAGCCACGCGCATCGCGCGGCGTATCCGCCGAGCCGGCGCCGCCCGCCACCGTGGATATGCGGGTGAACAGCGGCGTGCGCTCGCCCACCTCGGTCAGGATCTTGGCCGTGGTGTAGTCGGCCAGCGACTGCGTCAGCTCAAAGTAGCCATGCGCCGCCGTGCCGCGCGCGTGCACCACCCGCTCGGGGATGCGCTCATGGTCGAAGTGGGTGATCTTCTCGCGGAGGATGAAGTCCTCCAGCAAGGTGGGGCCGGTGGGGTGGGCGCGCAGCGAGTTCTGGTTATCGGAAATCGGCGTGCCCTGGTTGGTGGTCAGCACCGGGTGGCTGTCGGCCACGGCCTGGTGCAGCTCACCCCCTGGGCCTTTGCGGATCGCCCCCGTGTCAGCCTTGGGCAGGGTTGCGCGCTGCTTGGTTGCGGCGCGGGGCGGTACTTTCAATTGGGTTGCCATGGTGTGGGCTCCACTATCGATGGGGGTGAAAGAGCTCGCCACGGCTTGATGCCCTCCCAATATGCGAAAGGAATGCTTAGGCAAGGCTGGGTTCAGGGGAATCTGTCGCGTCACGAACTACGAAGGCGCTGGGAGGCCGGTCGGCAATCGACCCAGCCCCTCTCGCTATTGCATGGTGCGCCGCCCTGGCCGCCAGCCTTGCGGGCGCAATGGCCCCATCCGGGTAGGACAAGCACTGTTAATACATGTACGCGCCCCGCGCCGCCCCCAAAGTAGTGCCGCCAGGCGCAAAGCGCATGGTCCTACGCGGGTTCAGCCTGCGCACCGCTGGCCGCCGCAAGCCGAACGGCGGATAACCATTCTTCAGACCCGCCCACACTTTGTTGGCTGGCTGTACCTGAAGGAGATTCAAGATGATTGGTAGCCACGTTATTTCTTCGGACAAGGTTGAAGGCAGTGCGGTCTACAACGGCAATGGCGACAAGCTCGGCTCCATCGACAACCTGATGATCGACCGGCAATCCGGGACGGTGCGTTACGCAGTGCTGGAGTTCGGCGGCTTTCTGGGCATGGGCACAGACCGGTTCCCGCTGCCTTGGAGCATGCTCAAGTACGACACCCAGCGCGAGGGCTATGTTGTGCCAGTGGACAAATCGCAGCTCGAAGGTGCCCCGCGTTACGCCTCCGGCGAAATCCCGGACTATTCGGACGCATATGGGCGCACGGTGTACAACCACTACGGCGTGGACTGGATGTAGCCGCCCACAGCGCTACAGCACATTCGCCACCAGGCCAGATTTATAGAAAATCAGCCTTCAGCGCAGGTAAAACCTGCGCCAGCAGCTACCAAAACACTAGCAAATCACACAGCCGGTCGGTGCATCGCGCAGATCTTGTTGCCGTCCGGGTCGCGCAGGTAGGCCAGGTACAGCGGGCCCGCCGCGCCCTGGCGCCAGCCGGGTGGGTCTTCGCAGCTGCTGCCGCCATGTGCCACGCCGGCGGCATGAAAGGCATCGGCCTGTTCGGGCGAGGCCATGCTGAAGCCGATGGTGCTGCCATTGCCATGCGTGGCGGGCTCGCCGTTGATGGGCAAGGTAATGCCGAACAGGCCGGTGGGGCTGCGGTAAAAGTAGCGGCCTTTGTGCAGATAGGCCGGACCAATGCCCAGCGCCCCCAGCACCGCGTCGTAAAAGGTCTTGGAAGCCTCCAGGTCCCGCACACCCACCATCACATGGCTAAACATCGCTCATTCCTTTCAACAGAATTTCACTACCAGTGCCAGCCTGCGGCACCCTTATTTGTAGACCACGCTGTCGTCCACGCTGTACAGCACGCAAGCCTGCTGGGCCCGCTCCTCGCAGCGCTTCAGGGCTTGCGCATTCACATCGTCCGCGCCGCCCCCTACCCAGGCCCAGTGCTTGCGGGTGGGCGCCACCGCAAACGCGCGCGGCAGCGACGACTGCAGGTAGCGCTGGTATTGCTCCAGGCCCGCTGGCGCATCCAGGGGCAGCTTTTGCGTGTCGTCCAGTGCGGCATAGCCGCTGGCGGGGAACTGACGCGCGCGCTGCTTATCAGGCAGGGTGTCTTGATCGGGGCTGGCGATGCGGCGCTCGTCGGTGATCACGCCGCGCTCCAGCGCATTGGTGCCCAGTGCCTCGCAGCTGGTGACCTTTTGCGCCTGCAGCCCATCGCAAAAAAAGACGCTGTGGCCCAGTGCGGCGGCTACGTCGGGGTGGAAGAAGTTGGCCGCACCCTTGTTCTTGGGAATGGCAATCCAGCGCCGCACCAGGTCAGGGTCGGCCTTGCCGTCCGAGTGACTCAATATCCAGTTGTATAGGCCGCCTTGGCTGACCGACTGCGGGTCCAGGTTGCCCTGGGCGTTGTAGTGCCCGTGGAAGCCCACATAGGTGCGGTCGGCCGGGTAGTCGTTGGTAAACACGCGCTGCTTACCGCCCAAGAACATGCGCGAACACGAGGAAATGCAGTAGCCCGACACGGCCGTGGTCACACCTGCATCGCGCAACAAATCACCCACCCGGTAGCCCGTCCACGCGTCGCCGCCATGCGAGTTGCGCAGCACCACCAGGTCAATCTTGGGGTTGGCCGCAAAAGCGTCCTTCACCATGGCCAGCTCCCCGCCCGTGACCGGGCCCGACAAGATGATGGTGTTTCCATGGCTTGCCAGCGCCATCGCCCCAGCGCTGCCGCACGCAAATGCCGCCGCGCCCGCTGCCAGCGCGGATAGCAGCCTGGTGGCCAGCTGGCGCAACGTGTTTTTTGTATTGGCAAACACCATGGTGGGATCCTTTTTTGTCATGCAGAAATACAAGCGAATGATGTTAGCGGCATACCGGCGAATCCCCCCACGCCAGCCTCGGCCACACGTTCTGACCACAATACCGCGCTTAGAACGCGTTCTTACCCTCTCAACAACAAGGAGCAAAGATGGGAACCCTCGTCAACTACGCACGCCCCGACGGCAAAACCGTGCAGGGCTATCTGGCCGAGCCGGCCGCCAGCAATGCCCCGGCTATCGTCGTTATCCAGGAATGGTGGGGACTGAACGACCAGATCAAGGGCGTGGCCGACCGCCTGGCCTCGGCCGGCTTCCAGGCCCTGGTGCCCGACCTGTACCGTGGCAAAGCCACCGTGGAGCAGGAGGAAGCCCACCACCTGATGACCGGCCTGGACTTCGGCGACGCCGCCAGCCAGGACATCCGCGGTGCGCTGCAGTTCATGAAGGCCCGCGCCCCCAAGCTGGGCCTGACCGGCTTCTGCATGGGCGGCGCCCTCACCTTGCTGGCCGCCCAGGCGCCTGAGCTGGACGCCGCCGTCGTCTGGTACGGCTGCCCACCGCTGGAATACATCGACGCCAGCAAAATCAAGATCCCCCTGCAAGGCCACTGGGCCACGCAAGACGAGTTCTTCAAGATCGACACCGTGGCCGCGCTGGAAGACAAGCTCAAGGCCGCAGACGTCAGCTTCGAGTTCCACCGCTACCTGGCCCACCACGCCTTCGCCAACGAAGAAGCCATCGGCCCCGGCCGCATTGCGGCCACGCAGTACGACCCCGTGTGGGCCCAGCAGGCCTGGGACCGGGCACTGCACTTCTTTGGTAAGCACTTGGGCTGAGCTTGCGCATACGGCCATGGCTCTGAAATAGGGCTGAAAAGGGACTTCATCGCCTTCTTCAGGGCCATTGCCGCAGAAAATGCACAGCTTCTTCCAAAAGGACTCTTCTTGTCAGACTCCATCGTCATCCAGCAACCTGCCCTGCAGGCCCAGCAACTCATGGTGTTACACCACGGCGAGGGCAGCAGTGCGCGGCACATGGAACCCCTGGGGCGGCGCCTGGCCACGCATTTCCCCCATGCCTTCATCGTCAGCGTGCAGGCGCCGTACCGCTACGACGGGGCTGAGCCCCAGCCTGCGGACGCAGAAGCGGGCGGCCAGTGGTACCCGACGCAGGACATCGATGACGACCAGCGCACCGCACGCGTGGCACAGGCCGTGCCCGCCTTTGTGCACAACTTGCGCTACTGGCAAGCCCAGAGTGGCGTAGAGCCCGCCGCCACCGCCATCTTTGGCTTTGCACAAGGTGCCACCATGGCGCTGGAGGCCGCACAGGTCGAACCCGCGTTGGCTGCCCGCATCATCGTGCTATCCGGCCGCTATGCGCAGCTACCCCTCAGCGCGCCCGAGAAAACCACGCTGCATTTCATCCACGGCAAGGCGGACCCCGTCATCCACTATGGCCACTGCGTAGCCGCCGCAGAGCGCCTGGTGGGACTGGGCGGCGACCTTACGGCAGACGTCATCCCCTTCCTGGCACATGCAGTGAGCGACGAAGTCATGGATATGGTGCTCGAACGCCTGACAGGCCATATTCCCAAACACCAATGGGAAGAAGTGCAGAAGGCGGCGGCACAGCAACAGGGCATCTAGCCTGGCGCACCCACCGAACCAACACACTGGCCTTCAAGGCAGAACTGGTTGCCGCCGGCCTGGAACCTGGGCTCTCCATCGCGGCCTTGGCCAGCAGCTATGGCATGAACGCCAATGTGCTGCACCGCAGGCTCAAGGACCATGCACGCACAGGCTGCCGCCAGCCCGTCGCGCCGCAGCTGCTCAGCACGATTGACACGACTGACACGTCACCCTCTGTGCCAGAGTTCATTGCCCTGCGCCTACCCGGCATCACACCCGAGGCCATTGCGACCGAGTTTAAGGTCGATCTGCGCAAGGGGGCGCTGTCCGCGACCGTCACCTGGCCGATACATGCAGCGGCCGATTTCGCCCGCTTTGCACAGTGGGCTGTGGCGGTGCTCAACTGATTCGCATCAATGCTGTGTGGCTGGCCATCACGCCCATGGACATGCGCGCGGGCAACGAGACGACTCTGGCGGGCGTGGTGGTGGCATCAGGTGCGGCACACCCGCATACAGCCTACCTGTTTGGCAACAAGCCCGGCACACGTTTGAAGGTGTTGGTGCACGACGGTATGGGCATCTGGCTGGCCGTACACCGGCGGCACCAAGGCCGCTTCCATTGGCTCTCACCAGGCGGCACGGTGCAGCAATGTCTTCAACGCGACCAACTCGATGCGCTTACGCTGACCCAGCGCGCAAACTCGGCCGCTGCGTGGATGGGCCAGGTGACAGCCATGGACAGCGTGCTCTTGCGGAGTTCCACCTTGATCTCAGGCGGCACAGGTTCGGGCATTGCAGCGGGCCGTCGCAACGGGATGAATGCTGGAGCCGCAGGCGCAGGCTCAACCGCACAGTCCGCGTGTATCTCGAGAGATTGGTGGCAGCCAGTGCGCGCGTGCTCCTTGAGCCAGCGATGCAGCACGTTGGCGTTCATGCCATGGCGGCCGGCCAATGCAGCGATGGACGTCCCGGGTTGCAGGCAGGCAGCGATCAGCTCCGCCTTGAAGGCTGGTGTCTAGGTTCGATGGGTGCGCCCGGCCGTGTCTCTCGCAGTGTCTGAGTCTTTGAGCATCGTGTGCGCGATGGTTACGTGCACACGTTGTGCGAGAGGGGTAGGGTCAAATCAAGATGGGTTCACCGCGTGCTTACGGCTCGCTTCGGGCCGGCCAACGCGGTGCCGCTCTGATAAGCCTGATTCAAAGTGCTCGGGTCAATGGGCATGACTCGTACGCATATCTTAAAGATGTGCTGATGCGCCTGCCAACCCAGCGGGCCAGCTTGATACATGAGCTGCTGCCGCATCGCTGGCAGCCGCAGACTTAGCCTGTGACCGCAATATATGGTCAAGAAGAGTTTGCCGCGCGCTTACTTTGGAGAAAGCAAAAGCCTAGTTCAAGCTCGTGTGCATGGCGCTGAATCTGCCTAGGATAGGGGCCTTGCAGGCCGGGTGAGGTCGGAAATGGACTGGAAAGTGCCCACACAGACTTCTACGCGTGGTTTAGTAACTTCAAACGTGCCGTAAAGACCCGCTGTGAGGCACGAGCCAACCACAAACTACCTCGCTACCCGCCGAAGGGAGGGCGATTGGCGTTTGCTTAGAATCTTCTGCTGCCCATACTCCTAGCGACCTACCGCAACACTTCACCAAGGTATGTTTGCCGCAAACGTTTCCGTTTTCTTTAGTGCTTGCTTGTGAGCACTAAAGAAAACGCCCAGTCAGCTGACTGGGCGTTTCTTGCTGTAATAGCCTGACGATGACCTACTTTCACACGGGAACCCGCACTATCATCGGCGCAGAGGCGTTTCACTGTCCTGTTCGGGATGGGAAGGAGTGGTACCACCTCGCTATGGTCATCAGGCATAACTTGTTGCCACCCTGACATCAGTCAGGGCAACGAATTCATAGAGATTTAATCAGCTCCGGCATCGCACCGGATATGTTTTTGAAAGCGTCACTTGGCATAACTATTCCCTGATACCACTTGCATGGATCAAAGTTATAGGGTCAAGCCGCACGAGCAATTAGTATCAGTTAGCTTAACGCATTACTGCGCTTCCACACCTGACCTATCAACGTCCTGGTCTTGAACGACTCTTTAGGGGGCTCAAGGCCCCGGCAGATCTCATCTTGAAACGAGTTTCCCGCTTAGATGCTTTCAGCGGTTATCTCTTCCACACTTAGCTACTCGGCAATGCCACTGGCGTGACAACCGATACACCAGAGGTGTGTCCACTCCGGTCCTCTCGTACTAGGAGCAGGCTTCCTCAAATCTGCAGCGCCCACGGAAGATAGGGACCAAACTGTCTCACGACGTTTTAAACCCAGCTCACGTACCTCTTTAAATGGCGAACAGCCATACCCTTGGGACCGGCTACAGCCCCAGGATGAGATGAGCCGACATCGAGGTGCCAAACACCGCCGTCGATATGAACTCTTGGGCGGTATCAGCCTGTTATCCCCAGAGTACCTTTTATCCGTTGAGCGATGGCCCTTCCATACAGAACCACCGGATCACTATGTCCTGCTTTCGCATCTGCTCGACTTGTCAGTCTCGCAGTTAAGCACGCTTATGCCATTGCACTATCATCACGATGTCCGACCGTAACTAGCGTACCTTCGAACTCCTCCGTTACGCTTTGGGAGGAGACCGCCCCAGTCAAACTGCCTACCATGCACTGTCCCCGATCCAGATAATGGACCTAGGTTAGAACCTCAAACACACCAGGGTGGTATTTCAACGTTGGCTCCATGCGATCTAGCGACCGCACTTCAAAGCCTCCCACCTATCCTACACAGATCTGTTCAAAGTCCAATACAAAGCTACAGTAAAGGTTCATGGGGTCTTTCCGTCTTTCCGCGGGGAGATTGCATCATCACAAACATTTCAACTTCGCTGAGTCTCAGGAGGAGACAGTGTGGCCATCGTTACGCCATTCGTGCAGGTCGGAACTTACCCGACAAGGAATTTCGCTACCTTAGGACCGTTATAGTTACGGCCGCCGTTTACTGGGACTTCAATCAAGAGCTTGCACCCCATCATTTAATCTTCCAGCACCGGGCAGGCGTCACACCCTATACGTCCACTTTCGTGTTTGCAGAGTGCTGTGTTTTTAATAAACAGTCGCAGCCACCGATTTTTTGCAACCCCATTGGGCTCCATCCGCGAGGGACTTCACCTACTAAAGGCACACCTTCTTCCGAAGTTACGGTGTCAATTTGCCGAGTTCCTTCTCCTGAGTTCTCTCAAGCGCCTTAGAATACTCATCTCGCGCACCAGTGTCGGTTTGCGGTACGGTCGTGTGTAGCTGAAGCTTAGTGGCTTTTCCTGGAAGCAGGGTATCACTCACTTCGACTGCAAGCAGCCTCGTTATCACCCCTCATCTAAGCCCGGCGGATTTACCTACCAGGCACGACTACAGGCTTGAACCAACATATCCAACAGTTGGCTGAGCTAACCTTCTCCGTCCCCACATCGCACTACACATCGGTACAGGAATATTGACCTGTTTCCCATCAACTACGCATCTCTGCCTCGCCTTAGGGGCCGACTCACTCTACGCCGATGAACGTTGCGTAGAAAACCTTGCGCTTACGGCGAGGGGGCTTTTCACCCCCTTTAACGCTACTCATGTCAGCATTCGCACTTCTGATACCTCCAGCAGGGTTTACACCGCCACCTTCACAGGCCTACAGAACGCTCTCCTACCACTTGCAATAAATTGCAAATCCGCAGCTTCGGTAACTGGCTTAGCCCCGTTACATCTTCCGCGCAGGACGACTCGATCAGTGAGCTATTACGCTTTCTTTAAATGATGGCTGCTTCTAAGCCAACATCCTGACTGTTTTAGCCTTCCCACTTCGTTTCCCACTTAGCCAATTTTAGGGACCTTAGCTGGCGGTCTGGGTTGTTTCCCTCTTGAGTCCGGACGTTAGCACCCGGTGCTCTGTCTCCCAAGCTGTACTCGTCGGTATTCGGAGTTTGCATTGGTTTGGTAAGTCGCCATGACCCCCTAGCCAAAACAGTGCTCTACCCCCGACGGTAATACTTGAGGCACTACCTAAATAGTTTTCGGAGAGAACCAGCTATTTCCAAGTTTGTTTAGCCTTTCACCCCTATCCACAGCTCATCCGCTAGTTTTGCAACACTAGTCGGTTCGGACCTCCAGTGCGTGTTACCGCACCTTCATCCTGGCCATGGATAGATCACTTGGTTTCGGGTCTACACCCAGCGACTGAATCGCCCTATTCGGACTCGGTTTCCCTACGCCTTCCCTATTCGGTTAAGCTTGCCACTGAATGTAAGTCGCTGACCCATTATACAAAAGGTACGCAGTCACCCCTTACGAGGCTCCTACTTTTTGTAAGCATGCGGTTTCAGGATCTATTTCACTCCCCTCCCGGGGTTCTTTTCGCCTTTCCCTCACGGTACTAGTTCACTATCGGTCAATGATGAGTATTTAGCCTTGGAGGATGGTCCCCCCATATTCAGACAGGATTTCTCGTGTCCCGCCCTACTTGTCGTTAACTTAGTACCACGCGTCTGTTTTCACGTACGGGGCTATCACCCGCTATGGCTAGCCTTTCCAAGCTATTCCGTTAACAGTCGCGCTATCACTAACAGGCTTTTCCGATTTCGCTCGCCACTACTTTCGGAATCTCGGTTGATGTCTTTTCCTCGAGCTACTGAGATGTTTCAGTTCACCCGGTTCGCCTCGCATGACTATGTATTCATCATGCGATACCCCTAAGGGTGGGTTTCCCCATTCAGAAATCTCCGGATCAAAGCTAATTTGCCAGCTCCCCGAAGCTTATCGCAGGCTATCACGTCTTTCGTCGCCTATCATTGCCAAGGCATCCACCACATGCTCTTATTCACTTGACCCTATAACTTTGACGTCTCTTTTCAGAAACACCGCCGTTGTCTTCAAGGAATGTTTGACTGGTCTTTCACCAATCGCGTTATGCCGTAAACAACTACAGCTCTTTCGAGCTTTCATCGTTAATTTTGAATTTCAAACCAAAGTCTGAATATTCGTTTTGACGCAATCAAAAAATTGTCGCTAGCGGCACGGTCTGCACTAAACCTTTACGAATGTGCAGTTTCCGCTAGCAACGCTGATTAAACTCTATGAATTTTTAATGAACAGCCGATTAACCTTACGGTCAATTTATATCGATCAATAGATATTGATCAACAACAAAGTAGCCTCGTTAAAAGCTACTTTGGTGTTGAATAGATAAGCACCAAATTATTGGTGGAGGTGACAGGACTCGAACCCGCTACCTACTGCTTGCAAAGCAGCCGCTCTCCCAGCTGAGCTACACCCCCACAAAAACGGCAGTGTTGTTGAATGGATGGTGGGTCTGGTTGGTTTCGAACCAACGACCCCCGCCTTATCAAGACGGTGCTCTAACCAACTGAGCTACAGACCCAAGCCGGTCGCTCTGAGATTCATTTCAAACTAAATACTAGACTCAGTTTAAAAATTGTCCTAGCGACAACCTTCCAACAACCGATAAGTGTGGGCATTCAAATTTGATTGCAGTTTCCAGAAAGGAGGTGATCCAGCCGCACCTTCCGATACGGCTACCTTGTTACGACTTCACCCCAGTCACGAACCCTGCCGTGGTAATCGCCCTCCTTACGGTTAGGCTAACTACTTCTGGCAGAACCCGCTCCCATGGTGTGACGGGCGGTGTGTACAAGACCCGGGAACGTATTCACCGTGACATTCTGATCCACGATTACTAGCGATTCCGACTTCACGCAGTCGAGTTGCAGACTGCGATCCGGACTACGACTGGTTTTATGGGATTAGCTCCCCCTCGCGGGTTGGCAACCCTTTGTACCAGCCATTGTATGACGTGTGTAGCCCCACCTATAAGGGCCATGAGGACTTGACGTCATCCCCACCTTCCTCCGGTTTGTCACCGGCAGTCTCACTAGAGTGCCCAACTAAATGTAGCAACTAATGACAAGGGTTGCGCTCGTTGCGGGACTTAACCCAACATCTCACGACACGAGCTGACGACAGCCATGCAGCACCTGTGTTACGGCTCTCTTTCGAGCACGAAGCTATCTCTAGCGACTTCCGTACATGTCAAAGGTGGGTAAGGTTTTTCGCGTTGCATCGAATTAAACCACATCATCCACCGCTTGTGCGGGTCCCCGTCAATTCCTTTGAGTTTCAACCTTGCGGCCGTACTCCCCAGGCGGTCAACTTCACGCGTTAGCTTCGTTACTGAGTCAGTGAAGACCCAACAACCAGTTGACATCGTTTAGGGCGTGGACTACCAGGGTATCTAATCCTGTTTGCTCCCCACGCTTTCGTGCATGAGCGTCAGTACAGGTCCAGGGGATTGCCTTCGCCATCGGTGTTCCTCCGCATATCTACGCATTTCACTGCTACACGCGGAATTCCATCCCCCTCTACCGTACTCTAGCTATGCAGTCACAAATGCAGGTCCCAGGTTGAGCCCGGGGATTTCACATCTGTCTTACATAACCGCCTGCGCACGCTTTACGCCCAGTAATTCCGATTAACGCTCGCACCCTACGTATTACCGCGGCTGCTGGCACGTAGTTAGCCGGTGCTTATTCTTACGGTACCGTCATTAGCCCACCGTATTAGGGCAGACCGTTTCGTTCCGTACAAAAGCAGTTTACAACCCGAAGGCCTTCATCCTGCACGCGGCATTGCTGGATCAGGCTTGCGCCCATTGTCCAAAATTCCCCACTGCTGCCTCCCGTAGGAGTCTGGACCGTGTCTCAGTTCCAGTGTGGCTGGTCGTCCTCTCAGACCAGCTACAGATCGTCGCCTTGGTGGGCCTTTACCCCACCAACTAGCTAATCTGATATCGGCCGCTCCAATCGCGCGAGGCCCGAAGGTCCCCCGCTTTCATCCAGAGATCGTATGCGGTATTAGCACAGCTTTCGCTGCGTTATCCCCCACGACTGGGCACGTTCCGATATATTACTCACCCGTTCGCCACTCGTCAGCTTAACCTGTTACCGTTCGACTTGCATGTGTAAGGCATGCCGCCAGCGTTCAATCTGAGCCAGGATCAAACTCTATAGTTCGATCTTGAATTTTTTGCCTCTGACTTTTACCACCAGAGGCCACTCATAAATTGGAATTAACGCAAACTTCATTTCTGATGTTCACATCTTCTTTTACTTCATGAGCGTTTGTAGTGCTACGCACTAGTTCCGAAGAACTTGGCAATCGCATTCAAACGCCCACGCTTATCGGCTGTATATTTTTAAGGATCAGCTCAGCGCCTTTTACTTCGCTTTGCTTGACTCGCTGTGATCAGCGAAGCCTTGTATTCTAGCATGCTTTTTAAAGCACATTCGAAAAACGTTTCCGTTTTCTTTAGTGCTTGCTTGTGAGCACTAAAGAAAACGCCCAGTCAGCTGACTGGGCGTTTCTTGCTGTAATAGCCTGACGATGACCTACTTTCACACGGGAACCCGCAC